>NZ_BMEY01000001.1 GCF_014637405.1 Ornithinibacillus halotolerans
GAATCTCGTTGTCTATTTTTATTTCTTTATTCAAAAAAAAGCTCCTCTCGGTTTCATTCCCGAAAGAAGCATATACAAAAATTGGTCATTTTTCCATTAAAGTTGCTTAACTTGATGGCTATGGGGACTGTCCCCCTAATTGAAAGTGTTTATGATTGAAAACTTCCCACCAGTTCCTATATCCTAGAACATACAAGATAAATAAAGAAAAAAAGCGAGGAAGCAAAATGATAGCAAAGACAGCAGAGGATTTTAACGGATTAAAAGAGATTGGAAAGATTTGTGGTTCGATTCGGAATGCATTAGTAAAAGCGACGAAGCCTGGTATTACAACAAAAGAGCTTGATCATATTGCGAAGGAACTTTTTGAACAGGCTGGCGCACAATCCGCACCAAAAGGAATCTATGATTTTCCGGGGTATACTTGCATTAGCGTCAATGAAGAAGTAGCACACGGTATTCCTGGGGAACGTATTATTGAAGAGGGGGACATTGTCAATATTGATGTGTCTGGCTCTAAAAATGGTTATTTTGCCGACTGTGGGGTTTCCTTTGTTGTTGGAAATGGCGAGCCGATTTTACAGAAAATCTGTGATGTAGCGAAAGAAGCATTTGATGCCGGCCTCGAGAAGGCTATGCCTGGTTCTAGAACAAGTGCACTTGGTAAAGCAGTAGAAGATGTTGCGAAAAAGCATGGCTTAACGGTGATTAAAAACTTAACTGGACATGGCATCGGTCGTACGATTCATGAAGCACCAGATCATATTTTAAATTACTACTCTCGTTGGGATGACCATGAATTACTAGATGGGATGGTAATTGCATTCGAACCGTTTATCTCGACGTTAGAAGAGGAAGTTTTCCTAGACGAGGATGATGAGTGGAGCTACTTGACCGAAGAAAGCTTTGTAGCGCAATATGAACATACGATTATTATCACAAAAGATGGACCGATTATTACGACATTATAAGTGGCTCCCTAAGTTGTGATTTCTGTGCCCTTTTTGAGGGAAGATAGAAATAAGCACAGATATGTCAGCAACAGCACTAGTTTATTTCCATATGATATAGGAAAAAACTAGGAAAGGGTGTCAAGCTTATGAAAATACTCGTATATGGCATCATTATTTTACTTTTTTTAGCAGTTACCTTCTTTGGAGTTGGCCCAATTTTACTGGCAGATGGGACGGTAGAAGAGAGGATATGGACTAGTGTTGTCGTGTTAGGGATTTATATTGGTCTTACGATTCTACTGATTGTCTGTCGGAGATTTTTTAAAAGGGATGAACGGTAAAAGAGGTTGTACTTGGTATCTATGATAGAAAAATTGAATTGAAAACGTAAAGGAGCTTAATCCATTAATTAAGCTCCTTTTTTACTGTTGGAAAAAGAAAATAGAGCAACTAATAACATACAAACAATAGAAGAAACAAACGACCATATGTTAATTTTTTTCTTCATCCAATAACTCCTTTTACCTACTATTTACTAGGATATGGCAAAGTAAGTGCATGACGTTTGTAGAAGCGGAACAAAATGAACGCAATAATAGGTATTAAAATTAGATAGATAATCGTATTTACAATCGCTGCCAGTTCCAATTGCTCAATCGATCCAATAGACAATCCTGGGGAAAAGTTGCTCAGACTAGAAATAAGATTGGTTAAGGAATGTAAAATAATTGGCACGATCAGTTTTTTCGTTTTTAGATAAACGAGACTGTAAAATATTCCATTGGCAAAATAGGCGAGGAATACGAGAATATCAAAGTGAAGAAATGCAAATAACAGGGAACTGATAATAATAGCCTTACCAATCCCTAATTTAGCTCCCCATTTATTTAGAAGATACCCTCTAAACAAGAACTCCTCAACAATAGGTACTAACGTAAAACTTATGATGAGCATCATAATCACATTAAAGTTAATGACCGTACTATCCGCCTGTTCGTTATAAATTGCATAAACTTCTTTGTATACATCTGGCTCAACCATGGAAATTAAAGGCATACCAGCACTCTGTGATAGCCAGGAAAATAGGATTAGTAGAATTTTAATACAAATCAGTGTAGTCCACGGTACATTTTTTACAGAAAAATCTCCAAAAACATCTTTGGGTGAAATATCATTGATTCGTAGTGAACGCACAAGTATGTAGAGACAAAGTAAATAAATAGTCACCCACATGAAAAAAGTTAACTCTATTTCTAATACACGTTGAATGGTGTTAAATACAATATGACTTAATAAAGCTACCCCTAACATCTGTACAAAAACAATGCCGATGTTCATGTTGTCAAATTTAGAATTTTCCCTCATAAAAACTACTCATCTCTTTTTATTGCTTCTTTCTTTTCAAGTAAATCCCAATCACTAATAGAAAAATACTATAAATACTCAACCCAACTATTACAAAAGTTGCCTCGCCCATAATATTAATAGAATCAAGCCCACTATGATCGTTCACATGATCCTGTTCGGATTGATAAGTGGACCAAATAACAGTAGTCATAAAAAGATAAAATAGGATTAGCAGAGCTGACTTTATATACGCTAATCCTTTGTTTCTCAAAGAAATAGTGCGCAATGTATATAAAAAGAGCCCACCATATACAAGCATAAAAATAATTATTTCATAAAACTCAATCTCCAACGTCCTGCCCCCATTATAGTAACTAGTTATCTTTTTATTTTATCATACTATTCAAATATCTATCTATGTATTTCCTGAAAACTGCATGTATTAGCTCCAGATGAATGATTGAAATAATGTTCCACTAACATCATTATGTTATGCTAGATTTAGAGAATGTAAGCCAGTGCTTAAGAATATAGGAAAGAACGGTGTCGATATTGGCGGATCAAAGAATAGATGAAGCAAATAAGATAATAGCGTTTCTTAATCATCATCCAGCGGTTCAGAACTCTTTTCTCAGGGGAAGTTTATCTAATGGAAATCATGACGAATTTTCGGATATTGATATAGGAATTGATGTAACTGGGTCGGACAACGGAGAATTTGCCAAGGAATTACCAAGTTTAATTTCTAGTAATTTCAACATTTTATTTCACGATTGGAGCCCCAGTCTATTACCTGAAGAATACGTCATAACTTTTGTTCATAAAGATTTCCCGATATTTTGGATAATAGATGTTCAAGTTATGGCAACTCCACATCACCCAACGTTGACAGAAGTACAAGTAAACAAATATCATCATTTACTAAAATTGTGGATCTTAAATTTAAAATATTATTTAAGAGGAAACGAAGAGGCTGATGAAAACATAGTTAAGTTAGCAAAAAGAACTTTCAACAAAGAAGTTGAGAATACTGATGTACCTTACTTATTGTCCCAGATTTTGAAGGAAATAAAAGAAAATGTAGAACCAGCATTACATACTTTTATAGAGAAATGTGAAATAGAGTTAATCAAACGTTTGTTTTAATTGTTCCGAGTTCAATCTAACTGTTAAAGGGGGAGATAGAAATGTTTGCCCAGTTGTTTTTAGGCATATTTTTTATTATAAAGGGTATTGTGGAACACATCGCTAGAAAACCTAATTTGTTTATTCCAGAAGCCGCGGTACAGAACATCCCTAAAGAGGAACTATCAAACTATCTGAAAAAAGTTGGCAAAGTTCATATTTTACTTGGCGCCTTTATCGCCAGTATGGGACAAATCGAATTTTGGTATAAACCAGAACTGTGGATTTATATAACGACCTACATTGTATTGGGATTTGGGTTGATTGGAATTTTATTATATTTAAATAAGAGATACTCTGGTAGCTATATAATGAGAGGTTGATTGTGAGTTAACTTAGGTGCGGTATTCATAGGGATCATTTGGTGGATGGTCTCTATTTTTTTGTGTTGGAGCCTGTTATCAACCGTATAGTTGTCTTATCAACTGGTAAATATGCTAATCAACCAAATTACTGTGCAATTAACCAACAACATGGCTAATCAACTGAAGTTCTGTGCAATCAACTAAACTACAATGTAATCAACCAAAGTTGTAGTATAATCAACCAAATAATCGTGTGAATCAACCGAAACTCACGTGAAATCAACCTTAATATGTAGTAATCAACCGAATTCCAATGCAATCAACCAATAATGTGGTTAATTAACCAAATCCCTGCCCAATCAACTAAACTACAATGTAATCAACCAAAATTATAGTATAATCAACCAAATAATCGTGTGAATCAACTGAAACCTAGATGAAATCAACCATAATATGTAGTAATCAACCGAACTTCCTCGCAATCAACCAATAACATGGCTAATCAACCAAACTCCTTCGCAATCATCCGAACTCCACTATAATCACCCAAATAAACATAGAAATCACCAATAACCCTATGTACTCATCTAACATACGGCTTCCAATATATCACATTGACTGTATAACAAATAGAAAAATTATGTTAGGATTGTCATAAACAATACTAATTAATGTCCACTAAATGAATTTACATATCACTTTACCGAGGTGAGGATCTAATGAAGAATGCTTATCTTATAACCGTACACATTCTGAATTTACTTTTACTTGCGGGTATCTGTTTTGTTTCGTTTTTCCTTGTCATAAATATTACTCCACCTGGGCCAATACCGAACTTTGGATTTATAGAATTTAGTTATGTTGTTTTCTTGTTTGTCATGTGGGGGCTAAACTATTGGTTCCAATACAAGAAGAGAAATTGGATTTTACCATTTGCATTTACTATTCTGTTCATTGTTATTGCTTTACTTGCTCTAGGGGTAGTCGTTCCACTTCTGAGGGAACTTGTTTATTCTTAGGTGAAATTTAAATTAAAGGGGATTGTCTCTCTAAAACAAAACCAGTTAATAACAGCTGCTTCATAATTCACCTATAAGTGCAATAGTGAAAGAAGATGTTCTCATAAGGTCGCCTTGTCTTATGGTTAAATTTTCATCTTACTTTTGAAATATTATTTTAGTATTTTGATAGATGTTATTGCGCTAATTGGTCAGGTCAGTGGTAGAAGGTAAATGCTATTATTGAGGTGATATTCCATTAACAGGTGCAATGCTTAAAGAAGGAGATCCGATAAGATCCCCTTTTTTAATGGTTAAAATTATTTAAAATATTATCGGAATATTATGTTAGTATTTATGTAACAGTTTTTATTCTAATGGGACGGAATAATGGAACGATTGTTCTACATGAAACAAAGAGTAGAAAAAGTTCGTCTAATTTGTATTAGATAAAACTTGAGGTGGGTATTAACTATGAAGAAATTTAGTGTAATGTTAACTCTATTTATTATTTCGATAAGTTTAATAGGTTGCCAAGGGCAAGCTAAGGGATTAGAAATAGAAAAAATAACTATTTACCAATTAAAAAATAACACTAATAAAATTGTTATAGAGGACAAAGAATCTACCAAAATAATCAAAGAAGCAGTCAGTAGTGCAAAAAAAGTTCAAGGGATTGTAAATGTTGCTAATCCAGAGTATAGAATCGAATTTGGAAAGAAAACTTATTTTCTTTGGATTGAAGAAAAGTCAGGAACCATTATGGATAGCGAAGATACACACACGATTTATTCCATATCAGATAACTCTACAAAAGAAATTAACATGTTTATTTCAGCTTTATATAAAAAGTAATCAATCATATTGCATTAGCTAGTACATTTGTGAGATGGAGGCGTGATGTATTGATAGGTAATATTGGTGGAATTGCAGGGATTGTTATATCAATTTTAATGATTATATTATTATTAATTGGGCTTTGGAGTAGTAAACTTCATTCATTTATTGGTGGCGTATTCTTTTTTCTATTACTAATTATCCATGAAGTTTATTCTTTCATTTCACCGCTATTAATTCGTAATTATATTGATACTCTTAGTATTGCTAATAAGGAACCTTTGTTTGGAATGACTATTGGAGAATTAGTATTAACCTTATCTTTGATACCAAAGTTGATTGTTTTGGCTGCGTTTATTTGCTTAATCTTTGGGTTAAAAAAGCTATGGAACGTAAAAAGCGTATCTCCATGATAATAATTTGTGAAATACAGTAATTATAATAATAAGTGTAAAAGTGTAGTTAATCCGACTGTGATAGCCTTTTTCTATTACTAAAATATTCGATTTGTTTATGGAATATTATGTAAGTGTATCCGATCGGGTGTTTTACTTTAATATGATTTCTCACTTATTGCATTAACGGAGTAATTTAGTTAAATTGGCAATAATCGTTTTTTACTAAAAAGGGGTTGTTTGTTTGAAGGTAAAAAAGGATTAAAATGCTTGTGTTGTTGTTTTTCATTTTAGCATTGATTACAGCTTGTTCGAGTCAAGATTATGCTAACTTAACAAGAGTTGATATTCAGAAAGTTAATCCAGATGGGAATTACGAAGATACTGTAATAATCACTAACAATCAAACTATTGAAGAACTGAAAAGTATTTTTATTGATATTAAATGGGAACCAAATATACAGGCAGAGATGGCTAGAAAAGAAGACGTGTTAGTTACATTGTTTTACACTATTGATGAAAATATGCCTGAAAAACTTTATGAGTATAGGGTTTGGTTCAATGGTAATGGTAATGCCACAATAGTTAGCAATAACGAAGTAGAGGGATATGGTTCATTAAATGAAGAGGATACATTAAAACTTAAAAACATTTTATTAAACTAAAGGCTGCAAGAGTTTAACAAGGTGATCCAAGTGGGGACGCCTTTTTTATTTGAATTTACAATGATATTTACAGAATATTATGTTAGTATTGAAGTAGAAGTTTTTAAGGTTAGAAGGCAGGTTAGTGAAACAACAAAATCGCAAGAAGAATGAAGGTGGAAAGCGTGAAAACAAAGATAGTTATTGCTCTTTGTTTTATTTTATTAATAAGTGCTGTGCTCTTATTTTATCCATATAATTTATATCACCACCTTACTGCGGAAGAAAAAGTCACAACTATTTTTAATGACCCCATGTTGAGAGAAAATTCTTTTGGCGATGATTCTGAGATAACGAATGTAAAATATTTAGGTAATTATTTATATCGTGTGGTGACAGAAGAAAGCTCTTTTCTTGTTAAGATTAAATCAAGTAATGCCAGCCATTCTATTGAAGTTTATGAACACAACATAAATACTACAATATTCGAATATCACCCAGAATAGAAAACTCTAATTTATAGGTGGGGTATTGAAATGAAAAAAGCATTACTTAAAAATCAAATTAATAAGAAGTACAACGCTTGGAAAATCCAAGTGTTTTTATTTGTTATTTAAAGTATACATATTGCTGTAATCAACTAAATCGATAGGCAATCAACCAAAACGATTGCTAATCAACCGTAAAGTGGTTCTAATCAACCAATTTCTACAAATAATCAACTAATAAGTGGGACAAATCAACCGAAATTTATACTAAATCAACCAACAAATGGGTTAATCAACCAAATCCCGCCTGTATCACTTGAATTGAAAGTTAATTTAGAATTAAAAGACTAATATGTTATGATAGAAATGTAATTCCTTGCCTATTACTTCAGAAATAGAAGGAATCATACGAGATAGAGAGAATACAAGAACATAGGGGGAATAGACATGAACAATTATTTCACAATTGACTGTGGGGATATTTTGCTTCGGGAATTTAGAGTAGAAGATGCAGACGCTATTTATGAATTAACTTCACAACCTGAAGTTTATGAGTTTTTGCCAGATTGGCGATCTACTAGGGAACAACGATTAGATTGGGTGACCAATTATGAGATACCTGATAATAAGGAATTTTTAGATGCTGTACCTAATATTGGTGAGCATTGGTTAAAATTAGGGATTTTTTTAAAGGAAACAGGGGAGTTCATCGGTTTCTGCAATACAGGGATTAAAGAGGAACTGGAGGAACCAAATCGAGAAATTGCATATGCGATCTCAAAGTTTCATAGAAATAAAGGATACACAACACAGGCAGTAAAAGGATTAGTATCATACCTGTTTGAAAATACTACGGTTGAACAACTGAATACCGTAGTCGTCCTACAAAATAAAGCATCTATAAAAGTTATTGAAAAATGTGGGTTTCAATACGTAGGAGATATAGATATTGATGAGCAACTCCATCATCATTATAAACTGTTGAAAAAGGACTGGGTATAGAAATATATAGGAACGAAGCGTGGTAACTGTGGAGTCCACGCTTAATCTGTTTTAAACTATAACGTTAAGTATGAAAGTGATGAGAGGAGAAAATTCTATGAGTAACAAATTCGATAGATTCCCAGTATTAGAGACAAATCGGCTAATTTTAAGAAAGATAGAGCAAGATGATGCGCATGATATTTTCGAGTATCTATCCGATAAAGAAGTGATGAAACATTATGGTACGGAACCGTTTCAAACAGTGGATGAAGCATATAAAACAATATCCAAGTATGAAGCGGTGTTCGCGGAAAAACGCGGCATTCGATGGGGTATCACTTTAAAGGAAGAAGATAAGGTTATTGGTAGCTGTTTCTTTTATGATATGAATTGGGATCATTACAGAACAGATCTTGGGTATATCTTAAATAAAGACTATTGGAAGAGAGGAATTGCCCAAGAGGCTGTAAAAGCTATCATACAATATGGAATAGAAAATTTGAACATCAATCGTTTCCAATCCGTAATTGATCCTCCTAATGTCCCATCGCAAAAAGTAGTGGAAAGACTAGGGTTTCAAAGAGAAGGATTATTAAGAAGTTATGAATATTTTAGTGGGAAATTTGATGATTTATATATGTATTCGTTGTTGAAGTCGGATGTTGAAAAGTGATGGTTCTGGCACCTCTTGGAGAAGAACTATTTCTTTATTACTAGTTTTAATTAAAAAGGGGGAAACACATGGAATCCAAACTGATCATCATACGCGGCAATTCAGGGAGTGGGAAAACGACTACAGCGAAAAATCTTCAACATCATTTAGGGTGTGGAACGTTGCTTGTGTCTCAGGATGTTGTTCGGCGGGATATGTTAAAAGTAAAAGATAGAGAAGGAAATCTGTCCATTGATCTAATTCGCCAAATTACAGAATATGGTAAGGGCAAGTGTGAATTTGTGATTGTCGAAGGAATAATGTATACGAAACGTTATGCTGAAATGTTGAACCAACTTATCGAGTTTTTTGATCATCGAGTTTATACATATTATTTTGATTTATCGTTTGAAGAAACAGTTAAACGTCACAACACAAGGTCAAAAAAATTCGAGTTTGGAGAAGATGCTTTACGTCGCTGGTGGAATCAGAGTGATTATCTTGGTGTAGATGGAGAAACGTTATTTACGGATGAGATGACAGAGGATGAAGTGATGGAAGTAATATTAAGTCAGATAGAAAATAGTTAGAATCGGGCGGGTCATTGAATTAGATTATTATAGTCTTTGTAATTTACTATATTTATATTTAGGTTTTTCACTAAGGGGATAGCGAGTATGAAGTTACTGAACTGTCATAATTGCAATGAGCGTTTTAGTCGAAAACAAATTTCAAAATCCACAAGCAATTTATTTATCCGTTCAAAAGTTGAATGTTCAAAGTGTGAAGCAATATATAAGATTACAATTCCAACCTATTTATTGTTAATTTTTATGAGAGGAACTGAGATATCACTAGTGGTATTAATGTTCTACTTAAATTTCAAAGATTTACTGGTTAATTTGTTAAGTATTGCATTCGTATTGCTTAGCATTTTCATCCTCATGTATATCGAACCATTTCTGGCTAAATATAAGAGAATTACAAAAAATTAGGAGGAATTTACGATGATTACAGTTAATCAAATCACTCCTGAGAAACTTATCGATAATAAAAACCGCTTGGATGCATTCCTACAAGAAGAACTAGCACCAACGATCACTAAAGATTCATGGATGAAATGGGCAGGAATTACACAACGTTTTAAGTTGGATTCATTTAAGACTTTATCCGATACTGATTTGACAACACTTCAATGGAATGTGGAGCAAATTGATGAAATAGTGAAAGAAATTATCAAAAAAGTTAACCAGTACTTAACGTATGATAAAGTCCTTATTACCATTTTGCCTGCTTTACCGTTTTCTTTCTTTAAAAATCAGCCGCAATCCCTATGGCTCAATGGGTTTACAAATGGACCGGGGAATATTTTGCTTGCGATACCACCTAAGCCAGACATCGATTACTTTCAATATTTACTCGCCCACGAATTACATCATGCTACTCCAGAAAATCCGATTTATCAGCTAACCTTAGAAACATTTACCTTAGAGGAGTGGTATAAGATGGAAGGAGCGGCAGAATTTTTTAGTCTATCATTGTATCCCGATAAACGATGGTGGAGGGATAACTTACCAATAGAGGTAGAAGAGAGTTATTGGGAGGCTTGTCAGGAACACCTAAAGGTAGCTGATGATCAAATAAAAGGGCCACTATGCTTTGGAAATCCTAAAAAGGGAATTCCTATTTTTGCTGGTTATTCTTTTGCTTTGAAACTCATATCAAACTATGTATCTATGAATAAAATAGAAGATATAAAGGAACTTTTTGCCGTTGAGCCGGCTATGTTTATAGAGAATTATAAGAGAGATTTAATGAAGAAATAGAATAAGATGGGGGTATTTGTTATTAAAAAGATAATTTTATTTTTATTAGGTTTCACTCCATTATTATTAGGTTATGTCATGAATTCGTGGATGATGGAGAATCTAGATAAGGTCTTGCCATTAAAACTAATAGGGTTTCTTTTTCTTGCTTTTTGGCTATTGATTGGGTTGGTGAGTAATAAGTTGGAGACTTCCTTAGTTCAGTCTTTCGTAATTGCGCATTTACCGGCATTACTCATGCTTTTATTAATTATGTATCAAGAATGGATAGTAGATGCATTCTGGTCCAACCTGTTCGGACTTGCTCCACAATTTTACTTTATACCATTAATGAATTTATCTGCTTCGGTAATTGGGATACTTGGAATCTCAACTAAAGGGATTTGGTTCGCTTGTTTACTAGCTCTATTGTATATGGTTGCTGCTTATTATATCGGTAACTATATAAGGAGATTTCTGGATTAATATTACGGGGGAAGTTGATTAGGAAATAATAATGAGCTCTATTGTGAAAGGCTCTGATCGCAACTTAACGATAAGTCATAAAGCAATACATACTTTGATTCACTTGAGAATTACATATCATTCATGAACAAGGAGCTTGGTTTTATTAAAGCTCCTTTTTTATTGGAAAATATTCACTTTCTTTCATTAAAGCCCTCGTAATTTTAATTAGGATTATTAGCCAGGAAAAAGTTCTTTGCTATTTTAGGTAAAATAGCTGATACCGGAACAAATATAATTGGAAAAACAACTAAATCCATTACATCGGATTGAAATAAATTGACCAGTAAAGGATTTATAAAATAAAAGTGAAAATGATAACTCATAAATAGAAACATCGCAAAAAATACCCAAAATAACAAAGTGCCCTTGCTCATATAATAGCCTCCTTTAAATAGTAGAATCATTCTGGTGCATCGCAGATAGAGGTGCAATTAAGATAACTTGTACGAGTTTTTGATGATCAAGTTTATTAAACTTCAATAGAACTAATTTTCTTCGTTAGTAAAATAAGTCTGACAAATAAGCATTATACCTTCTTGAATAAATGCATCCTATAATTCAAGTATAAATCATCACATTACTAGCTTTTATACTGCATTTTATTATCTTCCTTTATTTTTTCGATAAAAATATGGTCCATATATACCTTTTTCATGCGGAATAACGTATGTCCAATTAAACCCTTTATCGACTACATATACATCACTGTATTCACCAAATTCATTTAACAAATCAATGGCTTTCATTTCTGAAGCAAATTCTACTTTTAGCACATCGTTGGAATCTTGGAAAAATATATAACAGTATTGTTTATTAACTCTATCAAAATATTTATTTGCCTCTTTTCCTTCAATGTAATCCTTAAATCCACTATGAATCAACTCCCATAAGTAATGGCGATGATTTCGTGTTTTTTCATTCATAGGTTCGTAAAATGATTCTAGCCATTGATTTCTATAATCGTTACCTTTATTTTCTATTTCCATTACAATAATTCCCTTACTGCGAAGCTTCGATGCTAAACTCAAATGTTATCACCTCCATTAATTTGTAACTATACACTCATTGAAGTTTAAGTATTTTTAGGTGAACTAGTTATTCCTTAATTAACTATACTACCCCGGTAGTTTTAGCACTTTTTACACAATATCTATATTGATTTTAACACAGTATTCTAATTATTATTAAAATACTGTTCCAATAGAATCCTGTATTAGTCAACTATAATTAAGCATTGAAACTTTTTGTAACCTTGTTTTAGTTAATCCGTCTATACTATAGACAGTACATACAAACGGGGGAAAAGGGGGGGGCATCATGAACGTACAGACAGAAGCTCAAATTCAGCAGCTGTATGAAGACTATCATCAAGAAATATTTCGATATATTTTCATGATGATCGGTGAACGTCAACAAGCTCGGGATTTGATGCAAGAAACATTCATTAAAGCATTCCTAAATATAGAGAGTTTCAGAGGTGATGCTAGTTATAAAACATGGTTATATCGAATCGCAAGAAATGTAACAATTGATTATCAACGGAGGAAAAAACCAGGGACATATATATTAGACCATCTCGCGCCAATGAAGTCGGATCAAGCAACGCCGGAAGAAATCGCGTTACTTGGTGATGATGTGGAACAATTGTATATTGCCCTTTCCCGCTTAAAGAAAGGGTACCGAGATGTCATTATGTTACGGAAGATTCGAGAGTTTTCGGTTAAAGAGACGGCAACTATTATGGGGTGGAAGGAAAGTCGGGTCAAAACAGCCTTGCATCGTGGGTTGAATGCGCTTCGGGATGAAATGAAAAAGGAGGGATATAGAAGTGAAACAATCAGATTTTGAAAGTCAATTTCAGAAGTTCAACGAAATTAGTTTAACTAAGCAGGAATCCTCTGAATCATACAAACTAATACTCTCCAATTATCGTACGGCAAAAAAACAGAAGAAGACTCGTATGATGTTTAATCATATTTTACCTGGAATGGCAACGGTCGCGTTAGTTCTAGTGTTTGGCTGGTTATTATTTGATATTTTGCAGCCTTCTATTCAGCAGCCAGGAGAACAATCACCTACAATTGTTGAAGAGGATGAACAGGAAGAGAATATTAACGAACCGGAAAATAATAATGAAGAAGATCCTGTTCCAAAAAATATAACGAACGCTTGTATGGAAGATGAAGATGCACAACCAACTTCCCAATCTGTTGTCGTATATTTTGAATGTTACAGTACTGATAATTCCCCATCTCCATTTATTGCGGTAGAACGAGAGATAGAAAATGAAGGAATTGAATTTGATCCTATCGTATTTGCGATCCAGCAATTATTGCAAGGTCCAACTGAAGAAGAAGTGAAAAAAGGATATGGATCTATTTTTAATAAAGATACGGCAGAAACATTACGGGGAATAGAACTACAGAGTACAGGCCATTTAATCGTGGACTTTGATGATTTCTCAACGATTATACCTAATGGAAGTTCATCAGCAGCATCAATGGCGATGTTAGAATCATTAAACCGGACGTTAGCACAATTTGAAGAAGTCAAAACAATTGAATACCGTTTTGATGGAAGCTGCGAAGCCTTTTACGGTTGGATTCAAGTAGGTGAATGTACTTATTTTACAGCGGATAGCTATCGCACGGAGGTGGAAGCCGAGGCCGTAAAAGAGGAACTATTAGAGAAGTCAGAAATTATTTTTAATCATTTACTAGCTAAGGAATGGGAGCAAGTTGCACATTATATTCATCATGAAAAAGGGTTAGTCTATTCTCCGTTTTCCAATGTTGGAGATGAGGATGATTTACACTTTTCAAGATTAGATGTTTGGGGCTTTTATAAAGATGAAAGCCAGTACATTTGGTCTTGGGATCAAAGTGAAGCAGAATTTATGGCAACGCCAAATGACTTTGTAGACAACTTACTAAAGAAAAGGAATAACTATGTTTATGAATATGATGAAATTACCTATAATGACTCAGACATGGGTACAATGATTAATACGATTCACGAAGTATTTCCAAACGCAATTTATGTAGAGTATTTAGATGAGCCAGATCCGAATTCGAGAGATTGGACCAATTATCAAGCGCTCCGATTTGTCTTTGAAGAAATAGATAATGAATGGTACTTCGTCGCGTTAGTGAGAGGGGCGCATAATCCTTAATAGGGGATGTGGGTGTAAATTTAGGAAAGTGTGAGCGATTATGTGAACACTTTCCTTTTTTATTAACTTTTTGAATTTTATGTTAATATGTAGTTAAAGTACTGGGACAATAAGGATGAAGGTATTTAAATAGTAGCTTTGTTAAAGCAAAGGGGTAATGATTATGAGAAACAACAAAGTAAATCCAGAAGAAACGAGAGAAAAGTTGAGACAAGAAGAATTAAAAAATCCATCCAGCAGTGTACAAGGGAGTAATCTATCTGACTTAGTAGGTGGTTTTAGTTGGAAAGCAACTGGGATACTGTTACTAGTTATCGTGTTAGGGTTTATTGTTTATGCGGTGTTCTTTCGGTAATGGGTGGGTAATCGGCCGAACTCTGTTTTAATCTTCCAAACTTGGTGGTAATCGGCCGAATTCTGGTTTAATCTTCCAAACTTGGTGGTAATCGGCTGAACTATGGTTTAATCTTCCAAACTTGGCGGTAATCTGCCGAACTCTGTTTTAATCTTCCAAACTTGGTGGTAATCGGCCGAACTATGGTTTAATCTTCCAAACTAGGTGGGAATCGGCCGAAATACGGTTAAATCTGCCAAACTTGGTTGGAATAGGCCGAACCTTGTTTTAATCTGCCAAACTGGGTGGGCAATCGGCCGAACTTTGGTTTAATCTTCCAAACTGGGTGGGAATCGTCCGAATTCTGATTTAATCTTCCAAACTAAGTAACTAATCAACCAAATAAGAAGTCTAATCAACCAGACTCCCACCAAATCAACCAAACCCCATTTAAAGATCAACCGCCCACCACAGCTTCCTTCAATCTCTCAATATACTTCTGTGCACTTTCAGCTGCGATACTACCATCGCTCGTTGCAGTTACAATTTGACGAAGGGATTTTTCTCGTACGTCTCCTGCAGCAAATATTCCAGGGATGTTTGTTTCCATTTTTTCATCGGTCACGATATATCCTTCGTTATTTGTTATTCCAAGATTTTCAAAAGGTTTAGTGAGTGGTACCATACCGATATAGACAAAAATACCATCAGCTTGTAATTCCTGTTCGGATCCATCAACGGTATTTACTAAAGTGATTCGATTTACTTTTCCATGCTCCCCGTGGATTTCTTTTACGGTATGATTCCAAATAAAATTAATCTTTTCATTGGCAAACGCACGGTCTTGGAGGATAGGTTGGGCACGCAGTTTATCTCGACGGTGAATAATTGTCACTTTGCTTGCGTATCGTGTTAAAAATACACCTTCTTCTACAGCGGAGTCACCGCCACCAATGACAACTAATTCACGCTCCTTAAAGAATGCCCCATCACATACGGCACAATAGGAAACACCTCGTCCACCGAGTTCCTTCTCTCCTGGAACGCCTAGTTTTTTGTACTCTGCACCAGTAGCTATAATGACAGTTCTTGCTAGTATTTCCTTGTTACTTGTTATAATCGTCTTGAAGCTTTTTCCATCAACAATTTCTTGAATGACGCCATAGGCGTATTCAGCACCGAATTTCTTCGCATGATTAAACATTTTTTGTGATAAATCTGTTCCTTGAATGGTCTCATATCCAGGGTAATTTTCTACTAATTCTGTGTTGGCCATTTGGCCACCAGGAATCCCACGTTCAATCATAATCGTTGATAAATTTGCACGTGATGCATAGACAGCGGCTGTCATTCCAGCAGGACCAGCTCCGATAATGGCAACATCATAAATTTGATTCATATTGCTTCACTCCTCATTGTTATTTAACTACATCGTAGCAGGACTAGTGTCGAGAATGTACCAATAGAAGTTGGGATATGTTGTTTATCCAACAGATGAGAGAAACTGTTTAAAATGATGAGTTTTTTGGATTGGGACGATAGAACTATGTCTAGAGGTTCATTATTTAAGTCCCATTAAATGATAGTATGGAAGGGATGAATAATAGTCTCATTAAGATTTAAATATTTAAGGAGTTTGAACTGATCGAAATTGGTTACGAGATGAAAGGGGTATTTATAGTTGAGAAAATTAGTAGTTATTGTAATAATAGTTCTCCTCTTTGTTGGATATCTATTAGGAAAAAAAGAAGATTATACAGAAGATTATCCAAAAATTTATAAAGGTTTCCTTGATGAACATATTGGAGATTGGGAAGTAATCGATGAACGAGAAGTAGAAATCATTTATAAACCTTTTTACTCTACGGAACGCACGTTTAATAGAAACAAAAGAAAATATTTGCACTCAGAAGATAAACCATTCTTCGTACCTACGTACACGTATATTAAATGGGGAATTGAGTATGTAGATGATGATGGTGATCACTATGATTTTGTCCTTAGTAATATGTTACCAATTGAAGAAAATCTAATCGATGCTGTTTTTGAAAAGCTAACAGAGGAAATGGAAGAGATAAAATCGGAAGGTATGGGGATTGTCATTCAAGATCCCTACATTCGTTTCGGGGATTTAACGGGTGAGGACCAGCAAGACCAGTTTGCGGAAATAAAAAATTTATATGGTGATACGCTCAATTTAAGTAAAGTTGGGATAGACAATGCATTTGCAGAAACTCCAATCTATGCCATAATTAATTTTAACTATGATGAAATGAATTCAATGACAGAAAATGAGTTTCATCAATATGTTGAACAAGAAATGGATGCCTTACTTGAATTAATCCCTTCGTTAAATGCTAGTGTTATCGTAGATATGGGGAATGAAAATTATCAATCTACCTATCTCTTACAAGGGAAATCCGTGGAAACTGTCGATAAATATGTAAGTTCGTATGATTATAATAAATTTATAAAGGAAAAATTTCCGGAGTTTGGTGTGTTGAAAGGAACAAAGAATGACTAGGTAGATTTAATAAAAGTTATGTCTTAGAAATTTTGGAGTGGCCATTAATGATATTTTGAGAGGGAGGGTAACATAGTGAGAAAAATATTCTTTCTAATGCTCGTTTTACCAACTCTTTTCCTTACAGCGTGTAGTGAAGATGCGATAGAAGGGGAGGAGTATCCCTATGGCCATTATGAAGATGACAAAATGATCGGTGAAGTAATGGAAACGAACAAGGAGGAAGGTATCATCCAAGTTGATATTTCAGAATGGGAAAAACGCGACCACAAAGGCCCAGATATGACCGATGAAGGATATCATTATTCAGCGATGATAAATGATGGGACAGTTTTTGCCTATGAAGATGGGACAGAGGCAACGATGGATGATCTAAAAATAGACCAAAAGATATTAGTGAACCCACCCCGCGGAGATGAGTTTGAAGGGATCGCTGAAGAAATTATTTTATTAGACATGACATATGAGGAAAAATATTGGAGGCTCCTCTCCCGTTCTCATGGCTTCAACATTATGGTCATGTATCACCCTGAAGAATACGTACCACCTGAAATGGGAGAAACCATGTTCGCAAATGTTATGGACATTTTAGAAGGCACAGACATTAGCGCCGGGGCTGGATGGTTACCTTATGAAGAAGATTATATTGTTGATTTTAAAGAAGAACTTGATATCGAAGAGTTCCCTGTTATTTTAGTTTTTGATACAGAAAAATTACTATTTAAAACTTATGATGTAGAGGAATTATATGCGTATTTTGAAGAGATGAAATGAATGGTATGATTTTAGAGGCGTTCTGGTGTTTCCTGGTGAAGCAGCAGAACCTTTTTTGTTTAGGTTTTAATGGGGGCGTAATCTGCCGAAAATAGGCGGAATCTTCCAAACTGACGAGTAATCGGCCAAACTTGGATATAATCTTCCAAACTGACGAATAATCGTCCAAACTTGGGTGTAATCTTCCAAACTGACGTGTAATCGGCCAAAATTGGGTGTAATCTTCCAAACTGGTGAGTAATCGGCCGAAATTGGGTTAAATCTTCCAAACTGGTGAGTAATCTGCCAAATTTGAATTTAATCTTCCAAACTGACGAGTAATCGGCCAAAATTGGATTTAATCTTCCAAACTGACGAGTAATCGGCCAAAATTGGGTGAAATCTTCCAAACTGACGAGTAATCGGCCGAAATTAGAATTAATCTTCCAAACTGACGAGTAATCGGCCGAAATTGGAATTAATCTTCCAAACTGGTGAGTAATCTGCCGAAATTAGAATTAATCTTCCAAACCTGCAAGTAATCGCCCGAAATTTAAGTATAATCCTCCATCCCAGCGTGCCTCTAGTGCCTCTAATTTGTAGTAATCCTTTTAGAAGCTACTGTATATATTGAAAAAGGTCGAATAAATAATTTGGGGACTGGTTCTGGTACTTAACACTCATTTTTTCAAAAATTAATGTGTTTGCAGGTTAATTTGGTTTTCGTGTCGAAGATAGATATGTAGATTTCACTTAATTGGAGGAAAAACAATGGCAGAAGTTTTGTTGTTTCACCATATTTTAGGTAAAACAAAGGGGATAGAAGCATTCGCTGAACAACTCAGAAGTGCTGGGCATACAGTGCACGTACCAGATTTATTTGACGGCCGAACTTTTTCCTCTCTGGAGGATGGTTTGGAATTTGTAAATGAGATTGGATCTGAAGAATTGATAGAACGAGGTGTTCGGGTAGCTAGCGAACTTTCAAGAGATGTTATCTATGCTGGTTTTTCACTGGGGGTTATGCCAGCACAGAAGCTTGCACAAACTCGTGAAGGAGCTAAAGGCGCAATATTTTTTCATGCATGTCTCCCGACTTCGGCATTTGAGTCTCCGTGGCAGCCCGACTTACCTGTACAAATTCATGCTATGAATGAGGATCCATTTTTCGTGGAGGACGGGGACATCGATGCGGCCCGAGAACTTGTTGCTTTGGCAAACCACGCTGAACTATTTCAGTACGAAGGCAAGGAACATCTTTTCACTGACAATAGTTTACCGTCTTATGATGCTGATGCGATGAAACTTGTCATGAAGCGAGTTCTTAAATTTCTAGCAAATTGGTAATTGATAGTATTTTCACCAACTGAATTCCAGGGTGATATTTAGAATGTTTACTATGCAATCTTATATAAAATTGCATAAATATGAGATAATTCACATAATTTGACGACTATATGGAGGTTAGTAATGTTATTTATGATTTTTGGCTTTATTGCCATCATAGCAACTTTAATCAATCTTTATTCCTATCATTTAGGAAAGGAATACAAGTTAGCTATGGCGATTGGGCTATCCTTTACAGCTTTAACAGTTTGCGCGGAATATAGTCTAGTATCTCGTTGGGTAGCAGTGGAAGATTGGGCAGCGATAGAGGATGTAGTTCCTGGAATGGAAAGAGCTTTATGGTTTTTAACAATTGTTTCTATTCTACTAAATATCATGCCTATACTTTTAGAGTTAAAAAAGAAGAAATGATTTTTATTAGTGTTAATTCCAAGTGATTAACACTTTTTTTATGATTATTTATAGACAAGAAAACCATCTAAATCCGTCATGAATCTAGATGGTTTATAAAAATATGGTTATGGTTGACAACATAAATTACCTTCGCCTTTTTCGAGCGCTGATTTTAGACTTTCAAGAACTCCTGACCAAGCCATTTGATGCCATTCAAATGCTTCTACCCATTCTTCTTTATCTTTAAATCCAATATGTTTAAGAGTTACTTTAGTGGAGTTTTCATTGATTGATTGGAGATTGACACAAACCGTTGTTAATTCATTGTCATTGTTCATTAATTCCTCAAATTGGTCAGGACCTTTCCATGTAAAATGTAGCTCTTTTTTAGAAATAAGTTTTGTGATTTTGCAACCTTTCGTATTCATGCTTGTACTATTTCCCGGTATAAAATATAACTCATATGCACCACCTTCTCTTAAATCTACGACCGCTTCAGGTGCAAACCATTCTGATACTCGTTCTGAGATTGTCCAAGCATACCATACTAAATCTAAAGGTGCGTTGATCGTTACCTCTTTAGTAATTGCTTTATTATTTGTAGTAGTTTTCAAAAGAAATCTCTCCTTTTGCTATATTATTCCAATTAAATAATAACATTATTGGATAAATTATGAAATAGCATATTAAGAGTAAATCAATTATATTTTTCGTACCTTCTTGTCTACCTTTTAAACTTGCTCCAAAGAATTTATGAGTAGTCTATAAAATAGTACAATTACAGAAGCATTTTAAAAGTTTTCCATCCCCGTATAAATTCTAATAAGGAAATAATAAAAGAATTGGGTGATCCATAGTCATTTACCAATATTATTTTTTGTAAAAAATTCCTCATTAAGTTAGCATAGACCCACGTAAATATGTTATTATTTTGATTGTGATTTTTTTCTTTCCTATAAAATACCTCAAATAATGTAATCAAATTTTTATAGAACCCCATTTATATTTTTTAGATTTCATTCTAATAAAAGTAAATAATAATGTCTTTTAAGGGAGGGGATTTGTTGACTGTTAGTTATAATTATTACATGGTTGCATTATCATTTTTAATTGCTATATTAGCATCTTATTCCGCGTTAAGTATTGCTTCGAGAATTTCGAATGCAGAAGGAAAGATGCGATTTTTTTGGTTGTTTTCTGGGTCTTTTGTCATGGGTACGGGTGTTTGGTCGATGCATTTTGTTGGGATGCTTGCATTGCACGCGAATATGGCGGTAGCGTATGATACTAAACTGACATTTATTTCGTTATTTGCTAGTGTTATCGCTTCTTTTATTGCATTTCTTATAACGATGCCAAAGCAAATTAAATGGAATCACATCGCTTTTGGTGGGTTATTTATGGGTAGCGGAATTGTAGCCATGCATTATTTAGGAATGGAAGCAATGGTGATGGAAGCAGAGGTTTCCTATCATCCATTCTACTGGACGTTATCAGTAGTCGTTGCCATTGTAGCTTCTTATGTTTCATTACTATTATTTATTAAGTTTCGGAATTATACATCTTCCAGCTTGTTAAAAATATTCTCAGCCATTTTTATGGGTATTGCGATAACTGGTATGCATTACATTGGTATGCGAGCGACAATTTTTGATGTTCCATCAGGTGCGGAAATGGTCCATAATTCAGCAAAAAGTATGTTTCTCGTGTATAGTGTAACGGGTAATATTGCGATCATCTTGTTAATTTCATGGGGAAGTATTTTCTTTGATCGGCATGTACTAGAAAAGATGGCTTATCGAGATAGTATTACGAATCTACCGAACCGTCATGAGATGACTCGTTTTTTCAATAAAGCGGTAGAAAAGGAACAGTTATCGGTTATGTTTCTTGATTTAGACCACTTCAAAGTAATTAATGATACATTAGGCCATGATATTGGTGATTCGTTAATAGAAGAAGTGGGCAAACGGTTAAATCAATTTATCAGTGAAGATGTGAAGGTGTTTCGAATTGGAGGAGATGAGTTTCTCATTATCGTGAAACAACATGACCGACAGACTGCGGAAACATTAGCAAAAGAAATCTTATCTTCTCTTAAAAAGGTATATGATATTAAGGGAAACACCCTTTATATAACAGGTAGTATCGGGATAAGTATCGGCGTCATCCATGACGAAGACCGTACTTTCTTATTACGAGCAGCAGATACAGCAATGTACAAGGCGAAGGCATTAGGGAAAAATCAATACTGTGTATATAACGAGAAAATGGGAAAACAAGAAGTACGTAAAATGGAGATTGAGAAAGATCTACAACGAGCTATTGATGAGAAACAATTTTATGTTGTGTATCAACCGAAATGGAATGTGACAAGGAATCAATTATGTGGGTTTGAAGCATTAGTACGTTGGGATCATCCTCATTTAGGATTAATATCTCCAGTTGAATTCATTCCCGTTGCTGAAGAGAAGGGGCTTATTGTTCAGTTAACAAATCTAGTATTAGAAGAAGCCTGTTACCAATGTAAACAATGGCAGCAGCGAGGGATTATCCAACCGGTATCGGTAAATATGTCTGTCGTTCTCTTTCGAAATGGGAATTTATTTGAAACTATTCAACGTGTTTTAAAAGCTACAGGGTTAGAGCCACATTTACTAGAGTTAGAGATTACGGAATCGATGGTATTGGAAGATATTAATAATATTAATCAACAATTAAATATGATCCGTTCAATTGGAGTTCGGGTTTCTTTAGATGATTTCGGTACAGGCTACTCATCGATTGGTTTGTTAGACCAGATTCCAATTGATGCGTTAAAGTTAGACCGACTATTTACGAATGACTTAGATACTCCTAGTAAACGGGCGATTATTAATGCGATTATTTTAATGGCAGATAGTTTGAAAATAGATGTTATTGCAGAAGGGGTCGAAAATGAAGACCACACGGAATCGTTAAAGGAACTAGGTTGCCAAGTCATGCAAGGATTCTACTATGGTAAACCAATGAAAGATAGAGATATTGATAATTGGATAAGTAATTCATTAGTAGTCGAATAAATAGAAGTATCGAAAAAAACAGCGTAGTGATATGCTGTTTTTTTCTTTTTTATTAAATAGAAAATCAAGTGAATTTTATCTATTAATATATATTTAAGAATTACAATTATGGTATGCTATGTTTAGAAAATATTAAAATTTACATAATTTAATAGAACTTTAGCCTGAATTTTAGGGGGAATAGTATGCAATCATCCCAATGGTTACAAGGTGGTCCTTTCCTTGAAGTTAGTTTTCTATTACAACTTAAAGAGGATAAAAGGAAAACTATCCAATTTATTCTTGATAATTTATCGAAGGTTAACAACAATATTGAAATTGTTGATGATAATATAGGTGAGGTAATGGATGCTTTTGAAGTAGGCTATCCTTACGACGAAGGGGATGTACAAACAACACACATCCATTCTTTTAGTTTAAATTTATATGTCTATCTCACGAGGAGACGAAAATCAGTATTACAAATAGATCTGGTCTCATCTAACACAGTAATGGTGAACTTTATGTTTTATGGTTCTACTATGGATGCAGGAGAGTGGGAGCAAATAGGAATTGAACAAGATGAGTATACAGACTTCACAAACTTCCTAAAGAATTTGTATGCTGTGTATGAGTTTGAAGTTGGTGGCATTGCAATGGAAGAAAATGTTCTTGAGTTATTTGGGAGTGAAGAGATATATCCAAATGAATGTTATCGGTATGAGGCCTTAGATCCTGAACGTTTTCTGCAAGAATCATCTGCTTTTATCGATATTATATGGAAAGATACAAATAAGAAATTATTAGATGTTCCATTCAATCACGTAAGACTTGATAAGCAAGGTATTCTTATTCATGTTTGTAGTTTTAATGACTAATATTTGAATATAAATCAAGTGTTGATTCACACTTGATTTATATTTAAAGAATATTTTGAGCCTTATGTCATTGGGTGTTAAAATTATTATATAGTTCAACATGCTATTCAACTATCGGGCAAGTTAGTGTAATTATTGCAGGGTTTTTAGTATCATTTATATTAAATGGATTCGTTTATATGCAATGGATTCAATCATCTATAATAACGAGTGATAGTAGCAGTTTGAGCTGTTTCCTATTCCTTTTCGTGCTAGTCATCTCAAAAGTATTTATTGCTCCAAAAACGCATCATAAAAATAATATCACTGTATTAAAGTAGCTCATACATATGTACAAAGTAGAATCAATAAAGGAAGAATTTGTTATGCAAAACATACCAAAAGTTACATTAGAGGAAGTTCAGGTAGATAGATCGCGTTTTTTAGATTATCTACTTATTGCCGATGAGAGTGAAAAAGTCGTTAAGGATTACATAAACGATGGCGAAATGTTTTCCATTCATGTAGAAAACGACTTAGCGGGAGTCGTGTTATTTACTTATCACGCTGAACACGTAATGGAATTGAAAAATATTGCAGTAGCACAAAAATATCGTGGAAAAGGGATCGGGAAGCTAGTAATCAATAATGCATGCCAACTTTATCAAGGTAAAGGAATTAAGAAGTTAATCGTAGGAACGGCAAATTCTAGTATTGGTAACATAACTTTCTATCAAAAAGTAGGGTTTCGAATGGTTGAAATAAGAAAAGATTTCTTTAAAAGCTATCCAGAGCCAATCTATGAAAATGGTATAAGAGCATTAGATATGGTTATGTTTGAAAGAGTTTTATAATGAATAATGCATAAATACATACATAGTTTTGTATTCACCAGTATTGCTAAGGATTTGATGAAAAAACTACATAGTTGAACAAGGCGTTCTTATAATTGGAACGTCTTTTTTCTTGAAACGCTTTTTTGAATTTTGTGGTAATATTAGGTGTAGGTTTAAAAGGATCACAATAAAAGAGTTTTGTTAAGGTTTTCAATTAGAAGGGGTGAAAATGTGAAAAAGCGGTGGATCTTTTGGTGGATGTCTAACATATTTTGGATCTTCATTTTTGGAGTATTGGCAGCAATCATTGCACTAAGGGAGGTTGATGGCGCTGGTGCTATTCAAACCCCTGAGCTGAGACTAGTTGCATTTATAGTTTTATTGATTGCGTTTATCATCCCAGTAATTATTCAAGTTGTATGGCTAATTATTAATGTAACTAGTACCCGTAAATAGGAGGAGAACGGGAAGAGAGAAATAAGACAAATAAATAAAAAGGTAACAAGGTAATGCAATATCATCACCTTGTTTTTTTGTGGGAAAATATAAAAATTGCTTGAAGATTATGTTAGACTTATTATCATATTTCGGAATAGGATTTAAACAAGCGGGGGAAAAAGGATGTTTATCGTTAGAACGATTATTATGTGGGTAGTTATTTCAACTGCCATCAATGCATATTTGATGACTCTACCAAAACCTGTGCTACGAAAAAAAGATTATCCAGCAACCTATTTTATTCGTAGAACAAATCGGATAGATAGACAAAATAAAAGGGAATGTGCTGCATTTTCGAGTGCCTATATTTTACGCCACTTTGGAATCGAAGCGAATGGGGAGGAACTATATCAGAATTTTCCGAGTAAAACGAGAACAGGAGATGTATACCCGAAAGGAATCCGTACCGTTTTAAAAAAGAAGGAACTTAAAACTAACTATTATAAAGGGAATATCCATACATTAAAGTACGAGGTTAGTAAAGGAACACCTGTGATCGTATTCATTAAGGTAAACAAAAATAGAAGAAATTTACATTTTGTACCGGTAATCGGATATGATGAGAAATATGTTTATCTTGCGGAATCATTAGGACACTTAGTAAATTGCCAACATAACAATGAAGAAAGAATGTACAATCGAAAAGTCCTAATTGAGGATTTTAAGAAATTATGGGATGTCAAAACGATTTATACGCTTTTCTATAGCAACACATACATAACTGTCGAGAAAAGTAATGGTGAGCATTAATCTAATAAAGATAGCTATTAGAAATAAACAGCATTATAATAGGAGAATGACGTACAAAGAGGAGCAAAAGAATATGTCGGAGAAAAAGAAGTTAACTACTAGAGAGATTGTCCAACAACAGTTGGAACGTAAAAAGCAAGCTCAAGAAAACAACAAGCAAACAATGCATGGCAACGGTGCAGGAAAGCATATGAAGAGCCAACTTGCTAAGAAACCAAGTATGACCCGTCGTAAAATGGGAAGTTAATTTTTGTTGAGCTAGTTACTTTCATATTTTAATGTAGAGAGACATCGATTGGTATAGAATTGATGTCTTTTTTGTTCGAATAAAATTCTCATTGAAATGGGTGGCTATTATGAGTGGATTTATAATCACTGGTAAAAATGGAGTGATTAAAATTGAATTCAGCGAAGTGTTTGGTTTTCCTAAGGAAACTAGTTATTTAGGTGGTTATGATGTTAAAGGAAAAATAAACATCCAATGTGGTAATTTTTTTGTGAAAGATGCTGATTTGTGGTTCTCTACTGGTCAGGTATATCAGTTCTTTACTAGGTTACAGAAATGCTATAAAGACTTGGCTGGTAGTGTAACTTTTATAGATGCAGACAATAACTTTAAAATGGAAGTCTATTTTAACAGACTTGGACAAGTAAAGATTCAAGGCTTTTTTCAAGAAGTAGCCCATCTAGAAAATATATTACAGTACCAGTTTGAAAGTGAACAAAGTTATTTAACCTCAACCATAAAAGAGTTAGAGGAAATTGTTCTATACTATGGCGACATGGAAGGGGAAAAATGCTGGTAGCAAGTAAAATTAATAAAAGAGTTAAAACTGTTACTAATTAGTGTTATTTTCAGTATGATTCAAATTAAGATGCTTATTTTTCAAACAAAGGAACCACACATGACTTGGGTATCATGTAAGGTTCCTTTTTAATGTGCAATTTCCTTTATTACTATTTAATTCTTATTTCGTAATTCCGGTCATCCCTAAAGACGCAGGACCTGTTCCATCATCCCGATTCCAGAAACGGGACTGAGCAATTGCGGCTACAAAGTCCAGTTTGAAATTATCGCTATTTCCTGCAATAACGACACCTTCAAGGTTTTCCATTCCCGGTCCTTGAATCATTGCTTGACCTGTTAAAGCAATCCCAATCGGCTTGTACAGTTTATATGCCATGTTCATAAACTCTAAAACATTTTGAGTAAATCTTTTTTGATTTGAACTATTTCCTCCTACTACATAAACAGAGTCTACTAAGTATGGTCCTGAAGTGAGGAATGTTTTACCGACTTTGATTTTCGTTCCGTTAGCACCAGTTACATATCCTAATCTCTCACTAATAATATCGTAAAACACCTTTTGTTGGTCAAAGAATTCCAGGACTTCTAACACTTCTTGATCTGTAAACCCATCTCCAATTAGTACGCCAACCTTTTTAGTATAGGCACTAGGTGGGGTATGGTATTGACTTAATGATGCATAACTTTCGGAGACTGGAACATGACTACCAGTTGGGCGGGCTACACCGATATTATCGGCAACAGTTGATGCTAATTCCACATCCACATTCGCCAGTAAATTCACATTTTGCTGACGAACGGACTCATCCACTACGTTGCCGAGTTGATAGCTAAATGCTTCTATTGTATGCATTTTTTCAATAGGTGTTAAGCTATTCCAAAAGATGCGAGTCTGTGAGTAAAAATCATTTACCGAGTCAACATGAGCTCTTGTTGTGTGACCCCCGACTTCTTTCGGAAAATGTTCATAGCCGCCTTCTTCAATTGGTGTCTCATGTGGTGTATTATCTGCCAACGAATTATTATGGTAGTTCACATGAACGACATCAATTCGCGTCCGCATTGGTCCTCGTCTTTGGTTATTATGGAATGGACAAACTGGTTTATTAATCGGAAGTTCTTGGAAATTCGGCCCAATCCTGTAAAGTTGTGCACTATGATAGGCAATTAATCTGCCCTGTAATACGGGGTCATTCGAAAAATCAATACCAGGAACAACATTGGCAGGGTTAAATGCAACTTGTTCGGATTCCGTATGATAGTTTTCGATGTTTCGATTTAATGTCATTTTACCAATAATCTCTACTGGAATTTTTTCTTCCGGCCAGAACTTGGTCGGATCAAGAACATCAATTTCATATTTGTCTTCATCTCCAACTGGAATCAGTTGTACTCCTAGTTCATATTCTGGATATGCTCCTTTCTCAATTGCATTCCGAAGATCTTTTCGATGAAAATCAGGGTCAATTCCACCGATTTTAATCGCTTCTTCTTGAAGGAGTGATTCCACACCAAGAACCGGTTTCCAGACAAATCGTACGTACGTCGCTTTTCCTTGGTCATTGATAAACGTATACGTATTAATCGACCATGATTCCATATGACGATAACTTCTCAACACGCCTCGATCAGACATAATCCAAGTAACCATATGAATCGCTTCTGGATTGTTTGCGACATAATCCCAAAATCGGTCATGTGCACCGGTAGCGGTTGGAATGTCATCATCTTGTTTGGATTGGTATGCATGCATCGCGTCAGGAAATTTCATTGCATCAAAGTTAATTAGAACAGGCATTGCAATCGTTGTTAGATCATAATTTCCTTCATCTATACATCTTAACTCCTTGACAACGTAGATCCCTTGCCGTATCATAAGATCCTTTTGCGCCTTGAACCGTTGAGTAACGAATGGTAAGTGGTGTCTTTTTCCCTGGTTCTGATAAAAAATTCGCTTTCGTCACATGCTTCATCGATTTATAACATTCAAACTCTCCATGAGCACTGTATCCTCTAGCGTGAACCACTCGTTCAGGCTGTTCTTCATGGACAAAATGAGTTATCTTTTCAAAGTACTGCCAATCCTCATGTATGGTTGGACCGCGTTCTCCCGCCTTTAATAATTCCCGGTCATTTGCTATTGTTCGACCTTGATTGGTGGTGAGTGGTTTTCCGATGTTTTGTACTCGGTAATCGTCAAGTTGTTGCTGCTTTTTATCTTTCATCGGTTGATTGTCCAATAAAATACCCTCCTTAAAGTTGGAAATAAATTACTATTGTTAGATTTAACCAACAACTTGTAAATATGCATGGAATCAAGAGAAATTACTAGGTGTAGAGGGCAAATAATTATTGAAGATTATTAGACTAAAATAATTGGTATGGTATTATTATTTTAAGTTGAAATCATGATAGGTGGAGTTAATTTGGTAATTGAAATAGATGGATATTTTCATCAAGTTTTGTTAATAGGTACTAGTTGTTCTATGGAGGAATTGAAGAAAAATTACTTTGAAACGAAAGAATTAATAACGGATATAAAAGACCTTCCAACTATGTTGTGCAGGCTACATCAATTTAAACAGATCCCATACGATGATCGAATTCAAGTAAGCTATCGAATCGATACAGATACAGATCGAATATATTCACCGACTTATTAGCTTTAGAGTAATGGGTATATTTTTTGAATGCCTAGTGCTTATATTAGCAAATGGCATGTTGTTTTTTACATAGTTGTAAGTTTATTTTATCAATTATTATAAAAGTGGCTTGAAAGGAAAAAAGTCTGTAAGTATTAAATAATCTATAAATCTGTATCTTTCCAATACTTGCGAAGATACAGTTTTTTTTATGCGATAATATGATTATGAAAATAAATGTCATATATTGAACCTTTAATACGTGGTTAATCGTCTAATAGCTGAATTTGATGAAGAGAGGGGAGAAGAATGGATAAAGCTGAGAAAGATTACATATTGGAAGACATCATGAAGGAATATGGAAATGAACTTGTGCGTCTAGCTTTTTCTTATGTGAAGGACGTCGAAATAGCAAAAGATTTAGTACAAAATTCATTTATAAAATGCTATAACCATCTAGAGTCGTTCCGCCATGACGCCCAGATGAAGACATGGCTATACCGAATAACGATTAATGAATGCAAAGATTATTTGAAGAGTTGGAATTACAAAAAGGTTTTAGTAAAAGATTTTATAAATGAAACTACAAAGTCAATATTTCCATCGACAGAAAAGGTCGTAATGGAAAATATGAAGAATGAACTAATTAAAGATACAATATTTTCTTTACCAAAAATATATCGAGAAGTGGTCTACCTATATTATTATGAATCTTTAAAAGTTGAGGAGATTGCTAGTGTGCTAGACATTTCCATTAATACAGTGAAAACCCGATTGAGAAGAGCGAAGCAAAGATTAGAGCCGATGTTAAAGGAGGCTGTGTCTCATGAGAGATAATAGTTGGGTAGATAGGGAAGAATTAACGTTTACGGAAGAAGATCGACAAAAAGTATTTCAACAACTGAAACAAAAGAACCATAGTGCAGAAAGGAAATCTCTTATTTCTATTTCAAAAAGATTAACATATGTTACTGCTTCTTTATTCGTCGTTGGCTTATGTTTTCTATTATTTTTACCATCCATACTCTCTGAAAACATCTTGAATGACGGTACAAGGACGAATCCAGCTAGTGTAGTTGGGCAATCAGAAAATACACATACAGGATTATTATCAATAAAAAATGAAAGTAATCGAATACCGATTAATCTGTTATTTTCCTATAGCGAAGATAAAAATGAAATGAAAGTTATATCAATCCCACGTGATACGTACGTACCAATCATAACTAGTGACGGTACGACGATGTACGATAAGTTGGCACATGCTTATGTTTATGGTTCAGATGGGGCAGGAAGTGTAAAAAATTCTGTATCAGAACTGTTTGATCTACCCATTGATTATTACGCTGTTATGCACCTAGAAACTTTTTCCACAATGGTTCATTCTGTCGATGGTATCGAGTTCGACTTGGAAGAAGATGTTCGTATAAGAGCAATTACACAAGACGTTTTTGACCTTCCAAAAGGACCAAATCAGTTAAGCGGGGAAGAGGTAGTAGCGCTAATATTGGATGCTACAAATGGTAGCAGTATCGGCTCTGAGACAATAGAAATTCTTTTAAATCACTTATTTAACAAACTATTTACTGAAATTCCACAGGAGCAATTAGAAGATGCTTTTGCCGAAATAGAAGGCAATATCCCAAAACAGTTATTGGATGAGTTGCCAGAACTTCCACAGACCCAATTAGTATCTTTAACAGATGGAATGATACCTGTAATGAAAAATGAACTGTATTACATTGAATTTGATAAAGACTTTTTAGATTCTGCTTTAGATGAGTTTACTACATTTGAATAAATGGTGGGGGGCAGGTACTGGAATTGACCTGTCCCTTTTTGTATTTATTTTGCAAATGGGGAGTGTGTATGGTCATAATGCAATCGTTTATGAGCCCGAACATTTGGAAATGAAAGTGAAAGGTTGTATTGAAGGAGTCAATAAGACCGAATTTCTAAAAAAGAGAGAGAAAGGTCACATAGCGGTTGTCTATGAACCCAATATTAGTAATAAGAAGGTTGTAAGTTCACATAGAGGTATTCTATAAGCCCAAATTTATAAAAAAGAGAATGGAAGGTCACATAAGAGAAGTCTATGAACCCAAATCAACAGAAATTTATGTAAAAGGTCACATAGTAAATTGATAGATCCTTCTTCAGCTGAAGAGTTACCTAGCCATAACCTGTCACTTCTTTTCCTATCTAGTAAAATAGTACTGTTTTTCAAATTAAGGCGTGTATACTCCTATTCGTTTTATATAATGGAATCAGCATTACGGATAGGAGTGTTTCATTTGACTTATTTTATTGTATTTCTAATTGGTGCGATTCCACTATTAATCCTCATTTACAGCTTAATCGATAGACAGAAAGGAAAACGAGAGAGGGTAAATTGGAAATGGGCAGGAATTTCTTTTGCGGGAAATCTCATTGGCTATATAGGGCTATCTTTTTATTATAAGTACAAATTTGATTTTCCTATTTTTCCTAATTTATATGACATTAATATTCTATTAATCATTGCGGGGGCTATTTTTGTCATTGTTGGAGGAATATCGCTATTTGTCTATTTTGATTTTAGAGGAAGAGATGTACCAAAATCTGTGCATGATCCGAAGTTGCTTCCTGTTATTACGTTTAGTGTTCCATTATTTCTTATATACATAGGAATCATTCTTCTACCAATTACGGAAAAAATAAATTATTCTGTTTCGATGGACATGGTAATTGAAATGACTGAGAATTATGCTGAGGACAAGGAGTTTTCTGTTATATTAACACTTTCCGACAATAAGTGTTTAGATAATAGTTCTTCATGCCGTGATTCAGCGTACAAAAATTATTTTTTTGTGAAGAACAATTTAGAGAAATCGCAGGAAGTACAAGTAAGTATTCGTGCCTATAAAGCGAATAAAGAGATTCAAATGGAAATTAATTCAAATATTATCCAGTTAGAACCTGGAGAAATTAAATTAATTACGACGGAAGATTCTCCTACGAAAACAAGTCCATGGAACAATTATTCTTTTGAAACAGATAAAAGAATAGAATATTATGATTATGCTTATAGGTATAGAGACATAGAGTAACGCGAAGAACGAGAAAACTTTATGCATCCTAAGTAGTAGCTTTGATTAATTTTTAGTTTTCTTTCATGTATGATAAAAGGATGATTATAAAATGGAACAGTATTGGAATCGTAAAAGGATGTGGGATCGAGTGGATTTTACAAATCAAACAGTAATCGTAACAGGGGCTGGAAATGGAATTGGGAAAGGGATTGCTTTTCTATATGCAGAAAAAGGAGCTAATGTAGTTCTAGCAGACATCGATGCAACTGCTGGAGCGCAAACGGTTAAGAAGATAAAAGAACAAGGTGGCAAAGCACTTTTTATTCAAACAGATGTCAGACAGGAAGTAGACATTATTCAATTAATGAACAAAGCTCATCAAGCGTATGGACAGATCAACGCTTTAATCAATAATGCAGGAGTTTCTAAATTTCAATCTCCTTATGATTTATCAGTAGAAAATTGGGACGATATCATCAATACGAACTTAAGAAGTGTATTTCTAGCATCACGTGAAGCGGCAAAATGGATGCGTCATGATGAGGAAGGTGGATCGATTGTAAACATCGCGTCCACAAGGGCTATTATGTCAGAACCAAATTCGGAAGCCTATGCTGCAACAAAAGGGGGTATTGTAGCTTTAACTCATGCACTTGCAGCTTCCTTTAGTGAAGATCGGATTACAGTAAATGCGATATCGCCAGGTTGGATTGAAACAGGTAATTATGAAAACTTAACAAAATCCGACCACGAACAACATCTATCCAAGCGTGTCGGTAAACCTGATGACATTGCTCGTGCTTGTCTCTATTTAACGGCTAAAGAAAATGATTTTGTTACTGGCATTAACTTAGTTGTTGACGGTGGAATGACGAGGAAAATGATCTACGAGGAGTAAAAATAAATGGGGGAGAGGATGTCATTGGTTAAAACACTGTTACACATAGAAGGGTTTGCCGTATTTGCATTTTGTCTGTTTATATATGGTTATAACGAATTCAATTGGTTATTATTTTTTATTTTGCTGTTAGCGCCTGATATTTCCATGCTAGGTTATTTACATAACCCTCGAACAGGTGCTATGCTCTATAATATATTCCATACATACGTAACACCATTGATTGTTATTTTTATTGCCTTTTTATTCTCTTATTCTCTTATTTTAGCAATTGGTATCATTTGGATGGCTCATATCGGAATGGATAGAATGGTAGGATATGGGTTGAAATATCCGCAAGCATTTAAAGACACGCATTTAAATCGAGTGTAGATTCAGTTGACTCTACAGATAGGAAGGGAAAGTTGATTCTTGAAAAATTCTAAAAGACTTTCGTTAAGTATCGCAATAATAGTTACTATTTTTATTCTTACAGTTGGGGTTGTGTTGATTAATCAAATACATAAAAATCATCAAGCTAATCAACTAATTATTGAGAAATGCTTTGAGAACTTTGATGAATTAACAGAAGTAACCGTGACAAAAGATGGCCTCTGGTCCCCAGTAAAATGTGAAAAAAAAGAGTAAAGAAGACCAATTCAGGTCTTTTTTATTTGATTTTCTTTTAAAAATAAAAAATTAGAATAATTTAGTAAATAAGGTACACAGAAAGTACAGTTTATGAAATAATTATTGTAAGAATAGCTAGTGAGTGTCATAGAAATGGGGGAGATTTTTTGTTTGTCTTAGGTTTACTTTTTCTAGCGATAGGGATTGCATTTCTCGGTTATTTTATTGGATATGGATTACAAAATCTTGGTCAGCCTAAATTAGATAGAAGAGCAGCTCGATTCATAACGGCAGATGATTTGGGTATCGAACTAAATCTAAGCAGAAAAGAGTTAGAAGATTTATTACGTAAATATCCAAATGCACCTAAAATCGAATTAGATGGAAAAACGTATTTTCAATATAATGTGTTCGTGGAATGGCTTTCGACAAAAGAGATATATACGGAATAAATAATGGAAGGGAGTTGTTAGATCATGAGGAAATGGGTATACGGAATTTTATCTGTTATTGGTTTTTTAGCTTTATTTCTCATTGATATGACGATGGTAGTACCATTTGCATCTAACCAACTTATAGCTTCTGGGATAGTTTTTGTATTTTATCTTTATTTGACCTATTTAATTGTTTTCCGCAAAATATTTTAAAATGGGTGCGAGGAAGGTAGTCATTTAACATGACTGCCTTATTTTTTATTAACAAATCAGAATGTTATGGTAGTATTAACTTATTAAATATAACGATAAATCACGGAATAATACACAGCAAAGGACAAGGTCGTATGATCATTAAGATTATTTTTTTAATTTTAATTTGGGTTTTACCTATTGTTATGTTGACAAGGACATATGTAAAAATGAGTAAAAAGGAACAGGAAGAATTTAAGGGAGAACTCAGAAACCCTTACGCTCTACTTATTGTGGGACTATTAACTATTGGACTATTATTATATTTTTCAGGTTTTATACTATTAGTAAAACCTCTTCAACATATCGGAGTCTCCTTCGTATTTATTTATTGGTTAGCTAATTGTATTAATGGATGGAAAAACGGAAAGTTACACGGTGCCACAAGTGGTTTCCTCATTTTTCTAGGTGTAATTGGAATTACTGCTTATGGGTACGTAAATATATAATAAATAAAAGTAGATTTTAGAAGGCATGCTGTTTAGCGGCGTATAGGAGGAATTGGATGAATGGATTGAAGTGGGTTAGCCCATTAACAATAATTGTTGGTATTGTATTTATTATATTTGGATGGACGCAGTCTTGGGATTATTATGCAGATAGTACAGTTATTGAAGAAATTTACCTTAACCGTACTATTAGGACGTATGTATTTATCGTAGGAGGAATACTCCTTATATTTATTGGGATATTATTTCAAGCCGTGATTAAATACATAAACTCATTGGAAATTAGGATGTATCAATTAAGAAGGGAATTAGAAGAAAAGAAATAGATTACGTGTCCAAAGGAAGGAATAGAAGGTGATCCAAGTGGGTCACCTTTTCTCAGCAGAAATAGGTTAGTAGACTAGGTAAGAGGTGGCTTAAACATGAAACGAATCGTAGTAATTGGTATTTTAGTATTATTTTTAATTGGTTGTTCCTCAGCGGCAGAGACGCCTATTACAGATGAAGTTGTTTTTCAAGGGGAAGGAAAGGATTGGGTTGTTACATATAGTTTTAACCCAGAATTATATGAAGACAAAAAAGTAAACTGGGTAGAACTGGAACATAAGGAAAGGGAACGATCAGATATTGATATAAATGAAATAAATATCGAGTTCGAAGGTCGTGGCGGAACAGTTACTGGTAACTTAGGTGATATGAAGACGAAATGGAATGGTAATCGTGTTTCGTTTTTGATTGGTACAGTAAATTTTGAAACATATGAAGAAGATGAGTTTAGAATAGTAGTAAAAGAAAGTGAGAAAAAGGAAGTTATTACGTTGCGTAAGTAGAATTATGAAATCAGGTGTTAGCGGGGGATATTTAGTGAAAAGAGTTATGTTGAAATTCTTTGTATTCTTCTTGTTTTTATTTACTGTCAGTTTAATTATAAATCAAATTTTTAAAGGATCATTAGAAGTCTTAACTGCTTTTTCTACTACATTTGGTTTTTCGTTAGGATATGTTTTAATTGGAGTCCTAATTGAAAAAAGGAAGAACTAATTTAATTATATATACTTGTTTTTTTGAATTTAGTGGGCGATTATTAAGGTCGTCTTTTTTGTTGTATAAATCATTAATTATTATCTGAATTTTTATGTTATTATGGTATGGAAATAACTTATTCGGTTAGGTAACTGGAAAGGGGTAGTCTGATCTGAAATTAAAAATTGGTCTGTTTGCTCTTTTAGGCGTCCTGCTGCTTTTTCTTGCATGGAACTATCTTCCTACACCTTATGAAGAAACTGTCGAAGGGGTATTTTACAGTTTGGAAAATGAACAGTTAACAGAGAATATTCAGTTCCATATCAATGGAAAACTAGAAAATCGAATATTTGGAAAGAAAAAGTTCGATGGTAAGGTCGTATTAGAAGGAGATCATTTACCACCTGTACAAGGAATCGACGAAGAAGGGCTACAATTATGGTCAGAAGATCGATATGGTGTATTACATTCATTTGGAAGTGTTGATGCAGATGGAAATTATACGCCTAGTATCCATTTATATGGAATTGTATTTATTGATGAGGATTTTTCCAACTTTACGATTCAGATTAATCCAGTAGATGAACAACAGCCTTGGTTAGAAAGTGAACAATTAATGATTACTGCACCAGCTAGTGGTAGGGAAGAAGCGATAAAACTTTCTGATCAATTAATGGAAGAATTTATGATGAGCCGGAAATAGACTTGCATCAGTTAGTTCATAATTATAGTTTAAATAGATTACATGATTCAAGGAGTTGATTGTTTTGAGAGTGTTATTCGAACTGTTACGTGTACTCGTCATTCTTTTGTTTTTTGGTGCTATTTTAGGGGGAGCAATGAACGTATTGTATGGAATGTTCGGAGTAAATGTTGCCAATACAAATGGTGGGTTTTTAATTGGAGTTGCTATTTTAATCTTACTGTTCGTATTGTACAGAAACAAACTTCAATTCATAGGATTTTATAAGGGAGATGGAAGGGGGAAACTACCTAAAAAAGTAAGTGCTTCCCTTGTCACAAGTTCTGTATTATTGATGCTGATCGCTCCTTATGTACAATAATGTCTTTTCTTTACATATTGAATAGGTGACTGACAGTACAGATAATTTGTTCTGCTATTCTTTAAAAACAGGCGATAATCTTTAATAGGTGATCCTAGTAGGGTCGCCTATTTGTTTTGTTTAAATTTTTGAATTTATTTTGGAATATAATGCTAGGATTAAGGTGTCATGATAATTTAACTTATAACAGTAATTTAGCAAATAAAAAAATAATAAAACTTTTTTCCAATTTCTTAGTCTAATAAGTAGTATAACGTCAGGGGGTTATCAATTGAATGTGGATCTTGCAGTAATAAAACAAGCTATAAAGGGAGATGACGCAGCGTTTTTACAAGTAATGAAGGCTTATAACCTGGATTTATACAAGACAGCATTAGCTTACTTGAAGAATGAACATGATTCTTTGGAAGCAATTCAGGAAGTGACGTTCCGTGCCTATAAAAAGATTCATACACTTCGTGAACCTTCTTATATAAAAACATGGTTAATTCGAATTATGATTAACTATTGTAATGATCAATTGAAAAGAAAGACACGATTCATCGTAAATGATGAACAAATCCTATCTCTTGGTTCGGAAGACAACCATACTGTGTTGGAGATCCAGGATGCGATGCAACAATTGGATAATCGATCACGAGAAGTTTTAACTTTAATGTATTTTCACGGTTTAAAAATTAAGGAAATCGCACTTGTTATGGAAAGACCAGAGGGCACAGTGAAGACATGGTTGAACAAAGCATTGATAAAATTTCGTAACATTTTGGAAGAGGAAGGTGGGGAATTAGATGTTCAATAATGAAGAAGAGAAACTGAAGAAGTATAGTGAGTCACTGGATAAAGCTCCAATTTCAGAACTAGAATTAGATGCCGCAATTATGAAAGGATTCCTGAATGCGAAAGAAGAAAAGAAAGTGAAACGTAGCGGTCTTAAATGGGGTCTCAGTGTAGCATTTGTAGCGATAATATTATTGACATTTATTACATCAATAAGAGTGTCCCCAGCTTTTGCGTCATATGTTTCTACTATTCCTGGAATGGAGAAAATTGTCGAAATGATTTCTGATAACAAAGGAATGATGACAGCCATTGAAAATGAATATTATCAGGAAATTGGTGCATCTATGGAAAAGAATGGATTACAAATTACGATAGATGGTGCAATTGCTGATGAGCAAGGAATCGTTTTATTTTATTCATGGGATTGGGAAAAGAAAACGAATCCGAACGTTGATAAAGTAGAGTTACAGAAAGCGTCTGGAGAAGAATTGGATAATGTTAGCTCTTTTTATGCTACGTATTATGGCGATAGTGAGTCAACGAATCAAGGCATGATGGAATTTTATTTCCAGACACCTTACGATACGAATGACTTTTTATTAAATTTCGAAGTGTCTGGTGAAGAGTACAATATCCCGTTTTCCTTAAATGAATTAGTAAAAACTAAGAAAGTATATGATGTACATGAAACAGTTCAAGTAGAAGGTCAAAAAATAGATGTAACAACAGTCGAGGTTTATCCAACAAGAGTTCTTGTTCATCTAGAAGTAGATTCTGATAACACAATGCTACTATTAGATTTTGAAGACATAAGACTTGTTGATGAGACTGGAGAGACATGGGGTGGAATTGCTAATGGGTTTACTGCATCGGGTGGACACACTGACAAGGAACGAATAATCTATTTGCAAAGTAATTATTTCCATGAGCCAGAACAATTATATCTCGTATTTAATCGAATTCAGGCAATAGATAAAGAGGAGGCCTACTTAGTAATCGATACGGAAAAGGAAGTGATATTAGAGCAGCCAAAAGGGAATAGGCTGCGGAATCTAGAAATTGACTCTGGAACACTTTCCTTAGATATTCATGCAGAAAGGGAGTTTAATGGGCATATTTATGGTGAGGTAAAAGATGCTGATGGAAATATTCTAGATAGTAATTCTTCTTTTAGTAGAACAACAGATGAGGAATTAGTGAACAAAATGGGAATCAGCTTTGAAAAAAATTTAGAAAAATATAAATCTCCTATTACAATCGAGCTAGTCTATTATCCGAACTGGATAGAGGGCGAGGCGAAAATTAAGTTGAAATAGTAAAGTTATATGCTAATTTGCAAAAGTCCTTCCATGTTGTTTCGGTGGAAGGACTTTTACGTTATTTCGTTAAACTTATAATCAATTCTTTATAGATATCAAAGAAAGCAAAGTAATAGTCTTTGTACACATACTCATCCGTTTTATGCGCCATTTTTGTTTCGCCTGGGCCAAACATCATGAATGGGAAGGTTTCATCTTTATCTCGTAATAAATTCGATGCATCTGTTACACCTGGAGAACCTTTCACAGCTATATCTAATCCTAAATGTTTTTTTCCTAATTCTTTCGCAAGTTCGACCATGTTAGACTGACCAGAAGTGAATACACTTGGTAAGGACATCGTTACTTCTACTTTAATATTTGCGCCATTTTGATTGTACGTATCCGCAATTGTGTTGAATAATGCAATCACTTCTTCGTTATCAAATTCTGGAATTGTTCGAACATTTATTTCAGCTACTGCCTTTTCAGGGATGGAGTTTACTTGATTTCCTGCATTAAAAATAGTTGTACTCATAACTAGTTTATCTAGTACTTCATTTTTCCTTTCATCCCCATTTAATTTTTCATCCATTTCTAATAGATATTTCATCAATGGGTTAATCGCATTATAGCCTTGATCTGGCATGGAGCTATGTGCTGCTTCTCCAATGGATGTGATCCGTAAGTTTAGTGATCCTTTATGAGAATAAATGATGGTGTCGTGTGAAGGTTCAGCTACCCATAAATACTCGACATCCTCCATATAACCTTCATCATATAATTTCTTAGAACCTGCGCCACCAACTTCTTCACCAGTCGTTGCCATAAAACGAACCGTACCATTTGCTAATGTATTATTCTCCTTTAGTTCAATCATTACTAATGCCAGATTGACTAAGCCTGCTTTCATATCGTTCGTTCCACGACCATATAATTTTCCATCACGTTCTGTTAATGTAAATGGATCCGATGTCCATTCTGTCTCATCACCAGCAGATACGACATCCATATGTCCAGAAATGCCAATGACTGGTTTTCCGCTACCAATTTCTGCAACTAAATTAACACGAGTATCTGTAACAGGAACAATTGTTGATTCGATTCCGTATTGAGCAAATAAATCTTTTAAATAATTGGCAACTTCGATTTCGTTTTCATTAACAGATTTGATTGCGATTAAGTCTGATAAAATCTTTATTTTTTCTTCTTCTGTAAATTGTTTCATCCTAAAACTCCTCCAAAACTTTCCATTACAGGAATACATCTTTATTGTACCCAAATATTGTTGAATAATCTTGTTCTTGCTCTTTAATAGCATTACAGTAGATAAAGAAATTTAATTGTATAAAAATTTGGATTATTTATCCGATATTATGGTAATGTTAAATTGGATAAAGTTGTGTGGGAGGAGTTTGATGAGAAAACAACTTATTAATTTGGTTTTAGTTATGTTAATCCTATTGAGTGCATGTGATGAAAAGAGCAATAATAATGAAGTTAGCGAAGAAGAAAAATTACTTGTAACTTTGACAACAGAAACGAAACACTTGGAAGAGTTATATCAACTTGTAAGTGAGTTAAAACCAATAGAGATTCTAAACATAAATGAGACAGAGAATATTGAGATTTACGATGGAAAAGAGTTTGACAAGTTTGTACCGAATGGAAGTTGGATTACCGAAGTAAGTAAAACCGATAACACTAACAATGAATTAATAACAATAGATTATCGATTAAATAATCAGCGAATTATTGTAGAGTATTTTGAAGATGGTATGTTGAGAAAATATAATCTAAATCGCGAGACTGGTATATTACTAGTAAATGATAATGGGGATTATCAGAAGGATTACTTTGAGCATTTGGATAGGGGAGAGAAGTGAACTATTTATTGGTGGAGGGGTTAGTTCATGTTAATTAAAAAGAGTCTTTTGTATTTTATATTCTCTTTTTTGTTTTTTATTATTTGGAACTATATAGCAGATGGAGAAATTGAGTGGTCTTATGTCATACAAATATCTATTACTATTTCTTTAATATACTTATTTTATGAGTGGGTAAAAGTGCCGTATCAATGGAAGAAAGACAAAGATGAAGAAAATTAACTTCCTAGGGGGAAAAATGAAAGATCTTTGGCTAGAGGATAAAGATAATGCAACTGTGTTAAGGTCTGTAAAAGAGAAAGATGTTGTAATAGTGGAGAATTTGTTAGGAGTAAAGTTACTAGCAAATACAACACATTATTGAATCACTTACAAAACCTTCCTCACCCAAGTGTCAAACAAATTTTGGACCTTATTGGTAAGATAGAATTGATTTAAGGGGGAAAGATGTTGCAAATAAGAAGTTCGGTACAAGCAGTCATTGTAATGGATGACAACATATTAACGATTAAGAAGAGGGCTTACGATAATAAAACGATGTACATCTTACCTGGTGGTGGGCAAGAGCATGGGGAAACATTGAGAGATGCGGTCATAAGAGAATGTGTAGAAGAAACTGGATTAATAGTTGAGCCAAAGGAACTGTTATTTGTCTCAGAATATATAGGGAAAAATCATCAACATGCTGCGTGGGATGCTCATGTCCATGTTGTTGTGCATCTTTTCCGTTGCTCGCTTGTTGATGAAAGTGGTTTTAATCAAGGGACTGAACAAGATGCAGAACAAGTGTCACTAGAATGGATTCCGCTAGATAAACTTTCATCCTATGATTTTTATCCTAAAAAGATCGTTCCTAGTTTAATATCAGCCCTTCGTCAAGAACATACTCCGGAATATGTTGGTGATATGGGATAATAGAGACTGGTTTTTGTCTTTTTTTATTTTTCCTGAGATTATTCTTCCATGTAAGTTACTTTAATTGAGAATTGTTATCAATTATTGTATACTACTATGTACAATACACTTAATAGGGTAAGGAGAATCGTTATGCAAATATACTGGACTACGATTAATAAGATTATCGAAGAAACACCTGAGGTTAGGACATATATGCTTGATTGCCCGGAAGATTTTACATGGGAAGAAGGGTCGCACACTCATTTTGCCTTAGAGGGTTTTAATGCTGGAGAAAAACCAAACAAAGGCCTTGTTCGACATATGTCTATCTCCACGTTGCCATATGAAAAATTGATTGGAATTACAACACGTATAAGGGAGCAATGTTCTGAGTTTAAAGGCATTTTAAGAAATCTTGAGGTTGGAAGTAACGTTGCATTATTTAAAACCCATTCGAATGTACCGCTGAGAAGAGAAGGTAAAAATGTGTATCTTCTGTCAGCAGGTGTTGGTTTAGCTACGTTCAGACCGTTAGTTCTTGATTATTTTAATCGTCCAGATGATGTGCAACAAATACATTCCCTTAACATTGATTCATCGAAAGACTTTTTGTTTACAGATATTTTTACAAGCTCACCTGAGAAGAAATTTATTTCCGAGTTCGTTGATAACCGTGAAGACTACTATGAACAAGTAAAAGATCTAGCTGAGGATAAGGATGGCATCTTCTATATCGTTGGAAGTGATGAGTTCCTCGTTGAAAATATGAAAATTTTACGTGATAAAGGGATCAAGCCAGAACAAATGATGCTGGATAAACGTCAAAGAGGTCTTGAAGCGTTATATTCTTCTGTTTATGGAACTGAGAATCCGTTGATTGCTCATACAAAATAAAATTTAAGTTAGAAAGGCAATCCAATTGGGTTGTCTTTTTTAAATGTTTTAAATATTACCGAAAATATATGTTAGTATTAAATTAGCAGAGAAATTGGATGGTTAACGAAATTTGTAATTCAAAATCTGAGTCCATAAGGGGGTTTTAGATTTGAATCAAAACATGAAGGAATTATTATGGTTTGTAGTATCGATGGTCATGGGGATTATCATCGGTGTACTAATATTTATTCCAATCTTTGATGATACGTTTATGGGGGTTTTTATGGGATTTCTTATTGGAGTTGGAACATGGGTTTCTAGTAGTAAAATAGCTAAAAAATAGCAATCCTTTATTAAAATGGGAGGTTGGATATTGAAGCCATTAGGTTGGATAACAGTGGTTACGGTTGTAATAGGCGCTGTTGGATTTGGTTTCTTGCAACTTTTTGTGGATTTTGGTGTCTGGTTGATATTAGCTACCACTGGATGGGGCGCGTTATGTCTCTTTCTTGTAGTGTGGGCTTTCTTAGATTATTATCAACCGAAAGATAAAAAGAGTCGTAGAGTACTATTATATCAATTTGGCATTACATTATTTTCTTTATATTTCTTAGGGGTTATTTTAATTTCTGTTATTGGATAAAGGGGACAGTCCCCATAAGAAAGGGGTGAGTAAATTGAGGTATTTAATTTTGTTAACCCCATCAACGAATTGGGTTGACGGGGTTGTTTTGCATAATCAACCACACATGCCTGAACATGCCGTGTATGTACAAGAGGGGTATAATAAAGGTTTTGTCGTACTTGCTGGTCCTTTTGCTCAATCGACGGGTGGTGCTGTAGTGATTGATGTCGAAACAGAGGAAGAAGCTATTCATTTTGCAGAGAATGATCCGGCTGTGAAAAATGATATATTTCGCTATGAAGTGAAGCAGTGGGATTTCAAAATGAGTAAATATGAAAATATTAATCCAAAATTTGACCAAGGCTACATAGACTACAAACATAAAATTCAAAAAGAGTTAGGAATTATTCAATAAGGAAGGGGATTCACATGGATGTACAATTTCCAATTGGTAAATTAGAAGTGCCAGAAAAGGTAACACTAGATCATATTCAAGGATACTTGCAGCAAATCGCAACGCACACGGAACGATTACGAGAAGTGGTGGATGGACTAAGTGAAGAACAATTAGCCAAAACGTATCGGGAAGGGAGTTGGACGGTTCACCAATTGGTGCATCATATAGCTGACTCTCAAATGAACATGTTCCAACGATTAAAACTAGCATTAACCGATGAAAATCCACAAGTTCCAAATTTTGAACAAGACAGATGGGCTGTTCAACCTGATACAGAATTACCATTTGAAAGTTCGATTAAGATGTTGGAAGGGATTAATGAGCGGATTGTCGCTTTAGGAAATAGTTTATCTGTAGAGCAATTAGACCGTGTTTTTACCCATCAGTATAATGGGGAAATAACAGTAGCAACGAAAATCGCTAAATTAGCTTGGCATGAAGAGCATCATTTGGAACATATTAAGATTGCTTTAGCTAATTAGGTTGTATGATATATTTTTTTATTGATTGAATGCAAGTCTGTAACTAAAAAAGTTCACACTGTAAGTTTAGTGTGAACTTTTATGTATTTATCACTTATTGTTTGCGTGACGAAGGTCTACTTGCTGCCTTCCTTAAATAATTTCATTACTGATTCGTAGACTTCATTATGATCATCTAATACTTTATAATCTCCTCTTTTTCCTCTAATATAGTCCTCTCCAATAAAATACCGATGGGTCGTTCCATAAAAATGAATATATAAATCGTATTCATTTTCACTAGACATAAATTTACTTGTTCTGTAGAGACGTACCTCATTACTAAGTAATGTATGTATGAGATCTTTATCCTCTATTTCTACTTCAATTCGTGCACCTGTCTCCGTATATGTAGCAATTTTTATATTGGCTATTCTTTCCGTATCTAAACTTGTAATTACGAGTTGTTCGTTTTCTACTATGTCTTCTACTATGAGGTCTTTAAATGTTGTCGGTAAAGAAAAGGTTAAGCCGAAAATGTTCTTTATTAATAAAATGATAAGTAATCCTAAAAAGATGTTCCTAAAAATGCCTAATTTACTGTTTTTCATGAATCTACTCCATTCTCCCTATCTAGTAAACGAACATACAGTAACTTTATCATATGATTTTGATAATTAGAATTATATTTTAAAATTAGTTTTAATTTAATTCATGAAGTTACTTACTTTAAATCATCTGTTTAATTGTATCTAAGCTCGTGTTATAATGAATAGCCTAATATGAATAGAATTAACCGTTTAAATAGACCGGGTGCAAGAACAGCTTCCGACTATTGAAAACAATGGAGGAATAATCGAATGAATAAGCGATGGACAATTGATAAAATAGGAGAGTTTGTGGAGAAAAATTCGGATAGTAAATTACTTTCAACAGAATATCACGGTTTCTCCCAAAAACTATTGTTTAAATGTACATGTGGCAACAACTTTGAAAAAACATTTACTAAGTTTAAGAAGAATAACCAACGTAAATGTGAAACATGCCAACCACCAAAAGCATCACGTTAAATGTATAGGTGCCTGACACCACCCGAAATATGTTGACGTTCGACAATATTCGGGTGGTGTCAGGCACCTTTCTTTTACATATTCTATTCTGAATATTTTAGTTTTTGTGGGCGGTTAATTATGGTAGTATGAGAATTAGATGAGAGGATGGTTATGTTGAATTTGAAAGCAGGATTAAAAGCTATTATAAGAAATCCGGTTATTTTGACCTTTCCTATTTCTTTACAAGTAATTTTAAGCTTTGGAATGGGTATTTTATCTTTCTTAGGAATTGGTTTTTTCTATTATGAATCGATAGTTATTGGGGATGGAGAAATCACGGAAGAATTTAATATCCAATTTACGTTACCATTATTTATCCCTTTACTATCTGATTTACAACAATCATTAACGTTCCTTCCAGAACAACCTGGAGATAGTATCGTCTTGACTTTGGTAGTCGCTTTGGTTTATTTTTCACTAGTTAGTTATACAATGGGGATGTTTCTAGGGAGTATAAAGCAAGTTTTATCTCCATCAAGTTTGCAACAGGACTCTTTTTTGCAGTTAGGATACCGTTATTATTGGAGATTATTTACATATCAACTATTTACTTCTGTTATTGGAGTTGTATCTTTTTACTTACTTATTACTACGATTATCGGTGGAATTATTGGATTTATCGTATTACTTCTCTATGTATTAGTTCCTTATATTATCGTATTAGAAGATAAAAGCTTTTCCGAAGCATTGGGTGATTCTCCAAAATATGTGAAGCGATATTTTACTAAGTACTTCAGATTAGCAATAGGCGCTATATTATCGATCGCCATATTATCGATTGGCATTCAATTACTACCTAATGAATCACTAAAATATTATATTGGACTCGTTACCTATACATTTATCGGTAGTGTGTTCATAGCCGCCTTTATGCATCTATTACATAATTGTATTCGAGAAGAGGATTTGCAGACTGAAGAAGATCAATTGGTAAAAAGAATTGTTCCGAAATGGAAAAAATGGACGATTATTATGATCGTATTTTTGTTTCCTTGGCTTGGTGTGCAATTTGCGAAAGGAGAACATGTAACCGCTATCCAATTTCAACCGAAAATAACGTATAGCGAAGGTGTATATTATAAGGCTAATTGGTCGCCAGCTAATAATGGCTCGAACCATACGTATACTACGTACGGTTTTGAGGATGGGGAAGAATTTGAACTTACGATGTCACTCCCTGATTCGATAACGTCTACAGATGGACCGTTTTTTGGTGAGGGAGAAATTACGTGGAAAGTCGATAAAGAACGAATAACGAAAAATGGAAATTCAACCGTTTATTGGGGAGAAGAAGTAGCGGAAACATCGAAATTTGTGTACCGACTAACGCCAGTATATAAAAATGGAACCGTTTATTTTACTTCTAATACGGAAAACGGTTTTGCGGAACTGACAACAAGAGGTCAATCCGATGAACCAATGGCGTTGGAAATCTTTGTCATGAATAATGGTAATGATATTTTTGTCTTTCAATACAAAGAACGATTCGACCCTCAGACGGTGATAGAAGTGTCAGAAGACGGAAATTACTTTATTCCTCGTGTTAGCCCAGTCAATCCAGACGACTTTAAATACTTTTGGTATTCTAAGGAATCTATTACAAAGGATCGAATTATTGAATTAATGAAATCGAAAAATGAAACAAACTTTACGATTGATGGTGGTCCAACTTATTATGATTACCCATATATCGCTGTTGCTTTGCTGCAACAAGCTGATGGGGAAGCATTGGTTCAGTTAGGGGAAATATATGAACAGCAAGGTGTACAAACGAATATTTCTAGTAAATCAGCCGAAGAGTGGACGGAAACATTGGATGCCCTTTATGGAGATGTCAATCTAACGGAATTTCTAGAAAACTTTAATAAACAGAATGAGTATGAAGGGTATGAAATTGTTGAGGGTCCCGATGATCGCGAGAAAAACGAACGTCAAATCATTGTTCCTTTTCCGAATGGAGATATTTCGATTTATTATGTATTCACAGAACAACTTACAGAATTAGAAATTGTGTTACGGGAGTGAACCGATATGAGAATGATAGATTTTTTGTTTCATGAACAAAAGTATAAAGTGGAGAAGTTTGTGATCGTAATTGGTACGTTATTCATCACAATGCTTCTCATACCTTTAGGTTTTCCTTTCGTTGTTAACGTTATATATGTACCTGTGTTAAGTATACTTTTCATTGTCTCGATACTTAAAATACTTTGTTATAACAGAAAAAACAATATAAAAACAAAGATAATCGAAAAAATCGAAACGATATTCATTGCGGTATTTATTGGGGTCTTTCTTTATTTTGTATAGTAAGATACTGTTCATCGGTAACAGTAAATGACTTAAAGAAGGCTTAGAGCACTATATAGAGGAGAAAATTAATATGCAAACAGAAATTAGAAACTTTATACAAGAGGATATGCCACTATTACGAGATTTCTATCAATCAGTTACAAATAATAGAAAAGTAGTTTTTTGGTGGGTTGGTCCCGAGGAGAATTGGGACAATGTATTTTGTGCTTTTGAGAACGGAAAGATGGTAGGAAAAGGGCAAGTTGAAATTATTAATCGTTTGTCAGATGGACAACCGGAGAGTAGTAGTCACAGTATCTATCTAAATTTGAAAACGTTGCCTGAACGAGAACAAGATTTTGAGTTAATGGACCTACTATATGAGAAGTTGCACATTAGAGCTTTAGAACTGAAAAACTATTTATCTAGTGCTTATCAAACTAATTTTTGTATAGGAAATTTTGCAACAGAAGTCGATAACAATCGCTTTTTTGTGGAGAAAAAAGGATTCAAGCCACTGAATACATTATACACAATGGAAAGAGATCTACACCAACCAATTGACCCAATTCCTTTTCATCATGAAGAGTTAACTTGGGAATTTTGGAAAATGGAAAGTGAAGAAGAGGAAGCAGCGTATCTGGAAGTAGAAGGGGAAATCTGGCCAGAAGATACACTTGGATTAAGACGGTTACGGGAGTATAAAAGTAATCCAAATTGGACGGCGATACCAATTAGACATGATGGTCAAATTATTGCATGTGCGATGGCTTGGCAAGAAGAAGATACTGGAGTTATTGAGGATGTTTTTGTTAGACCAGAATGGAGAAAAAATGGACTTGCTACATTTTTATTAACAACAGCATTGACCTATTTGAAAGATCTAGGCTTACCAAAAGCTTACTTAATGGTTGATACAGAAAATGAACATGCACTAAAACTTTATCAATCTGTTGGATTTCAGGTGGTAGAGGAAGAGAGAAGGTTTTTTGTCACACTTTAGTTTTATATTCGTGCCAGTTTTTCCTAGAATGAACATACTAGAAGAAGAACTGGCACTTTTGTATATTATTTATACGTTAAGCTTCTATTAACCATCTCAATATTAAAGTCTTTATAACCTTGTGATTCCGACCAAACTCTCATATGCTTGTAATCCTCATGATGTTTATCAGCAAGTACCTCAAGTAAATATTCATATCCACCTTCACCACCAACATCTTCTGGTGGTGTTTTGCCTTCGCCTGCTGTACAGGTAGCATAATTTTTATCATAATCTTCTAAAATACGTTCCACCTTAATGTGATGAATCCAAGTATCTCCATAATCATAAACATACGTTATTTTTCCCGGTAGAAATTGGGATAAAATAACAGAATCATCCATTGCCATTGGGATATCACTTTTTCTGAACTCAAAAGCTTCTTCAGCACTGACAAGGTTAGCGAGTGGTTTATACCCACCAGCAAAAACAGGGTTATGCTTAAAATACGGATTGTTTGTCTTTTCATTACTTAATATATAGAATTCATGGAGATGTTCATCCTGCCAACCAAATGCCGTTTGAATTACATGATGTAACCTTGCAAATGAAAAATTAGCAGGTACGATTACTTTACGATATACATTATTGGATTGGAGCTGTAATGTGATCGTAAGCTCATATGCTGTTGTTTGAAAAATGGGAAGACCAATTAACTCCTCTAGATCTTCATACATTGCTTTGTTCGGGTGAAAATAGTCCTTTTTTCCATCTCCGACTAAAAATCTACTTAGTCGGTATCCTAATGCAGGTTGTTCAATAGAGTCAACATCTATCAAATCTGCAAAGCTATAGACCAATTCACATGCTTTGTTCATGCGAGCAACTAATTTTCTATCGCTCGTTTTTGTATACGTGAAATCCCCAGCAGTTTCTAAGTATTTTTCGATCACATCTTCTTTTATACCCTCTTGTTGGAAGGTACGACGAATAGCCTGTACAATGAGATGATCTAGATTTTTAAAGTCCTTAGCAAGTAGGCCATATAAAACGAGTACATATCGATTTTTATCATTTACGAGTACTAAGGTTTTTTTGCGATCTATAATTAATAGATTAGCATGCCATGAGATGAGAGGGGACTCCTCCTCAACAGTTTCGGGTTTCAATTTTAATTGGTCTTGTAGCTTTTTGGTGCAGTGAATGATCATAGGGATAAACCTCAATTCGTGTGTTTTATATCAATTTTATAACTAAATCATATAAAGATTCTTTTCCGGTACGATAAACATATTCATTGGCAAACTCAAGGATTTTTTATCTATCATTATATCAATATTACTGGAATAATAAACGAGATGGAAGAGTTGAAATAATAATTTATTATAAAGTGTGACTTTTAATTATTAAATTCGTCATAATAATGAGCAGCATACGGGGAGGGAAAGTAGTTTTGCAAGAACGAGATAAAAAAGACATAGCAGAATGGTATCAACAATATGGGGAAACCATTTTAAAATACATACTTATGATGGTACGGGACTATCAACATGCCGAGGATTTAACGCAAGAAACGTTTGTTAAAGCGTATAAAAATAAACATAGTTTCAAAGGAGAATCTCAACCTAGGACTTGGTTGTTTAGTATTGCACACAATACGACGATTGATTTTTTGCGAAAACAGAAGCCTATTGAATTAATAAGAGAAATGCTCCCTTCCTTAATGGATAAAAATCCATTACCTGAAGAGATGGTAGAAATCGAAGAAAGCACAAGGGATTTATACATAGCACTAGGTAACTTAAAACCAGCTTATCGTGAGGTTATTATTTTAAGAAAAATAAAAGGTTTTTCCATTGAAGAAACGAGTCAAATCTTAAACTGGTCTGAAGGTAAAGTAAAGACAACACTTTATAGAGCGATTCCTGCTCTGAAGAAGCAATATGGGAAGGAGGTTTAATAAATGAACGAACAAAAGGATCATTCCAAATTAGATGAAGAGTTAAAAAACCTAGATAACCATGTTTCTTTTAATCAAAACCGGATAAAAGAGTTAGAGAATAATATTTTATGTAAGATTGAAAAGGATGAAAAGAAGTACAGGTTGAGAGACATTTTAGGGTATGCAGGTAGTGTAGCAGTTTTTGCAGTGTCTGTCTTTGTTGCATTCTTAATTTTTTCAAATACATCCCCAATAGAAAATGTGGAGCGGGTTAGTGGGGATGGTGCTTTAACCAAATTTATGAGTCATGTTGACCCTATGCTCTTGATTTTGATCGGTATGATTGGTGTTGGATTAATGGTATACATGGTGATTAAACTAATTAGAAAAAAACTGGGATTCGTTGGACCAGTACCATTGAAATATAAAGTGTTATCCATCATTGTAACAATAATAGCTTTCATTATTCTCTGGATTAGCGGAATATTGGGTATTTGGATAGAAGGTATTAACTATGTTCATGGGAAAGTTGATCGTTATTCTTTTGAATCGTCTCCAGTTCAAGGCGAGTTCTCCGTTGAGATTGACTTAAGTGATTTTGATAGTAATAAAGGAAAAGTCGTTTATAATGACGGAGAAAATCAGATTTATGTGTCTGAAGTACTCGTTCATGGTGGAACAGATTACCAAGTATCTTTTAGATCAAGTGGGACGTATAACTTAAATGGAGCGACATTAGTGTCTGGTGTTGAACACGCCTATAGTCAAGGCGGTTTCACAAATTATGACCGGGTTAATGCAATTGGATTTTATCGTGGAGAATCTTTTGAGTTAGGCGTGTCCCATTATTCCGGTTTGAATTATAGAGACGGAGATGATTTTGGATTTTATCTATTTTCTGAAGACCAAAAATTAGATATTGATCTAGAAGAAGCCCCGATTATAGAAGTAACAATTACTAATTTAGTAATGAACAAGTGGTATAAGGACCATTCTGACCCTGTGTTTTTTATTATTGTTTTATTGGTAGTAAGTTCCATTATAATCATAGTATTTGCAACAGTTCGGAATAGAAGAAATAAATCAGATAATCATTCAGGAGGGGACTTAATGAAGAAAACAAAAACGAAACGGTATATTACTATTGCATTAGTTCTGATTAGTTTTGGTTTGTTAGCTTATTTTGGAGTTAGTCAATATAAAGAAAATGTACTCTATGAAAGCTATCTATCATTTAATCTAGAAAATGATATTTCCGCATTGGCATCCTCGACAGTGATGAACAGTAACTATTTAGAGGACATTCTTGAAGAGAATCAAATAACAAAAGAACAATTAGGTTACTTACGTGATAACTATATAGACATATTTCAAAGTGGTGAAAAAATAGTTACCCTTGCAGAAACTTGGTTGAAACGTATGGAAGATAATAACCATTTTACCAGCCCTTATCCGGTATATATGGCAACTAACTTTAGTTCATATTTAATGATATTAGAGGAAGAATTAGGTGAAGACTATGCAGTAGATTTGTCTACTGAATATGTGGAAAGATTTGAATTAATGAAGTCTGTAAATGATGAATGGAGAGAAGCTATTCTAAATAATATTACAGGAATTGAATCGCCTATAATAGCGGAATTAGAGAATGGAGCAGAGATTATCACTGATCGATACCGTGAGACATATAAAGATGAAATGATAAACTCCGATGATTGGATAAACATGATAGAACAAATGCAACGTTCATCAACACAGTATGAAAGGGATGTAGAATTTTTTAATAATTAAGTAGTCTATTGGTGATATATTGGTGTCAGTCACCACCCGGAATTTGTCGGATAATGTTTTAGAGAAGTTGTTTAGTCATGATCTATGTTACTGATGGAGTTGGGGTTTTACTTCAACTATTTTATTAATAGAGTTTTTACACGAAAAAGCACAGGAGTATTCTTCTCTTGTGCTTTTTCAAAATCAATTTGTAAATGAGAATATGCCTCATGAACGTTTCACCATAAAAACCAAACCTAAAAATACATCAGAAAATACTTATCAATAGTGCTCTCACTTCTCGATACATGCTGTTTATTGTTGGCAATATTCGGTAGTGACTTATTTAATGAGTATATTAGTATCTACTGCTAATATGAGGTATAAGCATATGTTTAGATTTCTATCAAAAAAATTGTTAAACTACTATTAATCTGTTATAAAGGAGAATTTTGATATGACACCAAGTATAGTTGCAACAAGAGAATATAAATTTTTTATGGATGGAGAATGGCGAGAAAGCCGATCAGGGGAAACTATCGATATTCATTCACCATACTTGCCAGAAGTAATTGGAAAAGTACAAGCAGTATCGCGAGTAGAAGTAGATGAGGCTATTGAGGCTGCTCATCTCGCACAAATAAAATGGGCAGATAAATCTCTTCAAGAACGAAGCGCGTATTTATATAAATGGGCAGATGAATTAGTCCACATGCAAGATGAAATTGCGGAAACAATCATGAAGGAAGTAGGTAAAACCTTGGCAGATGCCAAAAAAGAAGTAGTGCGCACTGCTGATTTTATTCGATACACGGTTGGAGAAGCGCAACATATAAACGGGGAAAGTATGCGTGGAGATAATTTCCCAGGCGGTTCAAAATCCAAGCTTGCCATTGTCGAACGGGTACCATTAGGAGTTGTTTTAGCGATATCTCCGTTTAACTATCCTGTTAACTTATCCGCTGCAAAAATAGCACCTGCACTAATTGCAGGTAATGCTGTTATTTTTAAACCAGCTACTCAAGGGGCTCTTAGTGGAACAAAAATGATTCAAGCATTGCATAAAGCAGGATTACCTAATGGAATCATTAATCTAATTACTGGGAGAGGATCTGACATTGGAGATTATCTAGTGGAACATCCAGGAATTAACATGATTTCCTTTACGGGTGGTACAAAAACAGGGAAGAACTTAGCGAAAAAATCTGCCATGGTACCGTTAGTTATGGAACTTGGTGGAAAAGATCCGGCAATTGTACGGGAAGATGCTGATTTATATGAAGCTGCAAACCATATTATTAGTGGAGCATTTTCTTACTCAGGACAACGTTGTACAGCGATTAAGCGAGTACTAGTACACGAAAACGTCGCTGATGAGTTAGTGAAACAATTAAGGGTTGAGGTTGAAAACTTAACGGTTGGTTCCCCAGAGGATGGAAATACAGTGGTTCCATTAATTGATACAAAATCAGCAGACTTTGTGGAAGGCTTGATTAAAGATGCCGCTCGACAAGGTGCTGAAGTATTAACTGGAAACAAGCGAGAAGGAAATTTAATATACCCGACCCTAATTGACTATGTTAATACAGAAATGAGAATAGCTTGGGAAGAACCTTTTGGTCCTGTTTTACCAATTATTCGTTGTACTTCTGATGAAGAAGCAGTGAATATCGCGAATAAGTCTGAATACGGTTTACAAACGAGTATCTTTACGAGGGATATCAATAAAGCATTTGCGCTCGCAAGTAAAATAGAAACCGGTTCTGTGCAAATAAACGGACGATCAGAACGTGGTCCAGACCATTTTCCTTTTCTCGGAGTAAAAGGATCCGGTATGGGTGTTCAAGGAATTAGAAAAAGTATCGACTCTATGACTCGTGAGAAAGTTATTGTATTAAATCTTTCTTAAAAGGTATATAAGTGAATATAAAAGGTGTCTGACACCCCCCGAAAATTGTCGAACAGTATCAGATAAAGAAAAAACGCCTGTATCGTATACAGGCGTTTTCTACGTATATTTGCGGCGATGGAATCATGTGTTCACATTCACATGTATTGCCTTATTCCTCGTCTTATGCAAATCAGCTCATCGCTCTGTTATTATAGCACGTATTTCAATTAAACACACTAGCAATTATTGGGCAGAGACAATTTCTTTCTTTCAACTAGTACACAGTAGACCAAATAGATTTTAAACCCAAATAAAAATAGTCATTTTAAAATTTAGAAAATTCATGTATAGTTAGGTACTAAGAGCTACTTATACTTAGTAGATATACGAGAGGGGTTTGGTAGATGAATAGAATTATACTGACAACAGAAAGCGGTGCTGATTTGCCACTAGACTGGACAAAGCAACATAATATTAAAGTAGTACCAATGCATGTGATTATGGATGATAAAGATTACCTTGATGGACAATTACAAGTGGAAGAAATATATAAATACTACGAGAACACAAAAAAGATACCATCCACAACAGCAACGAATGTCCATGAATACGAGCAATTCTTTCGTGAAATAAAGGAAAATAATCCGAATTGCACGATTATCCATATTGGATATACGTCGAAAGCTTCTTCATCCTTTCATAATGCTGTTATCGCGACCGAAGAGATGGAAGGAATTCATCTCCTTGATGCATTAAATGTTACTGGTGGACTAGGTGCAATCGTTATGTTTGCAGCCAACTTATTACAAGAGAATCCGAACATAGAACCTAAGTCTCTAATTGATCAAATTAATGCGATTATTCCAAAGTCCAGACTTGCTTTTGTTCCAGGTAGTTTAGACTTTTTGAAAGCAGGAGGAAGGGTTAGTAATCTCGCTTACCTTGGAGGAGCTTTATTAAAAATCAAACCACGAATCGAACTAATCGATGGAAAACTCGTTTCTACTAAAAAATACCGTGGTAAGATGAATTCCGTTACAGAAAAACTAATGCAAGATTATCTAAACCAATACGATATCGATAAATCACAGCTTTATTTACTTTATTCTATCGGTCTAGCAAAAGAGATTCAAGATCGTATGACAAATCTAGCAAAGGAAAATGGCTTTCGTAGTATAGAGTGGATTCAAGCCGGTGCAATGATTTCTACCCATGCAGGACCTGGTGGTTTTGGAATTGCAGCATTAGAGAAATAATGACGGGGGACTGTCCCCCTTTTAATTTTTACAACCAATATTCAGAATGTTATGCTATTTCTTTAGTATTATAGTGAAAAATAGAAAGGAAATCGATGGATGCGAATCCGTAATATAGCACAAAAAATAGTCGTTAAACTATTTAAATTGGGAATAAGAAATTCAGCAAAGGCCGTTATCATAAAAGAAGGGAAGTTACTTGCTATTAAAATGCTTGAAAATGGTGGAACGTATTATATTCTACCTGGTGGTGGCCAAAAACATGGCGAAAATCTTCATCAGGCATTAATGAGGGAGTGCAAAGAAGAATTAGGTGTAGAGGTGGAAATAGGTGAATTATTATTTGTAAGAGAATATATTGGTAAAAACCATGAGCTTGCTAAATACCATTCCCATGCACATCAAACTGAGTTTATGTTCTTATGTCATCTCAAAGCGGAAACTGATAGCAAAGGAAGCAATCCGGATAAAGGACAAATCGGTGTAGAATGGCTACCAATAGATAGTTTATTAGAGTATAAACTATTTCCCCGAGCATTAAGAACTTATTTAATTTCTTACTATCGAAGTGAGAAAATGCCTACTTATGTAGGCGATATGAATTAAAGCAATGAACTATAATTCTTGGGAAAGGATGTCTCGTAATGTTATCAAATAAGTTCCTGTTACTTGGTATTGCTATCATGTTAGTGGCGATATATATCCAAAACAGTGAAGGTAGCAGATTTTCTGGAACTGAAATTATCTTCTTTGTGATAGGAATTCTTTTAACGATTATCGGATTCTTTATTAAAAATCAGAAACAAGATGGATAGCCACTTGCTACAAAGAGGAGTGTTATGAGGTTAACCTTGTCCTAGTAGGATGTGAGACCTTTTTGTATCTCTTGATCATTCCCTTCAAACTTTCGTACAACACAACAGGTAAAACCACATAGCCCGTTTACAATCACATCATTTATCATTATACTGAAAATCATAAACATTTTAGAAAATTTACTAGAGGTGACATCATATGAATCAACTGACGACAATTGCTATTCAAGGCGCGATGGATTGTGAAATATCAGCCCTTCTAAAGGAAATGGGAGAGTATAAAGAAGAAAAACATGGTGGTTTTTTCTATTACATTGGTGAGATAGGTGAGCTTCCAGTAGTCGTTTCCAAAACGGATATTGGTTTTGTTACTGCAGCAGCATCAACGACTCTTCTCATTGAGAAATATCAACCTTCAATCATAATTAATCAAGGTACAGCTGGTGGTCATGATCCTAAATTATTCGTATATGATTTGATAATTGGGAATGAAGTTATTAACATCAATGGTTTTCGTACAGGAATTCTGGAGCAAGGTCAAGGATCTGATCCAACAACTTGGGTTCATTTAGATTCATTGTTCCCTGATGAAAATGGTGTACATCCAGCACCAGAAGTCTTAACTAGTGATCCTAAGTTAGTAGAGATCGTTTTAGCAACAGCTAGTACATATACATACGGAAAAGTAGTAGAAGGAACAATTGGAAGTGCTGAAGTTTGGAATCGAGAGATGGACCGGATCCATTGGTTACGGGATACGTTTAACACAAGTGCCGAAGAAATGGAGGCCTATCCAGCTGGTAAAATTGCAAAATTAAATAATATCCCTTATCTATCATTTCGAATTATATCAAACTCTGAAGTGATCGATGACGATACAGAAGATTTAGAGACGGCTGGTATTTACTGTGCAGAATTTGCAGTTGAAGTCGTGAAGGCAATCGGAAGGAACCTTTAAGAGGAAGTCTTGTGAATGAGGAGGTTTTAGATAGAAAACTACGATAATTGTACAAGGGGGAGCATGTCAATTGGAACAAACCAATACATACACCTACTTCGGTATTGAAAGTAATGGACAAATTGTTAGCAGGGGATTAGTGGCCTACGAAAGAGGGATCTTTAATCCAGAAGATATTACGAATTTACTAGGGATCCAACCGTTTCAGAGTTGGAACAAAGGAGATCGTAGTAAAAATGGGAGGGAGTATTTATTTTCTTCCTGGGATGCAGAGAAGTCTGATATCGAGAGATTGGACGTAGGGGCACAGATTTTGGATACGATTAAAAACTTAAAAAATAAGATTCCATTATTAAATCAAATTAAGGAACAATATGATGTTAATTTTGTAATTATGGTTGTTCAATATATTCGTGGTGATGAACAACCTCATATCTATATGAATAAAGAAATCATTGAATTTTGCTATTTAACAGATACGATCATAAACTTTGATACGTATATCGATCATCTGGATGATGAACTTGCGATTAGCGAATAAGGAACGGAGTGGGACAAGTAAACGTCCCACTACAATCCAGTACTTAATTTACCTTGTAAAGCTTTCAACTGTTGTAATAGCGCTTCATACTCCGCTAGTTCAATATTACAAGCTAACACTTCTTTAGCAATTACTTCAGTGATTGCATGTTTTTCATCTAGCGCTTTTGCTTCCAAAAAGATACATACCTTCCGTTCATCATTTGCGGCACGTTCTTTCCGGACCCAGCCATTCGTCTCCATCCGTTTAATCATTGGTGTCAGTGTTCCAGTACCTAATTTTAAACGTTCTCCTAACTCTTTTACAGTCATTCCATTTCTTTCCCATAGAGCAAGAAGTACTAAATATTGTGGATACGTAATGCCAAAGGGATGAAGTACATTGGAATATAATTTTGTGAATTGGCTATTTGTTTCATAAATGGCAAAGCAAAGTTGATTTTCTAATGTTAAAAAGTCTAGCAATGAACTCATCCCCAGTCCTAAAATTATAATACTTTCCGAATATCTTTATCCATCTTAGCAGGTTTTGTTGTAGGAGCATAACGTTCAACAACTTCACCGTTGCGATCGATTAGAAATTTAGTGAAATTCCATTTAATATCTTTGGAAAGGAGGCCACCTTTTGCTGATTTTAAATAAGTGAATAGAGGATCTTCATTCTTTCCGTTTACATCAATCTTGCCATACATAGGAAAGCTTACGCCATAATTTAATTGACAGAATTCCGTTGTTTCTTCAATATTATCAAATTCTTGGTTGTTAAACTGGCTACAAGGGAATCCTAAAACGACTAAATCTTTATCTTTATACTGACTGTAAATTTCTTGTAATTCTTTAAATTGGTCAACTAACCCACATTTACTAGCTGTGTTAACAATGATAAGTGGTTTTCCTTCATAATCTCTTAGTGATTGTTCTTCTCCATTTGCTTTCTTAACTGTAAAATCATAAACCGTAGTCAATGTAATTCCTCCTCAATTAAATCGTGTACGATTTAATTGTACACGATTTAATTAACAAATTCAATTTTTGTTTCGAATTCGTTTAGTATTCTCTATATTTCATTTATTTCTCCCATCCCCATAAATTAGTATGAACTTTCGAATATAGTAACGTTGAAATATTGTACAAAAGTACGATTCCTTTTTAAGAATGTTATGAGGTCCATGTGAATATGAATATAGATGTGATTTAACGACAAAAATAAACGAATATTGCGGGGGATTAAATTGACAACAGAGAATGTACTAATTAATAAAACTTATTATCAAAGTTTGTTAGATGATAACAAACAAAGTCATCCGATAAAACTATTAGGTGATAAGTTCAGAGAAGAAATGCGAACAGAACAGCCGGATTTATCTTCTATTCGCTATGCACAAGGGGAAGTCTACTTTATGAATGGGGATTATGAAGCAGCCGTTCATAAATGGCAATTTCCATTAGAGCCTTCACTCGTTCCTTGGGCACAGAAAAATATAGCTGATGCTCATATGGAAATGGGTATTTTAGATTTAGCGGAAAAATTTTATCATGAGGTAAAAACGGAATCACTCGTGTTAAAATCAGAAGTCCTATTACAGTTATTTTCTTTGTACATACAACAAGATGAAAGTAATAAAGCGGTTAATACGATTAAAGAAGCGGTTCAATTACATCCCGATTATGGCCGTATTACCGAAATTGCTCAAACGTATTTTGAAGATATTCAAGATTGGGATAGTGCAATTGAGTTAGCAGTAAATGAAGCCATTCGAACGCAAGCTTTTTCTTGGTTTGAAATCTTACAAGGGTATGCGGAGCATGGTCTTACAACAAATATTGATCCGACATACTTTAAGGATTGTTTAAAGACAGTAATACAACTCGACCCAAAACGATTTGAAAGTTTACTAGAAGTATTTTGGAAGAGTTATCGAGGAAGTACGAATTATATTGAATGGTTATCTGTATGTAACGAAATCCTTTTAGAAACATTACCAGACCAAACGTTTACTTGGGAGAAGCTTCCACAGTTATTTGCTGACACGTTCTTTGAATTAATTAGTGGACGGTTCTTAATTCGAGAGATTCGTGATGTCATGAATAGTCATGTAAGGAATTGGCTAACATTATCTTCAGCTAATGCATTATCCGTATCATCTGCCATTCTTGCTTGGGATGAAATTTTCCCAGCGGAACTGGATGCTAATTTAATAAAGGAAGCAGAACAACTTTATGCTCAATCACCAGCAGCTCATAATGGTAGGGAAGAGGGCCTTCTCATTTATGAAGCTATTAAAGTTTGGGCTGAGAAAGAAGGTTTGCTAGAACGCTTAATCGAATATATGGCGCCAATAATTGATCATGAAGTTATAACACAAGCAAATCCAACTACGATCAGAAATATGATCAAAGAAGCGATAAGTTTCTTAATGGAACAAAAGAGGGAATTGCTAGTCTCTATTAAGCAGGACATTCAATGGAATGAAGAACGACAAACTGAAATTATTGATATGGAACAGCAAATTCGTGACATGGAAAAAGAAAAAGCAACGACCATGATTACTTCGTTCCAGGAATTTAAAGAGAAATTAAAGGAAAACATGACAAGTAAAATCCCTAAAATTATTCGTTATTGTTCTGAACTAGTTCAGGAAGATAGTGACTTTACCAAACTCCATGTCGAACTAAATACAGAAATGAACAAACGTTTGAACCAATACTTAGGTAAAACCGTTATGTATGAGTATGATCGTTATCGTAAGCAATGGCTGGAGTCTTGTGAAAACGAATGGAGAGACAGTCAGGAGACAATTGATCAACTAGCATTACAAATGAATGAAACATTTGGTGAGGAAAGAGTTAAATTAAAAGGGGACTTTAAAGTATTAGAGGATTGGCAACGGGATTTAGACCGAATGTCTAGAGGATTAATATTGCGAGAAGAAGTTAATATTATGTTACGAAAAAATGCTTCCCAACTTCTTCTAAAAGGTGCTGGAAAAATTCTTGGTTCCATCACGAAAAATAAAGATATGCTTTATACTCGCTATAAAAACTACATCGAAAATGGTGATTATAGTGACATTGCAGAAGAAATTATTCGTCCATTCCTTCAGCAAATGGAGTCGTTTGAGGATTCTATTGAATGGGATGTGAATCGTTTCTTTACTAATTCCTACGATGTATTAAATGTAGTCAATGAAGAAGTACAAGATGAAATTGGAAAACTACAACATACATTAACAACCTTGCTCGAAAAACCGGAGATTTACCGAGATCCACTTACCCTATTTGAATTACGACTACATCACTATGAGTTGATGAATCGTATAAGTTAATAGAAGAAAGCCTTAGATTCTTTTTAGCAATCTAGGGCTTTTTTATTAGAATTATAATCCAGGTGAAGTGACCCAGAGTTAATATTACCTAGATTTCTAAATTTACAGCTCTAAGTTTTGTACTTATGAACTATGTTGTATGAAATAAAATTAATGTATGGTAAATAAGGGGTTTATTTTTATAATTTACACCAGTGTTCAAACAAGAACGATATTTAATAATAATAGGGGGAGTACATATGAAGTATTATCTTAATATTATGATGGTGTTATTGATATTAACTATGGGTGCTTGTAATGATAAAGAAGCAATTGAAAAAGATGAAAATAATGAAGAAGTTACGCCTGATGAAGTGAATGATGAAAATAAAGAGGAACAAGAAGAAAATGACGCTTCAGAAAGTAATAATGAAACAACCGAGAACAATGAGAACATAAGTAAGGAAGAAAACAATAATGAATTTAATCAAGAATTTAACGAGGAAATTTATGATTCTGATGATATAAGAATTGTATTGAAAGAAATTAAAAGACAGGAAGGAGGGATTATGAATAAAGGTTACTATATTGCATTAGAAGTCGAGAATAAATTAGCTAAAGATGTCGTTGTTTTTTCTACTAATGAGTCTGCAGACGATAAAATGATTGATAGTATGGCATCTTTATCCGCACCTGTAAAAGGGAATAGCGTAGAACTGATTGAAATGTCTATCAAGAGTTTTGATAAGGATTTATTATTCATCCAAGAAAAACTAGAATTTACTGTTAGTCTTTCAGATGAAGATTTTGACGTGATTGGTGAACATCCTGTAATAATTGATTTTACACCGGTTGCTATTAATGGAAATCAAGAAGAAAACGAAGGGAAAGAAGATAATTCTGGATTGAATGAAGAGAAAGAGAACGGTGATTTCGAGCGTAACTACAATGATGTTATTTATGATTCCGAACAGATAAAAGTAACATTAAAAAGAATTAAAAAGGAAACGGTTAGGGATGTGCGAGAGAAACAAACTTATTATATAAATTTGGAAATTGAGAATAAGTTAGATAAAAATATTTCATTTTGGTCTGAAAAAACGATTGCAGATGGTAAGTCTATCGATAAATATATTGCATTTATCGATAAGGTTGTCGCAAATAAAACAGTAGATGCAGTAATGAAAGTTCAAGATTTTAGTGATGATCCATTACCTATTATAGAAGATTATATTGAATCAGAAATAGTCGTTGTTGATGAAGAAAGTTCTCAACGAATAGGGGTCCACACGATAAAATTTGATTTTCAATAAGATTGATGGATAAGTTCAGAATGAATGGATGACAAAAGGGGAGAGCTTTTTATGCTTTCCCTTTTTTCTATAGATAAGTTACCTACTATGAAATTTGATGGAATCCGCTTGTTACATTAAACTAAAATAAACTAATTATTTGAGGAGAAACACGTTATGGAAAAAATCATGATTGTAGAAGATGATAACAAGATAGCCGAATATCTTTCATCTTATATTGAAAAGTACGGTTATCATGTCATAATTGCAAAAGACTTCGATAACATCATTGGTACATTTCAAGATGAACAACCAAGTCTTGTTTTACTCGATATAAATTTACCAAGCTATGATGGCTATTATTGGTGCAGACAAATCCGTAAAGAATCCATCTGTCCGGTCATCTTTATTTCCGCACGCACAGGTGAGATGGACCAGGTTATGGCGTTAGAAAATGGTGGCGATGATTTTATTACGAAACCATTCCACCCAGATATTGTTATGGCCAAAATCCGTAGCCAAATGCGTCGAGCATATGGAGAATATGCTACCAAACAAGAAGAACGGGTACTGCAAAGGGAAGGATTAAGTCTTTATCCGGAACGATTAGAATTACGGTTTGGAACGATGATGACACAATTAACAAAGAAAGAGGCAGATATTATCGAAAGTCTTTTGGAGAGATATCCTCGCGTCGCTGGAAGACAAGATTTATTAGTGAAACTGTGGGATGATGAAATGTATGTGGATGAGAACACGTTAAACGTGAACATTACACGGGTACGGAAAAAATTCCAAGAATTAGGCATTGAAGATGCGGTAGAAACTGTTCGTGGTGCAGGCTACCGATTGCGTATAACGTGGAAAGAAGGGTAACTATGAAACTATTTCTTCGTGAACATATACTACTTATCGTCATCTATGTCGTACAAAGTGTGTCCATTCCGATTCTTTTCTGGTTAGACGGATTTCGAGGCAGTGGTGTTAGTGTATATGCTGTTTTTTTATCTATATTTCTTTTAACGATTTATTTAATGTATCGTTATTTGAGTAGGAGAAAGTTTTACAAAAGATTAGTAAAACCAATGGAAACTTTAGATAGCTCTCTGGAACTTACTGGAGGATCTCCAGTCGAAAGAGCACTGGACAATCTACTACAATCCCAGTATCGCCAATATTTAATGAAAATCCAATTAGCAGAAGAAAGACAGGAGGAACATCTGTTATTTATGGACCGGTGGGTTCATCAGATGAAAACCCCACTATCTGTAATTGAACTGACAGCCCAAGACTTGGACGAGCCAGCATCTTCTAGTTTAAGAGAAGAAACGGAACGAATGAGAAATGGACTGAATACGGTACTATATATGGCAAGGCTGCGAACTATTTCGGAGGATTTTCATATAAAACCAGTTCACTTAGCTAAACTCGTCCATGAAGTTAATCAAGAAAACAAACGTTTGTACATACGAAATGAAGTATACCCACAATTGAAAGAAAAGACTAAAGGAATTACTGTAGAGACCGATGAAAAATGGCTTTTCTTTATTCTGTCTCAACTAATCCATAATGCAGTTAAATATTCAACTGGAAAATCAAATCAGATAGTTATTACATTATTTGAGCGCTCAGGCGAGGCAGTACTAGAAGTACAAGATTTTGGAGTTGGAATTCCAGTTGTCGATCAAAAGCGGGTATTTCATAAATTTTACACTGGTGAAAATGGACGGAAGTACCGGGAATCGACAGGAATGGGACTTTATTTAGTGAAAGAAGTAACAGAACGATTAGAACATGAACTTGAATTAGAGTCTGCAGTTGGAAAAGGCACCATTGTTCGAATCATTTTTACTCCTACACAAAACCTTACACAAATGTAAGATTAGTGAAAGCATAATCGATGGTTGACTGGTCTTGTAACGGGCTATACTTTGTACTAGATGAAGTATTGAGAGGAGAATGATTATGCTTAAACTTACAAAAGTTAGTAAGATTTATGAAGGAAAAGTAGCATACAGAGCGTTAACCGATATTGATTTAGAAATTGAAAAAGGTGAATTTGTCGCGATTATGGGACCATCTGGTAGTGGGAAAACGACATTATTGAATATCATCTCAACGAATGATTCACCTACGACAGGACAAGTTGAAATTGATGGGAGAGATCCCCATAAATTGAAGAAAAATGCGTTAGCAAAATTCCGACGCAATGAATTAGGCTTTATTTTCCAAGATTTTAATTTACTCCATACATTAACGGTAGAAGAAAATATCGTCTTACCATTAACATTAGATGGAACTCGTGTTAAAGAAATGAAGGAAAAAGCTCATCAGTTAGCTAAATCACTCGGTATTGAAGCCATTATGAGTAAGCGAACCTACGAAATATCTGGTGGGCAAGCACAGCGTGTAGCGATTGCTCGTGCAATGATCCATGAACCAAAGTTATTATTAGCAGATGAACCTACAGGTAACTTAGATTCGAAAGCATCCAAAGATGTGATGGGAATGCTTGTTTCTATTAATGAAAGAGAAAAAACAAGTCTATTAATGGTAACCCATGATCCGCAAGCAGCGAGTTACTCGGATCGTGTTGTCTTTATTCGAGATGGAAGACTACATTCAGAAATTCATCGTGGGGAGAGTAGGCAAGCATTTTTCCAAAAGATAATTGACATGCTCTCATTGATGGGAGGGGATGGCAATGACTTTTCGTCAGTTCGCGTTTAATAATGTCTTACGTAATAAACGACTATACATTGCCTACTTCCTAAGTAGTTTGTTTACAGTTATGGTATTTTTCACGTTTGCAATTTTCGCATTTCACCCTGCTTTTTCGGGTGGGAAAGTGAATCAAAATGCCTTAATTGGAATGGCAGTTGCTGGAGGAATCATCTATGTGTTCTCTTTCTTCTTCGTTCTTTATTCGATGAGTTCATTTTTACAATCGAGAAAGAAAGAGTTCGGTTTGCTTATTATGTTTGGTGCATCGAACAAGCAAATTCGATGGATGGTCTTTTTAGAAAATATCTTAATTGGATTTTTTGCTACGGTAGGTGGAATTTTAACGGGTTTAGTTTTTGCAAAAGCCATTTTACTTATCGCAGAAAATGTACTAATTATTGAAGAATCCTTATACTTTTATTTCCCAACATGGGCGATTATCATTACGTTTATAAGTTTTATCTTTCTATTTTTCTGTATTTCTCTATTTGTTTCGTTTATATTGCGGACAAATAAATTAGTAGATTTAATTAAAGGGGATAAGAAATCAAAAGGAGAACCGAAAGCTTCGGTCATTCTATCTGTTTTTGCAGCGTTATTAATTGCAGTAGGATATGGTGTATCCCTTTATGTAGAAGGGCTTCAAGTAGTTGCTGCATTAATACCGGTTGTTCTTGTTGTTACACTTGGAACATATCTCCTATTTACCCAATTGAGTGTCTATATCATACGTCGCTTAAAAGGAAATAAACTTGTCTTCTGGCGCAAGACGAACATGTTATTATTCTCTGATTTATCGTTTCGGATGAAAGATAATGCGCGAACATTCTTTATGGTGGCAATTATTTCGACCGTAGCATTTAGTGCAATTGGTACGTTATATGGATTTCAATCATATCTAACCAAGGGAATGAAAGAAGTTAATCAGTATACACTCTCGTATTCTCCATGGGGGAACGATTCAAATGAGACTATAGAGAATGATTTATCTATTATTAATGGGATTTTAGAAGAGGAAAAAATTGATTCAAAGATGGAAACATTGGAATTAACCTATTTTGATAATTTGATCCCAGATGCTCGAGTACTAGTTGTGAAGGCTTCAGATTATAATCGTTTTGCTGCTTTAATTGGAGAATCTGAAGTACATCCAGCCGAGCAAGAAGCGATTGTTGTGGAACAAAGTAGTGCAATGCTTTCGGAGGGACCAAAAGCTAGTGAACTATTAATGGATTCTCCTATAGCGCTAAAGGATGGTACTATTGTACTTCCTAGTCAGGTTGTTGATACGGAAGTGCTCAATATCATGACTGGCTATTATGTTGTTCATGATAACGTATTTGAAAAATTTACTTCTCCAGACTATCGTGATTTTATTGCTGTTTGGAAAGCAGAGGATGCTGGGAAAGAACAACTAATTGAAGTTGGAAGTAAAATTAACGAAGCTATCGAATATAAAGTAACTGCGATAGACTATCAATTATATGAAATTGATAAAACATTTGGACCGATTCTTTTTATTGGCTTATTTATCGGGATTGTCTTCTTTGTTTCCGCTGGTAGTTTCTTATATTTCCGTTTGTTTACTGATTTAGAAGGGGAGAAACAGAAATTCAGTTCGATTGCTAAAATTGGCTTAACCGATTCTGAGTTGAAAAAAGTGGTCAATCGACAAGTTGCCTTGTTATTTTTCTCACCAATTGTAGTGGCCTTAATCCACGGTGCAGTTGCACTTACAGCTCTATCCAATTTCTTTAATTACAATTTAACAGTAGAAGCTTCTATCGTATTAGGAAGTTTTACATTAATTCAGATTATCTATTTCTTAATTGTCCGCTATTTCTATGTGAAGCAAGTGATGCGTGCCGTCATGTAATAGAATGAAAGACCAATGCTACTTAGTAGTGTTGGTCTTTTCTTATTAGGATGGGATGAATGATTTTTTACAGCTGGAAGAAAATTTAAAAAGTTCTATTGAAACACTATCAAATAAAGTTATGGAGACTTATGCAACATGAAATATAGAATCTTATGTTTGTGCTAGTGGAACGTAAGACTTGTACTCACGTTATTTCTTTTGCTTTATCTAAGTGAAGATTATATTGTAATTAATGAGCAACTAAGTTATATAAAAAGGAAATAATTCTACAAATTGAAAACATTTTCGCTTTTATTTCGTATTACGTTAATAGAGGATTATGAATTAGGAGGAGAAGTTGATTATGTCTGATAGAAAACTAGAAAATACGTTATCACCAATATATCCGAAAATAAAACGAATTACTGCGTTAATTTCTAAATTTATACAATTTATCATACTCGGAGTTTTAATATGGATGTATAGTTATTTCGATTGGCCAACATGGATTTACTGGGTTCTAATTGGATTAATCGTGCTTAATGTTTTTATGACAATTTGGTCTATATTTGAACCGCACTACTATTATCGCAGTTGGAGTTATCAATTTGACGAAGAATATCTTCAATTAAGTTATGGCATCTTTCAGAAAGAATGGGTTACTGTTCCAATGACAAAAATACAATCCGTGACAACGACTCAAGGACCAATTATGAAACGCTATCAAATTCGTTCCATTTCTGTGGAAACCGTTGGCTCTTCTCATGTCATTCCTGCACTAGAAGAGGAAGTTGCCTTTTCATTAAGAGAAAAATTAGCAGAATTTGCGAAGTTAAAGGAAGTGGGTGAATGATGCGGTACCATCCATTGACAATGCTTTATCGGCTGTTTCATTTACTGAAAAACAGTCTATTTATCATCATTATCTTATTCGTTGTTAATCATGATTCAGATATGTGGATGATGAAGTACGGGAGATACATATTTATTGTTGTTATTATTATGATGATCTTTAATATTATCGTTTCTTGGTTTGTGGAGAAGTATGAATGGAAAGAGAAAGTTTTTTATATTCATAAAGGTATATTTGTAAAAGAAACGAGTACAATACCATTTTCTAGAATTCAAAACATAACCCGAAAGACGGAGATCTTTCATAAAATATTCGGTCTAACTTCCTTAACTTTTGAAACAGCAATGGATGGATTAGACGACTCCATTCATTTCAAAGTTATTACTAAAAAGCATGCTGATGAATTGATAGACTTAATAAAAGTAGAAAAAGATATCGTTAGTGAGAATGATGAAACTAACGAATTAAACGATGGTGAGATGATTGAACAAGTAAATACGAAAAACACTAAGCTAACAAAAGAACGCACCTTACATTTTACACCACGACAAAAAGACTTATGGAAGGCAAGTTTCACTTCGTTAAGCTTCCTTGCCATTATTCCAATCATTGCAGGTGGATTTGAATATGTACAACCATTTTTGGAGGATCGATATGAACTGGAGGGTGTCGTTCAAACGTTCTTGGATAGTTCTTGGATAATTGGAGTGGTTATTACGTTTGCAGTAATTATTTCTGTTTGCTTTGGAATTGCTACAACATTTATTCGATATGGAAAATATGAGATTTCTTCCGACACAACACATATTTATATTGAGCGTGGTGTTTTGAATGAGAGTTATTTTTCAATTGAGAAGAATAAAATCCAAGGTTTGGAAATACAACAAACCGTATTAAAACGACTATTTGGTTTAGCAGAAGTTAAAATTATTAGTTCTGCCAAAGCAGGTGAGGAAGATGGTAAGGTAAACGTCAATTCTCTTTATCCTTTCTTACCGCTCCAAGAAGCCTATGAGCTAATAGAAGAAATATTACCTAATTATCAAATACATGACCAATTAGAGAAGTTGCCACGTGTGGCTCTCTTCTTAAAGTTAATTCGACCGAGTTGGTTCTGGTTATTAGCAACTGTGGCTCTAATATACTTCAAACCTTCTTTCTTGTTTTTATCCTGGTGGGCGTTGAGTCTTATCCTTCTATTTATCATTGTAATCAATCGTGTATTAGATTATTTCCATACCCGATATATATTGGAAGGTGATCAAGTTCAATGGTGGAAGGGTGGTTTAACCAGTCGCATGTTCATCACGAAACGAAAAAATGTCGTCGAGATGAGTTATTCCCAATCACGATTACAAAAGCGATTCCAAGTATCTTCCGTAACAACTATTAATCGTTCTACACCAATTCATATGGAAACGATTCAAGACATCCCATTACCATATGCCTTAAGCATACAAGATTGGTACTACAAGCGAAGCGAAGATGTAGAAGTGATTTAAGGGGGACAGTCCCCCACACACTAAAGTGTTAAAGTTGGGCCATTACCCGGTTGACAATTATAAATGTGATAAGCTAAACTAAAATTAATTAAACAGTGGAAGGGTGAATTTATTAACATGTACAACTAATCCTATGAATTTGACATTCAATTGAAAAGCAATAAAGCAGATAGACGGGATATCTCTGTGCTTTTTTCGATTGTAATGTTCTAGAATAGGATTGGTGTATGATGTTAGTAAGCCAAGGGAGAGGTGTCTCTATTTTGGTATACACACTATTTTTATGCCTCCTATTCAGAACGAATATATAGGGGGCTTTTTTGTCTCCAAAATTTAAGATGTGGAGATGATATGATGATGTTGTTACAAGCACAAACAATTAAAGAATATATTGGCGACAGGCTTTTATTAGATATAAATCATTTAGAAATTCATCAAGGTGATCGGATTGGATTAGTTGGACTTAATGGAAGTGGGAAAACGACGTTACTAGAAATCCTCAGTGGTAAACGTAGACCAGAAGAAGGGAAGGTAAATAGATATACGACATGTGATCTAATCCCTCAATTTAAGCGAATCGATTCGGTGAAAAGTGGTGGGGAAGTAACACAAGAGTATATACGTGATGCCGTCATTGAACAAGCAGAACTGATGCTTGCTGATGAACCAACTACGAATCTTGATGCCGATCATATTGAATGGTTAGAAAATTTATTAGCTGAATGGCAAGGTGCCTATGTCCTTGTTTCCCATGACCGAAAGTTTTTGGATACACTTTGTACCACAATTTGGGAATTGGATGAAGGGAAAATTAATGTTTATTCTGGAAACTATAGTCAGTATATGGAACAAAAGAACTTAGAAGATGAACAGAAGAAGCAAGCTTATGAGCAATACGAAAAAAAGAAAAGACAACTCGAGGAAGCGTTAAAGAAAAAGGAACAAAAAGCGGAAAGAGCGACGAAGAAACCAAAACAAACAAGCAAGTCTGAAGCGAAAATCACAGGTGCTAAACCATACTTTGCTAAGAAACAAAAGAAACTTCAAAAGACCGCTAAAGCAATCGAAACTAGACTGGAGAAGTTAGAAAGTGTTGAGAAAGTAAAAGACTTAGCTCCAATTAAAATGGATTTACCAAATGAGGATACATTTAAGAACCGTATTGTTATGCGGGTGGAAGATCTAGAAGGAAAAATTGGGAAGCGGATATTATGGCATCACGTAAGTTTTCATGTACGTGGTGGCGATAAGTTAGCTATTATCGGTCCAAATGGTAGTGGTAAAACAACTTTTGTAAAAATGCTTATGAATCAAAAAAAGGAAATACATCTATCTCCTTCTGTAAAGTTAGGATATTTCAGTCAAAATTTATCGGTACTTGATTCCAAGCAAACTATATTGGAAAACGTCCAAAACAGTTCGAAGCAAAGTGAAACATTAATACGTACGGTACTAGCACGAATGCATTTTTATCGCGATGATGTCTATAAACAGGTTGACGTACTAAGTGGTGGGGAGCGAGTAAAAGTTGCTCTTGCAAAGATATTTTTAAGTGACATCAATACACTAGTATTAGATGAACCAACGAACTTTTTAGATACAGAAGCAGTAGAAGCGTTAGAATCCTTGTTAAAAGAATACGAAGGTACCGTTATTTTCGTATCCCATGACCGAAGATTAATAGAAAATGTAGCTAAAAAAATATTGGAAATTAGAGAACAACATATGCATTTCTTCGATGGAACATTTGACGAGTATAATCAAGCTCAAATGAAACATACAGAAGAAGAGTTGGATGAAGACATATTTCTAGTAGAAATGAAGATTTCTGAAGTGCTCAGTCGCCTCAGCCTAGAACCTTCAGAATCATTGGAACAAGAATTTCAGGAGCTATTAAAGAAAAAAAGAGAACTAACAGGGAGTTAATTAGAATGGAGAGGATATGTTGTAAAGGTAAAGTTACAACATATCCTTTTTTTGGATATAACAATCATCATAAGTGTTCGCAATAAAACGACAATATCGTATAATAAAAATAATTATGAAAACAATTAGTTAAATTGGAGGAAGTCATTATTGCAAACTACTAAAGGAACGATGGAAGCGTTAGGGCTAAGCATACCTTTTACATTGAATCAAAAGAATAATGATAATGAAAAGTTAGTAATTGTGCTCCCTGATAAAGAATATAGTACACAAGCACCTGTTCTTTTTTATGCAAGAAGGGTATTCTGGGAGGATAATTTTGATGTACTTGATTTTCGGTACGCCTTTCAAGAATTAGATGAAGATATATTACCTGTTGCCGTGAATGAAATGATTATATCTTTCTTACAAGAACATCATTATACAACCATTCATTTTGTATCCATGGGGTTAGGATCGAAAGTTGCAGCATATTTTCTCAAACATCAAGTGTACCCGGGAGTTCATGCAGTTTGGTTTTCTCCCCATATTACAGACGAGAAAGTACTTCAAGTCTTATTAAATAGACAAAATAAAGGGTTAATATTTTTTGGGGATGATGGGGAATTAGTATTGGAAGAAGTACAAGTATTAGAAGAAAAAGAACATTTAACTGTCGGCTATGCTAGTGGGAACGATTATCTCGATTCGTATTGGGTCGAAACTAGTCTTGATGTATTACAATCCATCATGAAGACAATGCAGCAATTTATTAAACACGGAAAAGTAGAGTTAATTGAAGACAAATCTGAAATTAAAGTTTACTTAACCCTATACGGTGATGATTTTCCTCTAGAAGAAGTAACCGAGAAACTGGGAATTGAGCCGACAAGAACTTGTAAAAAAGGCGATGAAATGGTGCCACCTCATGGTACCTACAAACCTGCTATAAAACGGTATTATCCAGATACAAGTTGGGAATTAGATAGCGGATATATTGAGTCAACGGATGTGGAAGTAGAATTTGACAAGTTAGTCGATAAACTACGAAGTAAAATATTCATTATCAATGAGCTTAGAGAGAAATATAACTTAAAATCATATATTCAAGTCGTTCCGCAGCTTTATAATGGTGACACGCCAATTCTTACTGTTAATAAAAAACTAATAAACTTTGCTTATCGGATCCAAGCAGAATTTATTGATTACGATATGTATATTTATCCTTTTGATAATACGGTTCGTTTTGAAAGAGATGGCTTTTACTTTAAGGGAAGAAAACTTTAAAGTGGAGAGTCGCTTTTCCTATTACCGAGATATCCCTTAACAACAATTTAAATTATCATGTATGATAGTCTGGTGTCATCAAGAACGAAAGCAATCAAGTAATAAAAGGAGTAAGAACTCATGCATGAATCGAGAGAATGGCTAGAACAGGAATTAATTACTATTCAAAAATGGGAGAAGGATCAAAGTGACTTATGGTTTTGGGAAAACTGGGTAGACTTCCATTTAAAATATTAGATAGATTTACACCGGCTATTATCCAACAGAAAATTGGCGAGATGCTAGATGAGACAGGGAATTATATCCAAACAGGAGGACGTTACTTAAGTTCTGTTTCTAACATAACCGAATACTATCCGGAAAAAAACATGGAAACATTAGAAGATGTACGTTATTTATCTGTAGAAGAAATGGATGGAGCTGCCGAAAACATTTCAAAAAACAGAAAAAAGATAGCAACTGCACAGGGAGCCAGTACTGGGTTCGGAGGGATTTTTACACTAGCTATTGATATTCCATTCCTACTTGGTTTACAACTGAAGACTGTGCAAGATATTGCGATTTGTTATGGCTTTGATCCAACGGATGTGAAAGAGCGTTTATTTATTGTTAAAGTACTACAATTTGTTTCTTCAGATTATGTAGGTAAACAAGCGATATTGACTACTTTATCGAAATTTGACCATCCGGATGAAGATACGAATCGGCTAGTTATGTCTGAGTTACAAGGTTGGAGGGAAGTGTTTTTCACATATCGAGACCAATTTGGTTGGAAAAAGTTATTCCAAATGATTCCGATTGCAGGTCTAATTTTTGGTGCGGTTATTAATCGATCGGCTGTTAAAGATATTGCCGAGGCAGGAAGAATGCTGTATCGAAAGCGAAGGATAAGTGAGAGGCTTTTAAATAATAATCTTATTGATCCAACTGTATAAACTGTCTATCTTCAATCTGCTAATAGCGCTATTTCATACTTTCTCCATTTCTAATAGGTTGGTTGACTTATCATTAATGGAGTTTTGAATTGGTCTTAACATGAAATCAACCTTTGAAAGACGTTTGTTTTCTACAATATAGTAATTATGAAGGGGGTATCAACCCTTACCCCTGTCTAATTTCCTAATAATTCAAATAATCTATAATTATGGATTCGATAGTGATATAATATAGACAAGTAATAATCGTGATTTCCTAAGGGGGGTCGGCGCATTCTCATCGTTGTAGTGTCTTGCGATATGCTATGACGAAAGGGGGTGTTGCCTTGTCTGTTTATGAAACATTGGTGTTAATGATTGCCTTTGCAACACTCGTTGTGACGATCTTAGACCAAAAAAAATAGACCTCCCTAAGGTTCCAGCCGTGTGAGGTCTATTCCTTGCATGCGCAGACCCCTCTTGAAGGGGAAGCGATTATTACTGACCGGAGATACGCCAATATCTTCGGTCTTTTTTATTTTATGTGTTAAATATGTTTCTATGTTTATTATAACACGAAAAGTTAGTTAGTAAACTAAAAGTTAGACTTACAAGCCGAATAATAAGTATTTTTAGATTTCTTAATAAAAGTGCGCTTTTTTCTGTGTGCAATGTTTTACTGTTTATCTTACGTAAAAAAAGTAAGTAAGTTTACTATTTTCTTTGGACAATCCGAATATAATTCTGAATATTACAAACTGGATAAGCATATAGGTAAAAAGAACGACTGTTTTTAGGTAGTACAAATGATATGAAGTCATTTATTCTACCGGGTTAAAAGGGGAAGGAGGATAGGGAGGTTACGAACTATGTAGTGATTACATAAAAAGAAAAAAGGATGGTGAATATAATGATTTGCAGTAATTGCAATCATAAGCAGCCTGGAGGTAAATTTTGTGAGTTATGTGGAGGTCAACTAGTGATTGAGCCTGAACCTACACCAATACAATCTACAAACTCACAACCAATTCAACATGAAGGAGATCGTGTACATGTTGAATCAACTGAATCACAACCACAATTAACACAATCGTATCAACAAGTTTCAACGAACAATCCAACTAAACAAGGGACGACATTACAAGAGTATAAAACGAGTTTTACTCAATTGATTAAAAATCCTACGAATGCTTTTACTTTAGGAGAAAAGGACTTTAGCGGTGGTTTAATAAGTATCGGTCTCTATATTGTTACATTTGGAATTGCTTTTTATTTAATAGCCAAGTCATTTTTAGAAATGATTGTAGACACAGCATTGAGTGCATTCACTGGATCACCTGGAATGTCTGAGTTTATGGAAATATTAGCGTATGCCATTATCTATCCTGAACAGTTTGCCAATCTTTTCAGCAATGAGGATTTACTTTACGGATTTTTGGATGGGGGAACACTTGACGTAAAAGTGGAATTTTTTGATACATTTTTACGGGGAGCATTTATTTCGATCATCTTCTTAGCAGTTGGATTAGGAAGTATGATTGTTATGTCTAAAATCGCAAAGAGCACATTAGATTTTAAAACTTTAATAACTAGATTTAGTGGTTTAGTCGTACCATTCGTCCTTTTAAATGGATTAGCATTAATAATTTCGCTTCTTGGCTCGAGCTCTTTTGCACTAATCCTATTAATGATGTCATTATTCTTTATCACGGTAATCATTCCAGTTATCCTGACATTCGTGAACACAGAAAATATCACTGTGCAACGTGTCTATATTAGTTTAGCTTCTGGAGTCGTTGCAATTGTAATTTCGTATTTTATTGTGAATAATTACTTAGATAATTATTTAAAAGCATTTGAAGAAATTATGAATATGCTTTAAGAAGATTTTATAACATAAAAGGACAGAATGAACGCCCATTCTGTCCTTTTTCTATTTAACAACATTCACCTAATCAGACGAACGATTGGTTTCTACGTATTTTACATCTACTAGTAAATATTTATCCCTGGTATAGAGTACTGTATATACTTTTTCTCGATCATAGTAAATTTCTTGATTTAGATGGTTTGTAAATGTAAATGTCTCTCTCGTTGTTACTTCAATGGTATCTTCATTAACTACTTTTATTGCTAATACTTCGTTACTTTCAAAATCGAAGTGAAAGGAGGAACCTTTTAAGTCAGCAATATATTGTTTTAAATCTTTATAGATTTGACTATTTGGTTGTAGAAAAGGTTCAATTAAGCTAAAGTTTACTTCGTTTAAAGCTTGTTCATACCTTTCTCGGAAACGCAGCACTTGATCACCAGCTAAAGTATGATCCACTTCTTTATCCGCTTCTTCCACAGTTTCTGCTTCCTGTTCTTGTTCTTCCTCTTGTTCATCTTGCTCTTCTTCTTCAACTTCTTCCGTCTCAGAAGCTACATCTAAGTCACTATTTTCAAAAAGTAATAGAATTTCTCCTCCGTTTGGATAATCATCAAGAGAAACAACATTAGATGTGATTCTTTCACCATTAGCATTGGTGGATTCGGCTTGTAAAGTAACAGCACTACTCTCAGGGAATGGACCTAATTGCTGAGAATGATCTAAAGTTATTCCAGAATGTTTATTATTTATTAATAAGGTCGATTCAGGAAGATTGGTGTTTATCGTATAAAACACAGCTGGGAATTCCAGAGAAACTTCTAAGATGTCTGTTTCAATTTCTATTGGTATTTCCAATGCAAATTCACCAAATTGACTTGTTGAATTTCCTGAAATTTCATAACTACCTGGATAAATCGATTCGATTTTCGTTAGGTTATTCGCTTGAATAACAGTATTAAAATCATTAATTGTAATTTCAGTATCATCTAAGTTTGTCGCAACATGAAGTTCAGTAGGTACAGCTCTCCAGGAAATTTTGCTATATAAACCAAATAAGACATCTTTTTGTTCTAATATAAATAATTCGTTCCCCTGGTAACTTGAAATCGATTGACTGGTTTTTAAAGATGTTTTAAGAATGGGGGTGGCTTGTTCTTTGATATGTTCCCATTCCATCTCTTTTATGTATTTGAAGTAACTTTCCTCATCAATAATCGCATTTTCTTCAAATGTTAGTGAGTCAATAAAATTTTCATAGTTATTCGTAATGATTGCTTCATCTAAAGCTTGAAAACTCTTCATTGGGTCATAATAGTTTTCAAGAAATTGATGTGCGGCAAACAATCCACATAGTATGATTGCGATTGTCCAAATTACTATTTTCTTCTGTTTCGTCATCGGTTTTCGGGTTCGTTGTTGTGGTGGTGGGGTATTACTTCTCGGGGTAGTATGAGTGTAGACAGGTGTTGTATTTTGTTCGATTGTTGTTTCTCGTTCTTGTCCACAATGAATACAGAAACGCTGGTTTGATTCCAATTTCATCCCACAATGAATACAAAAATTCATACAATCAACTCCTTCCTTTGATATATAGGTATTAGTTATTAATACCTACATAGTTATCTTATAAAATATTCAACGAGAATATGATTGAAATTGGGAACAGAAGGACAGACTAATTCCATTTAGGAGGGAATAATTGTTTGTAAAGCATTAGATTGTAGTATTTCATGTTATAGTTTCATTAGTATAATAGTTGTAGAATGTGTAAATATCTTATTAGATAAGGAGTGGAGTAATTTGAACAATTTTATAGAAGTAACTGAACAGAAGTCAAATGAAAAAATAATGATTAACACGTTGTTAATCTTAGATGTAAAAGGAAATATTATTACCGTGGCAAATGGATTCTCCATCAATAAATATAAAACGGTAGAAACGTATGATGAAATAAAGAATAAATTAAAGGCTATATAAACAAATAATGAGGGATAGAGGAGCAGTAGTAATTATTGAAAATGATAAGGTAGCTCTGATAAAACGCGAGAGAGAAAATTCCGTGTATTATGTTTTTCCAGGTGGAGGAGTAGAAAGCGAAAAGGGAGAGACTCCAATAGATGCTGCAAAGCGAGAAGCGATAGAAGAATTAGGGGTAGAAGTGAAAATAAACAAGCTTTTTTCCGAAGTACAGTTTAATGGTACACAATACTTTTTCTTAGCAGAAACTACAAATGGACTCATAGGAACTGGGAAAGGGGAAGAGTACACGAATAAAGAGCGAAATAGAGGTACATATGAGCCGATGTGGATTGAAATAAACGAATTAACGAAAATGGATGTTAGACCGAAAGAAGTGGCAGAACAAATTTATCAGCTTTATATCAAGTAAGATGAATGGAGAAGAAGGGGTAAAATCAATTACCCCTAGTTTCCGGAAATAGTAGAATTTAAGTTGCTAGCAACCCCCGACCAAACGTTATAAAATTCCTCTACCGTCGCATATCTTACTGACCTATCTTGGCTTACTGCTTTTGTAGCAATTTCATAAAGTTCCTTACCAGCATCCCATTTAGTAATGGAACGATCTGTTTCGCCGCCAAGTAATGCAAAAGCAATAGCCCCCATATTAAATACATTTGTTCGACTATCAATTTCAGCCCCTAGCTCAAATTCTTCAGGTGACATAAATCTAGATGAACCCCAAAGTCGCCCCATCTGATTAGTAAATGGTTTTTTCTTATATAAATCAATGTCACAAATCTTTATTTCATGCTGATTGAAATCATATAAAACACTGCCATCATAAAAATCTACTGCAACATAATGATTTCTTTCAACGTGGACATGAAACTCTAAAATACTTTGAAAAGCCTTTAATCGAGTGTGAGTAGGTAAGTTTTTAAACTTGAAATAAGGTGAGTCTGGATGTGTGTATTTTAGTGGTGGGGGAAAGGCCCAATGGGAGTGCAGACATTCACCTTCAAACCACTCAAATACTAGCGCATAACCATTCTCTACTTCAAAATTATCAAGTAAACGGATTAATTGTTTATGTTGCAAATCGTTATAAATATGAACTGATTTCTTTAATGTGTTGATTGCGTCCTCGGGTTTGCCATTGTATTCCTTTGTTTTTGCCCCAGCAAATTTAATAAACTTCTTCATTCCATCTTTTTCAATGCCGAAACTAATATTACCTGAATCTTGTTCATCGAAGACTTTAAACACATTGCCCATAGTTGTCAGCCAATCAAAGTTATATTTTTCTTGTAATTGGAATGATACATTATCTAAAGTAATCGTCTGTAACTTCCTCATTCAATCCCTCCACATTAACGATGGTCTTCATACCGGTTTTCTTTCGTGCTTGATTTCAATAAATGATAAACTTCTTCTGAAAGTGTCTTATCCATAGCAATGGCGGTATTTTCTTTAACTTGTTCAATGGAACTAGCACCAAATACAGCAGTTGCTACGGCAGGATGTGTTAACACGTATTGCAATGCTAACTCATTCATGTTGTTTGTGATAGAAGATAGTTTTTCATTTGTAGCTATTAAATCTTCAAATGAATAGTCTAAGAAGCCATTTTTCCCTTTATTTATGATTTGTTCTTTGGCACGATTACTCAACATTCCTTTAGCTAATGGTCCACGAACAAGTACACTTATATTATTTTTATGTAGTAAATCAAGTATTTCTTCCTCCGGTCTACGGTCTAAAAGACTGTACTGGGTCATCACCCCGTCAATGGAAGATCGCTTCACATATTCACGAATGACATTTGGTCGAATAGAAGAGATACCGTAAGCACGGATAACACCTTCTTGTTTTAATTCTTCAAATGCCTCAATCGTTTCATCGATTGGATCATCAAGTGTACCTCCGTGTAACATGTAAAAATCGATATAATCTGTTTGTAGACGACGTAAGCTTTCTTTAACTTCTGATTTAATGTATGGCTTCGATGGGTCCCAGAACCAAGCTTTAGACTCTTTATTAAAGTGATTTCCAACTTTTGTTGTTAAAACAATCTGATCACGTTTTCCTTTAATTGCCTCGCCAACTATTTCCTCATTTAAGCCAAAGTCATATAAATCTGCCGTATCTAAATGATTAATTCCTGTATCCAAGGCAAAATCGATTATATTTTTTGCTTTTTCTTTATCTGTACCAAGTGACATACACCCTAAGGTCAGTACAGAAACTTCCAAATCTGATTTACCGAGTTTTCTTTTTAACATGCTACCAACCTCCTAGTGTTAATCATATTGGAACGAATACAGATTGCCAAATAAATTTGCTTACAGTGATTGAAAAGAAATTTTAATATTAAGACAAGTTAAAAAATAAAAGGGTGGAGGGAGAAGTTTGAAAAGACCAAAAGTAATTTTAAACGTATTTTCTTCAATTGATGGCAAAATAACAACTGCACCTAATCATAATGTTTCAGAATGGACTAAATATGGGATTGATGGAGAAGCACATGACCTTACGTATCGGTTATACGATCAATTAGATTGTGATGGCTTAGTATCAGGTAGTGAAACATTAATGGTGTATGGAGGTCATTGGATAGAATTAGAACAGCCGATTTATGAACCAAAGAAATCGAAAGCATATATTGTTTTTGATGGAAGAGGGAGGATAAATTGGCAGCAAACAGAAGGTTTAATCGTTGTTACAAGAGAAGATGTACCAAAAGAATATATTGATCAACTTGAAAAGAAAGGTATTACTTATATAACATCAGGTACTGGGGAACATATTGATTTAACTTTAGCGTTACAGAAGTTATATGAAATGGGATTCCGTACACTTGGCATCAGTGGTGGTGGAGGTATAAATGGTGCTTTTTTAAGAAATGGATTAATTGATGAAATTAGCATTGTATTTGCACCTGTCGTCGTTGGTGGAAAGCTTACACCTGCTCTTTTCGATTGTGATGAACTACATTCTGTTCATGACATAACTAAATTAGAACTCAAACAGGTAAAACAATTTGATTCAGGTTCGATATGGATGCATTACAAAGTGCAGAGTGAAGATTAACTTTGTAATTTTCCTATGTTAAAATTAAAGCATAGTTTCGTACATAAAGGATGACAAACATGAAAAAATTCGAAGAAAAAACAATCAAAACAACACAAATTTTTGATGGGAAAGTAGTGAGGTTACAAGTTGATGATGTCCAACTCCCAAATGGGAACACGTCCAAACGGGAACTGATTAAACACCCCGGTGCAGTGGCCATCATTCCGATTACAAAAGATAATAAAATTGTACTTGTGGAACAATACCGAAAGCCACTAGAAAAATCAATTATCGAGATTCCAGCTGGAAAATTAGAACCAGGAGAGGATCCAGAAAAAACAGCCGTCAGGGAATTAGAAGAAGAAACGGGCTATACAACAAAAAGTATATCGAAAGTGACCTCTTTCTATACTTCTCCAGGCTTCGCAGATGAACTTATGCACATTTACTTAACAGATGATCTGGAGAAGCTAGAAAACCCTCCAGCATTAGATGAAGATGAATTTGTAGAAATACTAGAAGTCACATTAGAAGAAGCGAAACAATTGGTCCGTGAACAACGAATCCATGATGCCAAAACAAATTATGCCATTTTATATTTAGAGATGCAGGAGTTACGTTAATATGTTACAAACTTATTTTGCAGACATGCACATTCATATTGGAAGGGATATTTTTAATGGCCCAGTAAAGATAACGGCATCAAAGAATTTAACGATTACAAATATCCTGAAAGAATCAAGTAGAAATAAAGGAATCAACTTAATTGGTGTCATTGATTGCCAATCACCAAATGTGCAACTTGAATTAAAACAATTAATTGAACAAGGACAAGCTTATGAATTAGACGATGGGGGAATTAGGTTTGAGGAGGTAACTTTGCTGCTTGGTTCAGAAATAGAAGTCTATGATGAAAATTGTCAAGGACCTATCCATGTACTTTGTTTTCTACCAACTTTAGCAGAAATGGAACAATTCTCGGAATGGCTCGTATCTAAGATGAAAAATATTACTTTAAGTTCCCAGCGATACTATGGTTCAGCAAAGGAACTACAATATAAAGTAAAAGAACTTTCAGGACTTTTTATTCCAGCACATGTGTTTACACCATATAAAAGTTTATATGGAAAAGGTGTAAAGAGATCGTTAGAAGAAGTATTAGACCCAGATTTAATTGATGGTATTGAGCTAGGTCTTAGTTCTGATACGTTCATGGCTGATCAAATTTCTGAACTTCATGCTTATACATTTGTTACAAATTCAGATGCTCATTCCTTAGCTAAAATCGGTCGAGAATACCAGGAAATCGAAATGAAAGATCCATCATTTAAAGAGTTTATGTATGCACTACACCAGGTAGAAGGTAGGAAGATCGTCCGCAACTTTGGCATGAATCCTAAACTTGGCAAATATCATAATACCGTTTGTGATGCTTGCCTCCATCCAATGGATCCTGAAGCAACGATTTGTGAAAAATGTAGTTCGAAGAAGATTGTCAAAGGGGTTGCGGACAGAATTTTGGAATTGAAAGATTTTCATGGGGAAAATACATCAAGACCACCGTATTTATATCAAGTACCGTTAGAATACTTACCAAAGCTAGGACCGAAAACGTTTCAGAAATTATTAGACCATTTTCAAACAGAAATGAATATTATCCACCACGTTCCATATGAAAAATTAATAGAAGCCATTCCTGAAAAACTTGCTCATTCTATTATTCAAATGAGAGAAGGTAAGTTACAGGTTAACGCTGGTGGTGGAGGGAAGTATGGTACCGTTTCGGAAAGTTAATTTGTAAAAAGATAGATTTGATAGGAATGATTCGAGGGGATTCTTCATAACTTCTAATATAGACAAGAAGTGAATGGAGGATTCCTATGAATAGACGATCAGATCTACTAGACCATTTTCGCACATACGCAACGATATATGTATTTATGATTATATTATTTCTAACTGGGATTATTTTCGGGGCTATTATCGTTAATAGTATGCATTTCGTCCAAAAACAAGATTTATTCTTTTATTTAGAACAATTTTTCGGAACGCTATCCGCTGAGAACCCAATCGCAAGTAGTGAGATTTTAAAAGATAGTATTTTTTATCATATTCGATATTTGTTACTATTATTTGTTCTTGGTCTATCTGTTATTGGGCTACCAATCGTCTGGATATTAATATTCCTTAAAGGACTAGTTGTCGGTTTTTCGGTCGGGTTTATCGTTAATCAACTTGGTATGAATGGTTTTCTACTTGCAACATTATCGATTGCACCACAAAATATTATCGTCATACCAATTTATATTATTGCTGGTAGTTTATCGATGATTTTTTCGATTAGTCTTTTAAACAAGTTATTCACTAGAAAAGTATCATTATCACGGCCAGTACTTGCACCATTCGTTAGATATATTACTGCGTTTGCTGTATTAGTCGTTATTTCATTTATCCCGGCAATCATTGAAGCATATATATCAAATGAAGCAATGGTATCGTATATTAAATCACTTTATCCTAAAAACTAATATTACTTTATAATAATTACACTTTATGCTTTGACACTACTCTCCGGTGTGCATATAATAAAGATGGGATATGAGGAGGGAATCGCCATGGAACATCGAATTGATCGAATAAAAAAGCAACTTCATGCACAGAGTTATAAACTAACCCCACAACGTGAGGCAACTGTACGTGTGTTGTTAGAGCATGAGGCCGACCATTTAAGTGCGGAAGATATTTATTTGTTAGTAAAAGAAAAAGCTCCTGAAATTGGGCTTGCTACCGTATATCGTACGTTGGAATTATTATCCGAACTTAAAATTGTAGATAAAATTAATTTTGGCGATGGCGTCTCCAGGTATGATCTTCGTAAAGAAGGAGCCGAACACTTTCACCATCATCTCGTATGTATTGAATGTGGCTCGGTTGAAGAAATTATGGAAGATTTATTAGGTGATGTAGAAAAAATTATCGAGTCCCAATGGGGATTTCAAGTGCAAGATCACCGCTTAACATTCCATGGATTATGTAAAGTTTGTCAAACTGCAACAGTTAAATCTACGTAATACATATGCCTTTTCATCCGAGAAGGCATTATTTTATTTTTCAGGAATAATATTTTCGTGTAAAATGGAGATATGGTTGATATTATATGAGGGTTAATCAACTGATTTCTGGTTGTGATCAACCAAATTAATGGGGAATCGACCTAAAATGCGATCTAATCAACCGAAGTAGCGTGGGAATCAACCGAAATCAGGTCTAATCAACCAAACTTGAGGAGAATCAACCGAAACTCGAGTCTAATCAACCAAAGTAGCGTGAAAATCAACCAAAATCGGGTCTAATTAACCAAACTTGGGGAGAATCAACCGAAACTCGAGTCTAATCACCCAAAGTAGCGTGGAAATCAACCAAAACCAGGCCTAATCAACCAAACTTGAGGAGAATCAACCGAAACTCGAGTCTAATCACCCAAAATAGCGTGGAAATCAACCAAAACCAGGCCTAATCAACCGAAACTCGAGTCTAATCACCTAAACCTGTTACACCCGACCCTCACTATATCAACGGAGTGAGTTAGTTCAGTTAATTTTATTGGACTAGTTTTCTATTATATGTATAAAGTGATTCTTTTTAGGCATATCTTTTAATATTACTACATTTTATTAAAGGAGAAATGCCATATGAAAAAGATGGTATGGGATACGGTCAAGGTTTTTGTTATTTTCGTGGCGTGTACAAGTTTATTTTACTTTGGTTTACAAGTGATGCATTCTGAATATGAGCAATTTCATCGTTACGATACACCAGAGGGACCGTCTGTAAAAGTGTTTAATAGTGAACAAAGCTTTTTGGAACGTTTAAATATCTTTTTTCGATTAGGGGAGTAGAGAATGTTAAATCATGCCTATAATGATTTCTTTCATTATCTGCAAATTGAACGAGGGTTATCTGAAAATACGTTAAAGTCCTATAAACGTGATTTACATAGATACACAGAGAAAATGAAAAAAACGGATCATGCTTCATGGAACGAGATTACTAGAACCGATATTATTAGTTTCTTATACCAATTGAAGGATGAAGGAAAGTCATCCGCAACCATTGCAAGAACTATTTCTTCGATTAGACAATTTCATCATTTTTTACTGCGTGAAGATATTGTTAAACATGATGCCACTTTACATATTGAAACACCGAAGAAAGAACGAAAGCTGCCGGATGTTTTGTCCCTTGAAGAAGTGGACAAGCTGTTAGACATCCAGGGAACAACACCATTAGATATTCGTAATAAAGCAATGCTTGAACTTATGTATGCAACTGGCCTCCGTGTAAGCGAACTAGTTTCCTTGAAAATAGATGATTTGCATTTAACAATGGGATTCGTTCGTTGTACAGGAAAGGGATCGAAAGAGAGAATTGTTCCTCTAGGAGAAGTTGCGGAACAAGCATTAGAAACGTACTTAAAAAAATCTCGAACTATATTAATTAAAAAGAATAAAGAAGAAAGAAGTTTATTTGTCAATCAACATGGACGACCTTTATCGAGACAAGGCTTCTGGAAGATATTGAAAAAGCTTACAGATGAGGCGAATATTAGTAAAGATATAACGCCACATACGTTAAGACATTCATTTGCAACACATTTATTAGAAAACGGAGCAGACCTCAGGGCAGTACAAGAAATGCTCGGGCATTCTGATATCTCCACTACACAAATCTATACCCACGTCTCAAAAAGTAGATTAAAAGATATGTACAAAGCATATCATCCAAGGGCGTAGGGGGAAGTAATTAGTATAAATATTATTTGTAACTCCGGGAAGAAACAAAGACTCCATCTAATAGAAGTCAATGTTAATTCGGATGTCGCTCCTTTGCTTGAAGTAGAGAGGATAATTTTCCCGGAGCCATTTCTATGTACAAATAAATTTTGACAAGGTACTATTTTAGTTATAGTTGTCTGACATCCTACAACCTAACAAATAAACATATTAATAATAAAATAAGACAACATAAGTTTGGGAGGTTTTTATATTATGAGTAAATTTAAGCGAGTATTTTTAATTGTTATGGATTCTGTTGGTATTGGTGAAGCGCCAGATGCGGAAAAATACAATGACAAAGGTGCCGATACGTTAGGACATATTGCCGAACATATGGGTGGTTTACATATGCCAAATATGGGTGAATTAGGTTTGAGTAATATTCGTGAAATTAAAGGAATCGAAAAAGCAGTTAAACCAAAAGCCCACTTTACAAAAATGCAGGAAGCTTCTACTGGGAAAGATACAATGACAGGACATTGGGAAATAATGGGACTACATATTGATCAACCATTCCAAACATTCCCGGATGGTTTTCCAAAAGAATTGATTGATGAGTTAGAAAGTCGTACCGGCCGTAAAGTTATCGGAAATAAGCCTGCATCTGGAACAGCTATTCTAGATGAACTAGGTAAAGAACATATGGAAACTGGTGCGCTCATTGTTTATACGTCAGCAGATTCCGTTCTTCAAATTGCAGCACATGAAGAAATCATACCAATTGAAGAACAATACCGTATTTGTGAAGTAGCTAGAGAATTGACATTAGATGAAAAATATATGGTCGGTCGTGTTATTGCTCGTCCATTCATTGGAGAACCAGGAGCATTTGAACGTACATCAAATCGCCATGACTATGCGTTGAAACCATTTGGTAAAACAGTGATGAATACGTTAGAAGAAGAAAAATATGATGTGATTGCTATTGGGAAGATCTCTGATATTTATGATGGTGAAGGGGTTACGAAAGCTATTCGTACGAAAGACAATGATGACGGAATGACAAAAATTGTAGAGTCATTAGACATGAATTTCCACGGAATTAGTTTCTTAAACCTCGTTGATTTTGATGCGAAATATGGACATAGAAGAGATCCAGAAGGCTATGGTAAAGCACTTGAAGAATATGATGCAAGACTTCCTGAAGTATTAAATAAAATGAAAGATGATGATTTATTAATTATTACGGCTGATCACGGAAATGACCCTATTCACCATGGAACAGACCATACGCGTGAATATGTTCCTCTTCTTGTTTTCCATAAAGGAATAGAAGAAGGAACAGAACTACCTTTAAGAAAAACATTCGCAGATATTGGAGCAACAATCGCAGATAACTTTAATGTAAAGCTACCAGAACACGGAACAAGCTTTTTAAACGAAATTTAATTGGGAGAGAATGATTATGAATTATTCAAACATAAAAGAAGCAAGCGAGTTTATTCAAAGTAAATTAACAACACAACCGGAATTAGGATTAGTTTTAGGATCTGGCCTAGGTGTATTAGCAGATGAAATTGAAAATCCTACGATTATTTCTTACAATGAAATCCCATATTTCCCAGAATCAACTGTTTCTGGCCATAAAGGGCAACTAGTTGTTGGGGAATTAGAAGGAAAACAAGTATTAGTCATGCAAGGTCGTTTCCATTTTTATGAAGGGTATACGATGCAGCAAGTAACGTTCCCGATTCGTGTTATGAAAGAACTTGGCATCCAATCTTTAATCGTTACGAATGCAGCAGGTGGTATTAACGAAAGTTTTGAACCCGGAGATTTAATGGTTATTACCGATCAAATTAATAATATGGGAACAAGTCCATTAATCGGACCAAATGATGAACAGTTAGGTGCACGTTTCCCTGATATGTCATCTGCATATGATAAAGAATATGTACAGCTTGCTTTGCAAGCTGCAGAACAACTGAATATAAAGGTACAAACTGGGGTATATGTTGGTAACACTGGTCCTGCTTATGAGACACCTGCTGAAGTTCGTATGTTACGAACTTGGGGTGGAGATGCAGTCGGAATGTCAACCGTGCCAGAGGTAACAGTTGCTAATCACTCTAGCATGCGTGTGCTTGGAATTTCTTGTATTTCCAACATGGCTGCAGGAATTTTAGACCAACCATTAACACATGATGAAGTTATTGAGACAACGAATAAAGTAAAACAAGACTTTTTACAATTTGTAAGAAAAATAATTCAAACTTTACCATTATAAACGGGGTGATACGATGAGAATGTACGACATAATTGAGAAAAAACGTGATGGTAATGAACTATCTGAAGAAGAAATTCGATTTTTTATTAATGGATATACAAACGGGGATATCCCAGATTATCAAGTTAGTGCGTTAATGATGGCGATTTACTTCCAAGATATGACTGAAAAGGAACGAGCAACATTAACGATGGCAATGGTAGAGTCTGGAGATCAAATTGACCTAGCTGCGATTGAAGGTATTAAAGTGGATAAACACTCAACAGGTGGTGTAGGGGATACAACAACACTTGTCCTTGCTCCACTAGTTGCTTCAGTTGGCGCACCGGTTGCGAAAATGAGTGGTAGAGGGTTAGGTCATACTGGTGGAACAATAGATAAATTAGAGGCTGTCTCTGGATTTCATACTGAGATTTCCAATGAAGAATTTATTAACCTTGTAAATGAAAATAAAGTGTCTGTAATTGGTCAAACAGGGAACTTAACACCAGCTGATAAGAAACTTTATAGTTTACGTGATGTAACGGCAACAGTGAATTCTATTCCGTTAATTGCAAGTTCAATCATGAGTAAGAAAATCGCATCTGGTGCAGATGCCATTGTATTAGACGTAAAAACTGGTGCAGGTGCATTTATGAAAGACTTAGATGATGCAAAAGCATTAGCACACGCAATGGTATCGATTGGTAAACAAGTTGGTCGTAACACGATGGCGGTTATTTCTGATATGAGTCAACCACTTGGATTTGCAATTGGAAATGCTTTAGAAGTAAAAGAAGCGATTGATACATTACAAGGTAAAGGTCCAGAAGATTTAACAGAACTTTGCCTCGTATTGGGTAGCCAAATGGTCGTATTAGCAGAAAAAACAAATACGATTGAAGAGGCTAGAAAAATGTTAGAAGAAAATATGGCAAATGGTAAAGCTCTAGAACAGTTCAAAGTTTTCCTTGCATCACAAGGTGGCGATGCTTCTGTTGTTGATAATCCTGAACGACTTCCGAAAGCAACATATCAAATTGATGTAGCTGCTGATCAGTCTGGATTTATTGATACAATCGTAGCTGATGAAATCGGAACTGCAGCAATGATGCTTGGTGCTGGAAGAGCGACGAAGGAATCTGAAATTGATCTATCTGTCGGTATTGTCCTACATAAAAAAGTAGGCGATAAAGTAGAAGCAGGTGAAACGTTATTAACTTTACACGCTAATACAGAAAATGTAGATAATGTGATTCAGCTAATTAAAGAAAACATTCTTATTAGTGACAAGGCTGTAAAAGAACCGAAGTTAATATATGAAATGATTACAGAATAAAGAAATGAGAAGGGAATATCTAGTGGAATAACTAGATATTCTCTTTTTATAGGGTGGGCTTTTCATTTGTCATTTTAACCGTGATTCGAGTTCAAAATGAATAATGAGAATCACCCTCTACTAAACCGCATTGCAAATTTACAATTAAATCTCTATAAACTACTTATATAATTGTTTAAATTTGGCAATCCTAACATTATATTGATTGCTGGAGGTAAAACAAGATGAAAAAGTATGTTCTAATGATTAGTTTACTATTTTTCACATTTTCTATGTTCACTATACCAATAGTGGCAGAAGAAAAGAGTCAGTCAAATCAACAAGAATCACGTGATATTGCTCCCGATGCAAAATCCGGCATTTTAATAGAACGGGATACAGGAAAGATTTTATTTGAAAAAGGGGCTCATGAAAAGTTACCACCTGCTAGTATGACAAAGATTATGACCCTTCTATTAATAATGGAAGAATTAGATAATGGTAACTTAAAGAAAGATGAAATGATTCGAATTAGTGAGAATGCAGCCTCTATGGGTGGATCTCAGATTTTCCTAGAAGCAGGGGAAGAAATGAAGGTTGATGATTTGTTGAAGGCGATTGCCGTTGCATCTGCTAATGATGCTAGTGTCGCACTTGCAGAACGAATTTCAGGAAGTGAAGAAGCATTTGTGGATAAAATGAATCAACGTGCAAAAGAATTAGGTTTAAAGAATACGAACTTCCAAAATACAACCGGATTACCTGCGAAAGATCATTATAGTACTTCTTACGATATGGCAATGATGGCAAAAGAATTATTAAGCTATGAATCCATTACAGACTATACATCTATTTATGAAGATTATTTACGAAAAGGAACTGAAGATGAGTTCTGGTTAGTCAATACAAATAAATTAGTTCGATTTTATCCTGGTGTAGATGGGTTGAAAACAGGATTTACGAATGAAGCAAAGTATTGTTTAACTGCTACAGCTAAAAAAGGCGATATGCGTGTAATTGCAGTTGTGATGGGTGTCGATACACCAAAAGAGAGAAATGCAACTGTTTCTAGCATGCTTGATTTTGCATTTAATACGTATGAAACGAAAAAGTTATTTGATCAGAAACAACCGATTACGACATTAAAGCTATTAAAAGCAGAAAAAAATAAAGTCGATGTTGTCGCTTCTCAATCAATTAGTACCGTGTACAAAAAAGGGGAGTCAATTGATGATTTAACAACATCTGTTAAGCTAAATGATGTAACATTACCACTGAAAAAAGGTACACAAGTGGGTACATTGCAAGTGAAAAATGGGGAAAAGTTACTATCGGAGACACCTTTAATCGTTACAGAAGATGTAGAAAAAGCATCTATTTTTACACTATTTAAACGTTCACTTCAAAAGGTGTCGAAAAACGACTGATTTCATCTAGTTTAGGAGAATTTCTTCTTCTTTTGTCTATTGAGAAGGAGTTTACCCATTTCATCACGAATAGTACTTACATAAGCCATGTAAGGAGGATTAAAATGGGTCTACAATCAACATTTGAAGTAAAAGAAGATGTTCTTATTGTTCGACTGTCAGGAGAATTAGATCATCATGAAGCAGAGAAATTACGAGATGAATGGAAGAACATGTTATATCATCATCCAGTTAAACATGTGGTCCTGAATTTAGAGCAAGTTAGTTTTATGGACAGCTCTGGACTTGGAGTAGTCTTAGGTCGATATAAAGAAGTTTTACAATTGGGTGGGCAAATGGTTGTTTGTTCTATACCACATTCAATCAAACGTTTGTTTGAAATGTCTGGGATGTTCAAAATAATAAGGCTTGAGGAGAATGAAATGTTTGCTCTAGAAACTTTGGGGGTGGCTTCATGAGAAATGAAATGCATGTCGAGTTTTCGAGCGTAAGTCAAAATGAATCGTTCGCTCGTGTTACTGTCGCATCATTTGTAGCACAACTCGACCCAACGATGGATGAATTAACCGAAATTAAGACTGTTGTGTCAGAGGCAGTTACAAATGCGATTATTCACGGCTATAACAATGAACCTGATCATAAAGTTTCCATTACCTGCCGATATGATGAAGAAGGGGAAGTGGAGATTGTTATTCGTGATTATGGGGTAGGTATTGAAGATGTCGATGAAGCAAGACAGCCTCTTTACACGTCTAAGCCAGAATTAGAACGTTCTGGAATGGGCTTTACCATTATTGAAAATTTCATGGATTCTGTCGAAGTCATTTCTAAGCATGGAGAAGGTACTTCTGTTTATATGAAAAAGCAGTTAACTAAAAGTAAAACGGTTTATAATTAAGGATGTATGCCAATGGTTAATGTAAAGCAGGATAAACGGAATGAAGCATTAACAGATGAACAAGTAAAAGCGTATATTCTTAAAAGTCAGCAAGGCGATAAAGAAGCCAGAGATTTTCTAGTCGAAAAAAATATACGCCTCGTTTGGTCCGTTGTACAACGGTTTATGAACAGAGGATATGATCCAGATGATTTATTTCAAATAGGAAGTATCGGGTTGATTAAGTCTATTGATAAATTCGATTTATCTTATGATGTACGATTTTCAACGTATGCTGTACCAATGATTATCGGTGAAATTCAACGATTTCTTCGTGATGATGGAAGTGTGAAAGTTAGTCGTTCACTTAAAGAAATAGGGAACAAGATTCGAAAGAAAAAAGATGAACTGACAAAGGAATATGGTAGATCTCCAACGATTAATGAAATCGCCGAAGCATTAGAAATTTCACCTGAGGAAGTCGTTCATGCGCAAGAGGCTGCGAAAACTCCACATTCCATTCATGAAACAGTATTTGAAAATGATGGGGATCCGATTACATTATTAGATCAAATCGCTGACCAAGATTCGAATTGGTTTGATAAGCTTTCCTTAGAAGAAGCAATTCGTGGCTTGAATGAGCGGGAGCGGTTAATTCTCTATTTACGTTACTATAAAGATCAAACCCAATCCGAAGTAGCCGAACGACTCGGTATCTCTCAAGTACAAGTATCACGATTAGAAAAAAAAATACTATTTGAAATGAAAAGTAAAATCGATCCATAGAGCTATTAGGGGGAAAGTCCCCCTAGTAGCTCTTTTTAATTTATCAAGAGAAACTAATAATTTTCTTGTTTCAACAGATAATAAGTACTATCGAATGATTCCTCTCGAGGTGAAGAAGAATGGATGGAATTATTTACTTACGCATGAAAAGACATTTAGAAATTAGAAATCCGATGGAGATTAAATTAAAAGATGTAGCACATCTTACATCAAATTCTCCTCAAACAGCTACGAATCTAGAAGAGTTACGAATTTATCGTATTACCGAAAAAGATAAAGAAATTGTCATTATTGATAGCTTTTTAATTATTAAGCATCTCAGCGAACGTTTTCCAAATGTCGAGATTCAATTATTAGGTCCAGAACAGACAATCATCCGAATCAATAGATATAAGAAAAGACCGAGTGTTTTTATTGTCGCTTTAGTTTGGCTTCTATTATTCATTGGTACAGCAATGACCATCATCAATTTCCACTATGATGTTAGTATGCAAGCTGTTCAGCAAAAACTCCATTTTTTACTAACCGGTGAAGAAAATGAATATCCACTTTGGATTCAAATTCCTTATTCATTCGGATTAGGGGTTGGAATGATATTATTTTTTAACCATTGGTTTAAAAAGAGATTTAATGAAGAGCCAAGTCCATTAGAAGTTGAAATCCACAATTACCAGAAGTCATTAGACGATTATATGAACTATCATGAGAATAAATTAAATGATCCCAAGTATCCTAATTAATGTTATAGAAATTTTTATTGGATTTGCTGGTGGACTTGCGGTAGGTTGTGGCTTTGTTGCGTTTCTCACGGTACTTGGCATTATTCCTAGATTAATACAATTAACAAAAACATTACATCTCATTAAAGTGTACACAGGTTGTGTCATTCTAGGAACAATGATGGGGTCCTATTTATCCTTTGCTAATGTTTCTTGGAATCACCCAGTTATCTTGCTTGTCTTATGGGGAGCTTTTCATGGCATCTTTAATGGAATGCTTGCAGCGGCATTAACGGAAGTTCTTAATGTATTTCCGTTATTGTCGAAACGAATAAGATTAGATAATAAATTAATTACCTTAATGATGGCTGTTGTATTAGGCAAAATTGTCGGGTCATTGTTTCAATGGATTATTTTAGTAAGGTAAGAGAATGGAGGTAATATTTTGACAAATCATCCTGTATCACCAATGTTACGAGAAAATGAAGCCTATTTAAAAGAGCGAGTTGGAGTAGGTACGTCATTTGATGTAGGATTTAGGTCGATTACATTAATCAAAACAGATATTCAGTTATATTATGTTACAGGCTTAATTGATAGTTTAATCATTCAAGATATTATAGAAGAATTAGTTAACCTAAATGAAAAAGAGAAAGAAAGAAAAAAAGTAGCAGAAATTATTAAAAATCGTTTACTACACCAACAAGTGGATAACGTAAAAACAATGGATGAAGCAGTTGACCAAATGTTATCCGGATTAATTGTTATCTTCATTGATGGGGAACGATTTGCTTATGTTGTTGATGTCCGAAGCTATCCAGGAAGAAGCCCACAAGAACCAGATACAGAACGGGTTATTCGTGGTTCACGGGATGGCTTTACGGAAAATATTATTGAGAATACAGCCTTAACACGTAGAAGAATCCGTGATGAGAGACTTCGTAATGAAATGATGAAAGTAGGAGAACGTTCCAAAACAGATATCTGTATTTCCTACATAAAAGATATTGCTGATGAAGGACTAATAAAATTATTAAAAGAAAAAATTGAAAAGATCGATATCGATGGAATTACAATGGCGGAAAAATCATTAGAAGAATATATCGTCGAAAGGAGATGGAATCCGTATCCTTTAGTACGATTTACAGAAAGACCAGATGTAGCAGCAAATCATTTATTAGAAGGACATGTGCTACTTATCGTAGATACTTCACCAAGTGTCATCATTGTTCCAACAACATTTTTCCATCATTCACAGCATGCAGAAGAACATAGACAAGCACCGATGATTGGTACATTCATTCGTTGGATTCGCTTTTTAGCGATCTTTCTGTCTATTTTCTTATTGCCGACATGGCTATTATTTGTCATGGATCCTTCATTGTTACCGAAGGAATTATCCTTCATTGGGCCAAATGAAGAAGGGAATATTCCTATTTCAATTCAGCTCTTGCTCGCAGTAATAGGGATTGAGTTTTTACGAATGGCAGCTATTCATACACCGACCGCTTTATCTACTGCGATGGGTTTAATTGCAGCGGTATTAATTGGACAAATTGCCATTGATGTTGGTTTATTAAGTCCAGAAGTTATTCTATATGCTTCTATTAGTGCCATTGGTTCCTACGTGACATCCAGCTATGAACTCAGTGTTGCCAATAAGGCAGTAACTGTTGCCTTGTTAGTCATAACAGCACTGTTTGGATTAATTGGGTATGTCATTGCAACAACGATATTCATCTTGTTTTTAGCAAGTTTAAAATCGATGCGAACACCGTATTTATGGCCATTACTTCCATTTAATGGGAAGGCGTTGTTAACGACATTCATTCGAATCCCAACACCATTTGCTAATACTCGACCAAGTATCGTACACCCTAAAAATATTTACCGTCAACCTAAAAATAATTAAGAAAGGATAAAAGCCTTGTTCAAAATACTCCATTGAACAGGGTTTTATCCTTTTGTTTTTCGAGGGATTGTGATAAATTTTTTATAAGTATTTTTTGAATTGACAATAAATAGTAGAATAGGTGTGGTACAGATGGTATTAAATAATTACCCATTTACGATGAATGAACGTGGTCATTTAGAAATTGGTGGAATAGATACAGTAGAACTTGCAAGCAAATATGGTACACCCCTATATGTTTATGATGTCTCGTTAATTCGCCAGCGTTGTCGCGCGTTTGTGAAAACGTTTCAAAACTTAGGCGTAAAAGCGCAAGTAGCCTATGCTAGTAAAGCTTTCTCATCAATCGCAATCTTACAAGTGATGAAGCAAGAAGGACTATCTGTTGATGTTGTGTCAGAGGGTGAATTATATACAGCATTACAAGCTGGAGTAGACCCGAAAAAAATCCATATGCACGGAAATAATAAAAGCCGTCGTGAACTTGAAATGGCAGTAGAAAATAATATTGGTTGCATTGTTGTAGATAATTTTTATGAAATTGAATTACTTACAGAAGTTTTAGAACAAGCCGAGAAAAAGATAGACTGTATTCTTCGAGTGACCCCAGGTATCCACTCGGAGACACATCAATATATTATAACTGGTAATGAAGACTCCAAGTTTGGATTTGATTTACAAAATGGACAAGCTGACCAAGCATTTCAGTTAGTAAAAGATCATCCTTATTTAAATATGAAGGGCCTACATTGCCACATTGGGTCACAAATCTTTGATACGGAAGGCTTTGTTCAAGCAACTAAAATATTATTTAATAAATTAAGAGATTGGAACGAAGGGTTTGCCTATGCTCCAGAAGTACTAAATTTAGGTGGTGGCTTTGGGATCCGTTATACAGAGGAGGATAAACCGTTACCACTAGAAAATTATGTTGAGAGATTAGTAGATACGGTAAAACAAGAAAGTGATGCCCTTCAAATTCCAATGCCAGAAATATGGATAGAACCAGGACGTTCGATTGTTGGAGATGCAGGATTAACATTGTACACAATCGGTTCTAAAAAACATATCCCAGGCATTCGCGATTATATATCGGTTGACGGTGGCATGACGGATAATATCCGACCAGCTTTATACCAAGCAAAGTATCATGGAGTGCTTGCAAACCGAGTAAGGGAGAAATGTGAAGAAATTGTATCTGTCGCAGGGAAATGTTGTGAATCAGGCGATATGTTAATTTGGGATTTACCAGTTCCGAACGTTAATAGCGGAGATATACTTGCTATACTTTCTACAGGAGCATATGGGTATTCCATGGCTAGTAATTATAATCGTATTCAACGAGCTGCTGTTGTCTTCGTAGAAAATGGCGAGGACAAACTTGTCATTCGACGTGAATCTTATGAAGATATTATTAGTCACGATCTTTCCTATGAATAATAGGACATTTGGAGTAGAAACTTTAATTTAAAACATTAAAATGGTATCATGAGTTAGGTAATAAACATTTTTTACTTATTAGGAGATGAAATAATGGCTAAAAAAGGTTATATCTTAATGGAAAATGGAAATAAGATAGAATTTGAATTATATCCAAATGAAGCACCAGGAACAGTAGAAAACTTCGAGAAGTTAGTAAATGACAACTTCTATAATGGATTAACATTCCACCGAGTTATCCCTGGTTTTGTCAGCCAAGGTGGTTGCCCGGTAGGAAATGGTACAGGTGGTCCTGGTTACACAATTAAATGTGAAACAGATAATAATCCACATAAACACGAAGTAGGAACGCTATCAATGGCACATGCAGGTAGAGATACTGGAGGTTCTCAATTCTTTATCGTACATGAACCACAACCACATTTAAACGGTGTTCACACTGTATTTGGAAAAGTGACATCAGGTATGGAGTATGTTTTAGACATGCGTAATGGAGATGTAATGAAAGAAGTTAAAGTTATTTCAGAATAAGTAATTGTTAATTTAGGAAGGTTTAGATGAATACTTTCATTTTATTTGTTTATCTCTTATTTGTCGTTGCGCCACTAAGTAATTTAGTGCATGAATTAGGCCATCTAATTGGTGCGAAATTAGCCAAGGCAGATTCTATTACATTACTGCATGGTCGAGGGAGAACTGTTCAACAGTTTTCTTTCAAAAATATTAATATCCAATTTGGATGGTTATTCTTCACAACTGGTTTAACGAAAAGTAATAGAGAACAAGCCTATCATCCAAACGAGAAGATTTATATTTCGTTTATGGGTCCATTTTTTAATGGGATAATTGTATTCATCTTTTACTTCCTTTATCAACTATTACCGAATGCATACATTAGTTTAGTTGTTTTATATAATAGTTGGCTATTCATTATGAATATCATTCCATTTAAAATTGGTAAACAACGATCGGATGGATATATAATTATCCGTGAAATATTTAGAAAAATGTATACAAGTAGGTAATAATTGGCAATAATAGGGATAAAGGGATGAGTCATTTGAACCAACGAAAGAAAAATATCCTACTATTTATAACATTACTTGTAATTGGCATCATTTGGGGATTTGCTTACTGGATAATATTCGTTTTTTAATAAAGACAATTGACAAATATAGATTAATAGGTCAATATATATAACGAACTCCAACTTGTGATGTGAGAAAAAACAAGGATTGTAAACATATTTACATAATGAGGGGTAGCTATGTTAAATCGCTATAAAAAAAATTCGGAAAAGATTGCAATGGGTTTATTATCTTTTATGCCTGAGGAAAAAGATGTAAAGAAATTGCAGGCTACGATAAAAGAATATGAATCAAATGCTGATTGGCATCTTTATCTATGGAAAGAAGATGTTGATATTGTTGGTGCAATCGGTTTACGAGTTGATGGTGATCGTGCAATTATTCAACATATTTCTGTAAATCCTTCTCACAGAAATGTTGGTATTGGCAAGAAGATGATAAAAGAAGTGAAGAATTTATATGGTAAAAACTATGTAATTCTAGCAGAAGCATCTATTCAAAGTTATTTTGAGCATTGTAACCAATTAGATAAAACGGCAGAATAAGCTATTCATAGCAATTATTCCAAAAAAAGTGTGGCCGACCCAATTGGTGGGGTCAGCCACATTTTTATCACTAAATTAAGATGTGAATCTTATATATTGCTTGATTCTATAACCAAGCAGCACCAACGATGATTAAAAGAATAAATAATACTACGATTAACGCAAATCCTCCGCTGTTGTTATATCCGTGACCCATAAATAATTCCTCCTTATTATGTTCTTTTCATAAATGTTTTTGGTGAACATTTATCTTACGTTATAACTTATGTAGATACCTACCCCATTGTATAGGCGTTTGAAACAAGTAACATTAATTTTTTTAGTTTACATTAGAAAGGGCGAGTCGTATGAATCAAGCATATCAAGTTAAATTAGATACATTCGAAGGACCGCTTGATTTACTATTACATTTAATTAATCAATATGAGATAGATATTTACGACATTCCTGTAGCCCAAATTACCGAGCAGTACATGAATTATATTCATGCGATGCAACATTTGGAACTCAACATTGCTAGTGAATATTTAGTCATGGCTGCAACTCTTCTTGCAATTAAAAGTCAAATGTTGTTACCTAAACAAGAGATTGACGAAATAGAAGAGGAATATGCAGAAGATCCTAGAGAAGAATTAATGCAACGATTAATTGAATACCGGAAATTTAAAGAAGCTGCTGAAGCATTTAAAGAAAAAGAATTGGAAGCCCAGCAGACATATACAAGACCTCCTGTCATTTTTGAAAGTCTTGGTATTAAAAAGACTGTCGTTCAAGGGGATATTTCAATTTATGACATGATTGGTGCGTTAGGTAGAGTGCTAGAAAGAAAGAAATGGAAGGAACCATTAGATACTCGTATTCATAAAGCTGAAATACCTATTGAAGAACGGATGGACGAAGTACTTGAGGTTGTGAAACGAAACCAACGAAAGGCAATTGCCTTTGATGATTTGTTTACGTATCGTACGAAATCCTTTGTTGTGGTTACTTTTATGGCTATTCTAGAACTGATGAAAACAAATCAAGTTACGTGCAGACAAACGAAGCATTTTGATACGATTTATGTATACTATTCAGGGGATGACCGATAAATGAAAAATGTGAAAGCAATATTAGAAGGTTTGTTGTTTGCTAGTGGCGATGACGGTATTACTGTTAAAGAACTGGCGAAAATAATGGAAATATCAGTAAAAGCAATTGAACATCTTATTGAAGAATTAAAATATGATTATGAACATGCAAGCCGCGGAATTATGATCATGGAAGCAAAAGGGGTATACTATTTAACTACAAAACCAGAACATAGTGAATATTATAAAAAACTAGTAGAAGAACCACAATCCGGCAGAATGTCACAAGCTGCCTTAGAGACATTAGCTATAATCGCATACCGCCAACCGATTACTCGTACAGAAATTGATGAAATTCGTGGAGTGAAAAGTGATCGACCAGTTCAAACTTTGTTAGCTCGTTTACTAATAGAAGAAGTTGGACGAAAAGAAGGGATTGGAAGACCAGTATTATTTGGTACGACGAAAGAATTTTTAACGTTCTTTGGATTAACTTCATTAGAAGAATTGCCACCATTACCTGATAACTTTGATGAAAATGAGTTGGAAGAAGAAGCAGATTTATTTTTTGATCGATTTAGTGAGTTAGAGGATCCAACGAATTAGAAGAAAGTACTAGTACGTGAAGCAAATATTGATTTGACAATCTAATTAGTCTTCTTTTTATTTTTATACACATTTTGCCTTTATATTTAACAAAGCAATCTACAACACGTAGATTGCTTTTTTTATATGAATAATGGAAAAGATTTACTCCATAAATCCGCATTTGTTTAAAATTCTCAGCCATGTTTTATTCATATCAAAGGACAAGTTGCATAAAATGTATAGACATATTTTTGGGGAGGACAAATCATGCGTTATCTATCATTATTGCTTATTTTTATCTTGTGTTTTACCTTCTTTATCCCAATGAATGGACATGCTGCGCCTGGTGTTTCCGCTCATAATGCTGTGTTAATTGAGCAGTCAACAGGGAGAATTCTATATGAGAAAGATGCACATGAGAAACAAAATATAGCAAGTATTACAAAAATCATGACTGCAATTATCGCCATTGAGTCTGGAAAAATGGATGAGATTGCAACAGCTAGTAGAAAGGCTGTCTATACAGAAGGCTCATCTATTTACTTAGAACAAGGGGAAAAAATGCCTCTTGAAGATTTAGTATATGGACTCATGCTTCGCTCTGGTAATGATGCAGCTGTTACAATTGCAGAACATGTTGGTGGAAGTGAAGAAGGGTTCGTTTACTTGATGAACGAGAAGGCAGACTGGCTTGGAATGACCAATACACATTTTGATAATCCACATGGTCTAGATTCTGATACCCATTATTCATCCGCATATGATATGGCGCTGTTAATGCGATACGCAATGGATAATGACATATTTAAAACGATTAGTTCTACTAAAATGTATAAATCTGAGAAGAGGACATACAGTTGGAAAAATAAAAATAAATTATTAACTGCATATTACAAATATTGTACAGGCGGTAAAACTGGATTCACGAAGAAAACAGGCAGAACTTTAGTATCAACTGCTTCTAAAGATGGGATGGATTTAATTGCCGTCACCTTAAACGCACCTGATGATTGGCGTGATCATATGCAAATGTATGAATGGGGATTTGATAATTATAAAATGGAATCGATTGGCGAAGAAGGAATCATCAATATTCCATTTGGACAAGAAGGAATGAAACAAGGCTCCATCCAAGAGAATATTGTCTTTCCATTGAATAATAGTGAACAAGCTGCCATCCGATCAGAAATAACACCTTTTACAGAAACCCTCCCTGGCAATCAACATATTATCGGAAAACAAATCTATTATTTAAATGATGAACCAATCTATGAGGTTGCCATTTTTCAAGAGGAAAAAATAGAACAAGAGGATAGTTTTCTCTCACAATTAGCATTTATCGTAAAGCAAATTTTTAGGATGGATTAAAATGGTTAATATAATATGGGCATTTATGGCAATTGTTGGGATTGTATATGCGATGTTTAATGAAACGATGGATGAAGTAAACAAGGCAGTTTTTGAAAGTGCAAACGAAGCAGTAACATTATCTATCGGTTTAATTAGTGTATTGGTATTTTGGTTAGGTATTATGAAAATTGCAGAAGAAGCAGGAATACTAAGAGGACTAGCTAAACTATTCAGGCCCATCGTTGTTAGATTATTCCCTGAAATACCAAAGGACCACCCAGCCATCGGCTATATATTATCTAATATTACGGCTAATATGTTCGGTCTCGGAAACGCAGCAACACCGATGGGAATTAAAGCAATGGAAGAAATGAAGAAAATTAGTGGAACAGATGAGGCATCCAGATCGATGATTACTTTTCTTGCGATCAATACATCGAGTCTAACTCTAATTCCTACAACTGTCATTGCAATTCGAATGCAATACGAATCAGCATCTCCAACAGAAATCGTTGGGACTACTATTCTTGCAACGATAATTGGGACGATGAGTGCAATCCTAATCGATCGATTCTTTTATTACCGGAGTACATGGAGGAAATAATATGGTATTTATTACACAAGTCAGTTTATGGATTATCCCATTATTTATAATGTTTGTCTTATTAGTAGGAACGTGGAAAAGGGTGCCATCATATGAATTGTTTGTGGAAGGAGGAAAAGAAGGGGTTAAAATGGCCTTTTCTTTACTTCCTTTTTTAGTAGGGATGATCGTAGCAATTTCGATTTTTCGAGCATCGGGAGCTTTAGAAGCAATCATTGGTCTCATTTCCCCAGTCCTATTATTTTTAGGAGTACCGCCTGAAATCGTCCCACTCGCCCTTATTAAGCCAATCTCCGGTTCTGCGGCGCTAGGAGTAACGACAGAACTAATTGCAACACATGGGCCAGATTCGTTTATTGGTAGACTTGCTTCCACGATGCAGGGGAGTACGGATACAACACTTTATATTTTAACGGTCTATTTTGGAGCTGTCGGTATTCGGAAGATGGGTTATGCGCTAAAGGTTGGACTTTTAGCAGATTTAGTTGCTATAATAGCAGCTATAGTGATTGTTACATTAGTATTTGCCTAAGTGACCAATACATGGATAAAATCATTTATGTAGCGTTAACATAAGGTTAACGCTTTTACTATGCTAAAATTAGGGAGAAATTGGTGATAAAATGTCGAATACATACGAACGCCTGCAAAAGGTAATTTCCCAAAGTGGAGTAACTTCAAGAAGAAAAGCTGAAAAGCTAATTCAAGAAGGTAAGGTAAAAGTAAACGGAAAAACTGTTACAGAATTAGGAACAAAGGTAAGCTCTGATGACACTATTGAAGTAGAAGGTATTGAACTAGTGAAGGAGCCTAAAGTTTACTATATGTTGTACAAGCCTAGAGGAGTTATTTCTAGTGTAAGTGATGATAAGGATAGGAAAGTCGTGATGGACTTTTTCCCAGAATTAGAAGAACGTATTTACCCAATTGGAAGGCTTGATTACGATACTTCAGGTATTCTATTACTTACAAATGATGGCGATTTTGCCAATCTGGTCATGCACCCGAAATATGGGGTAGAAAAAGTCTATGTTGCCAAAATTAAAGGGATCCCGTCAAAAATGGATTTAGCCCGTCTTCGTAAAGGGGTAAAAGATAAAGGGGATCTATTAAAAGCAATCAACTATCGAATTCTTTCTACCGATAAGAAAAAGGATACGATGATTTTAGAAATCACATTATGTGAAGGTAAAAATAGACATGTACGTCGGATGATGGAGCAATTAGGCTTTCCTGTTATTAAATTAAAAAGAGAACGATATGGAATGCTAAACCTGGATGGATTACGGGTTGGCGAACATCGAAAACTCACTCCAAAAGAAGTTAAGCAATTGAGAAATTTAGCTTCTCAAAATGTTGAAGAATAGACATAATTTCAATTACCCTATAGTGGTATAATGAAACAGGGAGTGGTGACTTTGAGTATAGAACAGGCTAAAGTAAATAAGAAAAACAAACGAAGAAACCGGTTAATTTTCCGTTCTGTCATATTAGCTGTATTATTATTAGCTGTTGTGTATGCATTAGTTACAAATATAACAGGTGACAGCACAATTTATAAAGTGGGGGATAAGGCTCCTGATTTTCAGTTATCACAAGTTAATAAACAGAATGATTTAGAAACATTCCGTTTAAGTGATTATGAAGGTAAAGGAGTTATGTTGAATTTTTGGGGAACATGGTGTGAGCCTTGTGAAGCAGAAATGCCTTATATGCAAGAACTTTACCCTGAGTATAAAGTAAAAGGGGTAGAAATTATTGCTGTAAGTTTAGACGCAACAGAATTTGTTATTCATAAATTTATTGACAAGCATCAATTAACTTTCCCAATTCCTCATGACACGAAAGACCAAGTTCGAGACTTATATAAAATTGGACCAATTCCAAGTACATTTTTTATTAGTCCCGAAGGAGTTATCGTTGAAAAAGTAGAAGGAGCTCTAACGCTTGAACGATTAGAGGGCTACCTAAAACAAATCCAACCAACGGAATCATAGATCAGAGAGGGATTATTATGAATTCGATAAAATGTGAATGTGGCCATGTGAATCCAGAGGGAACGGTCCTTTGTGAAGCATGTGGAAAACCTATTGAAGGAAATCAACATATTGATGGTAATGACAAAAAGAAATTATTGAACATGCGCTATGAAGGTAGTGCGAGACGATCCAATACATACAACAAGACAATTATTGATAAGATCTGGAATTTCTTCTCTTCCGTAAAGATTGCGGTTTGGTTAATCGTAATTGCATTAATTGCATCAAGCATTGGTACGATTTTCCCTTTAGAACAATATATTCCAGCAGATGCTGTTTCTAGAGATCCTAGCGTATTTTATGAAGCAACGTATGGATTAGCAGGGAAGATTTTTTATCAACTTGGCTTCCATCAACTATATAGTTCTTGGTGGTATCTTTTATTAATTGCTTCAATCGGAGTATCTCTTGTTATTTGTAGTATTGACCGTTTTGTTCCTTTGTATCGTGCGTTAAAACGCCAAAAGGCAAAGCGTCACGAATCATTCTTAAGTAGACTACGCTTTTATAGTGAAACAGAAAGTGTACAAGAAGAAGAAATTAAACAAGTGAAAGAACAGTTAGCGAAACAACGCTATAACGTAAAAGAAGAAGATGGACATATCGTTGCAGAAAAAGGTAGATTTTCGCGATGGGGTCCATATGTCAATCATATCGGTCTTATTATTATTTTAATTGCTGCGATGCTCAGACTTTCTCCAATCTTCTTTTTTGAAGAATATGTTTGGGTTAGAGAAGGGGAATTACGAGTAATCCCTGGCACAGATAACGAATATTTTATTGAAAATAAACAGTTTATATTAGATACATATGATGCAGATGATGAACGTTTTAAGGATGCATTACAAAAAGAGGGTAGAGTAGTCCCTAGTAACTTCCAAACGAATGCCATAATCTATCGAGCAATAGAATCTGAAGTAGTTGGGGCAGAACAAGAATTAGAAAAAGTAGATGAATTTGAAATTCGTATGAATGAACCAGCTAAATTTGGAGGCTACACGCTTTATCAACAAGGTTATCAATTAAATGAGTTCTCCGAGATGACATTTAAATTATATGAAATGAATGATCCGGATACAGAACCATTAGGAGAATTTACCGTTGATTTATTTGACCCTGATTTAGAATATGAACTAGATAATGGGTTTAAAGTGGAGATCGCTGAGTTTTATCCAGACTATACTATTTCAGAAGAAGGAGTTCGTTCTAAAACGAACAGTTCCAATAATCCAGCTTTCGTATTCAAATTATATCCACCTAACAGTGAAGACGCTGAAATTAGTTTCGTAGGTGATGTAATCGGGACAGCAGAGCAAATGGGAATTGACCCAGAAGTGGTTGATCTAAGTCCAATGGGACAAGTAATTGGGACATTTACACCTTCTATTGATCCAACTGGTGGAGAAAATAACTATCGTATTTTAATTGACTCCATTGATTTTGATAGAAAAAGTGGGTTAAATGTGAAGCGAGATTACACCCTGCCTATCTTTATTATAGGTGCGATTATTTTCATGGCTGGAGTACTTCAAGGAATGTATTGGCAGCACCGTAGAATTTGGATACATCCGAAAAATAATGGAATTCTTTTAGCTGCACATACAAATAAAAACTGGTTTGGGCTGAAAAAAGATATAGAAAAAGCAATTGAAGGTACATCTATTAATATTGTTAATGATCAAAAGGAAGATTAGGGGTTTAAAGGAGGACACTCATGCAGAGTTTGATACAGACAAGTAGTACGATGCTTTTCACAGCATTTATTATCTACTTAGTTGCTACATTATTCTTTGGATTTACAATTAAAGATAAGTTAACAGATAAAAGAAATTCTAAATTAGCTGGAAAAATTGCTATTACGTTAACGATCATTGGATTTATTGCACATTTAATTTACTTCGTAACGAGATGGCTAGCATCTGGACATGCACCGGTTAGTAACATGTTTGAATTTGTTACGTTCTTAGGGATGTGTCTAGTGCTTGCATTCATCATCATTTGGTTTATTTATAAATTTAATTTACTAGGATTATTTGCTTTACCAATTGCGATGCTTTTTATAGCTTATGCAAGTATGTTCCCAACAGAGGTAGCACCTTTAGTACCATCTCTTAAAAGTCATTGGCTATATATTCACGTAACAACTGTAGCAGTGGGTTCTGGTATTCTATTTATTAGTTTTGTAGCTGGTCTTATTTATCTACTTCGTAATGTAGACCAGACAGAACGTAATAAACGTTCAATTTCATTAGAAGTTGTCATGTATTTAATCTTCCTATTAATTGGATTCATCGTTGCAAGTACGGCTTTTGGTGCAATGGATTATCATGCAAGCTTTGAGTACACGAATAATGATAAAGTACAAACTACTGATTATACATTACCGCCAATTGCAGCACCTCATAACGGGACTTTACTCACAGAAGATGTGATGAAACCATGGTTTGAATCACCATCATGGATGCGTGGAGCAGATGCTGGAAGGAAGTTTAATAGTGTTATTTGGTCATTTATTGTTGGTACGATTCTTTATGGCATCGTTCGTTTAATTCTTCGAAAGCGTGTTGCAGCAGCTATTCAACCATTGCTTCAACATGTTAAACCTGATTTATTAGATGAAATTAACTATCGTTCTGTTGCTATTGGTTTTCCAGTGTATACACTAGGAGGACTAATCTTTGCCGCAATCTGGGCTCAAGAAGCTTGGGGACGATTCTGGGGTTGGGATCCAAAAGAAGTTTGGGCCTTAATCACTTGGTTCTTCTATGCAGCATATTTACATTTACGTTTATCACGTGGATGGCACGGGGAACGTTCTGCTTGGCTAGCTGTAATTGGATTTGGAATCATTTTATTCAATCTAATCGTAGTAAATTTAGTTCTTGCAGGTTTACATTCTTACGCATAAGAATGAATCAAGAGTAAAAACTATAGAACGAAGTAATTATTAGTTTGATAAATTAAATATCAAATTTGGCGAAAACATGACATTTCATATAAATGTCATGTTTTCTTATACAATTATGAGTTGCATGGTTTATACTTAAAGTATATAGAAGTGTTAGGGGGACTTATCATGGAAAAAGAGAAAAAAGTTCTAGTTGTAGATGATGAGGAGCGTATCCGCCGCTTAATCCGTATGTATTTAGAACGGGAGGATTTCGTTGTAGAAGAGGCTGAAAACGGTACAGATGGACTAGAGATGGCATTAGAAAACGAATATGATGTCATTCTTTTAGATATAATGATGCCAGAAATGGATGGTATTGAAGTATGTAAAGAGCTTCGCAAAGAGAAGAACACACCTGTCATTATGCTTACCGCAAAAGGGGAAGAAGCAAACCGTGTTCAAGGCTTTGAAGTAGGTACAGATGATTATATCGTAAAACCATTCAGTCCAAGAGAAGTAGTTCTTCGTGTGAAAGCGTTATTACGTAGAACAAGTAATTCTCAATATCAAGACGTTAATGCTCAAGCAAAAGATTTATTAGTATTTCCACATTTAACGATTGACCATGATGCACATCGAGTAACTGCAGATGGACAAGAAGTCGCATTAACACCAAAAGAATACGAATTACTTTGTTATTTAGCAAAATCCCCCGATAAAGTATTTAATCGTGAACAGTTATTAAAAGATGTTTGGCAGTATGAATTTTTTGGAGACTTACGTACCGTTGATACCCATGTTAAACGTTTACGTGAAAAATTGAACAGCGTATCTAAAAAAGCTGCAAAAATGATTGTAACTGTTTGGGGTGTTGGATATAAATTTGAGGTAGATGATGAATAATGTTTTGGCGTAGTGTAGTAGGGAAACTAGCAGTAACAATTATGTTGCTAGTTTCTTTTGTCTTATTCGTATTAACTATATTTTTATTAGAGTTCTTTGAGAATTTTCACATCCAAGAAGCAGAAGCTGATTTATTACAAACCGCTACAAAAATCTCTGTGATGTTGGAATATCATGAAGAAGAATCTTATATTTTTGAAACAACAGAACGGGTAAAGGATCCGTCTAGTAAAGTGGTCATCGTCTTTCCGGATGGGGATGTTTGGAGTTCTGATACTAATGATGAACATTTATTAAGCATCCAAGGAAGTTGGTTTACAAGTCAATCAAACTTATCAAGAGTATTGACTTCTAGTGAACCTGTACATGATGAACTTGTCATTTCTGAAAAAGAACCTGGTGTTATGTTAGTTGGGACATCGGTGGAAGATACAGGTGCTGCTGTACTAGTGTATCAATCACTAAGTATAGTAGATAAAACAAAATCCGAGACAACGAAAATTATTCTTGGAGCAGCTGCTATTTCCATTATTCTTACAACAATTTTTGCATTCTTCTTGTCCACTAGGATCACTTCTCCGTTAATTAAAATGAGAGAAGCAGCCTTTGATTTAACACGAGGAGAATTTAATACAAAAGTTCCTATTTTAACACATGATGAAATTGGAGAATTAGCGATGGCATTTAATCATATGGGCCGTCAGCTTAAATTCCATATTAATGCGTTAAGACAAGAGAAGGAACAAGTAGCTAGTATCGTAAACTCAATGGCAGATGGTGTCATTACGTTAAGTAGAACAGGGGATATCATTGCCATAAACAACCCAGCTGAATTGTTTATTGAAGACTGGTACTTTGAAGAAAATAGTTCCCTTCAAAAAGGGACTTTAAAATTACCTAATGAGTTACACGGCTTCCTACAACAAGTTGTTGAAGGAAAAACCGAGGTTATTGAGGAATTTACAGTCCAAGGTCGCACTTGGGTAATGATTATGACGCCATTATATGATCAATCTTATATACGTGGTGCCGTTGCAGTTGTCCGTGATATGACAGAAGAGCGACGATTAGACAAACTTCGGAAAGACTTTATTGCTAATGTTTCTCATGAGTTAAGAACACCTATTTCAATGCTTCAAGGGTATTCAGAAGCAATTGTCGATGATATTGCGGAATCGAAAGAAGAAAAAAATGAGTTAGCTCAAATAATCTATGAGGAATCATTACGATTAAGTCGATTAGTGAATGAACTACTTGATTTAGCTAGCATGGAAGCTGGCCACTTAACATTAAATAAAGAAACTGTCCAACTTAACCCTTATGTCGACCGGATTTACCGGAAGTTTAAAGGGGTTGCTGATGATAATGAAATTAAACTAACGTTAACGAAAAACTTAACAGAATCCCATGCCTATTTTGATCCAGACCGAATTGAACAAGTATTAACGAACTTAATTGACAATGCGATACGTCATACTAACTCTGGTGGCTATGTGAATGTAACAGTTACAAATGACGAAAAGATGCTTTCCGTCTCTGTTGAAGATAGTGGTAGTGGTATTCCTGAAGAAGACTTACCATTTGTATTTGAACGATTTTATAAAGCTGATAAATCGCGTACACGAACAAAGCATGTTAAAGGTACTGGACTTGGTTTATCTATTGCAAAAAATATTATTACTGGTCATAAAGGTACAATATCAGCAAAAAGTAAACTAAATATCGGAACAACGTTTAATTTTACAATACCACGTCATAAAGAATAAAAATATTGTAAAAAAACAATATTGTGTTAATATAATTAGTAGAATTGAATACAAAGTTAATGAAATTGGTGTATGTAATACTTAAAAGGGAATCTAGTGAAAATCTAGAGCTGTCCTCGCAACTGTAAGTGATGACGAAATAAGCATATCCACTGTAGGAAACTATGGGAAGGGCTTAGAGTAGGATGAATCACAAAGCCAGTAGACCTACCAATTATCATTTGTATCAATGATCCCGAGGATAGGACAATTGAGACATTCTAGAATAAAAGGGCTTTTTATGCTTTTTTTATCATTTCAGACTGTCGAAAGAGTTAACTAGTTACGGGGTTAACTCTTTTTTTGTGCTCCCTGTTCTCAAATTTACATAATTTGGAGGAGAGAATATGAAGTCAATCTTATTGAAATTATTTGCAGTATTAACCGTATTCACATTATTAGTAGCCTGTGGAAATGAGGATGCTACTAATAATAATCAACAAAACCAAGAAAATAACAACACAACAAACGAAGCAAATGAACCACAAGAAGAAGCTGTCATAACTGTTACATTAACGAAAGATAAAGAAGCAGAAACTCTAGCAGAAAAGGAAATCGTCATCGAAGAAGGCGACATTTTACTAGATGTTATGAAAGACAACTTTGACATTGAAGAAAAAGAACCAGGCTATATCCTTGGTATTGATGGAACAGTAGCAGACGAATCAGAATCAATGTTTTGGGCTCTTACGATTAATGGGGAAATGGCCATGGTTGGTGCAGGGGAAGTAGAACTGCAAGATGGAGACACTGTCAATTTTGATTTACAATCATGGGAATGAGTTAAGTGAATATATATAAAATCACGTTACTAGCCTTACTAGCAACAATAGCTGTAGTTGGACGTATTGCAACAGGATATATTCCAAACTTCCAACCCGTAACCTCAGTAATTATTATTGGTGGTCTATACTTAGGCCCCATAGCAGGAATTATTTTAGCATTATTAATAACTTTTATAACGAATATGGTATTTGGCACAGGAATATGGACAATTTGGCAAATTGTCTCATGGGGATTAATTGGAGTAATCAGTGGATTAATAGGGATGAAGGTTAAAAAAGTACCGTTCTTCGTTCTAATTATCTTATCGATATTTAGTGGCTATTTATTCGGATTTATAATGTCCCTAACAAGCTACCAAATAACCGGACACAGTTTCCTAGCCTATTACCTCGTCGGCCTCCCATTCGACACCAGCCACGCCATAGGGAATGCATTATTTATGATTTTATTATATCCAGTGGTCGCAAGAGTGTTTGAGAGGTATATTAAAATTCATTTGAGTGACTAATGGTGGCAGTTTGTAAGAAGGCGTTATACCATTTTACACTTTACTAGCCCCGGAAATATACGGAGACTCCAATGGGAGGATAGGCATAGGTAAGACCCAGCAAGAGCGTTAGCTCTGAGGAGGCTTACCAGCCGCCCATGGAAAGCGAAGTATATTTCCGGGGCGGGTTATATGCACACACACAAAGCTAATCCTCAAACTTCAACGGATCACCATGAAACGGATCTTCACTTATTTTAATCGAATCACTTGGACAACCTTCATACGCATCCAACACATCATCTTCCAATTCCTCACGTATTTCTTTCGTACCTGTGTTATCATCTATTAAAACAAAGGCCAGGCCTTCATCATCATAATCAAAAATAGAAGGACAAGTCACACCACAAGCACCACATGCAATACAAGTTTCTTTATCTACAATTGTATATTTTACTCTCATTTATCGTATCCCCTAATTAAAAAATATTCGGTGCTCTATACTATTTTAATATATTCCTTTACCATCTATCAATGGTATGATAATAGATAAGGTAATGAGGTGGCAAACATGTATATCGAAGGCATCATTCTTGATGGATTAAATAAATTAAACATGAACCGTTCGATATTTGGAATCTATCATATTCTATTTGGAAAAAAGTCTGTACAATCTGTTCAAGATGCAAGTCTATTCCAACTGGAAACATATTACGGAATTTACCCGACTCTTTCAAGAGAGCATTATGTACGTATTATTAGTAAAATGAAAGAAGATGGATTAATCGAACAAGCTAGCAAAGATAATCATTTTACTATTACAAATAAAGGATTTAATTACTTAAAATCATTCCACAAGACTTCCATCTATCAATATATAAATGGGTTAATTTTTCAAGGGAAAGATGATTTATTTTTACTAAGGCTGTACTTATTAATTCAAACTTATTCCAATCTCCATAGGAATAACAATACATTTATCCCAATTGTCGATAACCAAGAAGTGATGAATTGGGTGAAACAATTTTATCGAAACCATCCAAAAACAACAACGAATGAACGATTATATGCTGAAATGCATCAATTATTATTATGCTTGACCGAGAAGGAAGCAGAATTTTTTGTCGACCGTTTAACAGGGTACAAATATTATGGGATGAGTATGGATCAATTAGCTGTGAAATATCTTCTAACACGAGATGATGCACACATCTTCTTACGTGGAATCACACACCAATTAATGACACAAATAGTAGGTCGAAAAGAAGATTATCCTATTCTTTCCCAATTAATAGTAGAACAGAAGCAAAGAAAGTTTATTACAGATACAGCAGCTAAAACATATCAATTGCTACGGGAAAACTACTCCATTCGACAAATAGCACAAATGAGAAAATTAAAAGAGAATACCATTTATGATCACATTATTGAAATTGCGCTTTATGATGAAAACTTTTCCATTCAATCATTTGTAAGCCCAAACGAACAGGTAGAAATAATTTCTATCATTCAACGACTGAAAACATATAAGTTGAAACAAATTAAAGAACATTGTCGGGATTCAATAACTTATTTTCAAATAAGACTTGTACTAGCAAGATGGAAAGAACTTTTACCGGAGGAAGCGCGTCATGATTAAGACAGGTACATTAGAAAACCAATTGGAATTCTATTTTGGCTATAAAACGTTTAGAACTGGACAGAAGGAAATTATCTCACGTGTTTTACAAGGGAAAGATGTTCTTGGGATTCTCCCGACAGGTACGGGTAAATCAATCTGTTATCAGTTACCAGCTCGACTCCAGAAAGGGTTAACTATCGTTGTATCACCTTTAATTTCCCTTATGATGGACCAAGTAAAGGAATTACGAGCAACGAATTTTAAAGAAGTAGTCGCATTGAATAGCTTTCTCGATTTCAATCAAAGAAAACGGATATACCGTTCTTTACACCAGTATAAGTTACTATATGTATCACCTGAAATCTTACAACAAAAGGAATTACAACATTATCTTGCAAAACAACATATTTCCTTATTTGTTGTTGATGAGGCCCATTGCATTTCACAATGGGGTCATGAATTCCGACCAGATTACCAGAAGCTAAATCAAGTCATCCAACTATTAGGTCATCCACCTATTTTGGCACTTAGTGCAACAGCAACGAAGGATGTTCAACAAGATATTATCGATTCTCTCAAGCGTCCCGAGATGGAAAAATTAATCTATCCAATGGATCGTAGTAATATTGCACTATCCATTCAAGAAGTGAGTAATAATGAAGAAAAGCTTGAGCGTATTACTTCGATATTATCTAAATATCAAGTACCTACATTAATTTATTTTTCCAGTAAGCTAGCTGCTGAAAATGTTTCTATATTTCTTGCGGAGAGGTTACCTAATCATCGGATTGCATTTTATCACGGTGGAATGGAACAAATGGACAGGATAGCTATCCAACAACAATTTATGAATAATCAAATTGATGTAATCTGTTGTACAAGTGCATTTGGCATGGGAATTAATAAAAATAATATTCGACTTGTGTTTCATTATCATTTTCCAAGTCAAATTGAATCTTATATACAAGAAATAGGAAGAGCTGGACGAGATGGAGAACAAAGTATTAGTATCCTACTATACAATCGGCAAGATGAATTTCTCCCGAGACAATTAATGGATAGTGAACTGCCTTCAGATGAAGACCTATCACGGGTCTATCGCATCATCGGTCAGTCTATCGCTTCGAAAAAAGCATTCCCTACAGATTTGACAGAGTTCCCATTATTTTTTGAAATAAGTGAAACTCAATGGAGATTTATTCAAGCACAGTTAGAAAAACATGGTCTGATCCTCGAAAATAGTTTACAATATGAACAAAGCAAACTAACTAAAATATTTCAACTAATTCGAACAATTCGGGATGAGCGTTTATTTTTTAAGCAACGTAAATTACATGAAATGATAAACTGGATACAATCAGAATCTTGTTTAAGAGAGGCGTTATATACGAAATTTCAAGAAGGATATACAAGTGTAGATGACCAATGTTGCAGTATTTGTGGAATTAACTTACAAAACTTTCAACCTGAAGAGATTCAACCACATAAAGTATTAGCATCTTGGGAGATGAAATTAAGACAACTACTAGTAGTAGGAGAGCAGCATGAAACAAAGTGATTTAATTAAACAAATTACGGATCAAGAATTAAGAAGAGCAGTGGTGTACTCCCAACTTTTATTTTTAGCAATTACAATCGTCTTAAGTTGGATACTATTTGATAGTTTTCTTGATTGGACAAGCTTGTTTGCATGGAATGTAAAAGAAATAGTTTATTATGGAGTAATACCGGGTATCGTAATAGTTGTTATTGACTTAATTTTAATTCGATTCGTTCCCGAAACGTATTATGATGATGGTGGAGCTAATAAACGAATTTTTTCTAACTTACAAGTCCATCATATTTTTTTCCTAACCCTATTAATTGCTATTTCTGAGGAGTTTTTATTCCGTGGTGTGATTCAAACGACCTTTGGTTTTATTATCGCAAGTATTGTATTTGCACTCGTCCATGTACGTTATTTACAAAAACCAGTATTATTAATTTCAGTTCTTTTTGTCAGCTTTCTTATTGGGTATATGTATGAATTAACCGGAAATTTACTTGTTACGGTTACTGCACATTTTATTGTCGACTTTTTATTAGGGTTAGCCATTCGTTACAAAATATGGGGTGATGTAGATGAAAGAGTTGACACCAGAAAATCATAAAGATGATTTAGAAAAACTTATTGAAGATATTAATGAAGGAACATCTCAATCTAACAAAGAGAGCAACGAAGAATTGGAAGAGATAAACAAAAAAGATGTTGAGCCTAAGCTTAACAATGAACTGGTTGAGATAAGTGAAGAAATAAATGAGCAAAAAAATGAAGTAGTTAATCTAGATGAAGAATTAATTCAGGAAAATATTGATAGGGTTGAGTCTGATGATGAAATCATTGAACTCAATGATAAAGTACTTCATCCAGAAATAAATGTATTAAATCTTCCCCCAAGAAGGGAAGTACATAGCCAAAACAACCAAAAAGTCCATTTCAAAATTAGTAAACCGTTCATACGACTAGCATTCGTCATAATTTTATTAGCCGTTGTACTTGGTATTTCATTTTATTTTAATCCAAATTTATTGGGTCTTTAAGATCAAAGTAGAATTCATTTTAAAATAACTTGTCTATCGTTCAACAAAAAGTAATTCGGCATATAATGATAAAAAGAGTTACTGAAAGCATATTTTTAGGCAGTATAGGCTCTTTCCTTATCTATATGGAAAGACATATCATTGTTATTTTGAGGAGGATGCTATGTGCGAATTGAAAGGGTGTCCAGTAGTCAATTTACAATATTTTTGACGTTTGATGACCTGGTGGAACGGGGATTTAATAAAGAGGAGTTTTTACACGATGCAACAAGCATCCAAAATTTATTTACTGATGTAATGTATGAAGCAAGCTCCGAATTAGGTTTTGAATTAGAGGGAAAACTAAATGTGCAAGTATTATTAATGCAAGCACAAGGTATGCATGTCATCGTCACGCAAAATTGCGATACTATAGATTGGGATGAGGACGTCATTGAAATGAAAGTTACACTGGATGAAAGCAAAGAGCTCATTTTTTCATTTGATGACTTTGAAGATGTTATTCAAGTATCTTCTTATTTGAGTAAACTAGCCGTTAGTGGCGGCCAAGTTTTTCATATGGGTAGTCGTTATTATATGTTGTTAAATCAAAACGAACTAAATGGCAACCATAAAGAAAATATCATCGCTTTAATGTCTGAGTTTGCAAATCCTAGTATTGTAACCTCTTATAGACTAAAAGAATATGGTAAAATTATTATCCAATCCAATGCAATCGAAACAATTGTTAATACATTTGATTCGTAAAAATGGATGAAATAAAAGTACTTACTAATACTAAAAAATGTTCGTTAAGATAGCGTTTTCATTTTTGTGTGGATTTAATCGCAAAAACTAAGTTTATTTATTGCATATTTATATTTAAAGTGTATACTAATCTCTGAGAATAGCTATTATTTTTACTATTTATTAGTTTCCTTAGGAGGTAAATTCATGGTAGCCGAAAAAGCAGCAGATTCTACCAAAGAGAAAAATAACAATAATGATGTATTAAGTTCGACACAAACTGTTATCAAAACCGCACTGGAGAAACTGGGTTACCCTGATGAAGTTTATGAGTTGTTAAAAGAACCACTTCGTATGATGGAAGTAAGAATTCCTGTGCGAATGGATGATGGTTCAACTAAAATCTTCACTGGATATCGAGCACAACATAATGATTCCGTAGGACCGACTAAAGGTGGAATCAGATTCCATCCAGATGTAACGGATAGAGAAGTAAAAGCTTTATCGATTTGGATGAGTTTAAAAGCTGGTATTGTCGATCTTCCTTATGGAGGAGGAAAAGGTGGTATCATCTGTGATCCTCGTGAAATGTCATTCCGTGAATTGGAAGCATTAAGTCGTGGATATGTAAGAGCAGTTAGTCAAATTGTAGGACCTACAAAAGATATTCCTGCCCCAGATGTGTTTACTAATTCACAAATTATGGCTTGGATGATGGATGAATATAGTAGAATGGATGAATTTAATAGCCCTGGCTTCATCACTGGTAAACCAATTGTATTAGGCGGTTCCCATGGTAGAGAATCTGCAACAGCAAAAGGGGTTACAATCTGTATTAATGAGGCAGCTAAGAAGCGAAATATTGATGTAAAAGGTGCAAAAGTAATTGTACAAGGATTTGGTAATGCAGGAAGTTTCCTATCTAAATTCTTACACGATCAAGGCGCTACCGTTGTCGGTATATCTGATGCTTATGGTGCATTATATGATCCAGAAGGCCTAGACATTGAATATCTTCTTGATCGTCGAGATAGCTTTGGTACGGTAACTAAACTATTTAATAACACCATTACAAACAAAGAGTTATTAGAAAGTGAATGTGACATTCTTGTTCCAGCAGCAGTAGAGAACCAAATAACGAAAGATAATGCACATAATATTAAAGCAAGTATTGTAGTAGAGGCAGCTAATGGTCCGACAACAATGGAAGCAACTAAAATTTTAACGGAACGAGGAATCCTACTTGTTCCAGATGTACTTGCTTCAGCTGGTGGGGTAACTGTTTCCTACTTTGAATGGGTACAAAACAACCAAGGATTTTATTGGACAGAAGAGGAAGTTGAAGAAAGATTACACGAAAATATGGTAAAAGCTTTTAATACAATATATGAAACCTCTCAGACAAGAAAAGTTGACATGAGACTAGCAGCCTATATGGTTGGTGTAAGAAAGATGGCAGAAGCTTCTCGTTTCCGCGGTTGGGTATAATTTTATCGATAATACATTGTTCAAAAGCTCTTATCCTAATGGTAAGAGCTTTTCATTTGTTATAATACATATATACAAAGTGTGAAGGCAAAAGGAAGTGTAGGGAAATGAATCAAAGAGAAAAGGTTATTATTATTGGTGCTGGCCCATGTGGAATGGCAACTGCTATACGTTTAAAAGAACAAGGAATTAACGCATTAATTATTGAAAAAGGAAATATTGTTAATTCCATTTATAATTATCCGACTCATCAAACATTTTTTAGCTCTAGCGAAAAATTAGAAATCGGAGATATACCGTTTATTACAGAAAGACAAAAGCCTGTTCGAAATCAGGCACTTGCCTACTACCGCAATGTTGCAGAACGAACAAATCTTCGTATTCATTCTTTTGAAAAAGTAACAACTTTAAAACAATCGAATAATGAATTTATTGTGAAAACAGTAAAAGATTCTGGGGAAGCGAATAGCTATCAAGCAGAACATGTCGTTATCGCTACAGGTTATTATGATCAACCAAACTGGATGAATGTGCCAGGAGAAGAATTACCAAAAGTTATGCATTACTTCAAGGAAGGGCACCCGTATTACAAGAAGGACGTTGTAATTATCGGAGGTAAAAACTCCGCTGTTGATGCTGCACTTGAATTAAATAAAGCAGGGGCAAATATTACTGTTTTGTACCGCGGAGAAACGTATTCTAAAAGTATAAAACCATGGATATTACCTGACTTCGATTCTTTAGTTCGTAAAGGTATAGTTAATATGGTTTTCAATGCACATGTTACAAAAATTACGAATGAAAAAGTATTCTACCGTGTTGGCAACGAAGATTATGAAGTCAAAAATGATTTTGTTTTTGCCATGACTGGTTATCGCCCTAACTATACTCTTTTAAAAGAAGTAGGGGTACAAATTAATCCTGAGAACGGGAAGCCAATTTATAATGAAGAAACATATGAGACTAACATTAAAGGTATTTTTGTATCTGGAGTAGTTGCAGCCGGAAATAATAATAACGAAATATTTATTGAAAATGGAAGATTTCATGGGGAAAAGATTGCCAAGGTAATAGCTGGCAGATAGTTGAGGAGTGAAGGAAATGGAATTAGGTATAACTACTTTTGTGGAAACAACTCCAGATGTTCATACGGGGCAAACAATCAGTCATGCAGAGAGAATTAGAGAAGTTGTTGAAGAAATAGTACTTGCAGATGAAGTCGGTCTAGATGTCTTCGGAGTAGGGGAACATCATCGGAAAGATTATGCATGTTCTAAACCTGCTGTCCTTTTAGCAGCGGCCGCTTCTCGTACGAAAAATATTCGATTAAGTAGTGCAGTAACGGTACTATCTTCGGATGATCCGGTTCGAGTTTTTCAAGAATTTGCTACTGTCGATGCTATTTCAAACGGACGAGCAGAAATTATGGCAGGACGTGGTTCATTTATTGAATCCTTTCCTTTGTTCGGCTATGATTTACAAGATTATCATGAGTTATTTGATGAGAAGTTGGATTTACTATTAAAAATCCGTGAATCTGAAATTGTCTCTTGGAAGGGGAAACACCGTGCAAGTATCCAGAACCGAGGAATATATCCAAGACCAGTTCAAGAGCCGATACCAGTTTGGATAGCAAGTGGAGGTACTCCAGAATCTGTAGTACGAGCTGGTGTGTTAGGATTACCACTTGTACTAGCAATTATTGGCGGAAGTCCATTACAATTTGCTCCACTAGTTGATTTATATAAACGTGCCGCTACACAAGCTGGTCATGATGCAACAAAATTAACGGTTGCATCTCATTCTCATGGTTTTGTTGCTAATAATTTAGATGAGGCAGTTGAACAATTCTTTCCTCCAACACAGCAAGCAATGAATGTATTAGCGAAAGAACGTGGGTGGGCACCTTATACGAAACAAACGTTTGATCATGCAAGGAGCCTTGAAGGCGCATTATATGTTGGTGATGTGGATACGGTTGCAGAAAAAATTATCTTCCTTCGTAAAAATGTAGGTATTACTCGCTTTATGCTTCACGTTCCAGTTGGATCTATGCCTCACGAACAAGTCATGCATGCTATTGAATTATTTGGGACAAAAGTAGCACCAATTGTTCGAAAGGAAATTGAAGAGTGGGAGCAGGAGAATAAGTAATTGTGAAGTGTAGAGTAGAAGAGTTAAATAATATAAACATAAGCACTAAAAAAGCCCTAGAAATATATTGGATAATTTCTGGGGCTTGTTAATTTCGTTTTAATAATTAATAAATATCATTTTCAAAAATATCTCGTATTACTTGTAAGTCAGATGTGTTTTCTAATGCAATTAGCAATTTGATTCTTGCTTTTGGACCAGTCAAGCCATTCGTAAATATAACTCCTAGTTCTTTTAGTTTTTTGCCACCACCTTCATAGGAATAGGTTGGTTGCACGTTTCCTCGAAAACTTCTCGACACTAATATAATAGGAATATCTTTAGCCAATATTCTTTTAATTGCAGGAATGGTCTGTTTTGGTAAATTACCTTGTCCTAATCCTTCAATTATAAGTCCATCTGGATTGCCATTCGCTATTAAATCAATAATAGTACTATCCATACCAGCGTAAGCCTTTAGTAATGGTACATTTTTTGTTATATTTTCAACTGGATAAGTAGTTCGTGAAATAAGTTGGTGGTGAAAGATAATCGTTTCCTTTGTAATAATTCCTATTGGTCCATATTGTGGACTCTGAAATGTTGCAACATTACTAGTTGATGTTTTAGTCACATTAACTGCACTATGAATCTCATCGTTCATCACAACTAATACCCCTTTAGAGTACGCAGCAGGACTTAACACAACTCGTATAGAACTGATTAAATTATATAATGCGTCCGAACCAATTTCATTACTAGAACGCATTGCTCCTGTAAGAATCACTGGTTTTTCTGTATCTAGAACTAAGTCCAATAAATAGGCCGTTTCTTCTAGTGTATCGGTACCATGAGTTATAACGACGCCTTCATATTCTGTTAATAACTTTTCAACGGTTTTTGCTAACTGTAACATATGATTCGGAGTAATATGGGGTGATGGTAATGAAAATTCAATATGTTCATCAATCACAACATCCTCTCCAAAGTTATACGTAATATTAGCTAGTGGGTGATCATTAGTCGTATTCACTTCCCCAGTCTCTTTATTTTCTAGCATCGATATTGTACCGCCAGTATGAACAATAATAATCTTTTTCATGTAACACACCTTACTTTCTCGTAAATTAGTATTCTCAATAGCACTTTTCCATGATACGATTAAATGAGTTGAGAGGAGAAGAGCTTTATCATGCTAGGTATTATTTCGGCAGGTGTTGCCCCTGCATTAGCATTAATGTCTTTTATATATTTAAAAGATAGAATTACGGAACCAATTCCATTAATAATGCGGACATTTGTCTTTGGCTGTTTGTTGGTTTTTCCTATCATGTTTATTCAATATGCATTTATTAGTGATGAGATAGGAAATGCGTTCGTTCAGTCTTTTTTTGTCGTAGCATTTTTAGAAGAATTTTTTAAATGGTTTATTTTTATGTATGTCATATATCAACATACCGAATTTGATGCCCATTATGATGGGATTGTCTATGCGGTTGCTATTAGTTTAGGATTTGCTACCGTAGAAAATATTCTGTACTTATTTGTAAATGGAATTGAATATGCATTATCGCGGGCCATTTTTCCTGTATCCTCCCATGCATTATTCGGTGTCATCATGGGATATTATTTTGGCAAAGCGAAAATGAATGCTAATCATCGAATTCGTAGCATTGTATTAGCTTTAATTCTTCCAATTGTTTTACATGGAATTTATAATTTTATATTAATTACTTTTGAAACAAACTGGATATTCTATGTTGTGCCATTTATGATTTTACTATGGATGTTCGGCCTACGTCGAATGAAAATGGCCATCGCTAGTTATTAATATTTATCATTTATTGAGGTTGAAACAAAAAGTAGGTAATTTGAACAAGTTGGTAGAGCATCTACCCCGGTGGAAAGATACTCCGCTTTCACTTCGAGCGCATGTTCGACAACTGCTCGGAAGTACCATCGCGGTGTCTTCTTTGACGCAGGTGTTGATGTAATTTGTTCATTTATAATTCCCTTACTTTTTTGTCTCAACCTTTATTTTTTATGACTACTATTTATAATCAACAATCTATAATCGACTATATTCAATGTTTAACAGTAAAAACCACATTTTTACATAGAAAAAATAATACTACTATTACTTTTCTTCAAGACAAATATAGTTTGTGATGCATAAATTACTTGATTCATCGAAAAATAGATATTACCAGACAAAAGAAAGTGAGAGGTAATGATATGACATTAAGAAAAGTAATCTTATTCATTATTATATGTCTATTTGCGATTGGACTTCAAGAAACAGTACAACCGAAAGAAGTAGATGCCTTTACGAATCAAGTGATACAACGTGGGGCGATGGGTGACGATGTAATTGAATTACAAGCAAGGCTTCAATATATTGGTTACTACAATGGTAAGATTGATGGAGTGTTTGGTTGGGGAACCTATTGGGCACTACGTAACTTTCAGAAAGATTATGGATTAGATATTGATGGATTAGCAGGATTAAAAACGAGGCAAAAACTTGTCGATGTAAGTAAATTCGATGGCAAATGGGTTCACACGCAAATTGCCCAAGGGAATGATTTTACGTACTATGGTGGCCAGCCATTATCCGAGCAAACCCGTTCTAAAAAAGGGTCGTCTGGAGGATCGAAATCGAAATCTGCTGCACCAAAAGGAACAACCAATACCAATAATAATACTGGAGGAAATAATGCCGGTACTACTAATAATACCGCAGATACTAGTAGTGAGCGAAAAACCACTGCAGTTAATGTTCCTCAAGGATTTTCCCAAAACGATATCGATTTAATGGCAAATGCTGTTTATGGTGAAGCTCGTGGTGAACCGTATGAAGGACAAGTTGCTGTTGCTGCGGTTATTTTAAATCGTGTAGAAAGTCCTACTTTTCCAAATACAGTAGCAGGGGTTATTTTTGAACCAAGGGCATTTACTGCAGTTGCTGACGGACAAATATGGTTAACACCTAATGATAAAGCAAGAGAAGCAGTTCTTGATGCAATAAATGGTTGGGATCCAACTGGAAATGCTATTTATTATTTCAATCCAGATACTGCAACATCAAGTTGGATATGGGGTAGACCACAAATTAAGCGAATTGGTAAACATATCTTTTGTAAATAAGGGGTGACGAATTATGTTGCGATGGATAACAATTGTTGTCCTTGCAGTAGGAGTAGCTGGTACTGCTGCATGGGGCTATAAAGAACATCAAGATAAGAATGCGATACTTATTCAAGCGGAAAATACGTATCAACGTGCTTTCCACGAACTGACATATAATCTCGATATGATGCACGATAAAATCGGAACTGCGATTGCGATGAATTCTAGGGAAAGACTTTCTCCTCAGTTAGCTGACATTTGGCGTCTAACTTCCGAATCACTGTCGAATGTTGGTCAACTTCCATTGTCTTTATTACCGTTTAATAAGACAGAGGAATTTTTATCAGATATTGGAGACTTTACGTATCGAACAGCGATTAGAGATTTAGAGAAAGACCCTCTTTCCGATGAAGAACTAAATACTTTAAAAGACTTATATGCACAAGCTGGCGATATTAAAGATGAACTACGTCAAGTACAACACACAGCACTAGAAAATAACTTGCGTTGGATGGATGTTCAACTTGCCTTAGCTACAGAAGATGAGCAAGCTGATAATACGATTATTGATGGGTTTAAAACAGTAGAGAAAAAGATAGAAGGATATGCTGAAGGAAATGTAGATTCGTCCATATCTGGAACTTCTTCTGAAAAACATAAATATGAAAATATTAGTGGCAAAGATATTAGTGAAAAAGAAGCATTAGTTTATAGTAGAGACTTATTTAATGTGAAAGAGGAAAAAAATTTACGAATAACAGGTACAGGTGATGGAGCGGATATTCCACTTTATAGTGTTTCCTACAATGATGGAAATAAAAATGCCTACCTTGATCTAACACAAAAAGGTGGACATCCTATTACCTTATTAGTCGATAGAGAAGTGAAAGAAAAGAAAATAAGTTTAAATGAAGGTTATAAAATTGCCGAACAATATATACAGGAACATGATTTTGAAAGTATGGAACTATTAAACAGTAGTGAATATGGAAATATTGGAATTTATTCCTTTATTTACAATCAAGATGGGGTTAGAGTTTTTGCGGATGCCATTGAAGTAAAAGTTGCTCTAGATAATGGCGATATTCTTGGATTAACTGCGAATAATTACTTCTTAAATCATCATGTACGTGATATACCTAAACCTAAATTATCTTCGGAGGAAGCAAGAAATTATGTTAATCCAAACGTCGATATTCAAGAAGAATATTTAGCAGTTATAACAAATGAATTAGGTGAAGAAGTTGTTACGTATGAATTTTTAGGAATTTTAGGGGATGACACTTACCGTATATTCATTAATGCTATGAATGGTGCTGAAGAAATGGTCGAAAAGCTTAACGGCAAAGAAATAAATTATGCTGGAATTTAAAATTTTTACTGGGAAAGGTCTTTGCCCTTTCCCTTTTTTTATTTTTTTGTGATAATAAGTAGCAGTGAGTTCTTTTTAAACAGATAGACTATATGGGGGTTTAAGTTGAAAATAGGCGATTTTATTACACTCATAATAAAAGATAAAGACAGCAAGGAAGAAGAAAAGTTTCGAAGTAAGATCATTGATCAAAATAATAATCATATATACATTGATTATCCTATCCATATGAAAACAAGACGAACAAAACACTACATAGAAATTGGAACTCCAGTTACAGCCGAATTTATAGGCCAAGATCAATTGTTATATCAATTTAAGACAACAATAGTTGACCGAATTCGTGGTAACATACCGGCATATTTACTGTTACTACCTAATGAGGATCAATTTCTTCGGATCCAACGACGACAATATGTACGTGTGAATGCTTCTTTAGATATTGCAGTACAAAGTAATGAATTTAATTTCTTACCATTTACTACAGTAACAATGGATATTAGTGGTGGAGGACTCTCGATTATCATACCCGAAGGAATACCTATGACAGAAAGTGAACGAATTAATCTTACGTTAGTTCTTCCGTTACATTCTGGGGAATATCATTATTTAGAATTAATAGGGGAAGTTGTTCGCGTCATTCATAAACAAGATTCCTTACGTACAGCGTCGATTAAATTTATATCACCTGAAAAACAAGATCAACAAGTGATTATTCATTATTGTTTTGAAGTACAACGAGAAGAAAGACAAAAAGAACTTATGTAAACATTTATATTGAATAGAAATTTTTTGAGAGGAATGAATAAACAACATGACAAAAAAAATCGCAATTGCAATTGATGGTCCAGCAGCAGCAGGGAAAAGTACGGTTGCTAAAATAGTTGCAAAAAAACTTTCTTATGTTTATATCGACACAGGAGCTATGTATCGTGCCCTAACATTAAAGGCTTTGAATGAATCGGTAGATGTAAACGATGAACAGGCATTAGTATCTTTATTAGATTCAACAACAATTAAATTAGTTCAAAGTGAGGAAGGGCAGCGAGTATTACTAGATGAAGAGGATGTTACAGTTTCCATTCGTACAAATGATGTAACAAATAACGTATCCTATGTTGCTCAACATTCAGAGGTTCGAATAGAAATGGTACGAAGACAACAACAATTAGCCCAAGAACGAGGCGTTGTGATGGACGGAAGAGATATAGGTACGAAAGTAATCCCTGATGCTGAAGTAAAAATATTCTTAATCGCTACGGTAGAAGAACGGGCAAAACGACGTCATAGTGAAAATCTTTCCAAGGGATTCCCATCTGATCTAGAATTATTAAAAAAAGAAATTGAAAAAAGAGATGAAATTGATTCCAAACGAGAAGCATCTCCTCTCGTAAAAGCAGTTGATGCTGTCGAAATAGATACAACTTCTTTATCTATCGAACAAGTAGCTGAAGCGATTTTAGAACAAGCGTATAAAATCATTTAATTTATGAAGGATAAGAAGACAATACTTGACAAATAAAAGTAAATATTAGAAGTTATAAAAGAAGGTTTATTCTGAGATTATAGTTTATTTTGGTGGTCCATAAGGAGGAATTGGAATGAGTGAAGTAAATCAAGAAAACTTAAATGTACAAGTTGGGGATAGGGTAACAGGTGTTGTCGTTAAAATTGAAGATAAGCATGTGTTAGTAGACTTTGGTTATAAAACAGAAGGGATTATTCCAATTAGTGAATTGTCTAACTTACATATCGAAACTCCAAATGACGTTGTCAAAGTTGGCGATGAATTATCACTTTCTATTAAAAAGATAGAAGATGATGAAGTAATTCTTTCCAAAAAATTGGTAGACCGTGAACTTGCATGGGGAGATTTGGAAGCAAAATTCCAATCTGGTGAAGTGTTTGATGTACAAGTTAAAGAAGTAGTTAAAGGTGGACTTGTAGCAGACGTTGGATTACGTGGATTTATTCCAGCATCTCTAGTAGAGGCTCACTATGTAGATGATTTTTCTGACTATCAAGATAAAGTACTTTCTGTGAAAATAGTAGAATTAGATCAAGAACAAAATCGTGTTATTCTTTCACACCGAGCAGTTGTAGAGGAAGAATTAGCAACTCAAAAAGCAAAAGCAATCCAGTCAATAGAACCAGGACAAGTTATCGAAGGAACAGTACAGCGCATTGCTGATTTTGGTGTATTTGTTGATATTGGTGGGGTTGATGGATTAGTTCATATCTCACAACTATCACATGAACATGTTACAAATCCTTCTCAAGTTGTTTCTGAAGGAGATAAAATTACAGTAGAAGTATTATCTATAGATCGTGATAATGAACGTATAGCACTATCACGCAAAAAAGTACTACCTGGACCATGGGCTAACATTGAAGAATCTATTAAACCTGGTCAAGTCGTAGAAGGTACTGTGAAACGATTAGTTAATTTCGGTGCATTTGTGGAAGTATTACCAAATGTAGAAGGGTTAATTCACATTTCACAAATTGCAAACCGTCACATCGGAAATCCAAATGAAGTATTAGAAGTTGGACAAACAGTAAAAGCAAAAGTATTAGATATTAATGCAAAAGAAGAAAGAATGTCTTTAAGTATTCGTGAATTGGAAGCTGAAGAAGAGGCAAAAGATTATAAACAATACCAAAAAGATGAAGAAACATCTAGTTTTCAATTTGGTGATTTAATTGGCGATAAATTGAATAAATTCAAGCAATAATATTAATTAATCATAAAGAAGTTGATCTGTATGACAGATCAACTTCTTTTTTGTTTAAAAATACTCCTTCATTGTAATAATAATGATGATGGTGGGTGAACATAAATGGACGGATTATTATTTTATTGGATTGCTTGGTTTCTTTGGATTATCGTGACGTTTTTATTGCCTAAAACGACATTTCGCACGATATGTGCCGTGTGGATATTATGCGCCATCATTGTAACTAATCTATACATAACGATTGGTTATTTAGAAATATCCATAACCTATTTGGCGCTTTTATTAGGTGGGTTTGTCTATATTGCATCACTTGAACGAAAGTATTTTCACATCTTCACGGCAATTACGGTTATGGTAGGATACACAAGTTTATTAATATGGGAAGCTAATGCACCAGTGTGGATCTTTTTACCAAGAATATTACTTATTCCTTTTATCTGCATTCTATTAATTTCTTTCGTTAGCAAACATCTCCATCATCGATTGGCAATCGCGTTAACTGGTATTAGTGCTGGTGAATGTCTATATAGTGTTTTACTTGCCAATTATTCGATAAGCCAGACTGTAGGGAGTTTTAAGTTTCTAGACACGATTTCCGTCATTCTTTTCATCGTAATACTCATTGAACTAGTTAAAGTTGGAAAAGAGTATTTACTTTCATTAATTTTAAAAAATAAGAACAGCATATGAGGTGGCAAAAATGAACGAATACATTATGCCAATTGTTTTTGGTATTATTTTAGGAACGATTGCAAGAGTGATGATGTTGCGCACGGATTATCGACAATACCCAACTTATTTACACGGAAAAATTATTCATGTAGCACTCGGGTTTATTGCAGCATCACTAGGAGCTGTCGCAGTACCAGCTATGCTTGAAATGAATTTTACTGCGGTAACGTTTTTAACTGTTGCAGCAACACAATTTAGGGAAGTTAGAAATATGGAACGAAATACGTTAAGTGAAATTGATGGGGATGAACTTGTGTCACGTGGAAAGGCGTATATTGAAGGAATTGCCATTTCATTTGAAAGTCGTAATTACTTAGTTATCTTAACAGCCTTTATTGGCACACTCTTTTATATTTTGTGGAATATTTATATCGCCTTTTTCGGTGCAATTATTTGCCTAATTATAAGTAAGGTATTACAAAGTGGAAGTACGATAAAAGATATTGTAGATATTGAATATTCACCACCTCATTTTGATGGTGCCGGACTTTATATAGACAATATTTATATAATGAATATTGGGCTTCCTGCAAGACAAGAAGAAATCTTAAAGTATGGAATGGGGTTTATTTTAAAACCAAAAAATATTAATGTCGTCAATACAATTGCACACCTCGGTCAGAGACAAGCTATTTTGCATGATGTATCTGTTTCGTTAGGAGTTTTCCGAGATTCAGGAACACCTGCATTAGTCCCATTAATAAAGCGTGATCTTGATGATGGACGGATTGGAGTGTTTATCCTTCCACAAATAAGGGACAAAGAAAAGGCTATGAAAGTAATTGGTGCGGTTCCAGTTCTAGAAACAGCGATTCGAATGCCTTCACGTGCTAATCAACGGAAGGAGGTTGAATAATCATGGTTATTGAAAAAGCCATACTCGCAATTGTAACAACTAATAAAGAACAAGTATCAGGTGGAGCACCTATTTTTATTTGTGAAACTCTCGAAGAAGTACATAAAATATCTGCTAATTTAGAAGCGATGTTAGACGGAATTGCCCATGCTTTAGGGGAGGATTTATTTGTCATCGTAAAACATTAAAGATTGTTAAGATTTATTTCTTTTGCTAGAATAGATAAAGTTATGTGGATGTCGATATTATAAAAAACTTTCCAGCCTTACCTCAAGTCTGAATAATGCGTTTTTCTATCTCAAAAAGTTCTATCTATTCGGACCGCTTCGCGCATCTCAAAATTTATACAAATCTATTTCGAAACAAAAAATAAACTTAATTGAAGAGAGGATGTTCCTTTCGTGAGGAAAGCTACTGTAGCTATTGTCGGACGACCGAATGTCGGTAAGTCTACGATTTTTAATAGATTAGTTGGAGAAAGAATATCAATTGTAGAAGATATACCAGGTGTAACAAGAGACCGGATTTATTCTCAAGCAGAATGGTTAAATACGAATTTTAATTTAATTGATACTGGTGGTATTGAAATTGGGGATGAGCCATTATTAATGCAAATGCGTCAACAGGCAGAAATTGCAATTGACGAAGCAGATGTCATTATCTTTATTGTAAATGGTAAAGAAGGCATCACAGCTGCTGATGAAGAAGTTGCCAAATTATTATTTAAATCTAATAAGCCGATTATTTTAGCCGTTAATAAAGTTGATAATCCAGAAATGAAACATGAAATCTATGAATATTATTCGTTAGGATTTGGTGAACCATTTCCAATCTCTGGTGCACATGGACTTGGGCTAGGTGATTTATTAGATGAAGTTGTTAAACATTTTCCAACATTAGAACAAGACCAAGATGATGAAGATACGATCTATTTTAGTTTAATAGGACGTCCAAATGTTGGGAAATCGTCACTAGTTAATGCGTTATTAAATGAAGAACGTGTTATCGTTAGTGACATAGAAGGTACGACTAGAGATGCTATCGATACGAAACTACATAAAGATGGACAAGATTATGTCATTATTGATACCGCTGGAATGCGTAAACGCGGTAAAGTATATGAATCAACAGAAAAGTATAGTGTATTACGTGCATTAAGAGCGATAGAACGATCTGATGTTGTCCTTGTTTTAATTGATGCAGAAACGGGTATCCGAGAACAAGATAAGAAGATAGCTGGATATGCACATGATGCTGGCCGTGGAATTGTTATTGTCGTTAATAAATGGGATACGTTGGAGACAAATGATAAAACGATGAAAGAATACGAAGAAAAAATTCGTGCTCATTTCCAATTTTTAGATTATGCACCTATTGTTTTCTTATCTGCCAAAACGAAGAAGCGATTACATACACTTCTTCCAATGGTTAAAATTGCTAGTGAAAATCATGCAAAACGTATACCTACCAATGTCCTTAATGATGTAATAATGGATGCTATTGCAATGAATCCAACACCTACTGTTAAAGGACAACGATTAAAAGTGTTGTACGCAACGCAAGTAGCGGTTAAACCACCAGCATTCGTTATATTTGTTAACGATCCAGAGTTGATGCACTTTTCATATAAACGCTTCTTAGAGAACAAAATAAGAGATGCATTTGGATTTGAAGGTACACCAATTAAAATATTAGCAAGAAAGCGGTCATAGGGGGAGTTAACATGACAAAAGTTGCAGTATTAGGTGCTGGAAGTTGGGGAACGGCTTTAAGTATTGTTCTAGCTGATAATGGTCATGATGTTCGACTTTGGACTCATCGAAAAGAACAAGCCGACCACATTAATTCCACACATAAAAATGAACAATATTTAGAAATTATGATTCCAGACTCGATTAGAGCCTATTATGAGTTGAAAGACGCACTTCAAGGTGTAGAAGTCATCTTGTTAGTTGTCCCAACAAAAGCAATTCGTGAAGTATGTCAACAAGTCAATGCTATCATTTCCCATAAACCTGTCATTATTCATGCTACAAAAGGAATTGAACCCGGCTCGTTAAAACGAGTATCTCAGCTGATTGATGAAGAAATGACTCAAGTGACTTATGAAGATATTGTTGTTTTATCCGGCCCGAGTCATGCAGAGGAAGTTGCTCAAAGACAACCAACAACAGTCACTGTCGCTTCGATTAATGAAAATAATGCAAAGGTCGCTCAAGACTTATTCTTCAATGAAGTCTTTCGAGTGTATACAAGTAATGATGTGATTGGGATCGAATTAGGTGGAGCATTAAAAAATATTATTGCTCTAGGTGCAGGTATATCCGATGGTTTAGGCTATGGTGATAATGCGAAAGCAGCATTAATAACAAGAGGTCTAGCTGAAATAACTCGACTTGGTACACATCTTGGAGCTAATCCATTAAGTTTTCTTGGTTTGCCAGGAGTTGGAGACTTAATTGTAACTTGTACAAGTGTACACAGTCGGAACTGGAGAGCTGGAAACTTATTAGGTAAAGGAAACGATCTACAAGATGTATTAGAACGAATGGGTATGGTTGTTGAAGGGGTACGAACAGTTCAAGCAGCATATCAATTTGCTAAAAAAGAAAATATTGAAATGCCCATAACAGAAGGTATATATGAAATTATTAATAGTGTTAAAAAACCAAAAGATGTAGTCGAACAATTAATGAATCGTGATAAACGAGAAGAAATGGATGACTTAGCATCACTACTTAGAAACCGAAATACTCGCTAACACATCGCTAGAAAACCTTGCATATACTATGTTGAAGTAATATAGCAGCAAGGAGGCGAGCGTGTGAGCAATAAAGGTAACAATAATCCTTTCGACAAAATACAACAAGGCGCAGGCATTAGTCCAGGTGAGGTTTATAAAGTTGCTGATTCGGTTAAAAATGCTGATTTTTCGGATGAAAAGACTGTTCGAAAACTCGTTCGGCAGTTAGCGAAAATGGCTAATAAACCGCTATCGAAAGAAAAGGAAGACATGTTAGTTAAGACAATAACAAATAATAATATGCCATCAGATCTTAACTCGCTAAGCCAGTTATTTAAAAAATAACTTAAAGCTGGGCAAGTGAGGATACAACCTCGTGTCTAATCGCATAAAATAATACGCAGAAGCATTCATAGATAGAGCTAGCTTGGGTGTTATTTAGTCATAACCAGGATGAAGAAGGCCCCTCTTTGTCCTGGCTATTTTTATTTCTTTTAAGATTATGTTTTTTTAAAAAAACAATCAGCATTTTATCCCTATTACTTAAACGATGGACAGGCCTTAGAATTTGACCTCTTAAAACATGCTCATTCTTATGGTTTGTGGTATAATAGCGGTTGCACGTAGGTGGACAAACAGAGTTAGAGGTGAAATTATGTCAGAGTCAATGCTTAAAATGTGGATATCGATTGCTGGGATGGTTTTTTTAATATTAGCAATTGGACTAATTGTATTAAGTAGACATAAACTAAAAGGGATTTTTGCAATTATCGTATCCTTTTTTGCATATGTTAGCTTGTTCTTAGGTGGTATTATTATCCTTTATATTGTTTTCAGTGGGCCAACTATATAAGCTAACGGAGGTTTATTTAAATGCGAAATACATACAGAGTTATTATGGTTTCTATCATTATGGTTGTTTTAAGCGGTTGTATGTATCCTAATAGTCAATTAGAGAAGAATCAAACACCAAATCAAGCACAATTGGATATGGTTCAATCAGCTGTAGATGATTACCGGGAACGAACAAATGGTTTAGTTCCAATCCGTACAAAACCAAATGAAACACCAATCTTTGAGAAATATTTAATTGATTTTACGATGTTAAAAGAAAAAGGTAGTATTGCAGAATTGCCTGGCAACGCATATGAAAATGGTGGATACTATCAATACGCACTACTATATCCTGATACAGATGCTTTCGTTAAATTAATTGATTTACGAATTACTGAAGAACTAAGAAGTGTTAATTTGCGTATAAATACGTATCGAAATCAAAATCTTTACCCTCCGTTTGGTGAAGTAATTGATAAAGAGGCAGGTTTATTTACAATTGATCATGAAAAACTAAAATTAGATGCTAGACCGACAATCAAAAGTCCTTATTCCGACAATCTATTACCCATTATTATGGATACGAATGGAAAAACTTATATTGATTACCGAATTGATTTAAACAATGCATTAAAAGAATATGAGCATAGTTACAAAGAAGGAGATGACATTCGTTATCTTCTTGCGGAAAACACACCATTTTTACCAGCATATTCTTTACCATATACCATAAAAGATGGAGAACCTGTTTTTATGGTCGAATAATTTTTCATAAAAATTCCCTTGCAGCATATATTTGTTGCAGGGGTTTTTTAATGCTTAAAGTTAGAAGATTAAAAAATACCGAACTACGAATAACAAATATTCATTAATTTTAATTCTTTTGCATAGATTAAGTCATAAATTGATAGGACAACATCATAGAATTGTAGTGTCAATTATTCGTAGTTTGTTCATTTAATAATGTTGTGATCGGGAGGGGATCGTTTGAAAAAGGTAGATATTTTTAAAGATATTTCAAAACGTACGAACGGTGATATATACCTAGGTATTGTTGGAGCTGTTCGGACAGGAAAATCAACATTCATAAAACGATTTATGGAACTTGTTGTGCTTCCAAACATTGAAGAAGAGAGTGAACGAGCAAGGGCACAAGATGAACTACCACAAAGCGCAGCTGGTAAGACGATTATGACTACTGAACCGAAGTTTATCCCTAATCAAGCAGTCAACGTAACCGTTGAGGAAGGGTTAGATGTCAACATACGTTTAGTAGACTGTGTAGGGTATGCAGTAGAAGGTGCAAAAGGATTTGAAGATGAGAATGGACCAAGAATGATTAACACCCCTTGGTATGAAGAACCAATTCCATTTCACGATGCTGCAGAAATTGGTACAAGAAAAGTTATCCAAGAACATTCTACAATTGGAGTAGTTGTAACTACAGACGGTTCCATCGGAGATATATCTCGAGGAGATTATGTAGAAGCAGAATCAAAAGTAGTTGAAGAATTAAAAGAAGTAGGGAAACCGTTTATTATGGTGATCAACTCTGTTAATCCTACAAGCCAAGAGACAGAGTTGCTTAGACAGGAACTTTCAGAAACACATGATATCCCTGTCCTTGCTATGAGTGTGGAGTCCATGACAGAACATGATGTATATAATGTTCTTCGTGAAGCATTATTTGAATTCCCAGTACTTGAAGTTAATGTTAATCTTCCAAGTTGGGTAATGGTCTTAAAAGAAGATCATTGGTTAAGAGAAAGCTATCAAGAAGCTATTCAATCAACTGTAAAGAACATCAAGAGACTACGTGATGTAGATTCCATTGTTGGTGATTTTGCAGACTATGATTATATTGACAAAGCGAACTTAGCTGGTATGGAAATGGGTGAAGGAATAGCGGAGATTGATTTACATGCTCCAGACTATTTGTATGACCAAGTTCTAAAAGAGATTGTCGGCGTCGAAATTCGAGGCAAAGATCATCTATTAGAGTTAATGCAAGACTTCTCCTACGCAAAAAGACAGTATGACCAGGTTGCTAGTGCATTACAGATGGTGAAGCAAACTGGATATGGAATTGCTGCTCCTACATTAGAAGATATGGAGCTTGATGAACCTGAAATTATTCGTCAAGGTTCCAGATTTGGTGTCAGACTAAAAGCAGTTGCACCTTCTATCCACATGATTAAAGTTGAAGTAGAATCTGAGTTTGCACCAATTATCGGAACGGAAAAGCAAAGTGAAGAATTAGTGAGATACTTAATGCAAGATTTTGAAGAAGACCCTCTATCTATTTGGGAGTCAGACATATTCGGTAGATCACTAAGTTCTATCGTAAGAGAAGGAATCCAAGCAAAAATCTCCTTAATGCCAGAAAATGCTCGCTATAAACTAAAAGAAACTTTGGAAAGAATTATCAATGAAGGATCTGGCGGTTTAATCGCTATCATCCTATAAGAAGTGAATAGTAAAAATGGGAATAACATATCAAATTCTGATGGATTTGGTATGTTATTTTTTTATGGGTTTGTTTGCTGCGTGGAGCGAGAGGGAGGTTTTGGATAATGGGTGCCTTTTGTTAGCTGGAATTGACGACAATCGTAGTTCTTCAAGTGAATGAGTGCTGTTGTTGTCGTATACAGGTAATAACGTTTCTCATCAAGGCAAATGAGTGAGAGTGGGTACTGCGGATGCGGATAAATGGTACTCATCAAAGCTATGAGTGACAATTGCAAGCGGAAACTAGGTATTAACGGCACTCATCCACGCTATGAGTGACCGTTACATGCTGAAACTAGGTACAATCGGCACTCATCCACGCTATGAGTGACCGTTACATGCGGAAACTAGATACAAACGTCACTCATCCACCTTATGAGTGACCGTTACATGCTGAAACTAGCTACAAACGTCACTCATCCACGCTATGAGTGACCGTTGCAACCACAAACTAGATACAAACGTCACTCATCCACCTTATGAGTGACCGTTACCAGCAGAAACTAGCTACAAACGTCATTCATCCACCTTATGAGTGACCGTTGCAAGCAAAAAATAGCTACAAACGTCGCTCATCCACGCTATGAGTGACCGTTGCAAGCAAAAAATAGCTACAAACGTCGCTCATCCACGCTATGAGTGACCGTTACCAGCAGAAAATAGCTACAAACGTCACTCATCCACGCTATGAGTGACCGTTGCAAGCGGAAACTAAGAACAAACGTCATTCATCCAAGCTATGAGTGACCGTTGCAAGCAAAAATTAATAACAAACGGCACTCATCTACCTTATGAGTGACCGTTGCAAGCGGAAACTAAGAACAAACGTCATTCATCCAAGCTATGAGTGACCGTTGCAAGCAAAAATTAAGAACAACCGTCACTCACCTACCTTATGAGAGACCGTTACTAGCAGAAACTAAGAACAAACGACACTCATCTACCTTATGAGTGACCGTTGCAACCAGAAACTAAGATCAATCGGCACTCACCACATTACTATTATAGAATCAAACTTCACCATCCACCCCAAATGCATTTCCAGGATATCCCATTACAATCCACTAACACCATAAACTTCTAATTCCATCTCCCAATTCCAACTTCTACAAAAAAGATTAATTTCTAAGAAGGATTTTTGAAAAGTGTAGCGAATACTTATAAACAAAGGGTTTGTTGAGATTAACGAAAATTACCTTTTATTACCAATAAAATTGCTAATTTCGGTAAAAATCATGATAAATTACAAAAAAATAGTAATAAATTGTTGAATTTTAAAAGAATCTCGTTTATTATTAGCCATGTCGCTATTGATTATAGGGGCTTATAAGTATAAAAGTAGGTAAATTGGTTAACAAATGATGAAAGAGAAATAATTTGTACCAATGTGACCCGATTTTTTTTGGGAGGAGGTGAATGTCATGAATAAAACAGATCTAGTAAATGCTGTTGCTGAAAAGAGCGAACTTTCTAAGAAAGATGCTACTAAAGCTGTTGATGCAGTTTTCGAAGCTGTCATGGATTCACTAAGTAAAGGTGAAAAAGTACAATTAATCGGTTTCGGTAACTTCGAAGTACGTGAGCGTTCTGCACGTAAAGGTCGTAACCCACAAACTGGAGAAGAAATCGAAATCCCTGCAAGCAAAGTTCCTGCTTTCAAGCCGGGTAAAGCCCTTAAAGACATCGTAAAATAATACGTACATAGGGTTAAAGGGTGCGTTCTATCGCACCCTTTTTTATTTTACATAATTATTCTTTTCATATTCCAAATAAATGCGATAATAATAAAGAGTAACAAAAGGGAGGAATCATGATGAGTCAAAATACGGACTTTTTCGTTATTAAAGCGTTAGAAGATGGCGTTAATGTAATTGGTTTAACTCGTGGGTCTGATACGAAATTCCATCATTCCGAGAAATTGGATAAAGGGGAAATAATGATTGCTCAGTTTACAGAACATACTTCTGCTGTAAAAGTTAGAGGAAAAGCAGTCATACAAACAAGTCATGGAGAAATTACTAACAATTAACGTGACATTCCATATATATTATAACTTTTGGACTACCCGTATAAGTTAAATATGTTATAATGACAAAGGCAACTAAATGGCTTGAAAGTAAGGTGAATATTCTTGCAGACAATGGAGAGGGAATTACAGAGACTAAATATAGAAATTGAGAAAAAAATTCATCATTCTTTCCTATTACAGCACATCAATAAGCCAAAAATTGATGAATATAAGCTATACTTTTTAATTTATATAGTAAATAAATCTTCACTTCCTCAACATGTAAAAGACCAATTAATTATTACTACAATGCTTGTTCAAGTAGCATTAGATATACATGAAGAGATACCAGATGATAACGGGGACAGTATCGACGTTAAAAATCAACTCTCCATACTAGCCGGAGATTATTATAGCGGACTTTATTATTCCATGTTAGCTGAAATAGAAGAACGGTCATTAATTTCCTTACTTGCTTCAGCAATTAAACAAATTAATGAACTAAAAATGAAAAACTATTATTTACAATCTGATTCAGTAGAAATGTATTGGAGTCTTAAGAAACAGATTACTTCGAGATTGATTCAATCAATTGCAGAGCATTTCCATTTGATTGATGAAATTCCGGTTATGTCTGAAATATTACTTACATGTGATATGATTAATCATATAAACAGTGACCCTGTCGATAGAGACGTAATAATAGATAAACAAGTAACTAAAACAAAAGGTATGATCGATGAGCTTCCTACTGATTGGGAGTTTAAACAGGATGCAGAACAAATACTTCATCGAATAGTTTATCAACATACCTCGTCGGAGATGGATTAACATGCAGGAAAAATCAAAAGAAGAACGTGTACACCACGTATTTGAAAAAATATACGACAAATATGATACGATGAATTCCATCATATCCTTCCAACGTCATAAAGCTTGGCGTAAAGATGTGATGAAGCAGATGAATGTACCAAAAGGGGCTTCAGCCTTAGATGTATGCTGTGGTACTGGTGATTGGTCTATAGCTTTAGCAGAATCAGTGGGGCCTACAGGAAAGATAGTTGGCTTAGATTTTAGTAAAAATATGCTTTCTGTAGCCACTCAAAAAAACGAATCACTAAACTACAAACAATTAGATTTTATCCATGGGAATGCAATGGAGTTACCATTTGAAGATAATACATTTGACTTTGTAACGATTGGGTTTGGTCTCAGAAATGTACCAGACTATATGACTGTTTTAAAAGAAATGTATAGAGTAGTAAAACCAGGTGGGAAGGTTGTTTGTTTAGAAACGTCGCAACCAACAATGATCGGTTTTAAGCAATTATACTTCTTTTATTTCCGCTTTATAATGCCATTGTTTGGTAGAATCTTCGCAAAAAGTTATAATGAATACGCATGGTTAAATGAATCTACTAGAGACTTTCCTGATAAACAAACATTAAAGAAAATGTTTAGTGATGCAGGATTTTCATCAGTTAAAGTGAAAAGTTATACTGGTGGAGTTGCTGCTATGCATATGGGAATAAAATAAAACGATTAGCGTTCTAACAAAAGGTGAATCACATGAAATTACCAAAGACATATAACTATCTAAAGAAAGACATAGACAAAATTGAATCTTCTTTAATCGATGCGATTCAAGCGGACCATCCCATTTTAAGGGAAGCATCTACTCATTTGCTAAAGGCAGGGGGAAAACGAATTCGACCTGTCTTTGTTTTGTTATCTAGTCAATTTGGTAAGATTGATATAGATCAAGTAATCCATGTTGCTGTTTCCTTAGAACTTATACATATGGCTACCTTAGTTCATGATGATGTCATAGACGATGCAGAACTACGAAGAGGACAGCCCACAATTAAAAAACAATATGGTAATCGAGTTGCTATGTATACGGGTGACTACATTCTTGCTCGTGCACTAGAAACGATTACAAAACTAGAAAATCCTGAATTACATAAAACATTATCAGAAGCTTTAGTTGAAGTGAGCTTAGGTGAGATTGAACAAATTAGAGATAAGTTTAACTTTGATCAAGATGTACGTAATTACTTTAGAAGAATCAAACGGAAGACCGCATTACTAATTGCACTTAGCTGTAAACTCGGTGCAATGACTTCAGGCTTATCCCAAAAAGAAATTAACAAATTATACCAATACGGCCATTATATCGGGATGAGCTATCAAATAATCGATGATATCTTGGACTTTACTTCTTCTAGTGAAGAATTGGGTAAACCTGCTGGAAATGATTTGTACCAAGGTAATATTACGTTACCAGTTCTATTTGCCATGCAAGATGAACAATTTAATTCTTTGTTGCGAAACACTTTTGAAACACCAAATGATGTAACAAAGGAACAAATGGACGAAATTATTCAAGCATTAAAAGCTACCGATGCTATTGAAAAGTCTTACATAGTAAGTGAACGATATTTAAGAAAAGCTTTTGACGCTTTGAAGGGATTTCCCAATAGTAAAGCAAAAATTACACTTGAACAAATCGCTAAATATATTGGAAAACGAAAACGATAGTAGTTTATATTGTTATTTTCCCTATTATTTGATAGAATTTATACGGTTAATAAGCCGAGACATACATAGAAGAGGTGTAAATTATGGAAAAAACATTTTTAATGGTTAAACCAGACGGAGTACAAAGAAATCTAGTAGGTGAAATTGTAAATCGTTTCGAGAGAAAAGGCTTTAAATTAGTTGGAGCTAAATTAATGCAAATCTCTGACGAACTAGCTAGCGAACATTATGGTGAACATAAAGAAAGACCATTCTTCGGTGAGTTAGTTGACTTCATTACTTCTGGACCAGTATTTGCAATGGTTTGGGAAGGTGAAAACGTTATTAAAACTGCACGTGAAATGATGGGTAAAACAAACCCCGCAGAAGCTCTACCAGGAACTGTACGTGGAGATTTTGGAGTAACAGTTGGTAAGAACGTGATCCACGGCTCTGATTCACCAGAAAGCGCAGAAAGAGAAATCAACCTATTCTTTAACGAAACTGAACTAGTTTCTTACGAAAAACAAGATAGCGCTTGGATTTATTAATAATAAAGATTGGTCAATCTAATCTGATAGCATTTTAAAAGAAATATGTACAATATCTGCCCCGGAAATATATGGAGACTCCTTAAAAAAGGAAAGCGAAGTATATTTCCGGGGTGGATTATATACAGTGATAATATGTTAGGTTCCATTCATTTTCCAATGTAACAGTAAAGGTAGAGGATCATGAGAGACGATTATAAGGAATTTACAGAGAAAGTCTATTTAAAACTGGGGATTGATCTACAGCAATACAAAGAAGCCCAAATGAAACGTAGACTAACAACATTACGTGACAAAAGAGGCTATTCTAACTTCACATCTTACTTTCATGCCATCAGTAAAGACACTGACTTATTAAATGAATTTCTCGACCGAATTACAATTAATGTTTCCGAGTTTTATCGAAATCCTAAACGATGGGAAACATTACAAAACATTGTTCTTCCTGCTTTAACAAAAAACAAGAAACATATAACAATTTGGAGTGCTGCATGTTCAACTGGGGAAGAGCCATACAGTATTGCAATAATGTTAAATGAGTATTTTCCTGATGTAAAAGCGACGATACTTGCTACCGATATAGATGAAATCGTATTAGAAAAAGCAAGGAAAGGTGTTTACCACGAACAATCATTAAAAGACTTACCCCACAATTTAAAAAAGAAATACTTTAAACAAGTTGGAACATTTCAAGCAATCGACGCTAACATTAAACGAAAAATTACCTTTAGAAAACATAACTTACTGGAAGATACATATCCATCAAATATTGATTTGATCATTTGTAGAAACGTACTGATCTATTTTACAGATGTAGCTAAAGAAACAATCTATCAACAATTCTCTACTTCATTATTGCCAGATGGAATATTATTTGTAGGGAGTACAGAGCAAATCTTTAGTCCAAGTAAATATAACTTGAAGTTATTAGAAACTTTTTTCTATCAGAAGAACAATGAAACATAAAATGCTCTTATCCATGAAGATAAGTAGCATTTTTTTTAATTTTTGTTTTAACTAGTTTATACTAATAGTTACAAGCAACAACTAGAGGAGGGTACATATGCGTTATTTAACAGCAGGTGAATCACATGGAAAACAATTAACAACTATATTAGAAGGACTCCCAGCTCGTATGCCATTATTAAAGGATGATATAAATGAATCATTATTAAGAAGACAAAAGGGCTATGGACGTGGAAAACGAATGCAAATTGAAAAAGATTTAGTAGAAATTACGTCCGGCGTTCGGCACGGATATACATTAGGTTCGCCAATTTCGCTCGTAATACATAATGATGACTATAAACATTGGACAGATATTATGGGGGAAGATCCGATTGATGAAGATACTTTCATTAGAAGAATTGTTACTAGGCCAAGACCTGGACATGCTGACCTAAATGGTGCACTAAAATATGGTCACCGTGACATGCGTAATGTATTAGAGCGCTCTTCAGCAAGAGAAACGGCTGCTCGAGTCGCAGCAGGTGCTGTGGCCAAGACATTGTTACGTCATCTTGGTATTGAAGTATGCGGGTATGTTAAAGAAATTGGTGGTATTGTAGCAGAAGATGTACCGAATTTAACAATACAAGAAAAAATGAGCCTAACGGAAGATTCTCCAGTTCGTACATTAGATAAAAAAGCTGAACAACAAATAATGGCGAAAATCGATGAGGCCAAAAAAAATGGCGATTCACTTGGTGGGGTAACAGAAGTTTATGTAGAAGGAATGCCGCCTGGAATTGGTTCTTATGTCCATTATGATCGAAAGCTAGATAGTAGAATTGCAGGTGCCGTTGTTAGTATTAATGCGTACAAAGGTGTCGAATTCGGAATGGGCTTTGAAGCTGCTCGGAAAAATGGAAGCCAAGTTCATGACGAAATCGGTTGGAATGAAGAACAAGGATTTTATCGAAAATCAAATCGATTAGGTGGATTTGAAGGTGGGATGACAACAGGAATGCCAATCGTTGTGAAAGGTGTTATGAAACCTATACCAACTTTAATGAAACCATTACAAAGTGTAGACATAGAAACGAAAGAAACATTCCAAGCAAGTGTTGAGCGGTCAGATGCTTGTGCTGTTCCAGCTGCAGCAGTTGTCATGGAACATGTCGTTGCATTTGAGTTAGCAAAAGCGATACTAGAACAATTTCCAAATGATCAATTCCCCAAATTGAAACAACAATTCGAGCAATATCGTGAAGATGTAAGGAGTTTCTAAATGAGAACGATCCATATCAACTCAGCTATTCAGTCCTATGACATTGTTATTGGAGAGAAGCTACGTCACCAAATTAAAGATTATCTACCAAAGAACTACTCATCCATTTTAGTTATAACGGATGAAAATGTTGTATATCTATACGGTAATGATCTGTTGCAAGCCTTAAAGGGGAATAAAGTTTTCTTAGAAGTAGTTCCACCTGGTGAAACTTCAAAAAGCATTCAAGTATACTACCAATTACTCACCAAGGCCCTTGAATATAGTTTAGATAGGCAATCCCTTATTATTGCATTTGGTGGTGGGGTAGTCGGTGATTTAGCTGGATTTGTTGCTGCAACTTATATGCGTGGGGTTGACTATATCCAAGTTCCTACAACGATTTTGGCTCATGATAGTAGTGTCGGTGGAAAAGTAGCGATCAACCATGAAAAAGGTAAAAATCTCATTGGAAGTTTTTATCCTCCAGTTCAAGTGCTCTATGACACTGAAACAATTCAAACATTGTCTTTACAAGACGTTCGTTCAGGATATGCCGAATTACTGAAAGAAGCAATGTTAGCTAACGAAAACTTTTTCACACAATTACTGTCCATTTCTCTGGAACAAATTGCAATGAAAGATTTAATAACTGCTCTTGAAACTGGTATAAATATTAAGGCAACTATTGTCGAACAAGATGAAAGAGAAGCTGGTATTCGAAAGTACTTAAACTTAGGACATACCCTTGGTCATGCTATCGAAACGAGATTAGGATATGGTAAAATAAGTCATGGTGAAGCTGTAGCAATTGGGATTTTGTTTGCTATGTATGTTAGCCAACAGGAACTACAAGTTAAACTTCCGCTAAAACAAGTAAAAGAATGGTTAACGGAAAATAATTATCCAATCGCTCTGTCATTCGAACAGATCGATGACTTAGTTGAATTTATGATGCACGATAAAAAAGTCATTAATTCAGAAATTCAAATGGTTCTACTAAAAAAAATCGGTGAACCAGTGTTGCATAATATCAATAAACAGCAAATAAAGAAATACTTACATTCATTTATTATGTCAGAAGTGAAGGGTTAGATCGTACATATGGAAATATTAAAATCATATGAATCTGTTCGTATTTATGGAGAGATAGAAGTACCTGGAGACAAATCGATTTCACATCGCTCTGTTATGTTAGGAGCTATTGCTGAAGGCATCACAAAAGTTGATAACTTTTTAGATGGGGAAGACTGTATTCGTACGGTTGAAGCTTTTCGCGCAATGGGAGTAGCAATAGAGAATCAAGGAAATACATTACTTATCGATGGAAAAGGGATTGAGGGCTTGCTAGAACCAGTTAAACCGATTTATTTTGGGAACTCTGGGACATCTGCAAGGCTAATGCTTGGTTTATTAGCAGGTCTCCCATTTTCTACATTTATGTATGGAGACGAGTCATTAACGTATCGACCTATGTCTCGTGTCATGAAACCATTAAGTGAGATGGGTGCAACATTTATTGGACGAAGTGGGGGAGATTATCTTCCAATTGCTTTAGAAGGTACATCTTTAACGGGAATTACATATCCACTGCCCGTTAAAAGTGCTCAAGTAAAATCTGCGATACTATTAGCAGGCCTTCATGCGAAAGGAAAAACTACCGTAATAGAAAAGAGCAAAACAAGAGACCATACAGAAAAGATGCTTCAAGCATTTGGAGCAAATATCCGAGTAGATGGAAATACGATTGAGATTGACTCTAGCCACCCATTAAAAGCTACAAACTTGTTCATTCCTGGCGATATTTCATCAGCAGCATTTCTATTAACAGCAGCAGCAATCATTCCTGACAGTACGTTAACGATTAAGAATGTAGGATTAAATCAAACAAGAACTGGAATCCTTAATATTTTAGAAAAAATGGGAGCATCATTAGAGTTTACTAATGAGCAAAGTATTGGCGGAGAACCGATTGGTGATATTACAATACATTATCGTCCATTACGTGCTATTACAATCGAAGGTGACATGATTCCATCATTGATCGATGAAATTCCGATAATCGCACTACTAGCAACACAAGCGAAAGGTACAACGATCATTCGTGATGCCGAAGAACTTCGTGTGAAGGAAACAGATAGAATCCATGCTGTTGTAGATGTTCTTTCCTCACTAGGAGCAACGATTGAAGAAACAAACGATGGAATGATAATTAAAGGGAAAGCAAAATTACACGGTGGAACAGTTTCTTCCTATAATGATCACCGTATCGCTATGATGGCAGTTGTTGCATCATTAATTACAGAAAACGCAGTAACAATTGATGATTTGTCATCTATTGCTATTTCTTACCCATCTTTTATGAAAGACTTATCAAAACTATTAATCAATAATTAACATGATTTTAGGCAATTGTGAAGGAGTTTTTTACGTGAATATTTTAGAAGAAGCAAATAGATTGATGGAACTTGACCAAGTTGATCAAGCAATTAATCTACTGAATAAATCTATACCGAGTGCAACAGATGATGAGTTGTATTGGTTTGCTGAGTTTTATCTTAATTGGGGATTTTTAATGGAAGCAGAATCTCTTTTGCAGCAATTGCTTGAGAAATATCCAGATGAAACCGATATTAAATTACATTTAACTGATATTTATATTGAACAAGAACAAGATGAACAAGCTATTGAATTATTGAACTCTATTCCATCAGAAGATGAGTCTTACCTTCAAGTATTGGTTGCTTTAGCCGATCTTTATCAAGCTCAAGGCTTATTTGAAGTCGCTGAACAAAAACTACTACAAGCTAAATCAATAAATCCTACAGAAACCATAATTGATTTGGCATTAGGGGAATTATATTATTCATTTGGTGATTTTAAACGAGCAATTACCGCTTATGAGAAGTCACTACAGCTAACAGATTCTGCTATTCCGATTCATGAGCGTTTAGCAGAATCATATGCAAATGTTGGCGAGTACGAGCTCGCATTAACTTACTATGAAAAAATAACAAATAAACATGTTGATGTACAATTTAAATATGGATTAACAGCCTATCAAGCCGACAGAAAAGAAATCGCCATCCAAGTATGGGAAAAATTAATTGAAGAAGATCCCTATTATCATACAGCCTATATGCAATTAGCAAAAGCTTACGAAGACGAGGAAATGATTGAAGAAGCTTATGAAACAACATTAAAAGGGCTGAAATTAGATGAGTTCAATAAGGAGCTATATTTACTTGCTGGAAGTTTAGCTCATAAATGTAATTTAGAGGATGAAAGTGAAGAGCATGTGCGACAAGCAGTTAATTTAGACATGGATTATAAAGATGCTGTGTTATTCTTAATTGAAATTCTGAAAGAAAAAAATAAACCAGAAGAGATTGTAGAATTACTGACATTAGTAAAAGAATCAAGTGGAGACGATCCAATTTACGAATGGGAATTAGCACGAGCTTGTAATGAAATTGAATCATATAAAGATGCATTAATTCACTATCAAGCTGCATATAATAGCTTACAACATGACAGCGATTTCCTAAAAGAATACGGATATTTCTTAATGGAAGAGGGTAGGACACAAGAAGCAGTTAACGTATTAACAACTTATATAGAGATAGAACCGGAGGATTTTGAAGTTTTAGAATATGTTAATCGCTTAAAAGAAATGTAAATGACTTTGTAGGGAGGAGGTATGAAACTCTATGCAAGCACCTGTTTCTGTGAAAGATAAAAAGAAATTCTTACAATGGTTTCTAAATAATTATCAGTTGAAAAAAAGGGAAAGTGTATGGATATTAAATTATTTAATTAACCATCATGAAATTTTAGAAAATGTTCATTTTGTTCATGATGCTAAATTTTGTATACGAAGTGTAATCATTACTAGTCAGTGTTCAAAAGAAGTACCATTTCGCTTTTATAAAAATCATTTAGTAACTACAGATGCTGAAAAAGCATTTCATGACATCCGATTGAATCAACATGAATCCCTTTATATTCAACTAAATTTTAATAAATCTAACCAGAATCACATGTATGCTTCCGTTTTAGAGGAAAATCCTTATGTTCCCGATGATTATTTAATTACACAACAAGACAAGGAAAATGCCACAAGTATTTTGGAATATTCTCTTTTTAAATTTAAGAAACAACAAATCCTTGCTCAAATTGACCGGACTTTAGATGAGCAAAATAGAGAAGAATTTAATAGACTTGTAAAAGAGCTGCATGCTCTTGAAAATAAAATAATTAGTCAACCTAGCTTACAAGAGCAATAGGTTGATTTTTTTTTGGTACACAAGTATATTTACGGTTGAAGTCATAAATTATTCAACTTGGTAAATACTAGAGAAAGGTGGCTGTTATATGCAGTGGACAAGCATGGACATGGAGAAATACTTAAGCGCAAAGGAATATATTGATACTGCGATCATTCCTATTATTCCATTCCAATTATCACATGAAACGACAATTGGAAAAAGCACTTCCAAGCGGGAACTCGTTTCTATTTTTGCAACCGAGATAGAAAGTGAGTTATCTGGTAGAACTCTATTAGTCCCAAACTATTATTATTTGGAGTTTGGCGATAAGGAAGAAGAAGTTAAACGATTAAATGCATGGACAAAAGAGATTCAAAGCCAACCATTTAAACATGTATTTGTTCTCACATTTGATTCTATCTGGAAACGGTACGAAAAGGATTTAGATGCAAATCTACTGTGGTTACCTGGTTTTCAAACCGAAGGCGTGAATCCACAAGAAATGATGAATATTATACGTGGACAAGTATCAGATGTTGTAGAATTAATGCGTAGTTATTGGTGATTTTGTAAATTATGAATACTTTCAGAACAAATATGGTTTTTAATTGACCGAACAAGTAGTTTGCGCTATCATGGTAATGTCCTAGTAATCTGATTAAAATTATTGTCCGTGATTATTTTGAAGAGGGGGGAAAATCATGAGCGAAGAAAAGCAACAAGTGTCCCGTCGTCAATTTTTGAATTACTCACTAATGGGTGTTGGAGGATTTATGGCTGCCGGCTTGCTTGTTTCACCGATAAGAATGGCTATTGACCCAGTATTAAAGAAAACATCAAGTGCAGGTGAATTTGTAAACGTAGGTCTTGCTGTTGAAGATATTACGACAACACCTCAACGTGTCGATTGGCAAATTGATCAAGTAGATGGATGGTATGAATCCAAACCGGGTCGCAGTGCTTGGGTTTATAAAAATGAAAAGGGTGACATTGTAGCGCTTTCCCCTGTTTGTACACACTTAGGATGTGTTGTATCTTGGGAAGGTAGTGACAAGCACCAAAATGAATTTTTCTGCCCATGTCATGATGGACGCTATACAAAAGATGGTGTAAATATTCCTGGTACACCACCACTAGCACCACTAAGTGTATATGAACACAAGGTGGAAAATGGAATGTTATTCTTAGGTAAAGAAATCTCTAGAAAGGGGGCGTAATAACTTATGCTACAGAAAATTTATGATTGGATTGATGAGCGTGTGGATATTACGCCAATCTGGCGAGATATTGCTGACCATGAAGTTCCAGAACATGTAAACCCAGCACATCACTTTTCTGCTTTTGTTTACTGTTTCGGTGGTCTAACATTCTTCGTGGTAGTCATTCAAATTCTTTCTGGTATGTTCTTAACAATGTACTATGTACCAGATATTGAAAATGCTTGGAAATCCGTTTACTATTTACAAACTGAAGTTGCACATGGACAAATTGTCCGCGGTATGCATCACTGGGGTGCAAGTATTGTTATCGTAATGCTACTATTACATACGTTAAGAGTATTCTTCCAAGGAGCTTATAAGAAACCTCGTGAACTTAACTGGATGGTTGGAGTACTGATCTTCTTCGTAATGTTAGGTCTAGGGTTCACAGGATACTTATTACCATGGGATAATAAAGCATTCTTTGCTACTCAAGTAGGTCTACAAATGGCTGAACAAGTACCGATTATTGGTGACGAACTAAAAATATTACTTGCAGGGGATGAAGAAATCGTAGGTGCGCAAACATTAACTCGTTTCTTTGCGATTCATGTATTCTTCCTACCAGCAGCATTATTTGCATTACTAGCGGCTCACTTTATTTTAATCCGTAGACAAGGTATTTCTGGACCACTATAAAAAGGAGGGGAAAGCTGTGCACAGAGGTAAAGGAATGAAATTTGTCGGAGATTCTCGTGTCTCTGCAAGTCGAACATCACAAATTCCAAAAGATTATTCTGAGTATCCTGGAAGAACAGAAGCTTTCTGGCCTAACTTTTTATTAAAAGAGTGGTTAGCAGGTGCTGTATTCTTAGTAGGATTCTTAATTTTAACATTAGCTCATCCATCTCCATTAGGTGGGTTAGCTGATCCAACGAACGCTGCTTTTATACCATTACCAGACTGGTATTTCTTATTCTTATATGAATTACTTAAATATGAATTTGCAAGTGGACAATACGTACTTCTAGGTATGTTAGGTATTCCAGGACTTGCGTTCGGGGCATTACTTCTTGCACCATTCTTAGATAATGGTCCAGGACGTCGCCCACATCAACGCCCAATTGCAGTAATTATGATGATGTTAGCATTAACTGCTACTATTTGGTTAACGTATACATCTGCTTCACATGTTGACTGGGAAGCACGTGCTGCAATGGACCAACCGGTACCTCCAGCATCTGTAGAAATTGATACATCTCATGAAGGCTATGCTGTTTATGAAGCAAACTGTATGAGCTGTCATGGTGAATCATTAGAAGGTGGAGCAGCTGGTCCTACATTAGTAGGTATTGAATATTCAGCTGAAGAAATTGCACAAATTGCACAAGAAGGTATTAATACAATGCCTGCAGACATGTTTAAAGGAACACCTGAAGAACTAGAACTACTTGTTCAATTCATTACATCTGTTAATGAACAGGCTGCAGAATAATTAAACAAAGCACCTTTGCCTATAATGGTAAAGGTGCTTTTTAAATCATGGGTATTAATTCTCGGCTGTTTCGCAAAAGTTTGTTACTAGTTGATAGAAACTGTGCGGTATCTACTGTAAAATTAACCCTAATTAATTTGGATAGTGCAACGATGCCGCTCCGGCAGAATACTCCGCTTTCCGCGGGCACGGCCTCAGCCTCCTCGAGGAAAAACCACCTCTGCGGGGTCTTCGGACTCGTGCTATTCCCGCTGGAGTCTCCGTATTCTGCCTGCGCTAGGTTGGATTTTCTAAATATAGTTAGTTTTCTATAAATGTTTAATAATTCGATACGGGTTAATCATTTATTTAATCCCTTTTAGCGTAGGAAATACACGGAGACTCCAGCGGGAGGAAATGCATCGGTGAGACCCCGTTGATGCACCTGCGTCTGCAAGTCACGCTACGAAGAAAGCTTCCTCGGTGCAAGGCAGCGAAGAAGCTTATTCAAGTAGTAGCCTGGCTCACCAGCAGCTCAGCGAGTGCGGAGTGTATTTCCGTAGCGGGTATAATGCTCCAAACCATAATACTCGCCGCTCAGTTTCTATCAACTATTTATTAGATTAAATTATTCAAACTAACAACAATCTTGTAGAAAACAGCCTAATTTTTAGATAGGAGGGATTACTATTCACCTTATAAGAGCAACCTTGGCAGATAAGCGATTTCTTGTTTTACTTTTTATTATTAATTTGTTAGGGACGATCTATGGTTATTATTGGTATCGACATCAATTAGCAACAACACCTGATATTTTTTTGATTTTTGTACCGGATAGTCCAACAGCTAGTCTGTTTTTTACCATTTTCCTCTTATTTTTCATATTTAAGAAAAATGTCCCACTCATTGAGGCACTTGCGATCATTACTTTATTTAAATATGGCATATGGGCAGTTGTCATGAACTTCCTAACATTATGGGAAACAGGCTATTTACACCCAAGTGGATATATGTTAATCGCCTCCCATGCGGGTATGGCTATTCAGGGCCTTCTATATGCACCGTTTTATAAAATTAGATTCATACATATTGTAATTGCAGCAGTTTGGACTTTACATAATGATGTCATTGACTATGTATTCGGTATGATGCCGACATACGGAAGCCTGAACAAATATATGAATGAGATCGGCTACTTTACTTTCTGGTTAAGTATTATATCCATTTTAATTGCTTACGTATTGACGGTTCATCAAAAAAATAAGCAAAGTCTATAAGTAATATAGTTACTTACAGACACATACATTATAGAGATTATACCTTAAGTGAGGTGGAATCTCTATGAAACACAAGGCACCATTAAAGTTACTCATATGGATTGTCATAGGGATTATTGTATATTTTTCACTCGAATTTTTTATTGGAGAAGTGGTAATAGCTACTACAAAGGAAACTGAAACAGAAGTTGATATGTCATCCTTCATTTGGTTAATCATTGTTATTGGTGGCATTATCGCTAGTACATTAAGTTACGTTAGTTGGAGAAAATATAAAGGAGAGAAAGAACAAAAACAACTCTCGAATGACGACAAATAAATTGACTGAATCCCCATTTTTGACTAAAATTGACTATAGAAATGAGAATTATTCACAATATGGAGGAATGAAAAAATGGGACTTGGTTCGTATTTAATTTATATTGCCTTGCTGATGATCATCCCATTATGGGCCCAATCAAAAGTAAAGAGTACCTATAAAAAATATTCACAAGTAGGTACATCATCAATGATGACAGGAGCACAAGTTGCTCGTAAAATATTGGACGATAATGGTTTGTACGATATAGAGATTCAAGAAACAAAAGGAATGCTTACAGACCATTATGACCCACGCAAAAAGGTTGTTCGACTATCATCTGGTATTTATCATGGTCAATCGATGGCTTCTTCAGCTGTTGCTGCACATGAAGTTGGACATGCTATTCAAGATGCAGAAGAGTATGCATTTTTACGCTTCAGAAGTGCATTAGTTCCTGTAGCAAACTTTGGTTCAAATATTTCCATCTTTTTAATCATTGCAGGATTTATTTTTCATATGACTGAACTAGCTGTTCTAGGTGTTGTATTCTTTGGTGCAGCTGTTTTATTCCAACTAGTTACATTACCAGTTGAGTTTGACGCTTCGAATCGTGCGATGGCACAGCTTGTCTCTACTGGGGTTATTAGGAATAATGAAGAGAGAGATACGAAGAAAGTGTTAAATGCTGCTGCAATGACATATGTAGCTGCTGCATTAGTAGCAGTTGCGGAATTAATCCGCTTTATCTTAATGATTGTAGCGAGTAATCAGGAATAAGATAAAAAGAAGCTTGGAGATAATCTTTCTATTACGTGTAATTAGCAATTTATGTATAATGTACATGAGTGGCTAGTTACATCAATAGATAAGGCTAAATCTAAGCTTCTTTATTTTTTTGTTGCTATCAATCATTAATCGGTTTTTTATTTTCGTCCAGGGTAAAGCCTTCTCCTAGTACGTCGTGTACAGAGCCTACTGCTACAAATGCGTGTGGGTCAATTGTGTTTAGAATGTTTTTAAGTTTGACAATTTCGTTTCTCCCAATAACACAGAAGAGGACATCTCTTTTTTCTCCTGTATAGCTTCCACGTCCATTCAGTACTGTAACTCCACGATCCATGTCTTTCATAATTTTTTTAGCAATTTCATCACTTTTCGATGAGATTATTGTCGCACCTCTAGCTGCATAGGCACCTTCTTGGATAAAGTCAATTACCCGCGCGCCTACATATACTGCTACTAGTGTATACATCCCTTGATCCAGAGCCAGTATCGTAAAAATTGATGTCGCAATTACGATAAAATCAAAGATAAACATCGTTTTTCCCATACTCCAGCCAACATACTTATGTACAATTCGTGCAATGATGTCTACTCCACCTGTTGTTCCACCGTAGCGGAATACAATACCTAGGCCAACTCCAATGAAGACACCAGCAAATAAGGCAACTAACAATAAATCATCTTCTATATGGAAATTAAATGCGTATCTTTGAAAAACACTTAGAAATAGTGACACCGATAATGTACCTATTATCGTATATAGGAATGTATTTCTACCGAGAAACTTCCAACCTATAAGTAATATTGGAACATTTAGAATGATGTTTGTAATAGCAGGATCCCAGTTAAATGCAAAATATAATATTAATGTTATTCCGGTAAATCCACCTTCTCCTAGATTATGCTGCATATTAAAATTAACAATACCAAATGAAAAAATAGCAGCACCTACTAAGATAAAAATAATGTTTTTAAATTTAAGTCCAAAAATCATTGTTGTACCTCCGTCATTTTTTCAAGCGAGAAATTATTGCTTCGTTTATTATAATCAATAAAAACAGCAAGAACAATGTTTTGGATAGCTAAATAATTTGTCAAACGAACGGTGATTCGCTAACATAATAGAATATAATATGTAAAAAGGAGTCGAAACGATTAGGATGATTACAACTAAAGAAATTCAAGAGCGTGTTGATACATATATTGGTCAATTTAAAGAAGGTTATTTTTCTCCTTTAGCTTTAATGGCAAGATTAACTGAAGAAGTTGGTGAACTAGCAAGAGAAGTTAATCATTATCATGGTGAAAAACCGAAAAAAGCAACAGAAAAAGAAAATACGATAGAAGATGAATTAGGTGATATTCTATTTGTTATTGCTTGTATGGCAAATTCATTAAATATCGATCTGTCAGAATCATTTAATCGTTCGATGAACAAATTTGAAACTAGAGATAAGGATAGATGGACAAGAAAAGAAGCTGTTGAGGAGGAATAATCATGATAAACATTGTAATCGCTGGGCCACGTGGCCGCATGGGCTCCGAAGCAGTTAACATGGTCTTAGATGAACCTGCATTTAACCTAGTTGGTTGTATTGATCGAAAAGAACATCAAATACCTGCATTAGCTGAAAGAGGCATTCCTGTATATCAAAGTGCGGAGGAATGTTTTTATGCAGTTCAAGCCGATGTATTAATTGATTTAACCGTTCAAGAAGCTAGTTATCAACATTTATTAATGGCATTACGTAAAAAAATTCGTTGTGTTGTTGGCACAACAGGTTTTACAGATGAGCAATTAGAAAAAATTAAGAGCTTAGCAGAGGACACTAACACTGGTTGTATAATCGCTCCGAATTTTGCTATCGGTGCGATATTGATGATGTATTTTTCAAAAGTCGCTGCCAAGTATTTCCCTGATATCGAAATTATTGAGAAGCATCATGATCAGAAAATAGATGCGCCTTCAGGAACAGCTGTGAAAACAGCTGAGATGATACGAAGCGTTCGAGAGTCGAAGCAACAAGGTCATCCAAATGAAGTAGAAGTTCTTGAAGGAGCAAGAGGGGCAGACAGTGACGGAATTCATATCCATAGTGTCCGCCTACCAGGACTAGTTGCGCATCAAGAAGTTATTTTTGGTGGAGAAGGACAACTACTCTCTATTAAGCATGATTCTATGAATAGAAAGTCTTTTATGGATGGAATTAAATTTTCCGTGAATCAAGTAATGAATATTAGTGGATTTGTTTATGGTTTAGAAAATGTACTTGAATTAGAATAATCTTTTGGAGGCTAACTTTCTATGAATATTGCTCTAATTGCCCACGATAAGAAGAAACCTACAATTATTAATTTTGCTCTTGCATATAGTGAAATACTTAAAGAGCATACATTATATGCTACAGGTACTACTGGTAAAAAAATAAGTGAAGAAACAGGATTAACAATTCACAGATTCCTATCAGGACCACTGGGTGGAGATCAACAGATTGGTGCGATGATTGCCAGTGGGGAGATGGATATGGTGATCTTTTTTAAAGATCCACTAACTGCTCAACCACATGAGCCAGATGTAAGTGCATTAATTAGATTATGTGATGTACATCAAATCCCGTTAGCGACTAATCTAAGTTCAGCTGAACTATTTGCACACGCATTGGCCCGTGGAGATATGGATTGGAGAAAAGTTTTAAAAGAGAAAAGAGATTAACGTATATGAAAAAAATTGGAATTACTTGTTATCCTTCTGTTGGGGGATCTGGTGTTATAGCAACGGAACTAGGCATGTTACTAGCAAAACAAGGACATGAAATCCATTTTATTACTTCTAGCTTGCCGTTTCGACTTAATCGTATTTATTCAAATATTTATTATCATGAAGTGGATGTCAGTCACTATCCGGTCTTTCAATATCCACCATATGACTTGGCATTAGCAACTAAAATGGCAGAAGTAATTGATCGTGAAGAATTAGATGTTTTACATGTCCACTATGCGATGCCACATGCTATCTGTGCTATTTTAGCTAGGGATATGGCTAAACGAGATGTAAAGATTGTAACTACATTACACGGAACAGATATTACTGTATTAGGGATTGATCAAACTTTTAAACGAATGATTAAATATGGTATTGAAAAATCAAATGCAGTAACAGCAGTATCGGCAGATTTAGTGAAACAAACAAAATCAGTTATTGATGTTGATAAGAACATTCAAGTTATTTATAACTTCATTAATGAAGAGGAATATTTTAAAAAAGATCTACAACAAATTAAAGAAGAATATGGTATCCAAGAGCATGAAAAAGTTGTCATTCATATTTCTAATTTTCGTAAAGTAAAGCGACTGAAAGATATCGTCCATACGTTTCAGCTGATACGTAACGATGTAAAGGCAAAATTGCTACTTGTTGGGGATGGACCCGAATATTCGAAAACATTAAACTTAGTTGAAGAACTTGGAATGGAACAAGATGTTCTATTCTTAGGAAAACAAAAAAATATTAGTGATTTATTATCAATCGCTGACTTAAATTTGCTAATGTCGGAAAAAGAGAGTTTTGGTCTTGTTCTACTAGAAGCAATGGCGTGCGAAGTCCCGTGTATCGGTACCAATATCGGCGGAATACCGGAAGTAATTGTCCATGGAGAGACAGGCTATATTGTAGAATTAGGTGATGTAGAAAATGCAGCATCATATGCCATTCAATTATTGTCAAATGAACAATTACTACGCCAATTTTCGAAAAATGCATTGGAACATGTAAGAAAACATTTTCACTCCTCCAAAATATTAAAGCAATATGAGGACTTATATACATACGTGTTATCCGATGAATAATGTTTGGAGTTAATAATGATGATCCCATTAACAGGACCTTTTCAAGAAGCATTATCTATAATTAATACAATTGAAGATAACGGGTATGAAGCTTATTTTGTTGGTGGTTGTATTCGTGACTATCTTCTTCAACGTCCAATCGGCGACATAGATATTACAACTTCTGCCAAACCAGAAGAAATTCAATCCATTTTTACGAATGTTATACCAGTTGGAATCGAACACGGTACAGTTATCGTCAGACATAATCATATAAATTATGAAGTGACAACGTTTCGATTAGAAGGGGAGTATTCTGACCATCGCCACCCAGATTATGTCGAGTTTGTTGATAAGATTGATATGGATTTAGCTAGACGTGACTTTACAATAAATGCTTTAGCAATGAATAAACATGGAGAGATTATTGATTTATTTGGCGGACAACAAGATTTAACAGATCAAGTCATCCGTACTGTTGGAAATGGACACGAGAGATTTAAGGAAGATCCTTTACGAATATTGCGTGCCATCCGTTTCTCTAGCCAACTCGGATTTACACTAGCAGATGATACGATAACAGCTATACGAGATGAACGACATCATATTCAAGGACTTGCTGTTGAACGAATTACTGTAGAAATTACAAAACTATTCGCAGGTAAGCATGTTGATAAAGGCTTACGTTATTTAGACGAATTGGAGTTAAGTCCCTATATCCCTGTGTTTAAAGATTTCAGCTCAATGACATCATTCATTCAAACGATTAAACCCGTCTTTTCACTTGCAGAGATTATTTGTCTTATCCATCAACTACAAACAAATATAGCTATCTCAGACATCGTAAAACAGTGGAAGTGCTCTAATCGAACTAGGAAAGAAGCACTCTTATTAAATGATGCTATTAACTACTACAAGGAAAATGGAATAGATAATCTGTTAGTCTATAAACTGCTTCCTAATTACATCGATGCGTTTGGGAGAATTGTTTCGATATTATTTATTTCATCAATTGAAATTAAGCAACTTTATCAATTGAAGGAACAATTGCCTATTCATACAAAAAACGAACTAAAAATCAATGGTCATGATATACTAGATATGTTTCCTACAGTAAAAAAAGGGCCATGGATACATGAACTATTAATGACCTTGGAAAAACTAGTAGTTATAGGAGACATTCCAAACGAAAAAACAATGTTAAAGGAGTGGATAAAATGGAATCCACCCGTACAAAAATAATCCATTTGCTGTCTAGCAATGAGAAGACTTATGTGTCTGGTCAAGAATTATCGGATCGACTCCATATATCCCGAAGTGCCATTTGGAAACATATGAAAGAATTAGAGAAAGACGGCTATCTCATTGAAGCGATTCGTAATAAAGGCTACCGTATCGTTAAGTCTCCAAATAAATTAAGTGAAAATACGGTTCAATGGGGATTACATACAGATTGGTTAGGAAAGAACGTCGTGCATAAAGAATCTACTCCATCGACGCAACAGATTGCTCACCAATTAGCAAGGGATCATGCATCACATGGAACAGTCGTCATTGCAGATGAACAAACAGCTGGAAAAGGAAGACTAAATAGGGAGTGGCATAGTGCCAAGAATAAAGGGATTTGGACTAGCCTTATATTAAGACCCGCAATCTTACCTTATTTAGCACCGCAAATTACATTATTAACGGCTACGGTGTTAGCAGATGTGTTCAAGAAGGAATTAAACTTAGATCCGAAAATAAAGTGGCCGAACGATATTATGATAAACGATAGAAAAGTAGCTGGAATTCTAACAGAAATGCAAGCAGAACAAGACCAAATACAATATATAATTATCGGTATTGGTATAAACGTCAACCAAGAAATGAATGAATTGCCAGAGGATATCCAACAAAAAGCAACATCATTACGAGCAACAAGTGAAAAAGAATATGATATTACGTCATTAATTCAGCGTATTTTTGTTCATTTTGAGAAAGTATATGCAGAATATGAAACATATGGATTTCCAATTATTAAGGAACGTTGGGAAAGTTACGGATACCGTTTAGGTGAAAGAACTACAATTAAAACAATGAAAGAAACGAGTGAGGCAGTATTAGTTGGTATTGCTGAAGATGGGGCATTACTTGCTCAGTATGATAATGACTCGATTAAAAAGGTATATTCCGGTGAGATTGATTGGTTTCCTAACAGATGAAGTTGTAACAGATAGAAGGGTGGTGAGGTAATGAAACGTTTTGTTGTTTTAGATCTTGAAACAACCGGGAACTCTGCTGCAAACAAAGATAAAATTATGGAAGTAGGCATGGTTGTTATTGAAAATGACCAAATCGTTGACGAGTTTTCAACGATGCTCTACCCAGAAAAACCCATACCACCTTTTATTACTAAACTGACTGGAATTACAGATGATGACGTTAAAGATGCGCCATCCTTTTCAGAAATGGCGGATACAATCGTTGACATATTAAAAGATAGTTATTTAATTGCGCACAATGTACCGTTTGATATGGGGTTTTTAAATGCTGAGTTATCAGCTATTGGAAAAGAACGTTTATACAATCCTGTTATCGATACCGTTGAACTAACGAGAATATTTTTCCCACAAGCACCAGGATTTAAGCTTGGAATATTAGCAGAATACTTACATATAGAACATGAAAATCCTCATCGAGCATTATCGGATGCATATGTGACTGCTAAATTATTCCTTAAGTTAAAAGCAAAAGTTAGTTCTTTACCGTACGAAACATTAGCTCAATTACTTAAGATAGAAAAGGTATTAAAATCTGATTTATATGTACTTTTACAGGAAGAAATGGATAGGCTAGCTTTCCAAATTGACGAGTCACCATATACATCTTATCGAGGCTTAGCATTTAAGGATCATTCTATACGTAAACGTGAAAAATTAACGATCGAATCTTCTTTCGGAGAATATTTGGACAGTATTTATGAAGAAAATGGTTCGATGCAATCTGAAATGAAACGATACGAAAAACGAGATGGCCAACGTACCATGTCTGAAGAAGTTTATGATGCTTTCCAAGCAAAAAAACATGCTCTAATAGAAGCAGAAACTGGAACAGGGAAGTCTGTTGCGTATTTATTACCAACTATTTTTGAAGCGGTGAAAAAAAATAAAAAAATCTTAGTTAGTACTTATACTACACAGTTACAATCACAACTGTTAGAGGAAGAAATCCCTTTAATCCAAAAGCTTGTACCATTTCCTTTCCAAGTAGCCTTACTAAAAGGAAAGCAACACTATATTAGTATTGAAAAATTTGCTAATGAATTGGAGTCAACTAGTCAAGATAACTACGACATTGCCTTAACGAAAGCAATGATTCTTATTTGGTTATTAGAAACAGATACAGGAGATATAGATGAGCTTCATTTGCCATCACATGGTAAAGTGTTTTATAAACGTATTTCTGCCGAGTCAGAAGGTCAGATTGATCCATCATCACCATGGTTTAAATATTCCTTTTACCAAAAAGCAAGAAAAAGAGCGCAACAAGCCGATGTTATTATTACGAATCATGCCTTATTATGTACTGATATTTTTAATGATTATCAATTTTTACCGAAATATGAAAAGGTCATTATTGATGAAGCCCATCATCTTGAAGAGACAGCTTCCAAACATTATGGGCTAAAACTGGATTATGTAAATATTCAACAAGTGATTAACCAACTGGGGCTTCTAGGTGAAGGAAAATGGATAGATAGTATCGTTACAAGTAATTCTGCTATCGTAGATACTATATCACCTGATCGTTGGAATGACCTTCTTACATTAACACGTTATGAATTAGATGATTTATTCCGGACAATTTTTCAATTTGTATTAAATCAAGAGGGCTCTCAAAAAGGATTAAGTGATGTCGGGCGTATACAGTATCGATATGAAGCAAAAGCCGAAACGAAGAAGTGGGAAACCGTTAAAGAAATGGCTATGCGGATGATATTTTATCTACGTGATTTGATTCATCTACTAACTATTGTTCATCAACAATTAACGGATAAAGAATTGGTGGAGGAAACTGAATGGAAAACGGACATACTTCAATCTTATATCGATAGTTTAGAACAACTTTTCCTATTAGAAAACGATGCAGAATTTGTTAAGTGGATAGAAATTGAAGCCTATGGTGCAAAAAATGCTGTTTATTTATATTGTGAACCTGTTGATATTTCCAATGTACTTAAAGAGAGTTTCTTTGATGTAAAAGAAAGTGTCATCCTAACTAGTGCGACATTAACGATGAAAAATTCATTTACATTCATACAGAAAAGACTTGGAATACCAAAAGACCGTTTAGAAACGAAAAAGATACCATCACCATTTTCTTATGAAAAACAAGTATGTACACTCATACCAAGTGATTTTCCAGACATAGGTTATGGAAAAACGGATGATTTTATTGCAGCTACATGTGAATCTATTTTATCCCTAGCTGAGATAACTAATGGAAGAATGCTCGTATTATTTACTTCCTATGATATGTTAAAAAAATCATACTATTTATTAAAAGAATTAATGGAAAATGAGAAATTTGTTTTAATTGCACAAGGGATTTCAAGTGGAAGTAGAGAACGATTAAAGAAGAACTTTCAAACATTCGAACAATCAATTCTACTAGGAACAAGTTCTTTTTGGGAAGGTGTAGATATTCCTGGTGATGATTTATCTTGTTTAGTAATTGTACGTCTTCCATTTCAACCTCCAAACCATCCGGTATATGAAGCCAAATCACTTAATATGAAACGAAACGGTGGGAATGCTTTCTATGACTTAGCATTGCCCAATGCCGTCATACGGTTTAAACAAGGATTTGGAAGGTTAATCCGTTCCAATAGTGATAGAGGGATTGTCTTTATTTGTGATGCACGGATAATGAAATCCTCTTATGGCAAGTATTTTACCGAATCTATACCGAAAGTGCCGATTACATTTGATACAACAAGAACTTTAATGGAAAAAGCACAGGAATGGTTTTGATTAATAATAAAAAAAGGGCTAGGTATAGTCCTAGCCTAAGCTGGTATGGAGTTTAAGATTTTTTGGTTGAAATAAATAAAAACAAAACAAAAATTCGAAAATGCTTGGTATAATGTAGGTGTTTCATCTTATTTAAGTTCAACGTAGTAATAGTATAAACATGAATATTGGAACTATGATTAGTAAATATTGATAAGAATAGTAGCAATTAGACACGTATATTTGGGGGGATCTAGTGTTGAAATATCAGTCAGAACAGCTAATTTGTACAAAAAAGATTAATTTAAAGACTATGGTTGGTAAAATGCCAGCAGATTTCTATGCGTAACAATGAGAAAGTCCTACCCTCCTGGACAAAATGGATTATTGTTGCCATTATTCTTATCTTAATCGCTAGCACAATCTTTCTAACGATTCTCTACAATGATATTCAAGACACGAAAACAGAAGGTTATCAACAAGTTGAAGAGAGGGTATTAAATAATACCGATTTGAGTTCTGTTACAACTATTGAAACCTTCCAAAGCGAAGCATTCTTTTGGATTGCAAGAGGAACAACAGAAGCAGATGAACGTCTCATTGTCTTTGTACCGGAAGATCAAGAATCAGATTTAATCATTGTGAATGAAGCAGAAGTATTACTTGAAGAAACAATTAAAAATGGTTGGAAAGAGAACTGTAATAACTGTGATCTCGTAGAAATTAATCCAGCCATTGTTAACAATAAATTGCTTTGGGAAATAATCTATTACGATGAATCTGATCGATACGTATTAGAATATGTATCCATGTCGGATGGGGAGAAATATGAGGAACTTCGTTTTAAAAAAATGTTTGATTAAGTGAGGGAATAGGAATGGATATAGCGAAAAGAGTAAAGACGTTAACACCTTCTTCGACATTGGCCATTACAGCTAAAGCGAAGGAATTAAAAGAACAAGGCTATGACGTGATTGGATTAGGTGCTGGAGAACCAGATTTTAATACACCAGAACACATTATTGAAGCAGCTAAAGAAGCAATGGACCAAGGGAGAACGAAATACACACCAACAGGTGGTGTTGTCGATTTAAAGAAGGCCATTATTCATAAATTTAAAAACGATAATGATCTAGACTATAACTTAAATGAAATTATCGTTACTTCTGGTGCTAAACATGCATTATATACACTATTTCAAGTAATTTTAGATGAAGGCGATGACGTCATTGTTCCAGCTCCATACTGGGTCAGTTACCCAGAGCAAATAAAACTGGCAGGTGGTAACCCTGTTTTTATAGAAGCTAAGGAAGAACATGATTTTAAAATTACGATCGACCAGTTACAAAAAGCGATAACGGATAAAACAAAAGCGATTATTATTAATTCACCAAGTAACCCAACAGGAATGATGTATACAAAAGAAGAACTCCAAGCAATTGGTGAACTTTGTTTACAACATAACTTATTAATTGTTTCCGATGAGATCTACGAAAAACTTATCTATACAAGTGAGCAACATATATCGATCGCTTCTTTATCAAATGCATTGAAAGAGCAAACGGTTGTTATTAATGGTGTGTCAAAATCTCATGCTATGACTGGTTGGCGAATTGGCTATGCAGCAGGACCAGAAACAATTATTAAAGCAATGACTAATCTAGCATCTCATTCTACGTCAAATCCAACGTCAATTGCGCAATATGGTGCACTAGCAGCATATCAATCAAAAGTGGACCCAACAATCGAAATGCGTAAAGTATTTGCAGAAAGATTAGATGCGTTATATGATTTAATAGTTGCGATTCCAGGAGTCACATGTAAAAAGCCACAAGGTGCATTTTATTTATTTCCAAATGTATCTGAAGCAGTGAAATTAAATGGCTTCGATAATGTCGATGACTGGGTAAAATCATTATTGGAAAAAGAGAAAGTGGCTGTAGTCCCTGGATCTGGATTTGGTGCACCAGACAATATACGACTATCTTATGCCATTTCAAAAGACCAATTAGAAGAAGCTGCAAACCGAATAAAACGTTTTGTAGAACAACACAAACAATAATTCCAGCAATATATTTTTACAATGGAGGTAATAGAAGTGAAAACAACGATCGCACAAGTGTCGAAACACGAGGGAGAAAAAGTAACCATTGGAGCTTGGCTTGCTAACAAACGCTCTAGTGGTAAAATTGCATTTTTACAATTACGAGACGGTTCAGGATTTATGCAAGCAGTAGTTGCAAAAAGTGATGTAAGTGAAGAAGTTTTCCAAACGGCAAAAAACATGAGCCAAGAAACATCTATGTACATTACTGGTACAATTGTCGAGGATACTCGTTCCCCTCTAGGTTATGAAATGCATGTAACAGATTTAGAAGTTATCCATGAAGCAGTGGATTATCCTATCACACCAAAAGAACATGGAACAGAATTTTTAATGGACCATCGTCATCTTTGGTTACGTTCTAAAAAGCAGCATGCAGTAATGAAGGTCAGAAATGAAATTATTCGTGCTACATATGAATTTTTCAATGACAATGGATTTGTAAAAATTGATCCACCAATCTTAACAGGATCTTCAGCAGAAGGAACAACAGAACTATTCCATACAAAATATTTTGATGAAGATGCCTATTTATCACAAAGTGGGCAATTATACTTGGAAGCTGCTGCAATGGCGCTAGGAAAAGTATTTTCATTCGGCCCAACATTCCGTGCTGAGAAATCAAAAACACGTAGACATTTAATTGAGTTCTGGATGATGGAACCTGAAATGGCTTTTGTGGAACATGATGAAAGCTTAGAAATTCAAGAAAACTATGTAAGTCATCTCGTTCAATCCGTACTTAAAAACTGTAAATTAGAATTAGATGTTTTAGGTAGAGATACATCAAAATTAGAAAAAGTGAAAGCGCCATTCCCACGAGTGACCTATGAAGAAGCAATCGCTTTATTAAAAGAAAAAGGATTTACAGATATCGACTGGGGAGACGATTTCGGAGCTCCACACGAAACTGCTATCGCAGAACACTTTGATATGCCAGTATTTATCACTCACTGGCCAAAAGATATAAAAGCATTCTACATGAAACCAGATCCAAATAGGGAAGAAGTCGTTCTCTGTGCAGACTTAATTGCTCCAGAAGGTTATGGAGAAATTATTGGAGGTTCACAACGAATTGATGATTTAGATTTAATGAAACAACGTTATGAGGAACATGGACTAACTGGACCAGCATATAAGTGGTACCTAGAACTTTGTCAATATGGAAGTGTTCCACATTCAGGATTTGGTCTTGGATTAGAACGTACTGTTGCTTGGTTATCCGGTGTTGAACACGTACGTGAAACAATTCCATTCCCAAGATTGTTAAATCGTTTATATCCTTAATAATAATTAATAGCTGTCTTTGTGAAGACAGCTATTATTTTTATTAGACAGGCTATATAAGCAACTTTGAAAATATAGTACCATTCTATATGACCTTTTTCGTTGTTTTATTGCCAAAAGGGGACATAGAGCCGTTCTATATGACCTTGATCGTTGTTTTATCATCAAAAGGGGAACATAGAGCCGTTCTATATGACCTTTTTCATTATTATATTGCCAAAAGGGGACATAGAGCTGTTCTATATGACCTTCTTCGTTGTTTTATTGCCAAAAGGGAACATAGAGCCGTTCTATATGACCTTGATCGTTGTTTTATCATCAAAAGGGGAACATAGAGCCGTTCTATATGACCTTCTTCGTAGTTTTTATTGCAAAAAGGAACATAGACATTCTATATTAACATTTTCAGTCGAAATCAGAATTAGAGTTGATTCCATTCTTTAGCATTGGAGTACAAAACCCAACTCTTTAGCATTAATTTTAATATCTGCTATACTAGATATGAGGTGCAACTACATGAAAAAAACGATAAATTATCAAGAAATTCTACAACATCAAACAACAATCCCTACTCAATTTCTACTTTCCTACAAAAAGCTCGGATTAAATGAATCAGAGGCAATGGTTGTATTACAAATATATCGTTCCATTATTCAGGGAAACTTTTTTCCAACATTACAGGAATTGACGGTGATTCTCACGTTGGACGAAAATGATTGTTCAAAAATATTAAGAAAGTTAATTCAGAAAAACTTATTAAAAATAGAACAAACAAAAAACAGTCAACAACAATTGAGTGAAGCTTATTCACTAGAACCTTTGTGGGAAAAACTTTTTACTCCTGAGAAGAAACAAGAAGTGGAATCATCTGATGAAGGTACATTATTCATATTATTTGAACAAGAATTTGGTCGACCATTATCTCCGTTTGAAATTGAGACGATTAGTGTTTGGTTAGATGAGGATCAACTTTCTCCAGCTTTAATTAAAGCAGCACTAAGAGAAGCAGTCTTAATGGCAAAATTAAACTTTAAGTACATAGATAGAATTCTAAGAGAATGGAAGAAAAAGGGGATACACACTGTCGAGCAAGCAAGAGAAGCTTCAAAACGATTTCGAGACAATCAAGTGACCAGACAGGCGAACACCCCTACGCAAAAACGTGATACTTCATTTTATTATAATTGGCTAGAGGGAGAAGACTAATGTTAAATAAGAAACAAATTCGATTTTGTTTAGATGAGATTGGTAAGATGTTTCCGGATGCTGATTGCGAATTAACACATTCTAATCCATTTGAACTTGTTATTGCTGTTTTATTATCAGCTCAATGTACAGATGCGCTAGTAAATAAGGTGACAAAAGGTTTATTTGAGAAGTACAAGACACCGGAAGATTATTTAGCGGTTAGTTTGGAAGAATTACAGCATGATATTCGTTCTATTGGATTATATCGGAATAAAGCTAAAAACATCCAAAAACTATGTAAAGTATTGATTGAAGAATATGGTGGGGAAGTACCAAGCAGTAAGGAAGAACTAGTAAAATTAGCAGGAGTGGGGAGAAAGACTGCAAATGTAGTTGCTTCTGTTGCTTTTGGTGAACCGGCTATTGCTGTAGATACACATGTGGAACGTGTTTCAAAACGACTTGGTATATGCCGATGGAAAGATTCTGTAATTGAAGTAGAAGAGACATTAATGCGAAAAATCCCACGAGATGAGTGGAGTGTAACACACCACCGGTTAATTTTCTTTGGGAGATATCATTGCAAAGCAAGAAATCCTAATTGTCCGGAATGTCCATTACTTGAAATTTGTCGTGAAGGACAAAAACGAATGAAAAAAAGAGATGCAATATAAAAGGCTGACCTTGAATGGTCAGCCTTTTATATTATGATTCTTCATCCTCACCTGGGTCTGGATCCGCGTTGGTTTCATCGGATTCTTCTTGTGGAATCTCGATTGTTGTTGTAACTGTTTCACTACGTACTCCATTATTGGCACCTCTTTGGCCAGTTGCTGTTACATGTATCGTATATACATCACCAGGATTGAAATTACCGCTTATTTCAATTGATTGAGAACGAATAACATCTGTACCACCTTGAGGGCCTTCCACTATTACTTCAAATTGAGCTGGGGGACCATTGTATGCCCAAGAAACATCGATTACAGATTGTTCTGCGTTGTAGATTGCAGTCAAGCCACTGACAGCATTAATTGAAGAATTTTCTTCTTCATTTTCATCCTCGGGCTCATCTTCCTCTTCTTCTTCAACATTAACTGTAACAGTTTTAGGTTCGCTTCGACTTTCTTCATTCTCTTTATTAAATACAACAACTTGAATTGTATATTCTGCGCCAGGGCTTATTTCGGAGATTTCCATTTCCGTATCCTCTATCGTAGAGAGTACTTTCATTTCTCCGCCATTTATACTTGCAGATATCTCAAACCCAACTTCATTTTCTGATTCATAATCCCATGTCGCAAGGATGGAGCCTTTTTCTTCATTATATTTCGCTTTTAAGTTTTTCACTGGATCAATTTGATCATATTTTTCGGATACTTTTTTAGGTTCTGTTCCTTTTACAAATAATTCTCTTATAATCTCATCTTTTGGCGTGTACTCACTTGGTAGAGCTGCAGGATTTGTACCTTTTTCCACTTCAACTTCAACTACACTATCAGGCTTAACAAAGTCTGGAGTATCAATATTTTCATGTAGTTTAGTCATTAACTGTTTAAATATTGTATGAGCCATCCATTTTTCTTGATCCATTGTTCGCTTACTTTCGTCATAGCCGACCCATATTGCAGTTGTATATTTTGTCGTATATCCAGCAATCCAAGAGTCTAATGCACCCTCAACATCTTCTAAGTTTGTAGTTCCTGTTTTAGCTGCTACTGGTAGACCTGGAATTCGAGCTGGACCACCTGAAGAACCTTGAGCTAAAGCTTGCTTAAGCATATCGGAAACCATATAAGCCGTATAGTCAGACATAGCAAGTTCAGGTTCACTTGCTAATTCCACCGTCTCATCCGGGAACACTACTTTAGTAACGGCATACGGTTCATAGCGAATACCTTCTTTACCGAATGGTTGATATGCACTAGCTAATTGTAGCGGGTTCACTTCTGTTTGATGTCCGCCAATTGCATCTGTTAATTGCGGATTACCTAGAGGAAATTCAATCCCCAAGTTATTTCCAAACTTTCTCGCATTTTCAGCACCAACTTCTAAAAACAGTTTAACAGTTGGTACATTGAGTGATTCAACGAGTGCATGACGGGCAGTCATCCAACCTTGGTATTTTCTATTCCAATTTCGGACCGCTTTTCCTTCAGAACCTGTTATTTCAAATGGTTTATCATCATTAATTTGATGATAAGTTGAGATTTTATTGTATTCAATAGCAGGTCCATAGGCAACAATTGGTTTGAATGCGGAGCCTGGTTGACTACCACCTTGTATAGCATAGTTAAATCCATTCTGATAATTCCTATCTCCACCAATTGCTCGAATAGCACCTGTTTCTGTATCTAACACAACTAAACCAGCATGTAGGTCTTCGTTAGGGAAGGTGATAGGGTTATTTTCAGAATCGGATAATAATAGTTCTACATAGTCTTGGGCATTTTTATCTAATGTTGTATGAATTTCTAACCCATCTGTGTAAATATTGGCACCATCTAGTTTTTCTTTTACTTCTTTTTCAACTTGCGTGATAAAAGCATCATAAGGTGTAGTTTCGGGACGATTTTCCACTAATAGTGACGTAATGTCTACTTCTAATGCTTCATCCATTTCTTCTTGTGAGATTTTCTCATGACGCACCATTAACTGTAGAACGGTTTTCATTCTTGCTTTCGTTGCATCCGGGTTATTAAATGGGTTATACGCTGTTGGACGTTGTGGTAAACCAGCTAGAATAGCCGCTTCCGGTAAAGTTAATTCATGTAAATCCGTTTTCCCAAAATACGTTTCAGCCGCTTTTGCAACTCCGTAAGCATTCGCCCCATAGAATATTTTGTTTAAGTACATCTCTAGAATTTCATCTTTTTCAAATTCACGTTCTAGTTTTAATGCAAGCCATTGTTCTTGTACTTTTAATTTTAGTTTTTTCTCATGAGATAAGAAGGATTTCTCAACTAATTGTTGTGTAATCGTACTTGCACCTTCAGAACCAAATCCATTACGAATATTACCGATAATTGCTCCACCAATACGTCTAAGATCAATACCAGGATGTTCAAAGAATCTTACATCCTCGGTTGCAGTAACGGCATCAATTAACACTTGTGGCAGATCATCAATGGTAATTTTTGTACGCTTATATTGACCTAAATCAGCAATCAATTCACCATCTTTATCATACACCTTGGAAGAGAATGGATCTGCCAACTGAGATGTATCGATTTCTGGCGCGGTGGCAACATAATAGATAAATAATCCTGCAACACCTATGCCAACTACTATAAATAAAAGTAATGCACTTAATAATATTTTTTTCCATATCGGTTTCTTTTTCGATTTTTTCTGTTGTCTTCTTGCAGTTCGAGACTGACCATTATTTGCCATATCTCACTACCTCCAATCATAAGAAACTAACTGTTACCAACTTGTTGGATTAATTAGTTCGTTTCTAACTCTAATGGTTATTAAAATATAGTTGATCAATAATAGAAAGGTAATCAACTCTTGTTTGGTACTTAAAGGGAATTAAGTATCCAGTTTGTTTAATTTCTTTATATGGTATTGATTTTCTACCACTCGCTTGCTTTTCATACCAATAGGGAAATAATTTCTCTGCTTCTAATAAATATGTTTCATTATGAACAGTAAAACGAATGATAATGAATGCAATACCACCATGTTTAACAATAGATTCCATATGTTTAATTTGGTGCTCATGGACATTTGCTAAAGGAAAGGAAGTTTTATTCTTCGTTTCTTTTGCTTCAAAATCCAAGTAATAATTACGATATAAGCCATTATAATCGGTCGTCGAAGCTTGTTTAAAATATGCTTCTGTTATAACTGCTGCACTTCGTTTTGGATAGTTTACTTTAACAATTTGTATTGGTGTCGGTTTTTTGTGGATGACTGCTTTATCCACGTCTAAATAATATTGATTTGTTTGGTTAATATCATCTTCAAGTGTCATCCCACGGTTAGAAAATGTTTGGTTTGTCTGATTACTTAGCGGTTGTGCTTTTTTCCCATTTGGATAATTCATGGGTTTCCCCCCTTAGCATAATCAGTATCATAGCAGAAAAAATAAAAAAGTGTTACTTTTACCTCAAAAAGTTACTAAATTTATCACAGATTTAAGGTTGGGTTGCCTAAGTGAAGAATCTACAACAATACCAAGAATACCTATATTATATAATAAAACAAACAGAGAAGTATAATATAGACAACATTGCGCGGACGAAAGCTTATCAAGATTTTTACTTTAAACACCCAGAAATACAATGGGCACTAGTTGCAACTGTTGTATCTAGAAATGCTGGTTGGAATATGACGGATTTAGAATTACCACCATATAAACACATGCTAAATAAGAATGAGCGGCAACAACTATTCATGACTTATGAACGAGCGAATTGGTTAATCTTTTCAGATGCATATCCGCAATTACTATTATATGAACTATCTAAAAGTGTTCCTATACCTTGGGAAACTTGTTTAAAAGAATTACGTGTCTCTTCTTTTATGATTAAGGAATGGAAACATTTTAAGAAGACAAATAATAAAAAACGACTCATGGCTGCTTTAATAATAAATGAACAGAATGTCATTCAGCGTCCAGTTATTATGCAACCTTTTTTTAAGCAACATATATTTTTAAGGGCTCCTTATTTACTTCAGAATTATCTCATGTTAAATGCTGTATTACTTCCGACTTCTAACGGAAATTTATATGGTGAATTTGTACATGGGTTTACCAAAGTGACTAACCGTATCACTCTTGGAAAGAAACTTGCGTCACAAATTTTTCACCCTCAAATTCATACTAGTTTAATCGAATTTCTCCTCCAAGTAGAACATACTGGTTCAAGGAGGGATTATGAACAATTATTTTCTATTAACCTTCCGAAAAGTCCAATGCTACGACTTTTATACCCTATAGTTGATCATCAAGATAATATTCGAAATGATTGGTATAAATTGGGGGGTATAAGAAAGAAATGGTATACTTGGCAAACTTTTGAAATCAAAGAGGTAGGACAATCATTCTACCAAAAACGAAATCTTCTTTTTGCTTACCATTATGTTAAAAAAGCGTTAAATAAAGTGGATGACTAAAAGAAACAAATTTTCTCTTAGCCATCCACTTTTCTAAGTTATGTTGACGGACGGTTTGGTCCATTTAATTTTTTATCACCTGTTTTGAGTGATTTACCATTTAAATTCTCTTTTTGCTTATTTTTTAATTTATCCTTCATTGTAAAACCTCCTTTATATGTTTAGTTTGTCTAATTTCCAATAAAAGATGAGTAAAAACACTAGTTTTGTATCATCCCTTCTAGTTTTGTCGAACAGGAAGGAGAGAGAGGAAGGGGTGGCGAATTAGTTAATTAACTGATGAAATACGAATTTTTTTAGAAGGAGGATCATGATGGGATTACCTAAACTAGTAGAGAGCATAGAATACGGCCTTCCTCGTAAAGATTTTGAAGAAGCGTTGTTAAAGTTAAGCGATATGGCCCGAATTTCGGAACAAAAATTAATACTAAAAATTGATCACACCGTCCAAGAAAAATATGAGCGCCAATTAAATAAAATCGAATATTTATCAGAGTATTTAGGTACGATGAAAGTATAAAATTAGAAGCATAATCTCTTAAAAACCAAGGAAATTACCTTGGTTTTTTCTATTTTAATTTTTATTGATGTTGGATAATTATGGTATTATAGAAATAGATAGGACACATTTTACACACTATACTACCAAAATAGTGATAAAATAATGTTAGTACATCCAGAATTGAGGCGTTATCATGCAAATAGTCAATTACACGAACCAGTTAAAAATAGAATTAGATCGATTAAAGGAATTATTCAATCAAGGGAATCCACCTACTGATAGAAGAGATAAAGACTTCTTTGAAATGGTAAAGAATAATACCGACCCAATCTATGAGCTTCTTGCAAAGTGGGAAGAACTTGCATTAAGTATTATTAAAGAGAGCAAGATAAGTGTACATCCAAATCAAATTGTATCAACAAGAGAAAATATGGAATTATTATTAATGCATAGTTATTATATTGATGTAAGAAGACGTAGATATATGGAATTATATAAATCAGTTCTCTATGTTTTTGACCAATTATTACGAGCAGTAGAGGATATGAATTAATTCCATCATTCTTTACATTATCGATACCATTAACTATAATTAGCTTCCACACATTACAAGATTAAGGGGAGATGGGTTATTATGAAACATGAGTTGATTGAAAAAGCAAGAGGTATTAGAGAACGTGCTTATGTACCGTATTCTAATTTTCCTGTAGGTGCAGCACTCTTAACAAAATCCGGGAAAATTTATACAGGATGTAATATAGAAAATGCAGCTTACCCAGTTTCTTTATGTGCAGAAAGAGTAGCTATCTTTAAAGCGATCTCAGATGGAGAAACGGAATTCGTAGAAATGGCTGTTGCTGCGGACACTGATCGACCAGTACCACCATGTGGTTCATGTCGACAAGTAATGAGTGAATTCTTTGACGCAGATATGACTGTCCATTTAACGAACTTAGACTCTAACACGATGTCAGTAACGGTAGACGAACTACTACCATTCTCATTCCAAAAAACAGACATGGAGAAGTAGTACATAAAATAGGAGAAGCAGATTGTCCTGCTTCTTGTTTTTTTGCTATAATAAATAATAGAGCACGTACATATAGTAAAGTATCTATTTATTAATACAACTATGGATTTAAAAATATGAGAGGTGATAAACATGCAAGCAAGAGTACAATTAAGCGGAAAAGATATTCTTGAAAAAGACTTTAAAACAGCTATGCGAGGCTATAACCAAGAAGAAGTAGATGAATTCCTAGATATTGTTATTCAAGATTATGAAGCATTTGGACAAGAAATTGACCGACTAAAACAAGAAATTGCACGACTTAAAAAATCAAATGAAGGGCAAGCACGTACTAGATCAACAAATGCTGTTCCACATCAAGTGAATTATGATGTGTTAAAACGTCTATCTAATTTAGAGAAGGCTGTATTTGGTGGAAGCAAGTATGTTAATGCGGATTCTTAAATTTTAACTATTTTTTCCAATGATTTCTGAAACAAAATATGTTATGATAACTATTAGCAAAGGCTTGAATGCTCATGTAATCGCTGCTTAATTGCAGAGGAAAGTCCATGCTCACACAAACTGCGATGTTTGTAGTGTTCGTGCTTGACGAATTCATAAGTCAAGGTAGCGCATGCGCTAACGGCAGGTGAAGTTCCTAAGTCCATATGGATATGGAATTCTATCCTTGAAAGTGCCACAGTGACGGAGCTAAAGTGGAAACACTTTAGGTGGAACGAGGTAAACCCCACGAGTGAGCAACCCAAATTATGGTAGGGGCATCCTTTATTAGGGAAATGAACCGAACGAGGGACAGGTATTTTACCTGTAGATAGATGATTACAACCTGGGTACGAGGCTGACCACCGTTTGAAGTACAATGGTACAGAACATGGCTTATCGAGCATTCAGCGGTCTACATATGATTAGGATATAACCTTTCTGTTAAATTAGCAGAAAGGTTATTTTATTTTTATCTTCCTTTTGTGGTACACTAACGATATTGCATAAAAAGTGGAAGGGAATTTATTCATGGCTAAAAAAATTAAACTTATAGCAACTGCTGCAATGGGATTAGAATCTGTTGTAGCTGATGAAGTTCGAGAATTAGGATATGACGTACAAGTTGATAATGGAAAGGTTATCTTTGAAGCACCTATCTCAGCAATTCCAAGATGTAATCTCTGGTTACGCACAGCAGATCGAGTAAGAGTTGTAGTAGGGGAATTTAAAGCAACGACATTTGATGAGTTGTTCGAAGGGACAAAAGCACTCGACTGGGAAAATTACATAAGTGAAGATGGTCAATTTCCTGTCACAGGAAAATCTGTTAAATCAACTTTATTTAGCGTTCCTGACTGTCAAAAAATTGTTAAAAAAGCTATTGCTGAACGTTTAAAAAGAAAGTATGGAATGGTATCTAAAATGCCTGAAACAGGGGCAATGTATAAAGTTGAAGTTTCTTTATTAAAAGATGTGGCCTTACTAACGCTCGATTCTTCAGGGGTTGGGTTACATAAACGAGGTTATCGTATTGGACAAGGGGAAGCACCTTTAAAGGAAACGATGGCAGCAGCTCTTGTTCTACTAACTAATTGGCGTTCTGAATTTCCATTAATTGACCCGTTTTGCGGTTCTGGTACAATTCCAATTGAAGCTGCATTAATTGGCCAAAATATAGCTCCTGGCTTTAATCGAGAGTTTGCCTCAGAGGATTGGCATTTTATTCGTTCGAAACATTGGGACGATGCTTTTCAAGAAGCAGAAGATCTAGCAAAATACGATGTGAAATTAGAAATTATAGGTAGTGATATCGACCATAAAATGATTGATATCGCTAAGAATAATAGCTTGGAAGCCGGACTAGGTGATTTAATAACGTATAAGCAAATGCAAGTGAGTGATTTAACGATTCGAAAAGATAATGGTTATATTATTACAAATCCTCCTTATGGACAACGATTAGGTGAGGAAGAAGATGTTAAAGAAATGTACCGAGACTTAGGTAATATTATGAAAAACCATCCATCTTGGAGTGTTTATCTATTAACAGCCTATGAAGCATTTGAAAACGTGTATGGCCAACAAGCAACGAAAAAACGGAAATTATTTAATGGCTTTATTAAGACAGATTATTATCAGTACTTTGGTAAGAAAATCAAGGGGGATATATAATGGGGAATATTAAAGAAATGGAAGACGCTTTTCTGGAATATTTAAATGAACAGAATGCTTTACGTGAAGCAATTACATTAATTCATTGGGATTTACGGACGAATATTCCGAAAAAAGGAGTAGAACAACGCTCTGAAGTTGTCGGCTATTTATCTCAAAAATTACATCAAATGCAAGTATCTGATCAAATGAAGCATTTCATTGATGAATTAAATGGAAAAACAGAAAATGAGATTATACAAAAATCTGTAGAGGAATGTTTAGAAACATATGAGAAGAACCGAAAGATTCCAGAGGCAGAGTATAAAGAGTTTGTAATGCTTCAATCTAAATCCGAGGCAGTATGGCAAGAAGCTCGTGAGAAAGCAGACTTCTCACTATTCCAACCATATTTAGAGAAACTAGTAGATTTTAATAAGAAGTTTGCAAATTACTGGGGATATGAAGAGAATATTTATGACGCGTTATTAAATAATTATGAACCTGGTGTTACTGTTAAAACTTTAGATGATGTCTTTCCTAAAGTACGTCAAGCATTAACGGATTTACTTCAAAAGATTCAACAGAGCCAAGTGAAGCCAAGCACAGATTTGTTACAAACAACATTTCCTAAAAAAGATCAGGAAGCTCTATCCATTGAAGTAATTAAACGTATGGGCTATGATTTTGATGCAGGTAGACTAGATGATACGATCCATCCATTTGAAATAACTATTAATTTAAACGATGTACGGATAACTACCCGTTATGATGAAGAAGATTTTCGAACCGCCGTATTTGGAATTATCCATGAAGCAGGTCATGCGCTATATGAACAGAATATCAATAAAGATTTGGAAGGAACTCCACTTGCAACTGGAACATCTATGGGGATCCATGAATCCCAATCGTTATTCTGGGAGAATTTCCTAGGTCGAAATAAAGAATTTTGGGAATCTCATTTTGAGTTATTTAAAGAACATGCACCGAGTTATTTTAATGAAGTTGATTTAAAAGATTTTTACCATGCTGTAAATGTAGTTCAACCATCACTGATAAGAATTGAAGCAGATGAATTAACATATCCTCTTCATATTATGGTACGTTATGAACTAGAGAAAGCATTAATTAATGGCGAAATAGAAGTGAAGGATTTACCTCAGCTTTGGAATGAAAAAATGGAACAATATCTTGGAGTGAAACCATCTAATGATAGGGAAGGGGTACTGCAAGATATACACTGGGCAGGAGGAGACTTCGGTTACTTTCCGTCCTATGCTCTAGGTTATATGTATGCCGCTCAGTTTAATAATAAATTGAGAGAGACTGTTGATGTCGATGAAGTCATTCGTTCCGGAGACTTCTCAGCCATCCGCGAGTGGTTTACAAACCATATCCACCAATACGGAAAAATGAAAAAGCCACTGGAAATTATCAAAGACGTCACCGGCGAAGGACTCAACCCAGATTATTTAATCCAGTACTTAACAGAGAAGTATAAGGATATTTATAAATTTTAACCATAAAAAAAGTTGGGACAAAACTCAATCAAAGGGATAACATAAGCACGAACACCACATCAGCCCCGGAAATATACGGAGACTCCTCGAAAAAGGAGAACGCTTTTTCTTCGTGCGATGTATCGCTGCCGAAGCATTCCTTGTCCTGTGGGAGGATAGGCATCGGTAAGACCCCGCAAGAGCTTTAGCTCTGAGGAGGCTTACCAGCCGCCCACGGCAAAGAAGACACCGCGATGGTACTTTCGAGCGGTTGTCGCACTTGTACTCGAAAGTGAAAGCGAAGTATATTTCCGGAGCGGGTGATATGCACTAAATCAATGTTTGAATTTGCCCTTGATAGAATTATTGTCTCAACTTCTAACTAATTTTATCTTCCAATAGGGAAGTCAAATGGTTTTGAACCTAGTGGAGAATGTTGTATAATATCGATTACTGGGATTGTATATGCTGCTAAAATTAATACAATAGTAATACCAATCCACATTTTCCAGTTTTCAAACCAAGCTGGAGTTGGTTCTGCATCTTCTTCTTCCTCTGCAATAGGGAATTCTTCTTCACCTTTAGGTGCAAAGAATGTAAGTTTGATAAAGATGTAAACCATTAGGATAATACCAATGAACAAGATTGTGCCACCAATTGCTTGTGCCATTTGGTAACCGATCCATTCTGTAACTTGGTCACCACCAGCATATTCTGAGTAACTAGAACGACGTGGTGCACCGAGAAGACCAGCGATATGCATTGCACCGGACATAATTGTCATACCAACCGTCCAAATAATTGCTTGAATAATACCAAGACGGTTAATTTGTGGTGTTAATTTACGTCCACGTAAATGTGGAATTAGCCAATAACTAATACCAAAGAATGTTAACATTACTGTTGTTGCCACTGTTAAGTGGAAGTGACCTGTAACCCAGATTGTATTATGAATTAAAGAGTTCATTTGGTGTGATGCGTTAATAATACCGCCAATACCACCAGGAATGAATGCTAACATACCAATAAATGGTGCAAGGAAACGAACATCTTTCCAAGGTAATTTCTTGAACCAACCGAATAATCCTTTAGCACCTTTTCTGCGACCTGTAATTTCAAATGTTGCAAATAAAGAGAAGGCAGTCATTAAGCTCGGAATAACAACCATCATTGTTAACGTAACTTGAATAAACTTCCAAGTAGGATCAATACCAGGTTCTGTTAATTGGTGGTGGAATCCTACAGGTATGGAGAAGAATAAGAACAATACAAATGACATTCTTGCTAATGAATCACTAAAGATTTTACCACCGATAATTTTTGGAATCATGACATACCATGCCATATAAGCAGGTAACAACCAGAAATACACTAATGGATGTCCAAAATACCAGAATAATGTTCTACTTAATAGTACGTTGATTGTTTCAGCATAGCCAAGTGACCATGGAATAAATTGAACAAGTACAGCAACAGCAACACCTAACGATGCAATAAACCACATTAATGTATTAATTGTAACCATGAATGCAAGTAGTGGTGATTTTTTACCTGGGTGTGCTTTTTTCCAAACAGCTAATTGATGCCAGTTTACAAAGCCGACAATCCAGCTACCAACAATTACTAATGCAAGTCCGATATAGAATACAGGATGAGCACGTAATGGTGCATAGAATGTATAAAGTACACTTGCTTCACCAAGTAGAATAGTAGTAGCAGCCATAGCCGTACCAAAGAACATCATCCAGAAACCAATCCATGCTACTCGTAGTTGTTGTTCTGAGATACCAACCGTTTTACCCATTGCTGCTAAATGGAAACCAACAATAAAGAAAGTAGTAAGTACAAGTCCAAGAATAACACCGTGAACTGTTAATACTTGATAATAATCAATTCCAAATGGTAGGGTGAATTTTCCCGAGCGTACTAGAGTTTGGAGTAATCCCATTAATCCACCAATTAATAATGATATAAATGCTACTGAAATAAATGACATATAAAGTCTTGATTCAGGCTTCGAAATAGGTAATGATTGTGTTACTTTCGTAGGATCTAATTTTTTTGCTAATGCCATTATTCATACACCTCCACAGTTGCATACATTAAGTGATGCCCAAGACCACAGTATTCGTTACATACGACGGTGTATGTACCAGGTTTATCCATTACCGTTTCAAGGCTACTTACATAGCCAGGTTCAACCATCATATTAACGTTTGTTCCTGCTACATGAAATCCGTGTACAACGTCTTTTGTAGCAACTTGGAATAACACTGTTGATCCTTTAGGGATTCTAATATGATTAACTGTTTTTCCTTCTTCATCTTTACCAAAGTCATAGAAGAAAGCACTAGCAGCAATGTTAACAATATACTTATCATCGCTTACTTTTGTTAATCCTAAATTTTCTGGTTTGAATGCTTCATTTGATTCAATGTTATTCGGATCAATGGTAACTCCATGACTTTGTGGATGAGTACCTTGCCAGAAAGCTCCATATCCTAGTACAACTAGGAATACGATTAAGGAACCAATCCCAAAAATTAACCAAATTTTTTCATACTTATGCAGATGCATAATCATACACACTCCTTTTGACTAGTTTACCTTGATAGAAATAATGCGAAAGCACCAATCCAACTTACTACAATCAAAATTCCTAAAATCATGACCGAAACAAAAGTACCTTTTAGATCGGGCTTCTCTTTCTCAGATGCATTGTTTTTTTGTAAATTTTGCATTCGAGATTTCCTCCCTTTTTCATTTGTAATTGTTATTGCACTTTCATCATACACAACTTTCCAGTGAAAAAAATACCAAAATTCAAACGTTCAATTTTTGTTCAATTGTCGCTTAGAACCATTGATACGCCTGAATTTTAGGCAAAAAGGCCTAAAATAATTGTGGCAGAAATATGTAAAAATAAGTAATAAATTTTGAAAACAGCCACAAACTAACCTTATTAACGACATTGAAAAGGTGAGATTATGGCGATTGTATGTTCTGTTGGTCAGGGGATATTAGAATACGAACTTACACAAGATAGAGTAAAAGATTTAGTAAAAGATTTATTTCACTATAATGAGAGAGAAGTAAAACGTTTATTGCCTGTTTTTGATCATGCTGCAATTCATAAAAGGCAATTTGTTGTCCCTGAACAGTGGTTTCTAAAAGACCATAGCTTTGAAGATAGAAACCACCTTTTCCAACAACATGCCATCACTTATTCGCTACAAGCAATGGACAATTGCATCAACTCTTCACCATTACAAGACCATATTTCGTATGAAGATATCGATTTGCTTGTCTTTGTAACTAGTACTGGTATTTCAACTCCATCTATTGATGCGTATCTAATGAATGAAAGACCTTTTCGACGAGATGTCGAGAGAATGCCGCTTTGGGGTCTTGGTTGTGCAGGGGGAGCGATTGGCTTATCAAGAGTATATAACTGGTTAAAAGCTAATCCTGAAAAGAATGCCCTTATTGTGAATTGTGAATTTTGTAGCTTAACTTTCCAAAAAACGGACCAAACAAAGAGTAATCTAATTGGAACAGCATTATTTGGTGATGGAGTAAGTGCAGTCTTACTGCTTGGAGAGCAATCACCGTTCAGAAAATCATTAACGAGACCTTCACCTTTTATTAAAAGTTATAGTTCTTACACTGAAAAAGAGAGTACCGATGTCATGGGCTGGAAGGTTATTAATACTGGGTTTGAAGTTATTTTTTCAAAAAGTATTCCTGTTCTAGTTCATAAGATTTGGAAAAAGCATATGGAGGAATTTTTACATCAAGTTAACTTAACTTCGGACAAGTTAAGTGCTTTTATTGCTCATCCTGGTGGAAAAAAAGTACTTGAAGCAATGATGGAAGCATTACATATACAAGCTAGTAAGATTCGTTATTCCAAAGAAGTATTAAAAGAACATGGAAATATGTCTTCTGTTACGGTTCAATATGTTTTAGGAAAATGGCTTGAAGAAAAGATGAACATAGGGGATAAGGGAGTACTAACCGCACTTGGTCCAGGATTTAGTTCAGAAATATTATTGTTGGAGTGGGATAGATAATGGAATTATGGATGTGGCTATTAATTCTTTTTATTATTGGTCAACGGTTGGTAGAGCTTGTCATCGCCAAAAATAATGAAAAGTGGATGAAGGCAAGAGGTGGGGTAGAGAAAGGTGCAACCCATTATAAATGGTTTATTTACCTTCACACATTATTTTTTATTAGTATTTTGTTAGAAACGATGATGAAATTAGGGCAACAAGAAGTTGTTTTTCACTACTTTTATTTTTGCGTTTTCTTTCTTGCCCAACTTGCCAGGTTTTGGTGTATTTATTCATTAGGCAGATTTTGGAATACAAAAATTATCGTATTACCAAGAGTTGCACTCATTAAAAAAGGGCCGTACAAATATGTAAAACACCCAAATTATATTATTGTTGCTGTGGAATTATTTGTTATTCCGATGTTATTTGGGGCTTATGTCACTGCAGTTATTTTTCCTATTCTTCATATTATGTTGCTACGAATTCGAATTCCTGCAGAAGAAAAGGCGCTGGCAACTGTTCAGAAGGTTTAACTTATCACATTACACCCAAAAAAGGAGGCTGATTATATTCAGCCTCCTTATCATTTATTATTTAGGTTTATTTTTTTTCTACGTTAGCAGCTTGTGGACCACGTTCACCTTCGACAATTTCGAATGTCACTTCTTGGCCTTCTTCTAATGATTTGAAACCTTCACCTTGAATTGCTGAATAGTGAACGAATACATCATTTCCACCTTCAACAGAAATGAACCCATAACCTTTTTCTGCGTTAAACCATTTTACTACACCGTTTTCCATGTAACTTAATCCTCCTAAAAACTTTCACGTAATACGTGTTAATACAAAGTCGAAGCATGAGTATCAAAAAAGGCAGCTAGGATAGAAAGATTGGATCATTGAACCCACTTCTTTCATATCGAAGCTACCATTTTTTAATGATCCATAAATCTTCTTTGCTTGTGTCAACTATAGCTTACTTTGATTAGTCAGTCAAGTTCAATTAACTGAAAAATGCAGAATCATCTAAGCACTCTGTTATTTGACTGATAATCATTGTATAATCTTATTGTATTAACTTTTTCTGATTTTATGTATGATATAGTATGGTTTAACTATTTTTTTATGAAGGGATGATGACGATTGAAAACAGATATTGAAATAGCACAAGAAGCAACATTGAAGCCTATTGCACATATAGCCCAATCATTAAACTTAACAACTGATGACTGGGAGCCTTATGGTCATACAAAAGCAAAACTATCCGATAAATTATTAACAAAATACGAAAATAAACCAGATGGTAAAGTGATATTAGTTACCGCTATTAGTCCTACACCAGCTGGAGAGGGAAAATCAACGGTAACAGTTGGATTAGGACAAGCATTAAATAAAATTGGTAAAAAAGCTATCATTGCACTACGAGAACCTTCCTTAGGTCCAGTAATGGGTATTAAAGGTGGTGCAGCTGGTGGAGGTTACTCACAAGTATTACCAATGGAAGAAATAAACCTTCACTTCACAGGAGATTTACACGCGATTACTAGTGCAAATAATGTCCTTGCTGCCATGATCGATAATCATATCCATCAAGGCAACAAACTTCAAATCGACCCTCGTCGGATTGAATTTAAACGAGTAATGGATGTGAATGACCGTGCTTTACGTGAAATTGTAGTCGGACTTGGTGGACCATTAAAAGGAATCCCTAGACAAGATGGATTCAACATAACAGTCGCATCAGAGATAATGGCAATCCTATGCCTTGCTAATGATTTAGAGGATCTAAAGAAACGAATTTCTAATATTGTAATCGGATATACATACAACGAAGAGCCAGTTTATGTTCGTGATTTAGAAGTGGAGGGGGCATTAACCCTTTTATTAAAAGATGCCATTAAACCAAATCTCGTCCAAACGATTGAAAATACACCCGCAATTATTCACGGTGGCCCTTTTGCAAATATTGCCCACGGTTGTAATAGTATTATTGCAACAAAAACAGCAGCTAAACTAGGAGATTATGTCGTTACGGAAGCAGGATTTGGGGCAGACTTAGGAGCAGAAAAATTCCTGGATATTAAAACAAGAGCAGGCGATTTTGAGCCTGATGCGGTTGTTATTGTGGCTACAATACGAGCATTAAAAATGAATGGCGGCATTTCTAAAGAACAATTAACGGAAGAAAATATTGATGCTCTAAAGGCTGGAATGGAAAATCTCCAAAAACACGTAGAGACCATCCAACACTTTGGATTACCATTTGTTGTGGCCATTAACAAATTTCCGACGGATACAAAGAATGAGGTAGAATATTTGAAAGCTTGGTGTGATGAGAACAACTACCAAGTAGCATTGACGGATGTTTGGGCTAAAGGTGGAGAAGGCGGAGTCGAATTAGCGGAGAAAATCGTTCAGACAATTGATACGAGTGAGAAGAACTTTAAACATGTCTATGAATTAGAAGATTCCTTAGAAACGAAAATTGAAAAAATCGTTCATAATGTATACGGAGGAAAGGGAGTCGAATTCTCTACTCAAGCAAAAAAGCAGCTAGAATTCTATAAGCAACAAGGTTGGGATCAGTTACCAGTTTGTATGGCTAAGACGCAATACTCGTTATCAGATAACCCAACCCTTCTAGGTCGTCCTAGAGATTTTACAATTACCATTCGTGAATTTCGTCCTTCCATAGGTGCAGGATTCATCGTCGCCTTAACCGGAGACATTATGACCATGCCTGGGCTTCCAAAGAAACCAGCCGCTTTAAATATGGATGTAACAGACGATGGGAAGATTGTAGGTTTATTCTAATGAACAAACCAGAACAATTATTAGCAATCCAAGCGTATTGTCAGGAAATCTTCGGAAAAGATGCCACTGGTCATGACTTCTTTCATTTGAAGCGTGTTGCACATATAGCTGGGAAGATTGCTCTTCACGAAGGAGCAGATGAATTTATTTGTACAGCAGGCGCTTGGCTTCATGACGTAGGGGACCATAAGTTATTTTCTGATCCAGCTCAAGCTTTAGTAAAAATGAATAATTTTCTAAAAGAAATTCACTTAACTACCGAACAAATTACGAACATCCGGTTAGCTATTGAAAATATATCCTTTAGTAAAGGTAAAGTTCCTACTACACTTGAAGGTAAAATTATTCAAGATGCTGATCGAATTGATGCGATTGGAGCAATTGGAATAGCAAGAACGTTTGCGTATGGTGGAGCAAAGGGACAATTAATTTATCATGATGAGCAGAAAGAAGGAACATCTGTTCAACATTTTTACGATAAAATATTAACCTTAAAAGATACATTACACACAGAATCCGCAAAGAGATTAGCTGAGAAAAGGCATCAATTTGTCAAAGTGTATTTGGAACAGTTTTTTGAAGAATGGGGTTAACATAGAGAAAGCAAGTGGTGCAGTGCATGCATCTCTTGCTTTTTTTAATTATTAATTACTATTAATGCTTTTTAAGAACTAATATATTACCTTTTATGCTGTAATAGCAGTGAAAGGTAACATAGAACGCTTATATGCGCCCGTGTTTTCTTATAGCATCCTGAAAGGGTACATAGACCGCTTCTATATGACCAAATTAGCTCGTCTCTCCTTAGAAGGTCACATATACCGCTTCTATAAGCCCGAACTTGCTTATGTCAGCTTGAAAGGGCACATAGACCATTTCTATATAACCAAACACATTCGCAACAGCACTAAAAGGTCACATAGAACACTTCTATGTGACCGAACTAATGAGATATTTGGTAAAAGGAATTATAACATTAGCTAAATCATTGTATATTGACAAGCGGCATAGATTAATCATTACCATTTACCAAATCAATTACCACCAATCCGCTTTGCACCTAAATAACGATTTTGCCAATAAGCTTCACTCATATCACTTACTTCCACACCATTATTTCCTGCATGTATAAACTGACCATTTCCTAAATAAATACCTGCATGAGATGGTCCTGGTTTGTATGTCGTATAAAAGACGATATCCCCTACAGAAAGCGAATCTACTGGTGCTCCAAAGTTCCATAAATCACCGACTGTTCTTGGTACGGTTATACCATTCACATTATAAACATATTGTAAGAAACCACTACAATCAAATCCACTAGGGCTAGTTCCCCCCCACACGTATGGAGTTCCTACATGTGCATATGCAGTTTGAATAATATTGGAGTAATTGGCATCTACTTTCACATTTTTTACATTGGATGGTTTCGATTGCACATTTGTTTGGGAAACTTGCTCTTTTTCCGTGTTGTACATCGTATATAACGACTGTCTCGGTGCTTCATCTAGAAAATCAATATCATGTTGTTCTTCCGCTATTTCCACAGCTTTTTTAGTCATTGGTCCATACATTCCATCTATTTCTCCGTCATAATAACCAAAGTATTGAAGGGATTCTTGAACAATCTTTACTTCCTCACTTTGAAGGCCTGGGTATACTGTGTCTGATAGATTTTCAAGCCTTTTAATATGGCGATCAATATCTATTTCTATAAGTGCAATAATTGTTTCTTTATCTGCTTGACCAGTAATGGTGATATTATGGTCTCGTTGAAATTTTTTTATCGCATGTTCTGTTAAAACACCTAATTCTCCGTCAATTTCATCTTCATAATAGGACAATTCATTTAATTTATATTGAAGGATCCGTACTGATTCACCATGTGCACCATATTCTAGTTCATCCGCTTCTAGTAATGTTTTATTTTCCATTACAGGATATGCTCCAGCATATATAGCAAAAGGTTGACTTAATACGAAACTAAATAGTAGAGAATTTTTTGCTATACTTTCAACCGTACCATTTAACATGCACATCTACCCCTCTTTTGTTTTACTCTTGTTAACTAGATTACTTCTAAAAATTAGTATTTATGAATTACGATTATGTTACAAGAATATGTTACAATGATTAAAAACAAGTGTAGAATTGGGGGAAAACATGATGGTAACAGGAGAACAAGCATACTTAAATTTATGTCAAACAATCCTAACTAATGGTATAAAAAAAGAAGACCGAACAAATACAGGTACTTATTCTATTTTTGGTCATCAAATGCGTTTTAATTTACAAGAGGGATTTCCTTTATTAACAACAAAACGAGTTCCTTTCCGTTTAATTGTTAGTGAACTTTTATGGTTTATTAAAGGAGATACAAATATCCGTTACTTATTAGAAAATAATAATAATATTTGGAATGAATGGGCATTTAAAAAGTGGGTAGAAAGTGATGAATATGAAGGCCCAGATATGACAGATTTTGGAAATCGCAGTCAAATTGATGAAGAATTTAATAAGCAATACGAAGAACAATTAGAATTATTTAAGAAAAAAATTGTAGAAGATGCGGACTTTGCAAAGAAATATGGTGATCTTGGTTCTGTGTATGGAAAGCAATGGCGAGCATGGAAGACTTCGCAAAATGAAACGATAGACCAGTTAAAAGAAGTGATAGAGTCTATTCGAACAAATCCAAATTCTCGTAGACATATTGTATCTGCTTGGAACCCGGAAGATGTACCAAATATGGCATTACCACCATGTCACACATTATTTCAATTTTATGTAGCAGATGGAAAACTATCCTGCCAATTATATCAACGTAGTGCAGATGTATTTCTTGGTGTACCATTTAATATTGCTAGCTACGCATTACTGACTCATTTGATCGCACATGAGACAGGCCTTGAAGTAGGAGAATTTGTTCATACGTTAGGGGATGCTCATATTTATTCTAATCATGTGGAACAAGTAAACATTCAATTAGGAAGAGAAATAAGAAAGAGTCCTAAACTTCTTCTAAATGAAGAAAAACAGTCTATCTTTGATTTTGAAGTTAGCGATTTTGAATTGGTTGATTATGAGCCACATCCATCGATTAAAGCTCCTATCGCTGTTTAAGGGGGGGTGGTAAACATGATATCTTTATTATTCGCAATGGATCGTAATCAAGTAATAGGTGCCAATAACGACCTACCGTGGCATCTTCCAAATGATTTAAAATTCTTTAAAGAAAAAACGACAGGAAATACGATTATTATGGGGAGAAAAACATTTGATTCGATTGGTAGAGCATTACCAAATCGAAGGAATGTTGTATTAAGTAGACAAGAAGTGGAGCTTCCTGAAGGGGTTGAGTTAATCCGGGATATTAAAACTATTCTAGATTGGAACGAACAAAATCCCAAAGAAGAGTATTTTGTTATCGGCGGTGGAGAATTATTCACTCAAATTCTTCCTTATGCCGATCGAATGTATATTACACTCATTGATGAAGAATTTACTGGAGATATTTATTTTCCACCGTTTGAAATGGCTGAATGGAGAGAAACATCAAAAGTAAAAGGGGAGAAGAATGAAAATAACCCTTATGATTATTACTTTATCCAGTACGATCGAATGTAGTGAATCGCTTGATAGTTGTATTATCTAGTATTAACTGCTAAAATAAAGATGGTTATTTTGTAGCCATCTTTATTTTTATGAACTTTTTGTGATAGTTTAGGTGAGTACATAGGATTTCATCTATTTTTAAACTATAATAATATTATTAGACAAAAGAAGGTGTACATATGCCAAATATTGGAATTGGTGGATTAATACTAATCCTTATTATTGCTTTAATTGTGTTTGGTCCGAAGAAACTGCCTGAAATCGGAAAAGCAGCTGGTCAAACATTACGTGAATTCAAGAAATCAACTAAAGGGTTAACTGACGATGATGACTTGAATGATACAAAAGGAAACGAAACGAAATAATCTTTTGGAGTGAACGACTATGGGTAATATTGGTGCTGGAGGGTTAATTTTAATTCTCATTGTTGCATTACTAGTTTTTGGACCTTCCAAAATGCCAGAAATAGGACGGGCATTTGGTAACACATTACGTGAATTTCGTAATGCTGCAAAAGATATCGTTTCAGAAGACAACGAGGACAACAGTCCAGAAAAAAATGTTCGTGAAATAAAACCGATGATAAAAAATGATTAGGAAAGGTGTAAGGTTCTTAACCTTGCATCTTCTTTGTTTTAAGGGAATAAATACTTGGGGTGTAACGTATGGCACGTAAGAATAAAGAGAAAGATATGCATTTTACCGACCATTTGTCGGAACTGCGAAATCGGTTAATAGTTACCGCGATCTTCTTTATCGCATGTTTTATTGCAAGCTATGTATATGTAAAAGATATTTATCGCTTTTTTGAAAGCCATATCGATTTTCAATTAGCTATTATAGGAATTGCTGATGTATTTTGGGTCTATTTCACGATTGCAGGTGTTGTAGCTCTTGCAGCAACATTACCAGTTCTCGCATTACAGATTTGGTTATTTATTAAACCAGGCCTAACTCCACGAGAAAAAAGAGCATCACTTTCTTACATACCAGCGATTTTCCTGTTATTTATAGCAGGACTAGTTGCTGGATATATTATGTTTATCCATCTAATCCTTCCATTCTTATTATCGTTAAATGATGGAACATTTATTGAGATGTTTACAGTTGATCGCTACTTTAATTTCTTATTCCGTATAACATTGCCATTTGCAATCATTTTTGAAATACCTATTATTTCTATGTTCTTAACGAGTGTTGGTATTTTATCACCTAGCTTTATGCGGAGGACAAGAAAATACGCATATTTTATATTAGTAGTTGTTGCAACAATGGTGACACCGCCAGACTTTTTCTTACCAATTATCGTATCAATTCCTTTCTTCCTATTGTATGAAGTCAGCGTTTATCTTTCTGCAATGGTTTATCGGAAAAAGGAAAGAAAGCATAAAGAATTTATGGAAGGTTAAATCTATAGGTTGAGGTGGACGTAATGCGTTCTTTTTATCATTTTATGATGACGTATCGTGGAAAAAAGAAAGCTGATGATGAAAGTAAATTAGCCGACTGGATGTTTAGTGATCATAATTTCCCAAAACACTCCGATAACTATCAAGAAATTAGTGATTATTTGGAATGGAATAGTCCATTTCCGAATGCATTATCGGTTTATGATGCTTTATGGGATGTGTACGTCATAAAAGAAAAAGAATAGTTAATAAAAAGTAGAGGCTTCTTTTCTTTAGAAAAGGAGCCTCTACTATTAATTTACACTACAAATATCATAAAAATTAATAGCTATTAAATCTCCACCTGGTTTTTTAATGAAGACTTTGCTATTATGTTGTTCTAACTTTTTTATAATTCCTTTTGCTTCTACTAGTTGAGCATGTTTGTAATAGGTAATTTGAATAGGCTGTTTATGCTGGTATGCCTCCATTAGGCGACTATTTATTAATTCCAATTCTTGCTCATCTAATAATGGTTTCTTTACTTTAGTATCTTCGGTCCAAATTGATTTCAATAGTTCAACATGCTCCGGAAGCATTAATGATGTCCATTTAATGGAACCTCTGTCTTGTACCATATCTTTCTCACCTCATATACATTATATACGAACATACGTTTGTTATTCAAGAGATTACGAATGACAAAATAAGGTGGATTCCAAACCAAAAACTGTCTCATTTCGTCATATTTCGAACAATTGAGCAAGAAAGATGTTGTATCTTGCGGTTACCTGGGAAATAACAATAAAATCATTTCTTTATGTTGTTCGTTCGCCTACACTTTTCTATGGGGAATACGTACAATAAACTAGAACTAATCAATAATGAAATGAGGGATTGTTCGATGCTATTCCCACAAGAAAGACGTTATAGAAACCAAATGCCAAGAAATGATTTTATGTTTCCAAATAGAGCAAATAGACAAATGCCACAAAGGAATAATCATATAACCGGAATGTTACAACAGTTTATGGGGCAACATCAAAACATGGGACAAATGGCTTCAAGAGGAGTTGAAGGTTTGTCAAAAACATTAAATGGCGTGCAACAAGTTCTTCGCGTAGTCGATACAGCAGCACCAATAGTAAAACAATATGGTCCTCTTGTAAGAAATTTACCTGCTATGTATCGATTGATGAAAGCATTTAAAAGTATGGAGACTACTGAAGAAGAAAGCACGAGTTTAGAGAGCTTAGAATCGCTAACTAGTAGTACAGAATCTGAGGAAGAAATCCTTATTGATAGAACAAAAGACGGGCAATCTAGACCGAAATTATTTATATAAAAAATGCACCAGACTTGATTTTTCTCTGCAAAAGATAAAAAATGGATGATAGTAGGAATTGATGGAGGTAATAAACATGACAAAAACTTTTGAAAAAGCAACGTTTGCTGGTGGTTGCTTTTGGTGCATGGTCGAACCTTTTGATACTCGTCCAGGGGTCGAAAGTGTAATTTCTGGTTATACGGGTGGACATGTTGAAAACCCAACCTATGAACAAGTATGCTCAAATACAACAGGACATGTAGAAGCAGTGCAGATTACGTTTGACCCAGACATTATGCCTTATGAACAGTTGCTCGAAACATTTTGGCAACAAATCGATCCAACTGATCCAGGTGGACAATTTAATGATCGAGGCGAATCGTATGAAACAGCAATATTTTACCATAATGAAGAGCAAAAACTACTTGCAGAGAAATCCAAGCAAGCATTACAAGATAGCGGAAAATTTAACAAGCCAATCGTAACCAAAATCCTCCCTGCGAAGCCTTTTTATGAAGCGGAAGAAAAACACCAAGACTATTATAAAAAACAGTCATTCCACTATCGCTTATATAAAAAAGGCTCAGGAAGGGAGGACTTTATTAAAAACAACTGGAAACTCGATAAATCTGATTTAAAGCAAAAACTAACACCACTACAGTATCAGGTTACCCAAGAAAGCGGCACAGAACCTCCTTTTCAGAATGAATATTGGGATAATGAAGAAGATGGTATATATGTTGATATTGTTTCAGGTAAACCGTTATTTGCTTCCCTAGATCAATATGATGCTGGTTGTGGTTGGCCAAGTTTTACAAAGCCAATTGACGCATATGAAATCGTTGAAGAACTCGATACAACACACGGTATGATCCGGACAGAAATCCGTAGTAGAACGGCAGATTCTCATTTAGGACATGTCTTTGAAGATGGACCGAAAGATCGTGGTGGACTCCGTTATTGTATGAATTCTGCCGCCATGCGCTTCATTCCAAAGGAAAAAATGGAAGAAGAAGGGTATGGACATTTATTAAAATTATTTAATTAATAACATTCTTATTTACCATAATGTTATTATGTAAACTAAGGGGGATATACTAAAAATGATGCATTTAAAATGGGAAAACAATCCAACAATTAAACAAATCAAATGTGTACATGCTAATGCGAAAAAGTTTGTCGTAGATAACAAACTTACACCAGGTAAAGTGTACGATGTAAAAAATGAAACAGATGAATTTTATTTTATTTTCGATGACAGTAATCGAATTGCTGGATTTAGAAAAGATTATTTTGAAGAGGTTAAATAACTGATCTTATATTTTCAAAGAAACAAATAAGCACCAAACTAGCCCTGGAATTATACATAGCCTCCTTGAAATAGGGAATGCTTTTTCTTCGTACGATGCATTACTATCTAAGGGTTCTATCCTATGGAAGAAAAGGCATCGGTAAGACTCCCTCGATGCACCTAGCGCAGTTTATATTTCCAGGGCTAGTATGGTCATTCTACGTATTTTCATCTTCTTCTATATAACTTAACACGTCTGCATATACCAAAAACATTATTTAATTTGTCGTAATATTGTGGTACAATTTTACTTATGACTACATACGAACAAATACAAGCCTTCTAAACTTTCTTCAAATATATATTTCTACAACGCTATTCTAAAGAATTCAATTGATATAAGTACGATATATAGGAGTTGATAACTTTGCATGTTATGAATCTTGAAACAGAAAATGTTAAAAATTATGTCGATCATCTATATGAAATGGTTAAATTAAGAAACCCTAGTGAAACAGAATTTCACCAAGCTGTTAAAGAGGTTTTCCATTCTTTAATACCAGTGCTTGTGAAAGACCCTACATATATTAAACAAAAAGTACTTGATCGAATTGTTGAACCTGAACGTTTTATTACATTTCGAGTACCATGGGTGGACGATGAGGGAGAGATCCAAGTCAATCGCGGCTTTCGTGTTCAATTTAATAGTGCTGTAGGTCCTTATAAAGGTGGAATACGATTCCATCCATCCGTTAATCCAAGTATTATAAAGTTTTTAGGTTTTGAACAAATTTTTAAAAATGCATTGACTGGACAATTCATTGGTGGCGCAAAAGGCGGAGCTGACTTTGACCCAAAAGGGAAATCAGACATGGAAATTATGCGATTTTGTCAAAGTTTCATGACCGAATTAGTGAATCATATTGGCCCAGACGTAGACGTTCCTGCAGGGGATATTGGTGTAGGTGCAAAAGAAATTGGATATTTATTTGGACAATACAAGCGTTTAAGAGGTGCATATGAAGCTGGTGTACTAACAGGAAAATCAATAGATTCTGGTGGGAGCTTAGGGAGAAAAGAAGCTACAGGATATGGAACAGTTTATTTTGTAGAAGAAATGCTTAATGAAAAAGACCTGAGCTTTAAAGGTAGTACGGTTATTGTTTCGGGTTCTGGAAATGTTTCTATTTATGCAATGGAAAAAGCGATAGAACTTGGGGCAACTATTGTTGCATGTAGTGATTCTGGTGGCTATATTTATGATCCAAATGGTATTAATTTAGACACAGTAAAATATATAAAAGAAGTTCAGAAAAAACGAATAAAAGAATACGTTCGTTCCCATCCAGAAGCACGTTATTACGAAGGATATAAAGGCATCTGGACAATCCCTTGTGATATAGCATTACCATGTGCAACGCAAAATGAACTTGATTTAGAATCGAGTAAAAAGTTAATTGCAAACGGGGTCAAAGCAGTTGGAGAGGGAGCCAATATGCCATCGACTCTAGATGCCATTGATGAATTTATTAATCATGGTGTATTATTTGCCCCGGCTAAAGCAGCTAATGCAGGAGGTGTTGCTGTATCCTCATTAGAAATGGCACAAAATAGTGCTCGCGTATTTTGGACAGCAGAAGAAGTGGATGCTAAGCTAAGAGTAATTATGAGAAATATTTACAAAAATAGTATGGAAGCTTCAAGCGAATATGGCTATCCAGGTAATCTAGTTGTTGGAGCCAATATTGTCGGCTTTCTAAGAGTAGCTGACGCTATGATTGGTCAAGGCGTCGTTTAATATTACAGTGAGGACACTAAAATAGAAGATAAAAATAGTGCTCAGTCATTCTTATATGATTGAGCACTATTTTTTTAGCTTCATAATAATTTTTGAAGCAAAAAAGTATTAGAGCTAAAGAAATAATTTACTTTACTATTATCATTTAGAATTATGACAAAATTATAGACAATAGTTCTAAAGTATATATTAATCGTTTATGCAAGCATATAATTGAAGTAGAACTACTAATCCATTATTAAAACGTTAGAAATAAGTTTATACCTAACTATTATTTAAATTAAAGGAGGATATGTTATGGAACCGAATAGGAAAGTTGCAATAGTTACAGGTGGTGCTTCTGGTATTGGAAAGGCGATCTGTCAAGAATTAGTAACGAACTATGTCTATGTTATTATTGCTGATATTAATGAGCAAGAAGGTAAAATAGTTGAAAAGGAACTTAATAAAAAAGATAAAATGGCCAGGTTTGTTCCTTTAGATGTCACTGACTATAAAGAGGTAGAATCTGTGGTTAATCAGATTTATTCTGAGTTTGGTAGACTGGATTATCTATTTAACAATGCTGGAATTGCTATGTACGGGGAAATGTATCATATGTCAGTAGAGGACTGGAAAGAAATAATCGATATAAATGTATGGGGAGTGGTACATGGTACACAAATTGGATATAAGATAATGAAAGAACAAGGTTTCGGCCATATTGTAAATACAGCATCTGCAGCAGGACTTGGACCCTCACCTATATCTTCAGCATACGCTACAACGAAACATGCCGTTGTTGGCTTAACAACTTCCCTTCATTATGAAGCAGAGGCATTTAATATTAAAGTAAGCACCCTTTGTCCCACATTCGTTGACACTCCTATTTTTGATAAAGCAAAAACAATAAAGATTGATAAGCTAATTTTAACAAACCAATTAAAAAAGCAAAAAATGATGTCCCCAGAAAAGCTTGCTAAAATAACGATCGCCGGAGTTCATAAAAACAAAGCGGTCATCTGCCCAATGCCCTTTCGTAAAACGATGGATACCCTATTTAATATCATCCCTCCATTACACCGTTCCCTTATGAGAATGGTATGTAAAGTTAGCAGAAAAGCAAGTACACAAAAGTAAATATCGTATTTTTAATTTGCAAGGGTAGTAGTTTTTATTGAAATCATAACATTCTAATACATTTGAAAAATATGTTACTATAAATGTAATGACATAATTAGCTAGGTGATGAATGATGATTTAGTATTACATTGGCAAAAAAACTTATAAATAGAAGTTAGATTAGAAGGGGAGAGAAGCAATGAAATTTACAATTCGTAAAATGACCAACGATGATGTAAAAAAAGTGCAAGCTGTTGCTAAACAAAGTTGGAATGCAACCTATGAAGGAATTATTCCAAACAATATTCAAGAAAACTTTTTAAAAGCCGCTTATAGCGATGAAATGATGCAACGTCGGTTAGAAGGTTCATTTTTATTTGTTGTTGAAGTAGACCAAAACGTAGTAGGATTTGCTAATTTTTCACCAGTGAAAGAAGGTGGAGAAATTGAACTAGGAGCAATCTACCTTCTCCCAGAATACCAAGGTAAAGGCATAGGTTCAGCTTTATTAGAGACAGGCATTAATAAAATAAGTGGAATAAAAGACATCTACATAAACGTTGAAAAAGATAATCAAATAGGAAAAACATTTTACGAAGCAAAGGGATTTGAAGTAGTTAAAGAATTTGATGATAATTTTGATGGTCATATCCTTAAGACGATAAGAATGGTACTGCATTTAGATTAATTACTTATGTGTTTTCTTTGTCACTACACTGCAGCCAATTCTGAGCAAGTGATATTAGGCGATAATTTTCTATCCTAACTGGGATATATATTAATTTTTGCTATGTTTACAACAAGGAGACAATAAGATGTTATACAAGCTATCAGCCCATAATCATAAACAACCTTTTAAGGGGCCTTTCACCATTACCCGGGTTCAGACCACCGGAAATATTCTTCGGGATAAAGCAAAGGATACTGCTTTTGGCTCGTTGAGCTATATTGATCATGCTGTTATGAAAAAAGGCTTAACGATAAAAATGCATGAACATGTCAATGATGAGATTTTAAGCTATGTATGGAAAGGTAAGATGTATCATCGTGATTCAGCAGGCCTGGAAGTACCAATAACTCCGGGTAATTTAATGATGATGAATGCTGGGTCTAGCTTTTGGCATGAAGAAAAAGTAAAAGAAGATTATGTAGAAATGCTACAAATTTTCGTCCGCCCAAAATCAACAGATCTTGAACCTAATATACAATTTCATAAAAAGCCCATATCTAATAGCGATTGGTATTGGATGGTAGGACCTGAAGAAAGTAATGCTCCGCTTCATGTGAGGCAAAATATTTATATATATGATGCTCATCCAAAGCAAGGAGATACATTAGAAGTGCCTAGAAAAGAAGGATATCAGCCTTTTTTGTATGTTCTAAATGGCAAAATAACAGTGGGCGAGGAAGTAGTTGGAAAATATGAGGCAATAACACACGATGAGAATAAACTGCCTAACGTTAATGTGGAAGAAAATACGACTATCGTATTATTTTTAGTTGATATGGATGCCTCAATGTCGCTCACGGGGACAATCAGTGGGAGGTCTTAAGATAAAAAATATAACTCACCCTCTACCTTTATTATACCATATATTTTTCTCATTTTTCAGTCTTTTTATTCATCTTTATCTCCCGTACACTAGACAATGAGTATGTAAAACAAAGGGGGATACCTATGCAACTTGAGCAAAAACATGGCTTATCAGAAATGAATCACGAGATGCGAGAAGAAGTAATTAACCACATGGTCCAATTAGTAAAAAACTCCTATGTTTTCCCAGAAGTAGCAAACACTATTAGCGAAAGAATACTTTTAAAATTGAGTAACAAAGCATACGATTCCCTTCATGATCCTCATCAGTTTAGTAAGGTCATCACGGCCGACTTACAAGATATTAGTAACGATAAACACCTCGGCTTAAAATACCATCCCAGTCCTATCAGTCAAAACGACAGCGATAAGAAAAAAGCAGCAACCAATAGAAAACGACTATTACGTTTAGCGAACTTTGGTTTTGAAAAAGTAGAACGACTTCCTGGCAATATTGGCTATCATAAAACATTAAAATTCTTTGAACCAGAACTTGCAGGGGAACTTGCTATCGCCTCATTGAATTATTTAGCAAATACAAACGCCATTATCTTTGATCTACGGGACAATAGTGGTGGAGATGCTGGCATGGTCGCCTTGATTTGTAGTTATTTATTGGAAGGAAGAGTCCATTTAAATAATTTTCACTGGAGAAAAAATAATCGAGTAGAGCAAATTTGGACGAATTCCCATATTCAAGGTCCATCGTTAAGAGAAAAAGATGTGTACATATTAACAAGTCAACGTACTTTCTCAGGTGCAGAGGATTTCGCCTATACGTTACAAAATCTTAATCGGGCAACTTTAATAGGAGAAAAGACAAAAGGTGGCGCACATCCAGGAGGTTTCCAGCCTATAAATGCGTATTTTTCTGTAAATATCCCAATTGGTAGAGCCGTTAATCCAATCACCAATGATAATTGGGAAGGTTGTGGTGTTACTCCTCATCTCGAGGTAGCAGAAGAACATGCTTTGCTTGTTGCCCAATATCTCTGTTTAACGAAGCTGATAGAAACAAATAAAGATCGAGATATTATGCAAAATACTTGGATGACTTTAAAAGAAAAATTAGAAGTAGAATTAAAGGATGTAGGTATTCATAAAGAAGACATTCGGTTGAATTAACCAATATAAAAGTATGGTGGTAAATTTACGTAAATTACCACCATACTTTTTTTATTACATATACAAATTAGCCAGCATAATCCCTAATGTTTCTTCATAAATCTCATTAAATTGTGTGATTGGAAGTGGATTAATCCCGGTTCCCAGTTCCACTGTATAGCCCGGTCTTCGATACACTTGTATAAACCAATCTTTAAATCCAGCATAACTATCGATAAAGCGAACTGGGCGATATCCGCTTACACGTGCATATTCATTTACAATTGTTTCCGCTTCCGCTGGTTCTAATCCTTCATACCCCCAATATATGACTTCTCCTTGCGTATGAAAAGCATTCATCCGACGAAAATCCCGATTCCCTGTTAACTCCGCCATTGCAACTGCTTCTGGTTCTGTAAGCGGAGCATAACCTGGAAAATCGCGAGGCTCAGGAGTGGATGGCTTTCTTTCCGCTTCAATCTCCCAGTTTGCAGGATATTGATTATTTAAGTCAACACCGCGAATATTTGCTTTCCAGTTGGAGAAATCAGGATTGTTATTATTGATAGCTAATACTTCTTCTTGATATGCAACTGCTGCTTGTGCACCACTAATAACTAGATCAACGCCATCTGGATTAACCATTGGCACAGCAGATAATAAGGTTTGCATGAAATAAGGCATCATATATAGACCACGAATTGCTTGATGATTCGTAAGAGACAATGCATATTGGTTAATAAAACGCATAATTACAGGTGTTGTGATCCATTCATTTGCATGAAAAGACCCATTCATATGAACCTGTTTATTACCAATACCTATTTGAAGTTCAATCAAGTCTTTTCCTAAAACAGAACTACCGATGTTATTTTTCTTAATAAACGGATAAATATGGACTAGTCTATTAATATCTCGCACCATTTTTTCATACGTATAATTTGACGGGGCTGTTACGACAATATTTTGAACACGCATTGGTAGCAAAATAATCTGTCCGACTTGAAGATTATTTGGTTGTATTCCAGCGTTCGTTCTGACAATCGCATCTACAGTTATTTGATTATTGGCAGCTACTTTCCATAACGTGTCATTTGGCCGTACACGATAATTTTCAGTTACGTAACCTGGTATTTGTATTGGTTGCCCAATTTTTAATTGTGAAGGGGAGACAGTAGGGTTTGATTGGATTATTAATTCTAATGGAACATTAAATAATTGACTATAAAACCATAACGAATCACCACTACGTACATAAACTTCCATACAATCGCTCCTTTAAATCTTCTAGGTCATCGTATGAAAAAAGTGAAAAAAGGTGATTCTATTAGTAATTGCTTGAACAAATTTTCACTGTTATGTAGTATAATTACTATATTATGGCATGATATCCAGGTATTATATTGCAAAGAGGAGGGTTACAGGTGGCATTTGTTATTACATCACCTTGTAAAACAGAGAAAGCAGGAGAATGTGTAGAAGTTTGTCCTGTTGATTGTATTGAAGAAGGGGAAGATATGTTTTATATAGATCCGGATATTTGTATTGATTGTGGTGCTTGTGAAGCAGTTTGTCCGGTAGAAGCTATTTTCATGGAAGATGAAGTTCCTGAAGACGAAAATGAATATATCTTATTGAACCGTAAGTTCTTTGAAGATAGATAATGAATTAAACCGCTTATATATGAGCGGTTTTTTTATTTATAATCATGTGCATACCAAATAATTCCTTTAATATTGGAGATACTGTTTACTATTAGTACCATATTGACATGTTAAGTTTAACTATGCAGGACACAAAGGAGTGATTTCTAATGACGAATGCAAAAGAGTTACCCCAATATCCAGAACCTTTTTGGAGAGAGAATATTCAGTTCCCTAAATACCCTAAGTTAGAAGAAAAGATCAAAGTTGATGTAGCTATTGTTGGTGGTGGTATTGTAGGCGTTACAGCTGCCTATTTGCTAGCCAAACAAAATGTAAAAGTTGCTCTCATCGATGCAGGAAACATATTAAATGGAACAACTGGTCATACAACAGCAAAAATCTCTGCACAACATGATATTATTTATGATGAATTTATCAAACACTTTGGAAAAGAAAATGCAAAACTGTATCACGAAGCTCAAATGGAGGCTAAAGAATTTGTCGCGCAAACGACAAAAGAATTAAATATTGATTGTGATTACGAAGAACAAGATGCCATTATATACACGAATTCTGATGACTACATAACCCAGTTAGAAAATGAAAAAGCAGCCTATGATGAATTAGAAATTGAAAATGAACTAACGGAAACAATTCCATTGCCAGTACCTCATAAAAAAGCATTAATTATGAAGAATCAAGCACAGTTTCATCCGTTAAAATTCCTCTCTGTATTAGCAGATGAAGCGGTGAAGAATGGGGCACAATTTTATGAAAATACAACTGCGGTTGATGTAGAATACAATAAACATCCTGCCGTTATCACAAGAGATGGTCATCGTGTCATATGTAAATTTGTTTTCGTTGCAACTCATTTTCCTTTCTATGATGGAAAAGGTTTTTATCCAACTAGAATGTACGCTGAACGGTCGTATGTTTTAGCAATTAAGTCAAAGAAAAGCTATCCTGGTGGAATGTATATCACAGCTGAGCAGCCTACTCGCTCTTTACGATCCGTAAAAATAAATGGAGAAGAGGCATGGTTAGTAGTTGGAGACAGCCATAAAACAGGACAAGGCAAATCAACGATAGAACACTATGAAGCATTACAAAACTTTGCAGAAGCGCATATTGGTGTAGAAGAGATACTCTATCGATGGTCTGCTCAAGATTTAACGACACTAGATAAAATGCCGTATATCGGCCGAATTGCGGAAAGTGAAGAGTCTGTATTTGTTGCGACTGGATTTAGAAAATGGGGGATGACAAACGGAATTATCGCTGCCAAAATCATTTCTGACAAAATATTAGGTCATGAAAACAGGTACAGTGGATTATATTCTCCATCTCGATTCCAGGCAGATCCTTCCCTTAGAAAATTCATACGAAATAATGCAGATGTTGCTAAACATTTGATTAAAGGAAAATTAGAGTTTACAGATAACAATTTATCATCGTTATCTTCCGATGATGCAACAGTTACTCGAATCAACGGGAAACGAGCAGGGGTATATAAAGATAAGGAAGATAAATTACATGTAGTCGACACGACTTGTACACATATGGGATGTGAAGTAGAGTGGAACTCAGGTGAAAGAACATGGGATTGTCCATGCCATGGTTCCAGATTTACGTATACCGGTGAAGTTGTTGAAGGTCCTGCAAAGCGGCCATTAGAACGAATTGAATTAGAATAGAAGAAGGTTTTAAAAAACTGATCTCCATGTTTAATTTGGAGTTCAGTTTTTTGTTTTGATGAAATAGAATGTTTAAAATTATAGTTAGTGAACAGCTAGTTATTGCATATATCACACTTATAAACTATGATTAACTTATACATAGTAATTCTAGGTATAAGAAAATGAGGTGACGAAATGGCAATGAAGTATAACCATTGCTCTTTCTATATCATACTGTTATGTATAGGCTTAGCCGCTTATTCAGTTTATTCACAGATCAATCATACATGGATAGCGACTCCACCAACATATATCTTACTCATCTTAAGTATTATGGCTTTTATTTATGCTATTAAAGGGCGAAAAGATAAAACGAGTTGGGTAAGTACTTTCAGAAGTTGGCTCACGATTACTTTATCCGTATTACTATCAATTGTACTTTTATTAGTTATTTTTCTTCAATTACTTGGATCCCTTTTAGGAGGAAATGAGCATTTGAAAACGATACATTCGCCAGATGAAACATATACGATTGATTTCTATCAATGGGATGCTGGAGCAGCAGGTACATTTGGGATTAGAGGAGAATTAAATGGTCCACTCTGGTTTAAGAAGAGTATTTACTTGGAAAGAAGAGTAGAGGATGTTTCCATAGAATGGATTTCTAATACAGTCGTTTCTATTAATAATCATAAATTAGATTTAGCTCAAGGGGAGACATTTGGTTATGAATAGCATTGTGAAAAGGAATAGAATACTAATTTTCTATTCCTTTTCTAATGGATTTACGATTCTTTTCGTCTCACCATAAATAACATAATGAATGAAATGATCATAATAGCTATAACCCATAACCAGGCAAGCGTCATCTTGCCAGAATCCATTGCAATATAAATGGCTGTTGGCACGGTTTGCGTAACCCCTGGGATGTTTCCTGCAAACATTAATGTCGCTCCAAATTCTCCTAAAGCTCTAGCAAAGCTCAATATACATCCTGAAATTAGCATCTTTGACGCAAGTGGGATAGAAATAGAAAGAAACACCTTTCTTTCATTTGCACCATCTACTCTGGCAGCATCCTCAATATCTTGATCAATTCCACTAAACGCCGATTTTGCGGATTGATACATAAGAGGAAATGCTACTACTGTAGAAGCAATAATAGCAGCATACGTCGTAAACATAATTGGCTGGCTAAATAACCACTCAAATAATCTTCCAACAATACTATTTCTCCCAAATACGACAATTAATAGAAAACCTACGACAGTAGGAGGAAGAACTAAAGGGAGCATCAACAGTGTCTCAACAACTGATTTTCCTGAAAATGTTTTTCTAGATAGAAATCTACCGACTAACGTCCCTAAAACAATAACAATGATGCTCGAAATGGTAGCGACCTTAATAGATAAAAAAATGGGATGTAAAAATTCTTCCGATAATAAATTATTTAATAAGGAATCCATGATATTTAAATACCTCTATTGTAGTTGATTCTTGTAAATAATGATAAAATTGCTCGGCTGCTTCAGCATGTTTTGTTCCATTAATAATTCCAACTGGATAGATTATGGAAGAATGGTCATTGCTATTAGCAGTCTCCATAATGGACACTTTATCCGACTGCATTGCATCTGTTCGATACACGACTCCGGCAGCAACATTCCCTGTTTCAACATAAGACAATACTTGACGAACATCCTTTGCATAAACTAATTTGTCTTCTACTTTATTCCATATCCCTAAAGACTTAAATACTTCTTTTGCATACATTCCTGCTGGTACGGTCTCAGGAGTTCCTATCGAGACATAATCAATTCTATTATGTATTAAATCTTGAAAACTAGTGACTTTCAGTGGATTATCTTTTGGAACAATTAATACAAGTTCATTTTCTAAGAAGGATATATTAAATTCGTTCATAATTAATTCTTCATCTATTAATATCTCAAATTTATCTTCAGCTGCGGAAAAGAATAGATCAGCTGGTGCTCCTTGTGATATTTGCTGTTGCAAGGAACCTGATCCACCAAAATTAAATCGTAGCTTAATATGAGGGTATTCCCGCTCAAATCCTTCTTTTATTATTTCTAATGGTTCTTTTAAACTGACAGCGGCTGAAATCGTTAGTTCAGTATTTGATTCACTATTTGCTGAACATGCGGAAAGTAAAATGATTACTAAAGTAATGATAACGAAAACTCTTATTCTACGAACCATAAAGTCACCTCATGTTTTACTAAGAAACTAGTTATAGTTTACTACAATTTATTAAAATATTCTGTAGTAAGGTACCGATGATTACAATTTAACCTCTACATTGCTAGAAAAACTTCAAAAGAATCGAATAATCTCCTACTGATAGGAGGATATTAATGACAATAATATATAAATAGAATGTGGAGTGAAAAGCATGTATAGACGATTTTTTAGGAACACGTTTACTTGTTTAGTGGCATTCGTTCTATTAGTACCCATACATATCTTGGAGGTACAAGCTCAAAAAGAAGTAGAAGTAGAGACAAGAACAAAAAACATTTTAACGATTGACGGGAAACGTTATCGAGATTTAAATGATAATGGTAAGTTAGATCCATATGAGAATTGGGAGTTGCCAACGGAAGAACGAGTAAGTGATCTTTTGTCACAGATGACGATAGAGGAGAAGGTAGGTTTACTCACCATTAATGAGTTTCCAGAGATTAAAGATAACAAATTAGTTTTTCCAAATAAATTCCTTAATCAGAATACCCGTTATTTTATTTATCGAGAAATGCCTACTGCAAATATTGTTGCTGACCATATGAATCAATTACAAATCGAAGCGGAAAAATCTCGTCTAGGAATTCCTGCCATTGTGATTTCTAATCCAAGAAATCATCCGTTAGGTTTTCCTGTCATTGAAGAAACTGGACAGTTTTCTCATTGGCCAGATACATTAGGTTTAGCGGCTGGTCGTGACTCACGATTAATAAGACGGTTTGGTGAAATTGCACGAAAAGAATGGAGAGCTGCCGGTATTCATAAGTTGTACGGGTATTCAGCAGATCTTGTGACAGACCCGCTATGGGCAAGAAACCAAGAAACATTTGGAGAGCATCCAGACTTAGTATCTGGAATGGTATACAATGTGATTAAAGGGCTCCAAGGAGATGTATTGGACAATACGAGTGTCTCCGTTACGACGAAACATTTTCCAGGTGGCGGAGCCCGTGCCGAGGGAAGAGATCCTCATTTTGAAGAGGGACAATATAATATTTATCCAACACCTGGTAGTTTGTTAAAATATCATATTCCACCATTTAAAGCAGCAATAGAAGCGGAGACAACTTCTATTATGCCGTATTATGCATACCCAAGTAATGAGAGCGCTGAGCAGGGGCTTCCGCCATTTAGTGAAAACGAGCAATTTGAGGAAGTTGCTTTTGCGTTGAATGAGTCCTTTATAAATGGTTATTTACGAGATGAATTGAATTTCTTAGGTTATGTTAACTCGGATACGAGTGCAGTTATTGACCGTGCTTGGGGAGCACAGGATCTTTCCTTAGAAGAACGATTCGCCAAAGCATTGAATGCTGGAACAAATATTTTTTCTGGGGTGCCAAATCCAGAGCCAATTTTAAATGCTGTTAATCAAGGTTTAGTAGAAGAAGAAAAGATTAACCGTTCTGCACGGTATGCCTTAACAGAAATGATGAATTTAGGGTTATTCGATAACCCTTATGTTAATCCTGATCAAGCTTTAACGATCGCAAATGATCCGAAGTCCCAAGAGGTGGCAGATGATGCCCATCGCAGGTCCGTAGTGCTCTTGCGCAATGACAATAATTTACTACCACTACAGGATGACACTATTTCTGACATTAAACTATACGTAGAAGTGTTTTCCGGTGCGGATGTTAGTCCAGACACTGAACAAGTGAAGCAAAGAATAAGGGACCATGATGAACAAATTACCATCGTTGATAATATAGAGGATGCAACCCATGCCTTTGTTTGGGTAAAACCATGGCAAGACCTGTTTGCCAATAAACCGTCGATTGAAATCGGTCCTGATACCGGGGTGGAGCAAGTAGATCAAATTGTAGAAATACAAAAAGCAGTCCCAACAATTACAGCAATCGATTTCTCCAATCCTTGGCTAATCAATAAGATTGAACCAAACGCGCAAAGCTTGATAGCAACATTTGGTACGAAAACAGAAGCGATAATAGAAATGATACGTGGGGAATTTAATCCCGTTGGAAAACTTCCGATTACAATCCCTGCAAGTCAAGAAGCTGTAAATAACGAAGCTGGTGATGTACCAGGCTATGACGAAGCCCCAACATATCCATATCAAGATAAAGCAGGGAATAGATACCAGTATAATTTTGGATTAACTTATTAATGTAAAAAGGCATATTTAGCGGAGACTTCTGCTCACTATGCCTTTTTTTGCGTTGTAGTAATTTAACTAAAATGAAAAGAAGCAATAAACGGAATTAGATCCATTTCTACGTGCTTGTTATTTTTATATACAAAATACATATTTGCTCTTGGTATATGAATGGCTGGAGTTGGCACCTCTAGCAGTCTACCTTCTGCTAATTCTTTATTCACACTTGATCGTGGTAAGAAACTAACTCCCATACCTTCTAAAATAAACCGTTTCGTTACATAGGATTGATTAACTTTCATCGTTCTCACAGTAGGGAACATATGTTTTAGTTGCTCTGATAAGTCATTCCAATAGAAGGGGTGATTATCCGTAAAAATAATATTGTTTTCAATAATCTCACTTGCATCTAAAATAGGTCCAGACTCCGCATCATATCCATCATGACGAACAACTAAGATAACTTCTTCTTCATGAAAAATGGTTGTTTGAACTAAACTACTACCAGGTAAACATGATAAACCAAGATCTGCATTTCCTTTTTCAATACATGCAGAAATTTCATGAGACTCCATCACTTGAATGGATAATTCAACAGTAGGATTAGCCTTCATATAACGATTAAAGATGGAAGGTAGAATCGTATCAGCAAGAAAAGGAGACATGGCAATTCGAATATGTTGATGGAATCCTTGCTTATATTGGTTCATACGATGAACACTTTTCTCATATTGAGATAATAAGTCTAATGCTTCCTCATAAAACATTCTTCCGAAATCCGATAAAACAATGTTTCTACCTTCCTTAATAAACAATTGCCCACCTAACTCCTTTTCTAACTGCTTCATTTGAAAGGTAATTGCAGGTTGAGTCATATACAATTTTTCTGCAACTTCACGATAATTTTCAAGTTTAGCAGCAAGAATAAACGTTTTCAACATCCGAATATCCATGAATTTCCCCCATTAATAAACTTTATTTATTATTATATTAAAAATTATTAAATTTTAATAATCTTTTAACTACAGTATAATCAAACCAAAGAGGAAAGGGGAGTGGGGGAGTTGTTCCAACCAGGATTGAAGGGAATAACAGCGGTTGAAACGAAATTAAGTAATATTGACGGTGCTCGTGGTCTGTTAACTTATCGAGGCATACCAGTGGAGAGATTAGTAGAAAAATATACTTTCGAAGAAGTTGCTTACTTTTTACTTTATGGAGATTTTCCTGACGAAAGCCAATTGGAAACATTTATTAATCAATTGAAAAGGACTCGGCAACTTCCATTATACATCGAAAATATTTTAAATCTGTTTCCAAAGGAAATGCAGTTAATGGACGTATTGAGAACAGTCATTTCTGCTTTTTGTAAGGACTTAGGTGAAACAGAAGATAGTATGGCTACTAAGCTAATTGCCACGATACCAACAATTATTGCTTATCGCTATCGTCAAATGAATTCTCTTACATTCATTGCACCAAATCAGTCTTTAACCCATGTTGAAAATATTGTATATATGTTAACTGGTGAAATTAATAAAGAACATGCAAAAATACTCGAAACTTATCTACTATTAACAATGGAACATGGATTAAATGCATCCACATTTGCAGCCAGAGTGACAATTTCAACGGAAAGTGATTTAATCTCTGCCATTACGAGTGCACTTGGTACGATGAAGGGGCCATTACATGGCGGCGCACCGTCTGGTGTGATTGATTTATTAGAAGAAATTGAAACAAGCGATAACATTAGAGAAGTCATTCACAAGAAATTGCAAAAAAAAGAAAGAATTATGGGTTTTGGTCATCGGGTTTATAAGACTTATGATCCGAGAGCTGAAGCATTAAAAAAGAGAATTGTGGAAATGGAGGATTTACCAAATTGGATCCAATTAGCATTGGAAACGGAACAAGAAACAATCCGAATTCTACAACGTCTCAAACCAAATCATAGACTATATACGAATGTAGAATACTATGCGGCAGCCATTATGAAGACATTAAATATCGACGTTGCATTATTTACAGCAATATTTAGTTCTAGTCGAATTGTTGGCTGGTGTGCCCACGCCTTGGAACAACTAGAGAATAATACGATCTTTAGACCAAATGCTTTGTATGTAGGTCAATAGAGAGGAAAACAGCTATAAATCTAATTTATAGCTGTTTTTAGTTTACATAATGTTGCAGCCACGATTTAGAAAAAACGAGAAATATCTTTATTCCTCATCGCATCTTGTTTTTGTTTATTATTTACATGGGTATAAATTTGCGTTGTATTTAAACTTGAGTGACCCATTAATTCTTGTATTGTTACTAAATCAACACCATTTTTAACTAGACTAGTACCAAATGTATGCCTTAACTTATGAGCAGAAAGCTTCTTTTCCCGTAAATATTTCGTTCCTGTTAAATTCTTCAATCGAGCAAAAGTCTCCTCAGCAATTTCTTGAATTCTTCTTCTCGAAATTCTAGTTCCTCTTCTAGATAAGAAAAAGGCATTGCTATGATCTGCCTTTGGCACTGGTCGATAATTCCATTCATAGTCTAATAGAAGTTCAAACAAGGGAGGGGGTAGTGGGATATACCGTTCTTTATTTCCTTTACCAAACACCCGAATTCCAGGGTCTTCTTGATCTCGGATTAAATCTGTTACATTTAAGTGATGAACTTCAATTACTCGAAGGCCTGCGAGACTCATTAACATTAACATGCATTTATTGCGAATATAAAATTCATCCTCATTAATGGAATTGAAAAATGCTACTAACTCTTCCTCATTCAAATAAGTAGGTAATGAATTTCTCTCTGTTCTTGCCATATCCACTTCTTGCGCTGGATTAAAAGGTAGCATTTCTGACTTAACTAATGATTTATAAAATGTCCTAAGTGCCATTAACCTGCGATTTCTGGTAGTTTTTGCTTTTCCTTTTTGGGTTTTCCTTAAGAACTCTTGAATATGTTTCGGTTTAATGTCAGAAAGAGAAGGAAAACCTTGCCATTTTTTATGTAAGTATTCTAGAAAGATAGATATATCATCTTTATACGAGCGAATGGTAAAATCTGAATAACCTAAGTCTTCCATATACGTTTCAAAAATATCAATTTCATCCTCATAGTTAGAAAGGACGTTAGCTAATAGATCTTTTTCCATTAATTTCACCTTCTTTCGAATAAAACCTAATATTATTGTCAATTATATACTAAAAAATCACTTACCGCACATAATAATCATTATGCGGGGTAGAAAAGTGCATAAAATGGATAGAAATAGCTAAGAGATAAAAAACAAAAATAAAGCCGCATTAAAAATAACGCGTTTAAATGAAATTAGTCGATTAACTATACATAAGAATGAAACTCATTTCGTCTGAGAGCGCATGTTCAAACGTAAAAAAGCACAATAAACCCAGTAACATCAATATATTAAAGCTGTTTATTATGTCTAAAAAAACACGAACAAGAAGTGAAATAATCAATTTTTGTATAGATTTAACACTAATAATAGCAAATTAAGTCTTAATTTAACTAATAACAGATCTGGTAGCAACAACGGATTAATAAAATACAGTATTTATAAAAAACTAGCTAACGGATATTAATCAGAACAAAGATCCGTATTTAAGATGACAAAACAAATAGTCAAAGTGGTTAAATATAGATCACATAAATTTTCCAAACTAAAACATGAACAAAATATTTTAACAAAGAATTAAAATTAATATGAATTCATTAATTGACTAAAATACATTTAAATGGATTTTGAGCTGTTTTATAAATTTTTCCCAATTCTGTCTCACTATCAAGAGTAAACTTCTATTATGAGACCGACTTTAAATCTTTTCCATTTACTTCTCATAATAAGTATTATGTTAACTAGGAAAAAAATTATTTTATAACTTTTGTGTTCCCTTCTCATAATAAACAAAATTAGGAATTAAAGGTTTTCATTCAACAATATTCAGTTATACCCGGTTAGATCAAACCTGGTATGTCCTTACCACTCTCTAGTTCAGATTAGAATATGTTGATGTATCTATATATGGTAACTTAATTGAACTCATTTGAATGGAATTATAACAATCTGCCTTGTTCGACGATTTATACAAGTTGAGATGAAACATCTTCCTGTCAGTCCTCATACGATACAGCTTCGGACCTCTTCTGTTAAAGTCATTCAGTAAGTACAATCTAAAAATCATAGTGTTCTCTCGTAATGATATTCTTTAGGTTACTTATTTTAACGATGGTACAAATGCAAAATATACTCAATATCAGCTACTACTTCAATACATAATCCCTATCGAAATATGTGACCTGTTGTACCTAGTGTTCCTGCAAGAATGACCTTTTGACCTTCATATTTTTTTACAAGATATGGTAAAAACTTGGCAATAATAATGACTATTAATATTTAAGAAGTTATAATCAGATAATATATGATCTAGCTAATGGAGGTAATAAAATGGAAAAAGTTAAGGTTTGTTACATATCCTCATTTGATAAAGTAATTAATGGGAAATATATACAGGAAAGGATTGCCTATAAATTGGATAATCATCATGTAGTGGAATTTGTTGATGGATATATTGCAATCAATCAAATTACAGGTAATACAGATGATGGTGTGGTTATTGACATTTCAAAACAAACAACTCTGCCAATTTTAATAACAATTGAGAACACACAGGAATTCACAATTAATCATCCAACCGTATCCAATTTTCTTAGCTATTTAGTAGAGCATAAAGAAATCATACATAAATAATTATATGTTCCATTTCGCTTTATACTTATTTGACTCGAATTTAATTTCTCTTCAGCAAAAATAAAATAGAACCATAATCTTCATTAACTTGAGGATTATGGTTCTATTTGTTCACTTTGCAAAGAATATTCTGATTAATCACTTACAGCAAAATGCATAAATAAACTCAGTTTATTTTAAACTGAGTTTAAAAATGAATAATATATAACCTGTAAGTTAAAATTAACCCATACTTACCTTAACCGCCCTAGTCGCAATAAACGTCTTAATGTGCTTATCTATTATCCTCGTTCCACCGAAATCATCTTCATAAAAACCTGTAATAACAAATCCTGCATCAATTTGCCCTTGTATTTGCTCTTCTAAAGTATGTGCATATTCGATCGTCTGGCTAGAATCAATATACTCTTGCACTTGATCTTTTGGCAAATAGTCTAACGTAGATGACGGAATGGAATGTTTTACATCAAGAATCCCTTTTCTCTCTTGTTCATCATCAAAAATCCATAATAATGGATTCGCGAAACCAGCTATCAATACACCATTATCCTTTAATACCCTGGAGATCTCATTCCAAACAGGGCGAACATCTTCAACAAATAAATTAGAAACCGGATGTACAACCATATCAAATGATTCATTATCGAAAAGGCTTAAATCAGTCATATCCCCTTGCATTGTTTTCAAGGTTAACCCATCTCGATTTGCTACCATTTCATCTTGTTCTAATTGTTTTATCGAAATATCAATAATGGTTACATCCGCTCCCGCAGCTGCTAATACAGGACCTTGTTGACCACCACCAGAAGCAAGACAAAGAATCTTTACTCCATCCAGTGACTCTGGAAACCAATTTCTAGGAACTGTCTTTTCAGTCGTAACCGTAATACCCCATTCACCAGATCTACTCTTCTCAATAACTTCACTACTTACTGGTTGTGTATATCGAGAACTTTCTTCTACTTTTTTATCCCATGCTATACTGTTTTGTTTAGTAATATCCATTATAACTCCCCCTTAATTTCTATTCGATTGATCAATTGGAAATGGTAAAGTGCTCTCCCACCAGACACTAGATGAACCCTGTATATAATTACTGATTAATTCTCGAAACGGATATGGTTGTAAATTATGTTTATCAAGTTCTTTCCATGTAGACCAAAAGAATGTTAAATGTTCCTCCATAGATTCTGGATTGATGTTAGGCTGCAAGTTCCTAGTACTCACAGCAAAAGCTTGATTAATTTCACAATTTAATTTTCCTTTTTTCTCCCATTTATGCTCTACTAACCCTAAAAAATTACCAACTTCACAATTGATTCCTAGTTCCTCTTCTATCTCTCTTTTTAGTGCTTCTTTCGCACTTTCCCCAAATTCTATATGCCCACCTGGTAGGAACGTATTTGAATAACCCTTTGCCTGTGCAAGTAACACTTTGTTTTCCATTACAATAATCCCTCTAGCTAAATGATGAAAGTTTTGATTCATTATATCCCCCTTTTCAACAAGCTATAGTCATATTTTAAATTAATAGGACTACGTGTATGCCTTACGAACGATAATATGAGAGACGTTTTGTCGTTGATCCGAAGTAATGGTATCTAATATACCTTCAGGATATGTAGGTTTTATTCTTAATTGTTCAATCGTACGCCAAGTTAGTTTAATATGAGGATTTTCTTTATGAATTAAATCGGTACTTATCTCCTCTCTTTCTACGTTACCCCAATGGATTAATGTACATTGATGCACATTTTCCCCGTCATATTTCAGAATACTTTCATTTATACTAGCTAAATTTCCTAGCTTTACAGATAGATTATATTCCTCTAACAGCTCCCTTTTTATAGCTTCGATTGCTGTTTCTCCGAATTCAATTTCACCACCTGGTAGACGACTTTCTTCTAAATCACATTGGACGAGTACTTCTGTATGCTCTGGATTCGTTATTAATGCCTCTCCCCTTAGAACTGGTCTTTTTTCAAACTATCACCTACTACTATAGCATTCTTTCATACTTGTATATTGATAGTTTACCATAAAATACTATAAATTTAATTTATTCATAATAATAGAAAAAACAGTGCTAGGATTATACCTACCACTGTTTTAAAGTAACGGAATTACTTAGACTTCCCTGAACGATCCCTGGCTCTTTGTGTATCCCTTATGTTCTTTTGTATCGTAATAGCTGCAAAAAGACTAAGGACATATGCCATACCATAGAATCCTTTTTCACTTAACGTTATACTACCTGCATTATAAAGTCCAATTCCCATTAAGGAAATCGCAATTGCGATTGCTAGCCAACTTACACCATAATAAATATTGGTAACTGGAACACCCTCTTCTTTATCTCGTACTGTTTTTTGTAAAGAGATGGCTGCATACAACCCAAATACTAATACTGCAAAATAATACCCCTTTTCATTCAATTGCATTGTCGCATTAAATAAACCAATTAAATATGCAGTAACTCCTATTAACAATGCCGCCCAAGATGCTCCTTTAAATGCTGATGTGGGCTCACCCTCCACTCTTTCGTATTCTGGTTTTGGTTTTTCAAATTCTTCACTTTCTATTACAAATTCCTTTTGTTCTGACACAATATTGCCCCCTTGTTTTTATGAGGAAATCAACTTCCTTCACGATATTACTAAATTCAAGCATGCACTTGAGCCTAGGTAATTGTCAATATTCCGAAATAACTAATTATCTCAGGATAATTAGGTCTTAATTACCAATAATTAAAAATCTCGTCTAAAAGACACTAGCCTTTTAGACGAGAACGATTATTTCCTATTTATTTTTCCTGTTTTTTGCTTCTAACAACCGCTTCATACGGTCCTCTACATTCTCTTTATTATTATGTTGATCCACTTGCTGTTCCTTTTTTCTTTCAATTTTATGTTCTTTTTCCTGCTTTACTTGTTTAACCATTGGAGCTGGCTCTGTATTAATAAACTTTCCTTTTTCCTTCGAAGTGGCCTTTTTCAGCCTAGAGAACGTTTGTTCCACTTCTTGTTTTCTCTCATTCTCCTTATTACTAGTTTGATTTAATTTCCGCTTCACTTTTTCTGCTAAACTTACTAAGCCAAATCTCCTAATGTAAATTTCGATAAAGAACAGGAGAAAAGCAATTAATAAAATTTCAGAAAAAATTGGTTGACGTTCAGTCGGATAATATTCCAACTCTCGAAAAACATCTTCCGGATTTTCAACTATTATCCCACCACTAAGATAAGTTATTTCCTTCAGTAACGAATCATTCTGTACCGTTAATTCAAATTCCTTTGAATATGGAACGACAATTCCTGTTTGATACGTACTAGTAATTTGATCATCCTCTATTTTTGAAAGCTGTAAAAAGTAAATTCCTGTATCTGCTTGGAATGTTACCTCATGTTCTCCTGGTGCTGTAGGGCGTATCTGTGCTTCAATCTCCTTTCCTTTTTCATCAACAATTCTTGCTTCTAGTGGGAGAATATCTATATTTTCAGAAGTAACTTGTAACGTTATTTCTTTACCATTGATTCTTTGCTGAATATTAAACATTTCCTGTTGATAGGTAGGTAGACTCCATGTGAGCATTTCATTCCATAGTTCTACCCATTTTTCCCATAGTGGCCAATCACCTGCCCATTCACCACGTACATCTGATGTCCATGCTATCGTGTTTCCTAAGCCATATTGCCACCTGACTAGAACTGGGTCTCCCTTATCACTAATTAATATTTCTTCTGCTCTAGACTTAGGATCTGTGGCAACATAAACATTCATTTGTGGTACCCCATTATTGAATATACGGCTCCATTCTGTCGATTCCACATATGTAGGATAAAACGGATTATCCTCGATATATGTTCTTGTAGTTAGGATAGTTTCTCTTGAGAGAATACTTGGTATTGTAGATGCATCTTGAACATCATAATAACGACCAGTCCCTTCTGTTGCTAGTTCTTCAAGTAGCAGACGGTCAGCATCATTACCAATAGCAACAGTGGACAGTGTAATATTTGATTCCAATCCCTCTTCAATCATTGAAAGATAATCATTGTTAGTAGCAGATTGTCCATCTGTTAATAGTATAATGTGTTTTCTTTTCAAATCTAATGGTTTCAATTGTTCATAAGCTAGTTGTAAAGCTGGAAAGATGTTCGTGCCGCCACCTTCTGTCACCGAACGAATATTGTTTGCTGCTTCTTCCTTGTCACTTAGTGGAGCTGTTTCTATAATTTGCCAAGGCTGGTCATCAAATGCAATAAATCCTAATGTATCTTTTTCTCTTAGTAATTCTACCGACCTTGCAGCCGCTTCCTTCGCTAAATCCATCTTATAACCAGCCATACTACCAGAACGGTCTAAAACAATAATCAATCCTAAGGACGGTAACTCTTTTTTCCCTTTTAAATCCATCTCCACGGGTAGAACAGTCTCAATTGGTGTTTTGAAATATCCCCCTAGACCATAACTCTGATTCCCCCCGGTCATAATAAAGCCAACACCAAAATCTCTTACAGCACTTTCAATTAATTCCATCTGTTCTAGTGTAACATCGGTAGCTGAAACATTACTAAAAATGATTGTTTCATAATCTAATAACCCACTTAATGAAGTTGGTAATGTAACTGGATTGATACGATCCACCTGCAATCCACTTGCTTCCAATATTGGAGAAATATTATTCGCTTCTCCTTCTGCTCCTTCTACAATTAAGACACTTGGAGTTCCTTGTACATTGGATATAGCATAACCAACATTATTTTGCGAGAGACTATCCGCTTCTGAACTTATTTCTGCGTGAAAACTATGAATTCCAGGTGAATGAACAACATAGTCGAAAGTGTAGACATTCGTGCCTTCTTTTACGGATACTTCTTCATCTACGATTACTTCATTATTTTTACTAATACGAATACGTGAAGTAGTATCCACTGTACTAGATATCGTTGATTGAATTGTTGTCATTTCTCCATTAAATAAGTTCTTCGGTACAATGAATTCTTCCAGAGCTACATCTTGACTAATCGACGTTGTAAAGGGCATAACGTCTAATTCGATTCCTTTTTCTTTTATTACATTCACTTGATCTTTGACATTTCCTATATTTTCATTTCCATCCGTCAATAACACGATTCGTCCATTCGTTTTCAGTAAACTTGATGCAACTTGTAAGCCTTCCTCCAAATTTGTAAAGGATGTCTTAGTTGGTACCGAAGTTGAAACAATCGATTTTTCACGGGTAGAAACACTTTGCGAAATTTGCGCCTCTTCTGCCACGGTAATTATTGCATACGTATCATTTTCTCCCATCCCCTCAATTGCAACCTCGATAGCATCGTACATTTTGTTTTGTTCATTTCGTACACTTTCTGAATGATCGACGACAAATACTGTTGTCACACCTTGAACAGAAAAATGTAAGTAAGGACTACAAAGGGCGATGATAATCAGTGAAAATATGAAAAAACGTACAACTAATATTGTTCTTTTTTCCAGTTTGGAACGGAGGGTGATAGTTTTCCAATATAGATATAATACAGCGAGTACCGGAATAAACAGTAGGAGGAATATAGGATTATCTATTTGAAATCCCACGGCGATACACCTCCCATTCAATAAATAAAATGAGGAGTGCAAAAAGTGCAATCCAAGGCCATATTTCATTCGGCCTTTCTTGACTGCTATTCTTACTATCCTCTACTTCCAATGTAAAACTAGTTTTTGGTTGTATGTATTTTTCTTGTGGATCAATAGTTACTGCAAACAGTTTTTCAGATAATACTTCATTATTTTCTGAAATAATACGATACAATCCAGGGGAGCTTGGTGCCTTGAAATCCGCTTCATCCAAACTTAAGCTCAATATTTCATCACCATGTTCATTTACAATGGTGCTTTTCGTTGTACCGATTGGATGGGCAAAAGTAAATTGTTGCATGGGCTTTAAATAACCTAATGTATCTTGTGTTTCATAAAGGAAAGTGATGGCATTATATAAGAATATTGGAAAACTAGCATGTAATGGCCAATCGGTATCCGCAATATCAAAGCCGATAAAAACGATAGGATGCCCCTTATAATACCCCTTGCTAATAAGCGGCGTGTCTCCGCTAGTTAACAGTGTTTCTAATTCGGACTGTACATATGGAAAACTAGATTGGATATAAACTTCACTCATATCTACATATTGGAATAGTGGATCATCTTTTAGCTTTTCCACCGCTTCTGTTAATGTCTTTTTCTCTTTTACTTGAAACGCCCCATTCAATTCTGGTTCAAATATAATAGAAGGTCCATCTGGCCATTCTTTCTCTGGAACTCCTTCTAAGACGTATACTGCATTGGACTGTGTGACAGTTGTATTTTTATCATATTGAACAATATCTTCACTAAAATAACTCAATGCTTTTGTCGTAAAAGGATTGATGTCTCCAATTAAATGAATGGAAGGAGTTGTATTTTGTCCTAAAAATGCGACAAGATGGTTATCCGCTTTATAATCATCTGGTGTCGTTAACCGAGCATTGTAATAAGTATGTGAAGGTAGATTAGAAATTGGCAACTGAACGAGCTTTCTCGGTTCGATTAATTCTTCCAAAGTATAAAGGATATCATTTTCATTTTCGATGGAAATTGTGACAAGTCTTTCTTCATCTGATTCATTGTAGACCGTAACAATACCACTAATTCCTTCGTTGTTCTGTACGACACCAAACGTATGTAATGCAATATTGTCATTAGACGTACCGATATTATGAACAACCAATTTATTCGTTAATAACGTTTGATCTATCTGTTCTTTTTTTACCGCATCAGAAAAGACATGTATCTCACCCGTTGTACCAGATAAAATCTGTATCGCTAGTGGAATCGTCTTTTTCATATTTGCATGTTGGAAAGATGGTTGAACTTGCTCTATTTCTGTTATAGTTTCTTGATTCACGGGTTCATTGGAAAAGAGAATCGTAGGCGTTTCTTCTGCTAATATAACGGTTAGTAATTGGTTATCTAGCTTGTCTACCAATTCAATTGCTTGTTCCTTCGCTAACTCAAGTCTAGTAGTATTTTCACTTTCTTCAGTTGTCATTGATGCAGATGTATCCAGTATAAGGACAATATGTTCCCCGGAAAGTTCGTTCAATCCAATATATGGTCTTACTAAAGCAAGCATGAGCAAGAATAAGATAATTAATTGCAAATAGAGTAGTAGATGATGTTGTAACTTTCTCCACCATTTTGTCGCTTGCCATTCGTTCATCACTTGTTGCCATAAAAGGGTTGAGGGGATTACTTGAGACTCATATTGTTTACGGAAAAGATAAAATAATAAAACCGCGACTAAAAATATTGATAATATAAAAAAGCTAGGTGTCATAAAATTCATAACATCACCCCTGTTATATCCACCCTTTGGAAGCAATTTGGTTAAACAATACATCCTCAATAGGTTTTGTAACGGAACATTGGATAAACCCTATTCCTCTTTCAAAACAAAACCTCTCTAATTTCTCTGTATGATTGTTAAGTCGTTCATAATAATTAGACTTTACACTCCGACTCATCGTAACATTTACTTTTTCATTTGTTTCACTATCTACTAGCTCTAGATCCCCTTGATAAAATGGATCAATTTCATCTTGTGATAACAGTTGAATGATGTAGAGTTCTTGTTTTTGTGCTTGTAATTTCTTAATCGCAGATTCTATTAATTCAATAGGTTCCAGTAAATCACTAATTAAAATAGAAAGGCTAGATTTCGGCTGAATATAAGTATGAACTTTCTCAGAGAAAGTACCTTCTATAGGTTCAGAAGTAATAGAGTCTACATATTGCACCATTCTTCCCATAAATGCTTTTCCTTTTTTATATGTAAAGGGATGTGTTGCCGCTCCGATAGGGAATATACCTACTCGATCATCAGCATGTAATGCCATATAACCAAACGAGGCTGCCAATTGTTTCGCAAATCTCCATTTTTCTGATAGGATAGCCATGGAATTCGTGCAATCTAGATAGATAGATACAACAATTTCTTGCTCATCTAAAAATCGTTTTATATAATGCTTCTTCGTTCTAGCATAAATATTCCAATCGATCTGACGTAAATCATCACCTGGTTGGTACATTCTGTAATCAGAGAACTCTATAGAAGATCCTTGTCTTGTTGAACGCCTAGAACCTTTATGATGACCACGTTTTGAATTGCGTGATTGTATTCGATAGTTTGCAAGTTGATACATGATTTTACTAGATAGTAACGGTTCACTCATTGAGAATCACCAGTTGATTCGATAATTTGCTGAATGATTTCATCACTTGTTATACCTGCAGCCTCTCCTTCAAAATTAAGGAATAAACGGTGCCTTAACACGGGCATTGCTGTTTTTTTAATATCTCCTTTGGAAACATGAAAACGTCCCATTGTTAGTGCACGGACTTTTGCGATACGAACTAGAGCTTGCAATCCACGCGGGCCTGATCCATAACGAACATATTTCTTTACAAGCTCTGGACTTTCTACTTGATCCGGATGGCTAGCCATAATAAGACTTACTGCATAATCAAGAATTTCATCCGAAATAAGAATCTCCTTCGCTATACGTTGAATCATTTGAAGTCTATTCCCATCAATCACTTTCTGAAGAACAGGTGTCTCTACTCCAGTCGTATGATTAATGATTTGTTTTAATTCGTCCTTAGAAGGATATTCTACATTAATTTTTAAAAGAAAACGGTCCATCTGTGCCTCTGGTAATGGGTACGTCCCTTCTAAATCAAGTGGGTTTTGCGTTGCTAACACAAAAAACGGTTCTGGAAGCTGTTTTGTTTCACCCATTACTGATACCGTTTGTTCGCCCATCGCTTCCAAGAGAGCACTTTGTGTTTTTGGTGTAGCACGGTTAATTTCATCAGCTAGGACAATATTAGAAAAAATGGGACCTTCATGAAAAGTAAACGCTTGTCTTTTCCCATCTTCACTCGGCTCGATTAACATCGTACCAGTAATATCAGATGGCATCAGATCGGGAGTAAATTGGATTCTTGAAAACTTCAACTCCATGACATTAGAGATTGTTCGAATAAGCATTGTTTTTCCTAAACCAGGAAGCCCTTCTAATAGTGCATGCCCACCTGAAAAAATAGTCCACAGCACTTGGTCAATCGTATCATTTTGACCAACAATAAATGATTGAATTTCAATTTTTACGTTTGTAATTTCTTCAGCTACTTGTTGTAATTCCTTTTCTTTCGCTTCTACACTTAACAAGAGTCATTCTCCTTCCGGGGCTAAATCACTAAAATAATCCCTAATTACATCTTCTAAATAACTTGGCAATTCTAGTCTATCAACACTATTCCTGTACGATTTCTCATAATCACCATAAACGTCCTCATAGGATCGCACAGTTCCTTTTAATACTAATCCATCCGGTGAAAGTTGGAATTCACTATCTCCTTCTCCCATTTCCCCAAAGTCTTCTTCAATGGATTCCTGACCATCAATAATCTCAGGAATGGTTAATTCTCTAGATCCTTGGCCGAACCCAGCACCTGAGCCACCACTACCATTTCCAGTTCCACCGTTTCCACTCCCTGAACCTGATCCTGTTCCACTTCCGCCATTTCCAGAACTATTATTACCTTCATTACCAGACCCTTGACCTGCTCCAGTTCCTTCATTATTCCCATTTCCCTCTGAAGCTCCATTACTTTCCCCATCTTCATTTGAGTTACCATTGGAACTAGAATTGGAACCATTTTCTTGTTGGTTTTGTTCATTTGGATTTCCAAAGGCAAGATTTTCTTGATCGCTTAAACCATTCTGAGCCATATTTTGTTGAAGGGAAGTAGCTAGATTTTGTAATTGATCCTGTAGTGCAAGTATTTGATCTAATGATTGAACGGATTCAATCATATTTTGAAGTTGCTCTTCCAATGAAGCTAACATCTCTTCCAACTGGTCTTTTGATAAGGAAGATAAATCCGGGTTATCCATGTTTAACATATCTGAAAATAACTTCTCCAGAGTTTCTTGTTCATCTTCAGTTAATGAAGCTAAATCCTTTTCCATTAACTTATCCATTGCTTCACTAAGCTTATTAGTATCTAATGAGTCCAATGCCTCGGAAAGCTCTTGCATAGACTTTGTTTTTTCTGCAAGCTCTTCTAACTGCTGTTCGTTCTTTTCCGCTTTCGCCTTTTGTTCAGCAAGTTTCTTTTCTTGTTTCAGTAATTCCTCCAATAATTCTTTGCTTTCTTTTATTGAATCTGTTTGTTCCATTAATTCCTCTAATTCTTTTGTAAGATCTTTCTCTTCAACTAGCTTATTGATTTCTTCTTTCGTTTCTTTTGCAATCTCTTGATCGACTTCCTTTTGTTTCGCCAATCTCATAGTTTCGTTAGGTAGAAAATATAAAGTGGTCGATAGAACTAGCAATAGACTTACCCACATAACGTTTTTCCATCGAAAAATGAAAATTTTATCAGCTTGAATCAGTGAAAGAGATTGTTTCATTTGTTGAATTGTATTCTTGAGTTGGAGTTCAATCATAACTCCAGTATCGTTACGATAATGGTACGCTGTTGTAACATGATTATCCGCTACAAACTGGTCAAAGTAAGTAGCTGCTTCCTTTTCAGTTGGCCTTTTAAGTATTGTTAGAACAATAGTGCCAATGAAAACCAAGACACCAAACATACAGATTTTTTCTAATAAATGTGGAATAACGAAAAATCTTGCGAGCAATAGAAGGAATACACTTCCAAGTCCCAGAACAAATAAACCAACATAAAAATGGTTCATTAGGCGTTTCTTTCCTATTTTTTGTTTAGCAACCTTTAATAGCTTCTGAAATTGCTCGCGTTCATTCATGTTAAGCCCTTCCTTTATTTGCCGTCATTTTCGGTCGTAATTTTTTAATACTAATCCATAAGGATAGTATCGTTATTAATAGGTAAGTAATATAAAAACTAGTAACAATAGGAATACCAATTCCTGATCTTCGTTGTATTTCTTCCACCATATAAGGCTCAAACGATGATATTAAAATAATAAATGGATTTACCATTGCCGTAAAATACGGTACTGTCGTTGCACTGTTTTGATAGAAGAACATTTCACCTATGATAATCGTTAGAAATCCAGTCCCTGCAGTTAAGAATAATGCTACGCCATATGTCGTAATGGATGCAATAATCGTTTTCCTAATTAAAGTAGAAAATAACACGCCAAGGCTACCTATTGTAATCATCACAACTAAGTACAGTAAAAATGTCGAGAGCAGTAGATTTGGATGAACCCCACCGAATAAAAAAACAATACTGTACAGTGGTAATGATGAGATCATCATTAATAATAAGTACGAAATAGACGAAAATAATTTACTTAATATGATGCTTGTGGATGACTGAGGTGTTGTTAATAATATATTTAATGTTTGGCGTTCACGTTCTCCACTAACAACACCGGATGTTAAGCCAGGTGTCATAAAAAGGATTAATGCTAGTTGAACAAAAGACAATACGATAAACATAATTCTACTTTGATCAGGACTAAAGACAGAGGCAGTTGTATAGACCGTATTGACAATAATAAAGCCAATTGCAATTAATCCTAAAGCAAATAAATAGAAAAACACACCTAGAAATCCTTTAAACGAACGAAAGCGGAGTTTTATTTCTTTGTTCAAAACTGGATTAATCAATAATGATTTCAAGAAAAATCGACTCCTTTCGTAATTTCTAAAAAGACATCTTCTAAGTCCGTTTCTTCTTCATTAAAACTAACTATTTGTATATCTTTCAAAATGGCCTTTTTCAGTAATTGACCCTGTTCTTCATCAGTACCGGTATATGAAAAAATAATTGTATTTTCATTTTTATCATGTCTAGTTATTGCTGATACTTTAGGTTCATCTTCCAAAAAGGAAATTGCTTCTTCAAGATTAGATGATAATCGCACATGGATGACTTTATTTGCTTGCAGTTGCTTTTGAATCGTTCCAACCGAACCGGAAGCTACTAATTTTCCATTTGTAATAACACCTATCTCATCACACATTTCTGCTAGTTCCGGCAAGATATGGGAAGAAATGATGAGCGTTTTTCCCATCTTCTTTAATTCTTTTAATATTTCTCTCATTTCAATTCGTGCCCTTGGGTCTAGACCAGATGCAGGCTCATCTAAAATAAGCACTTCTGGATCATGGATGAGGGAACGTGCCAGACATAGTCTTTGTTTCATTCCTCTAGAAAGTACATCAACATACTCCTCTTCTTTATGTGACAGATTTACTAGTTCAAGCAACTGTGGAATTAACAGATCACGTTCATTTTTAGGTATCCCATAACTAGCACCATAGAAATGAAGATACTCTACGGTTTTAAATTGGTCATACACGCCGAAGAAGTCTGGCATATAGCCGATATGATTTCTCACTTTTTTAGGTTCTTTCGTTACATCATAGCCGTTCACAAAAGCTGTACCAGATGTGGGTGCAAGTAGCGTCGCTAATATGGAAAAGGTAGTCGATTTTCCCGCACCATTATGTCCAACAAATCCATAGACTGTACCTTTCTCAATCTTTAAGTTAAGTGAGTCAAGAGCAGTAAAAGAACCATATTTTTTTGTTAAATTTACTGTTTCAATCATTGGTTATATACTCCTTCCACCTCAAGCATTGGAATGGTTACATCTGGATTCGTCATTCCTGTTTTAACAAATGTAATAATAATTTTACCTTCTTCCGAAATATATGATGATACATCCTCTTCTAATGTTGTTTGACTACCATCTAACAGAACAAATTCACCGGTCTCTGGTTGATAAATACTAAATTCGGTATCAGCAGATATCGGATGTGTCACTCTTAATTTAGTAATTGTTATATGATCTAGGTTCATCTCTACAGGTAATTGATACACAAGTTGGTATTCGCCTTGATCCACAGAGGCAAAGTTATCGTCATACATCAGTCCATTATGATGAATGAATCCTTGATTATTAGAAAGTATACTTAATTCTGGTCGCATTTCATCTCTAGAAAGTTTAAACTCCCCACCTTGAAGCGAACGTATATCTACATGAACCCCTTGCGTTACAACAGAGAGTGAATTATACTTCTTTAATGATTTGTCTAGTGTAATATCGACCAATTTGTCTTTTGTAAATCCTGCAATTATTGGTTGTTTCTTATCTGTTGGTTGAAGATCAAAATAAAGGGACGAATCAAGTAATTCATATTTCTTCCACTCCTCTATGGAGTTTTTTCCTTTTGGCTCAGACATTCCACCATAACCTTGGTTGTAATAACCAGGAATAACTTTATTAGCTAAATTAGAGCGTGGTGCACCAATAATATCTTGAACATTATTTGAATCTAATTTTATATCAACTGAAATAGTCTCACCTGCTTGTATGGGACCTAATTCATATGCCTTCGATCCACTTAGTAAGTAAGCATCTTCTAAATCAAACGATAAATTGCTCGTAACTGACCCAATTAGTTGATTATTTTCTACCCATAAATCCGTATCTAACTCTCCAGTTTCTAATGATTTAATTGGACCCAATGCAGAACGAATGGACCAATACTCAACATCCTGATAAGTAATGAGTGTTTGTTGTCTTCCTTTTTCAACCATCGGTAATTGACGCATCGACTCACTTTCATAAGAACTGTATTGATTAATAGGAAAAGCATCAAAAGAGTTTGATTTTATCGTTAATGGATAGTCTCCTCCGCTACTAGTAAGTACTGAGAACGCCCCGAATCCATTTCCTTTTCCATTTTCATCAATTGCTATAAGATTGACATGATTTATTTGTGATCCTCCAATTCGATCTTTTGCACCAACGATAAAGATAGCAATACTTGAGAGAACAGCAACTGCAGGAATGATAATCCATGCTATTTCACGCTTATCCAATTTCTTTAATAAAAAATAAAGAGCAGGAATCAAAACAATTAAATAAATGATAAATAAGATGACTAATGGTTGTACCGGAATAAATAAAGAAGGATACATTTGGGCAACATTCTGAAAACGATATGTTAAATCATCTCTCATATAATTGTTATGACCATAGTAATTAACATCAACAGTTTGCTGAAATACTTGTGATAACCAATTAGAATAATTTTCCCATTTAGTTATTGACTCACTACTTAAGTTAAATGCAAATTGTGTTACCTCTCCAAGTCCAAACGTTTTATTTAGAACCATTGGTAAGGAATGGTCGCTATAGATTACATGTACATCATCGACAATATCTCCACTATGTATCTCGAGATTCTCAAAATTAGGTAGTTCTTCGTCTTCACTTAGTTTTAAAAAATTCAAATCGCTAAAGGACGCCTGTTCCTTAATTTCCATTAATAACATGTCTTTCAATCGATTATGTTGTTGTAAAAAAGGATCACTACCAATCATGAGATGTCCACCAGACGTTGTCCAATTATAAATTGCATCTATTTGTTCATCTGATAAACTTGCTATTTGATAATTATTAAGGACAATCACATCAAATAATCCTAATCCCATCGCATCATTTGCTACATTATCTTTCGTGATATGAAAAAATTCAACCGATTCTCCTTTGTAACGAAGCGTCTTTAATGCATTTAATGAATCTGGATCATTTGTTAATGCACCTATAACAATTCGTTGCTCTGGAAGGAATGAAGGTCGTGTTTTTGTATTCCCTTTTAGTGTGACCTCTTTTCCTTCTTCCCAGCTACCTTCATAAAAACGAACGTACGTTTGAGTAGTACCTTGACTACCAAAGTAATAATCATTTAACCCAGGTATGGAGACAGCTACAGTCGTCTCTTCCCCTTTCGGAAACTCTACTGGTACAACAACATTTCCAACTGAGTCGTACGAAGGACTAGAATAAAATACAAGATCCCCTGATACACTCTCTCCATTATTCTGTACTTTAACAGTGACGGGAAAACCTTTTCCCTTCTTTACCTTCCCATCTATGCCGTAAGTAATATGTACTTCTAACTGCTCTTCAGCTGTAACCACAATTGGTAATATAACTAGACATATACAAAACAAAATGAGAACAAGTAAGCTCTTTCGCAACAAGACCCCTCCTTCTAAACGGTAAACCAATAAATAAGTATAAAAATAATTCAAATTGTAAATTAACTATAACATAGTAAATTTAAATTTTATATTCTATTTCGAAGTTTCCCAATATAGACATATAACAGGAACAATTAAACAACAACAAGCATTCTATTTATTAATAAGACGAATTTTCATACAGAAAAGATTCATTTCCGTGAAGTTAATAGTATATAGGAGGTTTACAATTTGTGGCTTATTTAAACAAATTGGAAGACAACTTTCAGAATCTAACAAACAATTCGATGTCTTTTGAAGAAGTATTTCAGCACATTGTTCAATTTATAAAAAAAGATCCAACTGGGCAGTATCGATTAATATTTGGTACAGATTCACAAGTACACACAACATATACTAGATTTATTACTGGAATTGTTATTCAGTGTGAAACGAAAGGTGCATGGGCTTGTATAAGAAGGGTGGATGTTCCGCGTAAGATGCTTAATCTTCACGAACGCATATCATATGAAACTTCCTTAACAGAAGAGGTGGTTTCCTTATTTACAAAAGAAAAAAAGAACCGACTAATCGATATTGTGTTACCCAACATATATAAAGGTTCTTCCTTTATCATTGAAGGGCATATCGATATTGGTTCTTCCCAAAAAAATAAAACAAGAATATTTGTTAATGAGATGGTCAGTAGAATGGAATCATTAGGAATCGAGCCAAAAATAAAGCCAGACTCATTTGTCGCAAGTTCTTATGCAAATCGATTTACAAAATAAATAAGTTATAGATATTTGCTTCCTTCACGAATACTAAGTTTAGCTAGCTTAGTGTTTTCAATAAAATAACGGACAGAAGTTGGATTGATTTTTGAATATTCCCGTAATGCCCAACCAATTGCCTTTTGTATAAAAAATTCCTTACTTTCTGCATTACGTATTATATATGTATATAAAATATCTTCATTTGTCTTTTCTTTATATTTTAATTGAAATAAAATGGCTGTTCTTATTAACCACAAATTATCATGAACAGACCAGCTATCAATGGTGTCACTGATTACTCTAGAATCAATAGAAGCTATTTTACCTACTGGTTTCTGAGCAAGCATGTCCACTGTATCCCACCAAGATTTTGTTACAATTAATTCTTCAAATAGAGCTAGGTCTTCTACGTTTATTTTTCGTAGCATTTTGTCTATATAATCAAGAGCAATATATTGATATTCTCGTTCATCCATCGCCCACAGTTGTAAGATAAAATCTCTATCAAAGGCTTCTTTAATAATACCTGTATCCTTGAAAAACTGATTTGTTATCTTTTTTCTTTCCGGTGTTTTTATCCCTAAAAAAGTAAAATGATCTTTCATATACTTTTCCATTGGAATAGCATTTTCTAAATTTCTATTTGCTTCAAGTTCCTTGACTAACTTATGTATCATCATAATCCCCCATATATAAATAAAGTAATAGAGGCTGGGGATTAACACTTTTCAGGAATGGAAATTACGAACTAGCACAACATAAGCCCCGGCAATATACGGAGACTCCTGTGGGAGGAAAGGCATCGGTGAGACCCCGGAGTGCGTAAGCACGAGGAGGCTCATCAGCCGCCCACGGAAAGCGAAGTATATTGCCGGGGCGGGATAGATGCACTAGTCTGAACTGTTCAGATTTACCTTTCTAGAAATAATTAAACCCCAGCCTCTCTAATCTCTATGAACCAGTAAACATCTGTACCCATGCTCCATTATAATAGCCAACACCAATAGAATCGAAATTTGCATTCAATATATTCGCTCTATGACCAGATGAGTTCATCCAGGCATTCATTACTTCTTGTGGAGTTTTTTGTCCTTTAGCAATATTTTCACCCGCTGTTCGATACTTAATCCCAAAAGTCTTAAGCATATCAAAAGGGGAGCCATAGTTTGGACTTGTATGAGAGAAGTAATTGGAATTAATCATATCCGCAGCTTTTCTCTCTGCTACACTCTTAATATCCGCTCTATGTTTCAATGGACTTAATCCATGTTTAGCTCTTTCCTGATTAACAAGCTGAGCAACTTGTTCCTCAAATGTAGTCGGACTTGGAGCAGTTGCTCGTAGTCTTATAACAGAACCGACTTGCATATTTGTGGGAACCACACTAGGGTTTAAACGCATTAACTGCTTATAATCTAAACCATATCGTTTAGCTATAAACCAAAATGTATCCCCTTTTGATACTTTATAAAAATCAAAAGGTGGTTCCTTAAACATCTTGATCTGTGCACTTGCACCGATCGGAAACGCCAATAGTAACGCGAGTAGTAAGGGAATTAATCGTTTCTTCATTTGTTTTCACCTCAGATGATTTTATTGTTATCCCCTTCCTATTTTCTAACAACCCAACATAGTAATGCATGGGTTTTCTTGGCACTTGTTGTTAATAAAATAATGTTAATCCAATCAATACAATAACTATATCTGCACAAATATGAATCATCCAAGAAGCCCATATCGTTTGATTTTTTTCATTTACTTTATGAAATATTAGACCAATGATCCACAGCCCAATAAAACATAATCCAATTATTGTCGGGCTAAACCATAAAATAATCATCGGAATATGATAACTGGCAAATAATAATGGACTATATATGTATCCTAACTTCCTAGGTAGTTGAAAAAAAATAAATCCTCTAAAAAAATATTCCTCTAAGAACGAATTTCCAAACGTAATATACAATCCAACTATTATATATGTAGTTGTCGTTATTCCAAGTCTTTCTGTTAAATCACCTTTTATTGCACTTAAGTCAATAAAAGGTAAACAAATTACATATGCAATAAATACGATTGTTGCGGAAAGAAACCCAAGTAAAAAAATCCGTCTCCATTCTTTTCTTGAAATCTTTTCTAAACTTACTGGATCCTTGAATCGGAATTTGTTAAAACTTCGTTGGTACCACCAAATCGTTAAAAAGAAAATGGTAACCTTTAATGTAGTTTTTATTAAATAATTAATTTCTAACCCATGCTCGACAAAAGCGAGTATGCCACATGTAATTAACGTGCTCGTAATAATAAAAACAGATTGTCTTCTCACCCATATACCCCTTAATTAGGAAATATTTTTAATTTTTTTATTCTATAATGTATTATGTCACATCCATAATTGACCTGTAAACGAACAAAAAAAGAAAATAGGATAATTTTGTAAAAAATAATGCATTAGAATAAAATAACGGGGTATCATACTGTTTGTAAGGTGAATATGAATTATTTACTTCAAATTCACTAAAAAAACATAGGAGGGTCAACATGGCGAATAACAAGAATCGCAACAACAATAACAACAACAATAATAACAACAATAACGATAATGTTGAATTTGCGAATGAGTTTCTAAATGAAAATTTAGACAACAACAACAACAATAATAACAACAATAAAAATCGCAACAAAAATCGCAATAACAACAATCGTAATAACTAGTTCGTAATTACTAGTACACAAGAAAAGAGGCTAGACGTTAAGTCAAGCCTCTTTTCTTTATTATGAAAGTAATTTAATTAGATTCCCTACACGAAGTTCAAGCATACGTTGTTCAACTTTGTCTTTATCATACTCCCACTTAGCTGAAGGTAATGTAACATCCACGGGTACGTCACATTTTATCTCCGCAAGGTTACGAGATAGATGAAGCATATCTAGATTAGCCTTTATTTTTGTCTGTACCCCTTTCGGAAGATTGTCAATATTCTCTAATAATCCTTCAATCGTTTCATGTTCTTGTATTAGTTTCAGTGCTGTCTTCTCACCAATACCTTTTACACCCGGATAATTATCAGAAGTATCCCCCATTAATCCTTTTAAATCAATGATTTGACTAGGAGAAAGTCCTTTTTTCTCATAAAAATTTTCATCAGTGAATACTTCGTAATTACCCATGCCCTTTTTCATAATAGCAACATCCACACTTGGTTTTACTAACTGTAATATATCTTGATCACCAGTTAATATAATAACTTGATGCTCTTTAGAGAATTTGTTTGCAAGCGTTCCAATACAATCATCCGCTTCAAAATTCTCTAAGCCAACGTTAGGCATCTCAAATGCATCGACTACTTCCTTAACTAAATCAAATTGTGGAATTAGTTCTTCCGGTGGTGCAGAACGATTTGCTTTATAATCTTCATACATTGTTGTACGAAATGTTTTGCTCCCCATATCCCAACAACAAACAACATGTGTAGGCTGGAACGTATCAACTGCATCTAATAAATATCGTAAAAATTGATACACTCCATTTGTCGGAACTCCATCTTCATTTTTCATAAAGTTCCCTGGAAATGATGTTGCAAAAAATCCTCTAAATAATAAAGCCATTCCATCGACTAATAGGATGGACTGTTTCATCTATAACACATCCTCTATAATAAAATATCTAGTAATTCTGTTAGTTTGTCTTCTTTTTCTTTTAGTACATGTAAGTCCATTGAATGCTCTAACATATCCAAGCTATTTTTGACGTATTGATTAATCTCTTTTTCAATAGAAATAATTGTAGACTCAAATACATTGTTCCATTCCATATGATATTGATTATCCATCACTTGCTCTACATGCTTCAAATATACTTGGATTTCTGGTAGAAGTATATTATACATGATTTCCTTCATTTTTTCTTTGTCATTTTTTACAAAGAAAGATTTTGTCCCTTTAAATACTGCAAATGCTTTTTGAAATAAATTAACATCCATATCTTGAAGCGGCTGAACATACTCAGGTGTATTTAAATTAATCGTTTTAAGAGCTGGGATACTAAAGTCTCGGTCAATTTCTGTAAGCCGGGTACGGTTCGTTTCCGAAACATCTTCATATTGTTCTTTTAAATATGCTTCTATTCGTAGGGATACTGCCCTTACTTCTTGTAATAACTCATAGCCTGTGTAATCTAACAAATCAAGTAAGTTCTTCTCTAACTGCCTGTTTGCTTTACGACCAGATTCGGTTACCGTCGTAGGGTTGTAAAAATCTTTATAAATATCATGAAAACGAATACCAATTCGTTCCATTACATAGTGAAGTTGTTTGGAAATTCGTTGCTTAATTCGATCATAATAAATAGAACTGTCACTTAAACGAACGGAATCTAGTAATTGTCGCTGTCTAGTTTGTAATTCTATCTTATAATTATCTTTTTCTTGTTCATCTAAATCAGCCTTTTGGATAAAGTGTTCTAATAATTGCTTCGTTCGATATAATTCATGAACAGCAGATTTCACAGCAATTTTAGAAAGTTCATTTTCTAAGAAGTCATAAAAACGCTCTTCAAATTGCGCTATTTGTTCATTGATTGGCAATTTAGCCAATTTCTCTTCTAAAGATCGCTTACTAGACACTGGAAATAATCTTGGATTTCTTATTCCTAATTTTAATAATTGATCTTTCACATAATTAGTAACCAATTGTAATTCCTCATCATCATGTGCCAAATCAGATGCATTTATAATGAAAAACATTTTATCCATTTCAAATGATTCTTTAACACGCCCAAGCTGTGTCACAAAATCTTTGTCTGCCTTTGTAATCGCATGATTATAATAGGTAACGTAAAGAATTGCATCAGCACTTTTAATATAGTCAAACGCTACATTAGTATGGCGAGCATTTACAGAATCTGCACCAGGTGTATCAACTAAGGTTATTCCTTTTTGGGTAATAGAGCAATCATAATAAAGGTCAATTGATTCAACATAACATGCTTTTGATTCATCAGTAACATAACTTTCGAAATCATCGATACGTATTATTTTACTCTGGCCAATCATTCCTTTATGATCTTCGAATCCTTTTAATATTGCTTGTAAATAGCTCTTATACATATGGCTTAGTTCATCACTATATTGGACTCGATGTTGGCTAATCCAACTGACAACACTCTCTAAACTTTCAAATGAAGGTGGAGAAAAATGTTTAACAATGTTGGAGAGATCACTTACTAATGTTTTCTCATCCTTTAAATGAATCGCTACTGTCCCATGTTCATACCTTGGTGTGACAGGAGTAATTCGGTTAATCACTGCTGTTGTAGGATTAGGGGATGACGGTAATATCCCTTCTCCGATTAAAGCATTCGCAAATGAGGATTTTCCAGCACTAAATGCACCGAATAAAGCAATAGTTAGTTCACGATTTTCCAGTTTTTCTTTTCTGGCTTTAAGTTCATTTATAATAGAAGCAAAAGCGGGAATATCTTCTACTAATTGAACTGTGTTTTCAATCGCTTGAATTACTCGATAAGCGGTTGGTGTATTTTCTGCATTAGTTTCTATTTTTTCAAAGTTTTCATTTGGTAAAGTAGATTCTACTATTTTTTCCAATTTAGAAACACCTTTTTTGAATTCGATGTTCCTTAATTTAGCCAATATTTCATTCTCAGTTTCTTCCGTAAATTCTGGATGATGAAGTTGTTCCTCAAGAAGGGATAATTGCTTGTTTAACTCCGTTTCCAAACGTTGGATTTTTTCCTGTATCTTTAATATATCCTTATATTGGGACAATTCCTCTTCATAGTGAGGAATCTTTTGATTCGTATCTTTCTCGAGTAATTCAGTTCCTTTATTTAATATTACTCGTGCAACGTCTCGATATTTCTTCTTAATAGAATTGGCAAGATCATTCGTGTAATTTAATACATAATCCCCGTTAACTTGTGCCCCTTTTTTAATCTGTTCTCCTAAATGTTCGTTTGTTAGTGTAACCGTACAACTTTGAATGGTAGTTAGCAGTTCTTCTTCTAGAATACCGTATGTTCTTACTACTTCCGTCATTTTTTCTCGAAGTTTCCATTCTAAATTCTTCTCTATACTTTCTTGTACACTAGCTAAAAATAAATTAGTACGACGTTCTCTCTCTTCTTCTGTTTTTTTCTTTGCACCAATAAACCCTATTTTGAAATCCTTTTGTTGTGATTGTAAATAACTTAACGCAAGGTCTCGAGTTGTTGCTGGCATCAAATAGGCATTTTTCATTGTTTGGTCTATTGTTTGATTAAAGTCCTGATGAAAAGATGATACTTTTCCCTGTAATTCCTCTATAGATTGTTGTAGCGATTGAATAATGTCTAATAAGCCTTCTTCACTTGCTTCTTCATCATAAAGATTGGCTTTTTTTTCTTCATATTTATCTTCTAGAAACTGTTTATGTGAGTCCATAATATTTTGAACAGCCGAATCTAAACGTTGTATCCGTTCTTCTCGAAATAAACTATCAATTTTTTGTTTAATTTCATCAAATTGATTATGTTTCACAGTTGGATCTTTCATAGAAGAATAGTAAATTGCTTCTGGGGAGAGTCCCCACTCATCAAACGTTTGTTTTACACTAGTTTCAAAAGAAGTAAAGGTTAACTCAGTTTCATTATGTTTATCGATTTGATTAATAATAATGTAGAAAGGTATTTTCATAGATTGAATGCTTTGGAGAAACATTAAGTTTACTTCAGATTGAACATGATTATAGTCCATTACATAAACCAGCACGTCTACTAGATGTAGCGATGATTCCGTAATCATTCGATCGGTATCATCCGCAGCATCTATTCCAGGTGTATCAAAAATGGAACAGTTGGCTGGAATAAGTGGTTGACTAGAGTTAATTTCTATTTTTTTAATAGTATCTTTATCTTTTGCAAAATCCTTAATCATATCTATATCATATGGCTCATTATATTCAACCGGCTGCTCATGGTGGAAAAACACACGGGCAACCCCTTCACCCGATGTAAGTTTGACAATATTCGCACTAGTTGGGATGGGACTTTTTGGTAATAAATCCGATCCTATTAATGCATTAATTAACGAAGATTTTCCAGCTGAAAAGTGACCAGTAAAACCAATTGTATATTCATCTTTTTGTTTTTTCTCAAAAAGATCGATGATTTTTTCTGCATTAATGTCATCTCCGTGTTGTTTTAGAACATGATACAAGCCAACTAAGTTTTCATTTGAAATAATTGATGTATTTTGTTTTGTTGCCCTCACGTGAAATAAACCCCTTTATTTTGTCATCATGTCATTATTATAACGTATTCTTCTTTGCTTTGACACATTTATCAGTCAAATGAAAAGAGGCTCAACATGCTTGAGCCTCTACTGTTTTTGAATAATCGTATTGGTAACGTGTCGGAGTAAATCTCCTCTACTAATAACTCCGACAACTCGCTTATTCTCATCTGTAATTGGGATTTTCTTAAAATGGTATTTAGCAAATATACTAAATGCATCCTCTAATTTATTATCTGGATGAAGTGTGATAATATCTCGAGTTTTCATCATGTTTGAAACTGACTTTGATAAAGTATAGGATAGTTTTTCTAATAAATTTTCCTGCTCATTAACCATAATAATCGCAAACATATCGAAAACAGCCCTACTATTAGGTTTTAAATATCGAATTACATCACCATCGCTTATTACACCAACTAATGTATTGTCCTCATTAACAACCGGGACACCACCAATTTTTTTCTCAACTAATAATTCCAGTAACTCTTTAACCGTCGTTTGTTCCTTTACACTAATAACATCTGGAATCATAAAATCTTTAATTTTCATCTTTTCACCATCTTGTTGTTTATTAGGAAGTTATGTTTTGCTTGAAAGAAAATAAGAATATTATCATTCTTTGCCATTATTATATCGATATATTCATTGGAAATACAGTAATTACCGTTTTAGTTTACATAATATTATTATGGTTAATTAATTGATTTTGTTCATTAAATAATAATAGCCTTAGAGGAAGACCCCTAAGGCTATTATTATACTGGGTATACACCGTGTTTACGTTCTGTAAATACTGTATTCTTTGCATCATAGATTGCGTAGCGTTTTGCTAATTCATCTCTTAATTTATTTGGTTCAATGACTGCATCAATAACCATTTCACTCGCTAGTCGATATATATCAATATCGTCTCTATATTCATCTTGTTTTTGTTTAATAAATGCTTGTCGTTCTTCTTCTGGCAATTCTGCTATTTTATTCGCATACACCGCATTCACAGCCGCTTCCGGTCCCATTACAGCGATAGACGCTGTAGGTAATGCAAGAACTGCATCTGGTTCAAATGCAGGTCCTGCCATAGCATAAAGTCCTGCTCCATACGCTTTACGTACAATAACCGAAATTTTAGGAACGGTAGCTTCACTCATTGAAGCTAACATTTTTGCACCATGACGGATTATACCAGCTCGTTCCACCTTCGTACCAATCATAAACCCTGGGACATCCATTAAGAATAATAATGGAATATTAAAAGCATCACATAATTGAATGAACTTCGCTGCTTTATCTGCCGAATCAGGGAATAATACGCCACCTTTCATACGTGGTTGGTTCGCAATAATACCTACAGACCTGCCATCAATTCTTGATAGACCAGTAATTAATTCTGGAGCGAATTTCTTTTTAATTTCACAAAAACTGTCCTCATCAATGATTCGATTAATAAAATCATACATGTTGAAAGGTGCGTTTTGATTTTCTGGAATAATCTCCGTAATTGATTTTTCAAATTCTTTCACTTCTTTTGCTTCTCTTACACGAGGCTTCTCTCTGAAGCTCTTAGGAAAGTAAGATAAATAACGACGTGCATAACTAATTGCATCTGGTTCTGTTTTAACTAATACATCACCAACCCCAGAAACAGAGCAATGCATCTTTGCTCCACCCATTTCCTCGAGAGTCACTTTTTCACCAATGACTTTCTCTGCCATACGTGGAGAACCAAGATACATGGACGCATTACCATCAACCATCACAACGACATCACAAAAGGCTGGGATATACGCTCCACCTGCTGCAGACGGACCAAATAGCAAGCAAATTTGTGGTACTCGACCGGATAATTTAATTTGGTTATGAAAAATCCGGCCTGCTCCTCTTCTGCCAGGGAACATTTCTATTTGATCGGTTATTCTTGCACCAGCAGAATCAACTAAATAAATCATCGGTAATTCTAATGTCATAGCTGTTTCCTGAATTCGTAAAATCTTTTCTACCGTTCTTTTTCCCCAAGAACCAGCTTTTACGGTAGAATCATTTGCCATAACACAAACGTCTTGCCCGTTAATTTTACCAATTCCGGTCACTACTCCGTCAGACGGAAGGGAGTCATCCATACAATTAGCAAAAAACGCATCCTCAATATCCATTCCATCATCAAAAAGTAACTCTAATCTTTTGCGAACGAAAAGTTTCCCTTTTTCCTCGTTTTTTATATGATATTTCTCATGACCGCCTTTTTTAATATGTTCGATTCGTTTATTAAGTTCATCTATATATGACATGTTAAAACCTCCTTGCTCCTTATTTTCCTCGATATACCGGTGTACGTTTTTCTTGGAACGCAGCTAAACCTTCTAGCCGATCCTCCGTTGGAATTGTTTTTTTATAGCAAGTATGCTCGATTTGGAGTGCATACGATAAATCAAATTGCATTCCTTGATTAATAGATATCTTAGCTTGTCGTAGAGCTATTGGACCATTTTGGGTAATTACGTTGGCCATTTCTATAGCCACTTGTAAAAGCTCATTCTTAGGAGCTACTTCTTCTACTAAATTCCAAGCAAGTGCCTCAGCTGCTGTAATTCTCTTGGCAGTAAATATCAACTGTTTGGCACGGCCTATACCTATTAATCTTGGTAATCGCTGGGTTCCACCTGCCCCTGGAATAATTGCTAACGATGTTTCCGTTAACCCCATACTTGCTGTATCTGCTGCAATCCGAATATCACATGCAAGTGCAAGTTCTAATCCGCCTCCAAAAGCCACACCATTTATGGCAGCGATAACTGGAACCTCAATAGATTCGATGTTAGTTACGGTTTTACCGATATACCTTACTGCTTCAACTACTTCTTCGTCATTCATTCCACGTCGTTCTTTTAAATCCGCTCCTGCGCAAAAGGCCTTTTCTCCGGCACCTGTTATAATGGCACAGGAAATTATTTCATTTCGATTAATTTCATGTATAACACGATTTAAGTCGTCTAATAATGCTTTTGACATGGCATTTGCAGCCTCAGGTCGATTTAGCGTAATGAGAGCAACTTTTTCATCAAGTATCTCTAACTCTACTAAAGCCATAGTTTCCTCCTTTTAAGATTCAATGATTGCTATAATATCTCCTTCGTTTACAAAGTCACCTTCTTGAACTTTAATTTCTTTAACAACGCCGCTTTCTTCTGCTGCAATAGGTATTTCCATTTTCATCGATTCTAAGATAACAATATCTTGATCCTCTTCAACTGTATCGCCAACCGCTACAACTATTTTCCAAACATTACCTGCCATCATTGCTTTTACTTCGTTCATCTTAACTTCCTCCTAGATAGATTATTTCTTTTTTATTGGACTAAAATGCTCTTCAATAAATGTTGTCGTCGTATTCCCACTTAGAAATTGCTCATGGTTAATAATTTCAAGAAGTAGTGGAATATTCGTTTTGATACCTTTTATGCTTGTATGTTCTAAAGTCTCTTTCAGTAATGAAATTGCATCTTCTCTTGTTTGCCCTGTCACAATTAGTTTACTAATCATCGGGTCATAGAACGGAGTAACTTGATAATTACTTTTCACTGCTGTTTCTAATCGAATATTTCTCCCTTTTGGAACATCAAATTCTTTAATATGACCTGGAGACGGGAAAAATGTTTTCGGATCTTCCGCATAAATTCGTGCTTCAATGGCATGCCCGTTATATGAAAGATCTTCTTGTTTCCAAGCTAATTCCTTTCCATTTGCAATATTAATTTGTTCTTTCACAATATCAATACCAGTAATTTCTTCTGTGACAGGATGTTCCACTTGAATTCTTGTATTCATTTCTAGAAAATAAAAATTTTCCTCTCTATCTACTAAAAATTCAACTGTGCCCGCATTCGTATATCCTATTGATTTAGCTGCATCTACTGCTGCCTGACCCATTTTTAATCTAGTTTCATCAGAAATATATGGAGATGGTGCTTCTTCCAACACCTTTTGATTTCTACGTTGAATCGAACATTCTCGTTCAAATAGATGCACGACATTACCATGTCTATCAGCTAATAATTGAATTTCAACATGTCTTGCCTGTTCAATTTTTTTCTCTAAAAACATCGATCCATCGCCAAAAAACATCTCTGCTCGCTTTGCATTACTTTGGAATGCTTTTTGTAATTCTTCATCATTATTTACTACTTGCATTCCAATTCCACCACCACCAGCAGAAGCTTTTAACATTATTGGATAACCGATATGTTTTGCAATCTCTACCGCTTCTTCAGCCGTAGGTATAGCATCTTCTGTACCTGGAACAATAGGGACATTTGCTGCTTTCATAGCTTTTCTTGCTTCTATTTTATTCCCCATCATATCCATCACATGGCTAGTTGGACCGATAAATCTAATTCCTATTTTTTCACATTCTTTTGCAAACTTACCATTCTCACTGAAAAAACCATAGCCAGGGTGAATCGCATCCACATTGGATTCTGTAGCGGTCTCTATTATTTTATCTACATTCAAATAACTCTCTTTTACTTGTGGTGGACCGATTAGATAAGCTTCATCAGCCATTTCTACATATGGGGCATCTTTGTCCGCCTCGGAATAGATGGCAACTGTTTGAATACCCATCTCCTTACAAGTTCGGATAATTCTCGCTGCTATTTCACCCCGATTTGCTATTAGTATTTTAGAAATCATATTGCCACTCCTTTAGTTAGCATATTTCAAACTATTTTTCCATCTAGCAACCTAGTTGTCTTGCAATAACTAATCGTTGGACCTCTGATGTACCTTCTCCAATCTCTAGTAGTTTTGCATCCCGTAAATAGCGCTCAACTTCATATTCACGCATATATCCATACCCACCATGGATTTGAATTGCTTGATTAGCAGCACGAAATGCCGTCTCCGTTGCAAATAATTTGGCATAAGCAGATTCTTTCGTAAATGGTTTATTCTGATCTTTTAACCATGCTGCTTTATATACCATATTTCGAGATAATTCTACTTCCATTGCCATATCTGCGAGTTTAAATTGAATCGCTTGGAAATTAGAGATGGACTTGCCGAACTGCTTTCTTTCTTTGGCATATTTCAATGCCTTATCTAAAGAGGCCTGAGCAATACCTAACCCAAGTGCTGCAATAGAAATCCTACCACCATCTAATGTATATAGAAATTGACTAAAGCCTTTTTTCTCATCACCCAAAAGATTTTTTCTAGGTACACGAACATTGTCTAAGACAATTTCCGCTGTATCAGAACCACGGACACCCATTTTGTCATAATTACTTGTAATGGTTACTCCTTCTGCATTTGTCGGAACAATAATGGCCGATATAATATTTCTACCTTTCTCGTTCTTTCCTGTTACCGCTGTGACAATCAACGTCTTGGCGTAACTAGCATTCGTAATAAAACATTTTTCACCATTAATAATATAATCATCACCATCAATAACAGCGGTTGTTTTTGTACCACCTGCATCAGACCCTGCATTTGGCTCTGTTAATCCAAATGAACCAAGTGCTTTACCTGATGCTAACGGTGTTAAAAATTCTTTCTTTTGCTCTTCTGTACCGAAGTAATAAATGGGGCTTGCTCCTAGAGAAACTGCTGCTGCATAGCTTAGTCCCGTACTTCCACATACTCGACCAATTTCCTCCACTGCTATTGCATAAGAAAGGGTATCCCCACCAGAACCACCATATTCTTCTGGAAAAGGAATCCCTAAAAAACCAAGTTCACCCATTTGTTCAAATATGTCGACTGGAAATTTTGCCTCCGTATCAATCTCAATCGTTCGAGGCTTGATTACTTTCTCTGCAAAATCGCGAACCATTTTTCGAATCATTTCTTGCTCTTTTGTTAAATTAAAATCCATTTGCTCTCCTCCTGTACAAGACCGACTGGTTGGTCGGTAATCGTCTTAAAAATATAGCTTTCTATGAAGCTATTAAGGTTATAATAACGCTTACATTTTTTCGTTTAAAATAGAGCGCATAATTAGATCTACATAAATATCTCCAATTTCATCAATTGATTTTTCCCCTGTTGTCTTATACCATTTATAAGTCCAGTTAACCATCCCAAGAATCGCCATTCCGGTTATATCTTCTGATAAATCTTCTCGAAAATCACCGATCCGTTTTCCTTCAGAGAGTGTTTCAATAATAATGTTCTTAAATTGGTCTCGTTTCTTTTTGATAAGTTCTGCGTAATTCGCTTTTAAGTATATATTTTCTTGATAAAATACAGAAATATGAGGTTTATACAAATCAAAAACTTGGACAAAGCTTTTAATAATTGCACGTAATTTCAAAGTTGGAGAGTCATAGGTGTTTTTTGCTATGTATGCTTTTTCAAGCACATACGTAATAAACGTATCGTGGATTACAAAAAGTAGTTCATCTTTAGATGTAAAATGGTGGTAAAACCCGCCTTTTGATGTTCCAATATCTTGAACAATCTGATTTACTGTTACACCATGGTAGCCATGTTTTTCAAATAAATGCAAGGCAGAATGGATAATTTTATCTCGTAATTTCGTCAGAAGCCCTCCTCTCATTTATATCCAATATTAGCTTATCACAATTTTCTTTATTCATAAAGAAGATTCTAACTTTTTAGTAATTCAATTGTTCCATAATGAAATAGAGCTGTTTTTCTTTTAAGCTGGTTAAATCCAAATTTATCAAAACGATCACTTTTCCAGTGATCCTTTAAAATAACTCGCTGACGGGCAACTCTTTTTGCCTCGGTAATAACTTTTTCAGTCATATCCGTCATTATTGCTTGTTCACGAATAATGTTAATTCCAGTTGATGTTTCTATTCCATTTTGAAACATCGGATCGAAATAAACGACATCATAAGCGTTCGTTTCTAAAGACAATAAGTACGTTAAGTAATCATTGTGAACAACGTGTATGGATTGCATCGCTTTGTTGAAGTATTTATTCTTACTTTTAAATGTCGTTAATCCTTCTTTTACTATAAAATAGATTAACTCATTACCTTCAATTCCAGTTACTTTTCCCGATGTACCAACCACAAAACTCGCAAGAATACTATCTGATGCTAAACCAAGTGTACAATCCAGAAGTGACATCCCTTCCTTTAATTTAGCAATCTCTATAAATGGATCACGTTCACCTCGTAAAATCCGCTTTGCCCGAATATAAGCTAGGTTAGGATGGAAGAACAACTCCTTGTCACTGGATAATGGGGAAATAACTAATTTCTCACTTCCTACAATAATTACATCCTGTTTGTACTCATTCTTTAACGTTTGTATTGAGACGCCTAGCCTTTCGATATAAGGAAGGTTATATCTTTTTGAAAGCTGTTTTGCTTTTGACACAATATTAATGGAAGGTTTCCCGCTAGTTGTAATAATCATAATATCGTCCTAACCTTTTTTTGATTTTTTATCGTACTTCACATTCTAAAAATTCCGCTTGAAAATATTTAAGAATAAAAGAGGCCGGGACAAAACTAAAACAAAGGTAATAAAAAACGAACAATCACCACATTAGCCCCGGAAATATACGGAGACTCCTGTGGGAGGAAAGGCATCGGTGAGACCCCGCAAGAGCGTTAGCTCTGAGGAGGCTCACCAGCCGCCCACGGAAAGCGCAGTATATTTCCGGGGCGGGTTTGATGCTCTAACTTTAATGTTCGGTTTTTCTTATGTTAGAAATAGTTTTGTCTCAGCCTCTTAAATCATTCTACTTGTTGATCAAATGGTTTTTCATACGTTACTTTCTTCCAAACTTCCACAACTTCCCCTTGATTATCTGTATCAATAATAAACGATCCGTTACTACTTCGGTCACTATTTGGTAATTCTAATGGGAAGATTTCATGTGTTTCCCCTTTGGAAGTTGTAAACTTAATCGTATCTTTTTCATATGTTGCATAGAAGCCGACAATACGATGTGGTTTACTCTTGAGTTCCCGTAACATGAGCAAGCCTCGTTTTGCTCGGGAAGATTTTTCAAATTCTCTTAATTTCATTCGCTTACAAGCACCACGTTGTGTTACAACTACTAAAAATGGATCTGATAGGTCATCAAACACTTGACCACCAACAACAAATTCTCCGTCTTTTAATTGAATAGCTTTAACACCACTTGCACGTTGACCAACTGCCGGTACTTCTGATTCATGATACCATAATCCATAACCTCTATTAGAAGCAATAAATATATCAGAATATCCATTTGTTTGGCAAACTTGAACTACCTCATCGTCTTTCTTTAAATTTAGAGCAATGAGTGGTTTAGAGTATCGCTGTGCCTCATATAATTTTAATTCACTACGTTTGACCATGCCATTTTTAGTGAAGAAAATTAAGTATTCATCCTCTTTAAATTCTCTAATAGGCACACAATGAACAATATATTCGTCTTTTTCAATTTGGACAATATTAGAAACATGTTGACCAATATCTTTCCAACGAATATCTGGTAATTCATGAACAGGGATATATAAATACTTACCCTTGTTTGTAAATAAGAGCACCTTATCTGTTGTATTTGCCTCAATTAATCCAACTAAGTGGTCATCATCTTTTATGGCAAAATCTTCACTATTTGAAGCTGCATAAGATCTGAGGCTAGTACGTTTTACATAACCTTCTTTAGTTACTGAAACTAAGACATCTTCACTCGCAACAGTTACTTCAATATCAATTTTTAGTTCTTCAATTTCAGCTTCAATAATGGTTCTTCTACGCTCAGAGAATTGTTTTTTCATTTGTTTAAGATCATTTTTAATCGTTTGAAGTAATTTTTTCTCGCTTGCTAAAATTGACTCTAACTCTTCAATCTGAGCCTTTAATTCTTTAGCTTCTTGTTGCAGTAATGTTACATCAGTATTTGTCAATCTGTACAATTGTAACATGACAATTGCTTCTGCTTGTTTTTCAGTAAAACCATACTTTTCCATAATTTGCTTCTTCGCGTCCTGTTTATCTTTTGAGGCACGAATCGTTGCTACTAGCTCATCTAAAATAGAAATTGCCTTAATTAGCCCTTCTACAATGTGGGCACGAGCTTTCGCATGTTTCAGATCATATTTTGTTGATCTCGTTACGACATCTTTTTGGTGTTCAATATATGCATCCAACATTTGAGTTAGTGATAACCATTTCGGTGTTCTATCTTGGATAGCAACCATATTGAAATGATACGTTACTTGTAAATCGGTGTTTTTATATAAATAATTTAAGACACCTTCACCATTTCCATCTTTTTTCAACTCTATGACGATACGAAGTCCAGTTCGATCTGTTTCGTCTCTTACTTCAGAAATCCCTTCTACTTTACGATCTAAACGTAATTCATCAATTTTTTTAACGAGGTTAGCTTTGTTCACATCGTATGGAATTTCATCAATGACTATTTGTTCACGATTCCCTCGAATCGATTCAATTTGTGCTCTTCCACGAAGAACAATTTTTCCTCTACCAGTTTCATAGGCTTTTTTAATACCTTCCACACCTTGGATAATTCCCCCGGTTGGGAAATCAGGTCCTTTAATAAACTTCATTAGTTCGTCTACAGTACTGTTAGGCTTATCAATACGTTCAATAACCCCATCAATAACTTCTCCCAAATTATGAGGGGGAATATCGGTAGCATACCCTGCCGATATTCCAGTTGAACCATTTACTAATAGATTAGGAAATTTAGCAGGTAAAACAACTGGCTCTTCATCTGTATCATCAAAGTTTGGCATTAGATCAACGGTGTCTTTATTTATATCTCGCAGCAATTCAGAGGCAATACTAGATAATCTTGCTTCTGTATAACGCATCGCTGCGGCTGGATCTCCATCCATACTTCCGTTGTTTCCATGCATTTCAATCAGCACATTACGCATCTTCCAATCTTGACTAAGGCGAACCATTGCTTCATACACAGAGCTATCACCATGCGGGTGATAATTACCGATTACGGTACCTACTGTTTTAGCTGATTTGCGGAATTGCTTATCATGTGTATTCTTTTCTTTAAACATTGCATAAAGAATTCTGCGTTGAACAGGTTTTAATCCATCTCGTACATCCGGTAATGCACGGTCTTGAATTATATACTTACTATACCTTCCAAATCGATCACCGATTACTTCTTCTAAAGGAAGATCGAGAAATTTTTCTGACTGTGGCAAGTCATTTCCCCCTTATCTAACATTTAAACTAGCTAATATTTATGAATGAATTTTATCGTTTTCTAATATGTTTGTGTCGTCGTCCAATCCAAATGCAACATTGGACTCGATCCATTTACGTCTAGGTTCAACTTTATCACCCATTAATGTTGTAACTCGTCTTTCAGCTCTTGCAATATCTTCAATTGTGACACGAATTAGCGTTCTTGTTTCTGGATTCATCGTTGTATCCCACAATTGGTCTGCGTTCATTTCACCAAGACCTTTGTAACGCTGAATCATATACCCATTTTTAAATTTCTTAACTGCATCTTTCATTCCTTCATCGTCCCAAGCATAAATGACTTGTTCTTTCTTACCTGTACCTTTGGAGATTTTATATAAAGGAGGTAATGCAATATAAATCTTTCCAGCTTCAATTAAAGGTCTCATGTAGCGGTAGAAGAAAGTTAGTAGCAATACTTGAATATGTGCTCCGTCTGTATCCGCATCAGTCATAATAATGATTTTGTCATAATTTGCATCCTCTAAAACAAAATCAGTTCCAATGCCTGCACCAATTGTATGAATAATCGTGGAAATTTCTTCATTTTTAAATACATCTTGAAGTTTTGCTTTTTCGGTATTGATTACTTTTCCTCGTAGTGGCAATACCGCTTGGAATTTACGATCTCTTCCTTGCTTAGCCGACCCACCAGCTGAATCACCCTCTACTAAGTACAATTCATTTTTATCGGGATTTTTTGACTGAGCAGGCGTCAGTTTTCCGCTAAGTAACGTGTCTTTACGACGTTTTTTCTTCCCAGTTCTTGCATCTTCACGAGCTTTTCTCGCTGCTTCCCGAGCCTCTTTTGCTTTAATTGCTTTTTTTACTAATAATCCGGATATATCCGGGTTTTCTTCTAAAAAGAAATTTAGTTTCTCCGATACGACAGAATCAACTGCAGATCTTGCCTCCGAAGTTCCTAATTTTCCTTTTGTTTGTCCTTCAAATTGTAATTTTTCCTCAGGAATACGAACAGATACGATAGCCGTTAATCCTTCTCGAATGTCCGCACCTTCTAAGTTTTTATCTTTCTCTTTTAACGCACCTGTTCTTCTAGCATAATCATTAAAACATCTCGTAATAGCAGTTCGCGCACCTGATTCATGGGTTCCCCCATCTTTCGTACGGACATGGTTAACAAAGGATAACATATTCTCTGAGTATCCATCATTAAATTGGAACGAAAATTCAACTTCAATATCTTGATTTTCTCCTTCAAAAAACACAATCTCATGAAGAGAATCTTTATCTTCATTTAAGTATTGTACAAAAGATTTCAGACCATCCGGATATTCATAAATCTCCTGTTCTTCCGTTCTTTCGTCTACTAATTCAATACGTAAACCTTTTAATAAAAATGCTGCTTCTCGTAAACGCTCAGAAATAGTTTCAAAGCTAAATACAGTAGTAGAGAAAATGGAAGCGTCCGGTTTGAAATGGATTATTGAACCATTTTTTCTTGTTTTGCCAAGTTTCTGTACGTTGCCAACTGGAATTCCACCATTTTCAAATCGTAAAAAGGAAATTTCTCCATCACGATGGGACGTTACTTCTAACCATTCCGATAATGCATTTACTACTGATGCCCCAACACCGTGTAATCCACCACTCGTTTTATAGCCACCTTGTCCAAATTTTCCACCAGCATGGAGAACTGTAAAAATAACTTCTAAAGTAGATTTACCTGTACTATGTTTTCCGCTTGGGATTCCCCGTCCAAAGTCTTCGATGGAAACACTATTATCATTATGTATTTTTACTTTTATTACGTTCCCATATCCTGCTAAAGCTTCATCAACAGCATTATCTACTATTTCAAATACTAGATGATGCAATCCACGGTGATCCGTACTTCCAATATACATACCAGGTCTTTTACGAACAGCTTCTAAACCTTCTAATACTTGGATCGAATCATCAGAGTAATGTATAGATGTCTTGTCCATTGCTGAATCTCCCTTCCATGAATGTATCTATTTATTCTATATTATATCGTAGAACGTGTGTTTGATTTTGTAAAGGAAAACTCTTGTCATCAACACAATATCTTACTAAGTATACTACAATCTATTTTAAAAAGTATAGAAGTTATCGATTGGAATATAGTTAGATGTAAGTATTAAATTAAATAAAGACTAAAAAAAGGATGACATATGCCATCCATGTTATCATTATTTTTTCACTAGTACAGCGTGGGCCACTTTAATACATAAATCCATAATTACAGTGAAACCTCGCTCTGTTAGATAATCATAAGCATCTTCGTTAGTAATACCTTGTTGCGCCCAAAATACTTTACAATTAGTTTGGGCAGCTTCCTGAGCTAAACTAGGCAAATATTCTGGTCTTCTGAATACATTAATAATATCTATTGGTTCATTAATTTCTAATAGGGATGCATACGATTTTTCACCTAACACTTCATCAACCGTTGGATTTACAGGAATTATCTTGTATCCTAAGTCTTGCATGATTTTAGATATTTGATAGGATGTTCTTTCAGGATTATCCGAAAGACCTACTACAGCAATCGTTTTAGATGTTTCTAGTATCTCTCTAATCTGTTCGTTTGATGGGTTTTCCATTTTTCAACCATTCCTTTCAAAAAATATATCTTACATATAATTTATAGTTTAACATGTAAAAAGATAATTTATCAGTAAATGCATGTTATACTGAGTATCTCTTATATTTTACATTAAATTCGTTGATTCTAATAATACTAGTACCTTCTATTAATAGTTCATGATAAAATATAAACTAAAGAAGGATAACTTGAAAAATTTATGAAAGTAGGAAATGACATGGAATACGTATTATTTGCTATCATTGCATATTTATTAGGGTCTATTCCCTCAGCTCTAATTGTAGGAAAAGTTGGTTATAACATTGATATTCGAGAACACGGTAGCGGTAACCTCGGCGGTACAAACACTTTCCGAGTTCTAGGGATAAAAGCAGGGATTATTGTAACGTTAGCAGATATTTTAAAAGGTACTGTAGCAACGGTTATTCCCTTATTATTTGATGCGGATGTATATCGATTAGCAATTGGTATTTTCGCAGTAATCGGCCACACATACCCGGTTTTCGCACGTTTTAAAGGTGGAAAAGCAGTTGCAACTTCAGGCGGGATTATTTTAGGTGTAAACCCTATTCTGTTTGGTATCATGGTATTAACGTTTCTACTAACACTTAAAATCTCTAAGTATGTGTCCTTATCATCAATGATTACCGGTGTTGTTTCATTTATTGTTTCGATATTTATTGGTGATATTGGGTTAATGATTGTTATTGGAGTACTTACTCTGTTTGTGATCTATCGTCATCTAGCGAATATTAAGAGAATCATTAATAAAACTGAGCCTAAAATTAAGTGGATGTAGTAAAGCGATATAATTGATAACAGCCATCTAAATTGATTATACTTTAGGAAGAGTAAAGTCTTGCATAACAGAAAGGAAATCACTATGCATTTGAATAATACACCTCATAAAGTATTACCTATAAAAGAAGAAAGACATAAATTATTTGGATCGGTTGAACCCGGTCCAAAGCATAAACCAGTTGAAAAAGACAAAATGGCTGATTTGCAAAATCAAAAGAAAGATTTCTTGTTTGAACTTGATGCAGTGGGTATTACTAATGTTAAGCATCCCATCATCATTAATAGTAAAACTCAACCGGAACAACAAACTAGTATTGCTTCATTTACCTTCACATCTACAATTCAACAATCGAATAAAGGAACAAATATGAGTCGATTTATGGAGCAGTTGGCTTTATATAGTCAACAAGGATTTCAAACGGAATTATCCTTACTAAAAGAATTCACAAAAGAATTAGCTGAACGACTTGGTCAAAAAGATGCATCCATTGAGCTAACATTCCCTTGGTTCTATGAAAGAAAAGGACCTAGTTCAGGAATTGCTGGGTTAAACCATGCAGATTTAACCATTAAAGTAACTTATCACGAAACTACTGGTTATCAAGTAAACGTTGGAATATCTGTACTAATTACAACATTATGCCCTTGTTCCAAAGAAATTAGTGAATATAGTGCCCATAACCAACGTGGAAATGTCAAAGTTGAGGTAAGCCTATCAGATGATTACGATGAAGCAATCGTTGATTGGAAGCTCGCTTTACTTGAAGCTGCAGAAAGCAATGCTAGTGCTAGATTACACCCGATATTGAAGCGCCCTGATGAAAAGATGGTTACGGAAGAAGCATATGAAAACCCACGCTTCGTGGAAGATATGGCAAGATTAGTAGCTGCAGACCTATATGAAATGCCATTTGTTACTAGTTTTACAGTAACATGTCAGAATGAAGAATCCATTCATATGCATGATGCAATCGCAACAATACATTTTGAAAAATAATAATTAAAGCTCATATTATAAAGAAGGTCTCTTAATGAAGTATATATTTATTGGATTAATTAAATTTTATCGCAATGCAATCAGTCCATTTACTCCTTCTACATGTCGTTTTCACCCTACTTGCTCACAATATGGTCTTGAAGCTATACAAAAATTTGGAGCAATTAAGGGTGTTTATCTAACGATAAAAAGAATTAGTAAGTGCCATCCGTTTCATCCAGGCGGTGTTGATTATGTACCAGAGAAAAAAGAAAAAAACAAAAGCTCAAACATATTTTGAGCTTTTGTTCATAGATTAAACCTCTTAATTTGCTCCCATTTACCTTCCTTTTGTAAAATCTCAAGTTGCTTTTCTCCAAATAAGTCAAAATGTGGATACTTACCATCATAATGAATCCACTTTGGATCTAAATTATATTGTTCTCCCCACGATATTAACTTTTCAATATGGCTACAGCCTACTTTTGTAACTGAAGTACTATTGGGAAAACGGTCATCTAACCAATAATGGGTTAAGATTGCAACTCTTCCATTCTCCACATCTTCTTTCCATCTTTTAACCTCTTCACGCTTAAGACCAAATGCCATTATTCTTCATCCTCTAATTGTTTCAAATACAGTTCATGCCAACGTGGATAGGCTCTTTTTAAAGAAAGAGGTCTAAAACTATCTTTGTTTACAATTACATGTTTCGTAGAACCGGTAACTTTAATTTCCCCTTCATCATTTAATACTTCGTAGTTATAGACTGTTCTTAAACCATCATACTTCTCTATCCATGTTTCTACAAATACCTTTTCTCCATATTTAGTAGGTTTCTTATAAGATATTTGTGCATCTATAACTGGAGAAACGATATTATTCTTTTCCATTTCTGTATATTGAAGCCCTAAATTTTCTATAAATTTCGTACGTCCAATTTCGAACCAAACTAAGTAATTGGCATGATAAACAACGCCCATTTGATCTGTTTCTTGATATCTAACTTCGATAGGTGTTCTAACACGTTTCATGTTTCTTCCTCCTCTTACTTCTCCCCCAATAGTTTATCATAAATAAAAAAAGACTGGGACAAAGTGCACATAATAAAAAGCGAACATCGTAAATGGTATTGTATACCTGTTACGAAAATACACTACGTTACATAGGTTTTGTTCATGTTTTTATTAATACACTTTAAATAGTCCCAGTCTTCATATAATCTATTATTGTTCACGCACTTCGTCTTTTATTTCGCTACGAAATCCCTCTATTGCTTCTTCACGTCGTTTGTTTTTATCAGCAATCTTTTGTTTTTCTTCACCTGATGCAAATTGCATCGTTTCATGGGATGCTTCAATATTTTCAATTGTATCTTGGATCATATTTTGAAGTTTATCAACATTATCACTTCGATCATCGGGCTTTGGTGTATGTTGATGTTTGTCAGTCATTATGAATCCCTCCTTTAAATCTTAGTTCGACACTTCATTGTTATTCTTTCAAATTAGAGTATTAGTATACTGAAAAATGGTATGAAAAAAGAGAAAAACCTCTTTATTAAATGATAACGATAAACTTATCATTAATAAGAGGTTAACTGAATGTTATGACGATATTTATGCTTCTTTTTTCTTCTCGAGTAGTTCTTTCGCTCTTCTTTCTAAATTATCTTCAAAGCGATCCAAGAAATCTCTATCTTCTAATATTTGTTGACGATTGGCTTGAACCAGCTCTTCAAATGAATGTCTTTTCTTCAAAGAAATGGTAATCACCCCTTTTATTTTACAGTATTACCATTTCTTCGCATTTTTATAATAATTTTTGAAAAATTGTTGCGGATTAATTCATGGCGTTTATTGTATCCATCATAAAATCATATGTCATCGGACCAATGAACCGCGTATTAATTTTTCCTTCTGTATCAATAAAATAAGATGTAGGAATCGATATTACCTTATACATCTCATCAGTAACACTCATGTCCCTATCTAAAGCAACTGGAAAAGTGTAATTATTTTCTTGAATATAATCCAATACAACCTCTTCATTTCTTTCCGAATCTGTTGCATTTATTGCCAAAATTGCAATCTCATCCCCATGTTCTTTATATAGTTGTTCAATTTCTGGCATTTCCTTTTTACACGGGCCACACCAAGAAGCCCAAAAATTAATTAGAACTTTCTTTCCTTTTAGATCAGAAAGTTTTACTGTCTCGCCATTTATTAATGGTAATTCAAATTCTGGTGCTTGGTCACCTTCTTTTATTCCTATATCACCTGGTGAAAAAATAGCAACTCCTTCAACCGATGGATCTCCTGTTACATCAACGAAATTAGGTCCTGAAGCCTTTTCCTCTTTGTTATGATCTAGTACATTCATCACTAAAATCGCCCCAAGAACAACAAGTAGACCAATTCCTAAAGTATTTTTCAGCATGTTTATAACTCCCTAATGTGATGTGGTATGTTCTTAATATTAATAGTACACAATCTTTTAGGGATAAAAAAGCAATCAACTCAAAAGTCAAAGAGAATTCACAATTGAAATTTCTTATACAAGCTTCGTGATAGGTTTTAATGGATGGGATGAGGGACGGTTCGTGCTAATTCCCGGTTGCTACGGGCACTCATAATGCAGATGAGTGACGGTTGGTACTAATTCCTGCTTGGAACGGGCACTCATTACTGCGATGAGTTACCGTTGATGCTAAATTCTGTTTACAACGGGCACTCATAATGCGGATGAGTGACGGTTGAGCTAATATTCTGCTTGGAACGGGCACTCATAACGGCGATGAGTTACCGTTAAACTATTTTTCTGCTTACAACGGGCACTCATTACTGCGATGAGTGACGGTTGAGCTAATATTCTGCTTGGAACGGGCACTCATAACGGCGATGAGTTACCGTTAAACTATTTTTCTGCTTACAACGGGCACTCATAAAACGAATGAGTGACGATTGGCCTAATTTTCTTCTTGCAACATGCACTCCCAAAACGAATCTGTGACGCACGATGCTATATCTCACTTACAACGGACACTCATGACCTAAATATGCAACCGTCGATTAAAATAATGCGTCCATAGAAAAAAGAGCCCCTTATCTAGGAGCCCTTTTCGTATATTTATGCTAATTTATTACGCAATACCATTTGTAGGATACCACCATGACGGTAATAGTCAATTTCAACTTCACTGTCAAAGCGAACTACTGCTTTGAATTCTGTTGTTTTACCATTTTCGTCTGTAGCTGTTACTTTAACAAGGTCATGAGGCTTAACATCTTCGCCAATTTCAAGGTTAAATGTTTCTTTACCAGTTAATCCTAGTTTTTCAGCATTTTGACCTTTTTCAAATTCTAATGGAAGAACACCCATCATAACAAGGTTTGAACGGTGGATACGCTCAAAGCTTTCAGCAATAACCATCTTAATTCCAAGAAGGTTTGTACCTTTTGCAGCCCAGTCACGAGAAGATCCCATTCCATAATCTTTACCAGCAAGAACAACTAAACCAGTGCCTTCTTCTTGATACTTCATTGCAGCATCATAAATAGGCATTACTTCACCAGTTGGCCAGTAAGTAGTATAACCACCTTCAGTACCTGGTGCAATTTGGTTACGAATGCGGATATTTGCAAATGTACCACGCATCATTACTTCATGGTTACCACGACGAGATCCGTATGAGTTGAAGTTTCTAGGTGATACACCTTTATCTTGAAGATAAAGACCCGCTGGCATATCTTTAGCAATTGCACCTGCTGGTGAGATATGGTCAGTCGTTACAGAATCTCCGAATTTACCAATAACACGTAGGTTATTTAACGCTTCTACTTTACCAGCATCTTTTGATAGTCCTTCAAAGAATGGTGGGTTTTGAATATATGTTGAATCTTCATCCCATTCGAATAATGGTTCGTCTGTTGTATTGATCTCATTCCATTTTTCGTTAGAGTTAAATACATTTTCATACTCTTTACGGAAGATTTCAGGATTTACAACACTTGCTACTTCCTTCTTCACTTCTTCCATAGAAGGCCAGATATCTTTTAAGTAAACTGGTTCTCCATCAGCATCTGTACCTAGAGCATCATTTTGCAAATCAAAATCAACCGATCCAGCTAATGCGTAAGCAACAACTAGTGGTGGTGATGCTAAGTAGTTAGCTTTCACTAATGGATGAATACGTCCTTCAAAGTTACGGTTACCAGATAGAACAGATGCAACTGTTAAATCATTATTAGAGATTGCCTCTTCAATTTCAGGTAATAATGGACCAGAGTTACCGATACAAGTTGTACAACCGTACCCTACTAAGCTAAATCCTAGTTTATCAAGATATGGCATAAGGCCAGCATCTTCTAAATAGCGTGTAACAACTTTTGAACCTGGTGCTAATGAAGTTTTCACATAAGCTGGTACTTCCAATCCTTTTTCTACTGCTTTCTTAGCAAGTAATCCTGCACCTAACATAACATATGGGTTAGATGTATTCGTACAAGATGTAATTGCAGCGATTGCAAGAGAACCTGTCTTCATAACTGTTTCTGTACCATTGGATAATGTAACAGTTACTTCTTTATCAAATTCAGACTTGTCTAAACCAAAGCCTTGGTTTCCTTGAGGAGCAGTAATTGCTTTGTTAAACTCCTTCTTCATTTGAGAAAGTGGAATCAAGTCCTGTGGACGTTTTGGTCCAGATAGGTTTGGTTCAAGTTCAGATAAGTTAATCTCAATAACTTCTGTGTATTCTGGATCTTTCACATCAGAAGAATACCAAAGATCGTTTGCTTTACAATATTGTTCAACTAAGTTGATTTGGTCTTCACTACGTCCTGTTAAACGTAAGTAATTTAGCGCCTCTTCATCAACCGGGAAGAATCCACAAGTAGCACCATATTCAGGAGCCATGTTTGAAATAGTTGCACGGTCAGCTAGTGGCATATCTGCAAGTCCAGGACCGAAGTATTCAACAAATTTACCAACTACATTACGCTCACGTAGTACTTGAGTAACTTTTAGTGCTAAGTCTGTTGCAGTAGTTCCTTGTGGGAAGCTACCTGTAAATTTAACACCGATTACTTCTGGTTGAGGGAAATATGAAGGTTGACCAAGCATACCTGCTTCTGCTTCAATTCCTCCTACACCCCATCCAAGTACACCTAAACCGTTAATCATTGTAGTATGAGAGTCTGTTCCTACTAACGTATCTGGGAATGCATCGTATTCTCCGTTCTCATTTTCATTTCCATGAACGACATTTGCTAAATATTCTAAGTTAACTTGGTGAACGATACCTGTTGCTGGTGGTACAGCACGATAGTTGTCAAATGCTTTTTGAGCCCAGTGTAAGAACTCATAACGTTCACCATTACGTTTAAACTCTAAATCCATATTCGCTTTAAGCGCGTTTGGTGTACCATATTGGTCAACTTGAACCGAGTGGTCGATTACTAAGTCAACTGGTACTTCTGGATTAATTTGTTCAGGTTTTCCGCCTAAGTCAACCATTGCTTTACGTAAAGAGGCAAGGTCTACTACCGCTGGAACTCCTGTAAAGTCTTGTAAAATTACACGGGATGGTTTAAAAGGAATGTCTACCCCTTTTCCTTCTTTAGTACCCCAATTTACTAACCCTTTTACATGTTCATCACTAATTACACGACCATCGTATTGACGAATTAAAGATTCTAATAGTACACGTATGGAGAATGGTAATCTATCAATTTTTCCTAATCCTGCTTCTTCTAAAGCTTTTAATTCATAATAGTTGTACGTTTTACCATTAAGGTCAAACTTCTTTTTTGCATTAAAAACATTGTTCTCTCCCATTGCACAATCCCCTTTCTGCTGTTATCAAGAATTGGAAAGAATGTTAAATAATCAATTAATACAAAATCTGATAAGCGTTTCCAATTTCTATCACACAACTTCATATTAAATGAAAATCGAGTATAAAACAAATGTTTCATACTCGATTTTCTATAGAAAAAACTTATTCAAGGTGATAACTTTTACTTATCACTATGTTATTAATTTTTTATTAGGTATTATATATAAGATAATGAGTTCAATTAGTGCTTAGGAAAGATAATACGAAAAGTACTTCCTTTTATTTCATTTTGTAAGATCTCTAGCTTTGCTCTATGTCTGTCTAATAATTGTTTAGTAATCATTAGCCCTAAACCAGTTCCCTGTTGCTTAGTAGTAAAAAATGGCTCACCAAGTTTATGTATAACCGCTTCATCAATACCTGGTCCCTCATCAGAGATATCGATGAAAATGTCGTTATCTACTTCTCTAATTGTAATGACAATTTTCCCCGCTTCTTCCATAGCTTCTATTGCATTTTTTATAATATTAATAAATACTTGCTTCATTTGCGATTTATCACAAAATATATCCTGTTCTTCACCATTAATTTCAAGTAATACATTTTTCAATTTTGCCTGAGGTTTTAATAGTTCCAACACATCTTGCAACATAGTTAAAAGGGATTCCTGTTGTTTATTCTCAGTTAAAGGTTTTGATACAAACAACATCTCAGAAGTAATCGTTTCCATTTTTTCTATTTCATCAATCATTATTTTATAGTACACATCTTTACGATTAACCCCAGCTTGGAGAAGCTGTAAAAATCCTTTTATAGAGGTTAATGGATTCCTTATCTCATGTGCGATACCTGCTGCTAATTGACCAGCAATAGACATTTTTTCACTTCGAATCATCATTTCCTCTGTTTCTTTTTTTTCTGTAATATCACGTATGGACGCAACATAGTACACTGTACTTGTTGTAGGTTCCAATAGTTTTGCGATCTTACATTCACACCATATAAAGTTTTGCTCTATATTCGGTAGTTTCATATGAAAAGTTTGATTTGTCTTCGAGTCTCTATCAAATTCTTTTATTAAGTAACGGATATCTTCTTGTAAAAGTACTTGTTTAAAAGATTTACCGAGTAGGTCTTCTGGTTCAAAGCCTAAAACATTTTTAATTGCTTTAGAAAAGTATAAACCTACTCCCCTTTCACTCCAAACAGAAAAGAAACCATTACTATGTTCTTCAATCCAATTAAGAATAAAATCAGGTAACTTTGATAAAGAACCTTCCCCGTCAGGATATATGTACATGTTTAAAGGGCTGATTGTTGATTCACCATTTTTATTTACATTACTATTCTTTGGTATTTTCTCCATAAAATCCGCCCCTTTTCATCAAATTCATACGATTAAACCTATCTATATTTATATATGTTGAAATTTATCCAAATATGAAAGTTGTTTATTATGGAAACTATATTTATAATAATATTAGCATACATAAAAATTAAAAGTAACATGTATATCTGAATTATTTAACTCTTCAGTAGTAAAATTACAGTATTATTACGAATAATTCAACTAAAAAATGATTTTATATGATTGATTTAAAGGAAAAAGGTGAAAAAACATGTCGTTTCTTGTCGTATTTTGGGGATTTTTTATGATAGTGTTTATGGGAATTGGTGGTTACTTTATGTTTCGTAAATTCCTAAAACAAATTCCAAAACAAGACGGTAAATCAATAATGGATTGGGAACTCTATTATATTGAACAGTCTAAACATATGTGGAAAGAGAATGAAAAATTGTTATTAGATGAATTAGTTTCACCCGTACCGGAACTATTCCGTGATGTTGCTAAACAAAAAATAGCAAGTAAAATTGGTAAAGTTGCCATTGATAAAGGCATCAATTATATTAATCAAGAAACTGTAATAGAAGGATATATTCTAGCAACCCCAAAAAGAGATCATAAATTTCTTAGAAAAAAATTAAAAGAAAAGAAAATTGATGTTAAGCCTTTCGAACCATTATTTAAACTATCTAAAGAGGATTATCGTTCAAATTGGCAAGCTGATTACAAACAAAACTAACAAAAGGTGCCCTCTTTAATGAGAAGGCACCTTAATTTGTTTTTCTAATTGTTTATATTTATAAAGCATTACTATTCTCCAGGTTGCTAACATTCCAAACGCTAGTAGAAAAAATACTCCACTAGTTTCCCCTAATGAAATAGTATTTCCTACAATCAATTTCAATATTGTCCTTATAATTAATAACCCTATTAGAACAAACGCGAATACTTTGGAAGGAATTAAATAAATTTCATTTCTACGAATCTCAAATTTAGACGTTTTTATTAATAGAAATGAAAATACAATCCCAATTATTAACGATTCAAAAACAGTAATCCAGTCTAATTGAAATTGCGGAAAGACAAACATTAATGCACCTGTACTCATAAATACAGGGGGCAAAATTATACTTTTAACAGACGCTGGTTTTTTGGATGCTTTTAATCGTACAACTATCATAACAGAAGCCATAAAAAGGGCTACAATTGTACTTGCTATTAACCAAAACATGTCTAACACTCTTTTCAGATTTAACTAGTAGTAGTGTATGATAATACACGATTAATCGTTTCTAAAACTCGTTGTTCATCAAATGGTTTTACAATAAAATCTTTGGCACCTGATTCTATAGCTTCCACAACTACTTTTTGTTGTCCCATCGCTGAACAAACAATAATCTTAGTTTGACTATTTATTTTTATAATTTCCTTAATGGCATCAATACCATTCATGATAGGCATCGTGATGTCCATAATAACTAAGTCTGGGTTAGTTTTAAGATATGTCGAGATTGCCTCTTTACCATTTTCAGCTTCTCCAACAATTTCATGGTTATCTTTTGTTAAAATTGCATGTAATGTTGTTCGCATAAATTTTGCATCATCAACAATCAGAATTCTTGCCATTTAACTGGTCATCCCCCATAATTTTAATATCAATTTTCAACTTCTTTTCTATCATTCGCAATATTAACAATAATAGTTACTGTTACCCCTACTACAGTAAGGTATACCCCTAAGTCAAATAACATCGCTGTAGCAAGTTCAACTTCACCAAAGATCGGAAATTCAAAATATCCATATGTATGAGATAAGAATGGAACATTAAATAAAAATGATCCCATGCTCGTTAATAAAGCAACTAACAACCCAATTGGAATTAACACACGGAAATTAATTGGCAATATTCTAGTTACAAATTTAATACCATATGCCATATATAAAAGGACAACAGCCGCTGCAGTTACAAGTCCTCCGATAAATCCACCGCCAGGAGAATTATGTCCTGCCATAAACAAATAAACGGAAAACCCTAATAATAGAAAGGCAATAAGTGACGTTGCTGTCTGTAAGATTAAATTATTAGGTTTATTCAATAGCTACACTTCCTTTGTATCTTCTATACTTAATATAATAGTATAGATTAACATTAAAATCCATAGAAACCTATCCAGCCAGCTAGGAATGCTGTCAGCTTAGTCATCCAATCAAAGAATAAAGCAACCCCTATAAAAATCATAATATAACCGCCAATTTTCACTAATTTTTGGCTGTTTCGCTTTATCCAGTTTAGTTTTCCTACAAAGAATGATAATACTAAGAATGGAATAGAGAAACCTAATACATAAGCAATCATCATGATCATACCTGCACCTGGATCTGTTGCTGCAAGTGATAATACTACTGCCAAAATAGGACCAGTACAAGGTGTCCACCCCATAGAGAAAGCCATCCCAATTAACACCGATCCAATATAACCAGAAGGTCTATTTTTAAATGTTATTTTTTTATCCTTCATTAGAAACTTGAAATTGAAAATACCGACTATAACCAAACCAAAGAAAATAACTAATAATGCTCCAACTTGTCTTATGATATCCTGATATGTTAAAAGGAATTCAGAAACTGCGCTGGCAGTAAAGCCGATCATAATAAAGATACTAGAAAAACCTATTAAAAATGACACTGTATGTAGAATACTTTTTCTATTTAACATCATATTTTCGTCTCTAATTTCACTAACACTCATCCCAGTAATATATGATAAGAATGCAGGAAACAGAGGTAATACACATGGTGATACAAATGATAAAAACCCTGCACCAAATGCAAGAAAAATATTAATTTCAGACATAATTAGCCTCCTGATACGACGTAGTACTTTCATTATAACAAAATGAAACCGTTATATTTAATGTGAATATGACAATTACATGAAATGAAAAAACCCCTACTATTATTAGTACGGGGTATTCCTGTGCAATGTATTTTTATGATAGTAATAATTATAGCAGTATACTATTTATCCATTTGGTTATTCATTGCACGCATCATTTGATTGATTTTCTTCTGCGAAGGCTTTTGACCCATCTGCATCATTAGTGTACGAAGCATTTGCTCATTAATTGGTGGATTCTTTTTCAAGTAATTCATCATATATTTTCTTGCAATAAAAAATCCAAGAGCAACACCAGCTATTAAAGCTGCTATAGCAATAAGTACGACCCAAAGTGTTCCCATCTATCGATTTCCTCCTTCGTGTTGTCTCTTATACAGTATAGTAAAACAGGCCTAAGAATACAATACTTGTTCACTATTATATCCAACATTTGTCTTTACAGGTGAAATCCAACCAAAATTTTCATAACTATTACCTGTTATAAAAAGATATGGATGAAATTTTCTTAACGTAGGAAATAATAAGGATTCTGCATCTTGTAATGTTTCACAACGAAATTTTATCTGTTTTTCATCAATAAGTAAAGAAATAAAGTTATAGTTGTTTTCTATCTCAATGTGTCCATTATTCTTTTTTATCGTAATATTTGGTTGTTTCGTTAATTGATAGATAATCGAATCCTTAGGGAAGCCTTTTGTAATGAAATGAAACTGTGTTACTAAATCCGTCCGAAATTGTTTCTGATCATATTCTTTTATAAATCGATATAAAATATCACTTTTGTAATAATAATGTCTAGCAAACTCCTCTTTAATCCAGTAAACTCTATATTCCTTCATCAAAACACCCTCCCCTTCTCCTATATTATACGGATTCTATTAGAAAAATATGTCATACCGTGAAGGAAAATAGCACTAGTTTTGTCGAAAGTGAATATAACTAGAATTAGTAGAAACAAATTGGATAAAAAAAGTAGACTGAACTTTTCCAAGTCAGTCTACTTTTTATTTGCCTTACTAAACTAAATCCTTAACGTTTTTGATTACATTCTCAACAGTAAATCCATATTCTTTAATCAGCTTCTCCCCATCTGCTGAAGCACCAAATGTAGGAATACCCATAATTTTACCATCTAGACCTACGTAGCGTTCCCAGCCTAATGGTGAACCCATTTCAATTGCTAATCGACTTTTCACCGTTTTAGGAAGTACGCTTTCTTTATAACTTGCATCCTGCGCTTCGAAACGGTCCCAAGAAGGTAAGCTAATAACGCGAACATCGATATTATCTTCTTTCAGAGCCTTTTGAGCTTCCATAGCGAGCTGCACTTCAGAACCTGTAGCAATTAGGATTGCGTCTGGAGTTTCTTTTTCTGAATCACTTAAAATATAACCCCCGCGTTTTACTCCTTCATATGCTTTTTCATTTGTACCTGGTAAAGTAGGCAAGTTCTGTCTCGTTAAAACAAGCATAGTTGGTTGATCTGTTGACTCAACTGCAAGTCTCCATGCAGCAGCAGTTTCATTTCCGTCTGCTGGACGAATGACAGATAAATTCGGTACACCTCTAAATGAGGATAGATGTTCAATTGGTTCGTGAGTAGGACCATCTTCTCCTACAGCAATAGAATCATGAGTAAATACGTAAGTAACTGGTGTTTTCATAATTGCCGATAATCGTATTGCAGGACGTAGATAATCACTGAATACAAAGAATGTACCACCGTAAACTTTTACTCCTCCATGTAATGCCATTCCATTTAAGGCTGCACCCATTGCATGTTCACGTACACCGAACCAAATATTTCTACCAGCATAGTGATTTCTAGTAAGATCTTCTTCCCCATTAATTGTTGTTTTATTTGAACCAGCTAAATCAGCACTACCTCCTAGGAAAAATGGAACAGATTTAGCAATTGCATTTAATACTTCCCCAGAGGATGAACGAGTCGCAATCGATTTTCCGGTTTCATATGTTGGTAAATTATTATCCCAACCTTCTGGTAAATTGCCATTGATTGCTGCTTCTAAGGCGTTTGCCTCTTCTGGATATTTTTCTTTATATGTTTCAAGTAATTGCTTCCATTCTGATTCTAGCTTCTCTCCACGAACAATGATTTTTTCATTAAAATCATTATATACTTCTTCAGGTACATGGAAGTCTTCATGCCCCCATTGATAGTTCTCTTTTGTTAAGACAACTTCATCTTTTCCTAATGGTGCACCATGAGAAGCGGAAGAAGCAGATTTGTTTGGAGAACCGTAACCGATAACGGTTTTGATTTCAATTAATGTAGGTTCGTCCAAGTTTTCTTTTGCAGATTTGATTGCAGAACGAATCTGTGTCAAATCATTTCCATCTTCCACACGAATAACTTGCCATCCATAAGATTTAAAACGTTGTTCAGTGTTATCAGAGAACGAACGATTTAATTCTCCATCTAAAGAAATATCGTTTGAATCATATAAAACAATCAATTTCCCAAGTCGTAAGTGTCCAGCTAAAGAAGCCGCTTCATGGGATATACCCTCCATTAAGTCTCCATCACCTACTAGGGCGTATGTATAATGGTCTATGATATTTAAATCATCTTTATTATATGTAGCTGCTAAATGCGCTTCTGCCATAGCCATTCCTACTGCCATAGAAATCCCTTGACCAAGTGGACCAGTTGTTGCTTCTACACCATCCGTATGATGAACTTCTGGATGACCAGGAGTTCTTGAATTCCACTGACGGAAGTTTTTAATATCATCCATTGTTACATCGTAACCTGAAAGGTGTAATAGGCTATACAATAGCATGGAACCATGTCCTGCCGATAACACAAAACGGTCACGATTAAACCATTTCGAATGTTTTGGATTGTGTTTCATAAAATCAGTCCATAAAGTATATGCCATTGGAGCAGCTCCCATAGGAAGACCTGGGTGCCCTGAATTAGCATGTTCAATTGCATCAATAGATAATGTACGTATTGTATTAATTGATAATTGCTCTACATTATTTACCATGTAATATAACCCCTTTCATTTTCTGTTAGTTTTACCATGTTTTATCTTATAATTTATTTGTTTGTATAACAAGTATTAGTATGCTACTAACTATGGTTATTTAATGGTTTTTATTTCTTTCTTGCATGTCACGTACTTTTTTAGGAGTTACATCATTACCTGCTGGATCAATGACAGTCATTGTTTTAAATTGATTCTTAAACGATTTTCGAACATTTTGCAAATATTCTTGACGGAGTTTCTGTTGCTCTACCTTTTCATCCTCTGATAAACCGGTTGTAGTTTTTGCTTTTTTAGCTAATTCGTTTATTCTTTCTAATTTTTGTTTTGATAACATTGTTTACCTCCACTATATTTTAAACATTACTTTTCCAATTACAAAAAGCAAGAACAATTAATCGTCCTTGCTTACTAATATTACCCTTTGGATTTATTTGAATCAATTATTTGATATTCTTTGTATCGTCTATGTACAGTAGCTTTAGAGATATTGAATCCTAGTCCATTTAATGTTGCAGCAATTTCTTTAAATGTAAGATTATTTTGTCTTAATCGTACAATCTCTTCAATCGGGACTTCTTTCCGTTCTCTACCAGGGGCTAAACCATTATTACGAAGATTATTCGTCGGATTATATCCATTGGCAACAGCTTTTTTCATCCCTCTTCTAATTTTAGCATTATGAATCTTACGTTGATATTCTTCTACAATTCCAACTATTTGGAGCACCATCGAATCTGATTCCGAGACTTCTAGCTTTCCATCATGAATAACTGTATATATTGGAATGCTCTTTTTATCCAATTGATGAAATAAAGCTATCTTTGTATTTCCACGCCCAAGTCGCGTTTCATCTTGAATAAGCAGTGCTTCTGCTTGTCCATTTTCAAACATTTCTAGCATTTGAAAAATGCCTTCCCGCTCTATTTCATAACCACTAGCTTGTTCTTCAATACACGCGACTACATGGAAAGAATAACGGTCCGCTAATTGATATAATTCTTCCTTTTGTCTAGCTAATGATGATTCTTGCGCTTTCTTATCTGTACTTACTCTGCAGTATATAATGACATCCATCTAAAAACTCCTATTTATGCACTAATTAATGAAAGGTATAAAAATGCTAATGTTAAAACAAAAGTAACAATATAAAATAAATCTATTTTGTTTATTTTACCAAACATTCCTAAGCACCCTTTCTTTTTTAAATAATCCAGAACCTCTGTTCGCTAATTTCATTATAGCAGAACATACGCTCTTGTCAACAAGTTTTCGAACGAATGTTTGCTTTTTCAATAAAACGATGATAAACTAGCATTAATAATATATGCGCGAGGTGATTAGTAGATGACTAAATTATCAACTAGACAACAAGCAATTCTTAATTACATAAAAGAACAAGTTAAAATAAAAGGCTATCCACCTTCTGTACGTGAAATAGCGGAAGCAGTTGGTCTTGCATCCAGTTCAACGGTTCATGGCCACTTATCTCGATTAGAAAGTAAAGGATTTATTCGTAGAGATCCTACTAAACCGAGAGCCATTGAAATACTAGATTTAGATGAAGAAAGTAATATTCCTAAAGATGAAGCTCGTTACGCACCAGTTATTGGGAAAGTAACAGCAGGTCTTCCAATCACTGCTGTAGAAAATATTGAAGAATTTGTTCCAATCCCTAGCTCTACTGCAGGTCCAGATGAAAATCTATTTGTTCTTGTAATTGATGGAGAAAGTATGATAGAAGCAGGTATTTTAGACGGAGATATGGTAATTGTCAAACAGCAAAACACTGCACAAAATGGAGAAATCGTCGTTGCAATGACGGAAGATGATGAAGCTACCGTTAAGCGGTTCTTTAAAGAAAAAGACCATATTCGCCTACAACCTGAAAACTCAACAATGGAACCATTAATTTATAAAAATGTATCCATACTTGGAAAAGTAGTAGGTCTGTATCGTCATATTCACTAAGTAGTTACATAGAATATCATTTAATTGAATGTCTAGAGACTGGATATTTGACACATGTATCAAAACAAAAAAATACTGCCCAACAATTAGTTGGGCAGTATTTTTTGTGGAAGTATTCCATTCATAGTCACGTAAATTAATACATGGTTAAATATTGCTCTCTCTCCCACGGATGAACAGTAGTGCGGAATCTGTACAATGATTTTAAATGCTATTTTATTTTATTAAAAACCCTATATTATTGGAAGTTTTTATTTTAAACTTTTCATAGTTTATCAAACTCTTTCAAAAAAAGGGTGTTTTTGGGCATTTTGGGGGTGCCCCTTTTAAGCCCAGGAAAATATATAATCATAATTGTCTTAGAGGGGGTATAGGAAGAATTTTTACAATTGAAATTCTTCCTAAAAAACCCCTGCTTAAAATAAGAAGAATTATATGAATAAAGCATTTGCACCACTTGAATCTTATGTTAGAGTTAGACAACACGACCCGCCTTTTGACGGAACTATGAGCTTTCAAATGTATATGTTCCATGATGATGAGCCTTTAATTGTATTTGGTTTAACTAGGTTATATTTTAGAAGTTTCACTCAGCTTCTTTAATTTTGAGATTTCTTCTTCTAGAATATTTATTTTTCTGTGCATTCTAAACAATATAGGAGTATATCCTACTATTAATAAGAGTGCCCATCCCATAATTTACAACCACCTTTTTTACGTTTTATAAATTCTTCTTTTATCTTCATTTTCAATTATCTTGAACTGTTTATTTACTTTTCCAATTTGTCACTTTGTTATAGATTAGCAAAAGTTTATGCTTTTTGCTATATTATTATATTTTTTATTTCCGTCTAAAACAAGTTTTTTATTAAAGAAAAATAAATTTTATCGTTGACCTCTATCAGACTTTTCTTACCATAGTAGTTTAATTTGGAGGGCGATAGTATGTGTTCCTTTTGATTTAGCAGTAACTCCTGCTAACCAACCTGCCAGTCCTACAATTAATCCTCCAACAAAAGCTAGCTGCAAAAGGCTGAATTTTAGAACATTAGTATGAAAAAGGTGAAAATCATAACATATAGGGAATTTCTACTATTTTTTTATAATATCCTCCAAAATTTATTGCGTTTTCAAAAAAGTATATATATATTAGAATTGTCTAATAAAATATAAGGAGGAAATTAGTTGTGATTTCAGAAAAGAAAAAGTATTTACTTGTGTTCACTATTTCGCTATTTATTGGTTTGATTTTCGGAACTACCGCTGGAGCAGCCAATTTCACCAACATTTGTAGCGTCTTTGTTGGACAAACTTCAACATGTGGTAATACGGGCAACTTCACGAATAGTATGACAGACTTCACGAATACTTTATATGATAATTTCTCTGGGCCAAATGCATATCAAATAAAATTCAACAATGCGAAAACTATACCCGATGTAGATCGGGGTGCGCCTGTATATGGACTATATAAGATTCGGGACAACAAAAACGGTACCGTAAAAACCTACTACGGATTTGATGGGAAATACCTTACTGATAAAGCATCCTTCAGTATTACAACTAATCATACAGCATCGTATTACCCATCAACGCACCAGAGACCTAACACAGAATTGTTTATAAAAACTGGAGATATCGCAGACTGCTTGGCAGAACCCTTTTCTTGTAAAACACTAGAACATCTATCTCAGTTTAGTATAAGATAAATTAGGAGGGAAATTATGACGTTTAAAAAATCAGCAATTTTATCTATTTCAGGTCTTTGTTTAGGTATAGTAATTGTATTTATATTCTCTTTTATTACAGAAACTAATAGCTCTGCATATGCGAACACTGGGCAATTAAAAGTCGTTTCTGAAAAATTAATTGAAAGAAGTAATGATAGTAACCTTTCAAAAGAAAAACTTACTAAGGTTCCTTTTCATGCTAAAGTGAAAACCCCAACTTCCCTACCTTTTGAGGCAGATAAAATATTTGATGAAGTCCAAGCCTATACTGGTGAAAGTGTTGAAAGTATTACTCACTACTACAATACTAATAAAAACTCATATATTTCTATAGGTGTAACTGATGAAAATGTTATTCCAGCTGATGAAGGTATTGTGGACTTACAAACAAAAAAAGGCACTGTACAATACTTCGATAATGGCGTTTTCCAGTTTATTTTTATAAATGAAGATGGTCTATTTTACACAATTAAAGCACAGAAGAATATTAAAAAACCTGAATTAAAGTTTTCTAAGGATGAATTAATTTCTATTGTAACAGGACTCAAAGCTCACTAAGAATAAATAACCAAGCGAGAATCACTTAATGCATTAAACTATCCTTAGCTTTTCAACAGCTGGGGATTTTAATGCCAGATTATTATTATCTATTTATCATAAAAATTACATCTAAGAGTATAGGGTAAAAAGACATTTCAATTTATTATTATTCTTTTCATTTTTAATGTTTCTTCCAAAATTCCAGTAGACTAAAATGGCCACATTACAAGTGTTTAGGACCTGTAAAGGATTAAGTAGGTATATTATGAATTAGTTTTTGTATGGGGATAGCCGGATTCAAAGGAACAGAAAGAATATAGAAGAATAAAATCCGGCTGTTTTTCGCAACAGGCTTTAGTATTTTAAATTCTAACTAGAATTAAAGATTTGTTTTTTATTTTTTTCATACTTAGCTTTGATAACGTGTATATCCCAACCGGTGGCATCTCTAAATTGTTTTGCCCATTTTCGGCTTCACTCTTAGTTCCGAAAAGTCCAGTGTAGATGCGATAATAAGGATCAAAATCAGTAGTATCCTCTCTTTCATGGATGTTCCACCCTAATTTACTACTAGCTAACTTCAAAGCGTTAGCTAGTTCTTCTGCCGTTTTAAATAGACCAGTCATTAAAAGGTGGCAATCCTTTTTATTTCCCACTTTTTTTGCACCTCCACTTGATTTTTCCACTCAAAGTGCCAGTAATAGCTACAACAAGTGCCTTAGCATATTCCTCTACATTTTCAGTCTTATTTTGGCATCATTCTTATTGGTACCAAAACCTAATTCAATCAAACGATAAGTTAGACCGGCACTTGCAGATCATTATCGAGCCAAAATACTTCGGGATGTGGAGAAGTATTGGACGGGAATGCACGATACTACCATGAGTGCGGTTGTACCTCCACCTTTTACAAGGATGGTTTATAAGATCCTTGGTGGCAGAATAACCAACAATATCAAGTAGCTGCAACTACAGACATAAAGGATGATGATTTACCATTTTAGAAAGGAGTTAATAACTTATGTCAGAAATAGACGTAATATTTATGACAGACAACATGAAAATAAGAAATGGGAGTACCGATTAAGATTCATAGTTCCTTTTTCAGACAAACCTGCAGAATGTTATAAAGCGGGTTCCGAACTAAACCCATAAGCCAAACATGCTGCAGAAAAAAGACAACAAGAACTTAAACAAGGATACTTCACACGGATATTTTCTTAAAAGACTTCCTAGATTTTTGGTTAAGAGAATACAAGATAGGTTACACCAGGAAGAACTCCTATTCATCCTTGAACAACAGTATAGAGAATCATATTAAACCATACTTCAAAAATAGTATCTTAATCATCTTGCGAACGAGAAAAAATTAGCACGTAATACAGTTCTCAAAATCCATAACTGTATGTATGGTGCTATGACACGCGCAGATTAATAAATCTATAATGGACAACCTAGTGAGGGTGCTATTATCCCGGGAGAAAAGAAAGAGGAAGAATTAAAGTTTATAGACTCTTCCCAAGTGGGAGATTTCCTAGCCCAAGCGTTTGAGTATGGAGATACCTACTGAATATTTTTTAAAATGTTAATTAAGACTGGTATGCGTAAAGGAGAAGCAGCTGCACTAGAATGATCTGATATTGATTTCAAAAATAGAACCATTAATATTAATAAAACATTAGATTTTCAACCAGAAAATAGGGACTAGTCTCTCGAAAATCCTAAAACATTCAACGCACACAGGGTAATATAGATAAGCGAATCTCTTACATCTAATCTCCGCTTTCAATTGAACTGGCAGAACCAAAACAAAAAGAATCTAAGCGACATTTACCATCATGACATCAATTTAGTGCTTTGTAGGAAAGACGGGAACTTTATGCCTAAAAAATAGTTTATTTAATGCCAATGAACGGGTTCTACATCATTCAGGAACAGCTGGGGCATGGTAGTTATCAAATCACTGCAGATGTATATTCTCACGTTTCCTAGAAAATCAAACCAAAAAATACTGCCCGTTTCAAAGAATACATGGACAGTATTTTAAAATAATTTTTTTTGCGTTTTTTCTGGGGTGATTTCGGGGCATTACAACAAATTAACCCTAATTATTAATAACCACCCCAGCAACAAAACCTTATATATCAAGGTTTAATACATTGTTAAATATTGCTCTCTTTCCCACGGATGTACAGTAGTACGGAACATATCCCATTCAATTCCTTTTGCTTCAAGGAAATGTTCATATAAATGTTCCCCTAATGATTCAACAATTACTTCATTTTTACTCAATTGTGTAAGAGCATCCATTAACGTTGCTGGCAAATCATCAATTTGATTCTCAACACGTTCTTCTTTTGTCATGACGTAGATATTGCGATCAACTGCTGGAGGAGGAGTTAATTGGTTCTTAATCCCATCTAGTCCTGCTGCCAACAACACCGATAGCGCCATATACGGATTTGCAGCTGGATCGACACTTCTTACTTCCACACGAGTACTTAGACCACGTGAATTTGGAATACGAAGTAAAGGACTTCGGTTGGAAGCAGACCAGGCAACATAACTAGGTGCTTCATATCCAGGAACTAAACGCTTATAAGAGTTTACAGTTGGATTAGTAACAGCTGTAAAACTAGTTGCATGTTTCATAATTCCAGCGATAAACTGATATGCTGTCTCACTTAAGCCTAATTTCCCATTGGAATTAAAGAACGCATTTTCTCCTTCTTTAAACAAGGACATATTAACGTGCATACCAGAGCCATTTACCCCGAATAACGGTTTTGGCATAAATGTAGCATGTAAATTATGTTTTCTAGCAATAGTTTTAACAACAAGTTTAAATGTTTGAATATCGTCTGCATGTTTAACTGCATCAGAATATTTAAAGTCAATTTCATGTTGTCCTGGTGCAACTTCATGGTGGGATGCTTCAATTTCAAATCCCATTTCCTCTAGTTCTAGAACAATGTCACGACGGCAATTTTCACCAAGGTCTGTTGGCGCAAGGTCAAAATATCCACCATGGTCATTTAGTTCTAAAGAAGGATCTCCCTTTTCATCGAGTTTAAATAGGAAAAATTCTGGTTCCGTTCCAATATTAAATGCATCAAATCCAAATTCTTCCATCTTTTTCAAATTACGCTTTAAGTTATAGCGCGGACAGCCTTCAAATGGAGTTCCGTCTGGATTATAAATATCACAAATAAATCTAGCTACTTTCCCTTTTTCGGATGTCCAAGGAAATACAACAAAGGTGTCTAAATCAGGATATAAATACATATCTGATTCTTCAATTCTTACAAAACCTTCGATAGATGAGCCATCGAACATCATTTTATTATCCAATGCTTTTTCTAATTGACTTAACGGAATTTCTACATTTTTAATTGTACCTAAAAGATCTGTGAACTGCAGACGAATAAATCTAACGTTTTCCTCTTTTATTTTTCTCTCGATTTCTTCTCTTGAATAACTCATAAATCTCCTCCTAATTTTGTCAATTTACTTACCGATTAATAAAGAATCTAGATAGTTCTCCTTGGCGAAGACTTGTTTTCCCAAACCTACCTACCTCATTAATTTCTTGTCGTAATCTTTCTCTCAGTTCTTTCTTTGAAATGGTAGTCTGTTCCTTCTCAGCTGACTTTCCAACGTTCTTTACCGTAACTTTTTCTTCGAGTAATAGTTTTATACCAGCTAGATTCAAGCCATTATCCAAGTAGTTTTTAATATCTAGCAGTCGATCCACATCATTGAATGAAAACAATCGTTGATTTCCAGATGTACGTTCTGGTGCGATTAACCCTTGATCCTCATAGTAACGGATCTGCCTAGCTGTTAATTCTGTCAGTTTCATTACAATTCCAATTCCAAATAAAGGCATCGAACGACGATCCTGATCATTCATGACACGACCTCCCTTTTCATATGTTCATTATATTCTAATGTAAGGTTTCCTGTCAATTGAACGTTAGGTTTTCTTACAAAAAAATAAAGAGCTCAAATAACTCTTTATTTTTGGTTGTTTAACATAGCATGAACTGCTTCAATTAAAGCAATTTTGACGTGAGCATAGGTTAATCCACCTTGTACAAAAGCGGTATATGGTGCTCTAATTGGTCCATCTGCTGACAATTCAATACTTGACCCTTGAATAAACGTACCTGCTGCCATAATTACTTCATCCTCATAACCTGGCATTTCACTAGGAACTGGCGTAACAAAAGAATTTACTGGTGAATTCTTTTGTATAGCCTGACAAAATGCAATCATTTGTTCAGCAGTTTCGAAAGTCACGGATTGAATTAAATCAGTTCTCTTTACGTTGTAAGCAGGCTTTGTCACAAATCCTAACAATTCTAACAATCTAGATGTAAATACAGCACCTTTTAACGCTTCACCAACAATATGAGGTGCTAGGAAAAATCCTTGATACATTTCTTGTAATAAATGAAAGGTCGCACCTAACTCTTTCCCTAATCCAGGTGCAGTTAAACGGTAAGAACATAATTCCACTAAATCCTCACGACCAACAATATATCCACCAGCTCGTACAATTCCACCGCCTGGGTTTTTAATTAATGATCCGGCAATGATATCTACGCCAACATGGAGTGGTTCATTTCTCTCTACAAATTCTCCATAACAATTATCTACAAATACAATTAGATCATTGCGAATAGCTTTTACAAAGCGAACCATTTCACCAATCTCTTCAATTGTAAAAGATGGACGATCTGCATATCCTTTTGATCGTTGAATAGCAATAACTTTTGTACGGTCATGAATGGCTTCACGTATTCCTTCATAATTTACTTGCCCATCTTCTTTCAATGCAACTTCATTATATGTAATTTGATAATCTCTTAATGAACCGGTATCTATCCCTTTAGATCCGATAACTTCTTCAAGGGTGTCATAAGGCTTACCAGTTATATAAAGTAATTCATCTCCAGGTCTTAATAACCCAAATAAAGCAGTTGTTATTGCATGAGTTCCAGAAACTAATTGTGGGCGAACTAGCGCAGACTCCCCGCCAAACACTTCAGCATAAACCGCTTCTAAAGTATCTCTACCCATGTCATCATAACCATATCCTGTTGTTGAATTAAAATGGCTATCACTTACTCGATTGTTCCGAAATGCGTCTAATACTCGCTTTTGATTATATTCAACTATTTTATTAATCTCTTGATGTATACTTGCTATATCTTTTTCTGTTTGTTCGATGACTTTCTCTAACATATCGCTAACTTTTCTCCTTTACAATTCCTTGAAGTGGATGATACTGGCGAATATATCCACTTATTTTAAATGTTTCTCTTTCTTCATCAAATTCATTTTCATAAAGAATGGTCTCATGCTCAAAACGATTAAGCAAATCACCTTCATGTAAATCTAAATGAATCTGATATCGCTCCCAATGTAATATTAACACCTCTTCAATTTTACCCACTAATTTAGTTAAATCCTCGTATTCTAATGCACTTATCATAATAGATGGTTGGTGTAATGGAATAAACTCATCATTAATTCGATCTTTCTTATTATAAACCGTTAACACCGGAATCGAACTACTACCCAATTCATCTAATAATTTTAAAACTGTATCTTGATGTTGCTCGTTATCTGGATGAGAGCTATCTACAACATGTAAAATAAAATCAGCTTCACTTACTTCTTCTAATGTAGAACGAAATGCAGCTATTAAGGTAGTTGGTAATTTTTGAATAAATCCAACTGTATCGGTTAATAAAATTTGAAATCCAGACGGCAATTGAATTTTTCTTGTTAATGGATCTAGCGTAGCAAATAATTTATTCTCTTCTAATGAGTCACTTCCAGTTAATCGATTAAATAAAGTAGATTTGCCTGCATTTGTGTATCCTACAATTGCAATTTGAAATACTTCATTATGTTTTCTCCGTTTTCTATATTGATCACGTTGTTTGACCACTTGTTTTAGACGTCTTTTTATATCATCTATACGGTTTCGGATATGTCGTTGATCGGTTTCTAGTTTTGTTTCACCGGGTCCTCTTGTTCCTATTCCCGCTCCTAAACGAGACAATTGTACCCCTTGGCCACGTAACCTCGGTAATAAATACTGGAGCTGTGCTAACTCTACTTGTAGTTTACCTTCTTTTGTTTTCGCTCTTGCTGCAAAAATATCAAGTATTAACTGACTACGATCAATTACTCTTCTATCAAAAAAATCACTTAAGTTCCTCGATTGTCCAGCTGAGAGTTCATCATTAGAAATTACTAAGTCCACATCTAATTCATCAATCTTTTCTTTTATTTCTTCCATTTTACCTTCACCAATATAGAAAGCAGGATGAATACGATTTCTATTTTGTGTAATAGTAGCAACTACTTTTCCACCAGCAGTATCTGCTAGGGATATAAGCTCTTCTAAAGAAGAAGTAAAATACTCATCCTGCTCATCTGGCTTTTTTACGGCAATTACAATAATTTTTTCTTCGGCCATTTATATATGCTCTCCTTAATATAAGCTTTAACTTATTGTTACGATTATTATAGTTTTACCAAATTGATTCGATATCTTCTAATTTCAAATCATTACCAGTTAATAACATTAATTCATCTGGTGTTATAATCTCCTTATATAGAAGCCTGACAGCCTGCATTCTAATTGAATGCTCAATCACATTTCGAATGAATCTTGCATTGGAAAAATTGTCGTTTAACATAGATTCTTGCTTATATAAAAAATTCCTTAATTTCCATTCTGCATCTTTCGAGAGTTGGTATTCTCTTTCCGAAGCCATTTGTCTAGCAATTTCAAGCAATTGGTCGACATCATAATCTGGAAAGTCTAAAATAAATGGAAACCTTGATTTTAACCCTGGGTTCAAAGTTAAAAATCGCTCCATTTCATAAGGATATCCAGCTAATATTAACACAAAGTCATCACCACTGTCTTCCATATGCTTTACAAGTGTATCAATCGCTTCCTTCCCAAAATCACGTTCTCCACCTCGAGCTAATGAGTATGCTTCATCGATGAACAATATGCCACCCATTGCTTTTTGTATTAAGCTCCTAGTCTTTTGTGCTGTTTGCCCGATATACTCTCCTACTAAGTCTGCTCTTTCTGCTTCAATAAAGTGTCCTTTGGATAATAATTTCATATCAAAATATATTTTTGCCAGTTTCCTAGCAACTGTTGTTTTACCTGTGCCAGGGTTTCCCTTAAATAGCATATGCAAGACTTGATTTGTATTAGAAAGTCCCATTTGACTTCTTTTTTCATTAATGATAATAGTTGCATAGATTTCTTTAATTTTTCGTTTTAAATTGTTCATCCCGACAAAAGTGGAAAGTTCCTTATCGATATGAGCAAATGGATCTTTACCGGCATGTTCAGCATGATTATGACTATTTAGATTGGTAGCATTATTGTCATGTAACACAATATTAATTTTACCATTTTTATGATGAATTCTTTGTGTGCTCAACTTTATCACTCCTTAGTCATGAATAGTATACGTAGAAAATAACTAAGTTGTGACAAACGCCTAGATAAATTAAATACTTTGACATAAAAAGGTCTATCTTCTTATAACCAGATTGACGGTTATGAGAGACAGACCCTTTAAACACTATATATCGGATGAAGAATAAATCTTCATTACTCCTTATCTAAATTTACATTTCTTGATGGTGCAAACGTAGATATTGCATGTTTAAATATTAGTTGTTGCTTTCCTTCTGTTTCTAATAATACGGTAAAGTTATCAAAAGCTTTAATAATACCTCTTAACTGAAAACCGTTTGTAAGAAATACAGTAACCGAAATATGTTCTTTTCTCAATTGATTTAAATATTGGTCTTGAATATTCACAGATTGTGCCACTTGAATTTCCTCCTCTTTTCTCTCTATACTATATATTTCTACTTAGGATTCGATAAATCCTGCTAAATCAACTAAAATATCATCAAAACTTTCATTAATTGTAAATGGAGCTAAATTATACCAATTAACATCCATTTTATTTTTAAACCAAGTGTACTGTCTTTTTGCATATCTTCTCGAATTTCTTTTTAAAAGCTCAATGGATTCCTCTAAAGGCATTTCACCTTTTACATAAGGAATTAATTCCTTATAGCCAATAGCTTTCATTGATTGATAGTTTTCATATCCATTATTTACTAAATCGTTAACCTCTTTCAACAAACCTTCCTCAATCATGAGGTCAATACGTTCATTAATTCTATTATATAACAATTCTCTTTCCATTTCCAAACCTATTAAAATACTGTCATAGGGACTCTCGTCTGACTGTTCTTTTTGATATTCGGTCATTGTTAGTCCTGTATTCTCATAAATTTCAAGTGCTCGAATAACCCTTCGATAATTATTAGGATGTATTTTTTGGGCTTGAATCGGATCAATCTTTTGAAGGCGGTTAAATAAATGTTCTATACCGAACTGTTTCATTTCTGCTTCTAATTTTTTAGTTAACGTATCATCTCTTTTCTCTTTTGAAAAATTATAATCATTAAGGACTGCCTGTATGTAAAGTCCACTTCCGCCTACAATAATTGGTATATGATTTCTTTCTGTAATTTCATTTATGTATTTTTGCACATAGTATTGAAAGTCCGCTACTGAGAATTCTTCATCAGGATTTTTAATATCAATCATATGATGAGGTATACCCTGCATTTCTTCCTTTTTAATCTTTGCTGTACCGATATCCATGCCTTTATACACTTGCATGGAGTCACCACTAATGATCTCTCCATTATACTTTTTTGCAACTTCAATACTTAACTTTGTTTTTCCAACTGCTGTTGGTCCAACAATAGCAATTACTTTTTGCTTCATTCGTCTTCCCCTATAATGTAAAATATTTTATTTATATGCACGATAAGCAGATAACATCCAAACATATTTTTCATAGCTACCTAAAAGAGAAATTAACAAATCTTTCGTTGGTTCATCATTCCGTTCATCCGCTAGTTTAAAACCAACGTCGCGAAGTTCCTCAATCAATTGCTTAAAATCAGCATGTAATTGATCGATAATTTCATCTTCTTCATCGTCAGCACTTGCCTCTACGAGCGTCGTTTCTTTTAAGTATTTGGACATCGTTGCGAGCGGTTTGCCATCAATCATCAAAATCCGCTCAGCAACGGCATCAAGGTCTTCTGCGAACTTATTGTACATCTCCTCAAATAATGCATGAAGGTTAAAAAAATGCTTCCCTTGTACAAACCAATGATATCTGTGTAATTTTACATACATAACAAATTGATTAGATAATAATTGGTTTAGAAAGTTTATTAATTTTTGATTTTCCACATGTACTCCACCTTTTTGCAATCATTAAGCACTTATTATTCCTTGTACAATGTACTTATTTATTAGGATTATCGAAGTACAGTGGAAATATACCTCTTACATCACACGTTTAAACATTTTTTCAAGTTCATAAGTTGAAAAGTGAATAATAATTGGCCTACCATGTGGACAGGTAAAAGGGTCAGTCGTTTTTCTTAAATCCTCTAATAAACGAAACATATCATCATTATTTAGATGATGGTTAGCCTTAATCGACCGTTTACATGACATTAGAATAGCAGCCTCTTCCCGAATGGATTCAATATTGATTCGTTCATCTTGCATAATTTGTTCTACCATTTCCCTAATAACTTCTTCTTCAAACCCTTGTGGGAACCAATTCGGATAAGAACGGATTATATATGTTTGTTGACCAAAGCTTTCAAAAAAGATGCCAACTTTCTCGAACTCTTCTTTATAATGCTCAATAAAAATAGATTCTTGTTTAGAAAATTCAAACGTCAAAGGAATGAGTAACTGTTGCAACTCATTTGTTGGTTGTCCTAATTTTTCCTTAAAGAATTCATATTTAATCCGTTCTTGTGCAGCGTGTTGATCAATCATATAAAAACCATTTTCATTTTGGGCAAGAATATAAGTTCCATGTAATTGTCCAATCGGATACATAGTTGGAACACGTTCACCAGACGAAAACTGTTCAACGACTGGTTTTTCTTCTGGTTCAAACGTTTGTTTGAATTGTTGATTCGATTGATGTTCGGTAACAGCTTCCGGTGCTAATCCTTCTTCCATTGTCTTAAAATTAGCTAATTCAGGTTGATAGTTTGGTTGCTCTATTTTATCAACAAATGCTTGTTCTATTTTAGGCTCCCTATATCGACCTTCATCAAAGTTTAACGTTGGTTGTATACTTTGCTTCGGCTTTTCAGTCGGTTTATGACTGATTTCAGGTATGAGTCTCGTTTGTCTAAATGTATTACGAATAAGTTCCTCGACTAATAAATATAATTCTTTATCTTTACTAAATCTTGCTTCTAATTTTGTTGGGTGGACATTGACATCTACTAGAATTGGATCCATATCAATTTTCAAAATTGCAATTGGTGAACGCCCAATAGGAAGTAGGGTGTGATATCCACGAATAATCGCTTGTGTAATTGGGATGCTTTTAATATACCGCCCATTGAGAATAATAGAAATATAGGCCCTTGAAGCTCTGGTAACTTCAGGCTTTGCAATATATCCACTGATCTTAAAGTCCAATGTCTTACCCTCAATAGGTAACATCTTCCTAGCTACACCCATTCCATAAATTTGGGCAATGACTTGTAATAAGTCACCAGTTCCAGGTGTTTGAAATAATATCTTTCCGTTATGCATTACTTCAAAACGTATCTCTGGATGAGATAAAGCTAACCTATTCAGTAAATCTGTAATATGACCCAATTCTGTGTGAATTGTTTTCATATATTTTAACCTGGCAGGTGTATTATAAAATAAATTAGAAACAGTTATTTCTGTTCCTCTCCGAGCATCACTTTTACCTTTTTCTTTTACTTCTCCGCCTTCAAGGGAAAGGTACGTTCCGGCATGTTCTCCTTGAGAAGTTTTAATTGTTAGCCTACTAACTGATGCAATACTTGCTAATGCTTCCCCACGGAAACCTAATGTCTGAACATGAAATAAATCAGATTCATTACGGATTTTACTTGTTGCATGTCTTAAAAATGCTCGTTCTACATCCTCTTGAGATATTCCTTCTCCATTATCCGTTATTTTGATTTCTTCTAACCCTGCTTCAGATACTTCAATTTTTATCCAAGTGCTTTTCGCATCAATACTATTTTCAACTAATTCCTTTACTACAGAGGCAGGCCTTTCCACGACCTCTCCTGCTGCTATTTTATTTGCTAAAGCCTCTGACATTTGGATTATTTTCATTAGAAAGAATCCTTTCTATTTCATTACTAAATTTTTATTTTTTCTTTTGCTAGTTTTTGTAATCGATACAATGTATTCATCGCATCTAACGGTGTCATAGCAAATAAGTCTAATTCGTTTAACTCCGTGATTAAAGTAGAGTCTTCCTCTTGCTTTTCTTTCTTCTTAGTTTCTTTTACTCCATCTTCAATAAAGAAAGACAATTGATTCGACTCCACCTCTGTTGCGGGGTTAATTACTTTCTTCTCTTGCGATTGATCCGTACTTTCTAGGTGCTCAAGAATCACACTCGCTCTATCAATTAGCTTATCAGGAAGGTTTGCTAATCTAGCTACATGAATTCCATAGCTCTTATCTGCTGCACCTTCCTTAATTTGATGAAGGAAAACAACGTTCCCTTCATATTCTTCCGCTCGAACATGAATATTTTTAAGTCGAGATAGACTATCTTCCAATTCTGTTAGTTCATGATAATGTGTAGAAAATAATGTTTTTGCATGGATATGATTATGAATATATTCAACAATAGCCTGTGCAAGTGCCATTCCATCATAAGTACTTGTACCACGCCCGATTTCATCCAATAAAATTAAACTACGATTCGTTGCATTACTTATTGCATGATTCGCTTCTAACATTTCAACCATAAATGTGCTCTGACCAGATACTAAATCATCAGCAGCACCAATTCGAGTAAATATTTGATCAAAAATTAGCAGTTCCGCTTTATCACATGGTACAAAACATCCAATTTGACCCATTATAGAGATTAATGCCAATTGTCTCATATACGTACTTTTACCAGACATATTTGGCCCTGTAATTAACAGAACATCCTTTTCTTCATCTAATTCAATATCATTTGGCACAAAAGTACCATCATCCATCACTTTTTCAATTACTGGATGTCGTCCATTTTTAATAGTTAATTGACTCTCTGAAAAGGTAGGTCTTGTATAATTATTAGCTTCACTTACTGTTGCAAAAGCTTGCAAACAATCAATTTCACTAATAACGTTAGCTAGTTGCTGGATGTCTGGTATAAATGATTTTATCTTCTCTCTAATTTCAACAAATAAGTTATATTCTAATTCAACACTTTTTTCTTCCGCTTCAAGAATTAACTGTTCTTTTTCTTTTAATTCTGGTGTAATAAATCGTTCGGCATTCGTTAACGTTTGTTTTCTCTCGTACTTACCCTCTGGTAACAAATGTAAGTTAGCTTTCGTAACTTCAATGTAATATCCAAATACACGATTATATCCAATTTTTAATGACTTAATATTAGTTTCTTGTTTCTCTCTTTGTTCTAATTGAGCAATCCATTTCTTCCCATTTCTAGAGGCATCTCGATACGTGTCTAGCTGTTCGTGATACCCATCTTTAATAATTGATCCTTCTTTTATGGAAATGGGTGGATCTTCAATAATACTGGATTCTAAAATATCTACTACTTCAGTTGGCACATGAAGTCTATTTGCTAAGTCATTGATTTGTTTATTTGTAAAAGAAGAAAGGTGCTCTTTAATTTCTGGTAGCCGTTGTAAAGATTTTTTCAATTGAATTAGGTCTCGAGCGTTAACATTACCGAAAGCGATTCTTCCAGCTAGTCGTTCTAAGTCATAGACAGATTTTAGACTTTCGCGTAAAGAGTCCCGCTCCATAAATGCCTTATAAAAACCTTCAACTGCCTCTAATCGATTTTCTATTTGCACCTGATTTAATAAAGGTCGTTCCAGCCATTTTTTTAACATTCTTGAACCCATTGCTGTAACGGTTTTATCCAGCACCCATAACAGACTACCGTGTTTCCCTTTTCTTAAAATAGTCTCCGTTAATTCCAAATTTCTTTTAGAATACATATCAAGCGATAAATAGTTCGTTAGCTCAAGAATCTCTGCTTGTTTCAAATGATCTAAGGAGCGCTTTTGTGTAAATTGAACATAGTTTAGTAACCGACTAAATGCTTTTACCATTTTTTCATCATTTAAATTCTCAAAGATAGCTCGATATTCTCCATTAAATGAAATTTCATCCTGATAAGACAATGTAACTCGTAAACGATCTGTTAATTGTTTTTGGAGTTCTTCTGGTAAGTTAGATGATATAACAATCTCTTTAATCGGTTGATTGTAAAGCTCATGAATAACTTGATCGAAACCTGCTTCAATCACAGCAATTCTACTTTCACCTGTAGAAAGATCACTATAAACGATGACAAAGCTTCCATCCTCAAAATGGCTTAAACTAGCAATATAATTGTTATTTCGCTCATTTAACATCGTACTTTCCATAACCGTACCTGGTGTGACTAACTGTACTACTTCCCGTTTTACAACACCTTTTGCTGTTTTGGGATCTTCCACTTGCTCACATATTGCCACTTTATATCCTTTATCAACTAAATTTTTTATATATCCTTCAGCAGAATGGTATGGGACCCCACACATTGGAATCTTATCATCCTGACCTGCATCTCGTTTTGTTAACGTAATCTCTAGTTCTCTTGCTGCTTTAATTGCATCTTCAAAGAACATTTCATAAAAATCCCCTAATCGGAAAAACAAAAAAGCATCCTGGTAGTCTGCTTTTATTCTTAAATATTGTTCCATCATCGGTGTATACTTTGCCATGACAAAATCCTCCAAAAAACATCATATTATTCTATAATTATAGCATAAAATTTAACATAACTAAGGTCAAAAAAAAACTTACGAGGAACATCCCCCGTAAGTTCTTTTAATCTTTTTCTCTAGAAGCTGAACTGCTTTCTAAGAAATCCGGATTTAAGTTACCCAATTCGTCTTCTGTTACAGCATAATCCCAGCTCTCATCATCATCATGATGTTTATAGCCTCTTGGTTTAACTTTAACGAAGATTTTAGTTTCTCCAACTACTTGCACCATGAATTCTCTTTCAATGTCTACTAGGATTTTATTACCTTTATTGGAGATTCTACACTCCAGGCAATTTGGTTGCTGTAACACCTTACAAATCACATCATAATCATCATTAATGCAATTATCATCTAATACCCCTAATGGAATATAATCACAGTATGTTACTCTCTCCGTAACTACCTCTGTTTTTGTATTATCATTGTACGAATACCAAATGTTAATGTCGTAACTCCCATTAACTTCAATCGTATCTTCTGATTTTTTCTTTGCATTATATAGATGATTGATTACCCAGCATCCAAGGATACTAGTAGGTCTATGTGATGGTGTAATGGTATGGGTATCTTGAGTGAATTTTTTTCCTTTGCCGATAACAGCTTTTGTTATAATTTCGCGGTAGTCTTTATCTAAAAAGCTCATATAACCTTTACCTCCTCTTTTTTCATAGTCATTTTATGCAAGACAAATACCTAATGTTCTTAATGAAACGAGGAAAGGTAAATAAATATTATGTTTTATAGGCATAAACCGTTACATATCAATTGTTAACGGGCTTTATAATAAAAAATGCTAAACAAGAAAAATCTTGCTTAGCACGCATTTTTATATTTAATTAATGGTGATCACAGCCAGGTTCGTTCTTATCACCTGAGGCAGTTTTCCCTGAAAGAGGGTCCCCTCCAGTTGATTCAATAACACGATTAGTTACTTCTCTAGCAATTGTACCAGATACTAATTGTAATACATCATTGACGACAATTTGAGTCTCTTTAAATTCCTGCACAATTGGAATCTCATCAATTTCGGCTTGAAGACGATCGATTTCTTCTTCAATACGCTTCAATGCTTCCCTTTTTTCATATGCTTGGAAATTAACCGCTTGCTTTTGTAATGTCTTTATTTTTTGTATTAATTTTTGTACTTTATTATTTTCATTTAAACGTGATTCAACTTGCTTGAAACGATCAATTTCTTCTGTATTTGCAAGCATTTCTGCTAGTTTTTTAGCTTCTTGTAGTATATCTGTGCGAGTATATTGTGTCATTTATTTCACCTCTACCATATTTTCAACCAAAACTCCATCTAAGGACCATGTTTTTGCTTCCGTTATCTTTACATCTACAATTGTACCAATTATTGATTTTGGACCAACAAAGTTTACTACTTTATTTTTCTCTGTATATCCCGCTAACACGTTAGGATCTTTTTTACTTTCACCCTCAACGAGAACTTTCACAACCTTATTTTCATAAGATTTCATTGATTGAGCAGCTTGTTTGTTTACTAGCTCATTTAAACGATATAGACGCTGTTTTTTCACTTCTTCAGGTACATCATCTTTCTTCATTGCTGCAGGTGTACCTTCCCTTGGGGAATAAATAAATGTATATGCTGCTTCAAAGCCTACTTCTTCCACTAAGGTCATTGTTTCCTCAAATTGTTCTTCTGTCTCATTTGGGAATCCAACGATAATATCTGTAGTTAATGTGACATTAGGAATAGCCTTTCTTATTTTACGTACCAATTCCAAGTAATCCTCACGTGTATACTTACGGTTCATACGTTTTAATACTTCACTACTACCAGATTGAACAGGTAAGTGTATATGATCTAGTAAATTACCACCTTTAGCAAGAACTTCAATTAAGTGGTCATCAAAATCTCTTGGATGAGAAGTCGTAAAGCGGACTCTTGGAATATCTATCTTGCGAATATCATCCATTAAATCGCCAAAACGATAATCCAAATCATCAAAATCTTTACCATACGCATTTACATTTTGTCCTAATAACGTAATCTCCTGATAGCCTTGTGCAGCTAAGTGGCGAACTTCTTGTATAATGTCTTCTGGTCTACGACTTCTTTCTTTTCCTCGGGTCATTGGAACGATACAATATGTACAGAATTTATCACAACCGTACATAATATTTACCCAAGCTTTTATTTTACCTTTACGTACTTTTGGAAGGTTCTCAATAATGTCTCCTTCTTTAGACCATACTTCGACCACTTGTGCTTTACTAAACATTGCTTCTTTAACTAAGTGTGGTAAACGATGGATATTATGAGTTCCGAAAACTAAATCGATATGTTGGTGTTTCTTCATAATTCGATCAACAACAGACTCTTCTTGAGACATACAACCACACACACCCAGAATTAAGTCTGGTTTTTCTGTTTTTAAAGGTTTTAAGTGTCCGATTTCACCGAATACTTTATTTTCCGCATTTTCACGAATTGCACAAGTATTTAATAGAATTAAATCTGCATCATTTGTTTCTGTAGTAGACTCATATCCCATTTCCGTTAGTATACCAGCCATTACTTCGGTGTCATGCTCGTTCATTTGACAACCATATGTACGAATAAGAAACTTCTTCCCTTGGCCAATTGTTTGCATCTCTTCAGGAATTTTAAAGTCATAATGGAACTGGACTTCTTCCCTACGTCGTTTTCTTGCCTTTTTCAAATCTGGTGGTTGGTAATTCGATTGAAAATATTTAGCAATCATGTCATCACTCGACATTTGTTTAATTCGTTCAATATTGTCTTTTTCAGAAAGTTTGTTTTCTGACTGAACTGGATTAATTTGTGATTGTTCGAGACGTTGCTCTTCGTTCATCAGTCAATCTCCTTTCTAGTATTTGAATATGTTATGTATAGTTGTTCATTCTTACAGTATAAAGGCTTTTATTGAATTTAACAATAAATGTGAAAAAACGACACAGAAATAGCATAAACTTCAATTTAGACATGTCCTTTTAATGTTTATTAAATGAAAAAAGTGTTACGCGTAAAGCGTAACACAAGATTAAGTAACATAATAACGTTTAGCGAGGCTCAACAATTAACTTAATTGCTGTCCTTTCCTCATTATCAATCATAATGTCTGTAAAAGCTGGAATACAAATTAAGTCAACTCCACTAGGTGCTACAAACCCTCTGGCGATCGCAACTGCTTTTACGGCCTGGTTTAGTGCTCCAGCGCCAATAGCTTGAATTTCCGCTGTGCCACGTTCTCGTAGTACGTTCGCAAGTGCTCCCGCTACTGAATTTGGATTTGATTTTGCTGAGACTTTTAATATTTCCATTACTAGTACCTCCTTCATTTGCTATTATAGTTCTACTTTCACTATATTCTTGGAGACGTTAGCTTATAACCATATTATGCCTCAACAATTCAAAAAATTCAAATTACCATTGACAGCTTTACTTCTCTAATACATAAATGGGTGATCATCATTGATCATAATTCTCTCAATCTTAATTCCTTTACCAGACTTTGGATCTACAGTTATAAGGACACCATTTAACTGATTTCTACCTTTTTTGTCTGGTTCAAAACGTACCGGCAAACTTGTTAAAAACTTCTGAATAACGGCTTCCCTTTCTACACCAAGAATACCATCGTACGGACCTGTCATTCCTACATCTGTAATGTATGCTGTACCTTTTGGTAATATGCGGTTATCTGCTGTCTGTGTATGCGTATGAGTACCAACAACCGCACTAACTCTGCCATCAACATACCAAGCCATTGCCTGTTTCTCACTAGTTGCTTCAGCATGAAAATCAAGAAAAATAATATTCGTTCTTTTCTTAGCTTCGTTAATCAATTCATCCACTTTCTTAAACGGATCATCAATAGGAGGTAAAAAAGTTCTCCCCTGTAAATTTAATATAGCAATTTCCAACCCGTTAATATTAACAAACGTTAACCCCTTACCAGGAATTCCCTCTGGAAAATTTGCAGGTCGTATTAAATTTTTTGCATCATCTATAAATTCAAAAATATCTTTTTTATCCCATGTATGATTTCCCATTGTTACAACATGCGCTCCAAGTCCCATGAATTGTTTATAAATTTTTTCTGTAATCCCTTTTCCTGAAGCAGCATTTTCTCCATTAATAATGATAACATTTGGCTTATGTTTATCTTTTAATTGAGGTAAGTACTCCTGTACCATATCTCTGCCTGGTGAGCCAAATACATCTCCAATAAATAATATTTTCATCATTTCTTCATCCTATCATTTGTATATAAATTTTTACTTGCTAATAGATTCTTTTCATAATCGAACTTATCATTCTATGTATATATAATAATTCATATAGTGTAACATAAAAAAATTCAAATTAAAAAGTGGGGGATTAACTCCCCCACTTTGCAGTATATTATTTAGCATATTCCACTGCTCTAGTTTCACGAATAACAGTCACTTTTATATGACCTGGGTAATCAAGTTCACTTTCAATACGTTTACGAATATCACGTGCGATACGCGCAGAATCAATATCATCTATTTCATCAGGCTTCACCATAATGCGAATCTCTCTTCCAGCTTGAATCGCAAATGATTTTTCAACACCTGCAAATGATTCCGAAATTTCTTCAAGCTTTTCTAAACGTTTGATATAGTTTTCTAACGTTTCACTACGAGCTCCAGGACGAGCAGCAGATAATGCGTCCGCTGCAGCTACCAGAACCGAAATAATGGAAGTAGGTTCTTCATCACCATGGTGTGAAGCGATTGCGTTAATGACAACTTCGTGTTCTTTGTATTTTATAGCTAACTCTTTCCCAATTTCAACGTGGCTTCCTTCAACTTCATGATCAATTGCTTTTCCGATATCATGAAGCAATCCAGCTCTTCTTGCTAATCTTACATCTTCACCTAATTCAGCAGCAAGTAAACCTGATAAATATGCAACTTCTGTAGAATGCTTTAATACATTCTGACCATAGCTTGTTCGGTATTTTAGACGACCTAAAATTTTAATTAAATCAGGATGTAGACCATGTACACCAACTTCAAATGTTGTTTCTTCACCGATTTCTCGAATATAATCATCCACTTCACGTCTAGCTTTATCAACCATTTCCTCGATACGAGCAGGATGGATTCTTCCATCTTGAACTAGTTTTTCTAAAGCAAGTCGTGCAGTTTCTCTTCGAATTGGATCAAAACCAGATAAAATAACTGCTTCTGGAGTATCATCAATAATTAAATCGATTCCTGTTAAAGTTTCTAATGTACGAATGTTTCGACCCTCACGTCCGATGATCCGACCTTTCATTTCATCGTTTGGAAGATTAACAACAGATACAGTAGTCTCGGCAACGTGGTCAGCAGCACAGCGTTGTAAAGCAAGAGACAAAATATTTTTTGCTTTCTTATCCGCCTCTTCCTTCGTTCGATTTTCAACTTCTTTTATCCTAATAGCTGATTCATGTGCTAATTCCTTTTCTAATCGCTCTAAAATGATACTTCTTGCCTGATCAGTAGTATATCCAGAAATGCGCTCAAGCTCGGTTTGCTGCTCATGTAGCATTGCTTCCACTTTGCTTTCCATTTCTTCAATTTGTTGTTGTTTTTCAACAAGCGATTGTTCACGTTTCTCTAAACTAAGCTCTCGCTTGTCCAAAGTTTCACTTTTTCTATCCAGATTTTCTTCTTTTTGCATCAGGCGATTTTCTTGCTTTTGTACTTCAGAACGACGTTCACGTAACTCTTGCTCTGTCTGCTGGCGAAGCTTATGATTTTCATCCTTCGCCTCAAGAAGCGCCTCTTTTTTGGCGGCATCTGCATTTCGATGTGCTTCTTCAACTATTTGCTTTGCTAGATTCTCCGCACTGGAAATTTTAGCTTCAGCTATAGATTTACGAATCCAATAACCAACAACCAAACCGACTATTATAGAAATTACGACAAGCAAAATGGAGATGAGTAGATCTGAGAGTTCCACGTTTTCACCTCCTCTTGCTATAAAATTGTTTTCGATTCTTTCATTCATTTAAACTGTCGGCATGTACCATATTCAATGAATAATTTAAGCAATGTATAATCAAAAATATAAAATTATACAAATTAATTTTATATGTCTAGAAAAATAATGTCAAGGAATCGACAATAAATATTTTAATTTGCGAAAAGCTATTACCTAGAAAAGAAAAAAGGATTTATCCTACCACACTATATAATTAAAAGTGTGATGGATAAATCCCATTAAAACATTATACATCTAGCGTTTCTTGTGTTCCTTCTGCTGCATCTGGATCTACTACAACTTCATCTAATTTGTAATAGTCTCGAATTGCCTGATGAATCTCATCCATAATATCTTTGTTTTCTTTTAGGAAAGTTTTTGCATTTTCTCTACCTTGACCTAGTCGCTCACCTTGATATGCATACCATGCACCACTTTTTTGAACGATATCTAAATCCGCACCAATATCTAGTATTTCTCCTTCAATGGAAATACCTTCACCATACATAATATCAATCTCAGCAGTTTTAAATGGTGGTGCTACTTTATTTTTTACTACTTTTACTCTTGTTCTGTTACCGATCATTTCATTACCTTGTTTCAATGTTTCTGCACGACGAACTTCTAATCGAACGGAAGAATAGAACTTCAATGCACGTCCACCTGGAGTCGTTTCTGGATTTCCAAACATTACACCAATTTTCTCACGTACTTGGTTAATGAAAATTGCGGTTGTTTTGGACTTGTTAATTGCACCAGAAAGTTTTCTCAATGCTTGGGACATTAGTCTTGCTTGAAGACCCATATGGGAATCTCCCATTTCACCTTCAATTTCTGCTTTTGGAACTAATGCTGCTACAGAGTCAACTACTAAAATATCTACTGCACCACTACGTACTAACGCTTCTGCTATTTCAAGTGCTTGTTCCCCTGTATCCGGTTGAGATAATAATAGTTCGTCTATATTAACTCCTAGAGCTTTAGCATACGTAGGATCTAATGCATGCTCAGCATCAATAAAAGCAGCTTGTCCACCACTTGCTTGCGCTTCTGCAATAGCATGTAGTGCAACTGTTGTTTTACCAGATGATTCAGGTCCATAGATTTCAATAATTCTTCCTTTTGGATATCCACCAATACCAAGTGCTATATCTAAAGCTAACGAACCACTTGAAGTAGTTGCTATTTTATGGTCAGTTTGTTCCCCTAATTTCATAATGGAACCTTTACCAAATTGTTTCTCTATCTGTTTCAAAGCCATATCTAATGCTTGTTTTCTATCACTCAACGAAACTACCTCCTTAAATTAACTATATCTATCATACATCGTTTTATACTTTTTGCCAAGTAAAAAAACGAATAAACGTTCTGTTATTTTTTAATCTAAATCCATTAAAAAATTCAATTTTTGGTGATGAAAACCAACCAAAAATTGAATTTTAATAGAATATCAAGCGTTAATATTAGTTTTTAATAGATTTAATAATATTTCATAACCTTTCATAACTGCCAAGTTACGAATTCTATCACGGTCACCAGCAAATTCATACCCCTCTACAACATGCATTTTATCCTTAACATATACAGATATAAAGACTGTTCCAACCGGTTTACCCTCTATTGGTTCTGGTCCTGCAATGCCTGTAAAGCTAATCCCAATATCCGAGTTTAATAGCTGAGCTACATTCTTGGCCAATTCTAATGCACATTCACGACTTACTGTCCCTTGTTGGTGTAGAATATTTTCCGAGACATTTAATATGTCCCGTTTAACCGATGAATCATAGCAAACGATGGAGCCTTTACAAGCTGCTGATGCTCCTGGAACTGAAATCAGTCTTTCAATAAATTTACCACCAGTCAAACTCTCCGCAGATGCAACAGTATAATTTATTTCCTTTAATAGTTGAGTGATTACTTGTTCAATGGTTTGATCATCCATTCCAAAATAATAATCACCAACTTTAGATAGGATTTCTTCTTTTGTTTGACTTAACAAGTTTATTGCTTTTTCTTCCGTATCAGCTTTAGCTGTTAAACGGATTACAATTCCATTACTCTGAGCTAATGGTGCAATCGTTGGATTTGTTTGTCTTTGAATAATATCCTGAATTTCATGTTCAAGTTTAGATTCACCAATTCCGATAAAACGTAGAACATAAGACTTGATGATTTCCGATAATTTTAATTCATTCTTTAAATATGGAATTACTCCCTCATTAATAATTGTTTTCATTTCACGAGGAACACCTGGCAAGAACACCCAAATCTTACCATCCTTTTTAACAATCATCCCAGGCGCCATACCTGTTCGATTCTCTAAAACGATTGCTCCTTCAAAAACTCTAGCTTGTTTACGATTGTTTGGTGTCATCACTGATTTTTGTTTCGTAAAAAAGGCTTCAATTTTATCCATTGAAGGCTCATGTTCATACATCTTTAAATCAGTGATAGACTGGAAAGCTTCCCTCGTTAAATCGTCCTCCGTTGGACCTAAACCACCGGAAATGATAATAAGATCAGAACGACTTTCAGCAAGCTTAAATGTCTCTTTAACTCGGTTCAGATTATCCCCAACAACACTATGGTAAAATACATTGATTCCAAGTTTCGCTAGCTGTACTGAAATCCACTGTGCATTCGTGTTTGCAATCTGACCTAATAACAGTTCAGTACCGACCGCAATTATTTCAGCCTTATATTGTTTCATTATTTAGAATCCCTCATTACATGCCAGTTTTTCGCAAAGTAATCATATCCTGAAAGAACGGTAAAGAATAAAGCAAGATATAGCATGATTGTTCCAAATGGGAAACTAATAAATGAGAATGGGAAGTTATGTAATAATAAGCTTGCGATAGCAATCATTTGAGTAGCTGTCTTTAATTTTCCCATTTTCCCTGCTGCTAGCACTATCCCCTCACCAGCTGCCACTAAGCGTAGTCCAGTTACTGCAAACTCCCTACTAATTATGACAATTACAATCCAAGCTGGTGCTAATTCTATTTCTACTAATAAAATCAAAGCAGATGATACTAATAATTTGTCAGCAAGTGGGTCTAGAAATTTCCCTAAATTTGTAACAAGATTATGTTTACGTGCGTAATGCCCATCAATCCAATCTGTTGCTGAAGCAATAATAAAAATTAAGGCAGCAACGAAGTGAGTAATTGGCAATGTTGTATTACCAATATCCCACTCACCCCAATTAAATGGAATACTCATAATAACAATAAAAATTGGAATTAAAAAAATTCGTGATAGTGTAATTCTGTTAGGTATATTCATTAATAACTCCTCCTACATAAGGGCAAAACCCTTCTGGAACATCATTGCTCCAAGAAGGGTTTTATTCTATTCATTTGTATTAGTTTCCGTATCAGTAATATTTAACCATATTTGTTGGTGATCTGCACCTCTTTCGTTTGGATCAACAGGGTACTCTAATTCGACATCATTAATCTTAACAGTCAAATTAGGAGCAGAACCGATATTTAAAAAGATTCGTGTAGTACCAGTTACATCAAGTTCAATTGGTTCATTTGGTCTTGCAAAACCAGTAAAGAATACTTGACTCCCATCATCTTTCACATCAAGCCATACATCATTTTCTGCATTAAATTCTAATTTTAAAGACTCACCAACATTAGAAACTTCTAATTCAGAAAGATATTGTGGAGCAGTTCCCAATTCTACAACTTCTATAGTTAGTTCTGGCTCAGGTTCCTCTTGCTCTTCCTCTTCCTCAGATTCTGTATCTTCAGGCTGCTCTGTCTCATTCTCTTCTTCATTCACATCAGTACCTACATTGTCTTCTGGATCATCATTACGGTAAATTTCATCATTATCCCCGGTTTGTCCGATAGAATTAGTATCTTCCCCTTCTTCATTGGCTTTAGTAGTGATAAACCACCAAGCAAGGAAAACAATTCCAAGAATTAATATAATTACAATTAATGTAGGGATGAAAGAAAATATTGCATTACTTTTTGTAGGCATATTATCTTTTCTTGACCGATGAATTCTCGTATATTGAGTCGTAACATCTTCATCCTCAGGAGATGGAATATCTTGCTTATATTCTTCCATCAACTCATTAGGATCAAGCCCAACAGCGATTGCATACTCCTTTATAAAAGCTTTTGCATAAAATTTTCCAGGTAAAACAGAAAAGTTTTCTTCCTCAATGGCAACAAGATATCTTTTCTGAATTTTTGTTGTATCTTGAAGTTCATCAAGAGAGATACCTTTTATTTCTCTTGCATCTTTTAATCTTGCTCCTAGTCCCATATATTTAACACCATCCACTTTAATAGTCAAACATCGAAAAGCTATTTCCCTGGTTAAATTGATTGTTTTCAACTACTTCATAAGTAATTTCTTCATCTTCATGACTGCGTAGTTCTATAATATAATCAAAATCCTCTATATTATACTCTGTAGATTGAACAAAGATATCCGGATGTTCAATCACTTTAATCGCAGGTAATTGCATTATTTCTCTAATTAATTGCCAATGTTTTTCACTTGCTTTCCTTTTTGAAACAACACCATCAATGATAAACACATTTTCATTACTATACTCACCGGCTATTAATTGATTTCTTACGGTCTGCTTAATTAGTGTACTGGATACAAAAAGCCATTTTTTGTTTGCACAAACACTTGCTGCTACAATAGATTCAGTTTTTCCGACTCTAGGCATGCCTCGTATCCCAATTAATTTATGACCTTCTTGTTTATACAATTCCGCCATAAAATCTACGAGTATCCCTAGTTCATTCCGAACAAATCGAATAGTTTTTCTGTCATCGGCATCTGTATGTATATATTTCCCGTGTCTTACTGCTAAGCGATCACGTAATTTTGATTTTCGGAGTTTCGTTAATCTAATGGTATCCATTGTTTGTAGAATGAGTTTTAGACGAGTAATCTGTTCATTACTATGTGCAATTATTAGCATACCTCTTCGTCCATTTTCTACACCATTTATCGTGATAATATTTATTGACAACATACCGAGTAAAGATGAGATTTCTCCCAATAACCCAGGACGATCAATTTGAATTTCATACTCCAGATACCATTCCGTCTTCTCCACCTAAAACTCTCCTTTTACCAAAATACCCAAAATGTTCCTATATCCTTATAATATATGATTTTTACTTATGTTTAAAGTTATTAATAATAAATATTTTAGTAAAGTTTGTTTTCAGAATATAAAAGAAGCTACGTACTTTACCCGTAGCTTCTTTTATATAGCTTATCATTAATGATTCGCTTGATTTTGGACTAGTTTTACCATGGAATTTGCAATAGCTTGTTGTTCTTCTTTTGAAGCGGCATTCCACAGTTCTCTTAGTACAGCTTCTTCGCTATTTTTAGCTTCTACACTCTTAGCAAGATAATCCCCAACTTCATAGGCAACTTGGGAAATTGTTTGCTGTGACATCCCTTGTGATTGAGCTTGCTCTAATCTATTTGCCAAAAATTGCTTCCATGAATCAAAATTATCAAGAACAGACATATTTATTCCTCCTTCTCATGTTACATGCTTAGTATTTGAAACTGAATTGAAGTTTATGCATTTGTTTATGAAGGAGAATAAATAAATTTGAACAAAAAATTAGATTTAAGACCAACCACCGGAAATGGTTAAAATTTCACCATGGATATAGGATGCTTTTTCACTTAATAAAAAACTAACAGCATTCGCTACATCTTTTGTTGTTCCTGCACGATTTAATGGAATTTCATCGACGATAGCGTTAATCTCTTCCATAGAAAAGGGGTTCATTTTTGTTCGGATAAATCCCGGGCTCACCGCATTTACTGTTATTCCACTAGGACCGACTTCTTTAGCTAATGACTTAACAAAACTATTTTGCGCACCTTTTACTGCAGAATATAGCACTTCATAACTTGCTCCCATTTCTCCCCATATAGAAGAAACCAGGATGACTTTCCCTGATTTTCTTTTGACCATTTCAGGCAATAAACTTTTGACAATTAACATTGGAGCCTTTACGTGAATGGAAATCATTTCATCCATCACTTTATTTGGAGTTTCTTGAAATAAACCGTAATATGCGATTCCACTTGCAAATACAATGGCATCCACCGAATAAAGGATGTTAGACAAGAACTGTTCAATACCTTCTGAAGTGGATAAATCTGCTTGAATAACATCCATTATCGATTCTTCAGGTAAACGGTTGATCACGTGACCGATCATATTCCTATTTTGATTATAATGTAAAAGTAAAGAATATCCTTCCTTGCCTAGTTGTACAGCAATTTCGCTACCAATATCTCCACTAGCTCCAATCACTAAAACTGTTTTCCCCATATGTTACTCCTATTCAGCAGATATCGTACAAACACTTAATCTTTCTTTAGAAATCCAATTTTTCAAGTAATCATTCGCATCATCAACAGTTAACTCTTGAATAATTGGTATTAAATCAAAATAATCAACTTGAACGGTATGATAATGAATAAATTTACTGGCAATATTTTCTAATGAATTCATAGAACGAAGTAATTGTCCAATTCTTTTCCGTTTCATCCGTTCAAATTCTTCTTCTGTAATCTTCATATTATTAGTTGATAATAACAATTCCGTTATTTTAGTTGAAAATTGTTCTGGATTATTAGTGTTACCACCAATAATCGAATACCCGTAATTCTTATCCAAATTAGTTTCAAAATAAAAACTAGAATCAATAATATTTTCCTTATATAATTCTTCGTAAAATTGACCGCTCTTAGAGAAAAAATAAGAAATAATCATATCCTGAAGCAAATCTTTTTGTACAAATTCTGACCCATTTAATTCTTGATAGGACTCTTTAATTCCTACTGTACATTTAGCTACTGACACTGGCATTTTATGTTTATATTGCTTCTTAGCAACTTCTTTTGGTTCTTCAGGATAACTGCGTTGTATTTCTTCTAGTTTTGGGAATTCTTTAGCTTGCTGGTTTTCCTTAATCAAGGTCATCATCGATTCAGTATTAAAATTACCAGCAATAAAAAATGTCATATTTTCTGGATGATAGAAAGTGTTATAACAAGTATATAAATCATCTTTCGTTATCTTATTAATAGACTCTACAGTACCAGCGATATCAATATTTATCGGTGTTTCTTTAAATAATGCTTTAACGGTACCCATAAAAGATTGCCAATCCGGCTGATCATCATACATTTTAATTTCTTGCCCAATAATCCCTTTTTCCTTTTCCACCGATTGCTCAGAGAAATAAGGATCCTGTACAAAATCAAGTAAAGTTTTTACATTTTCCTCGATATTGGAGGTGGCAGAAAATAAATAGGCTGTTTTAGAAAAAGATGTGTATGCATTCGCTGATGCTCCCTGCTTACTAAAGTCTGCAAATACATCACGATCTTTTTTCTCAAAAAGTTTATGCTCTAAAAAGTGAGCAATACCATCTGGCACTGTTACTTCTTCTGATTGACCAATTGGAACAAATGTCCGATCCATCGAACCATAATTGGTAGAGAAAATTGCATAGGTTTTAGACATTTGCGGACGAGGTAATAAGAAAACGGTTAAGCCGTTATCCAATTTCTCTTCATATAATGTTTCTTCAATATGTTTATATTCTTTACTATTCATTAGACCCGCCCCCTTCACTTGTTAATAAATATATCGTGTCTTCTTCTATGCTTTTACCGACCTCAGTGACCTCTTCAAGGTTTACTTTTTTTATATTCTCGATAAGCTCATGTGGAGAGAGTTCTACCTCAGCAATCACTTGTTGGTATAGCATTTCGATAATACCTTGTGGGTGATCAAGAGTTTCTAATAACTGGTTTACAATTAAGTCTTTCGTTTCTGATAGTTCCTCTTCCGTTATATCTCCATTTTTCATTGCATCCATTTGTTGCCTCATAATATCCCTAGCTTTTTCATAGTCCTCAGGAGCAATTCCACTAAATACAAATAATAGCCCTTTATGACTTTCTAACCTGGATGATGCATAGTAAGCTAGACTATTTTTTTCACGTACATTGATAAAGAGCTTTGAACTTGGAAATCCACCTAATATACCATTAAATACTTGTAATGCAGGATAATTATCATCCTTATACGTAATATTGGTTCGATAGCCGATATGAAGTTTGGCTTGTTGTACATTTTGTTTTTCAATGATTTCTTGAGGTTCTTTCTTTTTGTTTAGCTGTTCATCTTTGCTTTCAGTTCTTTGGCTAATCTGATCCCTTTGGAAACTCTCACCAACTAGTTCTTCCATATACACTTTGTCTAAATCGCCTAGTATATAAATATCGATTTGATCTTCTTTTAATAGTGAACGATAATATTCATATAAATCTGCTGCCGTTAGTTTATCTAAATCTTCTTCATAGCCTGAAACATGAATTTGATATGCTTCTCCTTCACACATCTCATCAATTAAACGCATATTTGCGTATCTCATTTTATCATCTACAACCGAGCGAATTTTTTGTCTTAACGTTTCTTTTTCACGATTAAATATCGTCTCATCAAAACAATTATTCGCTACATTCGGTTGAAAAATCACATCGTTTACTAATCTAATCGCTTGCTTCAACACATCTGATTCATTCGGGATAAACTTTTCATTCGCTACTTCTAAACGAAAACTTAGAATATGATTATTCCCTTTTTTGCCACCGTCAATAGAGAGGACAGCACCATATAAATTTTCTAATGCAATTTGAAACTCTTTTCTTGTAGGGTATTTTCTAGGACCTTGTTGTAATATTAATGGCAATAAAGCCCTCTTTGTTATCGTTTCACGGTCCAATGGGGCTTTTAATTTCACAACAATGTGTACGGTCTTAAACTTTTCATTTGGTATGAGATGTAAGTTATAACTATCTAGCTTCTTTACTTCTTCTTTAATTGTAACCATCAAAAGTTCCTCCAATTTTATACAATCCAAACATATAAGTTAGTTTGTACGTTTTTTTGCAATCAATGAACATTTGTTGATATCCATAGTTTACCATTTTTATGTTTGTAAATAAAAAAATAGAGCTAATTTCCACGAAGTTCCGTGAAAATTAGCTCTTACTTCTATCGGCTACCTTTAATGTAAGGCTGTCCGTTTGCTGCTGGAGCATCTGCTCTACCGATTAGTCCAGCTAATGCTAGAATTGTTAACACATATGGAGCAATTAACAGATAAATTTGCGGAATGCCATCTAAGAATGGAATAGATGAACCTGAAATACTTAAACTTTGAGCAAATCCAAAGAATATTGCAGCTCCCATGGCACCAAGTGGATGCCATTTCCCAAAGATAACAGCAGCTAGAGCCATAAATCCTTGTCCAACGATAGTTGAATGGGAGAAGTTAGACACGATAGTTAACGCAAATACGGAACCACCTAATCCACCTAATACTCCAGATAAAATTACAGCAGTATATCTAATTTTTGATACACTAATTCCGTTCGTATCCGCAGCCATTGGATGTTCACCAACAGCACGAAGACGTAAACCAAAAGCGGTTTTATATAAAACGTACCAAGCTACAACCGCAATAATAATTGCTACGTAGGAAGTCGCATATACACCTTCAAAAAAGATTGGTCCAATAACTGGTATCTTATGCAAGATCGGAATATCTGTTCTAAAGAAACCGTCCACCATATCGGTTTGACCTTTACCGTACCACTGCTTCGTTAAGTACACACCTACACCAAGAGCTAGCATATTAATTGCTACCCCACTAACAGTTTGGTCTGCTTTAAAGGAAACGGATGCAACAGCATGTATAATCGCAAAAATACCACCTACAATACCAGCAACTCCAACTGCTATCCATGGAGTAATCGATCCTAAACTATCTTGGAAAGTTAGTGTAAATACAATACCAACAAATGCTCCCATAACCATTAAACCTTCTAGGCCAATGTTTATTACTCCAGACCGTTCACTAAATACTCCTCCAAGTGCTGTTAATATTAGGGGTGCTGAAAAGAATAACACGGTCGGTATCAATGATTGCAGTAAATCAATCATTTATTTCCCCTCCTTTTTAAAGCGAAGCAATGCCCAGCGAATAATATAACTTGATGCAACAAAGAAAATAATTAAAGCAATTATAATGTCAACTAACTCGGTAGGCACACCAGCTCCAGTTGGCATCTCATTTGCACCTTCTTTAAGTGTTCCAAAGAGGAATGCAGCCATTACAACCCCGAACGGATTGTTTGCACCAAGTAATGCAACAGCGATCCCATCAAATCCAAGATTCGTAAATCCAGACATAACATGGATATTACCGAACGTACCTAACCCTTCCATTGCTCCTGCCAGTCCAGCAAAACCACCTGCAATCACCATAGAAAGGATAATATTTTTACCTACTTTCATACCAGCATATTTAGAAGCATGCTTATTAAAACCAACTGCTTTCAATTCATATCCAATGGTTGTACGTTGAATAATGAACCACATAATAACAGCTGCAAATAAAGCAATTAAGATTCCATAATGTAATCTTGAGTTTAACGTCATATTACTTAGGAAGTCTGAAGCTAAAGAAGCAGTATCAGCAATATTTTCTGTTTTTGTAGCATGATCAGTTAACACAGATCGAATAATATTATTTGATACATGAAGTGCAATATAGTTCATCATAATCGTTACAATAACTTCATGCACACCAAGTTTTGCTTTTAATAAACCAGGTACAAATCCCCATAGTCCACCAGCAATCGCTCCTGCTAAAATTGCCAAAGGTAGATGAATAATAAATGGTGCATCAATAGCTATACCTACCCATACGGAAGCAAGCCACCCAACAATTACTTGCCCTTCAGCACCGATATTAAATAGACCTGTACGGAAAGCAAATGCAATGGCAAGACCTGTTAAGATTAACGGAGTAGTACGACGGATCGTTTCTCCGATTGTATAAGCATCCCCAAAAGCACCTCTCCATAAAGCTGCATAACCTTCGATAGGATTATAACCGGAAATAATCATAATAATAGCACCAACAAATAATCCTAAGAAGACTGAAAATACAGGAATCATAAATGTCATAAACTTATTGTTTGAGGTCATTTGGATTCACCCGCCTTCGTCGTTGTGCTTCCTGCCATTAATAAACCAAGTTCATTTTCATCAGTTTCTTCAGGTTTTACATTTGCAACAATTTTACCATCAAACATAACCGCTATACGGTCACTTACGTCTAATATTTCATCTAATTCAAATGATATTAATAACACGGCTTTACCCTTATCTCGTTCTTCAATCAATTTTTTATGAATAAATTCAATAGCACCGACATCAAGTCCTCTTGTTGGTTGAGCAGCGATTAATAAATCTGGTGAACGATCGATTTCACGTGCAATTATCGCTTTTTGCTGATTTCCCCCTGATAACGCACGGGCCAACGTGTAAACGCTCGGTGTACGTACATCATATAGTTCAATTAACTCTTCTGCCTTATTGAAAATTTCCTTCGGCTTCAGAATTGTATTTTTAGAATAAGGTTTTTGGTAATACGTTTGTAAGACAATGTTCTCTCCAATAGAATAATCCAAGACTAAACCATATTTATGTCTATCTTGTGGAATATGTCCTACACCGCTCTCGGTTACTTTTCTTGGTGATTTATTCGTTATGTCTTTATTATTTAAAAGAATTTGTCCACCGTTAGCCTTTGCTAAACCTGTTATAGCTTCAATAAGCTCTGATTGACCATTCCCATCAATACCAGCAATACCAACTATCTCACCAGCACGCACTTCTAAGTCTAGTCCTTTTACGATGTTAACTTTACGAGCATCTTTAACATATAAATCATTAATTTTTAGTACAGCCTCTTTTGGTTCAGCAGGTTTTTTATCTGTTTTAAAACTTACTTCACGTCCAACCATTAGGGATGCAAGCTCATCTACATTCGTGTCGGCAATATTTACAGTTCCAATCCCTTTCCCTTTACGAATAACTGTACAGCGATCACTGACTTCCATAATTTCTTTTAGTTTATGAGTTATTAGAATAATAGATTTTCCTTCTCTAACTAAAGAACGCATGATTTCTAGTAACTCTGTTATTTCTTGTGGTGTTAAAACAGCGGTAGGTTCATCGAAAATTAAAACTTCTGCACCTCGATAAAGCGTCTTCAATATTTCAACGCGTTGCTGCATTCCGACCGAGATATCTCTTATTTTTGCGGTTGGATCTACTTTTAATCCATAACGATCAGAAAGTTCTTGAATCTCTCTCTCTGCTTTTTTTAAGTTAATACTTCCTATTTTTGTTTTTGGTTCTTTTCCTAAAATGATATTTTGTGTGACCGTAAATGGTTCTACTAACATAAAATGTTGGTGTACCATTCCTATCCCTAAATCATTCGCTATATTAGGATTAGTGATCTTAACAGGTTCTCCTTTAACCCGAATTTCACCTTTTTCAGGTTGGTATAAGCCAAAGAGTACGTTCATTAATGTTGATTTACCAGCGCCATTCTCGCCAAGTAACGCGTGAATCTCGCCTTTTTTCAATTGAATAGTGATATTATCGTTCGCAACAATACCAGGGAATTCCTTACGTATATTTAGCATTTCAATAACATAATCCAATTGAGAATCACCCCTTTATAATAAAATCAGATAAATTATATTAATCTATAAAATTACCAAATGAAAGAGACAAAAATTATCCCCTTCAGTTGATAATCTTAAATTAGAGGCTGTAGCAAAATTATTAACAATGGTACGATCAGAACATAATCAAGTGCATATAACCCGCCCCGGAAATATACTTCGCTTTCCGTGGGCGGCTGGTGAGCCAGGCTACTACTTGGAATTACTTCCATGCTGCCTTGCACCGAGGAAGCATACTGCGTAGCGAAACTTGCAGACGCAGGTGCATTCTCGGGGTCTCACCGATGCCTTTCCTCCCACAGGGCAAGGAACGCTTCGGCAGCGAAACATCGCACGCAGAAAAAGCGTTCTCCTTTTTCAAGGAGTCTCCGTATATTTCCGGGGCTAATATGGCGCAACACTCGCCTTTAATACCCTTTAATTTTACTCAGCCTCTATTTATTTTATAGAGACTCTTCGAAAGTCTTTAATTCTTCACGTGTTGTAGGAACTTCGATGTCGTTGTTACGGATTTTTTCTTCCCATTCTTTTACGGAAGAAATAATGTCTTCTGTCATCGCTTCTTCGTTAGTAGTTGCTACTGAAATACCGTTTTCTTCAAGACCGAATTCTAATTGCTCTCCACCTGGGAACTTACCTTCAAGAGCTAGGTCTGAAACGTCTTTAACAGCAACGTCAACACGTTTAACCATAGAAGTTAAAGTAACGTTATGATCCCCAATTACTCCTTCTTCATGTTGGTCACGGTCAACACCAATTACCCAAATTTCGCGATCTGGATCAGCATTTTTAAGGTCTCTAGCTTCGTTAAATACTCCGTTACCAGTACCACCAGAAGCATGATAAATTACGTCAATGTCGTTGTTGTACATATCTGCTGCGATCATTTTACCTTTAGAAGCATCACCGAAAGATTCTGCATATTGTACTTCTACTTCAATGTCAGGGTTTACAGATTTTGCACCAGCAATAAATCCAACTTCAAACTTGTTGATTAGAGGTGAGTCAACACCACCAACAAAGCCTAATTTATTCGTTTTAGTTTTAAGCGCTGCAGCTACACCAACTAGGAAAGAACCTTGATGTTCTTTAAATGTAATACTTACAGCGTTATCTGCTTCTACTACGTCATCAACAATTGCGAAGAATCTATCTTCATTATTTTCTGCTGCTTCTTGAATCGTATCTTTTAATTCAAAACCAATACCAAAGATTAGGTCATAATTTTCACGTACTAGACGGTTAACGTTTGGAACATAATCTTCTGGAGCATTTGATTGTGCGTAATCAATTCCATTACCTTTAGAAAAGCCGTGTTGATCGCCCCATTCTACTAAACCTTCCCAAGCTGATTGGTTAAATGATTTATCATCTACTCCACCAATATCAGTTACCATTGCAGCTGAAAATTCTGGTTCATCACCATTATCTGCACTACTATTGTTGCTGTCATTGTTTTTATTATTTGCACTGTTGTTATCTCCGCCACCACAAGCAGCTAAGATTAAACCTAGTCCAAGGATTAATACAAATAAAAAGCTTAATTTCTTCATGAATAATACCCCCATATTTTTTTATTAAGTATTTCAGTGTACTGCTTATGTTACTGCTACTCTTGTTGTACATCACCTCCTAAAAGTATATGAGATTTCATTACAACCGCTTTCTTAATACGTGAAAACTAAATACATCAGGACGAAAATAGTTTAGTGAGTATAAAACTGGCTCATCATTTTCGGTATAATGTATTTGTTTTAGTAGAAGCAACGATTGTTCAAAATCACAATTCAATAAATTAAAAATTCTTTCTTGGAAACTGACTGGTTCTATATACGTAATCGCGTAACTTACCTTTTTACCTGCATGTTCTTCTAATGTCTTAAATAAGGACTCCTCCTTATTTGCGGCTTCGTTAGGTATTAATCCTTCAGGTATTTTATCAATACAGAAGACAACTGGTTTGCCATCTGCAGTGCGAATACGTTCAATCTTCACAAGCCTTGTAATGTTATTCGGATGGAACTTCTGCCGTTCCTCTTCTGTAGGTTCAATAATTTCTGTTGAACAATATTGTGATCCAGGTGTTTTACCAGCTTGTTCAATCATATAAGTGACACTATTCAATTCTTCTATTCCAGAGGAAACAATTGGTTTCGGATTAACGAAAGTACCAACACCATGTTTTCTCGTAACAATATTATCCTCTTCTAATAAACGTAATGCTTCGCGCAATGTTGCTCTAGAGACACCGAGATTCTTAGCAAGCTCGAATTCAGATGGCAATTTTTCGTTTTCCTTATAATTACCGGCTTCGATATCTTCCTTCAATTTATCTATTACTTGTAAGTATAAATGCCTAGAGTCTGATTTTATTGACATAGAGGCCCTCCTGAGTATTTGCTATTTACTAACAAAATTTAAATCGACAAATACTGACAACCATACCTTGAATAATATATCATTAATTGCATAACAAATAAATAGTTTTATGTTAAATTGACGAATAAATTTAATATAAAACATACTAATATTGTTGAAAACGTTTGTAATAATACCCTGAAGCGATTTCAAAACCTCGCAAAAAAGAGGCTAAGCGAAAGATTATGTTTGTTTTATCACTTAGCCTTTATAGAATACCATTTAAGAGGTTTTTTCTTCAGTTTGAGAAACTAATACTGTTCGTGGCTTACTGCCTTCATATGGACCAACAATACCACGTAATTCCATGGCGTCAATTAATCTTGCTGCACGAGTGTAGCCAATTCGAAATCTTCGCTGCAGCATGGAAACACTCGCACTTTGCATCTCGGTTACTAATTGTACCGCATCATCATATAATTCATCATCTACTTCTTCTCGGACTTCATTCGTATCTTCTGGAATCATATCCTCTTGGTAACTAGCTTTTTGTTGTTCGATACAATGATCAACAACTCTCTCTACTTCATCATCTGATAAAAAGGCACCCTGAACTCGAACCGGCTTAGAAGATCCTACTGGTAAAAATAACATATCTCCTCTACCTAATAACTTCTCCGCGCCTCCAGAATCAAGAATTGTTCGTGAATCTGTTGAGGAAGATACACTAAAAGCAATTCTGGATGGAATGTTTGCTTTAATAACCCCTGTGATAACGTCAACAGATGGTCTTTGCGTTGCAATGATTAAATGTATTCCAGCTGCTCTTGCCATTTGTGCAAGTCTAGTAATCGAGTCTTCAACATCACTAGAAGCAACCATCATTAAATCAGCTAATTCATCTACTATTACAACTATATATGGTAAGTTTGGTTGATGCTCTGATTCTTCTCTTGAATGATTAATCTTACGAATAAATTCATTATAGCCTTCAATATTTCTAGTACCTGTGTCAGAAAACAATTCATAACGTCGTTCCATTTCTGCAACAACTTTTTTAAGTGCACGAGAGGCCTTTTTAGGATCAGTAACAACTGGAGCTAACAAATGTGGTATCCCATTGTAAACATTCAATTCTACTTTTTTCGGGTCTATCATCATCATTTTCACTTCATGTGGTTTTGCCCGCATTAAAATAGTCGTAATAATCCCATTTACACAGACACTTTTTCCACTTCCAGTTGCACCTGCAATAAGTAAATGTGGCATTTTATTTAGTTCAGCTAAAATCGCATCACCAGAAATATCTTTCCCGAGTGCAACTAATAGTTTAGAAGTTTGATTACTTGTCGTCGCATCTAATACTTCTCTTAGAGAAACCATTGCAATCTCTTGGTTGGGCACTTCAATACCTACCGCAGATTTTCCTGGGATTGGTGCCTCTATTCGTATATCTTTTGCTGCTAAAGCAAGGGCTAAATCATCATGCAAGTTTACAATTTTACTAACCTTCACACCAGCTTCAGGATATACTTCATACTTAGTTACGGCTGGTCCAACATTTACCTTTGTAACCCTAGCTTTAACCCCAAAACTATGAAATGTTCGTTCTAGCTTTCTAACTACGGATTGGATTTGTGATTTATCATGATACTGAGCATTTTGTGCTGGCTCTGCTAATAAGTTAGGAGATGGTAATATATATTCATGATTTTCTGTTTCTGCCATTGGCATAACTTCAATATCATCATCTTCATTTACCGTTTCTGTTATCTGTTGTTCTTGTTTGCTAGCACTAGCTTCTACCATTTCCCCATGATTTTGACCTTCAAATGCATACGTAACATCTGGATAATTGTCTATATTTGTTTCAATCAATGGTTCTACATCTACGGTAACTTCATTTGGTTCTTCATTTGCTTTTTGCTCAGATTTCCTCTTATCTGTTTTCGCTTTTCCTTTTTCCTTCCGATTTTTCATAGATGCTTTTACTTTATTGGTCGATTTTGTAAAAAAATCACCCATCGAAAATTCTGTAAGGAAAATAACACCAATTAATATAGAGAAAATGGCAACAATTTTCGCACCTACAGATGAGAATAAGTAATAACAAAATGCAAAGAGAAATGCACCAACTAACCCACCGCCAAGTTGAGAAGCATTTGCTTGTCCTTGAACAAAATCAAAAAAATTATTCCATGTTGCTTTTATAATTGAAGTATCTGTGCTTGCTGCTATTAAACTCTCATACGATTGTATATGGGTATATAATAAGGTTCCTAGTAATATGATATAGAAACCTATCATTTTTCTATGTAGGAAGTTTGGGTATTCCCTTTTAATGACAAGATATATTCCAATAACAAAGAGAAATAAAGAAGCAGTGAAATACCATATCCCTAGAAAAAATCGAAAAATATGCTCTAATCCACCTGGAATAGCACCTTCACTAATTGCACTAGCACCACTACCAAAGATTGCTAGAAATATAAATAGTAAGCCTAATAGTTCAAACTGTACTGTTTTCTTTAATGTACTTTTCTTCCGTTTTCTTCTTTTCTTAGCCATTCACTCACCTCTTACTAATTACACAACTGTAAAACTTGAAACCCCTGCCACTTAGGCAAGGGTTCAACTCTTGATGTACAATTATAGTATATCATAGACAACAAAATTTAACGATTACCTTTGTTGAATTATTGTTCCTGGGATAAAGTTTTCATCCAAATAATCTTGTGGATCAGTTGATAATAGTTGAATTAATTGATACTCTCCTTGAGAATTTTTTTCGACAAAACAGGTTCTACCATTGTATGTAATGCATTCTCTATTCGTATATACATTTTCAGCGGTAGGAAAGATGTCAGATTCTGAAAGAGGTGTATATAAGATCATTGTATGACCTCCTGATGATCGGTACCTTTTATTTGACTAATTAATTCATTTAATTTATTCATTGCATCTTTTACTCCACCTACTTCATCAATAAGACCGTATTCAACTGCATCGGTACCAATCACATTCGTCCCAATATCTCTTGTAAGGTTCCCCTTCGCAAACATAAGATCCTTAAACTTCTCCTCTTTAATATTGGAATGATTCACTACAAAATTAATTACACGCTCTTGCATTTTATCTAGGTATTCAAAGGTTTGAGGCACACCGATGACAAGCCCAGTTAACCGTACTGGATGTATTGTCATTGTAGCTGTGGGAACGATGTATGAATAGTCTGTTGAGACTGCTATTGGAACACCAATTGAATGTCCTCCACCTAGAACGATAGAGACGGTAGGTTTTGACAGGGAAGCAATCATTTCCGATAGTGCTAAACCAGCCTCTACATCACCACCAACTGTATTCAATAATATTATAACGCCTTCGATTTTGGGATTTTGCTCTATTGCAATTAATTGTGGTAATAAATGTTCGTATTTTGTTGTTTTATTTTGTGGTGGAAGTTGAATATGTCCCTCTACTTGACCGATAATAGATAGGACATGAATATTTGAATCCGGTGCAGTTGGTATGTTCGTTTGTCCAAGTGCTTGAATTTTCTGTACTAATGATGACGATCCTGATTGTTCTTCTTGTCCATCTTTTTTCTCTGGATTTTTTTCCATAAAAAAAGCACTCCTTCCTAAAATCACTATAAATATAGTATGAACGGAAATAACTAAATACATTCCTAAAGAAAAAAGTGGCTGGGACAAAAGCTTTTTCTAAATAGTAAAAACCGAACTATACGATTTGGGAGCAACTAACCCGCTCCGGAAATATACTTCGCTTTCCGCGGGCGGCTGGTGAGCCAGGCTACTACAAAGAATTCGCTTCTTCGCTGCCTTGCACCGAGGAAGCCTGCTACGTAGCGTAACTTGCAGACGCAGGTGCATCAACGGGGTCTCACCTATGCCTTTCCTCCCGCAGGACAAGGAACGCTTCGTCAGCGAAACATCGCACGAAGAAAAAGCGTTTTCCTTTTTCGAGGAGTCTACGTATATTTCCGGAGCTAATTTATCGTATTATTCGGCTTTAAAATTGGAAATTTAGTTTTGTCCTAGCATCATTAAATTAATATTTCAACGTATTCATTAGTGATTTTAGGTCATTTTCTTCTTGTTCTGTTAAAGGGACTAGTGGTAGTCGGACTCCTCCAGTTTGAATTCCTTTTATACTTAATGCGTATTTGACTGGAGAAGGTGATGGAGCATTAAATAGACCATTCATTATTGGTAATAGCTTTCTATGAAGTGATGCAGCAAGTTTCATATTACCTTCATTAAACGCCTGAACCATTTCTTTCATTTCATTACCAATAACATGTGATGCTACTGATACGATTCCATCTCCACCAATCGAAAGCATTGGTAAGGTTAGCCCATCATCACCACTATAAACAGTAAAGTCATCGCTTGTATGTTCAATGATAGTTGCCGCTTGATCTAAATCTCCGCTTGCCTCTTTTACAGATACAATATTTTCAATCTTACTTAATTCTATTATTGTTTCTGCATTCATGTTAATTACCGATCTTCCCGGTATATTGTAAAGCATCACAGGTAAATTTGTAGCATTCGCAACAGTTTTAAAATGTTCATATAGTCCTTGTTGATTCGGCTTATTATAATAAGGAGTGACTAACATAATTGCATCTACTCCACATTTTTCAGCCTCTTTTGTTAATTCAATAGAACTTTGTGTATTGTTACCACCAGTTCCCGCAATAATAGGAACACGTTTGTCGACAATTTTAACTACGTGAGAAAATAACTCTAGTTTCTCTTTTGTAGTGAGTGTAGGAGATTCGCCTGTTGTACCAGCAACTACTAAACCATCTGTTCCATTTTCTAGTAAATAGTTTATTAAATTTGTTGTTTGATCCAAGTCAATTTCTCCATTTTTATTAAATGGAGTAACCATAGCAGTTAAGATTTTACCAAAATTCATTTATACTCACCTTTCCGTAATAAAATCATGTAAAATTGTCGAATTGGAAGCTAATTCAAATTCTTCATGTAACGCATTTACTGCTTTATATAAATCCACACTTGGAATTAATACCCATATGGTCGTATGGCTATCAGCTGATTGTAATATTTGAATATTTTGATTTGTTAAAGCTTGCACGATCCTTGAAGCAACACCAGGTACACCAGTCATACCTGCACCGACAACAGAAACTTTTGTACAATCTTTGACCACATTAGGATTAAAACCTTTTGACTTTAATATTTTTATTGCTCTATTTGTTTGCACTTCAGGAACCGTATAGATAACTCCAGTAGGAGAGATATTTATAAAATCAACCGAAATACCAACATCTGCCATTGCTTTAAATACTTCTGATTGAAACCGATAAGCCTCTTTCTCTTTCGTTTGAACTTTTATTTGTGAAATATTTGCTAAGTGAGCTATTCCAGTTACTAGTCGATCAGAAACATCTACACCCATCTGACCAGTACTCGTTACTAACGTTCCTCCACTTTCTTCATACGTAGAGCGAACAATGATTGGAATTCTCCCATGCATCGCAATTTCAACAGCTCTTGGATGAATGACTTTAGCTCCTTGATAAGCAAGATTACAAATCTCTTTATAGGTTACAACATCTAAAGGACGTGCATCTTTAACAACTCTAGGATCTGCTGTCATAATTCCATTCACATCTGTAAAAATTTCAATTCGTTCTGCTTTAAGTGCAGCACCTAAAGCAGCTGCTGTAGTATCACTACCTCCACGACCAAGTGTTGTTAATTCTCCAAGGTTATTCTTACCTTGGAATCCTGCAACAACAACTACATCATATTCATTAAATTCCTTTAAGATCCGAGAAGGATTTACTTCTTTTATTTTTGCTTGATTGAAATCTGCATTAGTCATTATTCCTGCTTGTGCACCAGTTAACGCAATGGACTTAATCGACTTCTTTTTTAATTCATTTGATAACACAACAGAAGAAATAATTTCTCCACAAGCCATTAACATATCAAGCTCGCGGGTAGAAATAGAATATTCTGGAAAATCAACTAAATCTAGAAGCGAATCCGTTGCATAAGGATCCGGTCTTCTACCTAATGCAGATACAACAACAACAAGCTTAGAGCCATCTATTAGCGCATTCTCTATATGATTGATTACATTTTTCCTAGTGTGTTTGTTTTGTACAGAAGTTCCTCCAAATTTTTGAACTAATATCTGCACACTTTACACCTCTATAAAAAACATTATTTTAATAGCAGATTCTTTTCAATTACTCTTTCTGCTATTTGTACTGTATTCCATGCAGCACCTTTCAATAAATTATCTGAAACAATCCATAGATGGAATCCATTGTGATTATCTAGATCCTTTCTGACACGACCTACAAAAACATCTTTCTTACCAGCAGCACTTTGTGGTGTTGGATATTCTTGTATATTTGGATTATCTTGTAAAGTTACTCCTGGTGCCTTTCGTAACATTTCCCATAATGCTTCTACTGAAACCCCTTCCTCTTCCACTTCAATATATACACTTTCCGCGTGTGATGTGAAAAAAGGAAGCCTGACACAAGTAGCGGTTACTGCAAGTTCGTTCTTATGCAGAATTTTTCTTGTCTCATTAATCATTTTCATTTCTTCTAACGTATATCCGTTATCTTGGAACATATCGATTTGTGGTAATGCATTAAAAGCAATTGGGTAATGGTTTTTATCTCCTTTTACAGGGAATAATTCAGGATGAATTTCTTCATTATTTAAATAATTTTGAGTCTGGTTTCGTAATTCTTCTACAGCTTGATTACCTGCGCCTGATACTGCTTGGTAAGTCGATACGATCACTCGTTTTAGGCCAAAGGCATCTTGTAGTGGTTTTAATGCTGTTACCATTTGGATAGTAGAACAATTTGGATTTGCGATAATCCCTTGGTGACGTAATAAATCATTTTCGTTAACTTCCGGGACAACTAATGGGACATTTTCATCCATTCGAAATGCACTCGTATTGTCAACTACAACCGCTCCACGTTTCACCGCTTCATTGGCAAATTGCTTTGAAACGGAACCACCTGCTGAAAACAAGGCAATATCTATATCTTCAAAACTATCATTTGTTGCTTCCTCAACTATTAAATCATTACCTTTAAAATTTATAATAGTACCAGCAGAACGTTTTGAGGATAGAAGCTTTAATTGATTGATAGGAAGATCTCTTTCCTCTAAAACTTCTATAATTTTTTGCCCAACTGCTCCTGTTGCTCCAACTACTGCTATATTATAGCCTTTCCTAGTCATGATGATGACTCCCTCCTCGAAACGGAATATTCAATTTTATTAATCATTTAAATCTTAAGGTTTATACTACCATACCTTATTCTGTAAATGGAACTAAAACAGGCTGTATTTGTTTCCCATCTAAAGCTTCCTCGACAGTATCAGTTAACAATTCCATTTTTGCTACTAAGGAGTTAGGTTTTTTAATTGGATCATCTTGACCAAAAGGGACGAAGTAAATATATTTACTTGCCATTAATCGCATTAAATTAACACCATTTAGTCCTAATGCATCATTTGTAGATATACCTAAAACAACTGGACTGCCATTTCTCATCGTTGCTTTTGCTGCCATTAATGGCGGTGAATCAGTTTGTGCATTTGCAAATTTACTCATAGAATTTCCTGTGATTGGAGCAATAACCATACAATCTAATGGATATTTAGGTCCTAATGGTTCAGCACCTGGCATTGTCGAAATTACTTCTTTCCCTGTAATTTCTTCTATGCGTGCTATATGATCTTTTGCCTTTCCAAATTTAGTGTCAATATTAGCGACTGTATAGGTGACAACCGGAACAACTTCTGCACCTAATTCCATCAGTCGTTCCATTGGTCCAAATACTGCTTCATACGTACAGTGTGATCCTGTTACTCCGAAACCAATTCGTTTACCTTTTAATTCCATCCTAATAACTCCTTTTCTTTCGTTAATATTTGAATAATGACATCTGCCAAGATTTTACCCGCTGTTTTTGGGGCTACAATACTTGGTAAACTTCGTGCTAAAATAGCTTCTATTCCCCTCTGTTTCGCAAATTCAAAATCAGTCCCACCAGGTTTGGAAGCTAAATCGATAATGACAGCATTCGATGGTAAGTTTTGAATGGAATCTTTCTTAATTACTAAAGCTGGAATGGTATTAATTAACAAATCACATTCACTTGTATATTCTGGTAATTTGTTTAAGGCAATTGGCGTCAATCCCATTTCAGTTATTCTTGCTAAATCTGCTGATTTTTTTGTTGCAACAGATACTTTTGCTCCTAATGCAGAAAATCTATTAGCTACCGTGTTCCCAACCCTTCCAAATCCTGTAACGATAACTCTTGAAGAGTGTATAGTGTAATCTGTATTTTCAATTGCCATCATTATGGCACCTTCTGCGGTAGGGATAGAATTATAAATAGCAACATCATCACGATTCAATAAAGGGATTAATGTTGTATTTGTTTTCGTTGTTAATTCAGATAAATGGTCATTTGTTATTCCTGTAAATACGACTGCTTTTTCTTTTAACCTTAGAAACCATTCTTCCGTCAATTGAATGTCTTGTGTAGAAAATACAGTTTCTACTCTTCCTTCTTCATCTGTTCCTGTTATCGGCAAAATAACAATATCTAATGTTTCCACATCTAATTCTTGAAAATCTATTTGATTTAAACCTGTAAATCCTTGTTCTAATTTATCGTATCCACTTAAGATTAATTCGGAATTAGGAGTTTTTTGTAGTTGCCTTATTAATTCTAAATATCTGGCATCTCCACCTATTACAGCTATGATTTGTTTCATTACTTAGAACACCCTCCAAATTGAGTTTGAAATATCAAAATAACAATAATTTGCTTGTTAACTAAAGCATTTTTCTTTATAGCTTATGAATAATTAGGCGGTTAGTGAATGTTACTTATTAAAATACAAAAAAAAGGCTAGTATCCTAATTTGGATACTAACCTTTAATAAAAATCTTTAATCTGATTCAATCATAATCATATCTTCGCCAATTTTTCTGATGGAGTTCCAATGGATTTTCGCAACTTCCCCCTCTTTTTTTAATCCGAACCACTTATAATTCGGAAGAACAAATGATTTAATTTGTCCCGTATCTTCATCAATTTCTAAATCAGTTTGACCGAGAAGTCCAAGTCGTTTTCCATTTGATATATTCACTATCTCTTTATTACTAATTTCGTTATAGCGCATAAATTGGCCTCCTACACGGTTAATATTACATTTATATGCAAAAAAAAAGAACCTATGTATCATAGATTCTTTTCTTATATTACACTAATTTTGGTGCAATTATTGCAGTTGATGGCTTTGTTCCAAAAGTAGAGTCAATTACTTTACGTATTGATTCATGACTCACAGCATCGATTTCCTGGATCATTTCATCTAATGTTCGATGCCTTTTTAAAAGTAATTCGTTCTTCCCATTTCGGCTCATTCGGCTATTTGTACTCTCCAAGCTAAGCATTAAGCTTCCTTTTAATTGTTCTTTACTATTCTTTAATTCTTTTTCTGTAAGTCCTTTTTCAGATAATAGTTGAACAGTGTTTTCAATCGTTTCTTTTAATAAAGAAAGTTGTTCTTTACCAGTCCCAGCATAAATGGTTAAGAGACCATTATCTAAAAACGAAGAGTGGTAGGAAAAAACAGAATAAGCAAGGCCACGTTTTTCTCTTACTTCTTGAAATAATCTCGAACTCATACTACCACCGAGAACATTATTAAGAATGATTAAACTATAAACATCTTCTGATCCTAGTGGAAGCCCATTATAGCCAATACATAAATGTGCTTGTTCTGTATCTTTATGGCGTTCAATTTGTTCACTTAAAAAACTTGGTTTAGTAAACTCCGTTCGTTGTACAGTTGAATGATATTGACCAAAATAGTTTTCAATCTTACTGATGAAGTCAGTATCTACATTACCAGCTACTGAAACGACGACATTTTCTGGTGTATATTGATTATGTATATATTCTCTTAAATTATCTGGAGAAAACGATTTTAACCGTTCTTCCGTTCCAAGTATTGGATATCCTAATGGATGATCTCCATATGAAGCTTTTGCTAATAAATCATGTACGATATCATCTGGAGTATCTTCATACATTTTAATTTCCTCAAGCACTACTTTCTTTTCCCTCTCCATCTCTTCTTCATCAAAGGAAGAGTTAAAGAACATATCTGCTAAAATATCTAATGCATATTCCTTATGTGTATCAAGTACTTTTGCATAATAACAAGTATATTCTTTTGAAGTGAAAGCATTTACTTGACCACCAATGGAATCGAATGCTTCTGCAATATCTGTAGCTGTTCGTGTTTTAGTCCCTTTAAAAAACATATGTTCTAAAAAGTGTGAGATTCCGTTATTACTCTTCTCTTCATTCCGTGAACCTGTTAGTACCCAAATTCCAATTGTAACAGACCGAACCGCTGGTATCTTCTCTAAAACTATTCGCAATCCATTATTACTTGTATATTTTTCTATCAAGTTAGTTCCTCCTGTATAGTTATGCTATCGTGTCTCTGATAATAATTTATCAATAGTCGCAATCTCATACTTTTTTTCTTTTAAAGCAGTAATTAATTGCGGCAGGCCATTTGCAATTACTGGCGTAGGGTGCATTAGGATTGTTGCACCTGGATGAATCTTATTCATTACCCGGTTCATCATAACATCTACTGTTGGATTTTTCCAATCTATCGTATCCACTGACCATAGAATGGTGTACATGTTAAGCTCCTCAGACACTTTAACAACTTCTTGGTTAAAGCTACCACTTGGAGGTGCAAACCATTTTGGATTTTCATCTGTTATGGCCTTAATCACATCGTTCGTGTCTTTAATTTGTTTTACGATTTCCGCCCTACCTAGTCTTGCCATATCTGGATGGTTATAAGCGTGGTTACCAATAGTATGTCCCTGTTCGTGAATCATTTTCACATATTCTACATTCTCTTTTGCCCACTTACCTTCTATAAAGAATGTTGCTTTCACATTATGTTCTTTTAATGTATTAAGTACTTCTGGAATATGTTCTGTTCCCCAAGAAACATTTATTAAAAAGGCTACCATTTGTTTTTCAGGATGGCCTCTATAAATAGGTGATGGTTCTAAATCTTGAATAGATACCTTTGGTGGTACTTGTTTGTAAACAATTAGATCTTCTTTAAATTTCCCATATTTTTTCATCCGATCATAGGACGCATCTAAATCTACTACTCGTCCATTCCGACCAGGCATTTTTTTCCACACTCTATCAATATATGCATCTTTTGGTTCTTCTTCATAAGATGCTCGTTTTTCTTGAATTTCTTTAAATAGAGGGTCTTCCGACTTCACAATTTGTTGGAATACAGATTGACTTTCTGTACGAAACGGATTGTGCTCTATATTAAAGGATAAAAATACAATAATAACAAAAACAACAAGATTAATATAATTCCGATATTTATACATATCATCACTCCTCTCTTCATTTATATGACTAGAGAGGACAAGATATGAAAGAAGGGAATATGAAAAAAAAGAAACTGGAATTCCAGCTTCTTGATTGTCCTACATTGTAGATTTTTCAGCTTTTTCTTTTTGTTCCTTTAGTACTGCTTTACGGGATAAGTTCACTCGGCCTTGTTGGTCAATTTCTTTAACCTTAACCATGATTTGGTCCCCTAACTTAACAACATCTTCAACTTTGTTTGTACGCTCTTCTGCAAGTTCAGAAATATGAACAAGACCGTCTTTTCCTTTAAATATTTCAACAAACGCACCAAATTTCTCAATACGCTTAACAGTACCTAAATACACTTGTCCAACTTCGACTTCACGCACGATGTCTTCAATAATTGCTTTAGCTTTATCATTCATCTCTGGATCAGTTGAAGAGATAAAGATACTTCCATCTTGTTCAATATCAATTTTAACGCCTGTTTCATCAATTATTTTATTAATTTGTTTTCCACTTGGACCAATTACATCACGAATCTTATCAGGATTGATACTCATTGTTAATATCTTAGGCGCATATGCAGATAATTGTTCTTTCGGTTTGGATATCGTTTCCATCATACTTTCTAGAATTTGCATACGACCTTTTTTAGCTTGAGTTAATGCTTCCTCTAAGATTTCTCTAGATAGTCCATCAATTTTAATATCCATTTGTAAGGCAGTTACACCATTTTCTGTACCAGCAACTTTAAAGTCCATATCTCCTAATGCATCTTCCATTCCTTGGATATCAGTTAGGATTGTATAATCTTCACCAGATTTAACAAGTCCCATTGCAATACCAGCAACAGGAGACTTAATAGGAACACCTGCATCCATCATCGCTAACGTACTTGCACAAATACTTGCTTGTGAAGTAGAACCATTAGATTCTAAAACTTCTGATACTAAACGGATTGTATATGGGAAATCTTTTTCAGATGGAATAACTTTTTCTAGTGCTCTTTCCCCTAAGGCACCATGTCCTATTTCACGGCGACCTGGTCCACGCATTGGTCCTGTTTCTCCAACACTATATTGTGGGAAATTATAATGATGCATAAACCGTTTTGATTCTTCCAAGTCTAATCCATCTAAAATCTGTACATCCCCTAGTGCACCTAGAGTACAAACACTTAATGCTTGAGTTTGACCTCTCGTAAATAGACCAGAACCATGTGCTCTAGGAAGAAGGCCAATTCGTGAAGATAATGGACGAATTTCATCTGGTTTACGGCCATCAGGGCGAATTTTTTCTTTTGTGATTAGTCGACGCACTTCTTCTTTTACCATATGGTCAAGAATAGAACTAACCTTTTTAATTATATCCGCTTCTTCTTCTTCATAGGTAGCTAATACTTCTGCTTTTACTTCACTAATAGCATCTTCTCTTGCATGTTTTTCTTTCACTTGGATTGCAGCCAGCAATTTGTCATGTGCTTCATCGACTACTTTAGTTTTTAGCTCTTGATCTACTTCAAATAAAACTACTTCTGATTTTTCAGGTTGGATAGCTTGTACAATTTCCTCTTGGAACGCAACAAGTCTCTTAATTTCCTCATGACCAAACATGATTGCTTCTAACATTACTTCCTCAGGAACTTCATTTGCTCCAGCTTCAACCATGTTTATTGCATCTTTTGTCCCTGCAACAGTAAGTTCAATATCACTTTTTGCTTCTTGTTCAACTGTAGGGTTGATGATGAATTCCCCATCCACTCTTCCAACATGCACTCCAGCAATTGGTTGTTCAAACGGTATATTTGAAATGGAAAGAGCGATTGATGAACCAACCATTGCAGCTATTTCAGTTGAGCAATCTTGATCCACACTCATAACTGTACTAATTACTTGAACTTCATTTCGATAACCATCTGGGAATAGAGGACGAATTGGTCGGTCAATCAGTCTAGAAGCAAGAATAGCTTTCTCACTTGGTCTTCCTTCTCTCTTAATGAAACCACCTGGTATTTTACCTACAGCGTATAATCTTTCTTCATAATTAACCGTTAATGGAAAGAATGGAAGATCTTTCGGTTCTTTGGATGCAGTAGCAACTGCTAATACAGAAGAATCCCCATACTGTACCATACAAGCTCCACCAGCTTGCTTTGCCAATTCTCCAATTTCAACTATAAACGGCTTCCCGCCTATTTCTGTGGAGAAAACTTGTTTATCTTGGGCCATTATTACTAAAAACTCCTTTCGTTAACACTACTTATTTCATTTTATACTTTATAATCATGAATGTAAATTTTATCTATGTATTTCATTAAAACGTAGAAAAAAAAGCAGGATTACTCCTGCTTTTCACATTATCTACGTAAGCCAAGCTTTTGAATTAGGTCACGGTAACGTGTAACATCTTTATTACGTAGGTAGTTAAGTAGGTTACGACGTTTACCAACCATTTTTAAAAGCCCACGACGTGAATGATGATCTTTTTTATGAACACGTAAATGATCATTTAATGTATTGATTTCTTCAGTTAATACAGCAATCTGTACTTCTGGAGAACCAGTGTCATTTTCATGAACTTTGTATTCATTGATAATCTCATTTTTACGTTCTTTTGTAATAGCCATATTAGGCACCTCCTATTATTAGTTAAATATCCCCTGTCCCCTAGCAATCGTCGGAGTCTCGAATTGCCAAGCGAAGGTTTTAACTTTTATAGTATATCATTTTTCTAATAGTATTTACAAGGTTAAGATAAAAACAAATAAAAAAGAATTATTGCATGGAACTAAATATACGACGAATATCTTTCTCATCTTGATCCATTTGCTGAATCAACGCTTCTACATTATCAAATTTTTCCTCATTACGTATAAAATTATACCACTCTACGATAATCTCTTTTCCATATATATCTTGATTAAAATCAAAAATATATACTTCTAGAGATAAATTTGATCGTTCATCCGAGAATGTAGGATTGACGCCGAGGCTTGCCATTCCTCGATAAAGGTTGCCATCAATAATTACTTGTACCGCATAAATACCTGCTTTCGGCAAATGAGCTACATTATTATACTGAATATTCGCAGTTGGATAGCCAAGTTCTCGACCACGTTTAAATCCTGAAACGACTGTTCCACTTGTTGTGAAAACTCTACCAAGTAGTTCATTCACTTGCTCGATATCTCCTATATCAAGTAAACTTCGTATTTTTGTAGAACTTACTTTTTCCCCATCCAGTATTACTTTATCGATTACCGTATAATCGAACTTTCCTTTTGCATGTTCCTTTATTGTCTCCATGTTACCTTTCCCTTTATGACCATAAGTATAATCAAAGCCAGCAACAATATGATGAATATTTAACCCTACAATAAAATGTTCCAGGAAATGTTCTGGAGTTAACGTGGAAAGCTGTTTATTAAAATTAATAATATAAAGCCTATCAACGCCTAATTCTTCTAAAACCACTTGTTTATCATGTGGAGGTGTAATATATTTCACTTCCTGATTATTCCTAAGTACTACAGAAGGATGAGGATAAAAAGTAATAACAGCACTTTCCATATTTTTAGTTTCTGCTAGTTTTATAGCGGTTTGGATTACGGTTTGATGGCCTTTATGTATACCGTCAAAAAAACCAATTGCTGCAACTGTATTTGGCATCTCATCTCTATTTAACTGATGTGGATATGTTAATTCGATTGTTTCCATATTCTCACCTACTTCACGAATCGCTAAACACACGAATCGGTTTAATTTCTTGCTCTTTATTAGGATGTACCGCATAAATTGCTAAAATTCTTTCACCATGCATTACTTTAAATGGTTTCGTATCAGTAATAATTTTTGGCTTTATTAATTTTTGCCCATTAAGTACCTTTTGTTTTGTTTCCGTATCTACTTGTAACGTATCCAAATGTGTTAAGCCGTTCGTAATAGGAAGAAGAAATTCATGTCTTTTATCAGCACTTGCGGATTCTATTTCTTCAAACGTGATAGTATCTTCTTTTGTAATTTCTCCTGTTGCTTCACGGACTAAAAAGGACATATGTGCTGGATAACCTAACTCTTCACCTATATCAACACATAATGTACGAATATATGTACCTTTTGAACATGTAACACGAAAAGTTATCGATTTTTCTTCCGTAGATAATAAGTTAATATCATGAATAAATACTTTTCTAACTGGTCGATCTACCGTCTCGTTTGCCCGAGCGTATTCATACAATTTCTTACCATTCACCTTAACTGCCGAATACATTGGAGGTACTTGTTTAATTTCACCTACAAAAGATTGTAACACGTTTTCAATTTCTTGTAGAGATGGAATTTTTTCAACTGTTACTTCTTCGACGATATTTCCATATGCATCTTCTGTTTCCGTAGATGTCCCTAAAGTTAATTCAGCAACATATATCTTTTTCGTCTCTGTTAAAAACTGAACTATTTTAGTTGCTTGACCTATACAAATTGGTAGTACACCTTCTACTTCCGGATCAAGCGTTCCAGTATGGCCTACTTTTCTCGTTCCAAATAGCCTTCTAATTTTCATGACACAATCATGTGATGTCATACCTTTTGGTTTCCATAGAGGTAATATTCCGTCCATTCGTTGTACCTCCCAATAGTTTACTTCTAACAAAAATCTGACCCAACCGAGTCAGATTTTTTATTATTACAATCTATAATTCATTGCTTATTTAAATCCCGTAAAATGGAATCAATTCGGTTTCCATATTCGAGTGCTTCATCAAATTCAAAATTAATTTCCGGTGTTTTTCGTAATCTAATACGACTGCCAATCTCAGAACGAATAAAACCTTTGGCTTTCGCTAAACCAAGCAATGTATCTTTCTTTTTTGAATCATCGCCAAGGACAGAGATATACACCGTTGCCTGTTGTAAGTCACCAGTTACTTCGACATCAGTAACAGTAACAAACCCGACGCGAGGGTCCTTAATTTTTCTTGTTAAAATTTCTCCAAGTTCTTTTTTCATTTGTTCGGCAACACGAGTTGCTCGTAAGTTACTCATATATTATCACCTCATTATATAAGAAGACATGATACATAGTATCCCTAAACTATTTCAACGTTCGTAATCGTTCGTTCTAGTTCAGTATACGTATCTATTACTCGGAGGACTTCTTGTACGACCTTATCACCATGCGCTCTTTCATTCGTAATGGTTACAATGCCAAGCTTCGTACGTTGCCATAAATCATGAAAGTCTAATTCTGTTACAGCAACATTAAATTCAATCCGAAGTTTAGCAAGTAACCTTTTTATAATTGAGCGCTTATCTTTTAAAGAATGTGCATCATACAATAAGCATTCTACCTCTACATAGAAAATCATCGACGTTCTATTTCCTCCATGACGAATGCTTCAATGATATCTCCTTCTTTAATATCATTATAATTTTTAATCGTAATACCACACTCATAATTTTGAGCTACTTCTTTCACGTCATCTTTGAAACGTCTTAAGGCATCAATTTCACCTTCAAATAAGACAACACCATTTCGAATTAGACGTACACCTGCATCACGAGTAATCTTACCATCTGTCACATAGCTACCTGCGATTGTTCCAACTTTAGAAACTTTAAATGTTTCACGAACTTCTGCTTGACCAATTACTTTTTCTTCAAATTCTGGATCTAGCATACCTTTCATTGCCGCTTCAATTTCTTCAATTGCTTTATAAATTACACGGTGTAAGCGAATATCTACTTTTTCTGAATCGGCAGCATTACGAGCATTTGCATCAGGGCGAACGTTAAATCCGATCACAATAGCATTCGATGCAGATGCAAGAATAATATCAGATTCAGTAATGGCACCGACACCAGTATGGATAATCTTAATCTTCACACCTTCTACTTCAATTTTTTGTAGTGAAGATGCTAATGCTTCTACAGTACCTTGTACATCAGCTTTTAAGATGACATTAATTTCTTTCATTTCACCTTGTTTAATTTGTTCAAATAAATCTTCTAAGCTAACTTTTGTGCTTTCTGATCTATTTTCTTGAATTTGTTTTTGTTGACGTGCTTCACCAATTTGTCGTGCAGTCTTCTCATCTTTAAATACGACAAATTGATCCCCTGCTTGAGGAACATCATTTAAACCAGTTATTTCAACTGGAGTTGATGGTCCAGCTTCTTTTACTCGTTGTCCAATGTCATTTACCATTGCACGAACACGGCCAAAAGTACTTCCTACTACAATTGGATCACCAACATGCAATGTTCCATTTTGCACTAGTAATGTAGCTACTGAACCGCGACCTTTATCTAACTGTGCTTCAATAACAGTTCCAGTTGCGTTACGATTAGGATTAGCTTTCAGTTCTTCTACTTCAGAAACTAAAATAATCATTTCTAACAGGTCGTCAATTCCTTCACCTTTTAGGGCAGAAAGAGGTACGAAAATAGTATCTCCACCCCAGTCCTCAGGAATTAATTCGTATTCTGTAAGTTCTTGCATTACACGATCCGGGTTAGCTGTTTCTTTATCAATTTTATTTACGGCAACGATAATTGGCACTTCTGCAGCTTTCGCGTGGTTTATCGCTTCAACAGTTTGAGGCATTACACCATCATCTGCTGCTACAACTAATATTGCAATATCAGTGATTTGTGCACCACGTGAACGCATACTTGTAAACGCAGCATGCCCAGGTGTATCTAGAAATGTAATTTTCTTACCATCTCTTTTAATTTGATAAGCTCCGATATGTTGGGTAATTCCACCGGCTTCTCCGGCTGTAACTTTTGTATTACGGATAGAATCTAATAAAGTTGTTTTACCATGGTCAACGTGTCCCATAATTGTTACAACAGAAGGTCTTTCCACTAAATCAGCTTCATTATCGACTTCCATATATTTATCAAGGTCTGTATCTTCTAAAATAATTTCTTTCTCAACTGCAACGTCAAATTCCGCACAGATAAGTTCAATCGCATCATCATCTAGATCTTGGTTTTTAGTTGCCATTACTCCTAAAAACATTAACTTTTTAATAATTTCAGATGCATCTTTATTTAATTTGTCAGCTAAGTCGCCAACAGTTAAAGTTCCGGAGTATTTAATCTCTTTCGGTGTCTCTTTCACCACATGTTGCTCCTTCGCTTTATTATGATTTTTTTTGTTATTCTTTGCATTTCTATTCTGTTGTTGTTTGTTGTTTGTTTTTGGTTTATTATTCATATGTTTTTTATTCTGTTGCTCCCCACGGTTTGTTTGAGACTTTTGTTTTGGTTTTGATTCTTTATTCTTTTCTTCTGTATTACTTGTTACTTTTGTTTTAGATTGTGTTTCATTTTGATTATTAGATGTTGTTGATTCTTTTTTAGTAGAGAATTTTTGATCTAGCTTCTTAATAGTATCTCCTTCTATTGTTGACATATGATTAGAGACTTCAATATTATTCTCTTTTAAGAAATTAATAACATCTTTACTTGTTACATTTTGTTGTTTTGCATACTCATATACACGCATTTTACGCATATGTTCACCCCCGAATTTATTTACCCGAGTAACGACATTAGTTTTTTTGCAAAACCCTCGTCTAATACTGCAATGGCTACTCTTTGGGATTTCCCGATAGCATTTGATAAAGTATGGCGGTCATCTTGAACGATGAAATATGGTATTTCATAAGAGTGACATTTATCTGTTAACTTTTTTTTCGTTTGCGGACCTACGTCATTTGCGATTAACACTAATTTTGCTCTACTCTTTTGAATGTCTTTAACAATCGTTTCTTCCCCAATTGAACATTTACCCGCTCGAAATGCTATCCCAATAATATTTAAATAGTTATTTTTCATTGCGACCACTTATTAACCTTCTTAATTCGCTATAGATAGAGTCATCTACTTCAACATTTAAATGTTTATTTAGTACACCTGTTTTTTCAGCTTGTTCAACTACATTTAAATCTTTTGACAAGTATGCACCTCTACCATTTTTCTTTCCAGTTGGATCAACAAAGACCTCTCCTTCTTTGTTTCGTACAACTCGAATTAATTCCTTTTTAGGTTTCATTTCATTGGTTACTACACATTTACGCTCTGGAGTTTTACGTTTCCCGACCATAAATATCTCTCCCTTATTCGAACAAGTCCTCTTCGATATCTAGATTTTCTTCCTCAGCTTGCTCATTTATTAACCCTTCATTAAGTGCATCAGTTTCACTCTTAATATCTATTTTCCAACCAGTTAACTTAGCAGCTAGTCTCGCATTTTGACCACGTTTACCAATTGCAAGTGATAGTTGATAATCCGGTACAATTACCGTTGTCGACTTCTCTTCTTCGTTAACTAGTACATCAACTACTTTCGATGGGCTTAACGCATTTGATACGTAAACTACAGGGTCATCAGACCATTCAACGATATCAATCTTCTCACCTTTTAACTCATTAACGATTGCTTGAACACGTCCACCTTTTTGTCCTACACAAGAACCTACTGGATCAATATCTGGATCTTCAGCATAGACAGCAATTTTAGAACGGTCTCCTGCTTCTCTCGCAACAGACTTTATTTCAACAATTCCGTCATAAATTTCAGGTACTTCCATTTCAAACAAACGTTTTAATAATCCAGGATGAGACCTTGAAATAAAGATTTGTGGACCCTTACTAGTATTTTCTACTTTCGTAACAAATACTTTTAATCGATCATGAACTTGATAATCTTCTGTTGGCATCTGTTCTGATTCTGGTAGTTTCGCTTCTACTTTCCCAAGATTTACATATACAAATCTAGGATCAAGTCGTTGGATAATACCAGTCATGACATCTTCTTCACGATCCACATATTCACTAAAGATAACACCACGCTCAGCTTCTCGAACACGTTGAGTTACAACTTGTTTAGCAGCCTGAGCTGCAATTCTTCCAAAATCTTTTGGTGTAACTTCTACTTCAATAATGTCTTCGATTTCATAATTAACATCTATTTTTTTAGCTTCATCTAGTGAAATTTCTTGTTGTGGGTCCAATACTTCTTCTACTACTGTTTTCCTTGAATAAACTTTCATTGTTCCTGCATTTTCATCTAACTCAACGCGAACATTTGTAGCAGATTTAAAATTCTTTTTATAAGCAGAAATTAATGCCGCTTCTAATGCCTCAATTAAAACTTCCTTGTCAATACCTTTTTCTTTACCTAAATGTTCAATTGCATCGAACAGTTGACTGCTCATTTCCTAATTTTCCCCCTTTAAAGTGCTACAGCTAGTCGCGCTTTAGCTATTTTATTAAATGGAATCTCTACTTGTTTTTTTCTCGTTTTTACTTTGTATTCAATCGTTGCTATTTCATTTTCAAAGCTGAGCAAAATACCTTCATATACTTTTTCACCATCAATTGGCTCAAAAAGCTTCACATGCACGTTTTTATTAATACTTTTAGTAAAGTCTTCCACAGTTTTAATTGGGCGCTCTACTCCTGGTGAGGAGACTTCTAGAAAGTATGCTTCTTTAATTGGGTCCAATTCATCTAGCTTTTCACTTAATTGTTCGGACACTTCTCCACATTCTGTAATATCTATGCCGCCTTCTTTGTCAATAAATATACGTAAAAACCAATTTTTACCTTCTTTTACATATTCAATATCAACTAATTCAAGATTATTTTCTTCTAATATAGGTAGTACTAATTCTTCCGTTGTTTTTACAACTTGAGAGCTCAAATTTAACCTTCCTCCTTTAACTCTGGCTGCACTTCTTAATTGTTATTATTGACTAACTGCACTATTTTCATTTAATAGTAGTGAATATGCTGAAGCTAGACTATGTCCACACTCCATTTAAGCAAATTAGTATGTAATACAGTATTAATTTACCAATATAAAACCCTTGCCTAGATGGCAAGGGAAGTATAAACAAAGTAGGCAGATTACGAAGAAAGAGTGGGAAATTCCCACTCTTTAGTCCGACACTATCAATACTTGCTTCTAAAATATACCATAAATACACTATCAAAGCAAGGAATTAACATAACAATTATCACTGAATAACTTTTGAAAATAAGTCCTCTAATGTATCATTATTGTTTAGTTGATCAATTTTCAAGTAGTCTTGTAGTGCATTTTGTAAAGTTGCTCTTGTAGTTACTTTTGTGCCGAAGTCGACATTAAGTTTCATCATATTGCTTACTATTTCAGGACGTAAACCAGTAATAATTAATTTACTCCCCATCATCGTTATGCCATTTAATAATTTTAAAAATAGTTCGATTGCATCATTATCCATCTTAGCAATCCCTGATAAATCCATTATTAGCGTTTTGATTCGTAATCTTCCTACTTCAAAAAGAACTTTTTCTTCAATGACATTTGCACGATTACTATCAATTGTACCAATTAAAGGCAAAATACTCACATCAGGTGTTATTGGGATAATTGGTACGGATAATTTGTTAACTAAAGTTCGTTGTTTTTCAATAAGTTCATCCTTGTACGTAGAATAACTGATGAAGAAGTTATTTATAAAGGAATCAATCAATTCATTATATGTACTTGTTTCTGCATAAAATTCTTGACTCTTTTTATCAACACTATTCATACCATCAAATAATTCTAAAAAACTCCAAAATGTCTTACGAATTGCTCGAATCCATTCTAGTTTAAAGCTAAGAGTCATTGCGTGCTTTGCCCATAATATGCCTTCTTTTTGAGCAAATTCCATAACTTCCTTCTCTTTTTGATTTACTACAAGAAGAATTAATTGATGAGCATTATCTAGCAAATTAATATTACCAATTAAGTGTATCTCATTAATTTTATCTCGTACATTTACAGCAACACTTAATAATTCTTTTTCAAATCGTTCTCTATTAAGTATGAGAAATCCATGGATATCTTTACTCTCTTCTAATTCAAACAAACCAATCACTTCCTTAGAGTGTATTGTATGTATAATTGAATAATATTTTATAATTCGGAATTAAGTATACATATAATTGTTATGCGTTTTCAAGTAAAATAAGTCATGAAAGATATTAGAAGATATAAAGGAAGAGGTTACTCAAGTAAATTACCTATGACTAACCTCTTCTTCTACAGTTTCAATTATTTTAGAAAAGAGATAATTGATTTTTCTCTTCCATTCCTTCAAGACACCCATGATTATCTAAATACTCTAACACTGTTTTAGATATTTTACTACGTTCTCTTAAGTCTTCCTTGGATAGAAACTCGCCTTCTTCTCTTGCATTAACAATATTGATTGCTGCATTCGTTCCTAGTCCTTCAACGGCATTAAATGGTGGAATTAGCGTATTACCTTCTACTATAAATTCACTAGCTTTCGATTTATATAAATCTACTTTTTGGAATGAAAATCCTCGCTCACACATTTCTAACGCTACTTCTAATACAGTTAATAAACTCTTTTCTTTTGGAGCAGCATCGTTACCTTTTGCATATATTTCCTCAATACGTTTGCGTAAGGCATCAGATCCTTTTACCATTGTATCTAATTCAAAATCTCCCGCTCTTACCGTAAAGTATGCAGCATAGAAGTAGATTGGATAATGAACTTTAAAATATGCAATTCTTACAGCCATTAATACATAAGCAGCCGCATGGGCTTTCGGGAACATATATTTTATTTTTTTACACGATTCCACATACCAGTCTGGCACACCATGCTTTTTCATTTCTTCGATCCACTCATCCTGCAGACCTTTACCTTTACGTACAGATTCCATAATTTTAAATGCCAATGACGCTTCTAAGCCTTTATGCATTAAATAAACCATTATATCGTCACGACAACCAATAACGTCAGGTAACTCACATATTCCATCATTAATTAATTCTTGAGCATTGCCTAACCAAACATCCGTTCCATGTGACAATCCAGAAATAATGACTAATTCTGCAAACGTACTTGGTTTCGTATCTTCTAGCATCTGACGAACAAACTTTGTCCCAAACTCTGGTACACCCAATGTGCCAGTTTTACAATTAATTTGTTCCGGTGTCACACCTAGCGATTCTGTACTAGAGAATATTTTCATTACTTCCTTATCATCTGTTGGAATTGTTTTAGGATCAATTCCACTTAAATCTTGAAGCATACGAATAACAGTCGGGTCATCGTGTCCAAGTATATCCAATTTCAATAAGTTATCATGAATGGAGTGGAAGTCAAAATGCGTTGTTTTCCATTCGCTTTTTCTATCATCTGCAGGGAATTGAATAGGTGTAAAATCATAGATTTCCATATAATCAGGTACAACGATAATACCACCCGGGTGCTGTCCTGTCGTTCTCTTTACTCCGGTACACCCTTTAACTAATCGGTCTACTTCTGCATTTTTAAACATCAAGTTTTTATCCGAAGCATAACCTTTTACATATCCATAAGCTGTTTTCTCAGCAATGGTTCCGATAGTTCCTGCTCGATAAACATAATCCTCACCAAATAAAACCTTTGTGTAATTATGTGCTTTAGGTTGATATTCACCAGAAAAGTTCAAATCAATATCCGGTACTTTATCACCTTTAAATCCAAGGAATGTTTCGAACGGGATATCTTGTCCATCTTTTGTTAACGAGGTACCACAATTAGGACAGTCCTTATCCGCTAAATCATAACCACTGGCAACAGAGCCATCGGTAATAAATTCATTATAATGACAACTTGGACATACATAGTGTGGAGGTAAAGGATTTACTTCAGTAATTTCAGTCATCGTCGCTACGAAAGATGAACCTACTGATCCCCTTGATCCTACTAGGTAACCATCATCTAATGATTTCTTAACTAATTTATGAGAGATGAGATAGATTACAGAGAAACCATTACTAATAATACTGTCTAGTTCCTTCTCTAACCTGTCTGTTACTATTTTAGGAACAGGTTCTCCATAGATTTTTTTTGCCCTTGTGTAGCACAGGTTTCTAATTTCATCATCAGCACCTTCAATTTTAGGTGTATATAAGTCATCCTTTACTGGTGAGATATCATCAATTTCATCTGCTAGGGCTTGAGTATTTTCCACAACAATTTCTTTTGCCTTTTTGGCTCCTAAGAAACTAAACAGTTCCAACATTTCGTTTGTCGTGCGGAATGGAGTATCTGGTAAATTCACACGGTTTAAAGGATTTCCAGATTGCGATGCGATAAGGATCTGTCTATATAGTTTTTCATGATTATCAATATAATGAACATTTCCAGAAGCGATTACTTTCTTTCCTAACTTTTCACCAACCTCAACGATCTTCTTAATGATGTCTAAAATTTGCGCTTCATTCTGAACGAGCTCTTTTTCGATCAGATGGGTATAGTTCGTTGGAGGTTGTACTTCAATATAATCGTAAAATGCTGCAACATTTTCAGCTTCTTCAGCTGATTTTTGCATCATTGTTTCAAAGACTTCTCCATTATCACATGCGGTACCAACAAGTATTCCAGTGCGATATTTTTGTAAAACAGATCTTGGAATACGTGGTACACGATAAAAGTAATTGATATGTGCAAAAGAAACTAGTTTATAAAGGTTTTTTAGTCCTTCTTGTGTTTGAGCAATTAGTGTGCAATGGAAAGGTCGTGAACGTTGATAAGCATTACCTTCACCCATATGGTCATTTAATTCCTTATGATTAGTAATTTCTCTTTCCAACGCACTTTTGACTAATTTCCAAAGTAGGTAACCAGTCGCTTCTGCGTCATATATTGCTCGGTGATGTTGCGTTAATTCAATATCTAAATGCTTACATAATGTATTTAAGCGATGGTTTTTTAAGTTTGGCAGTAAAAATCTCGCTAGTTCCAATGTGTCAATCACGGGATTTTGTACTTTTTCATAACCAATTCTTTGATAGCCTTGATTTAAAAATCCAATATCGAAACTTGCATTATGAGCGACAAAAATACTGTCCCCACTCCACTCGTAAAAATCTCGTAATACGTCATCAATTTCTGGTGCATTTCTAACCATGTCATCTGTAATACCAGTTAAATCTATCGTTGTTTGGGATAATGGATGGTGTGGATTAGCAAATGACTCAAATCGATCGACAATTTCACCCTGATGAATTTTTACTGCAGCAAGTTCAATAATCGTATCATAGACTGCAGAAAGACCTGTTGTTTCCACGTCAAATACGACATATGTTGCATCCTCTAATTCGATATCTTGTTCATTATATGCAATCGGAACACCATCATCGACAAGATTTGCTTCAACACCATACATTACCTTCACACCATGTTTTTTTCCTGCGCCATGTGCATCAGGAAACCCTTGCAAACCACCATGATCCGTAATGGCAATTGCTTTGTGGCCCCATTTCGCAGCTTGTTCTACAAGTCTCGAAGGTGAAACAACTGCATCTAACTGACTCATAGTTGTATGCGTATGAAATTCTACTCGCTTCTCTGACTCAGGGGCTGTATCTTCACGGCTAGCCACTTTTACTTCATGCATATCATTTGCCATCATGGCTAACTCGTTGGAGTACATGTCCGTTTGTATACTACCACGAGCTTTAATCCACATTCCCTTCTTCAACTGTTCAAATTTATTGGCGTCCTCATCCCCTTTAGAGAACATCTTAATTTGTAAAGAATCTGTGTAGTCAGTTGCTTTCGCAATTAATAAGCTTCTTCCTGATCTTAATTTTCGAATTTCCACATCAAAAACGTAACCTTGAACCGTTATCCTTTTCTCTTCTTCAACTATTTCTTGCATTTCTACTGCATCATCTTGAATTTTATATCCAATAGAAAATGGCTGATTTACTTCAACAGTGCGCTCTTTGTCTCGCTTTTCCTTCTCTTGAATGGTTTTTAATACCATTTTTTGATCTTCTAAAGCTTGTTGCTCCCGAAACTTTTGAATTTCATCCATTTCAGTTTTAACTTCAATGGTAAGTGGATGATAGGATAACCCTACTTTATGACAAAAATCTTTAAAACTATCATCGAATCTCTTCTTCACTGCAGATGCTTCTGCTTCATTTCGAGCAGTTAATATAACTTTATTACCGGTAACTTTTGGTAGTTGATTAATAACTAAGTCTCTATAAGCAGGTGAAATATCTGACGTGGACTGTAAAAAGTATTGCCAGTAATTTCTTACAATCTCATCTGTATACTCTTTACTTCTTGTGTATAAGTACAAATCTACTGATGCAATTTGTTGAAATGAATGTTTTAATCGAGTTAGTAATTCTTGGTATACATTCGTCGGTAAGATAGACTCTAACTCAATGTGAAAGTTCCACTGCTTTTGTTGCTTAAAAATATCTAGTTTTAATAATAAACTGTTTACAAAGTATTGATTGACATATTCTTTTGGAAGTTCAATTTGATTCAATAACAAGTTCAACTTCTCATTTTTTGAAATATCCATTCTCATATTCCTCCTGCTTTATTTTGCAAGTATAGAATTTCAGGAAAGTGTAAATAATGGAAACCCTTGTCAACTAAAAAGACAAGGGCTCCAATATAATCAATATTCTATTTCTATAGTACCTTCTTTACCTAAGGGTGACAACCCTTTTAATCTGGTAATCATTTCTTTACAGGAAGAGACGTTGTATATCATTCCACGTAACTATAATCATTAATAGCATTAACAGAGCAAATCCAACAAAATGGAAAATCCCTTCTTTTTCAGGTTCCATCGGCTTACCTCGAACTAATTCAATTCCAACGAATAATAATCTTCCACCATCTAATGCTGGTAATGGAACTAAATTAACAACACCTAGGTTAATACTTAAAATAGCTGTCCACATGAGGAAATTCATAAAGCCTGTTTGTACAACTTGATCAGTTGCATCGTAAATACCGACTGGGCCAGATAACATTTCAATCCCAAGTTGACCTGTTACAAGCATAGCTAAATTAGTTAAAATGAGAGATGTTGTTTCATAGGTTTTTTCTGCCCCATATTTAAATGATCCTAAGAATGTCTTTTCAAGAGCTTGATATACTCCAATTTGACCATATGAACCTTCCGGCCCTTCATATGGGACTTCATTAGGTGTAACTATTAAATTCAATGTTTCTCCATCTCGAAGGACAGTCATACTTAATTCTTTACCTGGATTTTCTCTAACAATAGTCGTAAATTCTTCCCATGTTGATATAGCTACATCATCAATTTGAATAATCTCATCATTAGGAAGGAATCCTGCTTGTTCGGCTGGGTCACCTGGTACAACCTTACTTATTTTTGCTTCATCCACTGGAACTCCTTGTACTACTCCTAATATAACAAATATTAAAATTGCTAAAAGAAAGTTCATTAAGGGACCTGCAAATAACTGCATTGCCCGTTGTCCTGGAGTCTTAGAAGCAAATTGTCGGTCATACGGGGCAATTAGAGTTTCTTTTTCATCCATAACAAATAGAGCGCGTCGATCTACATCAAATGAGAGTAAGTTCTCTTCATCATCAATTTCATAACCTTTAATAAATAATTCATGATCTAGATCTACTGATTCTACTTCAATAACTCTTGCATTCGGGTGTTTTGATTTGTTATTTACAATTATTTTATTAACTTTTCCTTCTTCATCAAATTCCAATCCTATATGGTGTCCAGGCTTTAGTTCAACGATTTCTGGATCTTCACCTGCAACACGTACATAACCACCAATAGGTAGTAAGCGAATTGTGTATAGTGTATCGTTCTTTGTAAATGAGAATATTTTAGGTCCCATTCCAATAGCAAATTCTCTTGCTAACATTCCAGCTCGTTTGGCAAAAATAAGATGTCCAAGTTCATGGACAAATACTAGTAGCCCGAACATAAGTATAAAAGCAATAACTGTTACCAAAACAAACACCTTCCCTTATCGAAGTAGACATTCATATAGAATAACTATACTAAATATTAATAATCTGTAATATTAATTGTAGTACTGGAAAAACAAAAATAGCACTATCAAATCTATCTAAAATACCACCATGTCCTGGTAAGATATTACCTGAATCTTTCACATCATAGTGTCGTTTAAATGCAGACTCTACTAAATCACCAATTTGACCAAATATAGATACAATCACAGATATAAAAACAATCGTTAACATATTATATGGAAACTCATAAATCATATCAAATACTATTCCAACAATAATAGCTAAAATAATTCCACCTACAGCACCTTCAATAGTCTTATTAGGACTAATTTCCGGCCATAGTTTATGTTTTCCAAATGCTCTTCCTGCAAAATATGCTCCTGTATCCGTTGACCAAATTAATAAAAGCGCAAAAAAGATTTGAGCTAGTCCATTTGAGTCGTGTCTCGTTTCTAAGAAATAGAAGAAACCCATACCAACATATAGTACTGCTAGCAACACAAAACCAACATCATCAAATGTAAATCTATTCTTTAATAATACGGTATATGCCAATAGTAAAAGTAGAAATACTAATACTATTTGAACGGGATTATTAAAAAACAGGCCAGGTAATGGCCATCCGGTAGCTGGATATAATAAAAGCCATAGTAATAGCATTGCCATAATCCCGACAGTAGAAGTCCACTTAATTTTATGCATTTTTAGCAATTCATAAAGGCCTATCGTTGCTAATAAGTAAACTACGACAGTAAATGGCGATTTACCATAGATAATAATTGGTATGAATAAAATTAATGCAATTAGCGCTGTTATTATTCTTTGTTTCATTTGCCAAACATCACCTTAAATACCTCCAAAACGTCTTGACCTATTCTGATACTCTAATAATGCTTCAACGAATATCTCTTCATTAAAGTCAGGCCATAACACATCAGTAAACCAAAACTCCGTATACGCAAGTTGCCAAAGCAAGAAATTACTTAATCGCTGTTCACCACTTGTACGAATTAACAAATCAGGATCTGATAATCCATTTGTATATAAATATTTAGATAACAACTTTTCGTCTAGTTGTTCAAGTGTAAATTTTTGATTATCAATGTCTTCCATTATTAATTTAATCGCTTCTAATATCTCGTGTCTACTACCATAATTTAATGCAAAGTTAAGTAATAAGCCATCATTATCTTTTGTTTTTTCCTTCGCATACTGAATTGCTTCTTTCGTATGTACTGGTAAAGATTCGATGTCTCCAATTATTTCGATTCGCACATTATTTTTCATCAATCCTGGTAAATAAGTGTGTAAAAATTCCTTTGGTAATTTTAATAAATATTCTACCTCTTGCTTTGGTCGCTTCCAATTTTCTGTTGAAAAAGCAAACAATGTTAAAGTTTGAATATTGTATTTCACAGCGACTTCAACCGTATCTTTTACTACATCCATGCCTGCTTTATGACCGGCAATTCTTGGTAGACCTTTTTTCTTTGCCCAACGTCCATTCCCGTCCATAATGATTGCTATATGATTTGGTACATTTGTTAAATCAAATTCTTCTTGTGGTCCTTCTTCCTTCTTCTGATTAAAAAAGGGAATTTTCATAGGCAATATTCCTCCGAACACTGGTGTTTATACATTTAAAAATACTCTTATAACTATGCTAAAATCAAGTATTATATGACATACAGTACAATTTTATATTTTATCCTAATAATAAGAGTGTATATAAATAACAAGTAAAAAGCTACCATTTATTATACAGGTTATCCGAATAGAATACAAAAGCCCCCTTAAAAAAGAGGGCTTTTATTTTTCATAAATTACATTTTAGGTAGGAAGAAGATTAAACTTCCATAATTTCTTTTTCTTTATTTTTAGCTAGTTGGTCAATTTCAGCAATATATTTATCGGTTAATTTCTGAACATCGTCTTGAGAAACTCTTAATTCGTCTTCTGTTAAATCACCATTCTTCTCAGCTTTTTTCAATGCATCATTAGAATCACGACGAACATTTCTTACTTGAACACGATATTCTTCCGCAAACTTCCCGACAACTTTTACTAAATCTTTTCTACGTTCTTCTGTTAATGCTGGAATGTTGATACGAATTACATTACCATCATTTGACGGTGATAGTCCTAAATCAGCTTTTTGAATAGCTTTTTCAATATCACCCATTGCTGTTTTATCATAAGGAGTAATAACTAGTAAACGAGCTTCTGGTGCAGCAATTGTAGCTAACTGATTTAACGGTGTACTTGCTCCGTAATAGTCAACAAATACATTATCTAATAGGCTTGGATTAGCTCTACCTGCTCGTACTGTAGCCAAATTTCTAGAGAATGCTTGTACAGCTAGTTTCATTTTATCCTGGCATTCATTCATAATTTGATCTGTCATAATATTATTTCCCCCTTATTGTAGTCCCGATTGTCTCACCTTGGACAACTCGTTTAATATTACCTTCTTCTGTGATAGAAAACACAATTAATGGTATATCATTTTCCATACATAATGTAGAAGCAGTTGAATCCATCACACCAAGACCTTCATTCAACATTTCCATATAAGAAATATTATCATACTTTTTAGCATCTTTGTTAATGCGAGGATCGTCCGAGTAAACACCATCTACATTATTTTTTGCCATTAAGATAACTTCTGCTTCAATTTCTGCTGCTCTTAATGCAGCAGTAGTATCTGTAGAGAAGTAAGGATTACCAGTTCCGGCTGCGAAAATTACTACACGTTTCTTTTCTAGATGTCGAATAGCTTTTCTTCTTATATAAGGTTCTGCCACTTGGCGCATTTCAATTGATGTTTGAACTCTAGAAGGAATATCAATCGTTTCTAGTGCATCTTGTAAAGCAAGGGAGTTCATTACCGTTGCCAACATGCCCATATAATCAGCAGTAGCACGGTCCATTCCCATTTCACTACCAACTTTACCACGCCAAATATTTCCTCCACCAACTACAACTGCAACTTCTACCCCAAGGTTAGCTACTTCTTTTATTTGTGCTGCTATCGATTGGATTATTTTAGGTTCAATACCATAACCTTGGCTACCACTCAGTGCTTCGCCGCTTAATTTTAATACAATTCTATTGTAACGAGCTGTTGTCATATTAACCTCCATAGATCGAATTTTTAGTGAATAATCTATGTATTTATGGTGAAATAGGGAACATATAATGTCCCCTATTATTGTAGATTCTTACAAATTATTTATTAATTTGGCTCATTACTTCTTCTGCAAAGTTTTCTGAACGTTTTTCTAAACCTTCTCCAACTTCAAAACGCACGAAAGTATTTACAGATGCACCTTTACTTTCAACATATTTTTTCACTTTTTGGTCTGGATCTTTTACGAAACCTTGTTCTAATAGACAGATTTCTTCAAAGAATTTACCTAAGCGACCTTCAACCATTTTTTCAACGATTTTTTCAGGTTTGCCTTCATTTAATGCTTGTTGTTTTAACACTTCACGTTCGTGATTAATAACATCTTCAGATACTTGATCACGAGATACATATTTTGGATTTACAGCGGCAACGTGCATTGCTACATCTTTAGCAACAGATGCGTCTGTAGTTCCTTCTAATAAAGTTAACACACCGATACGTCCACCCATATGAAGGTATTCGCCAAAAACATCGTTATCTGTTTTAGTTAAAATCTCAAAACGACGTAGTGAAATTTTTTCACCAATTTTAGCAATTGCAGAATTGATGTAAGTTTCAACTGTATCACCGTTACCGTTTAAAGGTTGTTGTAGAGCTTCTTCAACAGTATTAGGTTTTTGTGATAATAAATGTTTAGCTAGGTCTTCTAGTAAAACTTTGAACTGGTCATTTTTAGTAACAAAGTCAGTTTCACAGTTTACTTCTAGTAGAACCGCTGTATTGCCTTCAGATGCAATATATGTAGAACCTTCTGCAGCAATACGGTCAGCTTTTTTAGCTGCTTTTGCAATACCTTTTTCTCTTAAGTAATCAATTGCTTTGTCAATGTCACCGTTTGTTTCTGTTAGTGCTTTTTTACAATCCATCATACCAGCACCAGTTTTTTCGCGAAGTTCTTTTACTAATTGTGCAGTAATAGCCATTATGAAATCCTCCTTAGTATTTTACATTTATTATGATTTACATTGTAGTGAATAACATGCCTTAAAAAAAGGTGATAAAAGGCTTATCCTCTTATCACCTGACCTTTTAGAATTAAGCTTCTTGAGTTTCGTTCTCTGAAACTTCTTTTTGAGCTTCTTCAGCTACTTCTAGTTCTTCACCTTGTTTAACTTCAAGGATAGCATCTGCAATTTTACCTGTTAAAAGTTTCACAGCGCGGATAGCATCATCGTTAGCTGGGATTACGTAATCAATTTCATCTGGATCACAGTTCGTATCAACAATTCCGATAATAGGAATGTTTAATTTATGTGCTTCAGCAATTGCAATACGCTCTTTACGAGGGTCGATTACAAACATTGCATCTGGAAGTTTCTTCATGTCTTTAATTCCACCTAGGAATTTAACAAGACGTTCTTTTTCTTTTAGTAAACCTACAACTTCTTTTTTAGGAAGTACATCGAAAGTTCCATCTTCTTCCATTTTTTCAATCTCAACTAAACGGTTAATACGTTTACGGATTGTTTGGAAGTTTGTTAATGTACCACCTAACCAACGTTGGTTTACATAATACATTCCAGAACGGATAGCTTCCTCTTTAACAGAATCTTGTGCTTGTTTTTTAGTACCTACGAATAATACAGTACCACCATTAGCAGCAAGCTCTTTTACATAGTTGTAAGCTTCTTCAACCTTCTTAACTGTTTTTTGAAGATCGATAATATAGATGCCGTTACGCTCAGTGAAGATATATTTCTTCATTTTAGGGTTCCAACGGCGAGTTTGGTGTCCGAAATGTACACCAGCTTCTAGTAATTGCTTCATAGAAATTACTGACATGTTTTTTCCTCCTTGGTTTGTCCTCCGCTTCGAATCATTTTTGTATAGAGACCAATTGGCACCTTCTATACAAATCCTCTGAAGCGTGTGTGGTTATAAATAATATTTATTGTATTTACACCAAAAATAAATATATCATACCAAACCTTTGTTATCAAGTTTAATTATTACTTTTTTCATATATCTTAATAATTAATTCAGCTTCTGTTTTTCCACACCCAACGGATCGGGCTATTTCTTCTACAGTATATCCATCATTATGTAACCTCATAATCCGGGATTGCAAGGAAACTTCCACATCATCTTGGACATCTTTTTTAGGCAAAAAGAACTGAAAAGAATCTTGCTTAACTTCTAATTCTTTCTGATCTCGTTGTGAATTATGTTCTTTTTTCATGTCACGTTCAGAATCTAATTTAGATTCAACAACAAATTTTGTTTCATTATTAGTAAATGTGCCCATTTCTGGTTTCTCTACACTACTAGATGATTTCTCTGTTTCAGCTATATTTTTGGATGGGGCTTTAAGATTTGACTTACTTTTTAATAGTTCTTGCTGTAAAAAACTATTCTCTTGCTTAATCTCATCTAAATAATTTTTCATAATATCCATAATTTCCGAAGTATTAGTAGCGTTTTTTCTCGATTGTCTAGAAAGACGCTTATATCCTTTATTTAATATTATGATGGCTGAAATTGTAATGATATGAATTAAGATGCTCACAATCATAAAGTATGAAGTCATAAAACACTAGCTCCTACAGTCAAAGTTATTCCCCAAATATGGATGTATTACCGTTTCCATCATGTTCTTTGGTACATCTTTATCCACTTTCTCATCCAAGAGATTTGTTTCATCGTTTCGTTTACTATCATTTTTCAATTGGACATTTTCAAAATCTTGAACTTTTCTACGTTTATCTTTTTCTTGAATAAGTTGACTTTGAGCAAGTGCCTCCTGAAAATGCTGATTCTGTTTATTGTGTAGTTCTTGAAGTTTACCTGCATCTTGTGACCTTGGAAGGGCAACCTGCATCTCAACAGATTTCCAACTCAAGTGTACCACCACTTTCTTAAAGATGAAAGAATGACATATGAGGTTCTCCAATTATAAAACATTATGACTAGGGAAAAATATTACAAAGCTTGCCCCAATATGTTACGAAGCTTATAAATTGCTTTCTTATGAATTTGAGAGATTCTCGATGTAGTTAAACCAAGAACTTGACCAATTTCAGTAAAGGTAAGGCCTTCTTGGTAGAACAAGCTAATTATTAATTGTTCATTTTCTTTTAATGCTTTCAAACTATCACTGAGCTCTTTATATTGTTCATTCCTAACAATATAAGATTCCGGTTGAATAGTATTTTTATCTGGTATTGTATAACCAATACCCTCTTTATTTTGATGTAAATCATTTGATGGTTTCTCTTCTATAGAAAGAATATTTGCTACGAGATTGTCGTGTACATAAGATTCAACTTCTTGAACGGTCATATTTAATGCTTCAGCTACTTCTAATGAGGTTACTTCTCTTTGTTGGAGCTGCTCTAACTCCTTAGTCATTTGTTCAATTTTCTTTGTTTTCTCTCGAATTGTTCGAGGTAACCAGTCTTCTTTTCGTAAACCGTCGATAATCGCGCCACGAATACGAAATGATGCATATGTATCAAATTTTAAATCACGACTAATATCGAATTTTTTTAATGCATCATATAAACCGAATAAACCTAGACTTTTGACATCTTCTTTTTGTACCGTTTTAGGTAACTGACTATACATTCTTTCCACATGATAGTCGACTAAATATGAATATTGCTTAATTAATTGATTTGCTGCATCATTATCTTGACTGTTTTTCCATTTTTGCCATAGATTTAGTTCTAGAGGAGAGATTTTTGTTCCCACATAGTATGCTCCTCTCTTTCCATAGTAGTATTAAATATAATGTTCGCCTTTTGTTATTGTTCTAACCTTCAATTTACACGTTTGTGGGTCAAACTCTATTGTTCGACCAAAATTCCCACCAACATCTTGTGAAACTACTGGAATATGATGGTGATTCAACTTTTCTAATACCGCATCAACATTACGTTTTCCAATTCGAATAATATCACTATTCGTCTGAAAGGAAAACATTTGGGCACCACCTGCAAGTTTAGCTTTGAGCTCTTTTTTCCAAACGCCTTTAGACAATAATGTTTGCACAAGTATATCGATAGCTGTATCAGCATATTTAAACTTATTTACTGTTGCTTGTTTTCCCATACTCGAATCTGGAAGCATAATATGAGCCATCCCAGCCATTTTTTTTGCTTGACTATAAATAATAACACCAACACAGGAACCTAAACCTGATGTTCGTAAAATATCAGGTGCTGTTACGAAATTTAGATCCGCTATTCCAACCTTAACGATAGATGCTTGTTTACTCATTTTCATGAATCCCTAATGCTTGAAATATTTTCGTGAATGAATCGGGAGATGGTACTAATAATAATTGTCCATTAATTCCATTGTAGTCATCCCCAGGGTTATTAATTTTAGTATTTACTATGATAGCATAATCGCTCATACTGGAATATTCGACTAAACCTACAGTTAATATAGCTCCTGCCATATCAACACTCAAATGTGGAACTGATGGTTGCATATTAATATTAATAAAATCTGAAAGAGCGGATAAATAAGAACCTGTCAATATATTTCCTGCTTCTCTTAATGCAGACAATGCTAATTCATCATTAGTCTCAAGAGATAGTGAAAGATTGTTATTATTAGTCATTTGCACCACAAGTGATTCTGCTTCTTCTAAGGAGAATAATAAGTATACCATTCCAGGAGCATCACCTTGGATTTGGAAGAGTATTCCTACAATTAGTCTGTCTGCTCCACCAACCATATCCATTACTTCATTAAAATCAACTATGTTTATACTTGGTACTTCCATATCGACCCTCTTTTGAATAAGTTGAGACATGGAAGTAGCAGCGTTTCCGGCTCCAATATTACCAATTTCCCTTAATGCATCTAATTGTAAGTTAGTTAGTTTTTGATAGCTCATATTAATTTCCTTCTACATGTTTTAGTTCGTTTATTTCATTGTTAGTTAAAATCTTTCGTAAATCTAATAGGATTAATAATCGGTTTTCTAATTTGGCTACTCCTTCGATGTAATCTTCATTGACAGCACCGATCACTTCTGGTGTTGGTTCAATGGAACTAGTAGGAATATCAATTACATCATTGGCCGCATCCACAATTAATCCTACTTCCATTTCATCGAGAAATACGATTATTATTCTAGTAGAGTCACTATATTCTGTTTCTTCAATACCTAATCGAGAACGGAGATCAATAATTGGTGTAACTACACCCCGCAAATTAATGACTCCTTTCACAAACTCAGGCGTATTCGGAACTCTAGTTATTGGTTGAATCCGCTCAATTGAACCGATTTGTTGTACAGACACCGCAAATTCTTCATCTTTTAATTGAAAAACGATAACTTTTTTTTCAGAACCTATCTCACTCATGAATATAATCCTCCTACATATTAGGATATTATTTAACTATTGCATTACTATCAATTATTAATGCCACTTGACCATCACCAAGTATAGTTGCTCCAGATATAGCAAACACGTTATCTAGATATGCACCCATTGTTTTCAATACGATTTCCTGTTGGCCAATAAAGGTATCAACAACGAGTGCTGCCATTCTATCACCTTTCTTAACTATGACTATAGAAGTGTATTCCTCTTCATTATCATTTTGAGGACAATCGAATATTTCTTTAAGGTTTACAAGTGGTACAACCTTTCCTCGAAAATCGATTACTTTCTTCTTATGTGCAGACATGATTTTATCTTTTGGAATAATAGCAGTTTCAATGATTGAGGATAATGGAATCGCATATTTCTCCTCATTTAACTCTACCAATAATACAGAGATTATAGTTAATGTTAATGGTAATTCTATTGAAAATACGGACCCTTCGTTTATTTTAGAATCTATCGTAATGCTTCCACCGAGTGACTCAATTGTATTTTTAACAACATCTAACCCAACACCACGTCCCGAGATGTCAGAGATTGTGTCTGCTGTAGAGAATCCACTTTCTAAAATAAGTTCATATATTTGTTGCTCAGATAAACTGCCAATGTCCTTGTCATTTATCAAGCCATTCTTTAATGCTTTATGTAGTACCTTATCTTTATTAATACCAGCACCATCATCTGCTATTTCAATAAAGACATGATTTCCACTATGATAAGCTTTTAATTGGATAGATCCTTTCTCAGGCTTACCTTTTCGAATTCGTTCTTCAGGACTTTCGATCCCATGGTCAATTGCATTTCGCAATAAATGAACAATTGGGTCGCCAATCTCATCAATTACTGTACGATCCAATTCTGTATCTGCACCAATAATTTCAATCTCAACTTGTTTATTAAGTTCTCGTGCAAGTTTTCTTACCATTCTAGGGAATCTACTAAACACAAAATCAATTGGTACCATACGCATCGTTAATATGATGTTCTGTAAATCACTTGACACTCTTGCCATTCGTTCAACAGTTTCTTGAAGATCACTATTTCTTAAATCGGATGCAATTTGTTCTAACCGACCTCTATCAATGATTAATTCCTCAAAAAGATTCATAAGTACATCTAATTTTTCTATATTAACCCTAATCGTTTTTTGATGAGGGCTCTTTAATGATTGATTGCTTATAGAGGAAGTTTGTTCTTGTTCGTTTACAATTTCTAAAGAATGTATATTACTTTGTTTTTGCTTTAACTCACGATATGCTTGGACGGAAAACGGTTTAATAGTCACTGACTCAATTTCAGACACGTGCTTGATTTTTTCCGATATAGCTTGTCCTGGTTGGTTTGAGATTAAAATTACAGAAAATGATTGATCAAATTTTTCCTCTTCTAAGTCGTTTACAGATGGTTCGGATTTAATGACTTCTCCCATTTGTTCTAAAACTTCAAATACCATATAAACTCTGGCACCTTTTAACAAGCAATCTTCACGTAAGGTAACTGTAATCTCATAGTTTTGAAATCCACGATCATGAGATTCACTTAAGATAGAAAGTTCAAATTCATCAAAATCTAGAAACATAGTCGGAGTCTCAGTTTGATCCTCTCCTGAATCGTTACATTGAAAGCCCTCATTAGCATTATTAGAAGATTGTTCAATTGATTCCAATTTGCTAACAATTTCTGCTATATCACTCGAACCATTTCCCCCATTTGCAATATCAGTTACCATCATGTTTAATTGATCTACCGTTTCTACTAATAGATCAATCATTTTCGGTTGAACTGTTAAACGGTTATATCGAATGGCATCAAAAACATTTTCTAATGTATGGGTTAATGTGGCTAGGTCATTGTATCCCATCGTTGCCGACATTCCTTTAAGTGTATGAGCAGAGCGAAAGATTTCTTCAATAATTGACTTCTCATTAGGATCATTTTCTAATTCTAGTAATTTATTATAAAGGGCTTCAATATGTTCATTGCTCTCCTCTATAAATATATCTAAATACTGTGTTGTATCCATCTACATTCCCCCAAAATTTAATTGGTTAATGCATGAATCATTTCCCCCATTTGATTTATGGGTACAATATAATCTACTGCATTTGTTTTAATTGCTGCTTTTGGCATTCCATTAATAATTGCAGTTTTACTGGACTCTGCAAGAATCATCACATTTGGGTCTTTTTCCTTAAGTAGTTTAATTCCCTCTGAACCGTCATTTCCCATGCCTGTTAGTATAACTGCAAGTTTATTTACTCCTTTAATATTAGCTACGGATTGCAATAATATATCTACAGAAGGCTGATAAGTAGATATTTTTGGTTCACTAGTAAGCTCTATTTTTAATATCGAACCAAAACTTCGCACTTTCATATGACAATCACCCGGTGCGATGTAAATCGTTCTTTCTTTTATTACTTCATTATGCACTGCTTCTTTAATGTGAAAGTCAGATAGATTATTTAATCGTTCCGCTAAAGACTTAGTAAATGTAGCTGGCATATGTTGGACAATTAATATCGGACTTCGAAGATCCTTTGGTAGATCTTGAATTAACTGTTGTAAAGCCCTTGGACCACCTGTAGAAGTTCCAATCATAATAAGTGATTTTGATAGTCGTTTCCTTTGTGTTGTTAATTCGATTGGTGCAATGGATGTTGTTAATTTAGTTATATCAACTTGACTTGCTGATATTACTTTAGAGATTATCTCTTCTTTTATCTTACTAATATCAAGTGATATTGCCCCAGACGGTTTTTGGATAAAATCTACAGCACCACTTGTTATTGCTTTAACTGTTTTATTCGCACTATTATTAAAGACACTAGTTAACATAACAACTGGTACAGGATTTTCATTTAGTATTTGTGCTAAGGCGGTGAGACCATCCATTACAGGCATTTCAATATCCATTGTAACGACGTCAGGTGTTAATTCTTTAATTTTCTGAATCCCATCCTCCCCATTACGTGCAGTTGCAATCACTTTTATCTTGTTATCTGTTTCTAAAATGTCTGTGATCATTTTCCTCATAAACGCTGAGTCATCTACCACAATTGTTCGAATGGGGAACACTTTGTTTACCTACCTTTATTGTTAATTAGTCCTCGTAATCTTTCTACAAATGTTGTAGTATCTTTTAAGTTGAATCCTTCATGCCTATTGCTGTAATTTTCAGTTAATTGAACAATAGAGCGAGCAATAGGTGATTTGTTACGTTCTAACGAAAACGGGGATTGATGGATAACTGCTGATGATACTGCTTTATCTTCTGGTAATACACCAAGAAACTTAACTTCAACATGCAAAAATTTAGAAATCATTTTCTTGAATTGGTTAATTGTAATTAGTCCCTTTTTAATGTTTTCTGTTCGATTCATTACAACATAAATTGGCATAGTTTTCTCATAACGAATAATATACTTTATCATGCTGTATGCATCAGTAATTGCCGTTGGTTCTGGAGTAGTTACAACAATACATTCATCGGATGCTAATATAAAATCAATACTTGATTGAGATGCACCCGCTCCCATATCAAATATAATGTAGTCATATTCTTGTGCTACAATATGGAATTGCTGCAAAAAGTAATTCATCTTTCGTTCATCTATCGAAAATAGACTCGTTAATCCTGTACCACCAGCAATATAATGTAATTTGTTTGGTCCTAATTCTATAATATCATAGACCGATAGCTCATCATTTAACATGTCTACAATTGTTCGTTTGGCATGTAACCCTAATAATATTTCGATATTTCCCATACCGATATCTAAGTCGATTAACAGTACTTTTTGTCCCTGCTTACATAACTCTAATGAAAAGTTGACAGCAATATGTGATTTACCAACCCCGCCTTTTCCACTTACAAATGAAATAGCCTTTGCCTGTTTTTGATTTCTTTCTAACGTTCTTCTTAGACCTGCCGCTTGATCATGGATCAATTAAATCACCTACTATATAGTTACTTATGACTTCTTTTGTCGGTTTAACTAGGTTGTCAGGAACCTCCTGGCCATCAGTAATGTAAGCAATACCTGCTTGAAATGTGAGTGGAATGTTAAGTAAACTACCATATTGTCTTGTTTCATCAATTTTAGTAAAAATAAGACTTTTAATATCTAAATGTCGAAAACTATGATAAATATCTAATATATCTTTTGGTTTAGATGTTAAGGATAATACTAAATAATTTTCTATTGTTTCTTTTGAACGTATACTTCTTTTCAACTCTTCTACATATTTCTCTTCCCGATAATTTCTTCCAGCTGTATCTACTAAAATGAGATCATAAGACTTTAGTTTTTCTAATGCTATTTGATAATCTTCAAATGAATACACTACTTCAACTGGTATATCTAGAATTTTTGCATATGTTTTTAGTTGTTCAATAGCAGCTATTCGGTACGTGTCCATTGTAATAAAAGCGACTTTTTTTTGTTCGTTTATCATACTTCTTGCAGCCACTTTCGCTAGTGTTGTTGTTTTTCCAACACCAGTTGGTCCTACAAAATGAACTACCTTTGCTGAATTTGTTATACCTTCAAACGATAACTTGCTTAATTGCTCTTCAATTTCCAATTTAAGGTCAACTGCAATTTTGGATGCAGTTGGCTTTACTTTGATTAATCGATGTTTATGAATGATATTTTCTACTAACTTTGTAGCTAATTCTTCATTTACTTCTTGATCGATTAAATATTGGTAAATAACTTGGTAGTCTAGTTCGAATTTCTGTTGATAATTTTGATACAGCTGTTGCTCTAAAATACGACGCATGTTTTTCATTTCACTAATAATTTCAGTTTCCATTATGGAATTAGGATCATTCTTCGTTTTTGTTACATCCGATGAAGGTGTTTCTGTTAGAGGCTTTTCTCGTAAAGAAGTACTTCTTTCATTTACCATTGAATTACGAGCAGGCTCTCTCCTTTCAAACTTTTCAAACTTCGGTAACGGTTTTTCTTGTTTGACAGGGGGAATATTTTGGTCCAATGCAACAATTACTTCAATCATCCGTTTTTTAAATAAACCGAAGAGGCCGCCTTCGTGTACTTCTTTCGTACTTAAAATCACTGCATCAGGACCAAGCTCTTTCCGTATTTTATTCATAGCTTCCGGCATTGTTGGTGCTATATATCTTTTTATCTTCATGCTACACTCACCACCCCAACACTTTGGACTTGAACAGTTGGTTCAAGCTCATTATAGGATAATACAATCACATGTGGTAAATAACGATCTAACAATTGTTTTAAATACATTCGAACAGCTGGTGAACATAGAATAACTGCATTTTCTTCTTGTAACGTTAATCTTTCCACTTCTTGGTTTATAGCTTGAATGATTGACTGTTGTGTTTCAGCATCCAGCGCCAGATAGCTACCATGTTCCGTTGTTTGTATACTCTCAGCTATTCTTTTTTCGACCTTACCAGATACCGTAATAACCTTAATATTACCTTGATTAGAATATTGTTTCGTAATTTGTGCCGATAATGCTTGTCTAACATATTCCCCTAATAATTCTGTGTCATTAGTTAATTTACAAAAGTCGGCTAACGTTTCAAAGATAACTGGCAAATTTCGAATAGAAACATTTTCTCGCAATAATTTTGCTAACACTTTCTGTATATCACCTATCGAAAGTGGGTCTGGAGTGACTTCTTCAACTAAAATTGGATAACTTTCTTTTAGATGATCAATTAATTCTTTTGTTTCTTGTCGCCCTAACAACGTATGGGCATGTTGTTTAATAACTTCCGTAATATGGGTGGAAACGACAGATGGTGGGTCTACCACAGTATAACCAGATAACTCTGCTTCATCTTTGTTTTCTTCACTAATCCATTTAGCTGGCAAGCCAAATGCTGGCTCTTTTGTTTCAATTCCTTCTATATAGTCATTCTCAATATCAGGGGTCATCGCTAAATAATGGTCTAAAATAATTTCACCAGTTGCAACTTCATTTCCTTTTATTTTTAAGCGGTATTCATTTGGGTTCAACTGAATATTATCGCGAATTCGTACAACAGGAATGACCATTCCTAATTCAATTGCTAATTGTCTACGAATCATAACAACACGATCAAGAAGGTCACCGCCTTGCTTTCCATCTACAAGGGGGATGAGAGAATAGCCAAATTCAAATTCTATAGGATCCATACTCAAAAGGTTGATCACATTATCACCAGAATTCAAAGCGGCCTCCTCTGCTTGTTCACCTTCTTCTTCAACATTAGTAACTGGTTCTCTTTGTTTTTGTAACATATAGTATCCACCTAGCGCTAAGACACCTGCTAACATTGTAGTTAAGAAGAAATTTATTGGTGTTAAACCTAATAAGAAAATAGCACCAGCAGCTACGAACAATAGTCTAGGATACTGTGTTAACTGAATTGTCACATCGCTTCCAAGATTATTACCTGTTGCGGAACTACGTGTTACAACAATTCCAGTAGCCGTAGAAATTAATAGGGCTGGAATCTGACTTACTAATCCGTCCCCTACTGTAAGTCTCATATACGTATCAATCGCCTCTTGGAAAGAGAACCCCATTTGAGTCATTCCAATAATTAACCCAAATAAGATATTAATTAATACGATGATAATACCGGCTATAGCATCTCCTTTAACAAATTTACTTGCCCCATCCATTGACCCATGAAAGTCCGCTTCATTTTCTACTTTTTTCCGTCTATCTTTTGCTTCTTGTTCCGAGATTAATCCTGCATTTAAATCCGCATCAATGCTCATTTGTTTCCCCGGCATCGCATCTAAACTAAAACGTGCTGCAACTTCCGATACACGTTCAGATCCTTTTGTAATAACTAAGAAATTAATGATGACTAAAATTACAAAAACAACGAATCCAACTAATGGACTATTACCGATAACAAAGGATCCAAATGTATCAACAACTCCACCAGCATCTGCTTCACTTAAGATAGATCGAGTCGTCGAAACGTTAAGTGCGAGTCGAAATAATGTTAGTAATAATAATAAAGTTGGGAAGACAGAAAACTGAAGTGGTTCTTGTGTATTCATAGAAACTAGTAGAACAATTAATGCTAGAATAATATTGACTAGTATAAATACACTTAACAGCCATCCTGGTAATGGGATAACTAACATAACGATCACTAATATAACTCCAATTAAGACGGAAAAATCACGGGCTTTCATAGATGTCACACCTCACTTGCTTAAACTTTTTGCTCTAGACGGTAAACATAGGCTAATATTTCCGCAACTGCTTGATAAAATTCTTCCGGAATTACTTCACCAATCTCAATGTGAGCATAGAGAGACCTTGCTAATGGCTTATTCTCTACTGTTACTACATTATTCGCTTTCGCAATTTCTCGAATTTTAAATGCAATAGAATCAACACCTTTTGCCACGACATATGGAGCTTGGGCTTTTGATTCATCATATTTTATAGCAATAGCATAATGAGTAGGGTTCGTAATGACAACATCTGCATTCGGTACTTCACTCATCATACGCCGCATGGATATTTGCCTTTGTTTCTCTTTAATTTTTGATTTTATTAAAGGATCTCCTTCAATATTTTTATATTCATCTCGAATATCCTGTTTCGACATTCGAATATTTTTTTCAAAATCATAACGCTGATATGCATAATCAAATACTGCAAGAAATAATAAAGCAACAATTGCTGCTGCACCCATTATTAATGTTACTCTACCGAAAAACATTAGAGCATTTTCAGCGTTTTTAAATGCGATCATGAGCATCTCATCTTTAAATAACCAAATAATAAAAAATGTAATACTGCCTATTAAAACAATTTTTAATAAGGACTTTAGTAATTCTACTAACGCACGAATAGAAAAAATTCTCTTTGCACCTTGTATTGGGTCAATTTTTTTTAAATCAAACTTTAATGGTTCTGTTGTGAATAAAAAACCAACTTGGATAAGGTTGGCCGCTACACCTGCTATAAATGCGATAAGCATGACTGGTGCCACAATTTTTGCAAATGAAATAATTACTTCAAAGAAAATTTGTACAATAGTATCTTCCGTCAATTCCCAATGGATAAACTCCGTAAATGTGTATTGGAATAACGTAAGCATATTGTCTTTAATAAACCCACCAAACACTGCCATAATTATTAAGACAAATAGTAATAAAATTGCGGTGTTTACATCCTGACTTTTTGCCACTCTACCTTTTTTCCGCTCATCACTTCTTCGTTTTGGAGTTGCCTTTTCCGTTTTTTCGCCTGCAAAAAATTGCAAATCTAATCGTAATTGCAAGATTTAGACACCTCCAAATAACTGCATAAGTCCTTGAATCGCAGAAAACATCGTACTGAAAAGATTTTTCACTAGGACAATATATAAGCTTAAGAACACTAAGATTGCAGCAAAACTTACTAAAATCTTCAGTGGTAGACCGACAACAAATACATTTAGTTGGGGTACGGTTCTAGCAATAATTCCAAGCGCAACATCAACTAAAAATAAACAACCAACTATCGGAATCGATATTTGGAAAGCTATTAAAAACATACTATTAAATGTTTTCATGACAAATTCTACTATATTCGCATTTTCAAAAGGAACAAATGTGTCTAATGCGATAAATGTATAACTATTTATAATCCCATCTATTAAAATATGATGGCCATCAACCGATAATAAAAATAGAAGTGCAATTATATAAAAATATTGTCCGGTTATTGGGCTTTGTGCTCCTGTTTGTGGATCCATTACATTGGCAATGGCAAATCCCATTTGGAAATCAATAAATCCACCCGCTACTTGCAAGGCAGAAACTACAATATAACCGATTAGTCCTATTAGAATACCAACTAATGCTTCTTTGACTAATAGAAAGAAAAACAGATTATCTACTACAACTGGATCAACCGTATAAAAAATAACAAATGCTAGAAATACACTCATACCTATTCTAAACTGAATCGGTATCGTACGATATGAGAATAACGGCATCGTCACAAAAAATCCTAATACTCGAACTAAAATCAATAAAAAAACTGGTAAATTATTAGAAACTATTAACTCTAGCATTTCTTACCCTACAAACCTAGTTAAATTTTCAAATATATCCATAGTGAACTCAATGATGGTTGATAACATCCACGGTCCAAAAAACAATAGACCGACTAGTACTGCAACTATTTTAGGAATAAAAGCTAATGTTTGTTCCTGGATTTGAGTAGTCGCCTGAAAAATACTAACAATTAATCCTACTGCAAGGGCTAAAATGAGCAGTGGTCCAGTAATCAGTAAGATAGTGTAGATGCCTCTTTCTGCTAAAGATAAAACGAATTCACTACTCATAAGACACCTTCCTTTTCACTCTAATTGCGCTAAAAGCTCGATAATAATGAATGTGTAATTAAGTACCATCCATCAACCATGACAAATAGTAAGATTTTAAATGGTAATGAAATCATTACAGGTGGTAGCATCATCATCCCCATAGACATCAGAATACTTGCAACTGCCATATCAATTATTAAAAAAGGAATAAAAATCATAAATCCCATCTGAAAAGCCGTTTTTAATTCACTAATTGCAAAGGCCGGTACAAGTGCAGTTAACGGCACATCCTGAATACTTTGTGGTGCTTCAATTCCTGCGTAATTTAAAAATAATGCTAAATCCTTTTGGCGTGTATGTTGGGCCATAAAGTCCTTAATAGGTGCACTTGCCCTGTCGTATGCTTCATCAAGTGTAATTTCTTCATTAAAAAGAGGTTGTAACCCAGTTTCATATACTTCATGAAAAGTGGGTGCCATAATAAAGAAGGTTAAAAATAACGCTAAACCGATTAACACTTGGTTCGGAGGCATCTGCTGAGTAGCTAAGGATGTCCGAACAAAAGATAAAACAATGACTATCCTAGTAAAAGAAGTCATCAAAATTAATATTCCAGGTGCCAATGAAAATACAGTAAGCAATAATAATAATTTTATCGATGTAGCGACATTCGTTGGATCTGAACTAGAAAACATATCGATAAATTCATTCATAATAATCGTCCTTATCGTTATGTCTATTTAATATTGACCTTCTATTCTGTTTAAGTTGTTCCAGTTCATTAGAAAATAAGTTCTTAAATTCATTAGATGAATTAGATTTATACGGAGATTTATTTGATTTTTTTTGAAAAACACTTAACAAATTCTCCCCTTTAAATGTCGACTGTTCTTCAAAACTTCTCAAAAGGTCTTGTTTCATTTCCATATTATCTATTTTCTCTAATAATTGAATATTTTCTCCTACTCCAATTAGATATAACTCATCTGCTACACGAATAATTTGGATTGACTTACTTGGTCCAACCGCAATACCACCTAAGTTTTCTAGTGCCTTCACTTGATTAAAAAGTTTATTACGCTTGTTAAGAAATTTTAATACAACATAAATAAGTCCAAGAATTAATAAAAGCACAAAAAACATCTGCACTAAATCGAAAATTAGACTACCAGTACTCGTACTCTCTGTATTATTCTGATCTTCGTTCAGTATTGAAGTGTTATTATTATCATTTGATGATGGATTTGGTGTCTGTTGATCTGGTTGATCTAAAGAATTCTTATTTTCACCAAACATATCACTTACCATATTTCCATCTGCATAAACAGATAATGGTAATACTACTAGGAAAAAGCAACCAAGTAATATTCCACGTGTAATAAATTTATTCAACTTTCTCACTCGTTTCTTAATCTAGTGCTTTCTGGATAGCTTCAATTACTCGATCCGCTTGAAAAGGTTTAACAATAAAGTCTTTTGCACCAGCTTGAATTGCATCAATTACCATAGCTTGTTGCCCCATTGCAGAACACATAATTACTTTTGCATTTGGATTAATTTCTTTAATTTTCTTTAATGCTGTAATTCCATCCATTTCAGGCATAGTGATGTCCATTGTCACTAAGTCCGGGAGTAACTCTTGGTACAATTGTACTGCGTGAGCACCATCCTGGGCCTCCCCTATTACGTTAAACCCACTTTTTGTTAAAATATCTTTAATCATCATTCGCATAAAAGCAGCATCATCTACAATTAAGATGCGTTTACTCATGTAAAATTCCCCCTTGTATGATTATTTCAGCTTCATTAATCGATCAGATTGACTAATAATATCTGTTACTCGAACACCAAAATTTTCATCAATTACGACTACTTCCCCTTGAGCAATTAATTTCTCATTGACTAATATGTCTACAGGTTCACCTGCTAATTTATCTAATTCAATAATAGAACCTGAAGATAGATCTAGTATTTCTCCAACAGACCGCTTTGTTCTACCGAGTTGCACAGTTACTTTTAGTGGAATATCCAATAACATGTCCAGATTTCTTGGTTGTTTTACTACTGTTTGCTGTTGTTCAAAGCTTGAGAACTCTGCTTGTTGTACATTTGCTTTATTTTGAATTAGTGGATTTCCTAACATTTGTGGATGATTCATGTTGTTTACTCCACTAATATGGTTTGTTATATGGTCTGTTTGTTTCTTTTGTTGTTGATTTTGATAGTGAGAGTATTGATCAACTGGCTCAGCACTAACAGCTAATTGTGTATTTTTGATTTCTTTATGCTTCATCAAGTCTTCGACAAGTTGTTTAGCAAAGGTAATTGGCATAATTTGCATAATGTTAGAATCTACTAAACTACCAACTTTTAATTGGAAAGAAACACGTACACAAATATCATCATTATCTTTTTGTAATTTATCAGCTAATTTTACTTCAGTTAAAGAAGGAGGTGAGATGTCAACTCGTTTCTCAAATACCGTGGACATACTTGTAGCAGCAGTCCCCATCATTTGATTCATCGCCTCTTGTACAGCACTTAATTGAATTTCATTAAGCTCTCCAAAAGGACCTTCTCCTGATCCACCAAGCATTATATCTGCAATCACAGCAGCATCTTCTTTTTTTATAATTAATATATTCTTTCCTGTAAATCCTTCAATGTAATTAACTTGAACACTTACATGATCAAATTGAAAGGATTCATCAATTTTGTTCCTTTCAATAATAGATACTTCTGGTGTTGTTATTTGTACTTTTTGATTCAATATTGTGGAAAGCGTCGTTGCCGAACTTCCAAAAGAAATATTTCCAATTTCACCTAGTGTATCTATTTCAATCATGGAAAGATAGCTAGAATAATTTACTTCCTTCTCAGTAGAACTCGAATTTTGTTGTATTTCTTCCTCTGCTCCAATTTTTAATAGCGCATCAATTTCGTCTTGGGAAAGCATTCCATCACTCATCATTTCTCAACTCCTCCCTTTATCTCTTCTAACACCTGTACAGATAATTTATTTTTACTTTTACCTGGTTGTACATAAAATTTAGGTTCATCATTAACTTTTAATATGAGTGGTTCATCAATTGATTGATTTAAAGCAATAATGTCATTTAACTTTATATCCAAAAAGTCCTGAATACTAATATTTGCTTCCCCTAGTATTGCTCTAGCTTCAACAGTAACTTGTTCTAGATTTTCACTTAGCTTTTTAGCTGCTTCTGGGTCTTTATCTTTAGTCATATTTTGCATCCAGTATTGAACAGATAGTCTTGAAATAAGTGGCTCTAATACAATATGTGGAATACAAATATTAATCATTCCACTTAGTTCTCCAATTGCTGTATTAAGTGAAACTACAACAACCGTTTCGTTTGGAGAAACCATCTGTAAGAACTGTGGGTTTATTTCTAAATCTTCTAGTTCCGGTTCTATTGTTGTTAAAGATGACCACGCTTCTTTTAAGCTAACTGCCACTTTATCAAATAATTGCGTCATTAAAATTGTCTCAATCTCTGTTAATGATTCAATCTTATTAATGGAATCTCCTCTACCCCCTAGTAGTCTATCAAGCATTCCATATGCAATATTTGGATTAACTTCTAAAATAATTTTCCCATCTAATGGTGCAACATTATAGAGGTTTAAGACGGTTACTTTCGGAATAGACCGAATAAATTCCTCGTATGGAATTTGGTCAACAGATGCAACAGAGATATTTACATATGTTCTAAGTTGTGATGAAAATAATGTAGTTAATAACCTAGCAAAGTTCTCATGTATTCTTCCAATACTTCGGATTTGATCTTTTGAAAATCTCAAAGCACGTTTGAAATCATACGTTCTAACTCTTTTCACATCATCTACTTTTTTTAAATCATTTGCATCCATATCCCCTGTTGTTAACGCTGATAATAAGGCATCTATTTCGTGCTGTGATAGAACTTCATCTGCCACTCATACTCACCTCCATACTGGAGTAATTTTTTTACTGTAGTATCTTGCTTATTGTATATACTTCACTTACTAAACCTTCTGTCATAAGCTTATTAAGTTCTACTTTTAATATATCCTCTACATTAGAGAGACCTGTTTTAAAAGCTTCCTCATCTAAAACAGCTAATTCTTTTATTAAAATATTCTTTACTTGAAATTCTCTTTTAGAAATTTCTTCTTTAGCCTCTTTACTATCCATTACAATCTGAAACTGTATTCGTACAAAACTTCCATCACTAAGATCGGTAGTTATTTCTGGAGTTTGATAGGAATGCTCAATAATTTCATCAATCGTAGGTTCAGCTTTCTCTTCTTTATCATTACTTTTATTTAATAGATTAATAACTAAGAAAGTTACGATAGCTATCATTAAAATAATTACTAATGAAATGAGCATTGTTTTAAGTAACTTATTCAATGGAGCTTTTCACCTCACTTAATGAATTAATAATCCCAACTTGTTTATAAAAAGATGTTATTAATTCCACCACTTCTGCTTCTTGCTCTTTTACAACAATTTTCTTTCCATTTATCAATGTAATGGTTGTATCTGGATATGATTGAATTTGTTCTATCATACATGCATTTAGGGTGAACGAATCCCCATTTAATCGTTTTAATTTAATCATAAATTGAAAGAAGATGTCTTCGGAAGTTGCCTTCCGAAGACATCATCCTACCTCCTTATTATCGTTTCAAATTAACAAGTTCTTGTAGGATTTCATCTGATGTTGTTATCATTCGTGTGTTAGCCTGGAAACTGCGTTGTGCTGTAATCATTTCAGTAAATTCTTCAGACAAATCTACGTTTGACATTTCAAGAGCCCCAGTAACAATAGTTCCCGTTCCGTTTGTACCAGGTAAAACATAAGTAGGAACATCATCTTCTTCCAATACCCCTGCATTTGGACCATTAATAAAAAGGTTGCTTCCTACTTTTTCAAGTCCTGCAGGGTTAGAAATACTTGCAAGCATTATATTTCCTATTTCGGTTACTTCATGACCATCCGTGTAACTAACTACTCCATCTGTTTGAATATTAAATCCAATAGCATCTCTTGGAATTTGTAATCGGTTATCACCTGATTCAGTTTCTCCATATAAGTAATATCCTTGTGAATTGACGATAAACCCTTGCTCATCTAAATAAAAATTACCCGCACGAGTGTAATATTCTCTTTCGCCATCACTAACAACAAACATTCCATCTCCTTCTAAAGCTAAGTCTAATGGGTTGTTAGTTGTCTGACGAAAACCTTGTGTATGAATGTTATCAATTGATCCAATTTGGGACCCTAAACCAACTTGAATTGGATTTATTCCACCTCTATTTGCTGTTGCTCCTTGCGCGGATGCACTCATTTGACTCATCATATCTTGAAATGTAATGCGGCCTTTTTTAAAACCAACTGTATTTACATTGGCTATATTATTACCAATAACATCTAATTTCGTTTGAAAATTTTTCATTCCAGAAATACCTGCATACATTGAACGTAACATAAGTAATTCTCCCCTTTAGGTTTATTATGTAGCTGTATCAATCAGTCAACAGCTTAATGGCCTCCCATTAGGGTCCAGCCTATTCTTTAATTAAAATTGTCCCGTTAATATTTGTAAAAATCCTATTTTGTGCTTCCTCAAGATTCATAGCTGTAACAACCGTATTATTTTTTGCACTTACGAGTAATGCAGCATTATTCATGACAACTAATGAATCATTTACACCTTTTAGTTTGGCCTCAACTACCTTTTCACTAATCAGTTTCCATTGGTTGTCATTTAAATAAATATCTCTTTCTTTCAATCTCTCTGAAGCATGTTTACTAACTTTTAATTCTTGTTGCTGTTCTAGTAGGATTTTCTTAAAATCTAGACTTTGTTGATGTACATTTGTTGCTTTTCTAGTAGGAAAATGTAGTGCATGCTGTTTTGGCACCTGATGGATTCGATGATCCATAATTATCACTTCCTTATTTATACCTCTATAACTTCATCATCACTTTGTTGTTCTTGTAATGATTCGCTTGCTCTTACCTCACCTATTAAAATAGTACTAATTTTTTCTCCGTTAGCTAATTCAAGAAAAAGCTCTCCATTGAATTGACTGACAGATGTTACTTTACTTTCTTTCATCGTAAGATTATCTCCATTTTCATCTAAACTTTGATAAGATACTACTTTGTCAATTAAATGGCTATATTCTATGATGGAATTCATTTGTTGAAAATTCGCTAGTTTATTGATTGAGTTTGTCATATTTGTCATTTGCTCGAGTGATGTAAATTGGGCTAATTGAGCGATAAAATCACGATCCTCGAGTGGACTTGTAGGATCTTGATTTTGTAATTGAGTCATTAAAATTTTAAGAAAATCATCTTTACCTAACTCATTACTTGGAACCCTAGTAGTCGTTTGATTTTTTAAATAGAGTGATGGATCAATAGTTGGCAATTGTATCACCTACACTTCCAATTTTTCTAAGAGTTGTTCTAAATGTGTCATAAATTCATTATCATGCTTGTTCTCATTTTGTTGTTTTGATTCGTCTTGTTGATGATGGTTATCATTATGCTCGGTCTGACCATCCTCTTGATGATTGTTATTCTGATTAGCACTAGAGCCTAAATCTTGTCTTTCAATTACAATCTGTTGCGGTGAAAACATATGTCTTAACTGACTAATATTTGATTCCAACATGTCTTTTGCAACTTGTGAAGTAACTATAATCTTTACTGTCATTTCACCATTAATATCGATTAAGCGTACCATCATTTCACCGAGATGCTCTGGTCGTAAAGTAATAGAAAGTTGATTCATTCCATTCGGCATGGAGTAAAATTTACTTGTTGACATAATTTGTTGGAACTGTTTAATTAATTGTTCAGAAACATCTGCAGTATTTTGAGTTTGGTTCATATAAATTACATATTGTTGAATCTGTGGTAATTGGTTATTTGATTGATATGCAACATGTTGTACTGGTACATTACTTTCATTCATTTGTTGATTTTGTATTGCATTAGTAAGCCACTTCATAATATCTTTCGTTGTGATAGTTGATTCATTTGAATATAATTGTTTTGAATTTAACAATTCACGATTTTGATATAGTTGAAGAATCTCTTTCCAAACAGGGTTTAATTTTACATGAAACGATTTTGGCTCAAGACTTGATTGACTATTTTGTAAAAACTGTTTTTCTAAAGCTGTCCAATTTTTTAATAACTCTAGAAATTTTGGTGCAATTTGCTGAACATCTTGTTTACTAGTTAACCTTGTTAATAGACTTTCAACTTGATGAATTAAATTAGTCATCTCTAATTGTAATTGTTCGACATCTACTTCAGTAATGTCTGATTGGCTCAATAATTCTATTTGATGAAACATACCTAAAGTGTTCTCTATAGTTATATCTTGGTTGAATAAATCGAACATCGATTCTTCAAAGGTACTTAGGTGCGTATTTCTTACTTCCGATAAATTTGATTGTGATAAACCATTATTTATCGTTAACCGTTCCATTTGTTCGTGGATGACATTTAGAAACCCTAATGTTTGACTATGTTGGTTGCTATTCGCCTCTTGTGTAGGCTGAATTGGTTTTGACATTTGTACAAACATACCCACTGCATTCATTTTATTCACCCCCTTTCAAAGATGAAGTCTTCTTATTCAACATTAATAAAGAGCTTTGTAATTTCTGCTGCTGCACTTGGGTTCATATTTCCTAGGATTAACCCACGATTTTCAGTTGACATTTCTTTAATTATCGCAAATGCAACATCTACATCTAATTGTTCTAATATTCCAGCTGCTTGTTCGCTCTCCATTTCAGATAAGGAACTAGTAATTTGTTTAATGGACTGCTCCGAATCCATTTTAGAAGATATAACCGACTCTAATTCACTTTCCAACTTAACAATTTCAGTCTCTAATTTTTCGATAGTGCCTTCTAAATTCACTTTTTCATCTTGCAATTTTTTAATTTCTGTATCTTTCGCATCTAAAGTCGTTTGTATATCTTCTTTCTTTTCCATCGCTGCTTCTTCTTCCGTCGTAGTAATTAGAGAGGAAAGTACTGGAATATTATTTCCTGTATTTTTAGCCCAGTCCATTACGTTAACACCAGCAATCGCAAATACAATTACTGTCAGAGTAGCTGCAATAATAATAGGGATTACTATGGCAAACAAAAACCATAGAAATGGGTTCATCTTCTCTTTTTCATCTGCTATTCGTTCTTTTGCCATTTACACTCACCTATTTACTAAACTTTAAATATTGTTGAATGGATACACTATCCATTAATATTTCTTCTGCTTTTTTTGCTTTTGTTTCTAGCTCATCTTTTCTAATTTCAATAAGTCTCTCAAATTTCTTTGTTTCTATATGAGCATCTGATAATAAGGCTTGTCTAGACTCCATATGATGCCTAGCTTGTTGTACTTGACCTTGTATAATCATAATCTCTTGAGTTAATTTCTCAAGATATAAATGTTGTTCCTTTATATAGTCAAGTTTCACAATTGATCCAGTTGGAAACTCTAGAGAGTTTTCTATAGTTTCTTTCTCTTTAAGTAAGTTATAAAGTTTTGTAGCTTTATCTTCAAATTCATTTACTGATTGAAAATATGCTAGTTGTGCTTCTTTTTTTTCTTTATTTCTTAAATCAAGTATTTTCGATAAGACTTGTGTTCCTGCCATAAATTAGTTACCTCCGTGTATAACTTGCTTTAACAGTTCAATAGTCTCGCTAAAGGTAAGCTGTTCATAGACACCTTGTTTAAGAAAGTTTTGCAGTTTAGGGTAGTACATAATTGCTTTATCGATTTCATGATCGGTTCCACGTTTATAAGCACCAATTTGAATAAGATCTTTATTTTCTTCATATTTGGCAAGTAGTGTTCTCGTCTCCTGAGCAATGGCTAAGTGCTCTTTGGTGACAATCTGATTCATCACCCTACTTATCGATTTTAAGATATTTATTGCTGGATACTGTCCTTGTTCTGCTAGTTTTCTATCCATAACAAAATGTCCATCTAGAATTCCACGAACCGTATCGGCAATAGGCTCATTCATATCATCACCATCAACCAACACCGTATAAAATGCAGTAATTGTACCGAAGTTATTAGTACCTGTACGCTCTAACAACTTCGGTAAAATTGAAAAGACAGATGGTGTATACCCTTTAGTTGTAGGTGGTTCGCCAGTAGCAAGTCCAATCTCTCGTTGTGCCATTGCTACCCTCGTTACAGAATCCATCATTAAATTTACGTTATATCCTAAATCACGAAAGTACTCACAAATTGCCGTTGCAGTATATGCTCCTTTCATACGCATTAATGCGGGCTGATCTGAGGTTGCAACAACTACTATTGATTTCTTTTGACCTTCTGGACCTAAGTCTTTCTCTATAAACTCTCTAACTTCTCGTCCACGTTCACCGATAAGAGCAATGACATTAATATCAGCTTTAGAGTTTCTTGCAATCATACCTAGTAATGTACTTTTTCCAACTCCACTTCCAGCAAATAAGCCAATTCGCTGACCTTTTCCAATAGTTAACATCGAATCAATTGCTTTAACTCCAACCTGAATAGGTTCTTTAATAGTTGGCCTTGATAAAGGATTTGGTGGAGATTGCTCCGTTAAATAATTAGACAATCCTTTCGGTAAGTCAGATCCGTCTAACGGTTGTCCTAAAGAATCTATGACTTTACCAATTAAGCCTTTTCCTATTTTGACGGTTAGAGGTTTACCAGTAGATTCAACGAGACATCCAGGTCCAATTTCATTGACTTCGTTATACGGCATTAATATTATTCTTTCATTATTAAAACCAACAACTTCTGCGAGTACAGGTTCTCGATGACCTTTTGCTGAATGGATATAACAAACTTCTCCTATATTAGCTACAGGTCCAATAGATTCTATCATTATCCCGACAATTCGTTGAACTTTACCATAATGTTTATAAACATCTGTATTTTCAATAGCATGTAGGTATTTCACTAAATCCATTTATTTGTTCTCCTGTACTATTTCATGTAAGACTTCTTGAATTTTGTTTAATTGTGTTTGGATACTAGCATCAATTTTTCCAAATGGATGTTCGATGACACAGCTTCCTACCTGCATATTTTCATTCATATAGATAGAGAGAGTAGCCTTTTGGTTAACTACTTTTTCTAAATCTAATTTATTTGCTATCAGCTCTTCGAAGTTATCTGGATGTACATAAACGATGAGCTCATTTTGGTCTTTTAATTCTGCTATTGCAGCTTTCACAATTGGTAGAAAAGCTTCTGGTTGATTACTTAACTCTTGTTTCATTATCTTTTCAGCAACACTAATTGCAAGTTGTAATATCGCTTCTTCACTTTTTTCTACTGTTTGTTGGTAATCTCTTTTCGCTGATAGTACAATAGCGTTTGCTTCATCAATTAAAGATTGGTACTGTTCCTTACTTTCCTTTTCCCCTTGTGAGAACCCAGCATAGAATCCTTCTTCTTTAGCTATTTTTATTAATTCTTCTTTTTCCGTTTCCCACATGCTACGTTTTTGTTCGATTTCTTCATTTGTTTCTTTGAGGAGTTTTTCCTTTTCCATACGAAGAGCTTCTAAATTCTTCTTTGCTTCTTCAACTTGTAAACTACTTTGATTAGAATCTTCCTGAGATAGAATATTAATTTGCTTTAATTTAATTAGTTTCTTTGTTTCGATTGATTGATTAGACAATGATATCGTCTCCTCCACCACGAGCAATGACAATTTCTCCGATATCTTCTAACCTTCTAATAATCGCGACGATTCTAGTTTGAGCTTCTTCTACATCACGAAGACGTACAGGGCCCATATATTCCATTTCTTCTTTAAATGTCTCTGCCATACGTTGTGACATATTTTTAAAGACAATTTCTTTAACTTCATCACTTGCTACTTTAAGCGCTAAGCGTAAGTCTTCATTTTCAACTTCTCGAATAACACGTTGAATAGCACGATTATCAAGAATAACAATATCTTCAAATACAAACATCCGTTTTTTAATTTCATCTGCTAGTTCAGGATCTCGAATTTCTAATGCATCAAGTATTGTACGCTCTGTACTTCTATCAACACCGTTTAAAACTTCGACAACAGTTTCAATTCCACCAGTTTGTGTATAATCTTCCGTAAAAGCAGATGCAATGTTTCTTTCTAATACTTCTTCTACCTGGCTAATAATTTCAGGTGATGTAGAATCCATTGTTGCAATTCTTCTCGCAATATCTGCCTGCATTTCTTGCGGTAAAGATGATAAAATTTGTCCTGCTTGTTCAGGATCAAGGTAAGATAATACGAGTGCAATTGTTTGTGGATGTTCATTTTGTATATAATTAAACACTTGTTGTGCATCAGCTTTTCTGGCAAAATCAAATGGTCTTACTTGTAAGGAAGAAGTCAGTCGGTTAATAATATTCATTGCCTCATGTTCCCCAAAGGCTTTTTCTAATACCGTCTTTGCATAGCCAATTCCTCCTTGTGCAATATAGTCTTGCGCAAGGGCTATTTGATGAAATTGTTCCATTACTTCCTCTTTCATACTTGCTTCAACCTTTTTAACAGAAGAGATTTCCAAACTAAGTTTTTCTATTTCTTCCTCTGTTAAATGTTTATAAACTTGTGCTGATGCATCTGGTCCTAGAGAAATTAAGAGAATCGCTGCTTTTTGTTTACCAGTTAGTTCAGTTGGTTGCCTTGCCATCTTTACCCTCCTTAATCTTCTCCAATCCAGCCTCTAATTAGTTTGGCAAATTCTTCTGGTTTTTCTTTAGCCATTTTTTCTAATTGTTTTCTTCGTTTAACAGAATCTGATTCCATAGCAAAATTCAGCTCAGGGATTTCATCTGTAATTTCTTGTGTAAATGATTCTTCTCGGACTTCTTTATTACGTTTCGATTTCTTGGATAGTAAAATTATTAAAATAATTATAATTACAAGTAATAATCCACCAACTATATACATCCACATAGGGATTGTCGGATTACCTGTGGAGACTTGTTTGTCTGTTACACTAAATTCTTGAAAGACAATAGAAGTTTTCTCCTCCGGTTCTATTTCACCAAAACCAGCATCTACCGATGTAGTAATTATTGAATTTAAGATAGAGGTAATTCCTTCTTCTACAACTTGCATTTCTTGTTCAGACAGATACTCCTTCACTTCTCCATCTTGCGTTTTCAAACTATCCACAGCTACTTGTATCCCTAAATCACGAACTTTGTATGGACTCTCTACAATGTCTCGGTGAATTCTATTAAACTCATTATTAATCGTTTCTTTGATATACTCATAATCACCATTTTCAGTCTCAGCATCACCTGGATAATTGGTTATATCTCCATCACCTGTAGCTGGGATTCCTCCATCAGCACCACCAGAATATGTTTCTCGAATTGTTTCGATACTTACTGGCAATCCTTTCATTGATTCTTGGTTTGCCGGTTCAACAATCTCTTCGGTCCTATTTTCTTTCGTAAAGTCTATATCAGCAGTTACGGATACAATGACATTATCCATCCCTACCATCGTACCTAGCATTTGTTGTAATCTTCTTTGGATATCCCTTTCGATATCTTTTTTAACAGTTTGCTGATGTGTGTAGGTATCTTGATATCCCGTTCCTGCTTGGTAATTACGGTCGTAGTACTCAAAGTATTGATTCATAATACTAATATCTTCTGGTAGTAAGTTGGGGACGGCTTTAGAGACTAATTGATATAATGCATTGATTTGATTTCCTTCAAAGCGATAACCTGGAGCTGTATGAATTATAATTGCTGCTGTAGCTGGTTGTAATGTTTCACTAACGAAGATTGGTTCCTTCGGCATATTAATCATTACCGTAGCATCATTTATCCCATCAATACTTTTGATCAAATTTGCTAACTCTGTTTGCATCGCATCTAACTTCATTATGTTAAATTCGTTATCAGTAACACCCCACGAAGTGTTCTCACTAAAAAAAGAATAATCAATATTACCGCTATTGGGAATTCCCAATCCAGCTAAATCTACTAATAAACTATCAGCACGTTCCTTAGGGACTAAGATTGTAGTTCCACTGTCTTTTAATTCATATGGAATTCCTCTACCATCTAATTCATTTTTTATTTGGCCTACTTCTTGCAAAGATAAATTATTATATAGCGGAACGTAGTCAGATTTCGTCGCAAATAATGAAATAACAGCTACCAATACAATAACTGCAATCGTAGAACCTATTATTAATCCTTTTTGTCCCTTTGATCGACTTGACCAAAATGTTTTTGCTGTTTCGTTAAATTTCATTATTTTTTCGTTGTTCATGTGCTCCCCCGCCAAATTCAAAGACAAAATAATAAAAATCCTGGTACTATTTCATTTTGTACCATGGAATTTTTTTAAAAACTATTAAACCTTCTTAAAATATACCGATATAAATAATAGAAAGTTTAATTAGACTTGCATTCTCATAATCTCATTGTAAGCATCAATCGCTTTACGCTGTACTTCTACTGTAGCTTGAAGAGTAACACTAGCCTTTTGGGCAGTAATCATAACATCATGTAAATTATCGATTTTCCCTTGAGCAAGTGCTTCAGTTTTCATATCAGAAAGATTCTGTAATTTATTTACATCGTTAATGGTGTTTTTTAAGATATTGGCAAAACTTGATTGTGCTTGTCCAGGTGTAACTTTACTACTTGTTTGCACTTTTGGTAGCTGGACATGTTGCAAACTATTTATCGATACATTCATAGCGATTCTCCTTATTTACCAATTTCTAATGCTTTCAGAAGCATATTTTTACTTGCATTTAAAGCAGTTATATTTGCCTCATAAGATCGAGTTGCACTCATTAAGTCAACCATTTCTTTCAAAGGATCTACATTTGGCATTTGTACATATCCTTCCTCGTTCGCATCAGGATGAGAGGGATTATATACCAGCTTAAAAGGCTCCTCATCTTCTACAATTCTCGAAACTTTCACTCCAGCATTTGGCTGAGTATTATTACTCGCCTTATGTAAGAAGGAACGAAAACTCCGATCAGTTGACTCTATTTGAACCATTTTTCTGCGATACGGTTCAAATTCTCCATTTTCATTAACAGTTGCTCTAGTTGTTGAAGCATTAGCGATGTTAGAAGATACAACATCCATTCTTAAACGTTGAGTTGTAAGGGCACTTGCACTTATATTCATTCCATTAAATATGCTCATTTTTATTTACCTCCCCTTATAACTGTTTGCAAACTATTGAATTTACCATTTATCCGGTCAATTAAACTTTGATAATAAATTTGATTTTTAGCTAGTTCTGCCATTTCCTTGTCAATATCCACATTATTTCCGTTATGATTAAAAGTCGTATTTTTTTGTTCAATAATGTTATATGGTAGTTTATTAGTTGCCTCAAATTGAAAATGTTTAGGATGTGTCCGTTTCGCATCAATAGAATTTGAAAGTTCCTGATTTAAAACATCTTTAAATACTACTTGCTTAGACTTATAATTCGGAGTATCAACATTAGCAATATTGGAAGATATCGTTTGATTTTTTACAGAAGCGTAATCTAGTGATTTTTGTAATGTATCGATCGTACCACTAAATAAATCCATGTTAGTCAAACCTCCTCGAAACAAATATCTTATAAATAACGGTCGTAAGTAATAAGTTCTATACGAATATTGTAATTTATATCACCTGTAAAGTCTATCAAAATTCGACAGGATTCTAAAACAACACAGAAAATGTGAGATAGTTCTTAGTATCATTTTACTACAAAAAACATAATATGCCTTACTTTATAGATAGAAACTTGTCGAAATTATTATATTTTTGTTGAATAATGTAAAAAAATGTCAGTAATGAGTAAAAGGCGAGCGAGACCCCTTCAAAATACATAAAAAAAAGCTAATCCAATGTCGGATTAGCTTTTTTATTATAACAATTTATCTAGAACGTAATTTGTCTAATTCCACTAAGAATTTATCATTTAAGACTTTAATATATGTCCCCTTCATACCTAGTGAACGTGATTCAATTACTCCAGCACTTTCTAATTTTCTTAAAGCATTTACGATTACAGATCTTGTAATTCCTACGCGGTCTGCAATTTTACTTGCTACTAATAAACCTTCATGTCCATTAAGTTCTTCGAAGATATGGTCAATTGCTTCCAATTCACTATAAGATAATGAACTAATAGCCATTTGTACAACTGCTTTACTTCTAGCTTCCATTTCAATTTCTTCTGTTTTTTCATGTAAAATTTCCATTCCAACAACAGTTGCTCCATACTCAGCTAAAAGCAAGTCATCATCATTAAATGCATCTTTTAGTCTACCAATGATTAATGTACCTAGACGTTCACCACCACCAATGATTGGAACAATTGTAGTTAAACCATTTTGGAATAAGTCTTTATTCTCCACTGGGAACACGGTATATTGACTATTAATATCTAAGTTTGCAGTAGTTTCATGGATGTGGAAAAGACCTTCTGTATATTCTTCAGGGAATTGTCTTTCCTCTAACATTGCTTTCATTCGTTCATTTTGGATCTCTTGGTTAATTGCATAACCTAATAATTTTCCTCTTCTACTTAAGATAAATACGTTTCCTTTAATTACATCTGTTAAAGAAGCAGCCATATCATTAAAGTTTACTGATTTACCTGTAGCTTTCTGTAACATTGAGTTAATTTTTCTTGCACGATTTAATAGTTCCATAATGTAATCCTCCATTTTTCCTTTATTATTTACAAGATGAATTGACTTAAGTCTTTATTTTTAACAATGGTGCTAAGTTTTTGGTCGACGTATTCCGGAGTGATTTCTACGGTCTCTAACGATACGTCAGGAGCCTCAAAAGATAAATCTTCTAGTAATTTTTCTAGTATAGTATGCAATCTTCTAGCTCCGATATTATCAGTTTCTTGATTCACTTGGTAAGCTATTTCTGCTAGTCTATTTACAGCTTTGTCTGTAAATACAACATTTATACCTTCCGTTTTTAATAAGGCCTGATACTGTTTTAATAAGGCATTGGAAGGCTCACTTAAAATTCGCACAAAATCTTCAACGGTCAACTTTTCCAACTCTACCCTGATTGGGAACCTACCTTGTAATTCCGGTATTAAATCAGAAGGTTTTGCCATATGAAAAGCACCTGCAGCGATAAATAGCATATGATCAGTTTTAACTGGTCCGTGCTTTGTTACAACGGTTGAACCCTCAACAATGGGAAGGATATCCCGTTGTACACCTTCACGTGAGACATTAGGTGAGTTATCATGCTTTCCAGCAACTTTATCGATTTCATCAATAAAGATAATACCTGATTGTTCCGCTCTATTAATCGCTTCCTGTGAAACTTCCTCCATATCAACAAGCTTTTGTGCTTCTTGCTGAATTAGAATTTTTCTTGCCTCAGAAACAGGAAGTTTTCTCTTTTTCTTTTTCTTAGGCATAAATTGTCCTAATGCATCTTGCATATTCATGCCCATCTGTTCAATTCCTGACCCTTGAAGTAAATCAAACATGGAAGGTGGTATCTCTTCAATTTCAATAGTCACTATTCTATCTTCTAATTCTCCCATCGCAAGTTGATGAGCCACTCTACTCCGTTTATTTCTTATCTCCTCGTCCTTTTCGCCATCATCATCGTTAGTAGAATTACTTCCCTGTCCAGAAAATAGCATTTCAAAAGGATTAGACATAGTAGATTGTTTTTTTACTTGAGGGACCAATAATTTGACTAGTTTCTTCTCTGCAGATTCTTTTGCTTTATCCATTACTTCATTCATTTTTTCTTCTTTGACCATACGCAAAGACATTTCTACTAAATCTCGAACCATCGATTCAACATCACGTCCGACATAACCTACCTCGGTAAATTTTGTTGCTTCTACTTTTACAAAAGGTGCACCAACAAGCCTAGCTAGCCTTCTTGCTATCTCTGTTTTACCTACGCCAGTTGGACCAATCATTAAGATGTTCTTCGGTACAATCTCATCTTTAAGTTTTTCGTCTAATAACGTTCTTCGGTATCTATTTCTGAGAGCAACTGCAACAGATTTCTTTGCACTTGTTTGACCAATAATATAGTTATCTAATTGGTTAACGATCTGTTTCGGAGTATAATTCATACCCATATATGCATGGCCTCCTCTTTATTCCAGAACTTCCAGTGTAATCTGATCATTTGTAAACACACAAATCTCACCAGCAATTTTCATTGCTGCCAATGCAATTTCTTTTGCAGATAGATGTTCTGCATAGTTCACAAGTGCTCTACCTGCACTTAATGCATAGTTACTTCCAGAACCGATCGAGAGAATGCCATCATCTGGTTCTATCACTTCGCCTGTTCCTGAAATCAGCAACATACTCTCTTTGTTCATTACAATTAACATAGCTTCCAATTTACGTAAAACTTTATCACTACGCCATTCCTTGGCTAGTTCAACAGCAGCTCGAGTAAGGTTCCCATTAAAAGCTTCCAATTTCCCCTCGAACTTCTCAAATAGAGTAAATGCATCTGCTACTGACCCAGCAAAACCAGCTAATACTTGACCATTAAATAATCTTCGGACCTTTTTAGCTTTATGTTTCATTACAACGGAATTACCTAGTGTAACTTGACCATCTCCACTCATTGCCGATTGTCCATTATGTTGAACAGCAAATATTGTAGTTGCATGTATTTCATGCGCCAACAAAATCACCTCATCCGTTATTCCTTCCCTTTTGCTCTAGGATGGCTTTTTAGATAAACATTTCGCAAATGATCTTTTGTAACATGTGTATAGATTTGTGTGGACGACAAACTTTCATGCCCTAGTAATTCTTGTACGGTTCGCATATCAGCACCTTCATTTAATAAATGTGTTGCAAATGTATGACGTAATTTATGTGGATGTACATTTACTGTTAGTGCCGTATTTTCCACCATCTTTTTAAGAATTACGCGAATACCTCTAGTAGTTATTGGCTTTCCTCTTGCATTAAGAAATAGGTGTTCTGTATTTTCGCCCGATTTATCCAATAATTGTTTTCTACCATCATGTATGTAGACCCGAAGTGCTTTTTCAGCAAAACTACCAAAAGGAACGTACCTTTCTTTTCTTCCTTTACCCTTTACAAGAATAGTTCCAATAGAGAAATCTATATCTTTTATTGTAAGTGACTGACATTCACTAACCCGTATACCAGTACCATATAATACTTCCAAAAGTGCTTGATCACGTTGACCGATAGGATGACTAGTATCATTAGATTCAAATAATTTTTCTATCTCTTCAACGTAAAGAAATTCTGGAATTGACTTTTGTGCTTTTGGTAATGTTATTTGGTTAAGAACATTTGTAACGATTACTTCTTCTCGTTCTAGAAAATTAAAAAAAGTACGTAGACTTGATATTTTTCTTGATACAGATCTTCTTGAGAGGTTCTTATTATATAGAGTTGTAAGATATAGACGAATAATGTCTTGATTTACTTCGGTAAAAGAATTTACTCCCTCTTGTTGTAGAAAAAATAAGAACTCATTTAAGTCTTGATTGTAGTAAGTTACTGTGTATGATGAAGCATTTTTTTCAATTTGTAGGTATTCTGTAAAAGTCTTCTGATGGTGTAAGAAATTATCCAAAAACTCACCTCAACTTGACAACCTTATAAAATATACCATACATGGGTAAGTAATTGCAACGAACTTAACAAAATTGTAACAAAATTCTGAATTGAGTGCAATACTCCCCTAGATGTTTATTTCATTATAGTTACTGCTGTCAAGTAGTTTCACTTACCAATTGATAATTATAGCTATATGAGTAATAATAGTCAACTCTGAACTCTTTATTTTTCGACATAATTCGATACCTTCAAATTTTTAGAAAAATGTCCTCTTTTTCTATTTTTACCAAATAAAACAATATATAATCAAAACCTTTCGTATTATTTACCCTTTTCAAAAAGCGACAAAACATATACACCAAAATCAAAACCACCAGTGTGAACTGGTGGTTTGCTCTGCGGCTTGAAGCCTCTGTTACCGGCCTTGGCCTTAAAGGCCCACTGAATGGTTTCCCCTTACGCACCACATCCACACACTGATTCTAAA
>NZ_BMEY01000002.1 GCF_014637405.1 Ornithinibacillus halotolerans
TCTCGTTGTCTATTTTTATTTCTTTATTCAAAAAAAAGCTCCTCTCGGTTTCATTCCCGAAAGAAGCATATACAAAAATTGGTCATTTTTCCATTAAAGTTGCTTAACTTGATGGCTATGGGGTCTGTCCCCCTCATCATAATAATTTTGATGGGGACAGACCCTTTATAATTTACATATTAATTTGGAATAACTTTCTTGGTCTACCTTTTACATAAGGCTTTTCCTCACCAACGACTTTAATGACATTTCCATTTAATAATTTATTAACCGTTCTTTCCGCACTTCGTTTCGTAACACGATAATAATTCGCAATGTCATTAGAGGAAAACGGTTCATTGTTTCTTAATTGAACAAAGTCGATAAAGTTATAAGACAATTCATTGTTTAACTTAGCTTTGTGAATAAGTGCTTGATAAAGCTGTGAGGTATCGAAATGTTTCTTTACCCCAAGCGGTCCAATTGTTTCCCCGCGATCATTGACAATATAGCAACTACTATTTGAATTATGAGTACATGCTTCAAGAGCTAATCTAGCATGATCTTCTCCTTGTTTAGCGGTCAAACCTAATCCAAAGCCAATCTCAACAGGTGTATTTAACGCACTTTCAATTTCCTTTATAAGTGGAAAGTCTCTGTAATGATTCGTAATATGATCTAACACACCTCTCGTACCGAAAATAACGTACTGTCTTTCGTTATTTTTAAGTACAGATGCATATGTTTTATGTCCAAACTTTAATAATATTTGATTCAGCTTGAATTGTAGTTCCTTTAGGTGTGCTTCCCCTTTTTCTTCAATTATCTTCTCTATATTTTTAATGCGTACATAACCAGCAACGATTTGAGCGCTTTTACTCATGTTTAATATAGCTATCGATTTGCACTCAGCAATGGCGTGGTCAATATTTATCTTAGGAATTTCCATTAAATAAGTTGGTATTTCCCCTTCTTGAAGGCGTCTATTGACCTCTGGTAAGGAAGTGAGTACATAATCAATCTTTCCTTCATCCCAAAGTTGTTTATGGTAATCTACTATTTGGTTAATATTGATTTCTTCATCGTGCCTATAGCTATATGTATAAATACTATCTCCAGCAATATTTAATTCCGTTAGCACTTCCTTCACATACGTTTCATCAAAAATATCAATAGATAGTCGATTTAACTGTTGCCCATATCGATTTTTTAGATGATAAAAGGAAGTAAGAATCATATATTCATCAAAGGCTACCATCACATGAGGTAATCGTTTCTTTTTGATTTTATTTTTGGCATATAAAAAAGGGAGGTTTTCTAGAAATAAGTACACTTCACACATAAATGCTTTATCTACAAGTTCCACTGCTTCACTTGCTTTATAGTAGATAAATGGTATTGCTTCAAACTCATTATGATCTTTCAGGTAGTCTTGAAACCTGTTAACTAGATCATCTCTTCCAAAGACAGCAACCTTAATCTTCACAATCGACTTCCCTCCTAAATCCATTTTTATTAGGAAAAATGCTATGTTAATGAAAATTCAGACTTTTTGTTACATATTACTATATAACGACTTATTAAACGACGGTTATTATAATTTATCTTAGTCTAATGAATTTTCATAATATTGTCAAGTAGGCAATATTATGAAAATTGGTTGGAGTCTAGTGTGAAACATGCTTGTAAAGTAATTGAACTATACCCCAACCATTATAAATCTACCCTTGTGTACTATATCTAGCTTTTACTTGTTCGCGAAGTTCTCTTTTTAGGAATTTACCAACAGATGATTTTGGTATTTCTTCAAAGAAGAGAACATCATCTGGTAACCAAAACTTTGCAAACTGTGGTTTTAGGAATTCAATAATATCGTCTTTAGTTACTTTATTTTCGAACCCTTCATGGAGGACGACACATGCAATTGGGCGTTCTTGCCATTTTTCATCCGGAATGGCCACAACACTTGCCTCAAAAACAGCTTCATTCGCCATGATAGCGTTTTCAATTTCGACCGAGGAAATCCATTCGCCACCACTTTTGATTAGATCTTTAGTACGGTCGACAATCTTAATTGTTCCTTCCGCATCTACTGTAACTACATCACCTGTATGGAACCATCCATCGATAAATGCATCCTTTGTTCTTTCATCCTTGTAATATTCACTAGCAATCCAAGGACCTCGTAATAATAGTTCGCCCATATCTTTACCGTTCCATTCCACTTCGCCTTTTTCATCAACAACTTTCATCTGCAATCCAGGAACAAGTATTCCTTGTCGGGTACGTTCTTCATATTTTTCTTCCGTAGATAATCCTTGCTGATAGCTTTTTAATCGTGATATAGTTGCAAGTGGAGTAGTTTCTGTTGCTCCATATGCATGGTAGAATGGAATGTTTAGTTTTTCTTCGAAAGCTTTTATCAAACCAAGTGGTGCCGCCGACCCACCACATAAAACTGCTCGTAAACTAGAAGTGTCGTAATCTCCTTGCTGCAATTCTTTCAGTAAACCTAACCAAATTGTTGGTACTCCAGCAGTAATTGTAACTTTAAAACGTTCAATAAACTCAGCAAGTCGTTTAGGGGTAAATCGTGGACCAGGCATTACTTGTGTTGAACCGAACCACGTACATGCAAACGGTGTTCCCCATGCATTCACATGGAATTGTGGAACGACAGGCATAGAAACATCAGATTCAGAAATTGCTGCAGTGTCTTTAAGTCCTAGTGCAAAGCTATGTAACACAATGGCACGATGTGAGTAGACAACCCCTTTAGGTTTTCCAGTTGTTGCTGATGTATAGCACATCCCAGCAGGTTGATTTTCATCAATATCATTTGCAAATTCATAAGTTGGGTCACCTGTTGAAAGAAGCTCTTCATAAGAATAGAGTGGTTGGATAGTAGATTCAGGAAGTTCGGTTTTATCAGTCATGACTACGAATGCTTCAACAGTTGTTAAATGTGTGTGTATATGTTCGATAAGAGGTAAGATATCTTCGTCAATAAATAAAATCTTGTCTTCAGCATGATTAATAATATAAATAATATCTTCTGGGGAGAGGCGGATATTAATAGTATGTAAAATAGCCCCCATTCCTGGTGCGGCAAAATAGATTTCTAGATGACGGTGATGATTCCAAGCAAGAGTCCCAACGCGGTCCCCATTACGGATACCGAGTTCATCTAAAATACTCATCAGTCGCCTTGTGCGTTGACCAATTTCAGCATAGTTCAAACGATGCAGCTTATCATGTGTTTGAGAGATTACTTCCTTTTTAGGAAAGAACTTCTCAGCATGTTCCATCATACTGCCAATGGACAGTGGAACTTGCATCATACATATCAGCTCCTTTTCTAAATAGATATTTTATATTGCTTGTTATCATAATATCATATTATTTAGACAATTTGCAATAGAATTAATATTTAACGTAAAACCTTATTATTATTGCATTTTGGGATAATGTAGCGCTTTCAGTTTTAATAATAGTTTGACAATATTAGGTACTTTTCAGTAGAATACAAATTAGGAAATTATAAAAGGGGGAAATAATATGAAAAAGAAGTATATTCTTTCTATCGCTATTTTACTAGTGTTATCTTTGGCATTAGCAGCGTGTGGCGGTAGTAAACAATTAACGATGTTGACAGGTGGTACTGGTGGTACTTATTACCCACTTGGTGGACAACTTGCAACAATCATCTCTGACAACACAGACATGGAAGTAACTGCATCAGCTTCTAACGCTTCAGCAGACAATGTTGCTGACTTAGCTTCTGGTGATGCTGATATTGCATTTACACAAACAGACGTTATGGCAAATGCAGTAGAAGGTGTTAACTCTTTCAAAGATAAACCAGTTGACAACGTACTAGCTTTAGGATCTCTATATCCTGAAACAATTCAAATTGTAACTTCTGCTAATTCTGGTATTACATCTGTAGAAGACTTAGCAGGTAAAAAGGTATCTGTAGGTGCACCTGGATCTGGTACGTATGTAAATGCTGAGCAAATATTAGCATTACACGGCCTATCAATGGATGATATTGAGCCACAGAACTTAAGCTTTGATGAATCTACTGGTGGAATCCAAGATGGTAACATCGATGCAGCATTTATTACTGCTGGTACACCAACTGGTAGTGTTGAAGGACTAGGAGCTACAAATGATATTGTGATTCTTTCAATCGCTCCAGAAAAAATTGATGAGCTAATTGCTGAGTATCCTTACTATGCAAAAGATGTAATCCCTGCTGGAACATACAGTAGTATTGATGAGGAAGTTACCACAGTAGCTGTTCTTGCAATGCTTGCTGTAACAGATAGCTTATCTGATGATGAAGTTTATGAAATGACGAAAGCGATCTACGATAATGCAGGTGACATTACTCACGATAAAGGTAAATTAATCACTTTAGAATCTGCACTTGATGGTATTGGTATTGATTTACACCCAGGAGCAGAGAAATACTTTAAAGAAAAAGGTTTAATCGACTAATTAGGACAATAATAATGTAAAGTGGAAAATGGCCGGCTTATTGCCTTTAAAGGCTTTTGAGCCGGTCTATCCATTTATTAGGTTGTGATTGATTGAAAAAGATGTTTACTAAACGTATGATATTGAGTATTCTCCTACTATTTGTCCTATCAATAATAATATTTTTTCCTTTCCGAACTGCCTTAGTATTTTACAAACAAAATACATCTCAAATAGTGGCATACCTCCCAATAGAGGAAGGAAATTCATTTCAAATTATATTTACACATTCCATTCACCTAACTGATGTAGTTGAAGAATATGAAGTTTTATCAGATCATTCCATTAAGCAGAATGAGATTATTTATGAGCATTATGGAATAGGTATGCCTGCAAATGATGCAGATGGTGGAACTTTAGTATATGAAGACGGAAAGATTCATATAAAAGATATGAATAGAGTTTTTCCTTATATTAATTTGCGTAATGCAAAGGAAGTACCTAAATACCGATTGGTCTGGGGAGAAACTTTGGAGCATATCGCGTGGTTTAAGGATTACTTTGAACCAGGTGCTAGATTTACTGTAAAAATTGATAATCTATCACTATGGCAAATATTGAAAGGAGTGAAAATTCATGAGTGATAAGAATAAGCAACTACACGATGAATTAACACCAGAAGAACAAGAGGCCTTAATGCAGAAATATGATCAAGAATCCAATACGCGTAGCCTTAAAGGTACTGCGGCAATTATTGTTTTTGTCTTATTATTAGCATTCTCTATATTTCAATTGTACACAGGGTATTTTGGGGCGTTTACAGCGTATATACAACGAACAATTCACTTAGGATTTGCTCTAGTATTAATCTTCCTACTATTTCCTGCTAAAAAGGGCGGGAATAAGCGTAGAGTAGCTTGGTATGATTACTTGTTAGCTGGATTGTCCTTGATTGTTTGTTTATATTGGCCGGTCAATTACACCGAAATAGTACAACAAATTGGTTCTATCTCAACAGTGCAAATGATTGTCGGAGGAATTGCTATTCTTCTAACATTGGAAGCAACTAGACGTGCTGTTGGTCTACCGATTACGATTATCGCTGGTTTAGCTTTACTTTATTCTTTATTAGGGCCTTATATGCCAGGAATGTTAGGGCATAGAGGACTAAGTTTAAATCAATTAGTAAATACGATGTTCTTTACAACGGAGGGTATACTTGGTACGCCATTAAAAGTATCTTCTACGTATATATTCTTATTCCTACTATTTGGTGCATTCCTAGTAAAAACCGGGGTAGGAAATTACTTCAATGATTTAGCAATTTCTATTGCTGGTAGAAGAACTGGTGGACCTGCAAAGGTTGCGATCTTCTCTAGTGCATTAAATGGAACAATCTCTGGTAGTTCTGTTGCTAATACAGTAACAACTGGTGCTTATACAATTCCATTGATGAAACGTTTGGGTTATCGTAAAGAATTTGCTGGTGCGGTTGAGGCTGCTGCTTCAACTGGGGGACAAATTATGCCACCAATCATGGGTGCTGCGGCATTCCTAATGATTGAGTTTGCTGGTGTTCCTTATTGGGAAATTGCAAAGGCAGCACTGATTCCTGCTATCCTATACTTCGCGGGAATTTGGATTATGACTCACTTAGAAGCAAAGAAAACTGGATTAACTGGTCTTCCTGAAAGTGAAATCCCTCCTATTAAAGAGGTATTAAAGAAAATCCACTTGTTAATTCCAATCTTTGTCATTATCATTCTATTATTCCTTGGATACAGTATTGAAAGAACGGCATTAATAGGGATTTTATCAGCAATCATTGTAAGCTTGTTCTTAAAGGAAACTCGCATCACTCCAAGGAAATTTGTTGATGCACTAACTTCAGGTGCTCGTACTGCATTAGGTGTTGCTGCTGCAACCGCTAGTGCCGGTATGATAGTTGGAGTAGTAACCAAAACAGGTCTAGGATTAAAGCTTGGTAATGGTATTGTTGATATTGCTGGAGCTCTTGCTTCAAATATTAATGTACAATTAATGTTAACATTAGCATTTACAATGGTTGCTTCTATCATTTTAGGTATGGGTTCACCAACGACAGCAAACTATATCATTACTTCAACAATTGCTTTACCAGCAATTTTAGCTTTAAATAGTGAACTTGAATTTGCTATACCTGTACTTGCTGCACATATGTTTGTATTCTACTTTGGTATTGTTGCTGACATTACGCCACCTGTTGCCTTAGCCGCATTTGCTGCCTCGGGTATATCTGGTGGAGAACCAATACGAACAGGGTTTAATGCATCGAAGCTTGCAATCGCAGCCTTTATTATTCCGTATATGTTCGTGTTAAATCCAGAAATGCTCATGATTGATGCAACTTGGACAGGAGTATTATGGATACTATTTACGGCCTTAACCGGAATGATAGCTATTGGTGCAGGGCTGATTGGTTACTGGTACAAAGGATTAAATTGGATAGAACGTATCATTTCAGTTGTAGCTGGGTTGTTACTAATGTATCCAGAAGGGTATTCTGATTTGATTGGTTTAGTAATATTTATTGCAATGCTAGTGTATCAATACCTTGTAAGAGGGAAAGGTGACTCTAGTAAACCTCAGCCTCAGGTACAATCTTAATAAATTCAATGTATAGAAGAAGATTTCTCGTTTGAGGAATCTTCTTTTTAATATTGTGGGAATTAAAAATGGATAAATGTTACAATCAGTTCAGATAATGTTGAAGAAAGGTGTTTGAAATGAAAAAGCAGCATGACTTCACTCAGGGGAATATTTGGAAGCAGTTAATGGTGTTTTCTGGGCCAATAATGTTAGCGAACCTGTTACAAACTTCATACCAGTTAATTGACAGTTTATGGGTAGGGAACTTACTTGGTGCGGATGCACTAGGGGCAATTGCAGTATCAGGGACGATTATCTTTACAGTCCTATCATTTATAATAGGATTGAACAATGCTGCTCTAACGATACTTTCGCAACAAAAAGGTAAAGGTAATATAGAGGGATTAAAGCGATACCTTAATGCATTTGTTGTTATCCTTTCAACCATGTCGATAAGTTTAGGCTTATTTGGCTTTATATTTTCAGAACGATTACTTCAGATATTAGGTACTCCTGTAGAAATACTTGAACTTGCTACATCTTATTTACAAATTAATTTCCTTGGGATGTTATTTTTATTTGGCTACAATTTTATTAGTACGGTTTTAAGGGCACTGGGAGATAGTAAAACTCCATTACGTTTTGTATTTATAGCAGTTCTTTTAAATTTAGTGATGGATCCATTATTTATTGCTGGTTTTAATATGGGGGTAGAAGGGGCGGCATATGCAACCATTATCTCACAAGGATTTGCTTTTTCTTATGGACTGTTCCATGTATTAAGGAAAAAACTAGCACCATTCACCTTTCCTAAGCTCCCTAGTTGGCATGAGGTGAAATTAATCTTGCATTTAGGAATTCCTTCTGGACTGCAAATGTCTGTTATCTCTGCTGGCTCTGCGGCAATTATGAGTGTAGTTACTTCTTTTGGTTCTCAAGTGGTTGGGGGATTTGGAGCTGCACAGCGATTAGATAGTATTATTATGCTACCTGCCCACGCACTTGGAACAGCTGTTGGTAGTATGGCTGGACAGAATATAGGTGTTAGGAATTGGGAACGAGTTAATAAAATTGCTAAATATGGTGTTGTGTATAACTTTGCTGTTATGATTTCCATCGGAATCCTCGTAGTATTATTTGCTGAACATGCTGTAAGGTTATTCATTCAGGAAGAAAAAGCTGTTCAATTTGGGACTAGATATTTGCAAGTGATTGCATTATGTTTTCCATTTTTGGGGATAAACTTTATTCTTAATGGTGTTGTTCGAGCTGCAGGGGCAATGTACCAAGTGTTAGTACTTAATATAATTTCGTTCTGGGTATTAAGATACCCCCTAACATATCTTTTCTCGAAATTGTTAGGGGATATTGGCATAGCGGTTGGTATGGGTGTTAGCTTTATGATCAGTAGTATATTTGCTTATCTGTATTTCCGATATGGAAAGTGGCGAAAAAAAGTATTGTTTAAAGAGAAGAAGCAGTCAAAATAACAATGTAAATCAGAAACTTATACACAATTTGTGGATAGTCTGAGGATAACCGCAATATTTTGTATTTAAAAATGATAAATAATACAAAATGTTGAGGAATAGTCTGAAAAACTGTGGATATCTTATGTGGATAAACCCTTATCCACAAGCTAGTTCATACCACTGGCTTCTCAAATAAAAAAACGCTATGATTTAACTAGAAATTAGTTTAGGAGGAATGAAAATGGGAAAAGAAGTGTTTACAAGTAAAGCACCTGCTGCAATCGGACCTTACTCGCAAGCAGTAGAGTTAGGTAATATTTTATTTGTGTCCGGTCAAATTGGAATCAATCCGGAAACAGGTGAGGTAGTACCAGGAATTGAAGCACAAACAAAACAAGTAATGGAAAACTTAAAGCATATTTTAGAAGAGGCAGGAACAGACTTCTCTAAAGTTGGTAAGTTTACAATTTATTTATCCTCAATGGATGACTTTGCTACAGTAAATGAGATATACGGTAGTTATTTACAAAAGCCTTATCCTGCACGTGCTACTATTGAAGTGAGTCGTTTACCAAAGGATGTACTAGTAGAAATTGATGCATTAGTAGTAAAAGAATAAGGAGGATTTTTACTTGGAGAACTTTACATATTATAATCCGACTAAATTAATCTTTGGAAAAGGTCAACTAGAAGCACTTCCAGAACAAGTGAAACAATATGGTACAAAAGTATTGCTTGTTTATGGTGGGGGAAGTATAAAGCGAAATGGTATTTATGATGAAGTAAAGAATCAACTTTCAAAAATAGATGCACAAGTCTTTGAATTACCTGGAGTAGAGCCAAATCCGCGTATTAGTACGGTCCGTAAAGGGGTTGAAATTTGTAAGGAAGAAGGAATCGAATTTCTACTAGCTGTTGGTGGTGGAAGTACAATTGACTGTACAAAAGCGATTGCAGTTGGAGCTAAAACGGATGTAGATATGTGGGACATTGTAACGAAAAAAGAAACAGCAAATGATGCATTACCGTTTGGTACTGTATTAACTCTGTCTGCAACTGGTTCGGAGATGAATAGTGGTTCGGTAATTACGAATTGGGAAACGAATGAAAAGCATGGTTGGGGTCTTGCTCCATATACATATCCGAGGTTTTCTGTTTTAGATCCAACCCATACATTCTCTGTGCCAAAGGATCAAACGATTTATGGTATTGTGGATATGATGTCACATGTATTGGAACATTATTTTCATCAAGCGACGAATACGCCAATACAAGATCGCTTCTGTGAGTCTGTTTTAATTACAGTGATGGAAACAGCACCTAAATTACTCGAAGACCTAGAAAACTATGAGTTACGTGAGACAATAATGTTAGCAGGAACATTAGCATTAAATAATATGTTAAGCATCGGTTTCCGCGGAGATTGGGCAACACATAATTTAGAACATGCGGTAAGTGCCGTTCATGATATTCCACATGGTGGGGGATTAGCTATTCTCTTCCCTAACTGGATGAAGCATGTTTTAGATGAAGGAAATGTTTCTAGGTTCAAGCAATTAGCAGAGCGAGTATTCCAAGTTGATGGGCAAGGAAAATCTGACCGTGACATTGCTCTAGAAGGAATTGTTAAGCTTCGAGAGTTTTGGAATAGTATTGGTGCACCATCTCGACTATCCGATTATGACATCGATGAAACAACTGTTGAATTGATGGCAGAGAAAACAGTAGTAGCTAGACCGGAATATGGAAACTATAAAAAGTTAACAAAACAAGATTCGATTGAAATATTCAGAGCAAGTTTGTAAATAAACTAAATATCGACATATTATTTCCCTGGTAATAAATTTGTCGACATAAAAAGAACTAGCCTTATTGATAAATGGCTAGTTCTTCTTCAATTGCTGCTCTAATTTTATCTAAACATTCCTCGGGTGTCTTCCCGAAAATACGTCTATTATTTACTATTGCATATGGCTTTACTCGACATAATCCACAAAATGATAAACAGTCACTAGAAAGGACTGCGACTTCGGGATATTCTTTTTCAAGAATCTCCTCTAAATCTAATGTAGTGATCGCATTACCATCACAAACTTCTACAACGACAATACCCATTAGTGTATCACTTTCCTTCAAGGGAATATAAGGGAATAATAGCATTAACAGAATCTCATTTCAATAATGGTGCTTTGCATGATGAAGAAGTGGACAATCGGAGAAACGAATAATAGATTAACGATTATATAGATAGAATCAGTTAATAAGGAAAGAAAAAGCTTGACCACACATTTATCGCCTCGTACATTAATTATTTCCAAAACTTGTTAGGATAAACCAACAAAAAAGCATACCCTCAATCCACTGAAGGTATGCTTTGAATAAACTATCTAACTGGCTGCATAATACCAGCCTCGATATCTTCTACATAATGGCAAGCAGCTTGATGTCCATTATCTGTAACTACATTACGTAATTCAGGAACTTCTCTTGTGCAACGTTCTGTTGCAAAAGGACATCTTGTGTGAAAACGACATCCTTGAGGGGGATCGATTGGTGATGGTACATCTCCTGTTAAAATAATCCGTTCCCTTCTCTTTTCTGGATGGATACTAGGTATCGCGGATAGTAATGACTTCGTATAAGGATGCTGTGGATTTGTAAATAATGATTTTTTATCAGCGATTTCTACAATTTTTCCAAGATACATCACAATAATACGATCGGAAATATGTCGAACAACTCCTAAATCATGAGAGATAAATAGATAAGTAAGTTTATATTCCTTCTGTAATTTTTTTAATAGATTAATGACTTGTGCCTGTATAGATACATCTAGTGCAGAAACTGCTTCATCGCAAATGATCAACTGTGGTTCAACGGCAAGTGCGCGCGCAATTCCAATTCGCTGTCTTTGACCACCACTAAATTCATGTGGGTATCGATCCATTTGATGTGCCCCAAGTCCGACCGTTTCCAATAATTCTACAATCCGTTCGTGCTGTTTTTCTTTCGGTACAGTGTTTTGTATACTCATTGCTTCCTGAAGAATCTCACCAACTGTTTGTCGTGGGTTTAACGATGCATACGGGTCTTGGAAAATAACTTGTAAATCTTTTCTTTTCTTGCGCATCTCTTTTTTGTTTAACGATAATAAATCAATACCATCAAATTCAACTTCTCCACTAGTTGGTTCGTCCAAACGAAGAATAGCCCTACCTGTTGTAGATTTACCACATCCAGATTCACCAACGATACTTACTGTTTCTCCTTCATAGACGGTAAATGAAACACCATCTACAGCTTTCACGTGATTGATCGTTCTTCCGAAAATACCACCTTTTATTGGGAAATGTTGTTTTAAATCGGTTACTTTAAGAATTTCTTTCTGCATAGGTCTTCACCTCCGTTGATCCATTCCATTCATCCGTATATATCCAACATCTTGTTTGATGATTATTATCGTCAGTTACAAGTTCTGGTAGTGTATTACATAGTTCCGTTGCATATGGACAACGAGGTGCAAAACGGCAGCCACTTGGTAAATTAGTAGGGTTAGGTACCATTCCTTTAATGATAGGTAGGTCACCCTCTATATCTTCCTCATGGGAAGGAAGTGAATTAATTAATCCAACCGTATAAGGATGTTGTGGGTTACTAAATAGTGTTTTTACATCGGTATACTCTACTATTTTTCCACAATACATCACAGCTACATAATCGCAAGTTTCCGCCACAACTCCTAAATCGTGGGTAATTAATAGCACTGACATATCTAGTTTTTCTTGTAGTTCTTTAATAAGCTCCAAGATTTGTGCTTGGATTGTTACATCGAGCGCTGTTGTTGGTTCATCTGCGATTAATAAATCGGGATTACACGCTAGAGCAATGGCAATCATTACTCGTTGACGCATGCCCCCAGATAGTTCGTGTGGATATTGATCTATCCGTTTCTCGGGAGACGGAATTCCAACTAGTTTTAACATATCAATTGATTTCTTTCTTGCTTCTGCTTTGTTTAAACCTTCGTGTATTTTATAGGCTTCACCAATTTGCTGACCAATCGTATAGGTTGGATTTAATGATGTCATTGGTTCTTGGAATATCATTGAAATCTGATTACCGCGGATTTTCCTCATTTCCTCATTCGATTTATCTAATAGATTTTCACCTTTAAAGATAATCTCTCCGCCAACGATTTTTCCGGGTCGGTCAATTAAACGGAGGATGGAAAGGGATGTAATACTTTTACCAGAACCAGATTCACCAACAATTCCAACGGTCTTTCCTTTTGGTAAGTCGAAAGTTACTCCATCTACTGCTTTTATTTCTACATCTTCTGTAAAGAAGGAAGTCTGTAATTCTTTTATTTCTAAAATGTTATCGAAGTTTTGAGATTCATTTGCCAAAGTAAGTCACACCTTTCTAAACTGGGAAACTAGTAACTTAATTAAAATCAATTCGCTTATTTAAATATCTATAGGTGATGTCTACAATAAGGTTTACTAGAACAAATAATAGAGACGCAACTAATACAGTACCTTGAACTAAAGGAAAGTCACGTGCTTGAATAGCATCGATAACAAGTTTCCCCATTCCATTAATTGCAAAGACTGTTTCCGTTAATACCGCACCACCTAGTAGTCCACCAAATTGTAATCCGACAACTGTTACAACAGGTATAAGAGCATTTTTTAATGCGTGTCTATAGATGACTACTCGTTCTTTTGCGCCTTTTGCCCGTGCAGTACGAATATAATCTTGATCAATCACTTCTAACATGCTCGACCTTGTCATACGAGCGATTATTGCTGCTCCACCAGTTCCTAATGTAATAACAGGTAAAACTATTTGTTGGAAGCTTCCCCAACCGGATGGTTTAAACCAAGCGGTATTATCGATAAATGGAATCCAACTAGGGACGTCTAAGCCAATAGCAAACCATTGAATTAGCATGAGTCCAAGCCAAAAGTTTGGCATAGATAATCCGAAAAGTGCAATTAACATTAATGTTACATCTCGAAAAGAATATTGTTTTACTGCAGAAACAATCCCTGCAATTAATCCTAAAAACACACTTAGAACAATACTATAAAAGGCAAGTTCAACGGTGATCCAAAATCGGTGTCCAATTTCTGTTGTAACGTCACGTCCAGATCGAATCGAGTTACCTAGATCACCTTGTAACACATTACTGAGGTAGTTCCAATATTGAACTGGATACGGATCATTTAATCCAAGTCGTTCACGAATATTTTCCACTTGTTCTGCTGGTGCACTCTCACCGGCCATGATCTGTGCAGGGTCCCCGGGAATGAGGTGCATAAGACTGAAAACAATTATAGTTACTCCTAAAAATACTGGAATAGTTTGAAGAATACGTCTGATTATGAATACGAACAATCTACTGCACCCTCTCTATTTTTTTGATTTTGGATCAAAAGCATCTCTTAATCCATCCCCTAGAATGTTAAATGCAATTACTACGATGACAATGGCCATACCAGGATAAAATGCAACGTGTGGTGCTTGATATAAATAATTTCGACCATCACTTAACATTGCTCCCCATTCAGGTGTAGGTGGTTTTGCTCCAAGGCCGAGAAAGGATAATCCGCTTGCAGTTAAAATTGCCGTTGCAATTGTTAACGTCGCTTGAACGATTAGCGGAGAAATGGTATTTGGAAGAATATGCTTAAAAATAATTCGTGAATCACTAGCTCCTAATGCTTTTATCGCATCTATATACTCTAGCTTTCTTACTGCTAACGTTGAACCACGGACAATTCTTGCGAAAACTGGTACAGAGAAAACCGCTATTGCAATAATTACATTTCGTAGGCTTCCACCAAGTACACTTACGATTGCTAGTGCAAGAAGAATACCAGGGAAAGCTAACAATACGTCCATACAGCGCATTATGAATGAATCTGTACGGCCACCATAATATCCAGAAATAATTCCTAACAATGTTCCGACGATTAATCCTAAGAACACGGAAGAGAAGCCAACAAATAATGTATAAGACATCCCTTTAATTATTCGGCTAAATATGTCTCTGCCGTGATGATCAGTTCCGAACCAATGATCGGATGAAGGTGGTTCTAATTTGTTTGTTGGGGAAACGGCACCAGGGTCATAAGGTACGAAAAATGGACCAATTATCGAGATTAAAATAAATAGAAAAATAAGTATTGCACCAATAACGGCTGCTTTGTTTTTCTTGAACTTCTTATAAAAATCTTTAAATCGCTGTGACTTCTTTTTCTTAATTGGAATAGATTTTTGTTCGTTGATTGCTGGTTGTCCCATTTTCCTATGTACACCCTTTCTAGCATAGTTTAATGTATCTGATAATTTATACTATTATATCATTATAGTTAAATATGACAACTCAGAATACAAAAAATACTCTTGTAATTTATCTCGGTATCCATTATATTTATAGATAATCCAAACCAGAGACAACTTTTTGTCTCTAACTAAAAGAAATGGGGGTAATATGGAGTGAGGTTGACAAAGAAATTATTAGGTTTATTAGTTGTAACAATCATGCTGAGCATGGTGCTTGCCGCTTGTTCAGGTGACTCAACGAATGAATTAGTCATTGCAAACTCAGCTGATGCAGTATCATTAGACCCTGCAGGATCAAATGACGTACCATCAAGTAACGTTGCCGCAAATATTTATGAATCGCTTGTGGCACAGGACCAGAATATGGAATTACAACCAAGTCTTGCGGTTAGTTGGGAATTAGTTGAAGATACTGTCTGGGAATTTAAATTACGTGAAGGTGTAAAATTCCACGATGGTTCCGATTTTAATGCGGAAGTTGTAAAAGCAAACATTGAAAGAGTATTAGATCCTGATATCGGATCTCCTCGTGCATTCTTATATAGTATGGTTACCGATATCGAAGTGGTAGACGATTACACGGTTCGTTTTACGACAGAATTTCCATTCTCGCCACTACCTGCACACTTAGCTCATAATGGTGGGGCGATGGTTTCCCTAAAAGTAATTGAAGAGGATTATGCTGCAATGGAAGATGGGGAAGACCCAGGTAGTGTAATTAATGAAAAACCAATTGGTACCGGATTCTTTAAATTTGATGAATGGGTACCAGGACAGCAAATTAAACTTGTCCGTAATGATGATTATTGGGGAGATAAAGCAAAGTTAGAATCCGTAGTATTTAAAGTAGTTGACGAAGATTTAACTCGTGTAGCGGAATTAAAAACTGGAGATTCCCATATTTCTGATCCGTTAAGTCCTTCTGATGTAGCAGATATTGAGGAGACTGACGGTGTACATGTTAATAGGCAATCTAGTGTAAGTTTATCTTATGTTGGATTCAATATGGATAAAGCTCCGTTTGATGATGCTCGTGTTCGTCAGGCAATAAATATGGCTATTGATAAAGATCAAATTATTAATGGGATTTATGATGGTAATGGTGTTCCAGCTGTTGGTCCACTTGCGCCAGATGTATTCGGATATGATCCAGATGTTCCTGGGCTAGAATATGACCCAGATAAAGCTAGAGAGTTACTTGCAGAGGCTGGTTATGAAGATGGCTTCTCAACAACACTTTGGACAAATGATAACCGTGAACGTATGGATATGGCGACAAACATTCAAGCTCAGCTAAAAGAGTTTGGAATTGATGTTGAAATTGAAGTAATGGAGTGGGGTGCTTACTTAGAGCAAACGGCTAAAGGTGAACATGATATGTTTATCTTAGGATGGTCAACAGTAACTGGTGATGCTGACTATGGTTTATATGCTTTATTCCATTCTAATAATGTTGGGGACCCAGGAAACCGTACATTTACAAAGGATCCTGATCTAGATGCACTATTAGATGAAGCTCGTCAAACTCCAGATCCAGATGACCGTGCAGCACTTTATCGTGAAATTCAAGAATTACTTGCTGAAATTGCACCAATGCTTTACATTCACCACCAAGAGTTCTTACTTGGGGTTAGTGATCGAGTAGAAGGACTTACACAAGACCCAACAGGAGTTCTACAATTACAAAATGTAACTCTAAAAGAAGAATAATATTATAATAGAAGAAAAGAGGAATTCCACACCAGGAATTCCTCTTTTTAATATTATTTTTAATGATTAGTTTGCAATTTGTTTTAGAAAATGCACTATATTTCCGGAGCGGCTTAGATGCATCCATAATATTGAAAACAGAATTAATCAAGATAACGAATGACTACCCTTCTCCGCATATTCATACCGATACCATACAAATAACAAAAATGCCCCACTTGCAATTAATAAACTACTAGTAAATATAAACACAGTTGAAATGCCATAAAACCCAGCAATTAATCCACCTAATGCAGGTCCGATAATATTCCCTAAAAATCGTAAACTTGTATTATAGCCAAGTACTTCACCTTGCATAGACAGTGGTGCTTCCTGACGAATATAAGCAATTCTTAATGGGATAATTCCCCCAATCGATATACCTAATAAGAAACGAACGATGACAAGTTGCCATATGGAAGAAACAAATGCTCCAGGTATATAAACAACACCAGCCATGAATAATAATAAAATTAAGTATTTGATATACCCATGCTGGTCACCAAGTTTCCCCCATTTTCTTGTCATCAGTAGATTACCGACACCGGCAGCAGAAAATGCAACCCCAGAGAAGAATGCAATGTTAAGAGGACCGTGAATTTCTTCTACATATAAAGAAAGAATCGGTTGAACACTAAAATGAGCAATCTGCACTAATGCAGATATAATCATCACAACGAGTAATATAGGATGTTTTACAATATGCAAGAGCACTTCTTTTCGAGAATAAGATTTATTCTCTTTGCCGTTCCCACTTTGTAGTTTTCTTTCCTTAACACCTAGGAATACAATCAACGCGGATAAGAATATAGTAATAGCCGTCCATTTGAATGTTGAAGAAAAGCCAAACGTATCGGCTAGTGCACCACCAAGAAGCGGCCCCATTAACGAACCAGTAATACTTCCTGTTTGCAATGTGCCTAGAACCCTTCCGGCTATGTGTTTAGGGGTTTCTGTGGCGATAAGTGCTTGGGACATTGGAATGAATCCTGTAAAGATTCCCATAAACAGACGAAGGAAAAATAACTGCCAAACGTTTGTAGCGAACCCCATTAGAAATACAGAGATCCCCATTCCTGTAGCGAAGAAAATTAGCAGTTTCTTTCTTCCGTATTTATCCCCAATTCTTCCCCATATGGGTGAAAATAAAAAAGCCGCGATGAAAGTAACTAGAAATACCCATCCAGACCAGTTTTGAACGTAGACATCAGAGTAATCGCCAAAGGAATCAATATATAAGGAGAGAAAAGGGATTACCATCGTCATACTGCCTGCAGTAAAGAAATTAGCAAGCCACATAATATACAGATTTCGTTTTACAGAGTTGTTTTCAGTACTAATGGATCTTTGCCTTCTTTCATAAAATACTTCGTTACCCTAAATATACCGAATACCGAAATAAATTTAAAGTAAATTGCTTGGCATCTATATGGTGTTATTTTTCAAAAATTGGGTATAATCATAGTGATAGATTAATATTTTCTTAGACAAGTAGTAATAGAAAAAAGGAAGAGGAGCTTAAAACGATGAAAAAATTATTGAAATTATCAGCTCTGTTTACATTAATGATTAGTTTATTTGGTTTGCAAGTTCAACCTGTAAGTGCAGATGAGGTTATAAATGAAAAACTTGGTGTTCCAATTATCGTTTATGGTGGGAATTTAACGGAAGAACAAAAAGCTCAAACTAAAGAACTTCTAGAATTGAGTGATTCAACCGTTGCGGATGAACATACTGTAACAGGTGAAGACCTAGCAAAATATATTGGTGGAAATCCTCAGTCTCGAATGTTTTCATCGGCAAAGATAACGATGGAAGAAGAAGGAACAGGACTAAATGTTTCTATTGTAACACCTGATAATATTACAGAAGTAACGAGTGAAATGTATGCAAATGCCTTATTAACAGCCGGAGTAGAAAATGCGACAGTAGTTGTTGCTTCACCTGTAAAGGTGACAGGACATTCTGCGTTAACAGGAATTTATAAAGCTTATGATGCTGAGGGTGTTGTGTTAGATAAGGAACGTATGGAACTTGCTAACGAAGAGCTTAATGTAGCGACTGATCTTGTAAATGATGCTGGATTAGATAAAGATCAGGTAAGTGAATTAATCACACAAATTAAACAAGCCATTGCCGAACAAAAACCTGCATCAATAGAAGATATTGAACGAATCGTTCAGGAGCAACTAGATAAATTAAATATTTCATTAAGTGATAAAGATAGACAGTTATTAATTGATCTTTTTGATAAGATGAGAAGTTTAAATATAGATTTTGACCAAGTGAAGAATCAATTAAACGATATTGCGACAAAAGTACAAGATAAAATAGAAGAAATATTAGCTGATGAAGGTTTCTGGAATAATGTTGGTAATTTCTTTAAACAATTATTTGATGCAATCGCTGGATTTTTCAAAAGTATATTTGGCTAAACATGAATAGTAAAAAAGACAGTCTTCCAATAATATGGATGACTGTCTTTTTGTGTAGATAATTCAATTTTATTCAAAAAATTAGAAAAAATAATTTATTTAGCGACACGAAATATTATGAAAATTTAAACATGGTAAAAATGGACGAATCACGTTCTAGATCTTTAGAATTAGAATAGCGCTTTCAAACCATTGATATAAAAGGATTTTAAAAAATCAAAAAATAATCTTTTGAAAATAATTGATTTTTTTTGAAAATAAAGGTCGACAAAATTCTCGACTTAATAGTATAATAGATTTCATCAAATAAATTCAATAACACTAAATTGTCAGAAAAGTATAAACAATAATATAAATAACTTGTTTAATAAATACATTAAAAAAGTAAACCCTAAAAAGGCATAATGTCTTGGGCCGACAATAAAAAGTAGGGGGATTTAAAATGGCTGAAAAGCTCTTAGAACTAAACAATTTAAAAACTTCATTTCGCATAAAAGATGATTATTATGCAGCTGTTGATGAAGTGTCATTAACAGTAAACAAAAATGAAATACTTGCAATTGTAGGAGAATCTGGTTGTGGGAAAAGTGCATTAGCATTTTCCATTATGGGCCTTCACACACGTGCGAAAATTGAAGGTGATATTTTATTCAAAGGAAATAACCTTGCTAAGATGTCGCCATCTGAAATAAATAAAATTCGTGGTAAAGATATCGGATTTATTTTCCAAGATCCTTTAACATCTTTAAACCCATTGATGGAAATTAAAGATCAAATTGGTGAAACATTATTACTTCATAATAAAAACATGTCCAAAACACAGCGCTATGAACGTGTATTAGATTTATTAAATAAAGTTGGAATTCCTCGTGCAGAACATGTAATGAACCAGTTCCCGCATGAATTATCAGGTGGTATGCGTCAGCGTGTTGTTATTGCTATGGCAATTGCTAATAAACCTGAATTATTAATAGCAGACGAACCAACAACTGCACTTGATGTAACGATCCAATCACAAATTCTTGAATTAATTAACAAGCTTAAGAATGAGATGGATTCAGGTATTATCCTAATTACTCACGATCTTGGTGTTGTTGCAGAGATGGCAGACAGAGTTGCTGTTATGTATGCAGGTCAAATTGTTGAAATTGCGGATGTGAAAACATTATTTGAAAATCCGTTACACCCATATACAAAATCATTATTAAATTCTGTTCCAAATGCTAATGAGGAACAAGATAAATTACATGTTATTCAAGGAATTGTACCTTCATTACAAAATTTACCTAGAGAAGGTTGCCGTTTTGCTGATAGAATTCCTTGGGTTGATGAATCAGAACATGATAAACATCCTGAATTAAATGAAATAGAACCGGGACATCACGTGCGTTGTAGTTGTTATAAGCACTTCAGTTTCCCTGATGAAAGTAAGGAGGGACAACATGTCTTATCTTGAGGTTAAAGATTTAAAAGTGCATTTCCCTATTAAGGGTGGTGTATTTGGAAGAACAGTTGCACATATTAAGGCAGTCGATGGTGTAAATTTATCGATTGAAAAAGGTAAAACATATGGGTTAGTGGGTGAATCTGGCTCAGGAAAGACTACTACTGGACGTGCAATAATTGGACTAAATAATATTACTGCAGGTCAAGTTATCTTTGATGGAGAAGATATTACGAACATTCGTCGTGCAAAATCAGATGCTCGGAAAGATGTTCAAATGATTTTCCAAGATCCATACTCATCATTAAATCCAAAGAAACGTGTTATGGACATTATTTCTGAACCACTACGAAATTTCGAAAATTTATCTCGTAAAGAAGAACGAATCAGAGTTCAAGAGTTATTAGAATTAGTAGGGTTAAGTCCAGAAAGTATTTTAAAATATCCACATGAGTTTTCTGGTGGACAACGTCAACGAATTGGTATTGCAAGAGCAATTGCATTAAAACCAAAACTAATTATCGCGGATGAACCAGTGTCGGCACTTGATGTATCCGTACAAGCGCAGGTTCTTAACTTCATGAAGGAAATACAAAAAGAACTTGATTTAACTTATCTATTTATTAGTCATGATTTAGGAGTAATCAAACATATGTGCGATGAAATTGGAATTATGTATAAAGGTCGCTATGTAGAGGAAGGAACTGCTGAAGATATCTTTACTAACCCGCAACATATTTATACGAAGCGATTAGTAGCAGCAATTCCGGATATTGATCCAAATAAGCGAGAAGAAAAACGTAAATTCCGTGAAGAAGTGAAAAAGGAATATGATCAGTCCTTTAATGATTACTTTGATGAAGAAGGTTTAGCCTATAAATTGCAACCAGTTTCGGATACTCACCAAGTGGCTTTACCTGAGAGAGGTTGATAATATGTGGAAATTTTCAGTACGACGTACGTTAATCATGATTCCCCAAATATTTTTACTTAGTATCTTAATATTTGTTTTAGCACAACTAATGCCAGGGGATGCATTATCTGGAACAGTAGATCCAAACGTAGATCCTGAGAGATTAGATGAAATTCGTGAGCAAATGGGATGGAACGATCCATGGCACGAGCAATATGCGAGATGGATGGGTGGCGTTCTTCAAGGAGATCTAGGGCAATCATTCCGTTTTAAGATGCCAGTTACAGAATTAATTGGGCAACGTATTGTGAACTCATTTTGGTTATCTGTAGCTACGTTAATTCTTACTTATCTAATTGCTATTCCACTTGGAATTACAAGTGGCCGTTATAGTGATACATTCCGTGACCAACTAATAACTGGTTACACATATGTTGGATTTGCAACACCATTATTCATTTTTGCGTTAGTCATGTTATGGATATTTGGTTTCCAATTAGGTTGGTTCCCTACAAGTGGTAGTGTAGAGCCTGGAGTTGAACCAGGAACATTTAATTACTTTATGAGTAAGGTGTACCACCTATTGCTACCTGCACTTTCCATGGCGTTAATCACGACGTACGGTACAATCCAATATTTACGTAACGAGATTATTGATACGAAACAAAAAGACTTTATTTTAACAGCTAGAGCAAAAGGTGCATCCGAGTCTCGCGTGTATAATCGTCATATTTTTCGTAACTCACTATTACCAATTGCGGCGTTCTTTGGATTTGAGATTACAAATCTAATCGGTGGTTCCATCTTTATTGAGAATATCTTCGGTTACCCTGGAATGGGACAGCTTCTAGTAGAATCAATCTCATTACGTGATTACACGGTGTTAACAGCTGTAACGTTAATTTTCGGTGTAGCATCGATTCTAGGGGCATTATTATCCGATATTATTCTAAGTATTGTCGATCCGCGAATTCGTATTAAATAAATTAGGTAAACAGCGAGGTGAGAAAAATGGAAAATAAAGCAGAAGAAGTAAAACCGATAAAAAGTCCTTCTGGCTTTAGTATAATCTGGCGTGAGCTAGTACGAGATAAGTTAGCGTTAATTTCTTTAATCTTTTTAATTTTAATTATGGCTTTTGTATATGGGGTATCCCTTGTATTAGACCAGGATGAGATTGTCACAGTAGACTTGTTTTCTATTTACGAACCACCAGGTGAAGAGTTCATTTTAGGTACGGATTACGGTGGTCGTGATGTATTTGGACAATTGATCATTGGTACAAGAAACTCCTTGTCAATTGCAATCATCGTTACCGTATTGACAGGTATTATTGGAGTTGCTTATGGGTTAATTTCAGGTTACTTTGGTGGGCATATTGATAACATCATGATGCGTATTCTAGATTTCTTTATGATCTTACCATTTACAATGATTGTAATTGCGTTTGTGGCTATCGTTCCAAAATATAGCATTACGACATTTTCACTCATTATGACCGGATTCCTGTGGATGGGAATTGCGCGGTTAATCCGTTCGAAAGCACTCCAAGAGAAAGAATTGGATTATATCCAAGCATCAAAAACACTTGGAAGCTCTAATTTTAAAATTATTTTCACACAATTATTGCCTAACGTAAGTTCCTTGATTATCGTTACGATGACGTTGAACTTAGCGGCGAATATTGGACTTGAATCAGGTCTTTCTTTCCTTGGATTCGGGTTTCCAGAAAGTACACCAAGCTTAGGTACGCTACTCAGTTATGCTAGAAATCCACAAACACTAGAATTTAGATGGTGGATTTGGGTTCCTGCATCAATCATGATTTTACTGCTTATGCTTTCGATCAATAACGTTGGTCAAGCATTGAAGCGTGCAACAGATGCAAGACAAAGAAGAGGTTAAATAATAATAAAACATACTTTTCCTTGGCCGCGACCATTGGAATGGCCAAGGAAAACTTTATAAAAGAATAGGGAGGCAATTAAGATGAAAAAGACAAGCAAATGGCTTTTAGCTCTTATGCTAGTTTTACTGCTTGCACTTGCTGCATGTGGTGGTGGAGACGATAAATCGTCTGATTCTTCCAACAATAATGAGGGAGAAAACAATAAAACTGCTGAAAATAATAAAGACGAAGGCAGTGACACAGAAATTTTCAATATTGAAGATTTCAGCATGACTACTTCAAACACTGGTGAGGCAATTGAAGATGGTACACTAACTTACGGTATTGTATCAGATACAGTTTTTGAAGGAACTCTAAACTATAACTTCTATTCAGGTGCTCCTGATGCTGAAATTATTGGTTGGTTTGATGAGCCTTTATTCGATACAGATGCAAACTATGCATTCACTAATGAAGGTGCTGCTACTTGGGACGTAGATGAAACTGGTACAGTATACACTTTCCAAATCAAAGATAATGTTAACTGGCATGATGGAAAACCTGTTACTGCAGAAGATTATGCTTATGCTCATTATGTAATTGGACATCCTGACTATGTTGGAATCCGTTATGGTTCTGACTTTGAAAACATCGTTGGTATGGCTGAGTACCATGCTGGTGAAACAGATACTATTTCTGGTATCGAAGTTATCGATGAAAAAACTCTACAAATTACTTATAAAGAAGGCGGTCCTTCTCTAATTACTGGAGGAATCTGGCCGTATGCATTACCGAAACATGTATTCGGTGAAATGGAAGTTGCAGATATGTTAGAATCTGATGCAGTTCGTAAAGAGCCAATCGGATTCGGCCCTTATAAAGTTACACAAGTTGTACCTGGTGAGTCAGTTACTCTAGAACGTAACGAAGACTACTGGAGAGGAACTCCTGCTCTAGAACAAGTTACTGTAAAAGTAGTTTCTCCTTCAGTTGTAGTTCAAGCACTAGAAAAAGGCGAAGTTGATATGGTAGATAGCTTCCCAACAGATCAATTCGTTGATAATGCACATATGTCAAACGTTGAATTCTTAGGTCAAGTTGACAATGCATACACTTACATTGGTTTCAAACTAGGTAAATGGAATGCAGATGAAGGTAAAGTTGAAGTAGATCCAAATGCTAAAATGGCTGATGTAAACTTACGTCGTGCTATGTGGTATGCGGTTGATAATAATGCTGTAGGTGACCAATTCTATAACGGTTTACGTTGGAATGCAACTACGCTAATCATTCCATTCTTCCCAGAGTATCATAACTCTGAAATCGAAACACCAACATATGATCCAGAAGAAGCTAAACGTATTTTAGATGAAGCTGGCTACCTAGATGTTGATGGTGATGGAATCCGTGAAGATAAAGAAGGTAATGAGTTAACTATTAACTTTGCTTCTATGTCAGGTGGAGACACTGCTGAGCCACTAGCTCAATACTACATCCAATCTTGGAAAGCAGTAGGTCTTAACGTTGAATTAGTTGATGGTCGTCTAATTGAGTTTAACGCATTCTACGATCGTCTAGAAGCTGATGATCCTGCTTACGATATTTATCAAGGTGCATGGGGTACTGGTACTGACGTAAACCCTGCAGGTATCTTTGGTGGTAACTCACCAGCTAACTACCCTCGTTGGACTAACGAAGAAAACGATAAACTACTTGCTGAAGGTGCTTCAATGAAAGCAATGGATGTTGAATATCGTAAAGAAGTTTATGATCAATGGCAACAATTAATGGTTGATAACATTCCTATGTTCCCAACTCTTTACCGTTCTGTTCTAGTTCCGGTAAACGAGCGTGTTGTTAACTATACACTTGATCCTGCTTCTGAATTACGCCGTTACCAAATTGGTGTAACTCAAGAAGAACCAGTTGTAGCTGAATAATCTTTAAAAAAGAAGAGGCATTTTGCTTCTTCTTTTTTTGTTTATAAATAAAAGAATCTTGTTTATTTAAATTTATTTTATGTACCAATTATCCTACTAAAACCAACGTTGGAAGCGCTTGATAATTGTTTGTATAGGTACAATTATCTAAATACTTTTAATAAAAAGTTTAAAAAAAGCTTGTTAAAAATCTGAAAATAATATATACTTTAAAAAAATCGCATTTATATTACAAATTCATTACGATATCTTCTTATATGAATATTTTCATAGAATAACTCAAAACAAATTAATTGAAAATTATAACATTTTAACCTAAATGGGCAGACGCATACAGTCGAGGGTAACAAAACATCACGAAATATTCTGCTCTTTACTTTGTTTAAAATGTAATTTTATAAGAAAAATTATATCATGAATTTTTTCAATTTTTAGTTAGGGGGATTATCTTGGCAGAGAAGTTACTGGAAATCAAGAACTTAAATACATCTTTCCGAATCAGAGATGATTATTATGCTGCGGTTGATGATGTTTCACTTACTGTTAACAAGAATGAAGTATTAGCAATCGTGGGCGAATCCGGTTGTGGAAAAAGTGCATTAGCATTTTCAATTATGGGATTACATAATCGAACGAAAATGGAAGGGGAAATATTATTTAAGGGTGAAAACATCGTCAATATTTCACCATCAAAGTTAAATAAACTACGTGGTAAAAGCATGGGGATGATTTTCCAAGATCCGTTAACTGCACTAAATCCCTTAATGATAATAGGTGATCAAATTGGAGAGGCATTACTTCTTCATAATAAGGAGCTCTCTAAAACAAAACGTAAAGAAAAGGTAATTGATTTATTAAATAAAGTAGGGATACCAAGAGCCGAACATGTATATGAACAGTTTCCACATGAGTTATCAGGTGGTATGAGACAGAGAGTTGTTATAGCAACTGCAATTGCGAATGAGCCAGAATTACTCATTGCGGATGAACCAACGACAGCACTTGATGTAACCATTCAATCACAAATTTTAGATCTAATAAAAGATTTGAAAGAAGATATGAACTCTGGTGTCGTACTCATTACGCATGACTTAGGTGTTGTTGCTGAAATGGCTGATAGGGTTGCAGTAATGTATGCAGGACAGCTCGTTGAGATTGCAGATGTCCATACCTTATTCGAAGAACCATTACATCCATATACGAAATCACTATTTAATTCCGTACCAAATGCTAATGAAGAACAAGAAAAATTGCATGTCATTCAAGGAATCGTTCCATCGTTACAAAACTTACCTCGTACAGGATGCAGGTTTGCAGCAAGAATACCTTGGATTGACGCATCACAACATGAAGAACATCCGGAATTACATGAAGTAAAACCAGGACATTTTGTACGTTGTAGTTGTTATAAACATTTCCACTTCCCGGAAGAAAGTAAGGAGGAACAGCATCATGGGATTTCTTAAAGTTGAAGATTTGAAAGTCCATTTTCCTATTAAGGGCGGATTGTTTGGAAGGACTTTAGGACATGTAAAAGCAGTTGATGGTGTCTCTTTCTCCTTAGACAAAGGAAAAACATATGGCCTTGTTGGTGAATCTGGATCAGGTAAATCTACTACTGGTAGAGCGATTATCGGACTGAATCACATAACGGATGGAAAAATATTCTTTGAAGATAATGAAATAACTGCTACTGCTAGAAAAGCTAAATCTGATATACGGAAAGATATTCAAATGATTTTCCAAGACCCATATTCTTCATTAAACCCAAAGAAGCGGGTACTTGATATCGTTGCAGAACCGTTACGTAACTTTGAAAGTTTATCTAGAAAAGAAGAACGAATTAGAGTTCAAGAATTATTAGAATTAGTTGGTTTAAGCCCTGAAAGTATTCTGAAATATCCACATGAATTCTCTGGGGGACAACGTCAGCGTATTGGGATTGCAAGAGCGGTTGCACTAAAACCAAAACTAATTATCGCTGATGAGCCGGTATCAGCACTTGACGTTTCCGTACAAGCGCAAGTATTAAACTTTATGAAAGAAATTCAAGGTGAGCTAGACTTAACTTATTTATTCATTAGTCACGATCTTGGAGTTATTAAACATATGTGTGATCATATTGGAATCATGTATAAGGGACGTTTTGTTGAAGAAGGGACAGCAAAAGAAATTTTTAATGACCCTCAACATATTTATACAAAACGACTTGTAGCTGCAATACCTGATATTGATCCAAGAAAACGTGAAGAAATGAAACAGTTCCGTCAAGAAGTGAATACGGAATATGAACAAGCCTACAATGATTACTTTAATGAGGAAGGTTTAGCTTATAGTCTAAAACCTATATCCGACACTCATTTAGTAGCTCTTCCGGAGAAAGGTTGATAGTATGTGGAAATTTAGTGTACGAAGAATAATGATTATGATTCCTCAATTATTTGTTTTAAGTGTACTAATCTTTGTCTTAGCAAAAATGATGCCAGGGGATGCATTATCTGGTCAAATCGATCCAAATATTGATCCTGCTCGTATTGAAGAAATTCGTCAAGAAATGGGATGGTATGACCCATGGCATGAGCAATATGCTAGATGGATTGGTGGAGTAATTCAATGGGATTTCGGTCAATCCTTCCGATTTAAAATGCCAGTTACCGAGTTAATGGGACAGCGAATTGAAAACTCTTTCTGGTTGTCACTTGTAACACTAATATTTACATATTTAATTGCAATTCCATTAGGGATTACAAGTGGAAGGTATAATGACACATTACGAGATTCACTCATTACCGGTTATTCCTATTTAGGATTTGCCACACCAATATTTATTTTTGCACTCGTTATGTTATGGGTATTCGGATTCCAATTAGGTTGGTTCCCAACTAGTGGAAGTGTAACACCGGGACTGGTGCCTGGAACCTTCGATTATTTTGTAAGTAAGGTATATCACTTGATATTACCAGCCTTATCAATGGCACTCATAACAACATATAGTACAATCCAGTACTTAAGAAATGAAATTATCGATACGAAACAGAAAGATTTTATCTTACTAGCAAGAGCTAAAGGTGCTTCAGAATCAAGAGTTTACAATCGACATATTTTTAGAAACTCACTTTTACCTATAGCGGCATTCTTTGGATTTGAGATCACTACTTTAATTGGAGGTTCTATCTTTATTGAAAACATTTTTGGATATCCAGGGATGGGTCAATTGTTAATAGAATCTATTAGTCTACGAGACTATAGTGTTGTAACAGCTACTACATTACTATTTGGTATGGCAGCTGTACTAGGGGCACTACTCTCAGACATTATTTTAAGTATAGTAGATCCGCGAATTCGTATTAAATAAATTTGGTAAATAGTGAGGTGAATAAAAATGGCAGCAAACTCAGCAAGTGTAGAAAATGTTGACGTAAAGAAAAAAGAAATTAAAAGTCCTTCTGGCCTTAGTGTCATCGGAAGAGAACTTATTAAAGATAAGATTGCTTTAATCTCATTAATATTCTTAATTTTAGTTGTCGCTTTTGTATATGGTATATCGTTCGTACTCGATCAGGAAGAGATTGTAAAAGTTGACTTGTTTTCTATCTACGAACCACCAGGAGAAGAATTTATTCTTGGAACTGACTACGGTGGCCGTGATGTATTTGGACAGTTAATCATTGGTACACGAAACTCGTTATCGATTGCATTTTTAGTAACGATAATGACAGGATTAATCGGTGTTGTTTACGGATTATTATCTGGTTATTTCGGTGGGCATGTCGATAATATCATGATGCGTATTTTGGATTTCTTCCTAATTCTACCGTTTACGATGATCGTTATTGCATTCGTTGCAATCGTACCAAAATATAGTATTTGGACTTTCTCTCTAATTATGACTGCCTTTCTATGGATGGGGATAGCCCGATTAATAAGATCGAAGGCACTCCAAGAGAAGGAACTAGACTATATTCACGCGGCAAAAACACTTGGAACATCTAATCTGAAAATTGTATTTAAACATATTTTACCGAATGTAAGTTCATTAATTATTGTAACAATGACACTTAACTTAGCATCAAATATTGGATTAGAATCCGGACTATCCTTCTTAGGATTTGGATTCCCAGAAAGTACGCCAAGTTTAGGTACACTACTCAGTTATGCGAGAAACCCACAAACACTAGAATTCAGATGGTGGATTTGGGTACCAGCATCACTAATGATTTTATTCCTTATGTTAGCAGTAAATAACGTTGGTGTTGCATTAAGACGTGCATCAGATGCTAGACAAAGAAGAGGATAAGATTTTAAGTCATAGCTTTCTAATATTTCCAACTAGATTGGCATATCTTTTAAGGAGGTGAGGCTTGAGTAGTAGAGAGGGTATTAATAAGTTACCTACATTAATACTTAGCTAGGTATTAATGTTGAGTATAAAATGTCGAGTAATCGACAAAAAACAAAAGCTTTATAAAAAAAGGGAGGGTATTTAGCATGAGTAAGAATGTAACAAAGTTGCTATTTGCACTAATGCTTGCAATGGTTCTAGTATTAGCTGCATGTGGTGACAAAGACACTGCTGACAATGGAAACAACAACAACAACACTGAAGATCCAGCAAACAATGAGAACAACGAAGACAATGGTGAGGAAGATCCAGCTGATGATGAAGATTCAAATCTATTCAGCATCGATGACTTCTCTCAAAGCAAAAATAACGAAGGAGAACCAATCGAAGGTGGAACACTTAACTTTGGTTTAGTTTCCGACACAGTATTTGAAGGTACACTAAACTGGAACTTCTATTCCGGTGCACCAGATGCAGAAGTAATCGGTTGGTTTGACGAGTCGATGCTTTACATGGATGATACTTTCACTTACACAAATGAAGGTCCTGCAGAATTTACTACAGAACCTTACGAAACAGATGAGTATCCAAACGGTGTAACTTTCACATTCACAATTAAAGATGGTGTGAAATGGCACGATGGAGAGCCAGTAAAAGCAGAAGACTGGGCATTCTCATATGAAGTAATTGGTCACCCGGATTACCCTGGTGTTCGTTACGGTCCAGATTTCTCTGGAATCATCGGTATGGAAGAATATAATGCTGGTGAAGCAGACTCAATCTCTGGTATTGAGATTGTAGATGATAAAACTCTAAAAATTACTTATAAAGAGTCTCAACCTTCACTACTAACTGGTGGTGTGTGGACTTACGCAATGCCAAAACATCTATTCAAAGATATTCCAGTTGCAGAAATGCAAGAACATGATTTAGTACGTAAAAACCCAGTAGGTATGGGACCATTTAAAGTTAAACAAATTACACCTGGTGAGTCTGTTGTATACGAAAAATTCGCAGATTACTGGCGTGGAGAGCCTAACCTAGATGAAGTTGTATTAAAAGTTATCGCTCCTGAAGTTGTAGTTCAAGCACTACAAACTGGTGAAGTTGATATGGTTGACAGTTTCCCAACTGATCAATTCGTTGATAACGCTGATATGAGTAACGTTGAATGGTTAGGTCAAACTGACTTAGCGTACACTTACATCGGATTTAAGCTAGGACATTGGGATAAAGAAGAGAAGAAAGTTGTAATGGATCCAGACAAGAAAATGGCTGATGTAAACTTACGTCGTGCTATGTGGTATGCAGTGGATAACAATGCTGTAGGTGAGCAGTTCTACAACGGTTTACGTTGGAACGCAACTACTCTAATTATCCCACCATTTGGTGACTACCATAACTCTGAAATTGAAACACCAACATATAATCCTGATGAAGCTAAGAAAATTCTTGATGAAGCTGGATACCTAGATGTTGATGGCGATGGAATTCGTGAAGATAAAGAAGGTAATGAGTTAACAATCAACTTTGCTACTATGTCAGGTGGAGACGTAGCTGAGCCACTTGCTCAATACTACATCCAATCTTGGAAAGCAGTTGGTCTAAATGTAGAATTAATCGATGGTCGTCTACTTGAATTCAACGCATTCTATGATCGCGTAGGTCAAGCGGGAGACGATGATCCAAACATCGATATTTATCAAGGTGCTTGGGGTACAGGTTCTGACGTTAACCCTTATGGATTATACGGTCCAGACCAATTATTCAACTTCCCAAGATACGAATCTGAGAAAAACTCAGAATTGCTAGAAGCTGGTAACTCTCTAGATGCATTCGATACAGATTACCGTATCGATATTTACAGACAGTGGCAAGAGCTAATGGTTGAAGATATCCCAGTATTCCCAACTCTATACCGTGCGGTTCTAATTCCGGTTAACAACCGTGTAGTTAACTACACAATTGAGCGTGGAGCTAACATGGGACTTCATGAGCTAGGAGTTACTCAAGAAGAGCCTTTCACTCACGAAGGATAATTAAGTATTAAAAACGGAGGAGCGATTATGCTTCTCCGTTTTTTTATTTTAATTTGATACATATCAATAAAATGATAACTTTATAGATTTAATCATACTTTTTACTCAAATCTATTAAATTAGTAATAAAAAATAGTAGTTTTGGCAATCCTTATAAAAGATTCATAGAAATCTTGCTATGACTAGTATGGAGTATCGTACTTAGTCAAAATTTAAGGAGGAACTACTATGAAGAAAACAATTATAACTTTAACTACTGTGATAGCATTAGCATTTCCATTAAGCACTTCTGCCTTATCCTACGATGTATTAAATGGAGAAACGTTATTAGGAGTTTCAGAAGAATATCAGAACTATGAACATACAAATTCAAATCAAAATGGTAATGTATCAGAACCGTATATTGTTAAAAAAGGAGATACTCTCTATGCAATCTCGAAACAGTATGATATTTCTGTTGATGAATTAAAGGCATGGAACAATCTTACATCTGATTTAATTTTAGTTGGACAAGAACTAGTTGTTGAAGAATTATCAGCCGAAACAAATAAGATAAATGCTGAGGATACAATCCAACCTAAAGAAGTTAAAGCTAGCTCTACTACTAATGTAGAAGGAAAAACATTGACTGTTGTTGCTACAGCATATACTGCTGAATGTGATGGATGTACAGGCATTACGTATACTGGAATAAACTTGCTTGAAAATAGAAACTTAAAGGTAATCGCTGTTGATCCAACTATCATTCCATTAGGTTCAAAAGTATATGTAGAAGGATATGGAGAAGCAATTGCAGGAGACATTGGCAGCGCCATTAAAGGAAACCGAATCGACGTCCACTTACCAACAAAGAAAGAAGCATATGAGTGGGGAGTAAAAGAAGTAAAAATTACAATTGTAGAGTAAACAAACGAGGCTGGGACAAAACTAAAACAAAGGTAAAAAAATACGAGCAATCACCACATTAGCCCCGGAAATATACGGAGACTCCTCGAAAAAGTAGAACACTTTTTCTTCGTGCGATGTATCGCTGTCGAAGCGTTCCTTGTCCTGTGGGAGGAAAGGCATCGGTGAGACCCCGTTGATGCACCTGCGTCTGCAAGTCATGCTACGAAGAAAGCTTCCTCGGTGCAAGGCAGCAGGGAAGCTTATTCAAGTAGTAGCCTGGCTCACCAGCCGCCCACGGAAAGCGCAGTATATTTCCGGGGCGGGTCTGATGCTCTAACTTTAATGTTCAGTTTTTCCTTTGTTAGAAATAGTTTTGTCTCAGCCTCTTATTTTTTATGATTTATAATTTATAGCATTTGGATTCACAGGTTTAATAACTTCTTCTGGTTCATTAAAAATTTGTTCAATTCCAACGATACTAAAACCAATAATAATCATTAAAAATAAAACGACTAATAGCTTCCTCACTTCAGTCTGCCCCCATATATGATGTCCTAATAAGTAGTATACTAGATGAGCTCGCATTAAGACAATTGGAAAATAGAAAAATATGAAGGAAATATTTCCATATAAAAACAAAGGAAAATGCATAAAAGTAAGGTGTTATTCATCATTCTAAACTTTTATATTAGTTTATGATAAACTATATATGGATAGCATCCTGGTAACGCTTACATTTAAGCTCGTTTTTTATTATAAGGAGGTATACAATGAGTAGTAAAACTCTCGATAAGTTTTTAAATGATAATTTAGCAGAATTAAAAGCCAATGGACTTTATAACGAAATCGACCCAGTGCAAGGGGCGAACGGACCGATCATACATATAAATGGAAAAAATCTAATTAACCTTTCATCAAATAACTATTTAGGATTAGCTACAGATGAGCGACTAAAGCAAGTTGCTAAGGATGCAGTTGATTCTCATGGTGCAGGTGCGGGTGCAGTTCGTACTATTAACGGTACTTTAGATTTGCATATTGAATTAGAGAAAAAGTTAGCGGAATTTAAAGGAACAGAAGCAGTAATCTCCTATCAATCAGGATTTAATTGTAATATGGCTGCTATATCTGCAGTGATGGATAAGCATGATGCGATTCTATCAGATGAGTTAAATCACGCTTCTATTATTGATGGTTGCCGTTTATCAAAGGCAAAGATAATTCGTTTTGCCCATTCTGATATGGATGATCTAAGACTAAAGGCAAAAGAAGCAGTAGAGTCTGGTCAATATAATAAAATAATGGTTATTACTGATGGTGTATTTTCAATGGATGGAGATATTGCTAAATTACCTGAAATTGTTGAGATTGCTGAGGAATTCGACCTAATTACATATGTAGATGATGCTCATGGCTCAGGTGTATTAGGTAAAGGAGCAGGTACTGTTAAACACTTTGGTTTGCAAGATAAAGTAGACTTCCAAATGGGAACACTTTCTAAGGCAATTGGAGTTATCGGTGGATATGTAGCTGGTAAAGCAAATCTTATTGATTGGCTAAAAGTTCGTTCCCGTCCATTTTTATTCTCAACTGCAGTTTCTCCAGCGGATGCAGCTGCAAGTAAAAAAGCAATTGAAATACTAATGGAAAGCACAGAGCTTCATGATAAGCTATGGGAAAATGGCAACTATTTAAAAGATGGATTGAAAAAATTAGGCTTTGATATTGGTAATAGTGAGACTCCAATTACACCATGTATTATTGGTGAAGAAAAAGCTGCACAAGAATTTAGTAAGCGCCTGTTCGAGGAAGGTGTATATGCGAAATCAATCGTATTCCCTACTGTTCCAAGAGGTACTGGTCGTGTGAGAAATATGCCAACAGCAGCACATACAAAGGAAATGCTAGATGAAGCAATTCAAGTGTATGAAAAAGTTGGTAAAGAAATGGGTTTAATTTAGTCGGTAGGTAGGGGAGAAGCATATGAAAAGAATACTAGTCACCGGTGCAGGGGGCCAAATAGGCTCTGAACTTGTTGTGAAATTAAGAGAAATATACGGGGATGCGAATGTAATTGCATCGGACATTCGTGTCGTTGAAGGGGAAGTGGCGAACGGTCCCTTTGAAATTGTTGATGTGACAGATGAACAGCGGATATATCAAGTAGCCAAAGATTATCAAGTGGACACAGTCATGCACTTAGCCGCATTATTATCTGCAACTGCAGAGAAAATACCTAAAAAAGCATGGGATATCAATATGGGTGGTCTAATGAACACGTTAGAAGTGGCCCGTGAATTGAATTTGCAATTTTTTACACCGAGTTCAATAGGTGCCTTTGGTCCATCTACACCAAAAGATAATACACCGCAAGATACGTTGCAACGTCCTACAACGATGTATGGAGTTAATAAAGTGTCAGGAGAACTTCTCTGTGACTACTATTATGAACGATTTGGCGTTGATACACGTGGTGTACGTTTCCCTGGGTTAATTTCATACGTTGCACCTCCAGGTGGTGGAACGACAGATTACGCGGTGGAAATTTATTATGAAGCGATAAAACAACAGAAATATACTTCATATATTGCAGAAGGAACATATATGGATATGATGTATATGCCTGATGCACTTGAAGCCATTATTCAGCTAATGGAAGCAGACCCAACTAAGTTAATCCATCGAAATGCTTTTAACATAGCTGCTATTTCGGCAGAACCGATGGACTTTGCTAAAGCAATCCAAAAACATATACCTCAATTTGAACTAACATTCGAGGTTGACCCGGTCAGACAGAAGATTGCGGATAGTTGGCCAAATAGTATAGATTCCTCGGCTGCTGAGGAAGAATGGGGCTTTCAAGCAAAATATGATATCGATCGTATGACTAAAGAAATGTTAGAAAAGATTGCAGAGAAGTTAAAATAATATAGAAGCATTCTCATCTTAGGTGGGGGTGCTTTTTTATTTCAATGTGATGATAATTACGGGAGGCTTTTTTCATACATTGTTTCGTATCATATGGGGTTCCAAATGAAGAATGGGCAGTTCTCATACATCAATTCGTACCTAATTTCAGTTTCAAATGAAGAATGGGTAGTTCTCATACATTATTTCGTACCTAATTACGGTTCCAAATGAAGAATGGGCAGTTCTCATACATTACTTCGTATCTAATTTCAGTTCCAAATGAAGAATGGGCAGTTCTCATACATTATTTCGTACCTAATTTCAGTTCCAAATGAAGAATGGGTAGTTCTCATACATCAATACGTATCTAATTTCAGTTCCAAATGAAGAATGGCCAGTTCCCATACATTATTTTGAATCTAATTACGGTTCCAAATGAAGAATGGCCAGTTCCCATACATTATTTTGAATCTAATTGCGGTCCAAAATGAAGAATGACAAGCTCCCATTCGTTAATTCCAGTAGCCATCCCAGCCAAAAAGGATAAATAGCAATTGCCAAATCATTTTCACTACAAAAAATCCCCCCTGCACGAAGCAGGAGGGTTAATATTAACCAGCATACATCTCGCTAATTTGTTTTTGTAATTTTTTGTCGCGAACATATTCGTCATAACTCATTTCCTTATCGACAATTCCATTTGGAGTAATTTCAATAAGGCGATTTGCAATACTATCAATAAACTGATGGTCATGTGAAGTAAATAGAATAGAACCTTTGAACTTAATTAATCCATTATTTAATGATTGAATGGATTCTAAGTCTAAGTGGTTTGTAGGTTCATCTAATAATAGAACATTTGCATTGGATAGCATCATTTTAGATAGCATACAACGAACTTTTTCTCCACCAGATAGTACATTTGCTTTTTTCAGTGCTTCTTCTCCAGAGAATAACATTCTTCCTAAAAATCCGCGTAAAAAGGTTTCTGTTTCATCTTCTGGTGAATATTGACGTAGCCAGTCGACTAGTGTTAAATCTCCATTTTTGAAGAACTCACTATTATCTTTCGGGAAGTAGGATTGAGATGTTGTAATTCCCCATTTATACGTACCGGAATCTGGCTCCATTTCTCCCACTAAGATTTTAAATAGAGTCGTTTTGGCAATATCATTTTTACCAACAAAAGCAATTTTGTCATCTTTATTCATAATAAAGCTAACATTATCAAGAACTTTCTTCCCATCAATTGTTTTCGTTAGTCCTTCTACACGCAATAGGTCATTTCCGATTTCGCGTTCTGGTGTAAATGCAATATAAGGATATTTTCTAGACGATGGTTTAATATCATCTAATGTAATATTATCGAGCATTTTTTTACGAGAAGTCGCTTGTCTTGACTTAGAAGCATTCGCACTGAATCGTGCAATAAATGCTTGTAGTTCTTTAATCTTTTCTTCTTTCTTCTTGTTTGCATCTTGTGCCATTCTAGAAGCTAATTGACTGGACTCATACCAGAAATCATAGTTTCCAACATAAATTTGTATTTTTCCAAAGTCAACATCTGCAATGTGCGTACATACTTTATTTAAGAAGTGACGATCATGGGAAACAACGATAACCGTGTTCTCGAAGTTAATTAAGAACTCTTCAAGCCATTGGATAGCTTGTATATCCAAACCGTTTGTAGGCTCATCTAATAGTAGAATATCGGGATTGCCGAATAGGGCCTGTGCAAGTAATACTTTTACTTTCTGATCTTCTGTTAATGTGGACATGAATTGGGAATGTAGACCTTCCTCAATGCCAAGACCTTTTAAAAGAATGGCAGCATCAGATTCAGCTTCCCAACCATTCATTTCAGCGAATTCACCTTCTAGTTCTGCAGCACGAATTCCATCTTCTTCTGTGAATTCAGTCTTCATATAAATTTGGTCTTTTTCTTGTTTTACTGCATATAGTTTTTCATGTCCCATTAAGACAACTTCTAATACAGGATATTCTTCATAAGCAAAGTGATCCTGCTTCAGAACAGCTAAACGCTCACCAGGAGACATAGAAACATTACCAGTTTGCGGATCAATTTCACCAGATAATATTTTTAGGAACGTAGATTTACCAGCACCATTGGCACCAATAACACCATAACAGTTTCCTGGAGTAAATTTTAAATTAACATCTTCAAATAATTTTTTATCGCCATATCGTAAACTTACATTAGTTACAGTAATCATTTAATCGGTTTTCCTCCAAATTTAATACTTCATCGTAAGCTTATTAGATTTAAGGGGTGAAGTCAATGTAAATCGTTGGTTTTACAATGATTTACGTTAACTTTATATAAATATTTTCAATAATGTCTTGTGTAATTATCGTTTTTTCGGTAAAGTTTTGTTATATTCGTTTTTATTATTACTAATATTAGAAAAAATGCTTAAGGTTAGTCCTGAGTGGAGGGGAAAACATGAGAGAAAGGACTATATACTTTATCTTTACAGATACAGGGACTTATCTTTCTAGAATGATTAATTTATATACAAATGCACCTCTAAATCATGTGTCAATCGGATTTGATTATGAATTAAAAGAGGTATATAGCTTCGGTCGAATTAATCCTAAAAATCCTTTTAGTGGGGGCTTTGTTCAAGAGGATATTAGAGGAGATTTTCTTAAAAATTCACAGTGTGCTATTTATGCATTTCATATAACGGAAGATGAGTATATAAAGGTTCGTCATCATATTAAGGAAATAGAAAATCGAGCGTCTGACTATAAGTATAATTTTATTGGTTTAATAGGAATAGCATTAAAAATTGAGATTCGTAGAAAGAATGCATTTTTCTGCTCGCAATTCGTTGCAACAGTCATGCGGGATACCGAAACATTTAAGTTTTCGAAGCCAATTCACTTTGTTACACCAGCTGATATTAGGGCTCATTCTGAGTTACAACTAATCTATCAAGGTAGATTAGGAGACTATCCGGTTCATCAACTAAGCGAAGAGGCACTAGAGTTGCCTAAGAAATCATTTTTTCATATTGTATCGAACAAGGTTAAGAGTTTTGTTGCAAGATAATAAGAATAGCACCATAGTGACATATAGACAAGGGGTCTGACTCCTGAAGAAAACAAGTAAGCTAGTTATTTGTGTTTTTCAGGAAACAGATCCCTATTTAACTACTTCCTTAAAAAAGTTTCAATTCCTAATGTTTCATAAGGGACCTTTATTTTAAATGCAAGATTATTCCCTTCTAAATCCATATTTTCAACACTAACTTGAAAGTTGCTCTTTATATCCATCTTCGTAACAGCTACGTAAATCTCCTCATCGTCTGGATTAATTGTAACCCACTTCGGTACCGGTAGATATTTGTTCATGTATTCCATAATCTTTTTATTTGGTAATTCCATAAGTCCAAGAGAAATGGACTTTTGCTTTAAGACGACATCTCCATTTTCTTGGACAATGGGCTCTAATCGAATGGATAGTGGGACGGTCGTTGAGAACACAGGAATATCCCCAACTATATGAACATCCTCTTCTAATGAAACCCTGTACTGGTGATTCGAGTCTTTTAAGTATTCATACATATAGGCATTAATTAATTCATTGAGATTTTTTTTCGTCGTTCGAATAACGAATTCTGAACTATCTTGAGTTACTTGGTGTTCTCCAATAGACATGTTAGGGCGATCAACAGGCCAAAAGATAAGTGATGTAATGATAATTACAATGATAATATTTAATATTAGTAAGGTGAAAAAGGACCTTTTCCATTTGTTTTTATTTCTATTACTTCTTTTCATTGGAATTTTTCACCCTCGATTCTTTCATTCTACGACTAAATAATTTAATATTCGTTCAGCAATACGTTGGTAACCAAATTCATTCGGATGGAAGTGATCTTCTGCAAACAGATTAACAGATTCGTCGGTGAATAAATCTTTTGTAGGGATAAAGGTGGCACCTGCCTTTTCGGCTACTTGTTGACTTGTGCTATTCCAATCATCTGCAATCATATCCAACTCTTTAATATGTTCGAAATACTTTTGAAAAGGATTGTAAAACCCAATAAGATAGATTGTTGCATCTGGATTAATCGTATCTATCTTTGCGAAAATTTGTTTCAATCTCTCCTCATAATGCACTCTTTCTTCGGAAAAAATCGTATAAGTTATTTCCATAAAGTTTTCTTTAACGACTTGCATAATATCATTGGCACCAATTGTAATAAGAATAATGTCTGCTTTTTTTATCGAATCTTGTATATTGGATTCATTTAGACGTTCTAATAATTGCTCGGTGCGGTTTCCGCGCTTACCGAAATTATCAATTGTTACGACTTTTTCTTCTGCATTTAAATGCTTATCGATAAGTCCAACATATCCACCTTGATTCGTGCTATCTCCTACTCCTTGTGTTAAGGAGTCGCCTATAGCGACGATATGCTTATCTTTATTTGAAAAGAATGCAATCGTATTTTGAATCATTTTAGAAAATTCTTCGGAGAGTTCTTCTACTGGTGTTTTAGTGTCTTTATTATTTGTATCATTCGAATCTTTTTCTTCAATAGTTCCTACTGGGTCTTCCATGGAAGTATCGTGATTCTCTGGAGGTGAAGCAGGATTCGTTTCTGTTTGTGCATTGTAATTTAAGGTAACTCCGATAAAAACAAGACAAATAAGTGCAATACTTAAGATGACAGTCTTTTTATTCATATGAACACACCTAATAGTTGTTTGACCTTACTTTAATGTATGAAATGCAAAAAAAGAAATCTACTCATTTTATTATATATATCCATTTTCAGTAGGTTTTAAAAGTGGAATTGTGAATTTATGATAGAAAATCGGCAATTTTGGTTGAATTATGGGGAAAGAAGAGGTTTGCAATAATAAAAGTTAGATTTAGAGGACGAACAATACGCTTTATCAGCTCTGGGAATATACGAAGACTCCTTGAGAAAAAACGAAAAAGCTTCCTCGGTGCAAGGCAGCGAGGAAGCAAATTCTTTGTAGTAGCCTGACCTTCAACTCTCCAAAAACTGTTGGACCATCCAACTCCATTTTTCAAATTCGGTGAGAAAGCCGTCGTGGCCGAATTTAGTTGAGACGTGATGATAGGTGGCGTTTGGAGTGTGGCTTGCGAATTCCGCGATTGAATTTGGGTCATAAATAAGATCATATTCATAACTAATTGCCAAGATAGGACAAGTATATTTCTTACAAGCTTCTTTCCAACCACCACGGTCTCTTCCTATATCATGGGAATTCATTGCTTGAAGTAATGTTAGATAACTATTGGGGTCGAATCGACTTGCTAGTTTTTCACCTTGATACTTTAAATAGGAAGTAACAGAAAATCCATCACTAGATTCTGCGCGACCGAATCTCTCATGAAAAAGTTCTGCACTTCGATACGTAACCATGCCAATCATTCTTGCAATTTCTAGACCTCTAATTTCAGATGGTGAGTTATAATCTCCATTATTCCAGGCAGGATCAGATATAATCGATTGTTCAGAAATATAATTGTATGCAATACCATAATCGGAAAGTGTTGGGGTAACTGCTAGTGCAATGAGACGATTTACTATATTAGAGTATAGGAGTCCCCATTCTAACACTTGCATACCACCTAATGACCCCCCAACGACTGCAAAAACTTCATCAACTTGTAATCTTTTTAATGCGAGATATTGTGCATGCACAATATCACGAATTGTAATATTGGGGAAGTTTTTGCCATATGGGCGATTGTTATTAGGATTAATGGAAAGTGGCCCAGTTGAACCATTACAACCACCTAATACATTAAAAGTAATCACTTGATATTTAGTTGTATCGATGGCTAAACGATGTCCAATTAGCCCACTCCACCATCCTGGTTCTTCGTTATTTCCGATTGTTACATGATTTCCTGTTAATGCGTGGCAAATTAAAACGACTGGCGCACCAACAGGTCCAACACGTTCATACCGTAAGGAAACAGAGGGAATGGTTGCGCCAGATTCCAGTTGGAGTGGACCAATGTTAATATCATTTACCTCTGTTATATAATTTCTAGACATATGAACCATTCCTTCAAACATTTACCCAATCGAAATTGCTTGTTTTGCTATGCCCCGTAATGCTAGCCACTCATCAATAATAGAACGGCCAGCTACCACTGTAATACCTGTAGCTTTTAGATGACTAATTATTGGATCATTTAGATTGGCGTTTTCCACCCAAAGGGCTTTCACTTGTTTATTAATTAAATCTTCAATGACCGTTGGCGGTAGTGTATCTTCATGTACAAGAACAAGATCGACCTCCGTTGCACTACTTAAATCGGTAACTTCATAGCCAAACTGGTTTAATCGCTCTAATGTTTGTTTAAATGCACTTTGTTCAGTCTGCCCTAATGTTGCAATTACTTTTTTACGTGGTGCTCCATTATTTCGGTCAAAGGAAGAGTGAAGTAACCATGGAACAAATTTCTCATCCGATTCTCCGTTTGTGGATTTTAAAGTTGTTGCTTTATGGATTGCTTGCTCCAAGTCTTGAATAATATCATTAATGGATTCGATACCGATGGACAGTCGAATTAGCTCTTCAGATACGCCACTCTTCTTTAAATCATCCGCACTTAATTGTTGGTGGGTTGTTGAAGCGGGATGAATAATTAATGATTTGGCATCCCCTACATTTGCTACATGAGAGAATAGCTGTGTAGCATCAATGACTGCACTTCCAGCTTCTCGCCCACCTTTAATTCCAAATGTAATAATCGAGCCAAACTTCCCACTTAAATATTTTTTAGCTAACGCGTGTGATGGATGTGTTGGAAGCCCAGGATAATTAACCCATTCTACTGCTGGATGTTCATTTAAATAATTAGCTACAAGGTTAGCGTTCTCAGTGTGCCTTTCGATTCGAAGATGTAATGTTTCTAATCCTTGCAGTAATAAAAAGGCATTATTTGGACTTAGGCAAGCACCAATATCTCGTAATAATTGGACTCGTAGTTTTGTTGCAAATGCACTCGGTCCTACATCAACATAGCGAAGTCCATGATAGCTTTCATCGGGTTCATTAAATTCAGGGAAGCGTTCTTTATTCCATTGGAAACGGCCACCATCGACAACAACTCCACCAATGGACGTACCATGACCACCAATCCATTTTGTAGCGGAATGAACGACAATATCTGCTCCCCATGTTAAAGGTTTAGAAAGGTATGGTGTCCCGAATGTATTATCGATAATTAGTGGTATTCCGTTTTGATGACAAATACGAGCAACATTTTCAACATCAAAAACATTTAAGCTAGGGTTTGTAATGATTTCTCCAAAAACTGCTTTCGTCCGATCAGTAATTGCATTCTCAATTTCTGATAAACTAGTTCCATCTACAAACTTCACGTTAATGCCATACTTCGGTAACGTTTTGGCAAATAAATTATACGTTCCTCCATAGAGATTGCTATCAGCAATAATTTCATCTCCAGCACTCGCAATGTTTAAGATTGCTAATGTAATAGCAGCCATGCCTGATGAAGTGGCAACAGCAGCAACTCCATCTTCAAGTAATGCAACTCGCTCTTCAAACGCATCTACAGTAGGATTCATAATTCTTGTGTAAATATTTCCGGATTCTTTTAAGCCGAATAAATTTTGTGCATGTTCGGTGTCTTTAAAAACATAGGAAGTAGTTTGATAGATCGGAACTGCTCTAGAGCCAGTTGCAGGATCTGGGGACTGTCCCCCATGGAGTAATGTTGTTTCTGGTTTTTTGAAATTATAATTGGTCATGATAAATTCCTCCTTATGATAGTTTTTATCTGGAGGAAGAGGGGAAACAAAAAACCCTCTTCCTAAGAAGAGGGTGTAGGTACGAAAACCGTTCCTCCTCTTATCTTCCAGATCATATGACCTGTAGGATTTAGCACCTTTTAAGGAAAGTATCACTTTCACCTCAGGTTGCCGGGCTTCATAGGGCCTATTCCCTCCACCGCTCTTGATAAGAGATTTGAAAATTTTAAATTTGAATACTATACTATCGATTAAAAAAATAAATGTCAACTATAATTGTTTATTAATTGTCGACATTTTTCATTTTACGTATCGGGAATCGATATACAGAGCTAAGATAGATAACAAGTGCTAACCAGATCATACTAAAAGCGATAAGATGTTCTTTTGTGAACGTTTCTCCATATACAAATATCCCAATTAGCAGCATAAATGTTGGTGCGATATACTGTAAAAATCCGACCATTGCTAGAGGAATTCTCCTCGCCCCACTAGCAAAAAGTAGTAAGGGAACAGCAGTCATTATGCCAGAACCAATGAGCAATAATTGGTTACTTGAGATTTCCTGAAAGGTAAATGTATTAGTTGGTAGAAAAAGTAGATAAAGTAATGCGATCGGTGTAACAATTAATGTTTCAATCGTTAAGCCATACATAGCAGGAATGTCTACAACCTTTTTAAATAATCCATACAAAGCAAAAGTGACAGCTAAGATGATAGAAACCCATGGAAATACGCCATAAGAGATTGTTAAGTATAGAACGCCAAGACCGGCTAAAAGTACGGAAACGGTTTGGCTTTTCGTTAATTTCTCTTTTAGAACAATAATCGCCAGTAGTATGCTAACTAATGGATTAATATAGTAGCCGAGACTTGCTTCAAGAATATGTTCACTATTTACTGCCCATATGTATGTTAACCAGTTTAAACTAATGACGAGGGAAGCCAATGTGATGCTCATCCACTTCTTTTTATCTTGCAAAATAGCTTTACATTCACGAATGAAACCATTCCACTTACGAACAATCAACAAAATCAAAATCATGAATGCAAATGACCAAATGATTCGATGAGCTAAAATTTGACCAGCTGGTACATGATCAAGGAGTTTCCAATAGATTGGTAGAAATCCCCAAACTACATAAGCAAAAACGGCATAAACAACGCCAATACGGTCTACTGTCTTTTCCATAAAATCCCTTCTTTAGTTTAAATTTGAAATTCTTCTTATTAACACAATCTCTCTAATAATGTCCTTAGAACACTTGGAGTAATCGCAATATAAATAAAAACCATTCTAAAACTATTCCGAGCAAAAGGCAATAAAAAAGTTTCCATATATAAATAGAGAAAACGCTTTCATAATTGTGGGTAATAGAATATGATAATTATAGAAGGATATTTTAGAGGAGGAGAAATAAATGGCAAGATCGTATAAACATATGGAAACATCCGTAATTCATGAAGGCTATGACTCAAAGGAAATGTTAGGTAGCCTGACTACACCATTGTTTCAAACCTCAACCTATACGTTTGATACAGCAGAACAAGGGGAAAGGCGTTTTGCTGGAGAAGAAGAAGGCTATATTTATTCAAGACTTGGAAATCCGACCGTAAAAGTTCTAGAAGAAAGAATTGCAGCACTCGAGAATGGAGAACGTGGACTTGCTTTTGGTTCTGGTATGGCTGCTGTGTCTGCGGTGTTAATTGCTTTAACGAAGGCGAATGATCATGTGCTTTGTTCTGTAGGACTGTATGGCTGTACATTCGGACTTTTATCGATGATGAAGGAAAAATATAATATCTCTCATAGTTTTTCCACCATGGAAACAGAGGAGGAAATTCGCTCACAAATTAAACCAGAAACGACTTGTATTTATGTGGAAACTCCGATTAATCCGACGATGAAGCTCATAGACTTGGAGATGGTCGCTCGAGTTGCCAAGGAATATGACATTCCAGTAGTAGTGGATAATACATTTGCATCGCCATATTTACAAAATCCGTTAGAATTAGGCTGTGATGTTGTTCTCCATAGTGCGACAAAGTACATTGGTGGCCATGGGGACGTAATAGCAGGGCTAGTCGTTGGGAAAAAAGAATTTCTAGATGAAGTTGCGATGACAACATTAAAAGATATCGGTGGTGTTATGTCTCCATTTGATGCCTGGCTATTACTAAGAGGTTTAAAAACATTACCAGTTCGTGTGGACCGTCATTGTGATAACGCAGAAGAGATTTTTAAACGACTAAAATCCCATCCTAATGTGGAAGCAGTCTATTATCCTGGAGATAATACACATCCAGACTATCACATTATGAAGAAACAAATGCGTCGTGGTGGAGGCGTAATCTCATTTGAAATAAAAGGAACAAAACAGGATGCACAGCAGTTTCTAAATAATCTCTCCTTCTTAAAAATAGCTGTTTCCCTTGGTGATGCGGAAACATTAATTGAGCATCCAGCAACGATGACACATGCAGTCGTTCCTGGAGATTCACAACGGGATATGGGGATTACCGACCAGTTAATTCGCCTATCTGTTGGATTAGAAGCATGGCAGGACATTTGGCAAGACTTGGAGCAAGCATTAAATAAAATTACAGTTAGCTTAGACGCTTACTCCAAGGCTTAAGAGTCCCGATAATAGTTTCTTTAAAGTCGCGTTTAATCACTTTTATAATTCCATTTGCGACTTCTTCATTTGTAAGCCACCTAGGGGAATCATTTTCATCTACAAATCCTAAATATACACGTCTGTATTCACATGGTTTGGGTACAGTCGTGTTTTCTTTTACAAAGAATGAAGAGCTGCCTTGAATGTGAATTAATTTCCATGGGTCTGTTCGAGTGCTTACCTCCTTTAAAATCATTGGAAGGGCATTTGGCGCAGAATTATGCATGTAACTAATAATTAAGTCTGGGCAACATCCATGTTGCTTAATAGCTTCCCTTACTTTTTCTTGTAAAGTTTGATCATCATGATAATCAACGGCTAATGAAAAGAGTTTTTCCGGATATTCACTATTTTTCTTCATTTGATCAAAAAGGTGCTGATGTTTAGTGACGACATACACATCATAGCCTTCTTCCGTAAGCCAATGACAAACTCCATCTAACATGCCAATTCCACCAAACACAAAAGCAAATAGAGATTTATTACTCACGATTTTAACTCCCTTCTGTTATAGTATTTAATAGGATTAGATATTGTGTAATCAACGTATGCTATAGTATACGGAATTGACTAATTTCTACTAGTTTCTGTAAAATTTGATTTTCTATGAATCGGATAAAGGGGATATCAAATGGACATCATGCCCTACTTGTTAGTAGCATTTATTATTTTTAACATTGCCCTTGGGTTCTCTATTGTATTCTTAGAGCGTAAGGATGCATCGGCAACATGGGCATGGCTTATGGTACTATTATTTATCCCAATTGCAGGTTTCTTCTTATATTTAATTTTTGGAAGAAGGCTTAGTGGGAAGAGACTGTTTACTTGGGATGCCAAGGCAAAATTAGGGGTTAAAAAGATCGTTCAATCACAACTTAGAGCCATTGAAAATAATGAGTTTGAATTTAATGATTTAGAGGAGTATCAAGACTTATATTATTTACATTTACGAAATGATGATGCGATTTTTACCCAAGATAATGATGTGGATCTTTTTGTTGACGGAAAGGAAAAGTTTAAGTCGTTGCTCCTGGATATGGAGAAGGCAAAGGATCATATTCATCTACTTTATTACATTATTAGACATGATGAATTAGGCCAGCAAATTTCGAACATGTTAATACGAAAGGCATCCGAAGGGCTCGAGGTAAGAGTATTGTACGATGCACTCGGTACAAGGTACTTAAGGCCAAAATATCTTCGGAAGCTTAAAAAAGCTGGAGTACAATTAGAAGCTTTTTTCCCTTCTATTATTCCAAAAATTAATTTTAAGATAAATTATCGTAACCACCGTAAACTTGCCATTATTGATGGGCAAATCGGCTATATTGGTGGTTTTAATATTGGGGATGAATATCTAGGGAAGAGTAAAAAGTTCGGCTATTGGCGAGATACGCATTTACGTGTTCGGGGAGCAGCAGTACAAAGTATGCAAACTCGTTTTATTTTGGATTGGAATCAAGCCTCTAAGAAAGATATTGTCTATGATGATAGATACTATTCCTCTATACCAGCAGGTAAAGTTGGTGTGCAAATTGTTTCCAGTGGCCCAGATTCCGATTGGGAACAAATTAAGAACGGCTACATAAAAATGATCCTGTCCGCAAAAGAATATGTATACATTCAAACACCTTATTTTATACCAGATGAAAGCTTACGAGACGCTATTCGAATTGCGGCACTTTCTGGTGTAGATGTAAAGATAATGATACCAAATAAGCCAGACCATCCTTTTGTCTATTGGGCAACCCTATCTTATTCAGGGGATATGCTGGAAGCTGGGGCAGAAGTGTATATATACCAAAATGGTTTTTTACATTCCAAGACAATTGTTGTGGATGGGAAAATTGCCTCGGTTGGAACAGCGAATATTGATGTTAGAAGTTTTCGATTGAATTTTGAAGTGAACGCATTTTTATATGATCGCACACTGGCAAAAAGACTTGTAGATGCTTTTCACGTTGATGTGGAACATTCGACACAGATGACGAAAAAGCTCTACGAAAAACGGTCTATTGGCATTCGTATTAAAGAATCTGTATCCCGCTTGTTATCACCAATACTATAATTACTGTAAACATAAATGGAGTGAACTAAGAATGGAAAAGAAACCATGTTCGAGCTCTTTGGCAGTAAAAACTTCTCATGTTCTGCCACCAGATACGAATTACCATGGCACATTATTCGGAGGAACGCTAATGGCTCATATTGATGACGTTGCCGCAATAAGTGCTGTTAGACATTGCCGTAAACCAGTCGTCACGGCCTCAACGGATTCGGTTGATTTTATTAAACCAGTCAAACAAGGTAATTCAATTTGTGTGGAAGCATTTGTAACATGGACTCATAATACATCGATGGAAGTATTTGTTAAAGCTGTTACAGAAGACCTTCTTACTGGAGAAAGAAATGTATGTGCAACGGCCTTTTTAACTTTCGTAGCGGTAGACGAAAATCTACGTCCCGTTCCAGTTCCTGAAGTATATCCAGAAACAGAATCAGAGAAGTTTCTACATGAAGGTGCACAATTAAGAGCAGAGCGTCGTAGGGAACGCAGAGCCTATTCAAAGGACTTTGCCAACCGATTTGGAACGACGTATCCTTGGAATAAATAAATGTTATGGAGAAGAAGCCTATTTATGTAGTGCTTCTTTTTTTGTTGGGTGATAAATAGCTAGTATACCTCGTTAAGGAGGTTGTAGAGTTTCTTCTTGGTAGAAACCCGGCATTTATAAAGAATGATGGCCGAGAGAGCGCTTGTCACGGAAGAAAGTTGGAGATTTATGAAGAAAGAAAGCCAAGAGAGCGCTTGTCACGGAAGAAAGTTGGGCATTTATGAAGAAAGATAGCCGAGAGAGGTGCTTTCACGGAAGAAAGTTGGGGATTTATGAAGAAAGAAAGCCGAGAGAGCGCTTGTCACGGAAGAAAGTGGAGCATATATGAGGAAAGATAGCCGAGAGAGAGCTTGTCACGGAAGAAAATGGAGCATTTAAGAATAAAGACAGCCGAGAGAGAGCTTGTCACGGAAGAAATTAGAGCACATATTAAGAAAGAAAGCCGAGAGAGTCCCCATCACGGTAGAAACTGAACAAATATGATAAAAATTAAGCCGTGAGGAGTCTCTTCACAGCAAAAAATGACCATGAAGATTCAACAACAGTCGTGATGATTAGCCTAGGTTAAATTGCTCTTGTTAGATAAACCTCAATTAAAATATCATATTCACATGAGGGATATTTTTATAATTGGTTATGCTAAGTAGTAGCATTCAAATCAATAAGATAGTTTGGAAGGGGAAATAATGTGGAATTTATAGAGAATCTCGTAGGCCATGCCAATGATTTATTGTGGTCCTATATCCTTATAATTGTATTAATTGGCTTAGGACTATATTTCACGATTCGAACAGGATTTGTACAGTTTATTAATTTTCCGGAGATGCTTCGAGTCATATTTGACAAACGAACTATTGATGCTTCAGGTAAGAAGGGGACCTCTTCTTTCCAAGCATTTGCGATAAGTGCTGCTTCCCGTGTAGGAACAGGAAACTTAGCAGGTGTCGCATCTGCAATAGCTGTTGGTGGTCCTGGTGCTATATTTTGGATGTGGGTTATAGCTTTATTAGGTTCCGCATCCGGATTTGTAGAGAGTACACTTGCACAAGTATATAAAGTGCCAGATAAACATCAGTATCGAGGTGGACCAGCATATTATATGGAAAAGGGACTGAAGAGCCGTGTGCTCGGAGTCGTATTTGCTATTACAATTACCTTTACATATGGGTTAGTGTTTAATTCGGTACAGTCAAATACGATTAGTCTAGCTTTTGACGGTGAATTTCCAATTACGAAAACCGCAACAGCAATCATTCTAGTCGTAATGACTGCTGCAGTTATTTTTGGGGGACTGAAGTCGATTGCAAATGTTTCGCAAGTAATTGTACCGGTTATGGCGATCATCTATTTATTAGCAGCCTTATATGTTGTGCTTACCAATCTTACTATCATTCCTGAATTATTTTCGTTAATCTTTGCCAATGCATTTGGTATAAAAGAAGTTGCTGGTGGTGGATTCGGAGCAGCGATTATGATGGGAATTAAACGAGGACTATTTTCCAATGAAGCAGGTATGGGTAGTGCACCAAATGCTGCAGCTACAGCGGAAGTGTCCCATCCTGTAAAACAAGGATTAATCCAAGCGCTTGGAGTTTTCTTTGATACCCTTCTCATCTGTTCGGCAACAGGATTTATTATTATAACTGCTGGTGGTTATGCTGGAAGTGATTTAGACGGAATTCAGTTAACACAAGCAGCATTTTCTCAACATGTTGGAGACTGGGCAGGTGCCTTTCTAGCAATTGCTATATTCCTCTTCGCCTATAGTTCCATATTAGGGAATTACTATTATGGGGAAAGCAATATTGGGTATCTTCATACAAATCCAGTCTGGTTGTTTATTTATCGGATAGCGGTTTTAGCAATGGTCGCTTTTGGAGCATTGGCAAGCTTTAATTTTGTTTGGGCGCTAGCTGACTTAACGATGGCGATTATGGCTCTAATTAACCTTTATGCGATTACGAAGTTATATAAGATTGTTCATGTTGTATTAAAGGATTACCGTGATCAGCGAAAAGCAGGAAAAGACCCTGTATTTGACCGCAACATATTAGAAAATACAGATGGTATTGAATTCTGGGAGCCTGGTCAAGTGAAAGGTAAGGACTAATTAAAAGAGCGTTCACTAATTTGCAGTGAACGCTCTTTTACTTAACGAACTCTCCGTCTCGGCCAATTCATCCCAATTAAAATGACACTAATGAAAGTACTGACAGGAAATGCTGGGGTATGATATCCTTCTCCATAATAGTTCGTATAACTTATTGCAAGTGAACTATTATTTAGTAAGAAAGTTTCGTAATGACTTCTATCCTCATAATGAAATGCATCTTCTTTTACTTCACCAGTTTCATTTATTTCATAGTACGTGTAAGATAAATCATCTTCTGAAGACATCATCATAACAATAAACTTCTCACTTTTATCATTATAATCCGTTATTCGAAAAATGGATAACTGCCCATAATAGCGATCAATCCCTTCCCAATCTATGCGAATAGGGGAATCCTCAAGTTGTACGAGCATATTATCTTTTAGTAGAACAGTAATGTCACCAATCATAATTTGATTCTTCCAATGGTCTATTTTTGCTGTTTGGTTTTCTTGAATTTCCTCAACTATTTCTATACCGGAAAACTGTTGTCCTCTTGAAATGGTATATCGTTCTATAAATTCCTTCTCTTTTATCTCTTCTAAAGTCACAAATACAGTAAACGGAATGGTTATGATAAATAAAATGAGACCTGTTGTAAAAAGAGTAAAACGATTGTTAAATTCTTTTAATCGAATTAATTCATCAATCCCCCAAATTGAAATAGCTACCAGTGTTGCGGCAATTAAAAACATATCAAGATGTAGACCTAGGATGGAAACATCGATGTTGCTTGGTACGATGATTCCAAATAAGAGCCCAAATCCGAGATGAATGAGAAAGGCAGTTAATAATCTTTTATGTCCATCATAACGTTTGGCAATATAATCCGATAATAATGTAACGGTCCCTCCATAGAGAACAATAAAAGGAAAAGCAAATGGAAGCAGTTGAAAGATATAACTTATTAATTCGGGTAAATTCATCTTAATTTGTGCAGACATTAATACCAACAGCATTAACCCAATTATACTGCCTACTATAATGGAAGTTATCTTACGACGTAACATAATTAAATTCCCCCTCCTAATATTGAGACGAAGCCCAAAGTCGAATGGTCACTTTTATTTCTTTATTCCTATTGAAACCTCACAAGAAAACGCTTACAATAATAATTGTAGGAAAATTTAAATAATGGAGTATGGTCATGAGAAACGGTCATGTGCATATAAAAATAAATACAAATATTGTAGGGGCTATGGATCAATCCAAGCCTCTTTTTTAATGTCTTGCTTTACTCCATTACAGTGATACAACAAAGGAGTGGGAGAATGGTTGTCATAACGGGGAAGGACTTAACATTAGATGATATAAAACGTGTTGTATTTCAGCGGGAGAAAGTGAAGTTGTGTGACAAACAGAAGATAAAAATTACGGAGAATCGAAGTGCTCTTAAGAAGATGATTGATTCGAAAAAAGTCATGTATGGCATAAACACAGGGTTCGGGAAGTTTAGTGATGTCATTATAGATGAAAAAGATATAGATGATCTCCAATTGAATCTGATTCATTCTCATGCATGTGGTGTAGGAGAACCGTTTGATGAAAATATAAGTCTCACCATGGTGTTATTGCGGGCCAATGCACTGGCACAAGGCTATTCAGGAGTACGTTCAATATTAGTAGAATTTTTACTTGAATTAGTGAATGAAAGGATTTGTCCTGTTATCCCACAGCAAGGTTCCCTCGGAGCAAGTGGCGACTTAGCACCACTTTCCCATTTGGCTTTAGTATTACTTGGGGAAGGAGAAGTTTTCTTAGATGGCAGGCGGCTAGTAACGAGTATTGCTTTTCAGAAAAAAGGAATGGTGCCAATCACTTTGAAGGCGAAGGAAGGTCTTGCATTAATTAATGGAACTCAAGCAATGACGGCTACAGGGGTTATAACGTATTTGGAGATGGAGAAATTGATGTATCAGAGTGAATTGACAGCTGCGATGACGTTTGAAGGATTAAATGGGATTGTTGATGCATTTGATGAAGAGTTGCATGACGTGAGAGGACACGAAGAGCAGATTGCTGTTGCAAGTAGAATACGCTTGATGCTAGTAGATAGTAAACTGACGACAACTCAAGGTGAACTTCGTGTCCAAGACGCCTATTCCTTACGCTGTATTCCACAAGTACTTGGAGCATGTTGGCAGACGCTTCATTATGCAAAAGAAAAACTAACAGTCGAAATCAATGCGGTTACGGATAATCCATTAGTTTTCTCAGCGAGAAACCAAGTTATCTCAGGAGGGAATTTTCATGGGCAACCGATTGCGTTTGCGATGGATTTTATTAAGCTAGGCATTGCTGAATTGGCTAATATGGCAGAAAGAAGAATTGAACGGCTTGTCAATCCACAGTTAAATGATTTACCAGCATTTTTAAGTCCGAATCCTGGCCTTGAATCAGGTGCAATGATTATGCAATACAGTGCCGCATCGCTCGTTTCTGAAAATAAGACGTTAGCACATCCTGCTAGTGTGGATTCCATTCCGTCATCTGCTAATCAAGAAGACCATGTCAGTATGGGAACAATTGCAGCTCGGCACGCATTAATGATGCTACAAAATACAAGAAGAGTGATCGCAATTGAACTAATTTGTGCTATGCAAGCTGTTCAATATCGAGGCATAGATAAACTTTCTTCCATGACAAGAGACTATTACAACAAGGCAAGACGAATTGTTCCTAGTATAACGAAAGATCGAATTTTTTCTAATGATATCGAGAGATTAACGAAATGGCTAAAAGAATCAGAGGAAAGTGATGTTACAAATTCAAAAGGAGAGGTGAAAGTGTATGAATAAGATAGTTGTAAGGGCAAAAAAAGGGTTAGATTTGGAGTGCAAAGGATGGGAGCAAGAAGCGGCATTACGAATGCTTTACAATAATTTAGATCCTGATGTAGCCGAAAACCCAGATGAATTAGTTGTTTATGGTGGAATCGGCAAAGCGGCGAGAAATTGGGAAGCATTCCAAGCAATTGTAGATACGTTACGACAGCTGGAAAATGATGAGACAATGTTAATTCAGTCTGGAAAACCAGTCGGTGTTTTTAAAACACATCGTCATGCCCCGCGTGTTTTATTATCTAATTCCGTACTTGTACCTAAATGGGCGAACTGGGAGCATTTTCATGAATTAGATAAAAAAGGACTTATGATGTATGGACAAATGACTGCTGGGAGTTGGATTTATATTGGAACACAAGGGATTTTACAAGGGACATATGAAACATTTTCTGCTCTAGCTAAAAAACACTTTGGTGGGTCTTTAAAGGGGACAATAACGTTAACGGCTGGTTTAGGTGGAATGGGAGGAGCACAACCTCTCGCAGTAACGATGAATGAAGGGGTTGCTATCGTAGTAGAAGTAGATGAGAAAAGAGCAGAGAAACGGCTGAAAACAAAATATTGTGATGTAAAGACGACAAATATAGATGAGGCAGTTTCTTTAGCTAATGAAGCTAAGAGAGATGGGAAGGCTTTATCTATTGCCTTAATCGGGAATGCTTCAGAAGTCCACCACGAACTACTCGACAAAAATATTACGATAGATATCGTGACGGACCAGACTTCAGCACATGATCCATTAAATGGGTATATTCCTCTAGGCTATACACTAGAAGAAGCGGCACTTTTGAGAGAACGTGATCCTAATAAATATGTGAAACTAGCTAAGCAGAGTATGGCAAAGCATGTCGATGCGATGTTAACGTACCAGGAGCAAGGTTCGATTGTTTTCGACTATGGAAATAATATTCGACAAGTTGCTCTGGATGAAGGGATAATGAATGCATTTAATTTTCCGGGCTTTGTTCCAGCGTATATTCGCCCATTATTTTGTGAAGGAAAGGGTCCTTTCCGCTGGGCAGCATTATCTGGTGATCCAGAAGATATTTATAGAACGGATCAACTAATTAAAGAACTTTTCCCAGAAAATGAGGCATTAATTCGTTGGATCGATATGGCGCAGGAACAAGTCGAGTTTCAGGGCTTACCATCACGAATTTGTTGGTTAGGCTATGGGGAACGGAAAAAGATGGGGCTTGCTATTAATGAACTCGTCCGTACTGGAGAACTAAAGGCTCCAATTGTGATTGGAAGAGATCATTTAGATTGTGGTTCTGTTGCTTCGCCGAATCGAGAAACAGAAGGGATGAAAGATGGCAGTGATGCTGTTGGAGATTGGGCTGTATTAAATGCATTAATTAACACTGCAGCAGGTGGGTCATGGATTTCCTTCCATCACGGTGGTGGAGTCGGAATGGGCTACTCTCTTCACGCAGGAATGGTGGTTGTAGCGGATGGTACAGATTTAGCCAAGGAAAGGCTGGAGAGAGTGCTAACAACAGACCCAGGTATGGGGATTATTCGCCATGCAGATGCAGGATACGAGAAAGCAAATGAGTTTGCAGATGAACATAATATTACAATTCCGATGAGGAGGAAGTGACGTGGAAGTAGATATATTGATTACAAATATAGGCGAATTATTAACGATGGATAAAGAAGGGCCAGTAAAAGGGAAGCAAATGGCGGAACTACCTGTACAGACGGATATGGCCATTGGGATACAGGGAGGTAAGGTTGTTTGGATTGGGAAGTCTGAAGAATCTACTAGTCTCTCGTCATCTCAAATTATTAATGCGAAAGGTAGATTAGTAACTCCAGGGTTAGTAGAGGCCCATACCCATCTTGTTTTTGGTGGGTCACGAGAAAAGGAGCTTGCTTTAAAACAACAAGGGGTACCGTACTTAGAAATACTTAAACAAGGCGGAGGTATTCTTTCTACTGTTCGCGCAACCCAACATGCAACCTACGAAGAACTGTTAGAAAAAGCATTATTTCACCTTGACCGAATGGCCATGCATGGTATTACAACGGTAGAGGCAAAGAGTGGCTATGGATTAGAGAAGGATACAGAGCTGAAGCAATTAAAAGTAGTGCAGGAAGCCGCTAAAAAACATCCACTAGATATTGTATCTACGTTTTTAGGAGCACATGCAATTCCAGCCCATTACAAGGATGACCCAGAAGCATTTTTAGAAGAGATGTGTGAGCTATTTGATGAGATAAAACGAGAAAACTTAGCAGAATTCGTGGATATTTTTACGGAAACCGGTGTATTCACTGTAGAACAATCAAGACGATACTTATTAAAGGCGAAAGAAAAAGGATTTGGCCTCAAGATTCACGCTGATGAAATCGATCCGTTAGGTGGGACAGAGCTTGCGGTAGAAGTAGGAGCAATTAGTGGGGATCATCTAGCAGTAGCAACAGATGAAGGAATTGAAAAACTAGCAAACTCTGAAACAATTGGTGTCATCCTACCAGGGACGAGTTTTTACCTTGGAAAAGACGATTATGGTCGAGCAAGGGAAATGATTGACGCTGGGTGTGCGCTTGCGATATCAACCGATTTTAATCCAGGCAGTTCAGTTACGGAAAACTTGCAATTAATTATGTCTATTGCTGCCCTAAAGTTAAAACTTTCTCCAGAAGAAATTTGGCATGCTGTTACCGTGAATGCAGCTTATGCAATTGGAAGAGGAGACGAAGCGGGAACTATTGCAGAAGGAAGAAAGGCAGATATCGTCATTTGGGATGCACCTAATTATTTATATATTCCTTATCACTACGGGGTAAATCACGCGAATACAGTTATTAAGAATGGAAAAGTCATTTATGAAAGGCAGGAGATACGATGAAGGACATCCGTTATTTAAAACCTGCTGGAAAAGCAATCTTTCAAGATCGTTATACAAAAAAAGCGAAAGAACTTTTGAAAGAATGGAAGGATAGTGAGGAAGGAGCATATGGCTTAGTTGGACTGCCATTATCTAAACCATCCATTAGCCACTCTGGAGCAGCCTTCGCTCCAGGAACAATCCGAGATGCATTACAAAGTTATACCGTCTATTCTGGTGAACAAAAGTTAGTTTTAAAAGACGATATAATTGATTTTGGTGATTTTGACATGCATCCGACTGATATTGTCCAAAGTCAGATGAGGCTGTATGAAGGATTAAAGGATATTTTCCAAACCAATACAGTAAAAAACTGGTTTTTACTAGGAGGTGATCATTCGGTAAGCTATTCTGCTATTAAAGCATTCCATAAAACATATTCTTCTGTAGGTGTCATTCAATTGGATGCCCATCATGATTTACGTAACATAGAGGATGGTGGACCCACAAATGGTACGCCATTTCGCCGGTTATTAGAAGAGGAAATATTGGATGGACATAACCTTGTCCAAATCGGTATCCGAGATTTTACAAATGCATTGGCATATCATGAATATGCAACAGAAAAAGGGGTTATCGTATACACGATGGAGGATATTCAAACACAAGGAATTCGATTGATCTTGAAGGATGAGATTGAGAAGCTATCTAAGCGAGTAGACCACATCTATCTGTCGGTTGATATGGATGTCCTTGACCAAGCATTCGCTCCAGGTTGTCCAGCTATCGGACCAGGTGGAATGGATAGTATGACATTATTACAAGGTATTACCTACGCAGCTCAATTTGAAAAAGTTACCGCCATGGACATCGTAGAAATTGACCCAACAATCGACTTTCGGAACATGACAAGCAGAGTAGCAGCTAATGTATTATTAGCATTTATGAAGGGAAAGGATTTGGAGAAAAGATGGGCTGTTAAAGAAGGAATAAACTAATTTAGCTATATGAGCTACGGAAATAAACGGAGACTCCTGCGGGAAGCAAGGCATAGGTGAGACCCCACAGTGCGCCAGCACGAGGAGGCTCACCAGCCGCCCGCGGAAAGCGGAGTTTATTTCCGTAGCGGGTCAGATGCGCACATATTAATTATTAGGCAAATCTTTTATTCAGCCTTCAACTTCCTCAGGCGTAACCCAATCATCTGCCCATTTCTGAATATCCTCAATTACCGGACGTAGGGATTCCCCTTTCTTCGATAATGAATATTCAATCCGAACAGGAAACTCAGAATATATATTACGATTAACGATACCTTCTTGTTCTAGCATTTTTAGACGATCCGAAAGCAGTCGTCCACTAACTGGTAAATTAGATTCCATTTCAGAAAAGCGCTTAGGGCCATCAAGTAATTCAAATAAAATTAAACCAACCCAGCGTTTGCTAATAATTTGCATCGCTTTTTCAAAACGTGGACATAATTCACTCATACGATCCACCTCATCAATTGTTTTCACTTACTTACAAAAAGTAACTACATAAATTGTACCATAGATAGGCTTAGAAAGTAAAATAACCAAAAAATTTCAAACAATTTTACACGTTTGTAGTTGGATATTTTGTTGAATTATGAAATAATAACGGTATACGAAATAATTTATTATTTGGAGGTTTCAAAATGGTATCTCAACAAATTCAAGAAAAATATGCAGAATTAGCCCTTCGTACAGGAGTTAATTTGCAAAAAGGGCAAGCATTAATGATAAATTCTTCTCTTGAGGGAGCAGACTTCACGAAAATCGTTGCTAAAAAAGCGTACGAGCTAGGTGCAAAAGATGTACATATCAACTGGGGAGATGACGATTTAACACTTTGGAAATATCAATATGCTCCAGACGAAGTAATCGAAACATTTCCAGAATGGCGTGTAAAGCTACATGATATGTATGCAGAAGATGGAGCTGCAGTTCTTTCCATTCGTTCCACAAATCCAGACTTACTGAAAGATATTGATCCAACGAAAGTGGCTAAAGCAAATAAAGCAGCAGCACAAGCAATGACTAATTTCCGTAAGTATACAATGAATGATAAAATTACTTGGTCTATCATCTCTATCCCAACAGGGGATTGGGCACAAAAAATCTTCCCTGATAAGTCACGTGAAGATGCAATTGCAAGTCTATGGGAAGCAATTATTAAAATAGTTCGTGTAGACCAAGAAGACCCAATTAAAGCTTGGGATGAGCATAATGAAACATTAAAAACTGCTCGTGAAATTTTAAACGAAAGAAATTACAAGAAATTAATCTTTACAGCACCTGGAACAGAATTAGAGATGGAACTTCCAGAAGGACATATTTGGAAAGGTGGATCGGCTGTTTCTGAAAAAGGAATCGTATTTAATCCAAACATGCCGACTGAAGAAGTTTTCTGTATGCCACATAAATATGGAGTTAATGGAACAGTCTCCAGTACGAAACCATTAAACTATGGTGGTAGCTTAATTGATAACTTTACATTAACATTCAAAGAAGGAAAAGTAGTTGATTTTAAAGCAGAACAAGGTGAAGATACATTAAAACATCTACTAGAAACAGATGAAGGTGCAAGTCGCTTAGGGGAAATTGCATTAGTACCACATGAATCACCAGTTTCTCAATCTGGTTTATTATTCTACAACACATTATTTGATGAAAATGCATCTTGTCATGTTGCTTTAGGTAAAGCATATCCGACGAATATTAAAGACGGTTCAAGCATGACAGAAGAAGAGTTAGACAAGCATGGTGTGAATGATAGTTTAACACATGTTGACTTTATGTTTGGTTCAGAAAAACTAGACATTGATGGTGTAAGAGCTGACGGTACTACTGAACCTGTATTCCGCAATGGTACATGGGCATTAGATATTAAAAATAAATAAGATAATTTGAAGAGAACCTCCGCTTTGATCTAATCCAAAGCGGAGGTTCTCTCTATAGTAATCCGTTTTTCACTAAAACCGCCTTAATCTTTGTATAATCATACTCCTCAGGCAATGCTTCTTTCAATGGTTTCAGCCTTGGTTCCTCTAACTGTTCTCTAGCCGCCAATATCTTTGCTTCCTCATCTTCATTAAAGAATATACTCCATTCAATCGGATAGCCATCTTGAAATGCTTTAAATAAGTGATTTTCTATCGTCAAGGGCTTTATATCGCGAATAGCTGCGATATCTTTAATCGTTTTTCCAGATTGAAATAATTTATAACTAACGAGATGGCTAGGGCCTTCTTCTGCCTCTTTCTTCTTAGGTGTTACACTAGTACTGCTACCAGATATTCTTACTCTAGTCTTTGCTTCAGGATGCTCGTCTCGCCACTTTTTAATTACCTCTAAGAAGGCTTCACCATATTGATCAAATTTTCTTTCCCCAATACCTTTAATTTCAAGCATATCTTCCTTAGTAACGGGGAAATATCTACTAAGCTCTTTTAAAGTTGCATCCGTGAATAAGACATATGGAGGTAATTTTAATTCATCAGCCATTTCCTTACGTAGTGCTCGTAATGTTTCAAATAAATCTTTATGGTAATCTTCTTCATCACTAGTTGGAATAGATGTCGTATACATTGTTACTGTTCGTTTTCCTTTTAACACATCGACGGAGTTTTGATTCAATTTCAAAGTAGGAAATTGTCCTTCTTCTGTAGCTAAGAGCTGTTCAGCAACAAGGAAATGTATTTTTTCTGTTATTTCCTTCTCTGTATACGCAGATAGTAATCCATACGTAGATAGTGATTGTAGCCTAAATTCCATTAGCTTTTTATCTTTAGATCCTTTTAGTACTTTGGCAGTCATACTAACACCGAATCGTTCACCCATACGTTTAACACAAGATAAAATCATTTGTGCTTCTTCTGTGATATCCGTTTTTTCACCTTTTTCCACACAGTTGCTACAACGACCACAAGGCTGAGTAGGGAGATTGTCCTTAAAATAATCTAAAATATAATGACTTAAACACCCTTGTGTATGGCAATAGTTCACCATTGCTTGTAGTTTTCGATATTCATTTTGTTTTGCTTGTTCATCCATTAGAGATCGTTCGATCAAAAACTTTTGTAATTGAATATCTTGTGGGGAGAATAGCAAAATACAATCACTCATTTCTCCATCACGACCTGCTCGTCCTGCTTCTTGGTAGTACGATTCAATATTCATTGGCATAGCATAATGAATGACGTAGCGGACGTTTGATTTGTCAATCCCCATTCCAAATGCATTTGTTGCTATCATGACAGAAACGGTGTCATGAATAAAAGCTGCCTGTGATTCTTTACGTGCTTGTTCGGACATACCGGCATGATATTTAGCAACATTGATGCCTCGATTGTTGAGCTGATCATATAATGCATCGGCCTGTTTCCGAGTTGCTGTATAAATAATTCCGGATTCATTTGGATGTTCTTCCAAAAACGCTCGAATATAACTAGAACGATCTCTACCTTTAACAATATGGAATGATAAATTATCTCTGGCAAAACCAGTATTAATCACATTTTCATTCTCTATATGTAATAGTTCTTGGATATCTGAAATAACTTCTTCTGTAGCCGTAGCAGTAAGCGCCATAACAACCGGAATACTACCAATTTGTTTCAAGTTTGGAACGATAGAACGATAGCTCGGTCTAAAATCATGTCCCCACTGAGAAATACAATGAGCCTCATCAAAGGCTACTAAAGAAATTCGCAGTCGTCTCATGACTTGGATAAACCCATAGGATTCAAATCTTTCCGGTGCAACATAAACAAATTTATAGCGGCCGCGTGAAATATCGGTCATGCGGTTCTCTTGTTCTTCTGTTGATAAGGAACTATTAATAAACGTTGCGGGAATTCCTAATGCAAGGAGAGAATCGACTTGGTCTTTCATTAGTGAAATTAATGGGGAGATGATAATAGCAGTCCCATCTAAGATAAGTCCTGGAACTTGATAACAAATGGACTTACCGCCACCTGTCGGCATAACAGCTAACGTATTTATCGTATCGGTAACTCGTTCAATCACTTCCTGTTGGCCAGGTCGAAACGATTCGTAACCGAAATAGGTTTTTAAAATATGCTCTTGCTCGAGAATCATACCTTACCCTCCTCTACTTAGTTATCCTACCATAAAATTAGGCCGTAAACGAGTTTGTAAAAAGTCATTTTAATAGTAAACTAATGTAATATTTTGCAGTATTTTACTAATATAAATTAATGTTCTGCCATTGTTTTATAGGTAAAAATTAATTTTTAATGAAATGAAGATACTATCTGTAAAAACAGTTTTGTTACAATTTCGTATTAAAATATTAAGGCGATTATAGTTTACTTTTTTCTATTTGAATTATAGAATGACCTTATATTTTTTATTTAGGGGGCATGTAATGGTACCATCTTTATTATTTGAAGTAATGCTAATCTTCTTTTTAGGTATTGGCTCACAATGGGTTGCCTGGCGTTATCGTATGCCAGCGATTGTTGTCATGGCTGTTACTGGATTACTTGTTGGTCCGATCTTCGGCTTAATCAATCCAGAAGAAGATTTTGGAAGTCTTTATAGTCCGATTATTTCTGTTGCAGTTGCAATTATACTATTTGAAGGAAGTTTAAATTTAAGTTTTAAAGAATTACGTGGAGTTGGAAAACCAATTTTTCGAATCTCCACTTTAGGGGCCTTTATTGCTTGGATCCTAGGTTCATTAACCGCACATTATATTGCAGGTTTGGATTGGCCAGTTGCCTTTGTTATTGGAGGATTATTCATTGTAACTGGTCCAACGGTAATCATGCCATTGCTACGTCAATCAAAATTAAAGCCGAGACCTGCTAAGATATTAAAATGGGAAGGAATTATTGTTGACCCAATAGGAGCATTACTTGCTGTATTTGCTTTTGAAATTATCGCTTATTTAACTGCTAATGATCCAGATGGTACAGCTCTAGCAATGTTCTTCGCTGCTTCGATTTTTGCAGGGATTTTCGGATGGGTATGTGGACGTGGGATTGGATTTGTGTTTGAACGAGGACATATCCCAGAGTTTCTTAAATCACCAGCAGTATTTACAGTAGTTATTCTCTGTTTTACAGTAGCAGATGAAATTATGCATGAAACAGGGTTATTATCTGTAACGGCAATGGGTATTACGTTAGCGAATATGGGAATTTCTTCAGTTGCTGACATGCGTCATTTCAAAGAGAATATATCCATACTATTAATTTCTGCTATTTTCATCATGTTAACTGCGTCATTACAACTTGAAACTATTTTAGAAATTTTTAGTCCTAATATTATCGGCTATGTATTACTCATGATGTTCTTAGTACGTCCACTGTCTATTTTTCTATCGACATTTGGAACTGGGTTAACGTTTAATGAGAAATTATTAGTCGGCTGGATTGCTCCAAGAGGTATTGTTGCCCTAACGGTATCAAGTTACTTTGCAACGATCCTTCTAGATGCTGGCTATGATGCAGAAATTCTAACGACATTAACGTTTGGGCTTGTATTCTTTACCGTATTAGCACATGGTTTTTCTATTGGTTGGTTAGCTAAAAAGCTGAATCTTTCTATGGAAGGTCGCCCTGGTACATTAATTGTGGGAAGTAATATTTTCACGGTAGAACTTGCAAAATCATTAACGAAAGAAAATGTACCGGTTATTATTGTTGATAGTTCTTGGGAGAGATTAAAAGTTGCTCGTGAAGCGGGAGTTCCTTTTTATCATGAAGAACTACTTTCCGAACAAACAGAATATCATTTAGATACGATACCATATGAATATTTAGTTGCTGCAACGGCAAGTAAATCATATAACTCGTTAGTATGTACAACATTTATGCCAGAGTATGGACGAACAAATGTATTTAAAATTAGTCCATACGATAAAGTGTATCGAACGGGAGAAATTGTATCAAAAGTCGGTGGCCGAATCTTATTTAAGAAAGAAGTAACCTTAGAGGATTTAGAGGAGAAAGTCCAAAAAGGATTTGTATTCCGCCGAACAACAATCACCGAACAATATTCGTATAAACAATATTTAGCTGAAAAAGACGATGAAACAGTTTTTCTATACCTTGTTAAACCAACTGGGCAAATTAAATTTTACTCAGAAGAAATGCGTACGGTACCAAGTACAGGAGATGTTATCGTTAGCCTTATGCCAAGAAATAAGGAAAAAGCAAAAATTCAAGCTAGATTAGGAAATGGCGATTTGGAATAGAAAAGTTTTCTACGAGTCTTAACATAAATAGTGGGTAAGATCATCATTGGATGATATTACCCACTATTTTTATTTTAGAGTTAAAGTGAGATAATTTTCTTTTATAAATGATTTATTAAAGGAACTTTTACGTGTAGTTCTAAGTCTATATACATAGAGGGGGTGCTTGGAATTAATAGATTAAAAGAACGAGATATATATGAAAACTATTTCGAAAAAGTTTATAAAACAACTTTTTATATTTTGAAAAATGAGGAACTAGCAAAAGATGCAACACACGATACATTTATAAAAGTGTTTAAAAATTTGGGGAAGATGAAAGATCAAACGAAAATAAATGCTTGGATAACAACAATCGCTTCACGCACTGCCATTGATATTTATAATAAAAATAAAAAACTAATAACATATGAATTAAAGGAAGAACATGCTCACATCTCAGATGAATTCAACTATACAAAAGATGAGTTAGAAAGCTATTTAAAAAGTATTCCACCTGAACAAAAACAGGTGTTGATATTGAAGTATATAGAAGATTTACCTGAGAAAGAAATTGCTAAGCAACTTTCCATTAAATTAGGAACTGTTAAATCAAGAATACATCGTGCAAAACAAAAATTATTTGATCTATACCAATTAGGAGGTGATAGTGATGTCCAAGAATAACGAATTAGAAGCAAGTATAAAGGAACATGTAACAAAGGAAATGAATGCGATTAACGTGCCAAAAGGATTAAAAGAGGAAATGTGGATGCAAGTTCAGTCTGCTCATAAGAAGAGAAAGTTAACCATTAACGTATTTCCATATATAGCTGCAATCGCATGTTTAATAATTTTCATTCCGCTAGTATTAAGTGGATTACCTACGAAAATGGCTAGTGGAGATTTGTCTGGTCAATCGTTTGCTATTTCAACTCCAGATCCTAATAGCAGCCCTGATAAATTATACTCCATTATGACAATAGAATTTATAGACAATGAGACAGTTTCAACAGCCAGATACGGAGAGGGAACATACGAGTTAAATGATGACGAACTGATCCTTTATTATGAAAATGATAATGAGTATGTAGAAATTAGATTCACTCTAGAGGAAAGTGATAAGGCTGGCAGTGAATATCTTGCTGAGATTAATGAAGTTATTTTTGAGATGGAAGACTATGATAAGGTAAGTTATTATAGGAATTTGGCTAATACATTTTATCATCGTAGCGGTGTGTTTTTTGTGAAGAAATAAAAAATTAGTTGTAACAAAAGAAAAATGCAGAGGAGTAATAATCCTTCTGCATTTTTCATAGTTTAATATATGTTTTTTTGAGCGACATACTCACTCAAACTCTTCTAGCTGTCTACGTACCTCTGCAATTTCTTTCTCTAAGCGAATAAGCTGTTCCTCCGCTGAAGAAGCTCTCCCTCGCACATATACTAGTTTATCTAAATCACTTTGAATACGAACATAATCTGATTTAAGTTCATCTAATTTGTCTTCTAATTCTTTTTTGGTCAATTTATTCACCTCTTACTAATAATCTTACAAGGAACTCTTTTACAACTCAAACGATTCGTGTATAATAAATCCAATTATTCTAACAAAGGGGGAGAAATACATGAAGATTTACTTAGAATCATCCATCCATCGTTATTTAGAAAAAGTAGAGGAACTATTACTAGAACATGAAGCTAATAACAGTTTAATGTTAGGTTTATTAGACCGGGGGAAGAATAATGTTGGCGTATTCGTTGATGGCATTCATCTAGGGATTGTGGAAGAGGGGGGTAAAGCAGTCTATGCGTTTATGCAAACACCTCCAAACAAGTGGATTCTTCCTACAGTAAATAACTTAGATGAAACTATTATTCGAAGTATCACGGATTTTTTATTTCAACATAAATATCCAGTTCCAGGTGCTATTGGGCAAGTTGAAGTAGCGGAAGTATTTCTCTCTTATTGGAAGGAAAAAACGAATAAAACGGCTAGTCTACATATGAAACAACTAATCTATCAATTGGATGAGGTAAAAGTGGAACCAGTTAAAAATGGACAGCTTATTCAAGCTGATCAAACACATCAATCTATAGTTAGGGACTGGCTCATTTACTTTGGTGAACAGGCGAATTTGCCGATGACAAAAACACAAGCAGAAAGTATGGCAACTTCTTATATACAAAGAAAATCATTATATTTATGGGAACAAAATGGGGTACTAGTCTCTATGGCAAACAATTCGAGAAAGACACGTAATGGTGCAACCGTCAATGCTGTATTCACTCCAGACGAATATAAACGAAATGGCTATGCCACAAGTGTAGTAGCAGCGTTATCTCAGAAACTATTAGATGATGGTGCTAAGTTTTGTACTTTATATACGGATTTAGCCAATCCGACTTCAAACAGTATTTATAAGAAAATTGGATATTATGTTGTTGGCGATTCGGTAGATTATCGATTGGATTGAAGGGATTTCGTATATTACCTTTAGCGCTGTTGAAGTGGTAGAAGGTCTTATAGAGTGGTTCTATGTACCCTATTGGTGGGTATAGAGTGGTAAAGGTCATATAGAACTGCTCTAGGTACCCATTCCGAGCTAATAACAATGATGAAGGTTCTATAGAGCGGTTCTATGCTCCCTTTCCCTCCCTAAACAGTAGAGAAGGGTCGATAGAGCACTTCTATGTCCCCTTCTCAGTATCAAGGTCATTGAAAAGGTAACATAGCTTCATCCTATATTACCTTCCAACTTCATAACAACCAAGCAAAGAAAAATAAGTGCTTCTATATTCCCATTAAAGCTCTTAACAGCTTCAAAAGGTCCTATAGAAGCACTCACTATAACTACTTATATTAATGCATCTTCTTTATTCTTCCTCGTATCCTGATACGTTTCCCAGAAATGAACAATAATTGCTTTTACAACAGCGTAGAATGGAACTGCAAATAAGATTCCTATAAATCCTGCAATACTTCCAGCTGCTAAAATAATAGTAATGATCGTTAAGGGGTGAATTCGGAGTACATGCCCCATGATGTTTGGAGAGATAAAGTTCCCCTCAATTTGTTGGGCGATAATCATAATGATTGCAATCCAAACTACATTCATTGGATCCTCGAAAACCCCTACGATTGCTGCTGGTACCACAGCTATAAACGGTCCAATAAATGGCACGACACACATTACCATCCCAAATAAAGCTAACGATAATGCATAATTTAAATCAATAATTAAATACCCGATAAATAGCATAACCCCAATACTTAAACTCACTAAAAGCTGTCCTTGAATGTAAGCAGAAAGTGTATGGTCAATCTTTTGCAAAAGGTTGCGGAGATTACTTGCCTTTTTCGGTTCAAAGATTTGCGTAACGAATGGCATGAATTTTTCTCCATCCTTCAGCATGAAGAATAAGAAGAACGGTACTAAAACAAGCGAGAAAATAAATCCAACTATTTGGCTAATAAAGCCGATAAGAAAGGTCATAAATCCTTCAATATAGCTTTGTAAATTAGCCATAATATTATCAATGGTTTCATCGACTTCTTCAGGTATGATCCGTTGTATACTCTCATTTGTTTGTATGTAATCAATAACATCCTGGGCAGCCTTTACCATCGTAGGAATGTTTGCAACAAATCTTTCAAATTGATCTCTGGCAATTGGGATGATAAACATTGTAAATACGAATCCGACTAGAATGATTAGTACAAAGATAATCAGAATACCTAATAGCTTAGGTACTTTATATTTAAGTAAAAATTTCATGACAGGCCTAGTTAAATAGTATAGTAATCCGGCTGCAATAAGAGGAAAAGCTATTGCTCCGATATATTTAAAAGCCGGGTCAAAAATAAATCTCGTTTTGTAGACAAGATAGATTAATAGAAAAGATAAAATTAAGGCAACCAATATTTGAAACCAGCGTTTATTCAGCAATTTTCATCACACTCTCTATATTCTTTAAGTAATCATATATTATCTTGCATGATTTCGCATGCATTAAATCTATTTTTACATAAAAATAACACATTCTATTACTATTAATTTTATCCGAAAAAATGAAAGATTAAACTACCGTTCCGTTATTAGATAATTACCATCTAATATGTTAGAATTTGGTCAGATAAACATGTGGAGGACTAAGCAGATGAGCAACTGGAAGTCAGTATATAATAAATGGAATCAATTTCAAGAGCTAGATTCGAAACTGAAACAAGAATTAGAACAACTTAAAACAAATGAACAACAATTAGAAGATGCTTTTTATAAAGAACTATCATTTGGAACAGGTGGAATTCGCGGTGTGTTGGGTGTCGGTACAAACCGGATGAATATCTATACGATCCGTAAAGCCGTCTATGGACTAGCTTCCTACTTACTAGAAAATACGGTTAATGTAAAGGAACGTGGTGTTGTCGTTGCTTATGATTCAAGATATATGTCGAAGGAATTTGCTGTTGAGACGGCAAAAACACTTGGAACCTTTGGTATTCGTACGTATGTATTTGAATCGTTAAGACCTACTCCGTTATTATCTTTTGCTGTACGCTATTTAGGAACAGCTGCTGGTGCGATGATTACAGCGAGCCATAATCCTCCGGAATATAATGGTTTCAAAGTTTATAATGATGATGGAGGCCAAATGATCCCTGAAGAGGCGAATCAAATTATCGAGAATATCTCTAAGATAGAAAACGAACTAGCCATCCCTGTTATGGAACAAGCTGAATTAGAAGAAAAGCAGTTATTAGTCTGGGTTGGTGAAGAAGTAGATAATGCTTACTTGGAACAATTACGTCAAATTTCTAAGCTTCCCGTAGAGGAGATGGAACAAGACAAAGATGTAACTATTGTTTTTACACCACTACATGGTACTGCATATTCCCTAGTAACAAGAGGACTAGAACAATTAAACTTTAGAAATATTTCTGTTGTGGAAGAACAAGCTCAACCAGATCCAGAATTTTCAAGCGTAGAATCACCAAACCCAGAAGAACATCAAGCCTTTTCAATGGCTATTGAACTTGGAAAAAAGGTTAATGCAGATATTCTTTTAGGAACAGATCCTGACGCGGACCGATTAGGTGTGGCAGTGAAGGATAATAATGGCCAATATACCGTCCTAACAGGAAATCAACTTGGTGCATTATTAATTGATTATATTTTATCACATTTAGAAGATGTACATCTCTCCAATGCTAAAATATTAAAAACAATTGTTACGTCTGAACTCGGACAAGAAGTTGCTCGACATTATGGTGTAGATACGATTAACACGTTGACAGGTTTTAAGTATATTGGTGAAAAAATCCACGAATTCGATTCAACAGGTGAAAGGTTTGTATTTGGTTATGAGGAAAGCTATGGTTATTTAATAAGTAGCTTTGCACGTGATAAAGATGCTGTCCAAGCTGCTGTTATGGCAAGTGAAATGGCATATTTCTGGAAAAAGCAAGGCAAGACATTACTAGATGCTTTAGAAGTATTGTATGAAAGACATGGCTATTATCGAGAAGGGATGTCTTCCTTAACTTTAAAAGGAAAAGAAGGCTCAGAGAAAATAGCTTTAATAATGGACACCATTCGTAAAAATCCATTCGAGGAAATTGCTGGCTACAATGTGGAAGCGGTAGAAGATTATTTAATTAGTGAACGTCATCTTCTATCTACTAATGAAATAGAAACAATTGAACTCCCAAAAGAAAATGTATTGAAGTTTGTACTGCAAAACAATAGTTGGGTTTGTCTAAGACCATCTGGAACAGAACCAAAAATTAAATGTTATTACGGAACTTGTGGTACTAGTCTACAAGAAAGTGAACAAGCACTTGCTGCCCTGAAGGAAACAATGACTAAGGTTATGAATGAGATTATTTCATAGAAGAGGTTGGGTTATATCTCTATCAGGATATGTAAAAGAGGAAAACGCATCACACCAGCCCTGGAAAGTGAAGTATATTTCTGGGGCTGGTTATTTGCATATGCACTAATACTCGATATTACCTTAGATAGAAATATTATTATACCCAAGCTCTTTTTCTTAGGAGGGTAATCTAATTTGGCGATAATAAAGAGCAAGCGAATATACGAAGCTTATTCTAGTGATGATGGTATCCGCATCTTAGTCGATCGTCTTTGGCCACGAGGAATTTCCAAAGAAAAAGCAAAACTCGGGTTTTGGTTAAAAGAAGTTGCGCCTTCGAACGAACTAAGAAAATGGTACAACCATGATCTAAACAAATTTGAAGAATTTAAAGAGCGATACATAAGTGAACTAAAGGTAGGATTGCAGTATGAAGCCTTAACAGAACTGAAACAAATAATTATAAATACATCTGGAACAGTAACTTTACTATATGGAGCAAAGGAAGAAACATTTAATCAAACGTTTGTATTAATGGAATTGTTGAAGAAATAGAATAGAGAATTATAGAAGTTTGTGAGGATGATTTATATCGCTTAGTAACAAAAGCGAAATTAATCATCTTTTTTATTGGAAAGGAATACCATAATTCGCTTGATGTTTAGTAAGCAATGTTATATATTTATAACATAAAGAGATATATTTATAACATTTAAGGGGTATTGCCTATTGTTAAAAACAAGAATAAAAGAATATCGTTTAAAATACGACATGAATCAGCAAACATTAGCAGAGCTTGTTGGGGTTAGAAGAGAGACAATTGGTCATTTGGAGCGGGGCAACTATAACCCGTCGCTTAAACTAGCATGGGATATAGCTAAAGTATTTAACGTATCAATTGAAGAAATTTTTGAGTACGTAGAGGAGGAAAAGTAATGGATGAGAGAAGCCAGCAAATGATTGCAAGGGGAATTGGAATAACTTTAGCATTGTTATATGTCGGATTGTTTGTTTCAGCTATATGGAAATATGTGGACACGAAAGATATTGCAAATAGCACATTGGAAATTATTTTTATCGTCTTAATTCCTGCTTCTATCGCTTGGTTTGCAAGAAAAGATGAGAGTTTATCCATTCCTAAAATGGTGTCAGGGGAAAACGTCCCAACAGAATTGACCAAAGAAGCTAGAAAGAGTAGAAAAAAATACTATTTTTGGGATTCAGTTGGATTTGCAATTGCTGTATTAATTCTTACCATCCTTTCCACCTTTTTCATTGAAAAGGATTGGCAACATCTACTCTTATTTCCGAATTTAAATGAGACTTGGAATATTATCTATGTATTAGGCATGGAGTTTATTATGTCCATTATTGTGTTCTTTGCCATTTCATTTGTATGGGAGGAGTGGAATGTTAGAAAATACAATAAGAAATTAGAAGACCTGGAGGAGTAATGATGAATAAGTACGATGAAAAAATCTTTCAATACGCAACAAAGAATGACACGATCTTTGAACTTCTTCCAAAAAAACTACATGGTACAGGTAGAAATATATTTGATTTTATTACTGAAAATATTTTGTCCGTCGGAACAGTCGCTAAACAGTTGAATACGAGGGAAAGTTTTTACCTCGTTATGAACGAGGAGAAAGCAGAACTAGTCACCATCCAAAAAGATTTACAACTGGCATCTCAAGATATTACAGGTTCCGTTAAAATCGCAACAGGAAAGAAGAACTTTGATTATAATGGCTACCGGTATAAGATCTATCGTAAGTTGAGATAGATTACAATTTTTTACTTCCCTAGTCTAATATTAGAATCGGAACAACTAATAGAATAGAAGTAAATTAAGTTAATAACAAATAATCAATAATTCAGCTCCGGAAATATACGGAGACTCCAGCAGGAAGAAAGGCATAGGTGAGACCCCGCAGTGCGTTAGCACGAGGAGGCTCAGCAGCCGCCTGCGGAAAGCGAAGTATATTTCCGGAGCGGGTTAGTCGCACCCAAAATGTAAAGTTCGGTTTTTACTTTGTTGGGAAAGCTTTTATCCAATCATCTAATTACTTCCCCCAGTACTCCCGCTAGTTGCTGCAATCATCGCAGCCTGTTGGGCTTGCATTAATGATTCTAATAAAATGGTAAGGCTTGTTTCCGCTAACCCTTCATTCTCCAGTTTGTCACTAATATACAAACTAGCCGACAAAATAAAATTCATATCTTTCTGCCATTTAAAACCTTTCATTTGGTTCAGCTCATGATAAGTATCTGCAATCTGCTCAATAGAAATAGAATCTATAGGAAGTAAAGAAAGCATGCCAATTAGAGGATAGTATAATGATTTTACTTTCATATTATTTTCTTTAAATCTATCCGTTATTTGTAAAACTTGGCTGATTAACCTATTCCTCTCCATATTGCCTAACGCTAAAATATGACTAAGAAACTGCAAATCATTTACTTTACGAAAACCATTTTTTGATAGTTCTTCGTAAAAACTTTCAATATGAGTAATCATATCCGGACGGTTTTCAAGGGCAAGTAAAGTTGCTAGTGGATAATCACTATTTGAAGTTAAAAACATATGCTCTTTCGTCATTCCATCATAGATGTCTTTCGCTCGTGAAATAATTGACTTATTATCTTCCACATCCATGACTAGAAGAATCATAGCAGATATATAGGTGTATATTCCTCGCACGAATCTTTCTTCTCTAAAATCATTATATAAATTGAATAGTTCTTGAATTTTCTCTTCTGGTTGATTAAATTTTACGTCTAGCATCGCAGCAGTTGTAAATCTTGCTTGGGATCGTAATGGGGAAAAAAGACCTGCTTGAGATTTGATTGCATTAGCCAAATCCAATAGTCTTTGTAAATCAAATGTTTGATTATTTATGACATAGATAGATGAAACGGTCATTAGCACCTTATCATCTGAAACTTTCCACTTTAAACTCTGCTTCAGTTGTTCGTAATTTTGAACTAGTAGATTCAATCTAGCATGCATGTGATAACCCCTTTAAATGGTTTTATTTACTTATCATACGTGTAAGCGTCCCTTAAAGTTTCACGGTAGAGACTAGCAAATTAAATTGTAAATTCTATGTGAATTTTAAGGCATTGTGTAAATAATATGTTATTTTAGTACAAACATCATTTTTTATTAGGGGGACATATGAACAAAAAGAATTCATTACTTGAAATTTTAGGAACATCATTGAAACTTGGCCTAACGTCATTTGGTGGGCCCGTTGCACATCTAGGTTATTTTAAAAATGAATATATTGATAAGCGGAAATGGCTTGATGATAAAACATATGCTGACATTATTGCACTCTGTCAGTTTCTACCAGGTCCCGCAAGTAGTCAGGTTGGAATTGCAATTGGAATGGTACGTGGCGGACTATTAGGTGGGATTATCTCATGGTTTGGATTTACCATTCCAAGTGTCATTGTACTTATACTATTTGCATTAGCCTTTCAATCATTTGCATTAGGGGATGCAAATTGGATTACTAGTTTGAAAATAGTAGCAGTAGCCGTTGTATTACATGCAGTATTAGGTATGGGGAAAAAATTAACACCTGATAAACCGAGAATTGCGCTTGCTGTTGTTGCTATGATTATTATGTTATTATTCCCGTCTGCACTTGTACAAATAGCTATTATTATTGGTGCAGCCGTACTAGGTTATTTTGTATTTTCGAAACAGGCAGAGTCTAACATAAAGACTTTTTCATTATCGATTACGAAAAGACAAGGAATCATTTCACTTTCTATATTAGTTATCTTATTAGTTGGACTTCCGATTATAAATCAATTCGTCGATCATGCGTATATTAGTCTATTTGATACATTTTTCCGTGTTGGATCCATTGTTTTTGGTGGGGGACATGTTGTTCTTCCATTATTAGAGCAAGAGGTTGTACCGAATGGACTGTTAACGAGTAGTGAGTTTCTAGCTGGATATGGGATGGCGCAAGCAGTTCCAGGGCCATTATTTACATTTGCGAGTTATATTGGAACGATGATGAATGGTTTGATTGGTGGTATTATTGCAACAGTTGCAATGTTTCTTCCGTCTTTCTTATTAGTCATTGGTGCATTACCATTCTTAAGTGCACTTCGCAAACATAAAAGCTTCCAAGGTATTTTAACAGGTGTTAATGCAGCTGTTGTAGGTATTTTACTTGCAGCATTCTATGATCCTGTATTTACAAGTTCGATTACCGATGCAGCAAGCTTTTCGATTGCGGCAATTTTATTCGCGCTTATGTACTTCTGGAAAACACCAGCATGGCAAATTGTCATTATTGGAATTGTGTTAGGTGAAGCTTCACACTTCTTTTTTGGTTAGGTTATAATGATTGGTAAGAGGTGAAACGAAATGGCACAACATCATTTTTATTTAAAAGCGGACTGGCCTGGTGGACGAAATAGTGAAGGGTTTATCGATGCAGGTAACTTAAAGACGAAGATTTCTATTCCAACGGAGATGGATGGACCGGGTATCGGGACTAATCCAGATGAGATGCTCCTCGGAGCCGCAGCTACTTGCTATATCATCACATTGGCAGCGATGATTGAGCGAGCGAATTTACCATTAAAAGAAATGGCTTTAGAATCAGAAGGTATTGTTGATGTGACAAATGGCGTATTTACCTACGAAAAGATTATTCATAGACCTACTGTAGAGCTTAAAGAAAATGCGATGGAAAAAGAGTATACATTACTACGAAAACTCGTTCACAAAGCAGAGACAAGCTGTATGATCTCAAGAGCAATAAGAGGAAATGTAGAACTAGAATTGGAAGAGACAATTTTATAGAAATATCAATATAATTAAAGTGCTAAATCATACGGTTTAGCACTTTTTTAGTAGAAAGAGGAGGAATGGATTTATCAAAAGGTATGTTCCATCCTCTTTTCTTATCCCCTAATCTCAAGCATGAACTTCTGAATATTGGAGAAACTATCCATAATAAAAAAACAAGATTATCTTCTTGACACATTACTAAAACCATTATATCTTATTAAAGCATACTATTTTTATCGGATTAATATACTTATAGTATAAAGACCAGTATGACATACATTTTTAATAAAACAGTAGGGGGAAAAACAATGAGCTGGTTCGTTATTTTAAATATCATAGTATTACTAGCAATTATCGGTTTATTAGTTTATATGCAAAAGAAACATGTTTCCTTTACGAAACGTGTATTCACAGCTTTAGGTTTAGGTATCGTACTAGGTGCCGTATTACAATGGATTTATGGAACAGGGTCAGAGACACTAGTCCAAACAACAGATTGGTATAATATCGTTGGAAGAGGGTATATCAACTTCCTAATGATGATCGTTGTGCCTTTAGTAATGGTATCGATCATTCAAGCCATTACTAATTTAGAGAAAACGGCACAATTAGGAAAAATGGCCGGATGGATCATTGGTATATTAATCGTAACTACTATGGTTGCCGCATTAATTGGTGTAGGTGCAGCAGCAATCTTTGATTTAAATGCAGAAGAAATTACTGTAGGTCAAGCAGAACAAGAACGTGCAGCTTCTTTAGAAGAACGTTATTCAACACAAGTTGAAGGAGTATCTACTCCACAACGTATTTTAAACTTTATTCCATCTAATATCTTCTTTGATATGACAGGTGGTCGTTCGACTTCAGTAATCGCAGTAGTTATCTTCTCTATCTTCGTAGGGATAGCAGTACTAGGAGTAAGAAGAAAAAATCCAGAACAAGCAGAAATGTTTACTAAAATCGTCAATGCGATATACGCAGTTGTTATGCGTATCGTTACATTAGTACTTCGATTAACTCCTTATGGAATTTTAGCAATCATGGCAAATATGATTGCAAGTACAGATTTTGCAGGAATTTTACAATTAGGTAAATTTGTATTAGCTTCCTATGCAGCGTTAGGAACGATGTTTATTCTTCATTTAGTTCTTGTCGGTGTATTTGGTTTAAATCCATTCACATGGTTGAAAAAAGTTTTCCCTGCACTAAGCTTTGCGTTCTCATCTCGTTCAAGTGCAGGAACTATTCCATTAAACATCTCTGCACAGAAAAATGCAGTTGGAGTAGAACAAGGAATTGCCAATATGTCCGCATCATTCGGTGCAACAATGGGGCAAAATGGATGTGCTGGTATTTACCCAGCTATGCTAGCAGTTATGATCGCGCCATCTGTCGGTATTGATCCATTTACGTTTGAATTCTTAGCACAACTTGTACTAATCATTGGTATTAGTTCATTCGGTATCGCTGGAGTTGGTGGTGGTGCTACATTTGCAGCATTAATCGTTCTTTCTTCTATGGGATTACCAGTCGGTCTTGCTGGGTTATTAATCTCTATCGAAGCATTTATCGATATGGGCCGTACTGCATTAAATGTAAATGGTTCTATGTTAGCAGGAACATTAACTTCACGTATTTTGGGAAACTTCAATACGAAGGTATTTAATGATAAAACAGCAATTGCTGAAGAAAAATCAGTATAATATAAAAGCCGTTCCCTAAAATGGGGCGGCTTTTTGTTTAATATTGGAAGATAAGGGTTTGTCACTGAATTAAATTTTTGATCGCTTCGACGTCTTGCTTATCTGCCATGTGAAAATAATCTTGGAATGGACAACCAAGTGTCTGTACTCGTTCTACAACGTTTTCTACTGTAAACATCTCAGGTCTTAACTTCTCTGTTACTTCCTCCCAATATAATGGTGTTGCAACTGTTCCATCTGGAGTTTTTCTTGTCGAGTATGGAGCTATTATTGTTTTATCCTTCCCGTGTTGTACATAATCAATATACAATCTTCCTTTTCGCTTGTTTTTCATCCGCTCCGTTGTAAATAAATCGGGTTGTTGGTTTTCAACCGTATAGGCAATAGCTTGCGTAAAGACACCCGTTTCCTCATAGGACATACTGCCTTCTGGAATAGGTATGTGGATTTGCAGTCCTTTATTGCCGGAAGTTTTTACATAGGAAGTAAGCTTGAGATTATCTAAAAGTTCTTTAATAAGAAGCCCTGCCGTAATTGCTAAGGAAAATTTCTCTCTACCTGGTGGATCCAAATCAAATACAATCTCGTTTGGGTAAACACTAGTTATAGTTTGAAAAGGTACATGAAATTCAAGGGTACCATGATTAGCAAACCACATTAATGATTCCAAGGAATCACAAATCATTAGTTTTTCATCCCCATCGCCAATTCCCGTAATAAATTCAGGAGCATAGGAGGGGAGATGCTTTTGGTAAAAAGATTCTGCTGTTACACCGTCTGGACAGCGAATCGTTGTCAATGCTCGATTCTTAAGAAAGGGTAACATATACGGAGAAATTTCACGCATATAGCTGAGGAAATTTCCTTTCGTTATATTGACATCGGGCCAATACAATTTTTCCGTATTGGCAAAATCAATATGTTGCGGTAACATCGCTAGATCCAGTTGAAGTCGGTCTTTCGTACATTCCTCTGGCTTCACTTCTGGTGCAATTCGATTAAATTCAGGCTCCCGCAGTTCATTATCATAAATATCTAATGTATGGATGGATGCACAAATAGCTGGAGGAAGTGTATAACGAGTTCCTTGTTTCTCTCCATTCGTTAAAAATAACTTTTTTACCGTATTTAGTTCTTCGTCGTCTATTCCATGTTTACATTTTCCTACTGCAAATAAATGCTCCCCCTCTAAAACATGCACATCAAAATAGCCATTTTTACTGTCATATGTCGTTAAAAAGGCGTGAATCTCTCGCCAGTTTTTAATTTTGTACCAATCTCGATGGGTTTTCCCAATCCCATAAGTACTAGTTTTTCGTTTAGCTATAATGCCTTCTCCTTTATGGTCAAACACGAGCTTACTTATCTCTTCTGGGTTCTGGAAGGTTGTTACATAAGCTAATCTACTCCAAGTTCCTTTGCCTAAATTGCTTTTATTAAAAAAAGTCAGGAGTGCTTTCTTCCGTTCTTCAAATGGTTTTTTAGTTAAATCTGACCCATTAAATTGAATGAGATCGAACGCTAAAAGGGAGGCCTGTCTTTTAGTAGATGCTTTTTGAATGGATGTTTTATTTTTCAATCTTCCTCTTGTTTGTAATAATCCAAAATTCCCTTGATAAGCATTGTTTAAAATAACGAGTTCACCATCGATTTTTACCGGTAAAAACTGTTTTACGTCATTTACTTTTTCTTTACAATAAGTGACAATCTCTGGAAATTGAGCTGTCAGATCTTTTTTATTTTTACTCGTTAATCGAATCTCACCACTAGCTTCCCAATGAAGCACACAGCGAAAACCATCATATTTTACTTCATATAACCATTCACTTCCGGTAGGGATATCTTGACTTGCAATTGGCTTCATGACATCCATTTTATTGCCCCCTTTTTTATAAGATGGTTGAAAACGTGGCAAAATAATCATGCTTGGATGAAAAAGATGGATGTACGACAAACTAAGAAAAAGGGAGGAATGTATCGTGCATACAATGTGGAAGGGTACGATTAGCTTTGGGCTCGTTAATATTCCTGTAAAAATGCATGCCGCAACGGAGAATAAAGATGTTTCCTTACGACAACTGCATAAAGAATGTAAGTCTCCCATTAAATATGAAAAAGTATGTCCGGTGTGTGAGACAGAAGTAGGTGCAGATGATATTGTACGCGGATATGAATATGCGAAAAATAAATTCGTTATTTTAGATGAGGAAGACCTAAAGGAGTTAAAAAAAGAACAAGAAGATCGAGCAGTTGAAATAATCGACTTTGTAAAACTAGAGGATATCGATCCCATCTATTTTGAAAAAAGTTATTATTTGTCCCCTAATGAAGGTGGAAGTAAAGCATATGGGCTATTACGTGCTGCATTAGAAGAAACTGGAAAAATTGGTGTCGCTAAAATGATGATTCGTTCTAAGGAACAACTAGCTGTCATTCGTATTTATAAAAATACATTAGTTGTGGAAACGATTCATTACCCAGATGAAGTTAGAGATGTAAACGAAGTTCCTAACGTACCAGAAAATGTCGAAACAGCGAAGAAAGAACTGGATACCGCAAAAATGCTAATCGACCAATTAACGACAGAATTTGATCCTGAGAAATATAAAGACGATTATCGAACCGCATTGTTGGATTTAATCGAAGAAAAGAAAAATGCGGATGAAACAATAACCGCCAAAGACAAAGCAAAACCGGATAATGTAACCGATCTTATGGAAGCACTTCAAGCATCACTGGAACGAGCCAAAAAAGACAAACCAAAACCATCCCAGCCTAAAAAGCGAAAAACAACAGCGAAGAAGAAAAAGGAAGCATAGTGGAAGCCCCCTCTTTGTAGGGGGTTTTTGGTGTTTGTTGCTTTATTAGATGGGGAGAACTAGCCTTGGTTGAATCTGTGCTGGCAGTAATTTAGGTTAATCTGCCAAATGGGTGTTGAATCTTCCGTAATTTGGGGTAATCTGCCAAACTGGAGTTGAATCGCCCGTAATTTGGGGTAATCTGCCAAACTGTGGTTAAATCGCCCGTAATCTAGGATAATCAGCCAAACTGTGGTTGAATCGGCCGAAATTTAGGAAAATCAGCCAAACTGGAGTTGAATCGCCCGTACTTTAGGATAATCTGCCAAACTGGTGTTGAATCGCCCATAATTTGGGATAATCAGCCAAACTGGAGTTGAATCGCCCGTACTTTAGGATAATCAGCCAAACTGGAGTTGAATCGCCCGTACTTTAGGATAATCTTCCAAACTGGTGTTGAATCAGCCGTAATCTAGGATAATCTGCCAAACCACCGTCCCAATCTCCGTTCTCTCGGCAAATCACCCAAACTACCATCCAATCCACCAAACTTAGTATCTAATAACTCTCTCCAAAAACATTACAATTTTTTATCAATCTTTCAATGCAATTACATGTCCTTAACAACCATGCTAAATCGATAAGGACAACGCGTATTACTATGGTGCAGTGGGTAGATAAGTATTACACACCACGACAAATCATAGTGAAGGAGAGAGCATCTTGGAACGTAACGCTTTTTTTGATAATGCGAAACTGCTACTTATTTTTTTAGTAGTGTTTGGGCATATGATTCAACCATATATTACTGATTCCAATGGCATGCATACTTTGTATACGTGGATATATACGTTTCATATGCCAGCATTTATTTTTCTCTCAGGATTTTTTGCGAAAGGGTTTGGAAATAAGGGGTATTTGTTAAAGTTAGGGCGGAAACTTTTACTTCCATATTTAATCTTTCAATTAATATATTCTTCCTATTACTATCTAATTGGAAAATCCAATTGGTTAACCGATATATTTTATCCGCACTGGTCTTTATGGTTTTTAATCAGTTTATTCTGTTGGCATCTATTGCTTATTTTATTTAAACGGATGCCTGCGTATGTAAGTGTTAGTGTTGCTGTAATATTAGGGATTACTGTTGGGTATGTTGAAGCGGTAGGTCATACTTTTAGCTTATCGAGAACTTTTGTATTTTTCCCGTTTTTCCTGTTAGGATTTTGGTTAAAAGAAGAACATATTATGTGGTTAAAACAAAGAAGTATAAAAGTAATCTCTATCGTAATTATGGCGGTAATAGCCATGGGTATCTATTTCGCACCAGAAATAAATACTGGTTGGTTACTTGCTTCTAAGTCTTATTTTGATCTAGGGATGGATGAATTTGGAGGAATCGCTAGAATACTAGTATATGTTACTTCCGCACTGATGGCTGCAAGTGTATTTGCTTGGATTCCAACGAAACGAAATAGTGTCACTCACTTAGGAGAACGAACACTTTACGTTTATTTATTACATGGCTTTATTATTCAATATTTCCGGGCATATGATGTGTTTACCGTGAATCATCTATTGGATGTGCTGGGCCTTGTCGGTGTCTCAGTAATTGTCGTTCTCGTTTTATCTAGTAAACCAGTCCTCACGTTGAGCCAGCCATTCATTGAATGTAAAACAAGTTATATGAAAAAATATATGAAAAAATTCAGCTAACCTGAAACTTTTTATGTAGAAAATGCGTATATAATAGTAGCCCCCCCTTTTTCTAGAAATAAATGACAGGTAAAAAAGCTGATTCCATATTAGGAATCAGCTTTTTGTCAGTCATAGACGTAAACAAACGTTTGTTTAAAAGATTAAATGTGCCATTAAAACGATAATTGGCAGTGTAATAAGCGTCCGTAATAGGAAGATAATGACTAAGTCTTTAAAGTTAACTGGTACTTTAGATCCAAGTAAAAGCCCTCCGACTTCGGACATATAGATTAATTGTGTTACGGATAGAGCTGCGATGATAAAGCGGGTTATATCTGCTTCAATGGAAGCCCCAATTACTGCAGGTAGAAACATATCAGCAAATCCAATTAAAATTGTTTCAGATGCTTCTTTAGCGAATGGAACTTGCATGAGCTCTAATAATGGAATAAATGGTAACCCAAGCCATTGGAATAATGGTGTATATTCAGCAATAATAAGTGCAACTAAACCGAAAGCCATTACAACTGGAGCGACACCCATCCACATATCTAATACATTTTGGCTACCTTCTTTAAAGAATTTATAGATGCTAGATTCTTTCTTAGCCCGGTGAATTGCTTTTTCATAGCCAAGTGTGAACGAATTGTATCCTTCTGGAATTTCTTCGCTAATTCCATCTGCTTGTTCTGTCACATACGTATTCTCTTTTCTTGATAGTGGCGGGATTCTTGGCATAATTAAGGCTGCGATTAATCCAGCTACTAGTACAGTGAGATAGAATGGAAGAAACATATGGTCTAGATCTACTTCTTGAATAATAACGAGTGAAAAAGTAATCGATACGATAGAGAATGTTGTCCCGATAACAGCAGCTTCACGTTTCGTGTAATATCCTTCTTCATATTGTTTACTTGTAAGTAAGACACCAATTGTACCATCACCAATCCAAGATGCTAATGCATCAATAGAGGAGCGGCCAGGTAATTTAAATAAAGGTCGCATAAATTTAGTTGCTAATGTTCCAAATAATTCCATTAAACCGAAGTTCATTAATAACGGCAAAAATATTCCAGCAAAAAGGAATACAGCGAAAAGCACGTGTAATAAACTATCTAATAATAATTGGCCGGTATCTTCGCCATGAATAGCAACTGGTCCAAGTTGAAAATAAACCATAATCGCAAATACAGCAGCAAGCACTCTCGTGATTGTCCAGAACCAATTTACGTAAAGTAATTTTTGATAAAATGGGAATCGTCTAAGCTTCTGGTAACCAATGAGTTTTGCAGCAACTGTTAAAACTGCGGTAATCGTGATGATGATCATCATAATGAGCGATAATTGGCTAGCGAGCTTATCTTGTACCCAATTCGCTAATATTGCAATCGGAATGGTGAATCCACCATCGACCTTCATAGGTATAATAAATAAAAAGATACCGAGTATCGAAGGAATAATAAATTTTAAATGTTCTTTCCATGTGTAAGTTTTTCTCATAATTATCCACCTTATAATCATCTACTACTAGGATGTATGATTTTGTCTTTCTTTAAACTAGTAATTAGTATAAAGGTTGAATAATTATATGTCAAAATGTATTTTTATAAATTTATTAGTTTTATAGAATTTAGTTCGTATGTCCTAATTTCGATGTTTTTTCCATAAAAGTTACTATTATCGACTTTATACGCATTTAAACAAACGTTTGTTTGGGGTAGAAAGTTTTAGGTTTAAGGGATAATTTGTCATTTATATTATTAATTTAGTGAAATGTAACTAATTAAGAAAAACAGTGTTGCGTATATTTTCAAACAATTGTAATATATAAGGTAAGAGAATAGGTGGAAGGGGAATCAAGCGTATGGAAAACTACATGCAAATGCATAAAGACTTTGAAACAAAGTTGAATCGTCCATTGACAGAAGATGAAGAAGCGTTTTTGCAATGGGTTTTTAAGCGCTACTTACATGAGATCTCAACTCAGTCAATTATCCCCCCCAATTTAATATTCTCGTAAATGTAAAAGTAAGTCTTGAGTGTATCAAGGCTTTTTTTGTTTTTTATAAACGTCTATACTTTAAGATTAGCGATTTCTTATGTATGATAAAGAAGGATGAATTCACGGAGAATAGGAGTGGCCAAATTGGCAGTTGCAAATGAAACAATCTTGCTGAAAATGATGGACGAGCTAAAAAGTGCACGGTTGCATCATAATAATCAATCGGAATTGATCAAACATGTAGATAAGATACGTTTATTATGTGATTTAATATTAATGGAAGACAAACCACAAACATCATCAGGTCAATCCTCTGAAATAAGTGCTGAGGAATTAAAAGCAATGTTTGGCAAGGAGAATGTCTCAAAATCCGCACAGCAATCATTTAAGAAATCAATAGAATTAGATGAAGAAGGAAATGGAGATTCCATTTTTGACTTTTAGAGGGGAGCATGAACATGAAGATTTTTTTAATTTTAGGAGCAATTAATGGCTTCTTAGCTGTGGCACTAGGTGCTTTTGGAGCCCATGGATTAGAAGGGAAATTATCAGAGAAAGCAATAGGTACTTGGGAAAAGGCAGTAACGTATCAAATGTTTCATACCGTCGCATTATTTGTTGTAGGAATCTTAGGATTAAAGTTTCAATCGGGAAGTCTTTCTAGTGCAGGATGGTTCTTTTTAGCGGGAATAATTATATTCTCCGGTAGCTTGTACGTATACTCCACAACAAGTATTAAAATGTTTGCGATGATTACTCCAATAGGTGGCGTTGCCTTCTTAATTGGTTGGGTACTAGTTGGCTATGCTGTTATGAAATTTTTATAAGAAAAACAAAAGAAACGTCGCAAATATAAAAAGCAACCCTGCTCGTAACAGTTGTTTTATTCCATGGACTTGGTTGCGCATATTCATTCCGATTAAGCCGTCAAAGGCTAAGCTTGCGGAAACAAGGTACAGTCCGATGATAATCAGGATAAATATACCTTGAATTAATGCTATTAGTCCGAATAGGAGGGCTAGGCCAATGGCAACTAGCTCACCGCGAATGAATTTTTCATAAGGGTGTCGCATGGAATCACCTCACTAATTATAATGTGTGAAAAAAGGATGGTACAATCGGGTACCATCCTTTTTATGATTGTTTTTCAAAGTGAGAATCTGTTTAGTTTTCCTTATCTAGGTGGATATGTGGCCAACTGACCAGAATTTCCAACCGGATAATCATAATTTAGTTCTTCATCAAAAGTTACATAATCGAGGTATACCATTAACAATAAGTAACGCTTTCCAGTTTGTGGATCGCTAAGTATGATATGGTCTCGACCAGCTGCTTCTACTACACCACGGAATATCTTAGCATTCCATTCTTTGTTCCCTTCAAATGTCATGTAAACAGTTGCTACTTTTCCACGATTTAATCGTAAAATATTTTCGATATAAGATTGTTCCGTTGGCAGCATTCCTGGAACATTGTCAGATGCTAATTGCTGTTGTTGTTGTTGCTGCATTTGTGGTGGAGTTGGAAATTGGCGATAGTGCATTGCTGGATAATATGCTGGAGAGGCTTGTGGGAAATAATAGTAAGGCTGATGCCCGAAATTAGCACTGTGCTGTGACTTTCCTTGGTTGTCAGTCATAATAAAACCTCCTAAAATTTAATTGTTAAAAAACAGTTGGACAATCGGAAGGTGTTGGAGCATAAAAACAATGTGATTTATACCTCCCAGTGTTCCACTGGTTATACCATTGTGCAGGACAATTCCCTTCAGGCTTAAAAAACCATAAGGAATTCGTTGCGGGGTGAAATCGTTCCCCGTTAATCGTACGTCGAGCTAAACGTTTTTCTGATTCTCTAGCTCGCTGATAAAAATATCCTTTAATTGTTGCTTCAAAACCACCTGGACGTTGAAAGACCATGTCATTAATATTTCTTATATCTTTAAAATCCAAGCAATCAGCACGGACACGGTTCACACCTACATTTCCAACCATAAGCATGCCTAAATTACCGTCTCCCTCAGCTTCGGCTCGAATTAATCTAGCTAATAGATCGATATCTGCTGCATTATGTGCTATTACTGCCATTCGTACACCTCACTTCTTCCAAGGTCTACTATGATTATATGTATGAGTGGGCGGAAAGTGATATGACAAGAGAAATTAATTGAAAAAAATTAGGTGTTACTGGGTTGTTTTTGCGGGTTGACATAATCTTTAGCAAGGATCTGGGAATCTTTAGCAACTTTTGGGGTAACTTTAGCCAGTTTTACCCAAACTTTAGCCACTTCACCCAAATCTTTAGCTTCTCGCCAAAACACAGGCAGAATCGCACAAAAAAAGACCTCCCACCTAAGAAGGAAGTCTCAATAAAAAATTATATTTCTAAAAATGGAGCAATGTCTTCTTTTTTAAGAAGATTTCCAACGAAGAATTCACCAAATTCTCCATAACGGGAACTTACTTCGTCAAATCGCATTTCATAGACAATTTTCTTGAATTGAAGAGGTTCATGAGCAAATAGTGTTACGCCCCATTCCCAGTCATCAAGACCGATAGAACCAGTAATAATTTGTTTTACTTTACCAGCGTATTTACGTCCTGTTTTACTATGTTCATATAAAAGTTTACCACGAACATTTTTCTCTAATGTATACCAGTTTTCATCGCCTTCACGACGTCTGTTCATTGGATAGAAGCAGGCATGTTCCCATTTTGGTAAAATAGGTTTAAGACGTGCTTGCGTTTCTGGTAATGTTTCTGGATCAATTCCGTCTTTGGCAGGACGGTATTTAGAAAGCTCAACTACAGACACATAGGAGTGAGCTGGAATTAAAAATTCAGCGAACTTGGATTTATTTAGTTCTGTTTCTAGTTCGTTTAATTCTTCCATTGTCGGACGAAGGAACATAAACATTAGATCTGCTTTTTGTCCAACAATTTTATACATCGCATGAGAGCCGTTTTTTGCTTCTTCAACAGCATCCCATTTTGTAACTAGCTCTTCAAAACTAGCAATTGCTTCTTTTTGAACTTCTGGTGTAGCTTGTTTCCAGTAGCTCCAGTCTATTGAGCGAAAATCATGTAAACTATACCAACCATCCATTGTTTCGACAGCTTCTACCATTATGTATCTCTCCTTCAAAAGTTATCGGCAAGGTTACTATATCATAAAATATTATGTATTTAAAAACAGCTTATACCAATTCTCAAAATGTTAACCGCTTTGACAAGAAATTGACATATTTTAATGGGACTGATTATTTAACATGGAAAACGTATTGTACTATGATGAAGGAGTAAGATGTTTATGTAATGAAAAGTTGATACATATTAAGAGCATCAGATAAATGGAGGTAGAAGAGTTGAGTAATTTATTTAAAGAGGTTAAAGCCAATGTAAGTGGTAAAAATATAGCAATTGTTTTTCCAGAAGGATTGGATGAGCGTGTCCTAACGGCAGCAAGTAAACTAGGTAAAGAAGGCGTAGTTAAGCCAATTGTTATTGGAAATAAAGAGAAAGTCCAGGAGAAAGCTAATGCACTGGGTGCCGAATTAGAATCATTAACGATTGTTGATCCAAATCACTATGAAAAGTTTGATGAGATGGTAGAGCAATTTGTAGCGCGTCGTAAAGGAAAAGCAACGGAAGAGGACGCTAGAAAAATCCTACTTGATGAAAATTATTTCGGAACGATGCTCATTTATATGAATGAAGCGGATGGACTTGTTAGTGGTGCTGCTCATTCGACAGCAGATACCGTTCGCCCTGCACTACAGATTATTAAAACAAAAGAAGGTGTCAAGAAAACGTCTGGTGTATTTATCATGGTTCGTGAGGAAGAAAAATATGTATTTGCCGATTGTGCCATTAATATCGCACCTAATTCTAACGACTTAGCTGAGATTGCTATCGAATCCGCTGCTACTGCAAAACTATTCGGGATTGACCCAAGGGTTGCGATGTTGAGCTTCTCTACGAAAGGTTCGGCGAAATCACCAGAAACGGAAAAAGTAGTGGAAGCATTACAACTAGCAAAAGAAAGAGATGCATCCCTTCTCATTGATGGGGAGTTCCAATTTGATGCGGCATTTGTACCGAGTGTTGCGGAGAAAAAAGCACCGGATGCAATTATTAAGGGAGATGCAAATGTTTTTGTTTTCCCAAGTCTAGAAGCAGGAAATATCGGCTATAAAATTGCCCAACGATTAGGTGGATTTGAGGCAGTTGGCCCAATTTTACAAGGATTAAATAAGCCAGTTAATGACTTATCGCGCGGATGTAGTGCAGAAGATGTATATAATTTAGCGTTAATTACTGCAGCACAAGCAGTACAATAATTAGAGGAGAGCCTGTAATGAGAGTCATCTTGTTGCAGGTTTTCTTTAGAATAGTATAAAGGAAGAAAAACGTTTACACTTAAGAATAGAATAGAAAAAGGAACAGCTAAAGGGAGCGGATAGCATGGGTAAGCCACTTGCCAAGAAGATTCCGGCAATAATTGGTGTATTATTTATAGCATTTCTAGTTTTCTTATTAATACAGAACATCTTAGAAACTACGAAACAGTCAAAGACGGATACAGATGCTGATTCGTTAGCACCTAACTTTACTGCAACGACATTATCTGGTGAAGAAGTGAGCCTGGAGGATTATAAAGGAAAGCCGGTCTTAATTAACTTTTGGGCTAGTTGGTGTGGGCCTTGTCGAAAGGAAATGCCATATATTCAAGAGGCATACGAACAATATAAAGATGAAGGATTAGAAGTATTAGCTATTAATTTTCGAGAAAAAGATGAAGCAATCGAGAAGTATTTAGATGAGAATCCAACTTTTGATTTTACGGTTCTACGAGATGACGGCACGATAAATGACCTATACAAAGTAATTCAACTTCCTACAACGTTCTTTATTAACACGGATGGGACAATAGAATCTTCTTATCCAGCAGAACTAAGTGAAGAAGCACTACATGTGTTTATTCAAGAAATACTACCGGGGAAAAAGAATTAAATCGTCAACTTCCCAAGAACAACTTTCAATGTTATAATTGTCGGAAAATTACAAAGGGATGAGACGTCTTGAATAAACACTTATTTCTTTTTGGGGGTGGATCACCTTTTACCCCAAACTTTGCGATGGAGTTTGTCAAGCTATGTTCAGGTGGCGATATCGCTATTCTTTTTCTAGATGGGGGAGAGCCGATTATGCCACGCTATACGAATCTATTAGAAGAAATAGGTCACCACGACTTTACATACATACCTCTACCATCGACCCCAATCGACCATGCAATTAGTAAAATAAACCAAAGTAGTGGGGTTATTATCTGTGGTGGCGACTCGCTTGGATATGCAAACTGTATTGTGGACACGCCTATATCGAGAAGTGTGATACAAGCCTATGAAAATGGAATTCCAATTGCAGGATTCTCTGCAGGTGCGTTAATTAGTCCAGAAGTTTGTGTGGTTTCAGCAAGGGATAGTGGTTTACAAAATTATGTGAAGCGGAAAGGATTAGGACTACTACCGGATACATTAGTTGCGGTTCATTTTACAGAATGGAACGAAGTGAACCATCTAAAACAAATAACTCATGATATTCCTAGTACTTATAACTATGGAATTGATGAACAGACAGGCATGTATTTTCATAATGAGACTCTCGTGGATATGGAAGGTAGAGGCGTCTATACAATGAAAAACGGAAGCTTAATGCAAATGTATTAAGCTTCCGATTGCCAATCCTTGATTTTTTCATTTCGTTTCACCATTTGTTCGTAACGTTTCTGGAAAATAGACAGTTCTTCTTCAGAGAATGGAATTCTGACAACCTCCGAGAATTCTTGTAATGTGTGGAGAACTCTTTTTTTCATGTCATTTACTGTCATAGGATGACCTGTTAATTTCGATAAAGAACCCATTACATCCGGATTCACCGTCGGATAGTGAAAGGATGTCTGTTCGCCCTTTTTACTAATGGAATAGAAGTCACGAATGATCGATGCCCGTTCATAGCTATCTCCAGTAATGTCTAAATAAATTTGAATAGCAGCACCTTCACGAACACGTCGTTGGGAGATTCCAGCAAACTTTTTCCCATTAATACTTAAATCATAGTCACCCGGACAATACGATTCGACAATTTCATATGCTTGAATATCGGATGTTATATCTTTAAGCATGTATTGGATAAAACTTACCATCGCCTCATAACATTCGTGAATAGATAAGTGTTTTACACCAGGAATGACTAAGGACAGATTCAGTACTCCTTCATCTAACGCTACAGCAAGTCCACCAGAATTCCGCACGACCACATGATAGTCGTGATTCCGTAATAATTTTACTCCTTCTTCAATATAGGGAAGTCGAGAATCAGTAATACCTAATACGATCGTTTTCGGATGTGCCCAAAGCCGCATGACAGGTGGGGATTTTTCGAGACTCACAGAAGTAGCTAACGCATCGTCTATAGCAAAAGCAGTTAATGCTGTGTTAGAAACATGATGGAATTTTTTTTCTTCTGTATGATCGATGTATCGGAAAGTCGTATGGGGTATGATTTCTTGCCAAGTTTTCATAATGATGTCCTCCAAAATTTAGCGAAATATGTCTTTTTATACTTCGATATCTATTATATAATGATATCAAAATCGCCGAATAGAAACGAGTTGAAACATTGTGGCTTACAAAGATGAACAACTACATGAGGAAAAGGTGTTTAAAGATCCAGTACATCGTTATGTCCATGTTCGTGATCGGGTTATTTGGGATCTAATCGCAACACCAGAATTTCAACGCCTCCGTAGAATAAAACAACTAGGTACGACAAATATTACATTTCATGGAGCGGAACATAGTCGCTTCAATCACTCCTTAGGTGTATACGAAATTGTCCGCAGAATTATCAATAATTTTCAAGGTAGAACCCATTGGAATAACGACCAGCGCCTTCTTTGTATGTGTGCAGCTTTACTACATGATTTAGGTCATGGGCCATTTTCTCATTCATTTGAGAAAGTTTTTAAACTGGACCATGAACATTTTACCCAACAAATTATTTTAGGTGATACATTTGTTAATAAAATTCTTCAACGGGTTAGCCCAGGATTTGCCCAAGAAGTAGCTGATGTTATTGCTAAAACACATCCTAATAAACTTGTGGTTAGCTTAATCTCGAGTCAAATTGATGCAGATCGAATGGATTACTTACAACGAGATGCCTATTTTACAGGGGTGAGCTACGGTCATTTTGATATGGAGCGGATTTTGCGTGTCATGAGACCCATTGAGGATCAAGTTGTTATTAAGTCATCTGGTATGCATGCGGTAGAAGACTATATTATGAGTCGCTACCAAATGTACTGGCAAGTGTATTTTCATCCAGTAACGAGAAGTGCAGAAGTTATCTTAACGAAAATTCTGCATCGGGCGAAACATTTATATGAATCAGACTATGAATTTAAATTGCAGCCAACACATTTCTTATCCTTCTTTACCGGCAATGTGTCTTTAGCTGAGTATATTAAGCTGGATGAATCGATTGTTCATTACTATTTTCAAGCTTGGCAAGAAGAAGAGGATGAAATTTTAAGTGATTTATGCGAACGTTTTATGAACAGACGTTTGTTTAAATATGTAGAATTTAATCCAAATAAACAAATTAGCGAGTTATTAAGACTTATAGAACTCTTTAAGAAAGCTGGCATTGATCCGGAATATTATTTAGTAGTGGATTCTTCATCCGATTTACCGTATGATTTTTACCGTCCTGGTGAAGAAGAGGAAAGACTTCCGATTCACTTACTCATGCCAAACGGGTATTTAAAAGAGTTATCAAGACATTCTGATATTGTAGAAGCAATCTCAGGGAAAAAGCGAACTGATCATAAATTATATTTCCCAAAAGATTTCTTATTTACTATACAAGACGAACAATTAGCAACTGAAATTACTGAAATACTTTACGGCAAGGAGATGTAGTAATGCTTGATAATCATGCGAAGTTAATCCAGTTTTTTTCCGATGCCAAAGAGGTAATTGGAAGAAAGAAACTGCAAAAGATGGTATATATCCTACAATCATTTGGTGTTCCATTTGAAGAAAAATACCAGTTTCACTTTTATGGTCCTTATTCCGAAGAACTTTCCTTACGTATTGAGGAACTGTGTAATTTAGGATTCCTTCATGAAGAAAAAGAAGTGAAAAGCAATTATTTTCAATATCATTATTCATTAACTGAAGATGGGACCCAATTTCTAAATCAATTTGGTGTAAACATGCCAAATTGTAAGAACGTCATCGAACTGTTACAAGAAAAAAGTTCTCGTTTTCTAGAATTAGTCTCTACGATGCTTTACTTTAAAGAATTGCCTCAAGGAGAGGTAGAAGAAAAAGTTCGTACTGTGAAGCCTAAACAAAAATATAGTGATGAGGAAATGGCTGAGGCTTGGAAGTTTATTGATGAGCTGCAAGTGAAACTACAATAAGGCGCTGAAAAGGTGAATTCCATTGGTTACCTATGCTACAATATGTGTTAACGAAGTAAGCTTAAGGAGGTCAACCGATGAGTGAACCAAAGAAAAATCAATTTACTATTTTAAAAGACGACCCAACAGACGGACATGGTGGTTACAATGCAGGAGTAATTAGCCTAGAAAATATGTCCTCTGTCATTGTGGATCCGAATGAAAATAAAGCATATGTTGATATGGGTGCTATGCACGCCCGAAGTGATGTAGAACGCCGTGTGAAGTTTCAACCAGATCGTTCCAAAGTTCCGAATGGATTATTATATTGGATTGTATGGGTAGAAGTTGCCCGTAACGAAAAAGGTCCTTATTACGCAGGGGTTACGGGTTGTGAGATTCTCGTAGACCGCCCAAATAAAATAGCTTATAAATCAATGGCCGAGCATGTGAAACATATGGAAAAAGCACTAAAAGGCCATATCATCGTAGACCATATGGATGAAAAATCACGCCATTTACTACGTGATTTTTTAGTAGAATTTCGACCAGAATTCTGGGAGAACTCTACTGACGAATTGAAGAATGCATTAGGGTAGATATTTAGTTTTTGGTTATAATTTTATCATGGACAATAGACAAACAAGCACTACACTAGCCCCGGAAATATACGGAGACTCCTTGAAAAAGAAAAACGCTTTTTCTGCGTGCGATGTTTCGCTGTCGAAGCGTTCCTTGTCCTGTGGGAGGAAAGGCATCGGTGAGACCCCGCTGATGCACCTGCGTCTGCAAGTATCGCTATGAAGCAGGCTTCCTCGGTGCAAGGCAGCATGGAAGTAATTCCAAGTAGTAGCCTGGCTCACCAGCCGCCCACGGCGAGGTAGACACTGCGATGGTTCTTTCGAGCAGATGTCGCCCCGGTACTGGAAGTGAAAGCGCAGTATATTTCCGGGGCGGGTAATATGCGCATATAATAATTATTGCTTTTAGCTAGGATAGAGTTTTTGTCTAAATTGTGTCTGAATGATGAAAAGTGACCTAAAATCTTGTACTTTACTTCAGAAATTTGTAAACTAATTAATACATGGGCTTACTCATGTATTACTAGGACAAAAAAGATGCCGACGAGCACAAGCTGGACACTTGTGTAAACGTCGGCATCTTTTTTGTCTTTAAGTTTACTAAGTGGAAATGTTTGTGGGATTTTGTGAATGTGACAGAAATGTGTCTGGTTAGATAGGGATTTAAGTGATGAACGGGAAATGTAGTAGGAAATGAAGTTGAATTCCTTTTCATTGCTGCAATGAGCGGGAAAAGTGACAAGGAATTAAGCTGAATTCCTCTTCATTGGGTCGATGAGCGGGAAATTGAACAATAAATCCAAACGAAATCCCCTTCATCCAAGTGATGAAAGGGAAATGCAACAAGAAATTAAGTAAAATTCCCCTTCATTGGAGCGATGAACGGGAAATGTAACACGAAATCCAAACGAAATCCCCTTCATCCAAGCGATGAAGTGGAAATGCAATAAGAGATTAAGCTAAATTCCCCTTCATCGAAGCAATGAACAGGAAATTGAACAATAAATCCAAACGAAATCCCCTTCATCCAGGTGATGAAAGGGAAAAGTAAAAAGTATTTAAGCTAAATTCCTCTTCACCCGGATAATGAGCGGGAATTTCAACAAGAAATCCAATCCCAACCCTCTTGAGCCTACCTTCCAAAGAAAAAAACAAAACCCAAAGCACCACTAATCAAAAAACACTTCAAACCACCGCTGAAACATTCCCTTTTCTTTTTCCGTTTGATCTATTTCCTCCCCGTAAAAATGGTCAGAACAGTGGAAGTCGGGTTCGGTTCCTTCTTCAAAAAACATGACTGTGCTAGTAGGGCAGTGTGGTGTTGCTTGTAGTCCAGTGGTAGGATCAACTGGGACGGCAACAAGCCCTTCTGGCGCTTTGAAATGCTCTTCTGGTTCTCCTTTATGGGCACTTTCCATAAAGGCTGTCCAAATCTCTTTGGAATACGCTCGCTCAGGCACATGTGTAATTGTTCGATTGTCGTCATATCCTGTCCATACCCCTGTGACGAGGCTCGGGCTAAAACCAATCATCCAAGTATCCGAATCGGTTGAACCTGTTTTTCCGGCATAGGTACGGGAAATTCGATCGACAATGGAACTGCCAGTAACAGACATATATCCATTTAAAGATTCATCAAACATTCCAGTCATGAGCTGGGTTAAAATAAATGCTTTTTGAGGATCTAATGTTAACTCTTTTTTTCCATCTTCTTTTTCATAAACGGTATGTCCTTCTCGATCTACTATTTTCTCAATTGAGTGTCCATCAATATGGTAACCACCATTTGCAAGCATGCCGTAACCAGTAACCATTTCTTGTACAGATACTGTTGCTGTACCGAGTGCAAGGGATGGAACGGCAGGGAGTTTGCTCTTAATTCCAAATTTCCTTGCTGTTTCCACTAGTTTTTCAGCACCTAAATACATATTTGTTTTAACCGCATAAATATTATCGGAGACAGCTAATGCTTGTGCTAGAGTAATTGGTTCGTTAGCATAGTAGCCATTAAAGTTACTTGGTTGATAAACTTGTCCATCTTCAATTTCAAAAGTGGTCGGTTTACTCATTAGCATCGTTGTTGCTGTATAACCATTTTCTAATGCAGAATAATAAAGAAATGGTTTAAAGGATGAGCCTGGCATCCGTTTTGCTTGAATCGCACGGTTAAATGGGCTTTCTCGATAATCCCGTCCACCAACTAATGCTCGTATGGCACCATTATTGGGTTCGATGGCGATAGCTGCAACTTGGATTTCACTGGATTGATTAATATTAGAACGAACACTTTCTTCCAGTTGTGTTTGTAATTGAGTATCTAATGTCGTGTGAATTTCATATCCGCCAGAACGGACTAATTCTTGTTCGATGTCTAATAACTTGGCAGCTTCTGCTAAAACGGTATCTTGAAAATAGGGGCCAACTGTTAATTGTATCCTCTCTTTTGGATCCGCATAGGTGAGTTGTTCTTTAGTAGCTAATTCATATTCATCATCTGTAATGACTTGTTCCTTATGCATCACGGCAAGAATCTGTTTTTGTCGGTTTGTTGCTCGTTCTTCGTCATTTAACGGTGAATAATAAGTTGGTCCTTTTGGAACTCCAGCAAGCATAGCAGCTTCTGCAATAGTTAGTTCACTCGCTTTTTTATTAAAAAAATGGTGACTGGCAGCTTCTATCCCATATGCGCCATGGCCGTAATAGACTGTATTAAGATAGCCTTCTAAAATCTCATCCTTGGAGTAATACATTTCTAGACGAATCGCATAGAAAGCTTCTTTAATTTTTCTAGCCCATGTTTTCTCATGAGATAAGTATAGATTTCGTGCATATTGTTGGGTTAACGTACTAGCTCCTTCTTTTAAAGACATCGTTTTAATGTCTTTGAGAATAGCTCCAATAATTCGTTTGAAATCAAATCCATGATGCTCATAAAAATGTTGGTCCTCAATCATTAATGTTGCATCAATAAAATGTGGCGACATGTCTTCTAAATCAATCCAATGTCGATTCTCCACACCTTGTTCTTCCCCAATAACAGTACCATCCTTACTATAATAAATGGTATTCTGTTCATTCAGTAGACTGGGTGGTCCTAGTAAAAAAGCTAAAAGATAAATAAAAACGATGGTTGAAACGAACATTAAAGCGAGTCCGACTGTCGTTTTAAGTAATATTCGTTTTGTTTTTTTTGAAAAAGGTTTTATCATCGATCATACTCCAATGGAATTTTGTCGTTACTTGTCAATTACTATCATTATGGGAAAAATAACGTAGAATTAAACTTCTAAATATATATATTGAAAAGGGGCTCTACTTGTCGCTATAATAGTTAAATACACGAATCATTAGGAGCGACATAATGGATAGTAAAATCTTGATTCAATTAGAGATGGTTATCGAGGATAATGGCTCAACCGAAACGAGTAAAAATGAGCTTCGCGGTAACTATTATTCGAAAAAAAATATGGATGTCATTGCATTTGAAGAGAAAATGGATAACAATTATACAGTAAAAAGTCTAATTACGATTAAACCGGGAACAGTGAATATAAAACGAACTGGGCCGATATCGATGAATCAGCAATTTCGATTACAGCAAAAAACGGAAAATGTCTATACCCATCCACATGGCCATCTTCATATGGAGACATTTACGAAAGCAATCGAGTATGCATCGTTAATCGATCATGAAGTAGGTCATTTAGAGATTACATATCATGTAAAACTGAACGGTCAAGACGAGCGAAATCATAAATTAACGCTTCAGATGAAAAAGGAGGACAAATAATGAACGCCTTAGCACAAACAGAAAATAATTTAAAAGAACAAATTAGTGCAGCCGTTATTAAAGCAGAACTAGCATCAGAAAGTGAATTACCTAATATTATTTTGGAAAAACCAAAGGACAAGTCTCATGGTGATTTTGCAACGAATATTGCAATGCAATTAGCACGTATTGCTAAAAAGGCACCGAGACAAATTGCAGAGGATATTGTAGCTAATTTAGATGCATCGAAAGCATCTGTTGAAAAAGTAGATATTGCTGGACCTGGTTTCATTAACTTTTTTATGAAAAATGATTTCCTAACAGACTTAATTCCAACTATTTTAGAAGCTGGAGAAACTTACGGGAAAACCGATTTTGGCAATGGGAAGAAAGTCCAAGTAGAATTTGTTTCAGTAAACCCAACAGGGAATTTACACCTTGGTCATGCTCGTGGTGCAGCCTTTGGAGATGTGTTATGTAATGTGCTTGCTGCAGCTGGATTTGAAGTAGAGCGTGAATATTACATTAATGATGCTGGAAACCAAATTGATAATCTAGCCCTTTCTGTTAATGCTCGTTATTTACAAGCATTAGGGAAAGAAGCAGAAATGCCAGAAGACGGTTATCGTGGAGCAGATATTGTAGAAATCGGGAAAGAACTAGCACAAGAACATGGTGAAGAGTGGGCGAATAAGTCAGAAGAAGAACGCCTTGCTTTCTTTAAAGAGTATGGGTTAAAACATACACTAGGTAAAATCAAAACCGATTTAGATGATTTCGGAGTTCACTTCGATAATTGGTTCTCTGAGCGAAGCCTTTATAAAAATGATGAAATTAAAGATGTTTTAACCAAATTAGAAGCTGGTGGCTATATTTACGAGAAGGAAGGGGCAACATGGTTCCGTTCCACTGATTTTGGGGATGATAAAGATCGTGTGTTAGTAAAAAATGATGGAGCATTTACGTACTTAACACCAGATATTGCATACCACCAAAATAAACTAAACCGTGGCTTTGACAAATTAATTAACGTATGGGGAGCAGATCATCATGGGTATATCCCGAGAATGAAAGCTGCTATTCAAGCACTTGGTTATGAAGCGGATAAATTAGATGTGAAAATCATTCAAATGGTTAACCTATTTGATGGTGGCGAAAAGCTTCGTATGAGTAAGCGTACTGGGAATGCCGTATCATTACGAGAATTAATGGATGAGGTAGGAATTGACGCGGTTCGTTATTTCTTTGTTGCTCGTTCAAACGATTCACAGCTTGATTTTGATGTAGAGTTGGCTCGTTCGCAGTCTAATGATAACCCGGTATACTATGTACAATATGCTCATGCTCGTATATGTACGATGTTAAAACAAGCAGAAGCAAAAGGTATTGAGTTGAAACAAACGTTTGATCCAGGATTACTAACATCTGAAAAAGAGTTGGATCTACTGAAGAAAATGGGTGAGTTCCCACAAGTCATTGCGGATGCAGCAGAAAAAGGCGCTCCACAAAAAATTACGCAATACGTATTCGACTTAGCATCTTTACTGCATAGTTTCTACAATGCAGAAAAAGTGTTAGATACAGATAACTTAGAATTAACAAATGCAAGAATCGCATTAATGAAAGCAGTGCGAACAACACTCCAAAACGGACTAAAACTAATCGGAGTAACAGCACCAGAGAAAATGTAATTTAATGGGTGTCTTTTAATGGGTGTCTGACACCTCCCGGATTTTGTCAATTATTGTCGATAAGCGCATTTCATTTCCGTAGCGAGTTTTTCGACAAAATGTTGCATTTTTCGGGAGGTGTCAGACACCTTTTTCTTTATTCTTATCTTTCTTCTTGAATTGATTCTTAATGACCGCAATGATAAATAGGAATGGTATATAGCCAAAGAGAACGACTAGACCACTATAATTTACAACATTACCAATAAGAAACGAAAATTTGATGTCTATTAAGAAGCTATTGATGTAAAAAAAGACAACTAAAAGACTTCCCAATACAAACGTTGGTTTTATTTGTGGAAAAGTCAATTTAATGGACCGTATTGCTGACCAGAGATATATACAAGCTACAGGTATAACTACTAACAACCACGTGAAAATAAAAATAAATTCGAATCTCTCTAAGAATGGCAAACGAATAATTTTAATCATCATTAACGTGGGCCAAGATAATTTTTCAAGTTTTTCTTGGGTGAAAAACATAAAAGTAATGACTGTTATAATGGTATAGAGCAATGTAGTATACAATAAAGCGAAATATCCCCATTTACTTGCCTTCTTCTTATTTTTTACAAACGGTAAAAATACAAGCGCTGTTTCCATGCCAAAGTAGAGTGGAGCTGCTTCTTTTGCTGAAGTGAAAAAATCTTTCCAAACTAATTCAAACATCGGAAATAAATAAGAAGGTTCAGTGAAATTAAGTAAATACACTAAGGAAAGTAACAAGAAACTAGGAATAACAACACCCCAGAATGCAATTGCAGTTACAATTCGAAACCCTCCAGAAATGATATAAAAAATAATAATCGTAAAAAGTAAGGAAAACTCCCAGCTTGCTATCCCATCAAATACCCATATTTGAAGAATGTCAATATACGTATGAATTGCTGTTAAGCTAACTAATGAAAAGTAAATTGCCAAAACAATATTCAACAAACTTCCAATATACTTCCCAAAAATATCCTTGTGAAAAGACAGGATATCCCCTGAACTAGCGCCCTTTAGTATATAAAGCATCATGAAAAAAATAATCGGCATGAGTAATCCGAATACTAAGACAGGAATCCATGCATCATGTCCTGCCCCTTTAATAATATGAGTTTGAAAAGAGAGGACTGATACCCCTGTTTGTGCTGCATGTACTAAGAAGAACAATAAATAGGGTGATACCATGTTCTTCGCGTTGATATTAGCATTCATAAAAAATCCATCCTAAACTAATTCTCTAAACCAGAGTGTATGATTCCTACATCTACGTTGACATGAATTGGTATGTCGGGATATTTTCTATAAAAAGATTCCTTCTCCCAAGTCCTATCCTTTGATCGTACAATATTCCCTATTCCAAGTGGGTCAACTTCATTTTCTTTAAAAGTTGCAAGTAAGTTATGAATATCTTCTTCTAATTCCTTTGCAATGAGTTTCTTAATCTTTTGTAAATCCTCTGTTTTACTAAGGTCAAACCGATTAGGGTGTTGGGTTAGGGTCACTTTTAATTTTAAGTTTAGCGTTACTTCATCCTTTTCTTTATTCCACTCCCATTCACTCTTACTTCGAAAGCCTCTTAGAGTAATATTTTCATCTCGTTTCTCACCTAAATCGAGATGATACGTTGCTTGGGCACGTTTATCTTTAATTAATGAAAATAAACTCGTTTCCTTTTCCGGTAAATGAAGTTTTAATTTACTCTTCGAAATAATCCCTATTCCATCGACTTTAATTCGATTTTGATTATCAATAGTTATCATCGGGACATAAGCATCCATTCCTTCTCCATAAAATTGATTTAAAAAATAATGAAGATTCATTTGAGGCTGACCTTGTTCGATCATATTATGTTCAATACGGTCAATTAAGGTTAGGGATTGCTCTTGCATAAATGTTTTCAAAGTTTCATTAGCAGTATGTGTTGTTACGGCTATTTGTATATTCGTCCCAAGTTCTGGGGTGAAAATAAATCGATCGACCATATCTTTCACACCATTTTCTGCAAAGTCTTTACCAAATACGATAACTCTAATTTTGGCTAACTCTACACGAGTACTTGTATGTCTTGACATTTCAGGTATGAATAGCACCCCAGCGGGGACTTGTTCTTCTACGGCTAGAATATGGTCAACCTCTGCACTTACACTGTAATCAGGTATTAATGCTGTTCCCAATATTTCTCCGTTCTCGGCTAAATCTAGTCCAAAAACATGAACAATACTAACGTCATCAACAATTTTAGTTCTGGAGCAACCGAGAAGGGTTATCATACAGCCCATAAGAACATATAGTAATAGGTTTTTGAAAACTCTTTTCATCACTGCTTGCCAACTCTTTCTATTCATAAAATTTACTCATGGTTAAGCCCTTCCTTTGGATCTTTGTCAGTAGAAGGGGAGTAACGAATGACACTTAATGGCCTTAAATACCAAGAACGCTTAGAATGTGCAGGATAGTTTGGTCGGATAAAGGAGCTTCCTACGCCACCTTTTCGGTAAGGATAAAGTGGTAGCAAATATGGGACCCCTAATGATTTTAATCGTGATAAATGGACAATTAATATGATGATCCCTATAAAAATACCAAACCCGCCCCAAATTGCAGCAATGAGAATAAAAGGATATCTCAACAGTCGAACAGCATTAGACATTTTATAAATAGGAGTTGTAAAGGAAGACAACGCAGCTAGTGCTACTAGTATTAATAAAATAGTACTTGTAAGTGCAGCTTCTACCGTTGCTTGCCCAATAACAATACCGCCAACTATCCCTAGCGTTTGTCCAATTTTGGATGGGAGTCGTGCCCCTGCTTCCCTTAGTAAATCAATGGTTATCTCTAGAAATAGTGCTTCTGCCACCGGTGGAAAAGGAACGTTGGCGCGAGAGAAAATAATCGGCGCTAACAGATCCTTTGGGATGACTTCAAAATGATAGGTTAAGATAGCGACATAAAAAGCAGATGCAAAAATAGAAAATATCATCCCGATAATTCGAATCAATTTAAAGAATGAAGCGATAAACGATGGCAAATAATAGTCTTCCGGATTGGAGAAAAATTCCATTAATGTCGCGGGTCCAATAATGGCGTAGGATGATTTATCACTAATCATCACTACTTGCCCTTGAACAAGTGATTCTACAGCTCTATCAACCCGTTCCGTTGATATATATAAGGGAAAAGGGGTCCGGGAATTGTCGGCAATTAATTGCTCTAGTTGCGTATTGTCGAATGAAATATCGATATCAAGATCGCTAATTCTTTGTCTTACAGTGTTTACATATTCTGGATTGGTTATTCCTTCAAGGTAAGCTACGACAACCTTTGTCTTTGCTCTCGTGCCAACAGTAAACTCTTCATAAATCAAATCTGCCGTATTGATTTGCTCTCTTATTAAATTTAAATTCGTACGGATATCTTCAATAAACCCAATCTTTGGTCCAATTACACTAAACTCATTCTGTGTATCATTGGTTTCCCGTTGACCTAGCCGAGAATCACTAAGTTCTATTAAGAGTATTTCCTCTTTGTTATCCGTCATATAAATGGCGATAGACCCATCCAGTAAGGCTCTTTCTACCTGATTGGCCTCGTTCGAAATGGTGATTCCTTCTAGCGGAATAATGGATACGACATCAGAGAGTGTTTGGATCTTATTGGCCTTTTCTTTAAGAAAAAGTAATACCGATTCTTGAAGGATTGTTTTATCAATTAATGTTTCAAAATAGCTGATCTGTAATGGAAAATCCTTAATTGGTGAGAAGGTTATAAAATCACTAGATTTACTAGCAACTTCAAAGACTTTTACTATACTTTTCTCTACAGTTTCATAGCCTTTGTCTGTTTTTTTCTTCCACCTTTTTCTTCTGAGCAATGGCATCACCTTTTACTTAACGATAGACTTCCTTATTAAGAGTAGTATTCAACAATATGTATGGAATTATGTTTCAAAAGAAGAAATTTTATCCACTATTTGTGATGTAGAAAAAAGAGTAAAAACTTTTCCTTAAAAATCGGTTGACTGAATAGTCATTCATAACTTATAGTAGAAGGTGAAACACTCTTTTTTATTTTCGGAAAAATGGAATCGTTATCATTTTATGAAAAAGGACATCATAATCATCTTAGTTAATACAATAAATAAATTTTAAAGACTACAGGAGGGGCAGCAGATGGAAATTTTTCTATTAGTCAATTCGTTGTTATTCTTTGCCGTAACCTTATATGCGTTTTACTTGTTTGGTAGAGTAATAGCAACCCGAGTAGCCTATATTAGGCTAGGAAAGAAATCTGAGTTTGATGGAGAAATCAAAGAGAGAGTCAAACGGATTATTACGATTGTTTTTGGACAATCCAAATTATTAAAGGATAAAAAGTCCGGGATCATTCATGTGATGATGTTCTATGGATTTATTCTCGTCCAGTTTGGTGCAATAGACTTTATTGTTAAAGGAATTTCACCAGGCAATCACTTGCCATTTGGGTTTTTATATCCAGGATTCACATTTTTCCAAGAAATAGTGACGCTGACCATTTTAGTAGCAGTTATATGGGCATTTTATCGCCGTTATATTGAGAAGTTAGTCCGCTTAAAACGAGGACTTAAGGCTGGTCTAGTATTAATATTTATCGGAACATTAATGCTGACGGTTCTATTAGGAAATGGGATGGCGCAAATTTGGCATGGGCATGAAGCAGCATGGACAGAGCCGATTGCAAGTGGAATAGCAACTATATTTGGCTTCTTATCCCCATCAGCAGCGATGGTTGTTTTCTTTGTTGCATGGTGGATTCATAACTTAACATTATTAACTTTCTTAGTGTACGTACCACAATCGAAACACGCGCACTTAATCGCCGCACCAATTAACGTATTTTTAAGTAAGCGTGTACCAGGTAAATTGAATAAGTTAGATTTTGAGATTGATGAAGAAAGCGAAGAAGAAGTTTCCTTTGGAGTTGGGAAAGTAGAAGACTTTGAACAAGTACAAATGATTGATTTCTATGCTTGTGTAGAATGTGGTCGTTGTACAGATGTTTGTCCCGCAGCAGGTACTGGAAAAATGCTCTCACCAATGGACTTAATGGTTAAGATTCGTGATCACTTAACAGAAAAAGGAGCAGCTGTAACTGGAAAAACACCTTGGGTTCCTGCGTATGCATTTGCAAGTACAGATGGGAATAAATTTGCAAAAGGTGAAGCAGCAGCGACAATGGAAAACATCAGCCTAATCGGAGATGTAATTACCGAAGAAGAAATTAGTGCATGTACAACTTGCCGTAACTGTGAAGATGCATGTCCAGTAATGAATGAACATGTTGACAAAATTATTGACCTACGTCGTTATCTAGTAATGACGGAAGGGAAAATGGATTCTGATGTACAACGTGCAGTCATGAATATTGAGCGTCAAGGAAACCCTTGGGGACTTTCTAAGAAAGATCGTATCAAATGGCGCGAAATTGATGAGACAGCATACATCCCAACTGTAAAAGAATTGAAAAAAGAAGGAAAAGAATTCGAATACTTATTCTGGGTTAGTTCGATGGGTTCATTTGATGCACGTAGTCAAAAGATTGCGATTGCATTTGCGAAACTTATGAACCAAGCAGGAGTAAGCTTTGCAATTTTAGGGAATAAGGAAATGAACTCAGGTGATACGGCAAGACGTATCGGAAATGAATTCCTTTTCCAAGAAATTGCCGAGAAAAACATTAAAGAATTTGAGAAAAATGACGTGAAGAAAATCGTAACGATTGACCCACACGCATATAATATATTTAAGAATGAATATCCTGATTTTGGATATGAAGCCGAAGTTTACCATCATACGCAAATGCTTTATGATTTAGTAATGGAAGGTAAATTAAAACCAACACGCGCAATCAACGAACGATTAACATATCATGATTCTTGTTACTTAGGTCGTTATAATGGCGTATATGACCCACCACGCGAAATCCTTCGTGCAATTCCAGGCTTAGAGCTTGTTGAAATGGTACGAAGTGGTGAAAATGCTATGTGCTGTGGTGCTGGTGGAGGTCTAATGTGGACGGAAGAAACAACTGGTACTCGTATCAACGTTGCCCGTACTGAACAAGCACTAGCAGTAGAACCAACCATGATCTCCAGCGCATGTCCATTCTGCTTAACCATGTTAAGTGACGGAACAAAAGCAAAAGAAGTAGAAGAAGATATTAGCACAATGGATGTTGCCGAAATTCTAGCATTATCCGTTTTAGTAGAAGAACAAGTAAAGACAGCTTAAGAGATGCGGTTGAGGAAAAAATCATTAAGAAAAGGTGAATTATCTGCATCAGCTCCGGGAATATACGAAGACTCCTTGAAAAAGGAAACCGCTTTTTCTGCGTGCGATGTTTCGCTGCCGAAGCGTTCCTTGGGACTGCGATTACTCGCCCCATCGAAAACCGTCTGTCCTGTGGGAGGATAGGCTTAGGTGAGACCCCGAGAATGCACCTGCGTCTGCAAGTAAAGCTACGTAGCAAGCTTCCTCGGTGCAAGGCAGCAGAGAAGTAGATTCAAGTAGTTGCCTGGCTCACCAGCCGCCCACGGCGAGGTAGACACTGCTCAGGTAGTTTCTGAGCAGATGTCGCCCCGGTACTGGAAGTGAAAGCGAAGTATATTCCCGGAGCGGGTCTGTTGCGCAACACTCAATTTCACTTTTAATTAAAAAAGATGATTTTCTTCAACCTTCTTTCTAGCACAGACACTGAGCGAGCGTTCAATCAAAGGCATAATGAAACTTCACATAAAGATTACTAACCTATAAATTATGAGGAGGAAATAAGCTATGAAAAAAACCGTTATTGTATCAGGAGCAAGAACTCCATTTGGTAAATTTGGTGGAGCATTACAACCATTAACTGCATCCCAATTAGGTGGAAAAGCAATTAAGGCTGCCTTAGAGCGTGCGGAACTAGATGGGTCTGTTGTCGGCGAAGTTATTATGGGGAATGTCCTACAAGGTGGGCAAGGTCAGCTTCCATCCCGTCAAGCATCAAGGGAAGCAGGACTACCTTGGGATGTTAAAACAGAAACAATTAATAAAGTATGTGCATCAGGTCTTCGTAGTGTCACTTTAGCAGATATGCTTATTCGATTAGGCGAAGAAGAGGTAGTTGTTGCTGGTGGTATGGAAAGCATGAGCAATGCACCATATATTTTACCAGATGCTCGTTGGGGTAATCGCATGGGTGACAAGCGTGTCGTTGACATGATGATCCATGATGGGCTAACTTGCTCATTTACCGGTGTTCATATGGGTACATACGGTAACTCCACTGCAGAAGAATTTAATTTAACACGGGAAGCTCAAGATGAGTGGGCTTATAGAAGCCATAAGCGCGCTATTCAAGCAATGGAAGAAGGAAAATTTGACGAAGAAATCGTTCCGGTCGAGATCCCACAACGTAAAGGCGATTCCGTGCTAGTAGCTAAAGATGAAGCACCAAGAAAAGATACTAGTTTAGAAGTGTTAGCAAAATTAAGACCAGCATTCGATAAAGACGGAACAATTACTGCAGGAAATGCACCAGGAATCAATGACGGAGCAGCTGCATTTGTTTTAATGTCTGATGAAAAAGCAGAGAGCCTAGGCAAAAAGCCAATCGCAACTATTATTGGTCATGCGGAAGTTGCAGTAGAAGCAAAGAATTTTCCACAAACTCCAGGGATTGTCATAAATGCATTACTTGAGAAAACAGGCTATTCAAAAGACGACATTGACTTATTCGAAATTAACGAAGCATTTGCAGCAGTATCACTAGCTAGTAGTTCAATTGCTAGTCTTGACCCAGAAAAAGTAAATGTAAATGGTGGAGCAGTTGCACTCGGTCACCCAATCGGAGCGAGTGGATCACGCATCATTCTTACATTAATCCATGAGTTGAAACGCCGTGGTGGCGGACTTGGTATCGCGGCAATTTGTAGTGGTGGTGGCCAAGGCGATGCTGTGTTGATTGAGGTTCCTGGGGAATAAGTGGTGGTCCAGTAGAGTTTGAGAGTTTTGTAAGGTGAGAGTTAGGTTGATGAGTAGTGTTCTCGGCGTTGTTTTGGTGTGAAATTGAATCGAAATGATGTTGATAGACATTCTCAACGTTATTTTAGTTTGAAATTGAATTAAACGATGTTGATAGACGTTCTCAAGGCTATTTTGTTTGGAAATTGAGTTGAAATGAAGTTGATAAACGTTCTCAAGGCTATTTTGTTTGGAAATTGAGTTGAAACGATGTTGATTAACGTTCTCAAGGTTATTTTGGTATGAAATTGAATTGAAATGAAGTTGATAGACGTTCTCAACGTTATTTTAGTGTGAAATTGAATTGAAATGATGTTGATAGACATTCTCAAGGTTATTTTAGCTTGAAAATGGGTTGAAATGATGTTGATAAACGTTCTCAAGGCTATTTTGTTTGGAAATTGAGTTGAAATGAAGTTGATAGTCGTTCTCAAGGCTATTTTGGTATGAAAATGAAATGAAATGAAGTTGATAAACGTTCTCAAGGTTATTTTAGCTTGAAAATGGGTTGAAATGATGTTGATAGCTTTTCTCAACACTATTTTATGAAATATTTAGTTCAAGTCTAAGTTGACAGCCTGTTAAACTACTATCGACATAGTACAAAGGTTAAATAAGCCAGAAAATGATTCTATCAATCTACTTTTCTGGCTTTCTCACGAATCTTTTAGGAGGTACGAGATGAAAAAAATTATGGTCATAGGTGCAGGACAAATGGGGGCAGGCATTGCACAAGTCTTTGCACAGTCAGGATTTGACGTATTTTTAAATGATGTAAATGAATCAGCTTTGGATAAAGGTATGAAGAATATAGAGAGATTATTAACTCGTGCTGTTGATAAAGGAAGAATGAAAGATGTAGAGAAAACAGAAACACTCGGCTGCCTAACGCCATCGACAACACTTCAAGATGCAGAAACATGTGATTTAGTTGTTGAAGCGGTAGTCGAAAACATGGATGTAAAGGCAAAGGTTTTTAAACAGTTAGATGAAATCGCACCAAAACATGCGATATTAGCATCAAACACATCGTCTCTTCCTATTACCGAAATTGCAAGCGCTACCAGTAGGCCGGAGCAAGTTATTGGGATGCACTTTATGAATCCAGTTCCTGTCATGAAACTAGTAGAAATTATCCGTGGGTTGCAAACAAGTAATGAGACGTATCAAGCAATTGAAGATATGACTCATCAATTAAACAAAACACCAGTTGAAGTAAATGATTTCCCTGGATTTGTATCTAACCGTATATTAATGCCGATGATCAACGAAGCAATTTACACGTTATACGAAGGAGTTGCTACGGTAGAAGATATCGATACAGTGATGAAACTAGGAATGAATCACCCAATGGGACCTCTTCAGTTAGCCGATTTTATCGGATTAGATACATGTCTATATATTATGGAAGTGCTACACGAAGGGTTCGGAGACAGCAAATACCGCCCATGCCCACTACTAAGAAAATACGTCAAAGCCGGCTGGTTAGGTAAAAAATCAGGAAGAGGGTTTTATCAGTACGAGTAATCTGAATTTCAAGATGTAAATAAAAAGCTGGGACATATTTGACAATGGAATGGACGCATAACATTTGTCTGCGGTCACATACCGATCGTCCAAGGGAGCATATCTCAATGTGAAGGTCACATACCAAGAGTCCAAGGGTGCATATCCCGAAGTGAAGGTCACATACCAAGCTTCCAAGGGAGCATATCCCGAAGTGAAAGTCACATACCAAACGTCCAAGGGAGCATATCCCAAGCTGAAGGTCACATACCGATCGTCCAAGGGAGCATACCCCAAGCTGAAGGTCACATACCAAACGTCCAAGGGTGCATATCCCAAGTTGAAGGTCACATACCAAACCAAGGTCACATATCCACCCAGCTTTCCCACACCAGAAAGGAGGAAGTCTCATGAACTTCCATTTCACCGAAGAACAACAAATGATGCGCAAAATGGTTCAAGATTTTGCCAAGAAGGAAGTTCTCCCAGAAATCGAGCGAATGGAAACAGAAGAACGTTTTCCAATTGAAGTTATCCGCAAAATGGGGGAACTAGGAATAATGGGAATACCTATTCCTGAAAAATACGATGGTTCAGGGATGGATTACTCGTCTTATATTATTGCCATTCATGAACTTTCCAAAGTAAGTGCCACTTTAGGAGTTATATTATCTGTTCATACATCGGTCGGGACGAATCCAATTTTGCATTTTGGCTCAGATGAGCAAAAGGAAAAATATGTTCCGAAGCTTGCCACTGGAGATTATCTTGGTGCCTTTGCTTTAACAGAACCACATGCGGGTTCAGACGCGAAAAATATAAAAACGACAGCCAAATTAGATGGCGATCATTATATTTTAAATGGATCGAAAGTGTTTATTACAAATGGTGGTGCCGCAGATGTTTATATAACGTTTGCTAAAACTGCACCAGATGAGATTTCAGCATTTATCGTAGAGAAAGAGACAGATGGTTTTGTGATTGGAAAGCAAGAGAAGAAAATGGGATTACATGGTTCGTCAACAGTACAGCTTACTTTTGAAGGTTGCCGTGTCCCTAAGTCCCAGCTCCTTGGGAAAGAAGGGGAAGGATTTAAAATTGCGATGGCCAACTTGAATAAAGGAAGAGTCGGTATTGCAGCACAAGCACTTGGAATAGCGGAAGCAGCACTGGAACATGCGACGAATTATGCCAAAGAGCGGGAGCAATTCGGAAAGCCTATCGCCCATAACCAGGGGATTTCTTTTAAACTAGCTGATATGGCAACGGAAGTAGAAGCTGCAAAACTATTAGTCTATCAAGCAGCCTCACTCATAGAAAAAGAGATCCCGTGTGCGAAAGAAGCATCGATGGCTAAAATGTATGCATCCAATATAGCGATGAAAGTAGCTATTGAAGCCGTACAAATTTTTGGTGGCTATGGATACACGGAAGAATATCCCGTAGAGAGACTATTCCGTGATGCAAAAATCACGCAAATATATGAAGGTACAAATGAAATTCAACATATCGTAATCGCGAATAATTTACTGAAATAGGAGGCCTATTCACATGAATTTTCAATTAACTGAAGAACAAGAAATGCTACGAAAAATGGTACAGGACTTTGCAAAGAAAGAAGTAGAACCAACGGCAGCAGAGCGTGATGAGGAAGAGCGTTTTGACCGAGAGATTTTTGATAAAATGGCGGAACTTGGATTAACTGGGATTCCATGGCCAGAAGAATACGGTGGAATTGGTGCAGATTATGTAAGTTATGTCATTGCAGTTGAGGAATTATCGCGGGTTTGTGCATCAACTGGAGTAACGTTGTCAGCACATTTATCTTTAGCTAGCTGGCCAATTTACAAATATGGAAATAAAGAGCAAAAGAAAAACTTCTTAACTCGTCTTGCTACCGGAGAAGCATTAGGTGCCTATGCATTATCGGAACCAGGTGCAGGTAGTGATGTGGCAAGCATGAGAACGACAGCGAAATTAGATGGTGACCATTACATCTTAAATGGAAATAAAGTGTGGATCACAAATGGTGGCGTGGCTGATATTTATGTCGTATTTGCGAAAACGGATGTCGACGCGCGCCATAGAGGGATTAGTGCCTTTATTGTGGAAAAAGGAACAGAAGGATTTTCGTTTGGAAAGAAAGAAAAGAAATTAGGAATTCGTTCCTCTCCAACAACAGAGTTAATTTTTGAAAACTGTCGTGTACCGAAAGAAAACTTACTCGGTGCAGAAGGTGAAGGATTTAAAATTGCGATGACAACATTAGATGGTGGTCGTAATGGTATCGCTGCTCAAGCAGTTGGTATTGCACAAGGTGCATTGGATGCGGCGGTAGGCTATGCGAAAGAAAGGGAACAATTTGGAAAACCAATTGCCCACAACCAAGGGATTTCTTTCAAATTAGCAGATATGGCAACAGAAGTAGAAGCTGCTAGATTACTAACTTACCAAGCTGCATGGCTTGAATCAGAAGGTCTTCCATACGGAAAAGCGTCGGCTATGTCTAAGCTTTTCGCTGGAGATATTGCTATGAAAGCTACGGTAGAAGCGGTTCAAGTATTCGGTGGTTATGGATATACGAAAGATTATCCGGTCGAGCGCTATATGCGGGATGCTAAAATTACGCAAATTTATGAAGGAACACAAGAAGTACAAAGACTCGTAATTGGTAGAATGGTAACGAAATAGAAAGGATGTCCGGGATGCATCATCTAGTAGAGCGGATTGCCAACAAAGATATTCGTGCGTTAGCAAGGGCAATTACGCTCGTGGAAAATGACCATGAAGAAAAATTACAAATTATGCAAGACGCCTACGCGATAAAAAAGAATGGGATGTATGTCGGACTAACTGGTTCACCAGGAGCTGGGAAAAGTTCCCTCGTGAATCGGTTAATTTCCCATATTCGTTCAGAAGGAAAAACAGTTGCAGTCATTGCGGTTGATCCAACAAGTCCTTTTAGTGGTGGGGCTCTTCTAGGTGATCGAGTACGGATGAACGAACACTTTACAGATGATGGTGTATATATCCGTAGTATGGCCACTCGTGGGAGTCTTGGGGGACTTGCACGAGCTACAAAAGATGCCGTCCGAATATGTGATGCCTTTGGGTTTGATGTCATTATTGTGGAGACGGTCGGGGTAGGACAATCAGAACTCGATATTATGAAAATTGTCGATACAACGGCAGTCGTACTTACGCCTAATAGTGGGGATGTTTTACAAATTTTTAAGGCAGGCATTATGGAAATTGCCGATTTATTTGTAATTAATAAAGCCGATTTGCATGGCGTTGGAAAGCTACGAGCAATGCTTCGGGAACTTGTACATATCACTCAAACAGAAGAACATGAAACAGCTATCGTCAAAACAATTACAACGGAGAATAAAGGGATTGATGAGCTTTGGGAGAAAATGAAAGACCATCATGATTATTTATACCGTACAAAAGCTGGGAAAAAACGTCGCGATATGCAATTTGAATTAGAAGTTCTGGAATTAATTCGCGAAGAAATATGGCGTGATGTGTATCAGTTTATGCGGGAACAATCATTTTCAATCGAGGACCATGATCCGTATAAACAGGCAAGCAAATGGTATGAAAAATGGAAAAAAGAAGGGAGATAGCCAGATGGAGGAGAAAAAGGTTCTATCTTCTGTGAAAGATGAAGAGTTAATTAAGAAGCGGCGCGACCAAATGATAAAAGGTGCCTTAACGTTATTTAAAGAAAAAGGTTTTCATAAAACAACAACAAGAGAAATCGCGAAAGAATCGGGCTTTAGTATTGGTACGTTATATGAATACATCCGTACAAAAGAAGATGTCTTATTTCTAGTCTGTGAATCGATCCATGGGGAAGTGCTGAAACGGTTGGAACACGTGATGGAACGGAATAAACCGTCGGCTGAAAACTTAGGCGCTGTCATATCTTCTTTTTTCCGATTAATGGATGAAATGCAAGAAGAAATATTGATTTTATACCAAGAAGTTAAATCATTAAGTAAAGAAACGCGAAGTGCCATTTTACAAAAAGAAAAAGAGATGGCTTTGATGCTTGAAAAAGCAATTACAGCGTCACTTCCAAATGAGATATCGAAAAAGGATATTACATTATTAGCCAATAACATTATGATTCAAGGACATATGTGGGGATTTAGGAGATGGATGTTACAAAAAGAATATACCCTGGATGAATATATTGAAAAACAAATTCATTTTGCATTTTTAGCAATGGGTATTCATTACGCGAAATAAAAGGAGGGCTTACAGTGGTTCAACAAGTATTACCATATCAAACAAAGCATCCCGTTCGCTTTGTGACTGCATCTAGTTTGTTTGATGGTCACGATGCTTCGATTAATATTATGCGACGAATCTTGCAAGCAAGTGGGGCTGAAGTCATTCATCTTGGCCATAACCGCTCTGTCGAAGAGGTTGTTCAAGCAGCGATTCAAGAGGACGTCCAAGGTATTGCTATATCGTCATACCAAGGCGGACACGTCGAGTATTTCAAGTACATGATTGATTTATTGAAGGAATTAGGAGCAGATCATATTAAAGTGTTTGGTGGTGGCGGTGGTGTTATTATCCCTCGTGAAATCAAAGAACTGCACCAATATGGTGTAACAAGAATATTCTCACCAGATGATGGTCGAGAGTTTGGTCTGCAAGGAATGATTAATGTCATGTTAGAGGAATGTGATTTTGAACCTCCTTTTGATATAGAAAAACAGCTTGAGAATTTACAACAAGGTGACCGCCAAGCAATGGCTAGACTCATTACGTACGTGGAAAATGAAGAAGTTACTGATGAAGAAAAGCAAAAAGTTCTTGATGCGGTGAATGAAATTGCTGATACGAACATACCAGTACTAGGTATTACAGGTACAGGTGGAGCCGGGAAAAGTTCCTTAACAGATGAATTAATTCGTCGTTTTCTAAATGTAATTCCGGACCGAAAAGTGGCAATTATTTCGATTGACCCTACGAAGCGGAAAACGGGTGGCGCATTACTTGGAGACCGAATTCGGATGAATGCGATTTTCTCTGATCGCGTATACATGCGCTCGTTAGCAACAAGGGATTCTAGAAGTGAAATTTCCAAGGCAACTCAAGATGTTATTCAAGTAGTTCGTGCATCTGGTTTTGATTTCATTATTGTGGAAACGAGTGGAATTGGGCAAGGTGATGCAGCGATAACGGAAATTACCGATTTATCGATGTATGTGATGACTTCTGAGTTCGGTGCTCCAACCCAGTTAGAAAAGATTGATATGATCGATTTTGCTGATTTTATTGTTATTAATAAATTCGAACAAAAAGGTTCAGAAGATGCCTTAAATCAAGTCCGCAAGCAATATGAGCGTAGCCATATGTTATTCCATCAAGATAAAAAAACATTTCCGGTGTATGGGACGATTGCGAGCCAGTTTAATGATAGTGGAACAAATGCGTTATTTGCCGCACTAATTGATAAAGTAAATGATAAATATGGTTGGGAGGAAGCGGTTGATTTTGATCGTTATACTCTTTCTGAAAAGCAAAATTTAATTATTACGAATGAACGGCGTCATTATTTGCGTGAAATTGCTACACATGTCCGTAATTATCATAAAAACGCGAAAGAACAGAGCGATATTGCACGAAAGATGTATCAGCTCCATGGTGCGATGCAAGTCGTAGAAGATGAAGATATTCGAAATCCATTGTCTAGAACATATACAACATATGAAGCGAAACTTCATCCAAATGCGAAGAAACTATTGGAATCTTGGGATAGGACGAAAGAAAGTTATTCTGGAGATACGTATGTTTATAAAGTAAGAGATAAAGAAATAACGATGGAACTAACAACCGAGACTCTTGCTGGTTTAAAAATTCCTAAAGTAGCTTTTCCGAAGTATACAGACTGGGGAGAAAGACTCCTCTGGCAGCTGAAGGAAAACGTTCCAGGTGCCTTTCCGTTTACCGCAGGTGTATTCCCGTTTAAACGAAAAGGGGAAGACCCAACAAGACAGTTTGCTGGAGAAGGAACTCCAGAACGTACGAATAGAAGGTTCCATTACTTATCGAAAAATGATGAAGCAAAGCGTCTGTCGACTGCATTTGACTCCGTTACGTTGTACGGGGAGGATCCTGCATACCGCCCTGATATTTACGGAAAAGTCGGGGAGAGCGGTGTTAACGTCTGTACGTTAGAGGATATGAAAAAACTGTATAGTGGTTTTGATTTAACGAGTCCAACAACTTCGGTATCGATGACAATTAATGGTCCAGCACCAATTATTTTAGCGATGTATTTTAATACGGCAATTGACCAACAAGTAGAAAAGTTTACTAGTGAACAGGGACGTAAACCAAGTGCCGATGAATATGAGAAAATTAAAGCAGAAACAGTATCAGTCGTTCGCGGAACGGTTCAAGCAGATATTTTAAAAGAAGATCAAGGGCAAAATACATGTATTTTTTCAACAGAATTTGCTCTACGAATGATGGGAGATATTCAGCAGTACTTTATCGATAACCAAGTTCGTAATTACTATTCCGTGTCTATCTCTGGGTATCATATTGCCGAGGCTGGTGCCAATCCAATTACTCAACTAGCATTCACGCTAGCGAACGGATTTACGTATGTGGAGTATTACTTAAGTCGAGGGATGGATATTAATGACTTTGCGCCGAACTTATCCTTCTTTTTCTCCAATGGGCTTGACCCAGAATATACGGTAATTGGTCGCGTAGCACGTCGAATCTGGGCGATTACGATGCGTGATAAATATGGTGCAAATGAACGTAGTCAAAAGTTAAAGTATCATATCCAAACATCCGGTCGCTCACTTCATGCACAGGAAATTGATTTTAACGATATTCGCACAACCTTACAAGCATTAATTGCTATTCAAGATAATACGAATTCACTTCATACAAATGCTTATGATGAGGCGATTACAACACCGACAGAAGAATCCGTTCGTCGGGCAATGGCTATTCAAATGATTATTAACCGTGAATTCGGATTAACGAAAAATGAAAACTCACTACAAGGCTCGTTCATTGTCGATGAACTAACTGATCTTGTAGAAGAAGCAGTCCTACAAGAGTTCGAGCGCATTAATGATCGTGGTGGCGTACTCGGTGCGATGGAACGTCAATACCAACGTGGCAAAATCCAAGAAGAATCGCTCTATTATGAAGGCAAAAAGCATTCCGGAGAACTTCCAATTATCGGGGTGAACACATACTTAAATCCAAACCCACCTTCTGAAGAAGAAATCGATTCAATGGAACTTGCCAGAGCAACAAAAGAAGAGAAAGAACACCAAATCCAAGAACTAAATAAATTTAAAGAAAACCACAAACATGAAGTTGGCCCAGCATTAGAGCGGCTAAAACAAGTTGCAACGTCAGGCGGAAATGTTTTTGAAGAATTAATGAATACAGTCCGCGTTGCTAGCCTTGGCCAAATTACTAGTGCCCTTTATGAAGTCGGCGGGCAATATAGAAGGAATATGTAAGGGAAGAAAAGTGATTTGATTTGAGGAAGGACATTACAAGGGTGATATGCTGTTGTAATGTCCTTTTTTGGGGGGGAGTTTTTGTTGGGGGATGAATCGTTAGTCAACCGTCAATTATTGGTGTTGCGAGTGCCCGTTGGAGAGAGGGATGCTCGTCAACCGTCACTCATAAGTGTGATGAGTGCCCGTTGGAGGGAGGAATGCTCGTCAACGGTCACTCATCGGTGTTATGAGTGCCCGTTGGAGGGAGGAATGCTCGTCAACGGTCACTCATAGGAGTTATGAATGCCCGTTGGAGGGAGGAATGCTCGTCAACGGTCACTCATAGGAGTTATGAATGCCTGTTGGAGGGAGGAATGCTCGTCAACGGTCACTCATAGGAGTTATGAATGCCCGTTGGAGGGAGGAATGCAGGTCAACGGTCACTCATAGGAGTTATGAATGCCCGTTGGAGGGAGAAATGCTCGTCAACGGTCACTCATAGGAGTTATGAATGCCCGTTGCACCAAGAAACGCACGTCAACGGTCACTCATAGGAGTTATGAGTGCCCGTTGGAGGGAGGAATGCTCGTCAACGGTCACTCATAGGTGTGATGAGTGCCCGTTGGAGGGAGGAATGCTCGTCAACGGTCACTCAAAGGTGTGATGAGTGCCCGTTGCACCAAGAAACGCACGTCAACCGTCACTCATAAGTGTGATGAGTGCCCGTTGGACCAAGAAAGGCACGTCAACCGTCACTCATAGGAGTTATGAGTGCCCGTTGCACCAAGAAACGCACGTCAACGGTCACTCAAAGGTGTGATGAGTGCCCGTTGGACCAAGAAAGGCACGTCAACCGTCACTCATAAGTGTGATGAGTGCCCGTTCCATCAAGAAACACACATCAACCGTCACTCATCGCTGCCATGAGTGCCCGTAGCACCCTAAACCCCGCCTCACCCTCATTCAACCATCCCATGGAAAGCATTAGCCACATACATCCCAAATAACAAACAGAAAAACGACCATTTTTCATCGCAAATAATGTCGAATAAGCTATCTTGCAAAGAACTTGCTTAAACAAATAAAATAAATTTGATAATTACTTCCCATTTTGTTTATAATGTATGATAGCTTTATAAACATACATAGTTATTTCACCCTAGAGTAATCTCTACCCTAGAGGATACACTTTATAATAAAAGTTGCTTATTAAATAAAAAGGGAGTGCGGTACTGTGAGCTTGGATAATTTGAGCCGCGAGGATATTAAAAAAATGTCAATGTTAGAATTGGCAAAAGAAGTATTATTAGCAGAAAAGAAAGCATTAGATTTTAAAGATATTTTTAGTAGAGTTGCAGAGCTAAAAGAATACACAAATGAGCAAAAAGATGACTTATTAGCTCAGTTTTACACAGATTTAAATGTAGATGGAAGATTTATCACATTAGGTTCCAATATGTGGGGATTAAAGCGTTGGTATCCATTTGAACAAATGGATGAGGATATTTATAACGAACCAACGAAAAAGAAAAAATCGAAGAAGAAAAAACTGGATGAAGATGATGATTTGGATATTGAGGAAGATTTAGATCTTGACCTTGACGACGATGATCTAGACGATGATGATGACTTTGAAGACATCGATGATGATGAGTTTGACGAAATTGAGGAAGATGATGATTTCGACGAATTCGATGATGATGATGACGATGAAGTAGATGATGAATTAGAAGATTTGAATGAAATTGACGAAGACGAAATCGATGAGGATTTTGACGAAGACAAGTAAAACATCATCTTGACTTTTAGAGGACTGGTTAGTAAAATACGTATTGGGCTCTTAAAATTTACTAATTAATAGCGTCTCCCTAAAAAGGGAGGCGCTTTTTGTGTTTTATACAAGTACTATTCGGGAAACTAATCGTTAGTCAGTAATATAAAACAGTAAGTTATAAGAGGGTTGAATTAGAAAAATCACTGTGATGTTCATAAATTACATGATTCGTAACTAGAATTGTGCACACAATAAAAGCAAACAGTGATCGAAAAATACTTATCATCATTAACTATATACAGAAAGAGGGATTGTCGTGGCTAAATATATTTTTGTCACAGGTGGCGTTGTGTCATCATTAGGAAAAGGAATTACAGCAGCATCAATTGGAAGATTACTTAAAAATCGTGGATTAAAAGTAACGATTCAAAAATTTGATCCGTATATCAACGTTGATCCAGGTACGATGAGCCCTTACCAACATGGGGAAGTTTTTGTAACTGATGATGGTGCAGAAACAGATTTAGATTTAGGTCACTATGAACGTTTTATTGATGAGAACCTAAATAAATATAGCAATATTACGACAGGGAAAGTATATTCAAATGTCATCCGTAAAGAGCGTCGTGGCGATTATTTAGGTGGAACGGTTCAAGTGATTCCACATATTACGAATGAAATTAAAGATCAAGTTTTCCGTGCTAGTGATGCAACAGGTGCAGATGTTGTTATTACGGAAATCGGCGGAACAGTTGGAGATATCGAATCCCTACCATTTTTAGAAGCAATTCGCCAAGTGAAAAGTGATATTGGCAAAGAAAATGTCATGTATGTTCATTGTACATTAGTGCCATTTATTAAAGCAGCAGGGGAATTAAAGACTAAACCAACTCAACATAGTGTGAAGGAATTACGTTCATTAGGTATTCAACCAGATGCCGTTGTGTTACGTACAGAACATGAAATTAGCCAAGATATGAAAGATAAGATTGCTTTATTCTGCGATATTCGTGAGGAAGCAGTTATCGAAATGCGTGATGCAGCAAATCTTTATGAAATTCCACTTTCTTTACAGGATCAACATTTAGATCAATTAATTTGTGATCATTTTGGCTTAGATGTGCAAGTAGCTGATATGGCAGAGTGGAAAGAATTAGTTGATCGAGTGACTCATCTTTCGAAAACAATTGAAATAGGTCTTGTTGGAAAATATGTGGAATTACAAGATGCGTACATTTCTGTAGTGGAATCATTAAAACATGCAGGGTTTGCATACGATACAGATATTAATGTACATTGGATTAATTCTGAAAAGATGGACGTTGGAACAATCCGTGAAAAATTATCTCAAGTAGATGGGATTATCGTACCAGGTGGATTTGGTGACCGTGGTATTGAAGGTAAGATTGAAGCAATTCGCTATGCGCGTGAAAATAATATTCCTTTCTTTGGAATATGCCTAGGAATGCAATTAGCAACAGTAGAATTTGCTCGGAATGTATTAGGATATAAAGATGCACATTCTGCAGAGATTAATCCAAATACAAGCTATCCAATTATTGACTTATTACCTGAACAAAAAGGGGTAGAAGACTTAGGTGGAACACTTCGTCTAGGACTTTATCCATGTAAACTAAAAGATGGTACAAAAACAAAAGCAGCTTATGATGGAGCAGATGTAGTCGAAGAGCGTCATCGCCATCGCTATGAATTTAACAACGAATACCGTGAAGAAATGGAAGCACATGGGTTAATTTTCTCAGGAACAAGCCCAGATGGACGATTAGTAGAAACCATTGAAATTAAAGATCATCCTTGGTTTGTAGCGTGTCAATTCCATCCAGAATTTAAGTCCCGTCCAACTAGGCCACAAAGCCTATTCAAAGGATTTATCGGAGCTTCTGTCGAAAAAAGTAATCAAATATAATCATTTGCTCGAAATCTGAGTAGTTAATTAGTCGCGAATTTGCCAATTTTTGGTACATTTTGCGACTTTTTCTGTTATATTCTAATAAATGTTTAATCATAGTGGTGATAGGGTATAAGGGAACAGACAAAAATATATAGCATTGATTAACTGTTATGGCAAAAATCGGAATATATTTCGTTCGCTAAAAAGAAGGATTTTTGTAAATATTTATCGAATAGTTAATCATTAAGGGGGATGGTGTCAATATGAACCAAAACATTTTAATCGTAGATGATGAAATAGGAATTCGGCTTTTATTGGAGGATCTTTTAGAAAGTGAGGGTTTTTCCATTTTGACAGCTAAAAATGGACAAGAAGCACTTGATATCATTAGTAAAAACGCAATCGACTTAATGATCATTGATTATAAGTTGCCGAAAGTAGACGGAATCGAAGTGCTTATGCAATTAGCTCATGAAAATAAACAGATAGATACGATTGTCATGAGTGGCTTAGTAGAAAATATTCAAGAGGAGATAACTGAATTAGCGAATGTAAAAAAAATATTATCGAAGCCGTTTGACGTTCTCGAAGTAAGAGATTATGTCAAACAACATCTTGCCAATTAATTTTAAATATTTGAAATACCTCTACTTTTACTCGATTACCTTGCACCATAGTATTTGACTTTGGTATTCTATAACTGAATCAAATAAATGGTAGTCAACATTAAGAGGAGGGTTTCACATGCCATTAGTATCAATGAAAGAAATGTTAGAAAATGGTAAAGAAAATGGTTATGCGGTTGGTCAATTCAATATAAATAATCTGGAGTACATACAAGCAATTCTGCAAGCAGCAGAGGAAGAGAAATCTCCTGTAATTTTAGGGGTTTCTGAAGGTGCTGCAAAATATATGGGTGGATTCAAAGTCGTTGTAGCAATGGTGAAAGCACTGATGGAAGAGTATGGGACAACTGTTCCAGTAGCAATCCATCTTGATCATGGCTCAAGCTTTGAAAAATGTGCACAAGCTATTCATGCAGGATTTACTTCTGTTATGATTGATGCTTCACATTCCCCAATTGACGAAAATATTGCAACTACGAAGAAAGTAGTCGAATTAGCTCATATTCATGGCGTATCTGTAGAAGCTGAAGTGGGTACTGTTGGTGGAGAAGAAGACGGAGTAATTGGTGGAATTAGCTATGCAGACGCACAGGAATGTGTACGCTTAGTTAAAGAAGCTGGTATTGACTGTCTAGCTCCAGCACTTGGTTCTGTACATGGACCATATCAAGGAGAACCAAATCTTGGTTTTAAAGAAATGGAAGAAATTCTTAACTTAACTGGTGTTCCACTAGTACTTCATGGTGGTACAGGTATCCCAACAAAAGATATTGAGAAAGCGATCTCACTAGGTACAGCTAAAATCAATGTTAATACAGAAAATCAAATGGCACAGGCAAAAGCTGTTCGTGAAGTATTAAACGCGAAGCCAGAATTATATGATCCACGTAAATATCTAGGACCAGGTACAGAAGCAATTAAGCAAACCGTTATTGGTAAAATGCGTGAATTTGGTTCTTCCAATAAAGCATAATAAAAAAGTTAATGCCCTTTCTATTAATGGTCACTACCTTAGAATATAGTTAGTGGCATAATAGTAAGGGCTATTACTATACATAGTTTAAATACTAACTATTAGGAGGGTGTAACAACTTGAAATTTTTTATCGATACAGCAAATATAGAAGAAATTAAAGTGGCAAATGAATTAGGGGTTTTAGCAGGAGTAACGACTAACCCGAGTCTTGTCGCAAAAGAAGGCGTGTCTTTCCATGACCGTCTAAAAGAAATCACTTCAGTAGTAACGGATCGTTCCGTAAGTGCAGAAGTAATCGCGGAAGATGCTGAAGGTATGATTAAAGAAGGAAAAGAACTTGCTGCAATCGCACCTAATATTACGATTAAAGTTCCGATGACGCTGGAAGGGTTAAAAGCAGTGAAAGCGTTCAGTAGTGAAGGTATTACAACAAACGTGACACTTGTATTTAATGCAAACCAAGCACTACTTGCTGCACGAGCTGGAGCAACTTACGTTTCACCTTTCTTAGGTCGTTTAGATGATATCGGACATGATGGGATGCAACTAATTGCAACTATCGCAGAAATCTTTGACCGTCATCATCTTGATACACAAATTATCGCTGCAAGTATTAGACATCCACTTCATGTGACAGATGCTGCACTTCATGGTGCACATATCGCAACTGTACCATATAATGTTCTTGGTCAATTAGTGAAACATCCATTAACAGACCAGGGAATCCAGAAGTTTCTTGCAGATTGGGAGAAAGCAAATCAATAAGCATGGAATGTTTGGTCATTGACCAAACTATATATAAATCAAACAGTTAATTAGCATGACTTTTTGACTGTTGTTTAAAAAAGTGGTGGACAGGGGAACTGTGAATAGTTAACCTCACCTCAAAAGCGGGGTTTTGATATGCAGAAAATGATAGTGGAGGGCGGTCATTTCTTAAATGGTAAAGTACGCATCAGTGGTGCGAAAAATAGCGCGGTAGCACTTTTACCAGCTGCTATTTTAGCGGACTCAGAAGTAACAATCGAAGGACTGCCAGAAATTTCGGATGTAAATACGCTTAGTGATCTATTAGAAGAAATTGGCGGAAGTGTGAGTTGGGACGGCCAAACGATTCATATCGATCCGAGAAATATGATATCGATGCCGTTACCAAACGGGAAAGTGAAAAAACTTCGTGCTTCTTACTATTTTATGGGAGCAATGCTCGGTAAGTTTGGAAAAGCTGTCATTGGCTTGCCTGGTGGATGCTTCTTAGGTCCGCGCCCAATCGATCAGCATATTAAAGGGTTTGAGGCATTAGGAGCAGAAGTAACGAATGAACATGGAGCAATCTATATTCGCGCAAAAGAACTAGTTGGTGCTCGTATTTATTTAGATGTGGTTAGTGTTGGTGCAACAATCAACATAATGCTCGCTGCTGTCCGGGCAAAAGGAAAAACAATTATTGAAAATGCAGCAAAAGAACCAGAAATTATTGATGTAGCCACTTTACTAACAAATATGGGGGCTAAAATAAAAGGCGTAGGAACAGATGTCATTCGTATTGAAGGAGTTCCTTCCTTACATGGGTGCCGCCATACCATTATTCCAGACCGAATTGAAGCAGGAACCTATGCAATCGCTGCAGCTGCTGCCGGAAAAGAAGTCATTATTGACAATGTCATTCCACAGCATTTGGAATCATTATTAGCAAAATTACGTGAGATGGGTATTACTGTTGAGGACTCAGACGACCAACTTTATATCGCATCAAAACCTCGACTAAAAAGCGTGGATATAAAAACATTAGTTTATCCAGGTTTTCCAACGGACTTACAACAACCATTTACAAGTTTATTAACAAGGGCAGAGAATACAGGAGTCATTACCGATACAATTTATTCCGCACGACTCAAACATATCGACGAATTACGTCGAATGAATGCAATTATCAAAGTCGAAGGCGGCTCCGTCATCGTATCAGGCCCAGTTAAATTAGCAGGATCCAGCGTAAAAGCAAGTGACCTTCGAGCAGGAGCAGCACTCGTAATCGCAGGACTAATGGCAGAAGGCATCACCGAAATCACCGGACTCGAACACATCGACCGAGGCTACGAAAACATGACAGAAAAACTAAACAACCTCGGCGCCAACGTCTGGCGAGAAGACATGACCGAAGAAGAAATCATCCAATTTCAAAATTCATAGGGTTTAAGGATTCAATAAATAATGAACTCAAGTTATATTTATTTAGATATATTCTGCCTTAAGTGGCTGGGGATAAGTTATTATTAGCTCCGGATATATACGGAGACTCCTGTGGGAGGATAGGCCTAGGTGAGACCCCGAGAATGCACCTGCGTCTGCCAGTAACGCTACGCAGCATGCTTCCTCGGTGCAAGGCAGCAATGAAGCAAATTCATTGTAGTAGCCTGGCTCACCAGCCGCCCACGGAAAGCGAAGTATATTCCCGGAGCGGGTTATATGCACTATAAAAAAGAATTTGCAGATAATAACAAAAGTGAACATCATTCAGCCACGGTGAATAAAGGAAGCTATTGATAAATAAACCTTCTTGGGATGAGACGTTATTTATCATAGGGAGATGGAACAAATGGAACGAAGCTTAACAATGGAAATCGTACGCGTAACAGAAGCAGCAGCACTAGCCTCCGCCCGCTGGATGGGCCGCGGCAAAAAAGAAGAAGCAGATGACGCAGCAACAACCGCAATGCGCACAGTTTTCGACACCATACCAATGCAAGGAACAGTCGTTATTGGAGAAGGCGAAATGGACGAAGCACCAATGCTATATATCGGTGAAAAACTCGGGACAGGCACAGGTCCACTAGTAGATATTGCAGTAGACCCATTAGAGGGAACGAATATTGTAGCCAGTGGAACAACCAATGCATTAACGGTTATTGCCATTGGAGACCATGGAAAAGTACTCCATGCACCAGATATGTACATGAGAAAAATTGCCGTAGGTCCAGAAGCAGTTGGGAAAATTGATATTAATGCACCAACCATTGACAACCTTAAAGCAGTTGCTAAGGCAAAAAATAAAGACGTAGAAGATTTAGTCGTTATTTTACTAGATCGTCCACGTCATCACCAAATTATCGAAGAAATTCGCGAAGCTGGTGCTCGAATTCGCTTAATTCAAGATGGCGATGTTGCAGCGGCAATTAACACAGCATTTGACCACACTGGTATTGATTTATTTATGGGAATAGGTGGAGCACCTGAAGGGGTAATTGCTGCCATGGCCCTAAAATGTCTAGGTGGAGAAATGCAAGGTCAACTCGTACCACAAAATGATGAAGAGATTGCCCGTTGTAAAAAAATGGGTATAGAAGATATCAATAAAATCTTCTATATGGATGACTTTTGTAGTGGCGATGATGCTATCTTTGCAGCAACAGGTGTAACGGATGGAGAACTTTTAAAAGGAGTTCAGTTTAAGGGTTCAAAGGCTAAAACACAGACAGTCGTCATGCGTGCTAAAAGTGGTACTGTTCGCTTTATTGATGGAGAACATAGCTTAAAGAAAAAACCAAACTTAGTCATGAAGCCAGATTAAATATCTAGTGGAGACATTGGTAACAAGTCAATGTCTTCACCCTCTTTTCATATAATTCATTAGAATTAGGTATCATGAACCTATACCGAGTAGGGGGATACCAATTTCCATAACAATTTTCCTACATCATTTCATTTAACAAATATTTTCCAAACGTTAAAAAAAGTATTGAATAATCCTGATAAAACGTTTAACATTGTAAATGTTTAAGATAAGTGTTGTTTGGTTAATATACGAAATAAAGAAAAAATTGTAAATTATAATTTTCTCGCCTGAGAGGATTTCATTAAACTTCTATTCTAGCTTCTAAACTTTTCTTCCCTTCTTTTTAAAGAATTCACATCAAGAAGCAGCATGCAAGGATAATAATCAGATTAGCCTTATCAAAGTGTTTATACCAAAGTGGATTACATAGATAATATATCTAGCAAAATAGTAAATATGTATAGGAATAGGCGTGGTGTATAAATGGCTGAATTAACATTGAGCAAGTTACAAGAATTAACATTGAAAGAAATCTATGCTCTAGCAAGAGAATATAAAGTATCCTATTACGCAAAATTAACGAAGAAAGAACTAATTTTCTCCATTTTAAAAGCTCAAGCGGAGAAAGACGGGTTCTTATTTATGGATGGTATTTTAGAAATTATTCCTTCAGAAGGATTTGGTTTCTTAAGACCAATTAACTATTCACCAAGTGCAGAGGATATTTATATTTCTGCATCTCAAATCCGCCGTTTTGATTTAAGAAATGGGGATAAAGTTTCTGGGAAAGTTCGCCCTCCAAAGGAAAATGAACGTTATTATGGTCTATTGCATGTTGATGCGGTAAATGGAGAAGACCCTGATTCTTCGAAAGAACGTGTTCATTTCCCAGCATTAACGGCTCTATATCCAGATCGTATTATGAAACTGGAAACAAACCCGAATAAATTATCGACAAGAATTATGGATTTAATGGCACCAGTAGGATTTGGACAGCGTGGATTAATCGTTGCACCGCCAAAAGCTGGTAAAACAATGTTATTAAAAGAAATTGCCAATAGCATTACTAGAAATCACCCAGAAGCAAAATTGATTATCCTACTTGTGGACGAGCGTCCGGAAGAGGTAACTGATATTGAGCGTTCGGTGAGCCCAGATGTGGATGTAGTTAGTTCCACATTTGATGAAGTACCAGAAAACCATATTAAAGTATCCGAATTAGTATTAGAGCGTGCCATGCGTTTAGTAGAGCATAAGCGCGATGTCATCGTATTAATGGATAGTATTACTCGTTTAGCACGGGCGTATAACTTAGTCATTCCACCGAGTGGTCGTACATTATCAGGTGGTATCGACCCTGCAGCATTCCACCGTCCAAAACGTTTCTTCGGTGCTGCTCGTAATATTGAAGAGGGTGGAAGTTTTACTATTTTAGCAACAGCTTTAGTTGACACTGGCTCCCGTATGGATGACGTTATTTACGAGGAATTCAAAGGTACAGGTAATATGGAACTGCATCTAGACCGTAACCTTGCGAACCGTCGAATTTTCCCTGCCATCGATATTTTACGTTCAGGTACTCGTAAAGAAGAGTTGTTAGTTTCGAAAAGTCAGTTAGATAAAATGTGGGCAATTCGTAAAACGATGCAAGATACACCGGATTTCTTAGATCGTTTCTTGAAAAAACTAAAATTATCAGAAACGAATGATGAATTCTTACAAAAATTAGAAGAAGAAATGCAGCGTAAACGAGCTAGTAGATAGGCATACTAGTAGTAGATATAGGAAATAATTTCTTAAGGAAAAGGCTTTTTATCTATTGCAAACTGTTCTTTAGACTGTTATAATTTTTTAGTGAGTTTAGAAAAGGTAAGGTATATGCCTAACTTTGCTCTTAAATTAACTCTGTTTCCTAAGGATTCAGGGCAGAAGGAGTGAATGAAATGAAAGAAGGAATTCATCCAGAATACAAAAAAGTTGTATTTCTAGATACTAGTTCTGATTTCAAATTCTTAAGTGGATCAACTAAGAGCTCTAACGAAACAATCGAATGGGAAGATGGAAACACATACCCATTAATTCGTGTGGAAATCAGCTCTGAATCACATCCATTCTACACAGGTAAGCAAAAAGCTGACACTGTTGGTGGACGTGTGGATCGCTTCAAGAAGAAATATAATATGAAATAAAATTGGTGGTTCTGTACACCAACTGATAGAAATTTGATTTGAGTTTACTCATTTCATCAAAAAACAGGCAAATCGATTATGCTTTGCCTGTTTTTTATTTAAATACTTAAATAATAAATGATTGAAACTATAGATGAAGAAACGAAGGGAGATCCCAGAACATGTATGTTATGAAGCAAAGCGGCTGGCTAGAAGTAATCTGTGGCAGCATGTTTTCCGGTAAATCCGAGGAGCTAATCCGTCGAGTAAGAAGAGCAACTTTTGCTAACCAACAAGTTCAAGTTTTTAAACCTGCGATTGACAACCGATATGATGATGTTGCTGTTGTATCTCATAATGGTACGGCAGTTGAAGCATTTCCAGTAAGTAATTCCTCTGAAATTTTTGACAAGCTCCATGAAAATGTAGAAATAGTCGGAATCGATGAAGCACAATTTTTCGATGAAGACATTGTTTATGTTGCAGAGCAGTTAGCTGATCGTGGGATCCGTGTTATTGCAGCTGGCCTTGACCAAGACTTCCGCGGTGAACCATTTGGTCCTATGCCTGAGTTAATGGCTCTAGCTGAATCAGTTTCAAAACTAAATGCCATTTGCCCAATCTGCGGATCTCCCGCAAGCCGCACACAGCGCTTAATTAATGGACAACCTGCATCTTACAATGATCCGATCATCTTAGTAGGTGCATCCGAATCTTATGAACCAAGATGTCGTCACCATCATGATGTCCCAAATCGCCCAACTAGTGTCGGAATGAAAAAGTTAATGAATGTTAGTGAGTAATGAGCGCACCCTTATAGTAGGGTGCCTTTTTTCATGTTTCATGAATAGAGGAGTGAAGAAAAAGTTATGATGTTCATTCGTAATGTATCCTGCACTTTCTCAAAAAGAACTTTGACCTTCCCTCCTCTGTATACTATAATTAGAATGTTAATCTGAGTGAGGTGAACGTGATGTTAGATCGATTACAAACGTTAGAAGATCGTTATAATAAACTGAACGAATTATTGAGTGATCCGGAAGTTATAAGTGATACGAATAAGTTACGTGAGTATTCCAAAGAACAGTCTGGACTGGAAGATGTTGTGCAGGCTTATCGTGAATATAAAGATGTGACGGAAGAACTCCAAGGTGCTAAAGAGATGCTCGAGGAAGAGTCGGACAAAGAAATGCAAGATATGGCAAAAGCAGAGATCTCTGAGCTATCAAAAGCAAAAGAAGAGCTAGAGGAAAGAATGAAAATCCTTCTTTTACCGAAAGACCCGAATGATGATAAGGACGTTTTCGTTGAAATTCGTGGTGCAGCTGGTGGTGATGAGGCAGCTTTATTTGCTGGTGACCTATTCCGTATGTATACAAGATATGCAGAAAGCCAAGGCTGGAAAACAGAAGTGATGGATGCTCACACAACTGGTGTAGGTGGATATAAAGAAGTAATTTTCATGGTAAAAGGACAAGGTGCTTATTCTCGTCTGAAATATGAAAATGGTGCACACCGTGTACAACGTGTACCAGAGACAGAATCTGGTGGCCGAATTCATACGTCGACTGCAACTGTTGCGGTATTACCAGAAGCAGAAGAAGTAGAAGTAGAATTACATGATAAAGATATTCGTGTCGATTTATTTGCTTCCAGTGGTCCTGGTGGGCAAAGTGTTAACACAACAATGTCTGCTGTACGTTTAACACACTTACCGACAGGGATCGTTGTTTCGATGCAAGATGAAAAGTCACAAATTAAAAACAAAGAAAAAGCGATGAAAATCTTACGTGCTCGTGTTTATGATAAATTCCAACAAGAAGCACAGGCAGAATATGATGAACATCGTAAATCCGCGGTTGGTACTGGGGACCGCTCGGAACGAATTCGAACGTATAACTTCCCACAAAACCGTGTAACCGATCACCGTATTGGTCTAACGATTCAAAAGCTAGACCAAATACTAGAAGGTAAGCTAAATGAAGTTATAGATGCACTTATTTTAGAAGAACAAGCGAAAAAACTAGAGCAAATCGGTGAATAATATGAGTAAAAAACAATACGAAGTCCTAAATTGGGCTTCTCTTTTTTTAGAAAAAAATAATCGGGAACGTCGAGTTGCTGACCTATTACTTCAGCATCATCTAGGGGTTAATCGAACACAGTATTTTGCCCAAATGCGTGAAGATATTCCTCGAGAAGTGATCGAGAGGTTCCAGGAAGATATTATGAATCATGTGGAAACAGGAGTTCCAGTTCAACATCTAATCGGGTATGAAGAATTTTATGGTAGAAAGTTTTTCGTAAATAATCATGTCCTTATTCCACGACAAGAAACAGAGGAATTGGTTCAGCGTATCATTTCTCAAACTGCAAAAGATATACCGGTTACTATTGTGGATGTAGGAACGGGAAGTGGGATTATTGCAACTACGTTAGCACTAGAGATACCACATGCTACTGTATATGCTACAGATATATCACAAGAGGCATTAAGAACTGCGGAGAGAAATGCGAATAACCTGCAAGCACGTGTCACGTTTTTACAAGGGGACTTTTTAGCGCCTGTCATTGCTGAGCAAATTCAAGCAGATATGGTTGTCTCCAACCCGCCGTATATTTCAGAAGCAGAACGTCCGGAACTATCGGATACGGTAGTAAATTTTGATCCAGAACTTGCCCTATTTGCCAAAGACAATGGACTAGCTGCCTATAAACAGATTGTCAAACAGCTTCACCATGTCATGAAACCAGGTGGACTAGTTGCTTTTGAAATTGGTTATTTACAAGGGGAAGACGTGAAACAAATAATTAATGAAGAATTTCCCTATGTCACAGTTACAGTAGAAAAAGATATGAATGGCAAAGATCGAATGGTATTTGCAACAGGATTTTAAATCGGGGGCACACTACATGAACTATATTCAATCAAAATGGATGGCCACACTTTTAGTAATTCTCTTCATCTGTATGGTAGGACAAGTAGTCATCCATTGGAACACGAACATAAAAAGCGTAGTCTTTAATGGAATTGGTGCACTTTGTATCGGAACTGCACTACTTATAATTTGTAAAAGAAAACAAATCTGAGTGGAGAAGGCGTATCCTAGAAAAAGGATGCGCCTACTAAAACTCACTTAAATCTTCCCACCCATAAACGAATTCTACTAACTTCTTCCCAGCAATTTCTAACTCTTCCGTCCCAATTCGTTTTGCTCCTAATGATTCATAAAAATAAGTTGCACTATTTTCCGCTAATACTAATACCAACATACGATTAATCCCATTTTCTTTTAAATACTGAACAATAGGTTCAAGTAATTTTGTTCCTAGGCCGAGTCCTTGATATTGCTCTAGTATATAAATGGCATATACTTCACCTTGGTAATCAGGATATTTTCCGAATCGCTCTAATCCACCACTTGAAAAACCAACAATTTCACCAGCTTCATTTTCAGCAACAAAAACTTGATGATGTGGTATCATTTCCTTCCATCTTTCTTCTCGGTCCGCATAAGACATATTTTCTAAAAATGAATTTGGAACAATCCCCTTATACGTCGTACGCCAACTATCTACATGTACTCTAGCAATTCCTTTTGCGTCTTGAATCGTTGCTACACGAACATTCATTAGATATCCTCCTAAACTATTTTTTTAAAAAACTAGATTACTAGTTTAAAAAGTTTCCCGCCTGTCCATACTGTGACTAAATCAAGATTGGGGGACGGGAAAATGAAAAAACTTGGAATTGGAATAATAATTCTAATTATGATAGCACTAACTTTACCAATCAATGGTCAAAGTAAAGAAAATAATAATCAAGATTATGAAGTGATACCTGATGATGCGATACGCTTACGGATCTTAGCGAATAGCGATAATGACAAAGATCAACAAATCAAGCAGGCAGTCCGTGATAATGTAAATGCAGCAATTACCGAATGGGTTGCACATATAACAGATATTGAAGAGGCAAGAACATTGTTAGAAAATAGAATCCCAGAAATAAGTGAAATTGTCAAACAAACATTAGAGGAACAAGGGGAAAATCGTGATTTTGACGTAGAATATAATGATAGTGTAAGCTTCCCAACGAAAATATATGGTTCCTACTTATACCCAGCAGGTGAATATGAAGCAATTCTAATTACAATTGGTGAGGGCGATGGTTCGAATTGGTGGTGTGTTTTATTTCCTCCTCTATGCTTTTTAGATTTTGCTAGTGGTATTAGTGTGGCAGATGCAAGCCCAGGTGGATTTGAAGAAGAAGCAGAGCAAGATACAGGATTAAAGATTAAATTTTTCCTATTAGAATGGTTAGGATTGTCATAGATTTAGAAATTTGTGCATAAGATGATAGAAAAGAGAGATTCTAGAAAATGGAATTTATAGTAAATAAACATGCTAACCATGGATAGGGGTGTAAGAATGAAACTAATTGCAGCAAATGAAGTAGAACAAGAAAGAATGGAAGCATTTCTTAAAACAACGGATCAAGTGGATTATGAAAGCTTAATAAAAGAAGGGTATGTTGTTGAAATTGGTGATGATATTAAAGGGTGTTTTGTCCTCTCTACCGTAGAGGAGGGAGTTTACTGGTTAAAACAGCTTTATATCGCAAAAGAAGCAGCTCAAAACCTACCTGTACTATTAGAAACGATCATTGTGTTTTCAAAAACGAAACAAGCGAAAAAGCTTTATGTGCATAGCCACCAACCAGTTGTGGATATTTTATTGGGGGCTTTACAATTCCATCCACAAAAGGAAGCACTCCTTGTGAATAAGATGAACCGAAAAGGTGGAAACTGGTGGGCGTATGAAGTTTCCTAAAGAAATTTCAGTAAAGCGTATACATGACAGAATAATATATTATTTATACACATAATCCACAAGGGCCTGTGCACAAGTTGTGAGAAAACTGTCGATAAGTGTATTTTTAGTGGAAAACATGTGTATATATAAAATTAATCAAACGTTTGTTTGCAAAACCTGTGGATAAGTCTACGGGTTTTCTTTTAATTTTGTGGATAACCATATTGTTTTGCTAAACATTTTCCTTTCAGATAAAATGAGAAAAGGAAAAGAGGGACTTTACGTATGATAGAAACAAAACGTTGGAATGTGGATACGAACAAAGAACAGAATGAAAGAATGATTATAGAAGCGGCAAACGAGTTAACTTCAGGTGGAACAGTTGCCTTTCCAACTGAAACCGTATATGGGCTTGGGGCAGATGCAACAAATGAGGAAGCGGTAGCGAAGATTTTTAAAGCAAAAGGTCGTCCCCAAGATAATCCACTAATTGCACATGTTGCTACAAAGGAACAGTTAATGCAATTAGTTAACGATGTTCCTGCTTATGTGGACAAATTAATCGAGACTTTTTCTCCCGGGCCGATTACATATGTCTTAACAAGTAATGGTACAAGTGCTGCAAATGTAACAGCTGGATTATCAACAGTCGGCGTACGAATTCCGAGTCATCCAGTTGCATTAGCTCTACTTCGAGCTTGTAATACACCAATTGCTGCACCAAGTGCGAATCTATCAGGAAAGCCTAGCCCGACGACGGCTGATCATGTGTGGGAAGATTTAGCTGGTAGAATCAATGGACTTGTTGATGGTGGTCCAACTGGTGTCGGTGTGGAATCAACTGTTGTCGATTGTACACAAGATATCCCCATTATCCTTAGACCAGGTGGAATTTCAAAAGAGGAATTAGAAGAGGTCGTAGGAACGGTGATGGTGGATCCTGCATTATTACATGCCGATTCAAAGGAAAAACCGAAAGCACCTGGAATGAAATATAGACATTATTCTCCGGATGTTCCTATGTGGTTAGTAGAAGGGGGAAGTGCTCGGTTACAAGCTGTTTACGATGAGCTAGTTGCAGAAGGGAAGCAAGTTGGTATTCTTGCTAATCGGAATACATTAGAAAAACTAGAAGTTCAGCAAAGTATTTCACTTGGAGAATCGTTGGAAGATGTAGCAGCAAGTCTTTACGATGGGCTAAGGAAGTATAAACAAGGTGATGTGGATATCATCCTTTGCGAGACCTATCCACAAATCGGCATTGGACAGGCGATAATGAATCGGCTGAAAAAAGCGGCGAGTAGGTATGTGGAAGAGTAAATGATGATGAAACTTTTCTTCTTATAAATCGTATATATAGTATACCAATTTACCTAGGAGGATGGGTCATGGACATTATCATTTTTATCGCCTCTTATCTTTTATTAAGTATCATTGGTTCCTTAACATATGTGGGCTTTGTTTTATTATTTTTCTCGTTTATGAAAAAGCGATTTAATATGAATGAAGTGAAGTGGAATACAGTGTTTTCCTATCGAAAAGGAAAAGGGTTGTATTACATATTAATCTTTCCATATGTCTTAACCATCGCTTTCATATTCTTCTTAAGTATCGCTTGGTTTAATTTCATTAATTTTGAATATAAAATTGTAGCAGTAGTATCTTTACTACTCATTACTACGATTAGTGCAGTAGTGAAATTTTCAAAATTACGAGGTATGCTGCCAGAAAAATTTCAAAGTAATTATTAACGAAACTTAGTTTCTCCCATGAATATCCCGGTTATATTCCTTTTCACTAAAACATATAGTGTAAAAGGCATGTCCGAGGAGGAGAATTCATGGGTGAATTAATTTCAATTATCGTGATGGCAACAGCAATAGGAATGGATGCATTTTCTGTAAGTCTTGGACTTGGGATGCAGCGTATAAGACTAAAGCGAATCGCCTTTATTGGCATCATAATCGGACTCTTTCATATTATAATGCCCTTTTTAGGCATTGTAGTTGGTAAATTTATATCAGCACAGATTGGTGACTGGACCTTGCTTGCAGGTGGATTGCTACTATTTGGTATTGGTGCTCATATGCTATTTTCCGCTTTTAATCGTGAAGAAAAGAAAGTTACGAGAACAACAGGTATTGGATTAATTATTTTAGGACTTAGTGTTAGTATTGATAGCTTTTCCGTTGGTCTAAGTCTAGGGCTATCTGGAATGAAGACCGCACTAATGCTCATCGCCTTTGGACTGGCTAGTATGGTTTTAACTTGGATTGGCATGCTCATCGGAAGAAAAGTGCATGGCATACTAGGAGCGTATGGAGAAATATTAGGTGGAAGTATACTGTGTGGATTTGGATTGTACATTTTGTTTTAAAAGTATAAAAGGATCCGTCTCCTACCAATTAGATGGTGTAGGTGAAGCGGATCCCTTTTTGTGATATTAAATGTTGTAATATAAGTATTACCCGATAATGCTATATTTTCCGTGCCTAACAACTGTATTTGGCATTTCATACCCTAACACTTTAGCTGCATCTTTGTCTAACTCAACTAACACACTATTTTCCCTTACTTGAAAAACTTTTCCTTCATATTGGTTGTTTCTCCGATCAAATAAAACTAAATCCCCTACGTTCGCTGTAACCTGTTTATCCATACTATTCCCTCCCAAAGGTTTATACCTAAATGAGACTTCTCTATATTGTATAAGAAATTACTAATAAATATGTAAACGTTTACGAAGCGCCCATTTAATATTTAGTGAAATGGTAACGACAAATAACATGTTGCTTATTTTCTATAGTAATACGAATGAGTGAAAATTACTATTAATAATTCCCATTTTTCTATAATACACTGAATTTTTACTAAGTATTTCGACCTATTTCGACTTCATTTATAAGCTAAAAGATTCAATTTGATAGAGTAAAGCTTTTCTTATGATTTCCCATAGATTAATAATTCAATGACGGGAATGAGCGGTAGAATTTTGGAGTGTTTGCTTATCATTCTTTTCTGTCAACTGTCTGTATTCTATGGTATATTTTAGATAATAACCATTTGCGCGTTACGAATGGAATTGGAGGTTAATACATGAAGATTTTATTTGTATGTACTGGTAATACTTGTCGAAGTCCAATGGCAGAAGCATTATTAAAAAATAACATGCCACATGCAGAAGTGAAGTCGGCAGGGATTTTTGCAGCAAAGAATCAACGAGCTTCCAAACATGCTGTTCAAGTGTTAGAAAATAAAGGAATAGCATTAAATCATCATTCCCAACCAGTAAGTGAGAAGCTATTAAACTGGGCAGATATTGTCTTAACAATGACAACTGGACATAAGCGATCACTTATCATGCAATTCCCTAACTATCAAGACAAGTTCTATACGTTAAAGGAATATGTCTCTGATTCCGATAATCAAATATGGAATGATATAAAAAAACTTTATGCGGAATATGAAGAAACGAAAATGCAAATCATCCAGGAAAATGAACATAAATTAAATCAGCGACTTCTAGAAGAAAAATTGAAGAAGCAATTGGGACCAACTATTGAGAAAATTAATCAGTTAGAGAGCAGTCTAATCAACTATGATATTTCCGACCCGTTTGGTGGAGAAATAGATGCGTACCAAAAAACACTAGATGAGTTGGAAGAATATATTAAACTCTTAATAAAAAAAATATAAACTTAGTTTTCGGGGGAAACGAGATGCGAAAAAAATACCGATTTGGCTTGCGTTCGAAGCTTGTATTATTTACAACAACTCTTGCGTTAATCACCTACTCAACAAGTGCCTTATTCCTATATTTTCTTTATGATTACGTTCAAGAATTATGGCCAATATCTAAAGAAATGTATACATTAATCATTTTAGTATTAGGGATATTCTGGTCTGGTGTGTTAGCATATTTTGCTGCAAGGATTATTACGAAACCATTAAACCAATTAGCAGAGGCTGCAAGTGAAGTGGCAGCAGGAAATTTAAATCAAGAGGTTGCTATTCCTTCATCAGATGATGAAATCCGTGCATTAAGCACATCATTTAATACGATGTTAAAGAATCTACAGGAAATGGTGCATAATATAGACAAGCATTTTAACACGACAAACCAATCGGTTATTGAACTTCGTGATGCCGCAAGTCAAGTATCGCAACATTCCGAGTTAATTAGTGCATCTATTGATGATATTTCCAAAGGAGCCGAGAACTCCTCAGAAGCGGTTCAACAAACAGTAGAGGCAGTAGAAGAAGCAACAGTTCTTGCAGAAAAAGTACAAGAAAAAGCTGGCCAATCGAAAGAGAAGTCAACGACGATGTTAGAAACTTTAGGGAAAAGTAAGCTCGTCGTTAATCAGTTAGTAGAAGGCATTCAAAAATTAGCTAATGAGCAAGAAGTGTCTTTAAAAGATGTTAATCATTTGAAAGAGAATGCATCGTTAGTAGAATCCATTATTACAATGGTTGGTGAGATTGCCGATCAAACAAATTTACTTGCTTTAAATGCTTCTATTGAAGCGGCTCGTGCGGGAGAGCATGGAAAAGGATTCGCTGTAGTTGCCGATGAAATCCGTCGACTAGCTGATCAAAGCGCTCAAGCAGTACAACGAATTTCTGGGCTTATTGAAGCTATCCAAGAAGATGTGAATCAAGTAGTAAGAAAAATAAATGAAAATGTTCAATTTGCAGTGAAAGAAGCTAACAATGGTATTACAACCAATGAAACAATTGAACAAATGTCTAGTTCTGTACAAGAAGTTGCAGGTGAAATAGATGTCATACTTGAACTTGTGAATCAACAGCTTGCTTCTATTCAAGCAACAGCAGCACAATCACAAGAAGTTGCTGCAATCGCCCAGGAAACTTCTGCAGGAGCAGAGGAAGTGAATGCTTCAATCCATGAACAGGCTGCTTCCATTGATACGGTAGACCATTTAGTACATGATTTAGAAGAACAAGCAACTGGGCTCAAAAAACAAATTCAAAAATTCCGAGTCCAATAAAATACATCATAAGAAGGAGTGTTTCGAATGAGAGTTATTATTTCAGGTGACCATGCAGGGATGACTATTCGTAATGAAATTAAGAGTCTATTAGAAGAAAAAGGAATCGAATATGAAGATATTGGTTGTAGTTGTGAAACGTCTGTAGACTACCCAGACTATGCACTCCCTGCTGCAGAAAAAGTAGCAAATGGTGAATTTGACCGTGGTATTCTTGTTTGTGGTACAGGAATCGGAATGTCAATTGCAGCAAACAAAGTAAAAGGAATTCGCTGTGCACTACTTTCTGATGTGTATAGTGCAAAACTTACCCGAATGCATAATAATTCCAACATGATTGCATTAGGGGAACGTGTTATCGGACCGGGGCTAGCAAGAGAAATCGCTGAAGCTTGGTTAGATACAGAATTTGAAGGTGGAAGACATGAAAGACGTCTTGAAAAAATTACAGCTTATGAAGGTAAGACAGAATAATGGAGTGAAGGACAATCCTTTACTCCTTCTCTAAATAAGGTGATCATATGCAAGTAGAAAAAATAAAATCTGATGTTTTGGCAATTATCTCCGAATTGGAAGAAGCCGATTATTTGCAGGAAGGCTCTATTTTTGTCATTGGTTGTTCTACAAGTGAGGTTGCTGGAGAGGCAATTGGAACAGCTGGCAGTGAAGAAATCGCCGCAGAAATATTTAAAGGGTTGAAAGCGCTTCAAGATAAAACGGGTATTATGCTTGCATTTCAATGCTGTGAACATTTAAACCGGGCATTAGTCATCGAGCGCGAAACGATGATGCGATACCAGTTAAATGAGGTATCCGTTATTCCAGTACCAAAAGCAGGTGGATCAATGGCATCCTTTGCGTATAAAAATATGAAGAATCCTGTAGTTGTTGAGCATATACAAGCACATGCTGGCATCGATATTGGCGAGACGATGATTGGCATGCACTTAAAACAAGTGGTTGTACCAGTACGTCCGAAACAACGCAGCATAGGGAATGCCCGCGTCAATGTCGCAAAAACCCGTCCGAAATTGATCGGTGGGAGCAGAGCGGTGTATAGATAGGAAGCGTACATAATGAGTAAGGTATTAGTGTTTTTTTAACAATATAGAAAACAGGGAGGATTTAACATGGAACATTTAAAGCAAACTGATGTGGAATTATTTGAAGCAATGGAAGCAGAAAAAAAGCGTCAACAAACGAAAATCGAACTAATCGCATCCGAGAATTTCGTCTCTGAATCGGTGATGGAAGCAATGGGATCTGTTTTAACAAATAAATATGCAGAAGGTTATCCTGGTAAACGATACTACGGCGGATGTGAGCATGTCGATGTAGTAGAAGACTTAGCTCGTGACCGTGCGAAAGCTTTATTTGGTGCAGAGCATGCTAACGTACAGCCACATTCCGGAGCACAAGCGAATATGGCCGTCTACTTTACAATTCTTGAGCCAGGTGACACCGTTCTTGGAATGAACCTAAACCATGGTGGACATTTGACCCATGGTAGTCCAGTTAACTTCAGTGGTACATTGTATAATTTCGTTGAATATGGTGTGGAAAAAGAAACAGAAGTATTGGATTATGAAACAGTTTTAGAGAAAGCGAAAGAATGTAAGCCTAAACTAATTGTAGCTGGAGCAAGTGCTTATTCTCGTACGCTTGACTTTGCTAGATTTAGAGAAATCGCAGATGAAGTAGGCGCATATTTAATGGTAGATATGGCACATATTGCTGGATTAGTAGCAGCAGGACTTCATCCAAATCCTGTTCCATATGCTGATTTTGTAACTACAACAACTCATAAAACTTTACGAGGACCACGTGGTGGAATGATCCTTTGTAAAGAAGAATATGCGAAGAAAATTGATAAGTCTGTGTTCCCAGGTATGCAAGGTGGACCATTAATGCATATTATTGCAGCAAAAGCTACTTCATTTAAAGAAGCACTATCTGATGACTTTAAAGAATATTGTAAGCAAATCATCGCCAATGCAAAAGTACTTGGAGAAGCATTAGTAGAAAACGGTATCCGTGTCGTATCAGGTGGAACAGATAACCATTTACTATTATTAGATGTCACTCCTTTACAAATTACAGGTAAAACTGCTGAACATGTACTAGATGAGATCGGAATTACAGTAAACAAAAACACAATCCCGTTTGATACGGAAAGTCCATTTATTACAAGCGGCATTCGTATCGGAACGCCAGCTGTTACAACGCGAGGATTTAAGGAAGAAGAAATGCGCGAAATCGCAAGCATTATTTCCATGACTCTAAAGAATCATGAAGATGAAGCAGTATTAAAAGAAGCAGCAGCACGAGTGCTTGCTTTAACGGAGAAATCACCGTTATATGTGTAATGGGTTTTTGAATGAAGAATATTGATTTTATGTAGGCATACTAACTATTGATGTAGTTGGTATGCCTTTTGATTTGGGGGAGGGTGTGGGTGTAGGGAGAGAATTTTTGGTGTGTTAGTAACTGATGAGTGCCCGTAGGAGTAGGAAATTCAGAGTAACGGTCACTCATAGGTCAGATGAGTGCCCGTAGGAGTAGGAAATTTGGTGTAACGGTCACTCATAAGCGTGATGAGTGTCCGTAGGAAGAAAAAACTCGGTTAACGGTCACTCATAGGTGTGATGAGTGCCCGTAGGAGTAGAAATTACAGAGTAACGGTCACTCATAGTTGTGATGAGTGCCCGTAGGAGAAGAAATTTTAGAGTAACGGTCACTCATAGGCGTGATGAGTGCCCATAGGAAGAGGAATTATATTGTAACGGTCACTCATAGTTGTGATGAGTGCCCGTAGGAAGATAAAACTAGGTGTAACGGTCACTCATAAGCGTGATGAGTGCCCGTAGGAGAAGAAATTTTAGAGTAACGGTCACTCATAGTCGTGATGAGTGCCCGTAGGAATAGGAATTATAGTGTAACGGTCACTCATAGGCATGATGAGTGCCCGTAGGAGAAGAAATTACAGAGTAACGGTCACTCATAGGCGTGATGAGTGCCCATAGGAGAAGAAATTACAGAGTAACGGTCACTCATAGTCGTGATGAGAGCCCGAAGGAGGAGAATTTAAAGAGCAACGGTCACTCATANGCCCGAAGGAGGAGAATTTAAAGAGCAACGGTCACTCATAGGCATGATGAGTGCCCGTAGGAGTAGAAATTACAGAGCAACGGTCACTCATAGGCGTAATGAGTGACCGTAAGAAGATGAAATTCATAGTAACGGTCACTCATCCCAGTATGATTCCCCAAAATAACAGACATCCAGCCCCAACAGACACTCAACCATCCACAAATAACCCCCGCTCCAACAAAAATTTCAAAACAACTAGAAACGAGCCTTGAATAACTGTTTATTTTTCTGTACAATTTGAAGGATGTAACTTTTTGATAAGGAGTGGTCGTTAAATGGGAAATGTACATGTTTTAGATCATCCGTTGATCCAACATAAATTATCATTTATTCGAAACAAGAATACGGGAACGAAGGAATTTCGTGAGTTAGTGGACGAGGTAGCTATGTTAATGGCCTTTGAAATTACTCGTGATTTACCTTTAGAAGAAACAACTATCGAAACACCAGTAACAACGGCAAAAACAAAAGTGTTAGCTGGGAAGAAAATTGGATTAGTTCCAATTCTTCGTGCAGGACTTGGTATGGTGGACGGAATGTTAAAATTAATTCCTGCTGCGAAAGTTGGCCATGTTGGGTTATACCGTGATCCGGAAACATTAAAGCCAGTTGAATATTATATTAAATTACCTTCTGACATTCAAGAGCGTGAATTGATCGTAATTGACCCTATGCTTGCAACGGGTGGATCTGCAAATGATGCGATTCAGTCATTAAAAAATCGTGGTGCGAAACATATTCGATTAATGTGCTTAATCGCTGCCCCAGAAGGTGTAGAAGTTATTAGGGAAGCACATCCAGATGTTGATATTTACTTAGCAGCATTAGATGAAAAATTAGACGAACATGCATATATAGTACCAGGACTTGGAGATGCAGGAGATCGTTTATTCGGTACGAAATAAGTTAAATAAGCAAAAGAGACTTTCAATTGTGGAAGTCTCTTTTTCTTATGAAGAAAAACACCTCATGTATGATAATCCCATATTTTACAAAGAATAATATGGGAGGAGTTGACTTAATGTGCGTTATTTACTATTAACTGGTGCATTTCTATTTATTTTTATGATGCTACCATCAACGGGATTTGCAAAAGAAGAGAAACAAAAGATTATTATTGAAGTTGATGGCGACCCAGCGGAACATAAAGAATATATTGAGGCATACCATCCGTTTATTGAGATTATCGCTACATACGATACATTATTTACAGGTTTAGCATTACAAGGTTCACCAGATGCACTTCAAAAAATGGGGACATTAGACTTTGTTAAAGCAGTCCACACTGTCCGTACTTATCAAACAACAAACACTGTTCCATATAAAAGGATAGAAGAAGCAATAGATGGTAACCCACAATTAGTCATTCCGTATTCACTTAATAATACGAGATATACAGGAGATGGAATTACAGTTGGAGTAGTAGATACTGGCATTGACCACCAGCACCCAGACTTAACAACGAATTATTCTGGTGGGTATGATGTAGTAGATTTAGATGACGATCCGATGGAAACGTTAGAGACTGAGGGGATGCCAACGAACCATGGTACACATGTTGCAGGAATAATCGCAGCGAACGGCAATTTAAAAGGAGTTGCCCCTAATGCAGAGATTCGAGCATATCGTGCACTTGGGCCAGGTGGGTCAGGAACTTCTATTCAAGTAATTGCTGCTATGGAACAAGCAGTAAAAGATGGAGTCGATATTATTAACCTCTCCTTAGGTAATTCTGTAAATGGACCAGATTATCCGACAAGTATTGCAGTCAATCGAGCGTCTGAACTAGGAATTGCAGTTGTCATTGCCAATGGGAATAGTGGTCCAGATAATTGGACGGTTGGAGCACCGGCAACAGCAACTAGTGCAATGGCGGTTGGAGCATTTGCTAACGCTGAGAAAGTTCCAATATTATATGACCCATTTTCTGATAAAAAGATTGACATCACACCAATGGTCGGTTCTGTACCTTGGGATTTTTCCAAAGACTATGAAATTCTGCCAAAAACAGCGGAAGACTTACAAGGGAAAATTGCACTTATTCCAAGGGGGGAAGTCCCCTTTTATGATTTGGCAAAGCAAGCAGAGGATAAAGGTGCGATTGGGGTAATTATTTACAATAATGAAGAAGGAGCTTTTCAAGGGTCGATTACTGGCAGGGAGGAACCGATTCAAATTCCTGTCGTATCCGTTACAAAAGAGGATGGAGAGTGGTTGGAGCGGTTAATTAATGAGCAAGAGCATCCATACATTGATACGGTTTTTGTAGAAACAAAAAGTGGTATTGCTTCATTTAGCTCAAGAGGACCTGTTGCCGTAAATTGGGAAATTAAACCAGATATACTTGCTCCTGGAACGAATATTGTCAGCACGGTTCCGGGAGGGTATCTTCCATTACAAGGAACAAGTATGGCCGCTCCCCATGTTGCGGGGGTAATGGCGCTCATAAAAGAGGCCCATCCAGACTGGACGAATAAGCAAATTTTTGGAGCGATTAAAACGACTGCAGAACGGATGTATGATGAGAATGGAAATCCAGTCGAACCAGTTGTACAAGGGATGGGGAATATTAACCCGAAAAAAGCGATAGAAACACCAACGATTATTTATAATCCAACATTATCTTTTGGAAAAGTCAATGAATACCGGAAAACAGAAACTGTGGAACTAACGATAGAAAATACAACGAAACAAGATAAGGAATATGCTTTTCGCATCCCTAAGAAAGAAAGCGGACTTAGTTGGAATTTACCGATGGCGTTCACGGTAAAGGCAGGGGAAAAAGTAGAAGTTCCTGTGGAGTTAAATATTACATCTTCCATGGTAGAGGAAGGTATTCATCAAGGTTGGTTGGAGTTACAATCGGAAGGCGATACATATCACTTACCTTATCTATTTATTAATGAGACGGCAGATTATCCAAAAGCTCAAGGATTTGAATTTTCATTAAAGGCTTTTTCTAAAGATGAATATGTCTATCGTCTTTACTTAACCGATGAAGTAAAACAAGTAGAGGTCGAACTATATCATCCACAAACTTTAATCTATGACCGGACCCTTCTAAAAATAGATGAGCCAACAATTGGAATGAATGAAGGGTATATAGATAAGAAGGATTTAGGGGCACCTGGACGATATGTAGCAAGCATAACGATGCAACTAGCAAATGGCGACTTTGAAACGTATGAAACGGAATTGTACATTTACCCGGATCTATAGATAAAAGTAGAAAGAGAATGATGCATGTAGGAGATTTAGCGACACCTCCGAACATGCATCATTCTTATGCCAAAAATCAATAAAAATTTAATAAAATAGAATACCCCCCTATCGTTCACAAAACTGTCACCATTTTAGCTATAACTTTCGATATAATGAGAGGGGAAACATTCCAAATACCTTATAAATTCTTGAGGATTTGGAGACAAAAAATGGAATGTATAATTTATGTCGATTTTAATGGTATTCGATTGACAAGTAAAGGTTGGCTAATGTAAACTGACTTAGTGTGGAAAGCGAAATGATAAGGTTTTCATACAACTGAAAATTACGTGCCGAAAAGGGACATACATACATCGAGTTGTTAGAAAACTCTCCACAATTTTATCCCCAAACGCTTCTTGAAAAGGAGTGATTATGATGGGGGAGAAACCGTATCGAGCAATTGTATTAGCAAGTGCAGTTTCTGCTAATTTAGCAGGTGGTGCAATTCTAGGGATTTTCATCGGCGGTTGGCTTGATAAGACAATAGCAACAAAACCAATCTTTACAATTATTGGACTATTGTTAGGGCTAGCTGCGGGAATCTATGGAATGGTAACAACCGTAAAAAAATTCACAGAAACGGGAGAAGAATAAGGAATGACCAACAATGAAAATCAATACGCCCGTCAACGAAAGTGGATGTTTTACTTATTAGCAATTCTAGTACTTGGAGCAGGATTTACTCCTTATCACCGTATTTTCCTCGGACTGTTACTAGGTAGTGCTGTTAGCTTTTATAATCTTTATCTTTTACAAAAAAAGACAATTGAATTCACCGAAGCAGTCGTAAAAAGTGAAAAACCTAAGGGGTTAGGGATGTTCTCTCGATTTGCCGCAGTTGCTTTAGCAGTCATCATTGCACTTCGCTATGAAGAGCATTTTCATATGATTGCAGTCATCATTGGATTAATGACTTCCTATGTAGTCATTATGATAGATTTTTTTCTAAACAAAAATAAGGACAGCGCTTGAAAGAGGGGTGAATAAATATGGATCATGGAGCGCCGATAGTACACGACGTTTTTGGAATATCTTGGCTAGATTTCAACTTGTCGAACATATTGATGATCACTGTAACATCCTTAATTGTGTTCATCCTTTCCGTTCTTGGTGCAAGGAAGTTACAAATGAAACCAACTGGTGCTCAAAATGTTATGGAATGGATCCTTGACTTTGTTAAAGGAATCGTTAATGACACAATGGATTGGAAAACAGGAAAACTGTTTCTACCATTAGCACTAACTCTATTTTCTTATATTCTAGTAGGAAATATGCTTGGTGTTATGACAAATGGAATATATGATCACAATGTTTGGTGGAAATCACCAACAGCAGATCCAGCTCTAACATTAACACTAGCAGCAATGGTAATTGTTTTATCGCATTTCTATGGAATCAAACTACGAGGTGGAAAAGAGTATATAAAAGACTATTTCCGTCCACTACCATTTCTATTTCCAATTAAGATTATTGAAGAGTTTGCGAATACGCTTACTCTAGGCTTACGTCTATTCGGTAACTTATATGCCGGAGAAGTACTACTAGCTCTATTAGTAGGATTAGTATCAGGCTCATTCTTTGGATTAATAGGTGGAGCAATTCCATTCTTAGCATGGCAAGGATTCTCTGTATTTATCGGAGGTATCCAAGCATTTATCTTCACAATGCTTTCTATGGTATACATCTCACATAAAGTAAGTGAAGAACACTAATCTCATGAATCAACCAGTTTTAATATATTATTAAAACCGGACATTATTAAAATATTATTTATATATTATAAGGAGGATTTATATTATGACAGCATTAGCAGCAGCATTAGCAGTAGGTTTAGGAGCACTTGGTGCAGGTATTGGTAACGGTCTTATCGTTAGTAAAACAGTTGAAGGAATCGCTCGTCAACCTGAGTTAAAAAGTTCACTTCAAACTACAATGTTCATTGGGGTAGGTCTAGTAGAGGCTATGCCTATCATCGCAGTAGTTATCGCCCTACTAGTAATGTAGTAATTAGATATTCAACTAAAAATGGCGAAGATTGTCCAATGAAACTTCGCCGTTGTTTTTACATGTAGCGATTAGTTATGTTGAATCAGGTTGAAAGGAGTGAATTCAGTGCAATCATTCGCAACTATTTACGCTGGTGGCGTAATTTGGGGATTCCACGTTGGTGACATGTTATACCAATTATTATTCTTCGCAATTCTACTATTCCTAGTGCGTAAATTCGCATGGGGTCCAGTAATGAACATGATGAAAAAACGTGAAGAATATGTTGCTAACGAGATTGAAGCAGCTGAAAAAAGTCGTATCGAAGCTGAAAAATCAGCAAAAGCAGCAGCTGAACAGTTAAAACAAACAAAAATGGAAGCACAAAAAATTATCGAAGATGCAAAAACTGCTGGTATTAAACAAGAGCAAGATATTATAGAATCTGCTCGTCAAGAAGCAGATCGCATCAAAAAAGCAGCACAAGCAGAAATTCAAAACGAAAAAGAAAAAGCACTTCAAGCACTTCAAGATCAAGTGGCGTCCTTATCTGTTCTTATTGCAAGTAAAGTAATTGAAAAAGAACTAAGTGCACAAGATCAAGAGAAGTTGATCAATGAATACATTAAAGAGGTAGGAGAAGAGCGATGAGTGAAGCAATAGTTGCCAAACGTTATGCAGATGCTCTTTTCCAACTCTCAGGTCAAAAAGCAGCACTTAATGATACTTTAGAAGAGTTACGTGTTGTGAAACAAGTTTTCGGAGAAAATAAGGAATTACATGCATTCCTAGCACACCCACGTGTTACAAATGAGAAAAAACAAGCATTTCTAAATGAGGTTTTTACAGGAGTTTCGAAAGACGTATTAAATACGTTAAAAATTCTCGCTGTAAGACACCGAATTGGACTAGTATCTGAACTAGTAGATGCGTTTGAAGCACTTGTAAACGAAGCTAGTGGTGTAGCACAAGGAGTCGTATATTCTGTTCGTAAGTTATCCGATGCTGAAAAAGCAGAACTAGAAGCTTCTTTTGCTAAACGTCTGAATAAATCAGTAGTTAAACTTGATAACGTAATTGACACGACTATCGTTGGTGGTGTAAAAATCCGCATGGGTAACACAATCTTTGATGGAACAATTAGTGGAAAATTACGTCGTATTGAGCAAAATATTAAACTTGCGAACATTTGATGATAGGGGTGAAATGGTATGAGCATCAAAGCTGAAGAAATTAGTAAGTTGATTAAACAGCAAATCGAAAATTTCGATTCAGATATTGAAGTAAGTGATGTCGGAACAGTTATTGAAATTGGGGACGGTATCGCACGTGCTCACGGTCTAGACAATGTCATGGCTGGAGAGCTTGTTGAATTCTCTAACGGTGTAATGGGACTTGCTCAAAACTTAGAAGAATCTAACGTTGGTATCGTTATTCTTGGTCCTTACACAGGTATTAAAGAAGGCGATGAAGTTCGCCGTACAGGTCGTATTATGCAAGTACCAGTTGGTGAGGAACTAATTGGTCGTGTTGTAAACCCATTAGGGCAAGCAATTGATGGTGGTAAACCAATTGAGACAAGCAAAACTCGTCCAATTGAAGCAGCAGCACCAGGTGTAATGGATCGTAAATCTGTTCATGAACCACTTCAAACAGGTATTAAGGCGATTGACGCACTAGTACCAATCGGACGTGGACAACGTGAGCTTATCATTGGAGACCGTCAAACTGGTAAAACAACTGTAGCAGTTGACACAATCTTAAACCAAAAAGACCAAGACATGATTTGTATCTATGTTGCTATCGGTCAAAAAGAATCTACTGTTCGTTCAACAGTTGAAACTTTCCGTCGTTACGGCGCATTAGATTATACAATCGTTGTATCTGCTGGTGCATCTGACCCAGCTCCATTATTATACCTTGCTCCATATTCAGGTGTAACAATGGGTGAAGAGTTCATGTATAACGGTAAACATGTACTTGTTGTATATGATGACTTATCTAAACAAGCATCAGCATATCGTGAACTTTCCCTATTACTTCGTCGTCCTCCAGGTCGTGAAGCATTCCCAGGGGATGTATTCTACTTGCACTCACGTTTACTAGAGCGTGCTGCAAAACTAAGTGATGCACTTGGTGCTGGTTCACTAACTGCATTACCATTTGTTGAAACTCAAGCAGGTGACATCTCTGCTTATATTCCAACAAACGTTATTTCTATCACAGACGGACAAATTTTCTTACAGTCTGACCTATTCTTCTCTGGAGTACGTCCAGCGATTAACCCTGGTCTATCTGTATCCCGTGTTGGTGGATCTGCACAAATTAAAGCGATGAAGAAAGTTGCTGGTACATTACGTCTAGACTTAGCTTCATTCCGTGAACTAGAAGCATTTGCTCAGTTTGGTTCTGACCTTGATAAAGCAACTCAAGCAAAACTAAACCGTGGTGCACGTACAGTTGAAGTACTAAAACAAGGCTTACATAAGCCACTTAAAGTTGAATATCAAGTAGCAATCATCTACGCACTAACTAAAGGATTCCTAGATGATATCCCAGTTGAAGACATCACTCGTTTCGAGTCTGAATTCAACGTATGGTTAGATTCTAATAAACCAGAATTACTAGCTACAATCCGCGACACTGGAAACCTTCCAGAAGCAGAAGATATGAACAACGCAATCGAATCATTCAAAAAGACATTTTTAACATCAGATAATTAATAAATACCTTGAGAGTGAAGAGTGAAGTTGGGATAAAACAAAAGGATGACTTTGTAGCGAACAATAGCTTTGTTAGCTCCGGGAATATGCGGAGACTCCAGCGGGAGGAAAGGCATCGGTAAGACCCCGCAAGAGCGACAGCTCTGAGGAGGCTTACCAGCCGCCCGCGGAAAGCGAAGCATATTCCCGGAGCGGGTAAGACGCACTTACTTTAGCATTGTTTGAACAATACTCTCATCAATGAACTTTTATCCCAAACTTCTCCCTTGAACTCAGCTAGGAAAGGGTGGTGAAAAAGCTTGGCATCACTTAGAGATATTAAAAAACGTATTGATTCAACTTCTAAGATGAAAAAAATCACCAAAGCAATGGAAATGGTTTCAGCATCCAAAATGAACAAAGCTGAACAGAATGCCAAATCATTCGTTCCATACAGTGAAAAAATGCAAGAGGTAGTTGCAAGTATCGCAAAACATACCGACGCAACTCACCCAATGCTACAATCACGCGAGGTGAAAAAAGTTGGCTATATCGCCATTACTGCTGATAGTGGATTAGCAGGTGCATATAATGCCAACATCCTACGAAAATTGAACAATACGATTCAAGAAAACCATACATCAACAGATGAATATACAGTTATTGCAATCGGAAGAATGGCAGTTGATTTCTGTAAAAAGCGAGGGCTTCCAGTAGCAAGAAGTATTACTGGACTACCAGATCAACCATCATTTGCAAACGTGAAAGACCTAGCGTCTGAAACGGTACAAATGTTTACAGATGAAGAGATTGATAAACTAGTGATTATTTATAACCATTATGTCAGTGCAATCTCACAAGTTGTTACAACTAATCAACTACTGCCAATCGAAGCAGTGGATACAACAACAGGAACAAGCAGCCAGTACGAATATGAGCCTAGTGAAGAACAGATTTTAGAAGTACTGTTACCACAGTATGCTGAAAGTCTAATCTATGGTGCATTACTGGATGCAAAAGCAAGTGAACATGCTGCACGTATGACGGCTATGCGTAGTGCAAGTGATAACGCGTCTGATTTAATCGACGGCTTAACCTTGTCCTTTAACCGTGCACGCCAAGCAGCAATCACACAGGAAATTACTGAGATTATTGGTGGAGCTAGCGCACTAGAATAGTCTTTAGGAAAGTAAGTTAGGAGGGAAATCTCATGAGCAAAGGACACGTTACTCAAGTAATGGGGCCAGTCGTTGACGTTCGATTCGATGACGACCAGCTTCCTGAAATTTATAACGCATTAGTTGTCAAACTAGAAGATGGTGGATCACTAACTTTAGAAGTTGCGCTTCACCTAGGTGATAACTCTGTCCGTACTATTGCGATGGCATCAACAGATGGTCTTACACGAGGCATGGAAGTTGAAAACCTTGGAAGACCGATTTCTGTACCAGTTGGTGACGTCACTTTAGGACGTGTATTTAACGTATTAGGAGAAAAAATTGACTTAGATCCAGATCTTCCAGAAGGAATTCGTCTAGATCCAATTCACCGTCCAGCTCCTAAATTTGAAGAACTATCAACAGAAACTGAGATTCTAGAAACTGGAATTAAAGTTGTTGACTTACTAGCACCTTATATTAAAGGTGGTAAAATCGGATTATTCGGTGGTGCCGGTGTTGGTAAAACTGTATTAATCCAGGAATTAATTAACAACATCGCTCAAGAGCACGGTGGTATCTCTGTATTCGCTGGTGTTGGAGAGCGTACTCGTGAAGGAAACGACCTTTACTATGAAATGAAAGACTCTGGTGTTATCGCAAAAACAGCGATGGTATTCGGACAAATGAACGAACCACCAGGTGCGCGTATGCGTGTAGCACTAACTGGTCTTACAATGGCGGAATACTTCCGTGATGAAAAAGGCGCAGACGTGCTATTATTCATCGACAACATTTTCCGTTTTACACAAGCAGGTTCAGAGGTATCGGCACTATTAGGTCGTATGCCATCTGCGGTTGGTTACCAACCAACACTTGCAACGGAAATGGGTCAATTGCAAGAACGTATTACATCAACTAGCAAAGGTTCAGTTACATCTATCCAAGCGATTTACGTACCAGCCGATGACTATACGGACCCGGCTCCGGCTACAACATTCGCTCACTTAGATGCAACAACAAACCTTGATCGTAAACTATCTGAGCAAGGTATCTACCCAGCGGTGGATCCACTTGCATCAACATCTCGTGCCCTAGACCCAGAAGTTGTTGGAGAAGAGCACTATCAAGTAGCACGTGAAGTACAGGCTACACTGCAAAAGTACCGTGAATTACAAGACATCATCGCTATCCTAGGTATGGATGAGCTTTCTGATGAAGATAAATTAACGGTAGCTCGTGCACGTCGTATCCAATTCTTCCTATCTCAAAACTTCCACGTAGCAGAACAATTTACTGGTCAACCAGGATCTTACGTACCAGTTCAAGAAACTGTTAAAGGATTTAAAGAGATTTTAGAAGGTAAATACGATGACCTACCAGAAGATGCATTCCGTCTAGTTGGACGCATTGAAGAAGTAGTTGAAAAAGCGAAAAGCATGGAATAATAGACTAACAGGGGAATCCTCCCCTTGACGTCTTTAGGAGGGGTTACATTGAAAACACTAACTGTGAGTGTTGTTACTCCTGATGGCCCGGTATTAGAAGATACGTATGAAATGGTTAGCTTAAAAGCAGAAAATGGTGAACTCGGTATTTTACCAGGGCATATTCCATTAGTTGCTCCGCTTGCAATTTCAGCTGTTCGCTTAAAGCGTGATTCAGGTGAAGAAAAGCTAGCCATCAACGGTGGTTTCTTAGAGGTTCGCCCAGAGAAAGTAACAATTCTTGCTCAATCTGCTGAAAAACCTCAAGATATCGACGTTAATCGCGCTGAAGCAGCGAAAAAACGTGCAGAAGACCGTCTTCAATCAAAAGATGATCATATTGATCGTCTACGGGCAGAATTAGCACTCCGTCGAGCAACAAACCGTTTGGATGTCGCTCAAACAAGATAATATAAGTAATAAATCCTCTATGACATTGGCATAGGGGATTTTTATTTTGAGGAGAATGGTGGGAGATGAGTGACGTTAGGATGAGGTTTCTCTAGGTAACGGTTACTCATGAGGTGGATGAGTGACGTTAGGGAGGGAATTCTTTGTGTGATGGTCACTCATGAGGTGGATGAGTGACGTTAGGGAAGGGATTCTTTGTGTGATGGTCACTCATGAGGTGGATGAGTGACTTTAGGGAAGGGATTCTTTGTGTGATGGTCACTCATGAGGTGGATGAGTGACGTTAGGAAGTGAATTCTAAGGGCAACAGTCACTCATGAGGTGAATGAGTGACGATAGAAAGGAAATTCTTTAGGTAACGGTCACTCATCAGGTGAATGAGTGACGAAAGGAAGGAGATTCTATGTGTAACGGTCACTCATGAGGCGAATGAGTGACTTTAGGAAAGAGATTCTTTAGGTAACGGTCACTCATAAGGCGAATGAGTGACGTTAGGGAGGGGATTCTTTAAGTAATGGTCACTCATAAAGCGAATGAGTGACGTTAGGACGGGAATTCTATGTGTAATGGTCACTCATCAGGTGAATGAGTGACGAAAGGAAGGAGATTCTATGTGTAACGGTCACTCATGAGGCGAATGAGTGACTTTAGGAAAGAGATTCTTTAGGTAACGGTCACTCATATGGCGAATGAGTGACGTTAGGACGGGAATTCTTTAAGTAATGGTCACTCATCAGTCGATTGAGTGCCGATAGGAAAAAAATCAGTTGTTAACAGTCACTCATTTCTCTGATGAATACATTCAAAACCACAATACAATAACCAACCACTCATTATACATTAATAATTCATCATAAGATCAAAAATCTTAACCTTTACTAACTCTCATCACAATAAACGCCCGCTACAATACAGCTTAATCATCACACATTCCATCCCCCGCAATAAACCCCACCCCAATCACCCACATTCCCTCCCCCCACACCAATAACAACTCCATCAATTTCCCACAATACATTAGTACTTTCTACTATTTCTGTAAAAGTATCTATTTTCTGTCGAATACTCTCTTTTGTAAATTATTTTCCAAGCAATAATTAAACATACTTCTCCATACATGTCGATATTTCCCAGGAAATGCAGAAATATTGTTTTGAATTCCAATTTTGTCGAAGCTCTTTAAATATACCAATATAGTTGACTTTACTAGTTATACATGGCAATCTCTAAGAGAGAAATGAAATAAAGGTGGTTTTTTATGTTATCGATAGGCCAAGTAGCATTAATGAGTATTATTTCCCACATTATTTTCATATACATCACGTGGAGATTAATGCAGACAATTAATTTTGAACCATTAATTAGAAAAGGTCGGGCTACAGAGGCAAGGATTTTATTACTGTTAGTTACTATCGTGATAGGAACTGGTGTAAGTCGATTCTTCTTAGAGTTCCTAAGATGGTCACAAGATCTTTCTTACCTTCTCTAATAAAGAAGGTAAACAAAACTATTAAACTATTAATTTAATGTATTAGAAGATTCTCTCTTGTTCATACTGTAGATAAGATGAACGAGGGGGATATTTTTATGAAAAAAGTATTAGCAATATTTCTTATCATGATTTTTATTTCTCATATTGTTATAGCTAAAAGTGAACAAAATGATTTAATTACAATTGCCGATGCAATAACGGATAATGGCTTGGAAGTAGATACATGGGAAGTCACCTTAAAAGAGCATATTACCAATGAAAAAATGCAAAAGATCATTCAGGAAATACAACATGAACAAACTTTCCTAAAAAAGGAAAACGAAAATAGTATTATTTATTCAGTTTTAGACACTCACAAAAAGGGAACCATATCCGTAAATTATAAAGTAGTCCATCCAAAAAATAATGCTTACAGTTCTGAGTTGGTAGTAACAATAAGTGGTAGTAATTGGGACAAGAAAATAGAGTCTGCTTATTTAAATAATGTTTCCCAAATACTTAACACTTATTTTACGGAGAATGTGAAAATATTTGCTTGTATGTCTACACAAGCTAGTGCTATAATTGAATTTGATAAAAAAATAGATTTTTTTATTAAAAAACTTGAATTACGACAAATAACAACACAAAAAGACAGTTTAAATTCGACAAAAATAAATGAAATAATGTATGGCTATACTCCGTTAATTGGGAGTAAAATTACCATTCAGGATACGCTAGTGAATGTACAAATAGTTACGAAAACACTTAGCACTGGTGATGTCCAATATCTGATTGGAACACCTATCCTAATAAATGAATATTAATATAAGGAAAATGGATCTGAAGGAGATTTGAAATATGGATAAAATCATCGTAAGAGGCGGACAGCAATTGAATGGTAATGTTCACGTTGAGGGTGCAAAGAATGCTGTGCTCCCTGTAATTGCTGCGAGTATTCTTGCTAGTGAAGGCAGAAGCGTTATTAATGATGTGCCAGTTCTAGCTGATGTTTATACGATTAATGAAGTATTAAGAAATATGGATGCAGAAGTAGAATTTAATAATAATAAAGTAATTGTTGATGCTTCAAATGATTTAAAAACGGAAGCACCATTTGAGTATGTTCGAAAAATGCGTGCCTCCGTTCTTGTTTTGGGTCCTTTACTGGCGCGTTTTGGTCATGCAAATGTAGCAATGCCTGGAGGTTGTGCTATTGGCTCACGCCCAATTGATCTACATTTAAAAGGCTTTGAAGCGATGGGTGCAGAAGTGCATGTAGGTAATGGTTTCGTTGAAGCGCGCGTAAATGGTAGATTGAAAGGTGCAAAGATATATCTTGATGTTCCAAGTGTAGGAGCAACAGAGAATATTATGATGGCAGCAACGCTTGCAGACGGTGTAACAACAATCGAAAATGCTGCGAAAGAACCTGAGATTGTTGACTTAGCTAACTTCCTGAATAAAATGGGTGCTTCTGTTATTGGCGCAGGTACTGAAACAATTCGTATTAATGGGGTCGAAACTTTATACGGTACGGAACATTCCATCATTCCTGATCGAATTGAGGCAGGAACGTTTATGATTGCTGCTGCAATTACTGGTGGTAATATTTTAATCGAAAATGCGGTTAGTGAGCATTTACGACCACTAATTGCTAAGTTAAGAGAAATGGGCGTTACTATAATGGAAGAAGGTAATGGTCTACGTGTTATTGGTCCAGATGCACTAAAATCGACTGATATTAAAACATTACCACATCCAGGATTCCCAACTGATATGCAATCACAAATGATGGCATTAATGCTATGTGCACATGGTACGAGTATGATTACAGAAACAGTATTTGAAAATCGCTTCATGCACGTAGAAGAATTCCGTCGTATGAATGCGAAAATGAAGATTGAAGGTCGCAGTGTCATTATTGACGGTCCTTCAGAACTTCAAGGTGCAGAAGTTGCAGCAACAGACTTACGTGCAGCAGCTGCATTAATTCTTGCTGGCCTTCGTGCAAATGGATTAACTAGAGTAACCGAACTAAAACATTTAGATCGTGGTTATGTTAACTTTGCAGGGAAATTAGCAAGCCTTGGAGCAGATATTGAACGAGTTGATGGAAATGGAGATGTCGTTAAACCGTTTGAAATCAATTACGTTGCAGAATTATCTTAAGAAGATTGTAAAGTTAATAGAATGCTAGAGTGAAGCACTTTTATAGTGCTTCACTTTTTTCATTTGTGCTAGAAATATCAAATCCCTCATATTTTAATAACGTGAAATATTAAAAATTATCTTGCAATTACAAACTAAAGCGTTTACAATATAATCTATAAATTGACATAAACTTACTACAAGACGAATCAATTCAATTTCCACAAACCTATCCCTATGGAATTACTACACCCAGAAAAATCACTCAAACGCTAACTCATGTAAAAATATATCCAATCATATAATTTAATAAAAACTCACATCAAAGGGGAATGAGTATGAAATTATATTTATCCGTTGATATGGAAGGTATAACTGGCTTACCGGATTACACCTATGTCAGTGCTTCGCTGCATAATTATGAGCGCGCTCGTAAAATCATGACCGACGAAACAAACTATGTCGTTGATGCGGCATTTGAATCGGAATGTGAAGAAGTGCTAGTAAATGATAGTCATATGAAAATGAATAATATTTTAATCGATCGATTGCACCCAGATGCCCAGCTTATTACTGGTGATGTTAAAACGTATTCGATGGTGCATGGCTTAGATCCTAGTTATGATGGAGCAATGTTTATTGGCTACCACACACGAGCGGGAATGCCTGGGGTGATGTCCCATTCGATGATACATATGGTCCGAAATTTTTATGTGAATGACATGCAAGTTGGGGAAATTGGGATGAACGCGATGGTTGCGGGATTCCATGGTGTGCCTGTTTTACTTGTTTCTGGTGATGATGAGACTGCAAAAGAAGCAGAAGCACTCATCCCAAATATTACGACTGCGGTTGTAAAGGAAGCTATTTCTCGGTCGGCAACGAAGAGTTTAACACCGAAAAAAGCGGGAGAACTTTTACAAGAAAAAGTGAAACAAGCTTTAGCAAACAAAGTTAACGTAAAACCATTAACTCCTCCAGACAATCCATTAATTCAAGTAGAGTTCGTTAATTATGGTGCAGCAGAGTGGGCAAGTATGATGCCTGGAACGAGAATACTTCCTGGTACGACAATCGTTGAATATCAAGCGAAAGATATTTTAGAGGCGTACCGAGCATTGCTTGTCATGGTTGAATTAGCGTATAACACGAAATATGCCTAATGAAGGAGAACTTGGATGAAAACACTGGAACAAACGATTCGACAAATAACGGAAGAAGCCGGGGGAAAATGGGGAATTTCTTTATATGACTTAGATACTGGAGAAACGTGGTCAGTTCATGAAAATGAATCATTCTACTCCGCTAGCATTATTAAAATTCCTATAATGATTGCTGTCTATGCCGCTCATAACCGAGGAGAACTCAATCTTAGCGAATCTATGAAACTACGAAGAGAAGCTATCGTAGGTGGTAGTGGCGTTCTCCAGCATCTTACACCAGGTATAAAGTTAACTGTATACGATTTAGTTACCTTAATGATTATTCAAAGTGATAATACTGCAACGAATATGTTAATTGATTTATTAGGAGTTCCAACCATTCAGCACACGATGAAAGAGATTGGGCTAGAGAAAAGTAAGTTTTACCACAAAATGATGACCATTGAAGTGGAAAGAGAAGGCCTAAATGAAATTACTGCTTATGAGATGACAACGATGCTCAGAAAATTAGCGACTGGAAAGATCATTTCTGCCTATGCATGTGAAGAGATGATAGCAATATTAAAAAAACAACAAATTAGGGATGGATTACCAGCTAGGATCCCAGAGATAAACGAAACGATTATTGGAGCCTTGCCCAATTGGGAACTTGCACATAAGACAGGAAATGTGGACGGTATCAGGCATGATGTCGGGATATTCTATGTTGGGAGTAGGAAGTTAGTTGCTTCTGTGTTAACGAAAGGATTAGATAATATAGCTTCTCCAGGTTTAATAGGGAAAGTCGGCCAAGAAATCTATCACTATTTAAAACGAGGACATGGATACATTTCATAAAAAAGAAAACAAATTCATAGTTTGTATATAAGATACTATTCCACCAAATGCGCTAAAAGGGGGCGCAAATGAATACAGGAGTTGGGAACAATGCTCAAATACATTTTGAAAAAGCTATTAATCATGGCCATTACATTATGGATCATAATTACCTTAACATTTGTACTGATGGTTTCGGTTCCTGGATCTCCTTTTAACAGTGAAGGAAACTCTAACGAGATTGTTCAGGCCAACTTAGAGAAACATTATAACCTCGATAAACCAATCCCAGTACAGTATCTACTTTATTTAAAATCAATTGTCACATTAGAATTTGGCCCATCGATTAGTCAACCGAATCAAACCGTAAACGATATGATTGGCCGAGGATTCCCAATTTCAGCGGAGTTAGGGATAGTTACAGTAATTGTTGCCTTAATCTCTGGGGTGACACTAGGTGTACTTGCTGCACTTCGTCATAATGGGGTAATTGATTATTTATCCATGGGAATTGCTGTCCTTGGTATTTCCGTACCGAACTTTATATTAGCTACATTATTAATTCAACAATTGGCGGTTAACTTAGAATGGTTCCCGGTTGCGACATGGAAAAGCCCAATGCATATGGTCCTTCCAGTATTAGCGTTAGCAACTGGACCAATGGCGATTATAGCTAGGTTAACACGGTCGACTATGTTAGAAGTATTAACCCAAGACTACATCAAGATGGCTAGAGCAAAAGGGTTGTCTCCTTGGAAAATAATAGTGAAACATGCCCTTAGAAATGCACTCATGCCGGTTATTACCGTAATGGGAACATTACTTGCTGGGATTATGACTGGATCCTTTGTTATTGAACAAATCTTTGCGATACCAGGAATGGGTAAATACTTTGTAGAAAGTATTAACCATCGTGATTATCCAGTCATTATGGGGACGACCGTATTTTATAGTGCCTTTTTAATTATTATGCTTTTCTTAGTTGATATTGCATATGGCCTATTAGATCCACGAATCAAAGTCATGAAGAAGGAAGGGGAGTAAGATGAAACCACAAAAAAATCCCCAACATATAACAAGTAAGAACGTACCAGATGATTGGTTTACTTGGCGCGGGAAAAACACAGTCGAACAAGAATTGGTAGCAAGACCTTCCCTTTCTTATTGGCAGGATGCATGGCGAAGATTAAGAAAAAATATCCTAGCGATGTCAGGTCTCGTATTCTTAATTCTATTAATCTTATTTGCTGTTTTTGCACCAGTCTTCTCACCATACGAAGTAGATACCGGCGTGTTATCCGAACAATACCAACCCCCATCAGCAGAACATTGGTTTGGAACGGATGGGCTTGGGCGTGATGTATTTACGCGAACTTGGTATGGAGCGAGGATCTCTTTATTCGTCGGCTTTATGGCAGCTTTAATTGATGTAACGATTGGAATCATTTGGGGAGGAATCTCCGGCTATAAAGGCGGACGAACGGACAATTTTATGATGCGTATTATTGAAATCTTATATGGTCTACCATATTTACTCGTAGTTATTCTTTTGTTAGTTGTATTTAAACCGAGTTTATTTACGATCATTGTCGCCCTTACCGTTACTGGCTGGGTGGGAATGGCCAGGATTGTGCGAGGACAGGTCATGCAAATTAAAAACTATGAATTTGTCCTCGCATCAAAATCATTTGGCACGAAAACGCCACGTATTATTAGGAAAAACTTACTGCCAAACTCAATGGGACCAATTATCGTACAAATGACGTTAACCGTACCTTCAGCAATATTCGCAGAAGCATTCCTTAGTTTTATCGGGCTTGGAATTTCATCTCCAAATGCGAGCTGGGGTGTGATGGCCAATGATTCATTAGGGGCAATTTTATCAGGAAACTGGTGGACACTATTTTTCCCTGCGTTTTTCATTTCCTTTACGATGTTTGCTTTTAACGTGTTAGGAGATGGATTACAGGATGCCCTGGATCCGAAATTAAGGAAGTAGGTGGACAAATGGAAAAAATACTAGAAGTAAAAGACTTACACGTAACCTTCAAAACATATGGAGGTACCGTACAGGCAGTAAGAGGCGTAGATTTCCATTTATATAAAGGGGAGACACTCGCGATTGTAGGCGAATCTGGTTGTGGCAAGAGTGTAACGTCCAGTGCCATTATGCGTTTGATTCCTAGCCCACCAGGAAAAATTACCGCTGGCAAGATTGTCTTTAAAGGCCAAGACTTAACGAGGGTTTCGGAAAGGAAGATGCGCTCCATTCGTGGGGTGGACATTTCCATGATATTCCAAGACCCGATGACTGCACTAAATCCGACGTTAACGATTGGCACGCAGCTTATTGAAGGATTAAAACAACATAAGAAAATCTCCGATAAAGATGCAAGAATCCGTGCGATTGAAATGATGGAGCTTGTCGGAATTCCAAATCCAGAAGAACGAATGAAGCAATATCCACATCAATTTAGTGGTGGGATGCGTCAACGTATCGTCATTGCGATTGCCTTAATTTGTGAACCAGAATTATTAATTGCCGATGAACCAACGACAGCTCTAGATGTAACAATTCAAGCACAGATTCTAGAGTTATTTGAAAAAATCCAAGAAGTGACGGGAGTTTCGATTATTTTAATTACCCATGATTTAGGGGTAGTTGCCAAAATTGCCGACCGAATTGCGGTGATGTATGCTGGTAAAATTATTGAAACTGGCAATAAGCGTGAGATTTTTTATAAGCCTCAGCACCCGTACACAAAAGGATTATTAAACTCTGTACCTCGATTAGATACGAAAGGAAAATTACAGCCGATCGACGGTACACCACCAGATTTATTCTCACCTCCTCAAGGATGTCCATTTACTGCAAGATGTCCATTTGCGATGGAGGTGTGTAATAAAGTTTACCCGGAATCGACGGCAGTGAGTGATTCACATCGTGTGGATTGCTGGTTGCAAGACGAGCGGGCAAAACAATTATTGGCCACAATGGTCACCAATTAAATTATAAGGGGGAATAAGGATGAAAAGGCTTCTTTTTTTACTGATGGCAGTATTAACTGTGTTTGTTTTAGCGGCATGTACTGCAGGTGAAGATGCAGGTAAGGATCCGGAGAACAATAATAATGTAGAACAGCCAGATAATAATAATGCCGGTAATGACGATTCTACCGACTCTTCTGATGGTAAAGTTCTATACTTAAACAATGGTACCGAACCAAAATCATTTGACCCATCGATTGGGTTTGATGCGGTTTCTTGGGATCCATTAAACAACTTGATGGAAGGTCTTACTCGTTTAGACAAGGACCACCGTGCAGGCCCTGGGGTAGCAGAAAACTGGGATATTTCAGAGGATGGATTAACGTATACGTTCCACCTTCGTGAGGATGCTAAATGGTCTAATGGCGATTCAGTCGTTGCAGGGGACTTTGAATATGCTTGGAAATACATGCTTGACCCAGCAACAGCTTCTCCAGCAGCATTCTTAGCATACTTTATTGAAGGTGCTGAGGCGTACAACAGTGGGGATGGTTCTGTTGATGATGTAAAAGTTACTGCAAAAGATGAAAAGACGCTAGAAGTTGTGTTAGCACAACCGACTGGATTTTTCCTCGATGTGTTAACAAATCCAGCATTCTTCCCAATCAATCAAAAAGTTGCGGAAGCAGATCCGAACTGGCATACCGAAGCGGAAACATTTGTAGGAAATGGTCCGTTTAAGCTAGACTCTTGGAAACATGAAGAAGAAATGGTATTTGTGAAGAACGAACATTATTGGGATGCAGCTACAGTAAAACTTGATAAAGTTCACTTCGCGATGATCAATGATTCCAATACACAATATCAAATGTTTGAAAGTGGAGATTTAGACACGGCAAGTATCCCACCTGAACTATCCGATCAATTAATTGATGGCGATAACGTGTTTATCGGACCATATGGTGGACTAGAGTTCTATCGCTTTAATACGACGATGGAACCATTCCAAAATAAGAAAATCCGTCAAGCATTCGCCTATGCAGTTAATCGGGAAGATATCGCGAAATATGTTGTGAAAAATGGGGTAGAACCAGCATTCGGATTCATTAACCCTGGATATACAAGCCCAGACGGCAAAGACTTCCGTGATGCAAATGGTGACTTAGTAACAATGGATGTTGATAAAGCGAAACAATTATTAGAAGAAGGTATGGCGGAGGAAGGCTATGATGAATTACCTCCAATTACACTATCTTATAATACGAGTGATACAAACAAAGCGGTTGCAGAAGCACTACAAAGTATGTTCAAGGAGAACTTAGGTGTTGAAGTAGAACTAGTAAACCAAGAGTGGAACGTATTCTCTGAAGCGCAAAAAGCGTTAGAATTACAATTTTCTCGTAGTTCTTTCATCAACGACTATAGTGACCCAGTTAACTTCTTAGAAAGCTTTATTACAGATTCTTACATGAACCGTACTGGTTTCTCTAACGCAGAGTATGATGAACTAATTGCCAAAGGAAAGTCAGAAACAGACGAACAAAAGCGTTGGGAGTATCTGTATGAAGCTGAAAGATTGCTAGCTGAAGAAATGATCGCAATGCCAATCCGCTACTACAACACAGTAGTACTAGAAGCAGACGGTGTAGAAGGAATCCTCCGCCACCCAGTAGGATACTTCGACTTGAAATATGCGGATAAGAAGTAGTTAGTAATATTGTAGTTAAGATGAACCTACATTATGAAGGATGAGGTTTGGAGGACTTTTCTAATAATCAAGGTGAATGATTAGCTTCATTAGCTCCGGGAATATACGAAGACTCCTGTGGGAGGATAGGCTCACCAGCCGCCCACGGAAAGCGAAGTATATTCCCGGAGCGGGTTATATGCACTCCCGATAATCATACTCCTACTTTAGAAAGGGCTCTACAACCTTTTCCTTCTCATCACATTATTTTAACAGAAGGAAGGTATTCACATGTTACAACCACAATCCCTACAAAAAGGCGACACAGTTGGTGTTATTGCCCCTGCTAGTCCTCCTGATATGAAACGCCTCTATCAAGCCATTCCCTTTTTAGAAAACCTCGGCCTCCGAGTAAAATTGGGAAAACATATTGAAAACGTCCATGGATATTTAGCCGGAACCGATGCAGAACGATTAGCAGATTTCCACGACATGATCCAAGACGACACCGTAAAAGCCATTATTTTCGCACGTGGTGGCTATGGAACCGGCCGAATCGCATCCAATATCGATTTCGATTTAATAAAAAAGAATCCAAAAATAATCTGGGGATATAGTGACATTACCTATTTGCATACAGCAATCTGCCAAAAAGCAGGACTCGTTACCTTCCACGGGCCAATGGTTGCCTCTGACGTAGCAGACCCAGACTTTGATGACATTTCCAGCGCATCGTTTCAACAGCTTTTTGAACCAACAACACTCACTTACTCGGAGGACATTTCTCCTCTGGAAACGTTAGTAGAAGGAAAAGCTACTGGTGAACTAGTTGGCGGGAACCTTGCTTTACTTGTTAGTACACTAGGAACCGATTTTGAAATACATACGAAAGGAAAACTTCTCCTTTTAGAAGATATTCACGAACAGCCTTACCGTATAGATTCGATGTTAAATCAATTAAAACTAGCAGGAAAACTAGAGCAAGCGGCTGGAATTATAATAGGAGATTTTGCGGATGCCAAGCCAAAACATGAACCGTCTTTATCTTTAGAAGAAATATTTACGCATTATTTAGGCGGGTTATCTTGCCCAGTAATGGCTGGATTTAAGATAGGACATTGTTTTCCACATTTTGCTGTGCCGTTTGGTGTGGAAGCAACACTATCGACAGAGAAAAAATCATTAGTAATTAACCCGGGGGTTCAGTAAATGAAAATCAAACAGATAGAAACATATAAAGCAGCTATCCCATTAAAGAAAGCATTCAAAACAGCATTACGAACAGTAACAGTAGCCGAAACGATAGTCGTCAAGGTGACATGTGAGAATGGAGTGGTTGGATACGGGGAAGCACCTCCGACCCATGTGATTACCGGAGATACGTTAGCTAGTATTTCCTATACGATCAATCATGTTCTAAGCCCGTGTTTACTAGGTTTGTCCATTTTGGAACGGGAACAAATTTTTGAAAACTTGCAACGTGTCATCGTAGGAAATCCAAGTGCCAAAGCAGCAATGGATATGGCAATTTATGATTGCATAGCACAAGCAAGCGGGCTAAGTCTAACCCATTTTCTCGGGGGATATCACAAGCAAATCGAAACGGATTATACCGTATCGGTTAATGAGCCAGGGGAAATGGCTGATGATGCAGCAGCATATGTTGCGGATGGATTCCATGTGTTAAAAGTAAAAGTAGGAAAAGATCAAATTGAGAAAGATATCGAACGTATTCAAGCAATTCGGGAAAGCGTTGGTCCAGAAGTCACTATTCGCCTCGATGCTAATCAAGGTTGGAATCCAAAAGAAGCAGTAAGAGCGATTCATCAAATGGAAGATTCCGGATTAAATATTGAATTTATCGAGCAACCAGTAAAAGCGGATGACTTAGCAGGTCTTAAATATGTAACAACCCATACTGAAATTCCAATTATGGCCGATGAAAGTGTTTTTTCCGCTAAAGATGCACGACAGGTGTTAGAAATGGGTGCTGCTGATTTAATTAATATTAAATTAATGAAAGCAGGCGGAATTCATGAGGCGCTGAAGATTGCCAAACTAGCAAGTGCCTATGATGTGAAATGTATGGTTGGTAGTATGATTGAATCAAAGATTGGTATAACAGCTGCTGCCCATTTTGCGGCAAGTCAGCCAAATGTACATTATTTTGATTTTGATGCACCACTTATGCTTGCTGGAGATTTAATCAAAGGCGGGATTACGTATTCCAAAAGTACGATTTACTGTAATGATGCACCCGGTTTAGGGATTACACAGTTGAACGACGAATATATCGTTTCATAACATTTCACCAGGAGAGGGAGTGGGAGAATGTTTGCACATAACTTACGTTTACCAGAGATATTTCATGTTGCTTCCGTTCAAGTAGCAACCGTTTGGACAAACCCAGAATCAAACCGAGAAATAGATACATTTGCAGTACAAAGCCCAACGGATGTGGAGTCTTGGTTAAGTACATTAACTTATGACGAGAAAGTAAATCTATGTGATGATAATCGGGTACAAACCCAAGTGTTATACGGGGAAACGGTCGTTATTACCGAAACAAAAGGGGACTGGGCAAAAGTAACGATACCATCCCAACCATCTAAAAAGAATGAGTTCGGTTACCCTGGTTGGATACCTTTGCAGCAATTACAACAAGTGACGAAAGAGGAATGGTTTCAGGAACATACAGCAGCCATTCATACGAAACATGCCTGGTTGGAAAATGCTACAGGTGAGAAAGTGATGAAACTAAGTTACATGACTTGTTTACCTGTTGTCGAGGAAGATGATGTACGAGTGGAGGTCATTACACCGACTGGTACCGGCTTTTTACAGAAAGAATGTGTGACCATTTTCCCGACAAAAGAAGGTGGCCCAAAAGGGGACGGAAACAGTATTATTCAAGCAGGAGAACAATATGTTGGTCTCGATTATTTATGGGGCGGAATGAGTGCATTTGGGTATGACTGCTCCGGCTTTGCTTATCAAATGCATAAAGCAAATGGTTATTTAATCAGTCGGGATGCATCCGATCAAGCAGCATATGGTAAAGAAGTTGCTTATGATGAATTACTGCCGGGAGATTTACTCTTTTTTGCCTATGAGGAAGGAAAAGGAAGAATTCATCATGTCGGATTTTACTATGGTGATGACAAGATGCTCCATTCCCCAATGACAGGTAAAGGCATTGAAATTACGAGTTTAAAAGATACAATTTACGAGAAAGAGCTTTGTATTGCGAGAAGATACTGGGAATCGGGGGTTGAATAGAATGGGAGAAGAGAGAATATTAGAAGTAAAAAACTTGAAAAAGCATTTTAATTTAGGAAAAGACCGCGTTCTCAAGGCCGTAAATGATGTGACATTCCATATTAATAAAGGGGAAACATTTGGATTAGTTGGTGAATCTGGATGTGGAAAGTCAACAATCGGTCGGACTATTATTAGTCTCTATCAAAAAACCGCTGGAGATGTTATTTTCGATGGGCAAAACGTACATGACCTTTCGGAAAAAGAAATGTTTAAGCTACGTCAAAAAATGCAAATGATTTTTCAGGATCCTTATGCATCTTTAAACCCTCGTTCTACGGTTCGCGAAGTAATTTCGGAGCCAATGGAAGTTCATCACCTTTATAAATCGAAAAAAGAACAAAATGAACGTGTCTACCAATTATTAGAAGAAGTTGGATTAAACCGTGATCACGCCAACCGTTATCCCCACGAGTTTAGTGGTGGTCAACGCCAGCGAATCGGCATTGCTCGAGCACTAGCATTAGATCCGGATTTTATTATTGCGGATGAGCCAATTTCTGCTCTTGACGTATCGGTACAAGCACAGGTTGTCAATCTATTAAAGGAATTACAAGAGGAAAAAGGATTGACCTTCTTATTCATCGCCCATGATTTGTCGATGGTTAAACAAATATCCGACCGAATTGGCGTGATGTATCTTGGCAATATGATGGAGTTAACCGTAAGTGAGAGTTTATACGAGAATCCACTCCATCCATATACACAAGCATTATTATCGGCTATCCCGATTCCCGACCCAGATATCGAGGAATCAAGGGAGCGAATTATTTTAGAAGGGGAATTACCAAGCCCAATTAACCCACCAAGTGGCTGCGTATTCCGTACCCGCTGCCCATTTGCGATGGATATTTGTAGTCAAGAAAAACCAGCCTGGCAAGAAGTAGAAACGAACCACTTCGTCGCCTGTCATTTATACAATGAAGATGTGAAAAAAACTAAAAAGCCAGAAATGGTTGTGAATATAAAGTAGAAGATGAAAAGGTTGTCGCGCGATGGTGGGGCAACCTTTTTAATTTTTCAAGGTGACATTGCCCATCCTTTTAAAACAATAGATTTAAAATTCTAGTTCTATTATTTTTACCAACTGTATAAGTTTAATAGTAGGAATGCTAGATATGAAAAATCTGTAGAGGGAGGGTGCCTTTTGAAAAAACAGAAATATACGATGAAGCACATTCAAAAATTAAAAAAGAAAAAAAGTTCCACTAAGCAACTTCACCACCGTTTTGCAACGAAAAAAAGTCCAAAGCCAAAAATGTCACCGAAAGGGCGCTTCGAATGGAAATGGCCAGCAACATTTGTCATCGGCTTGTCATTTATTATTCTAGCTGTTCCAACCTTGATTGTTTTACCGTTCATTTCCAATAATGAAGTTCATTCAAAATCAGTGGATCAGCCGCCAAAATACGAAGAGGTATTGGCAGAAGAATCGGCAGTTGAAGTTGCGGTCATGCGAACACAGACTGACCAAATCGAAAATGTTCCACTAGAGACTTATGTCTCCGGAGTTGTTGCTTCCGAGATGCCAATTGAGTTTGAAAAGGAAGCATTAAAAGCACAAGCACTTGCAGCTAGAACCTATATTGTCAATAAAATGTTGTACCAAGAAGAAAATGCAGACTCAGACGTAACCGACACCATATTCGATCAAGTATATAAGAATGACACCGAGCTTCGTGCCAAATGGGGAGCAAACTACAACAAAAATATGGAGAAAATTAGCCAGGCCGTGTCAGAAACAAAAGGGCAAATTATTACTTATAATGAAAAGCCAATTGATCCACAGTTCTTCTCAACTAGTAACGGCTTCACGGAGAACTCCGAAGATTACTATATAACGGAAATCCCATATTTACGAAGTGTGCCAAGCCCGTGGGATGAAATCTCGCCTTACTATGTCGACCAAGAAACATTTACATTTGAACAAGTGGAAGCGGCTCTCGACATCGATTTACCAGATAATGAGAATTTAGTAATCGAATCCACTCGAACAGAAAGTAATCGGATAGCCGAATTAAATCTAGCTGGCAACCAATTTACAGGGCGAGAAGTAAGAGAGAAACTAGAATTACGCTCGAACGACTTTACAATTGAACAAAAAGATAATTATCTCATCTTTACAACACGCGGAAACGGCCACGGCGTCGGCATGAGCCAATACGGCGCAAACGGCATGGCCCAAGAAGGAAAAACATACGAAGACATTATCAAATACTACTATAAAGACGTAGAAATCACGACACTAGACATCGCCGCCCCAGCATTAGTAATGAAGTAGAAGGTAGCTCTCCATGGAGATGGAGGGCTGTTTTTTGTATAGGAAGTAGAATGAAGGTAAATCTGCCAATCTAGGCTGTAATCGCCCATAAAAGTGGTGAATCTGCCAAACTGGATTGTAATCGCCCGAAATTTGGGGTGAATCTTCCAAACTGGGTTGTAATCGCCCGGAAAGGTGGGGTGAATCTTCCAAACTGGGTTGTAATCGCCCGGAAATTGGGGTGAATCTGCCAAACTGGGTTGTAATCGCCCGGAAAGGTGGTAAATCTGCCAAACGAGGCTGTAATCGCCCGTAAAAGTAGCGAATCTGCCAAACGAGGCTGTAATCGCCCGTAAAAGTAGCGAATCTGCCAAACCGGGCTGTAATCGACCATAAACGAGATAAATCTGCCAAACTGGGCTACAATCGCCCCAAAAAGTGAATTAATCACCCAAACTCGGCATATAATCACCCAAACCAATCATCGACTCCCCCCAACCATTCTACTAATCTCCACTACCGCCACCCAAAAATCTCCGGTAAAACGCTTAATATCCCCAATAATAAATAAAAAATGCATGAAATCTTAAAAAAAGTGATAGAAGATGTATAGATTTTCTCTTTTCTGTTCAGAATGGTTGTTGAGGTGATGATTTAATGAAAGAGGAAAACAGAGCACCAAAAAAAGGTGCCAAATCAATTTTTCGTAAAAAATGGTTTTTCCCTGCAGTATACTTAACGATTGCTGCACTTTTATTAGCGGCGGTTATCTGGTATCAAAATATTGACAATCAACTACCAGATGCAGGGAACGAAGCGGGGGACAATTATACTCCACATCCACATGATGGGGATGCTGCACCAGTAATGGATCCACAGGAAATTGTGAAGATGCCTGTAGGTGACCAAGAAAAAGCGCAAATCGTAACAAAATTCTATGATTACGATGCATCCCAGGAAGACCAGGAAAGTGCACTGATTCTTCATAACAACCGCTATTATCAAAGTACAGGTGTTGATATCGTCTACCCTGATGGTGAGGCATTTGATGTACTTGCAGCATTAAGCGGAACTGTTGTGGACACGAAGGAAGATCCTTTACTAGGTAATGTCGTTATTCTATCACATGGTAATGATGTAACAACGTATTATGCTAGTCTAGGAGAAGTTGCTGTAAATCCTGGCGATGAAGTCAAGCAAGGCGATGTTTTAGGAACAGCTGGTGAGAATATCTTTGGGAAGAACAATGGAAAACATGTTCACTTTGAAATTAGAAAAGATGAACAAGTATATAACCCAGAAGAATTCTTTAATCAACCAGTAAGTAAGCTTGATGAAAGTGATGCAGAAGATGTTTCAGAAGAAGAAGATACATCTAGCATTACATCAGAAGAAGTAGATTCTGAAAATGTGAATGAGGAAGAAAACGAGAGTTCTGAAAGTGACTCTGAAGACGAAGCGAATAACTCTTCCGATAACGGAGACAATGAAGGATCCGATGAATCAGAAGGTACAGACGCGGAATCAAATGAGTAAAAAGAAAGAATCCTAGCAAATTAAAATGCTAGGATTTTTTTGTTTGTTTCTACTATTATCGACACTTAATGCTTGCTAATACTGGGGTTTTACAGGATTTAACATTTCTTTGCTAAGAAATATGTCGAACGATTATACCTTTTTTTGATAGATTATTATGTTACTATTAAATTGTTAGAAAACACTAGAATTTAATATATTACAACTTAAGATTACGATAATTTACTTTTAAATATGACATGTTGCTCGAATGATCGGATTTAGCAAATGGTTGAAAGGACGGAATTGCAAGAAATGAATAATTCAGACATAGGCCTCATCCCGGAGTACATGACAGATATCACTGACAAAATCGAATTAACTATGGAGCAAGTGATGTTACTAGTTTCTCAAGAACATAGTGAACAGGAGGCATTAGATTTAATAAGAAAATATTGCCTTCAATCAACATCGGTTGATGTACAGAAAAAAGGGTTGGAATTTCTATATATGAATGGTTTTTACCAAGACTTAGAAATTTTAATCGCCAAAAATAGGGAATCTCTATTTGATGCAAATCGTAAATGGGCTGAAGTATATCAAATCATGCTAGATCGCCGTAAAAGGAAATACCCAATGTGGGAATTACGAAGACGGCTAGGAAATATTCAATCCCCAGACCCAGAATTAACATGCTTAATCGAACTTAGTATAGTGGATACGTACAATAGTGAACTAGAGTTTGGAATGATTGGCAACTTTTTAGAAAAACAACAACAACTTTTTGATCAAATAGAAGATAATTTTATCTTAACTAGTTTTAACCTACGATTGTATCAAAAATTATTTATGTATTATTGGAAACGTAATGAATTGATTATGGCCAGAAAATATGCCTTCCGCGCATTAAATCAAACAAATAGCCCGCACACGAAAGTTGGGTTAAATATAAATTTAAGTTTAACCTATACGTTTGAAACGTACTACCAAGCAATGTACCACCTTAAGGAAGCTCTGAAAATTTCCAAAGCAAATAATATGACGAAGATGATCCATTCTATTGAACAAAGAAATATGCCCTTTATCGCTGCTCATTTTAAGCGTACAACTGGAGTAAGTTCCACTGATATTAGTGAACAAGCCCATATAGAAATTGCTAGGGGAAATAATGAAAAAGCAATTACATTATTGGAGGATATTTATCATACAAGTCCATTTCGTATGTATTATATGGGACTTGCGAAACAAGACAAAAATATATTATCTGAATCCTGTAGCATGTTTGTCGAAAGAAGTGACTACTTCTTTAGTCGATTACCAATGAATGCTATCAAGAATCTTTAAACATAAAGATTTAATTGTAATGAGGGAGGAGGAATAAGATGGAAAAATTAAAAACTTTTGCTACAATATTTATCTTAGCTTTTGTATTAATTTTCACTTTCGTTTCACCTACTAGCTCATTATTCGCAGACCCAGATTATGGGGAATTAGATTAAATATTCATTTTAGATTCTAAATTTAAACGAAAAGCCTATACATATCTTTGTATAGGTTTTTTCTTTTTTTATAACCATATGTAGGAAAATTCTAAATAAAATAAAAAAACTTCTTGTCCATCTGTCTTTCCACTCAATTTTATTCATATTCTGCCACTTACGATAATAAAATGTTACAAACCAAGCAGTTAGTCAAGTCTGAGGTGAGAGCTTAAGTGGCTCTTTATATTGCACCATATTTGCTTGATTACATATTGTTCGTGAAAAAATTCTATTGTTAACATTCATCATGGTCTATTCGTATCGTTGTATTTACTATATGTCCAACACCTCATTACATATGTAACTCAACTCCTATAGAATCTACAACACAAAGCCACGTCTATCCAATCTTAATGGAATGGATGAGATTGGATATCGAAAAATGATCATTTGGCCATTTTTCGAATCACCTAGTCTCGTGAACAGCACCTCAGAAATATTCAACTAGGGAGGCGAAAGGTGTGCACGATTACATCAAAGAGAGAACAATTAAAATTGGCGAACATCTCATTGAAACACGGAAAACCGTTCGAGTGATAGCCAAAGAATTTGGTGTTTCAAAAAGCACAGTTCATAAAGATCTGACAGAACGATTACCAGAAATTAACCCAGAATTAGCCCAGAAAGTAAAAGAAATACTAGAGTATCACAAATCCATCCGGCACCTACGAGGAGGAGAAGCAACCCGCAAAAAATACAAAGCGGGCGAAGAAACCAAAGCAACAACCGTACAGTAAATGGTGATCTCATCTTCTTTAAGGAGGTGAATAGTAGAAAATACTTAAACTGGCATGGAAATGGTAAAGAAATCTGTCAAAGCAAGACAAAAAGCGCACCAGGGTTTAGGTGCGTTTTTTGGTTTGGTTGGATTTAACCTGAGGCGGGGTGGTTTAGTTTATCTGCCAGCCAGGCTTATGTGCTGGGGTGTAGTGTAATCTTAATCTGCCGAAATCGGTGAAAATCTTCCAAAACTGTGATGTAATCTGCCGAACTTGGTGATAATCGTCCAAAAGTGGTTGAAATCAGCCGAAATTAGTGATAATCGTCCAAACTGTGTTGTAATCAGCCGAAATCGTTGAAAATCGTCCAAACTGTGTTGAAATCAGCCGAACTCGGAGATAATCTTCCAAACGTGGTTGAAATCAGCCGAAATCGTTGAAAATCGTCCAAACTGTGATGTAATCAGCCGAACTCGGAGATAATCTTCCAAACGTGGTTGAAATCAGCCGAAATTGGAGATAATCTTCCAAATAATAGTGTAATCGCTCAAAATCTCAGCTAATTCACCCCAAATATAATGTAACCATTAACCAATTTTAACTTTGAAAAATATTTCTCTTCATAGGGAAATTAAGTTCTTGAGGATATTCTTCCAATTTAGGAGCCAGGTATTTCCTACCTAAATTTTTACCGCTGTATCTAAGATTCATGGAGTTCAGTAAACGATACACCACTTTAGGGGAATCAATCTGAAGTAACTCTCTACACTCTCTGTTTGTAATAGTTGGCTTATGTAGGAGAAAATAATCTAGGATTTTCTGTTCATGAGCAAGTTTATTCTTTTTACCACAATTTGAACAATGCCAGGTTCTACTGCTGTAAATTAAAGGATAGTGATCGCAGTTATTACATACAATTCCTCTTACTAAATATTGATTAGTAATACCATATTTACTTAAATAATCAGGTTTATAAGGGGTATGACTTTTACGAAGCATGTGATTCAACTTAGTAATAGTCGCTTGGTTTACAATCGGTTTGGTGTAGTTAGTGTAATGTTGATCAAATATCGAAGGTAAATTATCGAGATGAATGAATTTATTTTGGATTTCATTTGATTCACCTTTATAGGTTAAGATGGTTGAGGAATTGCTTAGGACTGCAATTGTTTCAATTGGTATAGGCGGGAAGCGATGTTTTTGAAGCCAACTTGCAAGTTGTAACTTTTGGTTATTTGCTTGCAATACAGGACTTTTAAATCCCTTTTTCTTAGAACCATCATTTTGCGTAGTTTGATGGGTGCTAGGATCATATTCAACTTCGCTTTTCCAGTTTTTTGTTTCTAAAATTAATAGGAACGTGCTGGTAACAATAAGGGTATCCATTTGGAAGTGGTAGGGGCCGAGTCGTAGTCGTAGCCCTCGGAAAAGATGTGCGTTTTTATGGGGGTAAATTGAAACCATATAGTCAGTATACTTTTCACCTTGAAAACCTGCAACTTCATTAGAAAAATCATTGAGTAGTACTTGATTGTTTCGATACTGTGGTTTCAAAGCTCTAAACAATGCCTCAAAACATAGAATATTGTACGGCTTGTACCGTTTTAAATGCACTATGGTACTCAATACTTTTCACTCCTTAATTATTTCTTGAATTATATATTCGACAAAATTAGTTAAAATCCTTTTTTTCTTAGTTTAGAAGTTATCCGAACTCCAGGATAATCTGCCAAACCCGCGCGTAATCGCCCGAACTCCGAGATAATCTTCCAAACCCGCGCGTAATCGCCCAAACTTCAGGCTAATCTTCCAAACCCGCGCGTAATCGCCCGAACTCCGAGATAATCTTCCAAACCCGCGTGTAATCGCCCGAACTCCGAGATAATCTTCCAAACCCGCGCGTAATCGCCCAAACTTCAGGCTAATCTGCCAAACCCGCGTGTAATCGCCCAAACTTCGAGATAATCTTCCAAACCCGCGTGTAATCGCCCGAACTCCGAGATAATCTGCCAAACCCGCGTGTAATCGCCCAAACTTCGAGATAATCTTCCAAACCCGCGTGTAATCGCCCGAACTCCGAGATAATCTTCCAAACCCGCGCGTAATCGCCCGAACTCCGAGATAATCTTCCAAACCCGCGCGTAATCGCCCAAACTTCAGGCTAATCTGCCAAACCCGCGTGTAATCGCCCGAACTCCGAGATAATCTTCCAAACCCGCGCGTAATCGCCCAAACTTCAGGCTAATCTTCCAAACCCGCGTGTAATCGCCCGAACTCCGAGATAATCTGCCAAATCCGCGTGTAATCGCCCGAACTCCAGGCAAATCTTCCAAACCCGCGTGTAATCGCCCGAACTCCGAGATAATCTTCCAAACCCGCGTGTAATCGCCCAAACTTCAGGATAATCTGCTAAATCCGCGCATAATCACCCAAACTCACGGCTAATCACCCAACCCCCACACCAAATCCCCCCATCCCACTCCTATTCCCCAACCCACCTCCACTTAAACAAAATTAAAATTGCTTTTTTGATAATTTTGCAGTTTAATGTAGAATTTTGTGGTATTATAATGTATAAGGAGCATTGTGTTTTTTAACAGGTGCGGAAAGTTTCTTGCGAGGAGGATTTTGATGTTTTCTAGGGATATTGGGATTGACCTTGGAACAGCTAACGTGTTGATCCATGTGAAAGGTAAAGGAATTGTATTAGATGAGCCATCGGTTGTAGCAATGGATCGTAACACTGGTCGTGTTCTTGAGGTTGGTGAAGCAGCAAGACGTATGGTTGGACGTACACCTGGAAATATTGAGGCAATACGGCCACTTAGAGATGGGGTTATTGCTGATTTTGATGTAACCGAAGCGATGTTAAAACATTTTATTAATAAAATTAATGTTAAAGGATTTTTGTCGAAGCCGAGAATGCTTATTTGCTGCCCAACGAACATTACGAAAGTAGAGCAAAAGGCAATAAAGGAAGCGGCAGAAAAATCTGGTGGTAAAAAAGTTTATTTAGAAGAAGAACCAAAAGTAGCAGCAATTGGTGCTGGAATGGAAATTTATCAACCAAGTGGAAATATGGTCGTTGATATTGGTGGTGGAACGACAGATGTCGCTGTTCTATCGATGGGGGATATTGTTACCTCTGAATCGATTAAAATGGCTGGGGATAAATTTGATGCGGAAATTCTTCAATACATAAAGCGTAAATATAAACTTCTTATCGGAGAACGTACAGCTGAAGATATTAAAGTAAATATTGCAACTGTATTCCAAGGTTCACGTGAAGAAGAAATGGATATTCGTGGTCGTGATATGGTTTCAGGTCTTCCACGTACGATTACGGTGCGCTCATCTGAAATTGAAGAAGCACTTCGTGAACCGGCATACATGATTGTACAAGGTGCGAAAACCGTTCTAGAACGTACACCGCCTGAGTTATCTGCGGATATTATTGATCGTGGTGTCATTTTAACTGGTGGTGGAGCATTAATTCACGGAATTGATCAACTACTAGCGGAAGAATTAAAAGTACCTGTATTCCTTGCTGAAGAGCCAATGCATTGTGTGGCGAGAGGAACAGGAATTATGTTAGAAAACATTGATAAAGTAGAACGTAGAGGAATTATTTAATTTGAAAATGGGGGCGTGATTGTATGTTGCGAGGATTCTATACAGCTGCAAGTGGAATGATTTCGATGCAAAGGCAGCAGGAAGCATTGGCGAATAATATTGCGAATGCGAATACTCCTGGTTATAAGGCAGACCAAGCAACAATACGAGCGTTCCCCGAAATGCTACTCTATCAGATGGGGCCAGGAAGTACACCAGCAAAAGGGCTATCAACTGCCAATGAAATTGGTTCTATTAATACCGGTGTTTACGTGCAGGAATATGTTCCGAACTATATTCAAGGTGCACTAAAAGAAACTGGTGTTTTAACAGATGTAGCCTTAATTGATGGGGTATTCCCGGATGAGACGGGAAGTTTATTTTTCTCTGTGCAAAATGAGAACGGAGAAGTCCGTTATACGAGAAATGGTAATTTCACCGTTGATGGTGAAGGGTATCTGACAACGACACAAGGGTATTACGTGTTGGATGCAGGTGGAGATCCAATCCAGACTGGTGGAATGGAGTTTATCGTCTTAGATGATGGTACGCTGCAAGTTGGACAGCAAGCGATCCAGCTTGGAATTGCGTATACAGCTGATGCGAATCAATTGGAAAAAGAAGGCGATGGTCTCTTTAACGGAGAAGCGGGGCAAGTCCCAGCAGGTGTTACTTTTTCTGTGAAACAAGGATTTCTTGAGCAGTCTAACGTAGATGCCGTGCAGACGATGACCCAAATGATGGATGCATATCGTTCATTTGAATTAAATCAACGTGTATTAAAAGCATATGATGAAAGTTTAGGGAAAGCGGTCAGTGAAATAGGCCGTATTGGATAAAATTCATAAGGAGGGATCGTCATGTCGAGAGCAATGATTCAAGCAGCAGTTACGATGAATCAACTTCAACAAAAGATGGACTTAATTGGAAATAACTTAGCCAATAGCCAAACAACAGGCTATAAAGCAAAAAACGCTGAGTTTGCCTCGCTTTTATTCCAACAAATTAATAACATGAACGATCCTAACAATGATGTTGGAAGATTAACACCTGGTGGAGTTCGAGTTGGTTCAGGTGCAAAACTTGGGTCAACAAATATCGACCTGACCCCAGGGGCATTGAAAGAAACAGGACGTGCACTCGATCTTGCACTGCTGGAGCCGAATCATTTATTCCAAGTATCTGTAACCGAGAATAATGTGACGGAAACACGCTATACGAGAGATGGGGCTTTTTATTTAAGCCCACTGGAAAATAATCAAGTAATGCTGACGACAAGTGATGGTCATCCAGTACTTGGAGTGAATGGACAAATTACTTTTGCAGATGGATTTGATTCACTGCATGTTGCTGATAATGGTTTCATTACTGTACAGCGTGGAAATAACACGGAAGTTGTTGGGCAATTAGCAGTTATCGAAGCAGTCCGTCCTAGAGTTCTGGAAGCAGCCGGTGCGAATCAATATCGTTTACCGAATTTAGCAGACCTTGGGTTGAACCAGGCAGATGTTATTCAAGCGGTTCCAGCTTCACTGACTAGTGGTACTCTTGAAATGTCTAACGTGAATATGGGGAAAGAACTAACCGATTTGATCACTGCACAACGGGCATATCAGTTTAATGCTCGAACCATTTCGATGGGTGACCAAATGATGGGGTTAGTTAACCAATTGCGTACATAATGGTAAAAGGTAATTGACGGATGCATTTCGATAAATTATAGTAGAAACAGAAACGAATGTATGGAAATAGGTGAACGATGTTATGTCCACGACAAACCAATACACAAAAACGAACGAAGAAACGGTTCCAACGGAGGAACGTATCAATAATACACCTGAAAATAAACAGGTAGAAGTTGAAGTGAAGAAAGCTATTAGCCCCGTGCCAAAATTGAAAAAAGACGAGGAAAAACGTTCGGTGAAAGAAGAGTCCTTAGAAAAGGAAACAGCAAGTGAAACACCAAAAACTACACCGGAAGTTTCTGAAGAAAAACAACGCCGCAGAAAAAGGTCCGAGCAAGCTGAATTGGAAATGACTGAGTCCATGAAGCTGACGAGAAGACAACAAAAGAAAAAGCAAAAAGCAGAAAAGCGGAAAAATAAAAAGCCTAGATTACGAATTTTTCCAATCTGGCTACGTATTATCGTTGTTAGTGCCCTGTCTATTGCGGCATTAGCACTTGGGTTAATGTTTGGTTTTGGTGGACTAGGTGATGGCGAACCACGTGATGCACTCGAATGGGAAACGTGGCAACATGTTATTGATATTATATTTAAAGAGAGATAAACCTGTTGTTCTGAAAAGAAGGCGGGTTTTTTATTTGACTATAAATTTATATCAGATATTAAGAGCAAATACTAATATGTAACGCTATTTTCTGATATAATAAAAAAATAAAAGAAAAAGGAGTGTATACTCTTGGATATCAATGAAATTAAAAGTACAATTCCTCACCGTTACCCATTTCTATTAGTGGACAAAGTATTAGAAATGGATGAAGGTAAGCGTGTTGTTGGGCTGAAAAACGTATCTGCCAATGAACCGTTCTTCCAAGGGCATTTTCCAGAATATCCGGTCATGCCAGGAGTGTTAATTGTAGAAGCATTAGCACAAACTGGTGCCATTGCGATGCTTGGAAAAGAAGAAAACAAAGGGAAGATTGGCTTTTTAGCTGGTATTGATAAATGCCGATTTAAGCGCCAAGTAAAACCAGGAGATCAATTAAAGCTAGAAGTAGAAATCATCCGAGTAAAAGGTCCTGTTGGTAAAGGAAAAGGAATCGCTACCGTAGATGGTGAACTAGCTTGTGAAGCAGAAATTACTTTTGCGATAAAATAATGAATGACAAATATGCTGCCATGATAAATGGTGGCATTTTTTTGTTGCATGAGCGTAAATCTATTTCACTACACCTTATAAATTATCCACGAACATATTAAAATTATCCCTTCCAGAATCATCCAATACCGTCTCCATCTTATCCCAAAACAATTTTCTACAAAAAATTAGTATTACATGGATTACAAACGGGTAAGCTAATTGCGAAATATATTATTTTAAGGAGGATTTCTTATGAATAAGAAATGGCTTATAAAGATTGGTACATCCGTACTTGCCTTATCACTAATGGCAGCTTGTGGAGACGATGATCAAGAAGATCCGATCGAAGACCCAGCTGGTGATGAAGCGCCATTAAATCAAGAAGATGATAATGGTGTGGAAAACGATTTAGAAAACGGAAATAATGGTGATGATGGGCTAATGGATGACCTTGAAGAGGATCTAGAAGATGATCTAGATGATGACGATGGAAATGATGCCGATAATAATGATGGATTAATGGATGACGAAGATAACAAATAATAAAGAAGAATGGCCCCCCTGTAATATAACAGGGGATTTTTTTATAAGTAGGGATGTTCCATGAAATGAGTTGAAAATTGTCGAATTGCAATTTTAACCTTATAATTACTTTTAAACGAATCGCCATTCTATCGTATAAGAACGAACAGAAGAGCGAAAGTTAGATGTAATGAGTTTTATAATAAAAGGAATGGTGAGACAACTTGGACATCCCACTGGTATCGATCAGTATTGTTCTTATTTTAATTATAGCGAATGGTATTTTTGCCATGACAGAAATTGCAATTGTCACCTCGAGAAAAGGTCGATTAGAAAAGATTGCTGAGAATGGAGATAATCGTGCTACGTTTGCTTTAAAACTTGCAGAAGAGCCAAATCAACTTTTATCAACGATCCAAATCGGTATAACGTTAATTGGGGTTGTAACTGGTGCATTTGGTGGTGCGACCATTGCGAGTGATTTAACCCCTGTTATTGCAAAAATAGAAATACTTGCTCCATTTAGTTCGCAAATTAGTTTATTTATTGTCATTGCAATGACGACGTATTTATCATTAATTATTGGTGAGTTAGTTCCGAAACGAATCGGGTTAAATGATCCGGAAAAAACGGCGCTAAAAGTAGCAAAACCGATGTACTATTTCTCCAAAGTAGGAAAGCCACTTATCTGGGTATTAAGTAAATCAACTGAATTTGTTCTGAAACTATTTGGAATTAAGAAAAGCAACGAACCAGATGTGACAGAAGAGGAGATAACTCAACTAATTGAACAAGGTGTATACAGTGGGGTTGTGGATGAAATAGAACATGAGATGGTCGAGCAGATTTTTTATATGGGAGACCAACGATTAGGAGATATTTTAACACCACGAACGTATTTAGAGTGGATTGACTTAGAAGATCCACTGGAAGAAAATTTACAGTTGATGAGCGAAAGTATTCATTCTGCATTTCCGGTTGGAGCAGGGAGTCTCGATAATTTTCGTGGCATTATTCATAAGAAAAATGTTTTTACTAGACTCATTAAAGGTGAGTCATTCCAATTAAATGATTGTGTGGAAAAAGCGCTCGTGTTACCAGAAGCAATGATGGCGTTTCAAGCGTTAGAGAAAGTAAAGGATTCTGGTATGCATCAAGCAGTCGTTATCGATGAATATGGTGGAATTGAAGGATTTGTAACGTTACATGACTTTATTGAAAGTATCGTAGGGGAAATGCCATCACTAGAAGATATTGACCCACAAATCGTGCAACGAGATGATAACTCTTGGTTAGCCGACGGATTAATTGGAGTAGAAACGTTTAAACGATATTTTGATATTGATGAATTAGAAGAATTAAGAAGTGAAGCACATACACTTGGTGGATACATTACGACCTATTTAGGAGATATTCCAAAAGTCGGTGATAAGATCCTAATAGAAGAATTCATTGTTGAAGTCGTAGACATGGACCGTGTCCGTGTGGATAAAGTAATGATTACAAGAGAAGTGAAAGAGGAAGAGGAGAAGGAGTAAACAAGCTCCTTTCCTTCACCTGATGGACTATAATTGTGTCCGTTTCTTTTTCCCAGTTGTTTTTATAATAATTTGATTAATGACTTCCGAAAACATAAGCCCCATCGCAATGCCTCCTGCAAGTAACATGACTTTCGCAGAGTACTGAACCGCGTTTATATAATCATGTTGAACAAAACTCCGCATCGCATTATATGCCATTCCACCAGGTACGAGTGGAATAATTCCCGACACATTAAAAATGATAATTGGTGTTTTATATCGTTTAGAAAAGAAACGACTAATGATAGCTACTAGCATGGCTGCAAGTATCGTTGCTGGAACGGAATCCATTCCTTCTTGCACAAGCAAAAAGTAGACAATCCACCCAGCCATTCCATTAAATCCACATTGGATAAGTACATTTTTTGGTGCATTGAATAAAATACCGAAAGCTGCTGACGCGATAAAACTAGTAACGAGCTGAGCGGCAATCTCCATGTCGAAAACCTCCAATTCACGTTCACCATTAATGAATCCTATTGTATACGAAATCTATCGACTCCTGCAATTGCAAATCAGTTTTTCATGACAAAATAGGCTAAATCCGAATATTCTTACCAAATACTGGAATATAGTTCCTTTTTTGATATTTCGAATAACGAAATAAAGCCGAAAAATTACGAAAACTGTTTGAAATAAAATGCCTTTATACTATAATTTAGATAGAAATGTATACTCTTTCATTTACTGTTCAAAGGAGAGCTATCATGGTTAAGACCGAAACGAATCTATTAAGATTGCTTTTTCAGCAGAATAGCTCCAGAAACGACATTAGTCGCGACGATGCTATGAATCTATTGAATTATTACGCGTCACTAGGCAATAACACTCCGCATATTCTCATCGTGTTGTCTCTAGAGGGAGAACGATTAGCAACAAACACAACGCGACTTCATGCGATGGCAGATTTTTCGAATCTAGTAGAGTTAAAAGAAATCGTACATAAAAATTCATATGATAACATACAAAAAGCATTTCAAAAGAGTGTCCAAGGAAGCCAAGCCCACTGTGAGGTTGAATTTATTCATAACAAAACATATGTTAATATGCAGTTTATCCCAATAAAAGGGGAACATGAGCAAGTCAATGGGGTTGGGCTAATTATTCAGGATCAGACGATTCAAAGATTAGAACAATTAGCAATGAAAAGTGAAAACAAAGGATTTAAATTAATCTTTGATCATTTACATATTGGTGTTTGGGTAAGTGAAGTGAAAAGTGGCAAGCTCGTGTATGCTTCTAAGGGATTAGCAGACCTCTATGAATATCCATTTGAAACTTTTCACGAAGATCAGCTAGACATTAAACAAGTTATTAATCAATTCGTACATCAAGAAGATCGAAAAACAGTCTTAAAATCTGCAGTAGAAGCATTAAATAAATTGGAGCCAGTCTATATTCGCTACCGAATTACGTGCAACAATGGAACAGTTAAATGGCTGACATGCCACACCGCACCATACACAGATGAACATGGGGAAATTACCCATATTTTTGGTATGCAAACAGAGATTACTGATGAAGTAATGATGCAAGAGCAACTGAAGTATTCTGCTAACCATGATATTTTAACGACATTACCGAATCAACGAAGCTTAGATGAAAAGTTAGCTCATCTTTTCCGAGAGAAAAATCGTTTTGCATTACTGTTCTTAAATTTAGATCGTTTTTCCGTTATCAATGGTTCATTAGGGTATCAAGTAGGAGATGAAGTTTTAAAAACGATTGCAACAAGACTATCATTGATTCTACCTGATAATAGCTTTATTGCCCGGTTACGAAGCAATGATTTTATCATTCTTCTAGAAGATTATGAATCAAAAGATGCCATTATTTCGATAACAGAGAATTTAATTCATGATATTAAACAACCGTTACTAATTGATGAATACGAAATTAATATGACGACAAGTGTCGGAGTAAGTCTTTATCCAGAAGACGGGGATACCCGTGAAGTATTAATGGAAAAGGCACACACCGCATTAAGTCATGCGAAAAAAATTGGAAGAAATACATTCCGATTATACTCCTATTCCAAAGATACAGCCTTTCAACGGAAACTAGCACTTGAAAAAGATATGATAGCCGCATTGGAAAAGGAAGAATTTGAATTATATTACCAGCCACTTGTTGAAACAAAAACAGGAACCATCGTTGGTGCCGAGGCACTAATTCGCTGGAACCATAAAGAATGGGGCTTAATTTCGCCAGGGGAGTTCATCCCAATCGCGGAAGAAAATCACCTCATTAGTGAAATCAGTGATTGGGTCGTCCAAAAAGCATGCTGGCAAATAAGACAATGGTTAGATAAAGGATTAAACATAGCAACTGTTTCAGTTAATATCTCTCCAATTCGGTTAATGAAAAAGGGATTTACCGAATATGTGAAACGACAATTGGACCGATTCCATGTTTCCGCTAACTACTTAGGGGTTGAGATCACAGAAGGCTCTTTATTAAAAAGTGAAAAAGGTGTCCTCACCACATTAGCCGAATTGAAAGAGCTTGGGGTACGTGTCGCAATTGATGATTTTGGAACAGGCTTTGCTTCATTAAATTATTTACGTGAGTACCAAGCAGATACATTAAAAATTGATCAAGTATTCATTCAAAGTCGAGATGGTCAAGTGGAAAAAGATAATATCATTGTTGGTTCCGTCATGGAAATGGCAAAAGGACTAAGGATGAAAATCATCGCAGAAGGGGTAGAAGAATACGGCCAATACCGTTTCTTAAGAAACCGCCACTGTGACTTTATCCAAGGATACTTATTCTCTAAACCAGTTCCAGTTGCTGACTTTGAGAAATTACTTGTAACAGGTGTACTAGAGCCAGATCCAGTGAAGGTCGAGCAAGATCGGTTAATCAAAGGAAATAAAGTGAAATAAAGGAGAAATCCCAAGGGAAGGGGTTTCTCTTTTTTTGTTGGGTGTGGCTGGGGGCGAGGGAAGAGCGTGGATGTTGCTGATTGAGGTTATGAGTGCCGGTATGGAGGAGGAAAAGAGAAGTAACGGTCACTCATCGCGTTTATGATTGCCGGTAGGAGAAGGAAAAGAAGAGCAACGGTCACTCATTAGTGGTATGAGTGACGGTGGGAAGGAGAAAAGAGAAGTAACGGTCACTCATCAGCCCCATGAGTGCCCGTAGGAGAGAGAGAAGAAGAGCAACGGTCACTCATTAGTAGTATGAGTGACGGTAGGAAGCAGAAAAGAGAAGTAACGGTCACTCATCGCGTTTATGAGTGCCCGTAGAAGAGAGAAAAGAAGAGCAACGGTCACTCATTAGTAGTATGAGTGACGGTAGGAAGCAGAAAAGAGAAGTAACGGTCACTCATCGCGTTTATGAGTGCCCGTAGCAGAGAGAAAAGAAGAGCAACCGTCACTCATCAGCCTCATGAGTGCCCGTAGCAGAGAGAAAAGAAGAGCAACCGTCAGTCATCAGCTTCATGAGTGCCCGTAGCAGAGAAAAAAGAAGAGCAACCGTCACTCATCAGCCTCATGAGTGCCCGTAGAAGAGAGAAAAGAAGAACAACGGTCACTCATCATCCCTATGAGTGACCGTTGCAGAGATAAAAGAAGAGTAACCGTCACTCATCATCCCTATGAGTGCCCGTAGGAGAGAAAAAAGAAGAACAACCGTCACTCATCACCCCCATGAGTGCCCGTAGCAGAGAAAAAAGAAGAGCAACCGTCACTCATCAGCCTCATGAGTGCCCGTAGAAGAGAGAAAAGAAGAGCAACGGTCACTAATTAGTAGTATGAGTGACGGTAGGAAGCAGAAAAGAGAAGTAACGGTCACTCATCGCGTTTATGAGTGCCCGTAGCAGAGAGAAAAGAAGAACAACCGTCACTCATCAGCCCCATGAGTGCCCTTAGGCTAGAGAAAACAAGAACATCCGTCACTCATCACACAAATAAGTAACCAAAGGATAGAAAAACCAAGTCCGAATGCCTTTCATTCCTCCCCAACAACCACCAAATGCACGAAGACACCATATTAATAGCTCCGATTCTCTTCTACCCCATTAAAATATCCCTAACACAACCGCAATTCCAGCACCTATGGCAAAGGCGGTGAGTACGGCTTCTACGCCTTTGGAAACTCCAGCAAGTAAATGTCCGGCTAATAAATCTCGGACTGCATTTGTAATATGAAGCCCTGGCACAAGTGGCATAACGGCGCCAATAATAATCTTATCCTGTTCGACGCCAAGACCTGTTTCGATAAATAATACAGAAAGAAGGCCAACAATTAAAGCTGCAACAAACTCGGAAATGAACCTGATCTCCACTAATTTATCAAACCATAAAAAGCCGATAAACCCAATGCCACCAGCAACAAGAGAAGGAAGGAAATCTGCCCATAGTCCACCAAACATAATCGTAAAGCAACCACTAGCAATTGCTGCAATTAGGATCATAAGTGAGTTCGAGTAGAGCATTTTTTGCTTCTCCAGTTTTCTAAGGGAAGTAATAGCTTCCGTAATTGATAAATTTCCTGTAGCGATATTTCTCGAAATACTATTCACTTCTGCAATTTTATTCAAATCGGTTGTACGCTTTTCAATTCGCATCATACTGGCAGGCTCTGCTTGATCAATCGCAAAGGTGATACCAGTAGGTGTTACGTAACTTTGGGAGTTGGAAATTCCATAGGACCGCGCAATCCGATTCATCGTATCTTCCACTCGATACGTTTCTGCACTACTTTCCAACATAATTTTTCCTGCTAGCATACATACTTTAGTAACTTGTGCGTGTATATCCAACTTACATTCACTCCGAACATGTATTATCTTACTTATTATAGTAGGGTTTGTGTGAAGATGGAAGGGGGAGTTTTTAGGAGGATTTGCTATGCCAATATTTGAGTACAGCCTTGTGTGAGGAGTTCTTATGACAAACGACTCGTCCCACCAATAGAAAAAAACCTCCCCAAAAGGAAGGCTTCACTTATTACGGCATCATTAAAAATAAACAAGCTAAAGAAATAATTGGAATGGCATTTGCCATGGCGATACCGATGAACGAAAACGTGTTGATTGTTTGTTTTGCTTCTTCGGGAACTCCAACTGACTTTTGTAGCATAATGAAAAATGGTGCAAAAATCATCGAAAAGATAACAATAGCTCCTGGGATGTATAATTCCTCTATGGATGAGACGGTTTCAAGTCCCAGGAATCCGAGAATGATTAATACAATTGGAATAGATTCAGCGACAGCTACTCCGATGAAAAATCTTGTTTGTACTTGGCCGATTTGCTGAGGGTTTTCTTTCAGTTTTTCTACATTCAATTTAAAGACTAATAGAATTGCAAGGACTGCTAGAATGGCAGCAAGGGCAAAATAATATGCACTGGACATAAGTGTATTCCTCCATTCTGAAGATTTAATATCTTAAAAAAGCATAGCATAGTGATGGTAGTTCATCAAACAAAAAAAAGAGGATTCTAGAGAACCCTCTTTTTCACACAAACTTAATTTTCGATGAACCAATCGTACAATGCATTGGACTCGATTGACAAGTATGGTCCAAGCGTCTTGTTCAAACGAACGATTCCTTCTACTGATGTATCTACACTACTTGCTTTTACTCTCCACATTTGTGATTCGCTAGCGAAATATTCATGTTCGGTGTAGACTCTTAACCATCCATCGGCATCTTCTACTACTCGAATATCACCAACTTTTTCCTCAAATACACCATCAGCTTCACCCATGTAAATTTCAATTACTTTATAACCATCATCATTTACATAGAAATTCACTTCTTTATCGGTAGTTGTTCTTGTGGAGCCATTTGGTGTTGCTTTGAAAATGACTTCACCAGTGTAGTATGGTGGGCCCTCGGGCTCTTCTTCTGGATCTACTTGAGTAGCTACTACTTCTAGTGCGATATTTCCGGTTGCGCCTTGGAAGTCAATATCATTTTCAGAATGCTCCCAACCAACTAGTATTCTAAATTTCTCTGAGTCATAATCAGGTCTAAAATTCGTATCAAAATCAACCGGTACCCAATCGCCATCTACATTTCTTTCTAATTTTAATTGGATTGGTGAACTACCATCCGCTGGGAATAGGGCACCAGATGGATTTAATTTCACACTGTATGCTACAGGTAATTCGGTATTGTTTTTATTAATTTGGAAACTATATACTTCTTTTGGATCCATTCCAGGGTATAAGTCTTCTTCTAAATCAAAATCAGCATTACCAATCGTTTGTCCATTCGAATTGACTACATCGACATCAAATGTTGCGGCTGTCACAATATTATTATCACTTGTAAATTTCTTTGTAAAATAAGCTACCGTCATAGACACACTGAATGTTAATACTGCCGTAATTAGTACAATAAGTATCGTTTTTTTCTTCAATGTATATTCCTCCTAATAGATTGATAGATAAATATTTATTTGGGGATAAGTTGTTCGATTTCACCCCCCTCCAATCGACTTTCCCCAGCTTGTCCACCTGGGCTAAAAGACCTATAAAAGTGGACGGATTAATAGATTCGTTAAAAAGAATAAATTCTTAATAGAGAACATTCTAATCCATTATATTTCACTATTAAGAACTAGTCAATGACTAAAGTGCTATATAACGAACGAAGAGGTCGAGTATCCAAAACCATCTCCCTACAATTCGTTACGAACTTCGAAATAATTCGACATGAAGTAAGCAAATTCGAACCTTTTTACCTATGACTTTCGAATCTTGTCTGATTTTTAAGAACTATCTATTATTAGACTATTAAGTTTTTTTAAACTAAATTGATAGTTTAGTAGAAAAGACTTAAACCTACATACTAGAGGAGGCAGTTTATGAGTAAGATGTGGAAGAAAGTTTCGGTTTTATCGATCATTTTTTTATTAGTATTTAGTACAGTTATCCATGCTCAAGCTGGCGATATTGTCGTTAATAGTGAGCTGGAAAAAGGAACACTTTCTACAACAGATACAATTGAGCGATATGATGCGGATGAAGTAGTACGTGTCACTGTTGAAGTAGAAGGGGATGCACCGATCGAAGTAGCTACGAAAAAAGGAGTTAAGTTCGGTGACTTAAGTGTTTCAGAGAAAAAGAAATTATTAAATGAAGCGAAGGCAAAGAAAAAAGCTGCCAAAGCTGCAATAAAGAATAAGAAAATTGATGCAGAGGTTATTCAAGAATTTGATGCCGTTATGAATGGATTTAGTGCCGAAGTAAAATACGGTGATATTGAAGAAATCAAAGAATTACCTCAGGTAAAGAATGTTGTTATTTCTACATTATATGAAAAACCTATTGCTGAACCTGATATGGCTTATAGTAAAGAGCTAGTCGAAGCGCAATTAGCTTGGAACGAATATGGCTACAAAGGGGAAGGCATGGTTATTGGGGTAATTGACTCTGGTGTGGACCATGATCACCAAGATTTCGTACTTTCTGAAGGGACAGAAGTAGCGCTAACAGAAGCGGAAGTGAATGATTATATCGCTAAAGGAGAACTACCTGGTAAATACTATACCGAAAAAGTTCCTTATGGTTATAACTATTACGATCAAAACGATGAGTATACAGACTTTAACGGTTCTTCCGGTGCTCATGGAATGCACGTAGCAGGTACTGTTGGAGCGAATGGTGATGAGGAAAATGGTGGAATTACAGGAATTGCTCCAGAAGCACAAATTTTAAACTTAAAAGTATTTAGTAATAACCCTGCCAATGGCGGAACATATAGTGATATTTATGTCGCAGCAATTGATGATGCGATTAAATTAAATGCTGATGTGTTAAACATGAGTTTAGGTGCACCTGCTGGGTTTGTTGCACATGATTCACCAGACCAAGTAGCTGTTTCCCGTGCAGTGGAAAATGGAATTATGATGGCTATTTCAGCTGGTAACTCAAATATGCTTGGTGACGGATTCTTTTATCCATATGCATCTAATCCAGATTATGGGGTAAACGGATCTCCAGGGGTTTCTTATGACTCCCTACAAGTAGCATCTTTTGAAAACGCATTTAGTTCTGTTGATGAACTAGAATACTCTATTGATGGACAAGCTAGCGTACCTGCAGGCTTTATGTCAGCAAGCACAGTTGCTCCAACAGTAGGTACAACAGTTGAGCTAGTAGAAGCAGGACTTGGCTTCCCAGAGGATTTTGAAGGAAAAGATGTAGAAGGAAAATATGCACTAGTTCAACGTGGAGAATTAGACTTTATCTCCAAAGCATTAAATGCTCAAAATGCTGGAGCTGCTGGGGTCATCGTTTATAACAATACAGATGGTATGGTTAACATGCAAAGTGATCCAGCGATCCAAATTCCACAACTATTTTTAGCAAAAGTGGATGGAGATGTACTAAAAGAAGCATTAGTACAAGGTCAAACTGCAACGGTAACATTTAACGGTGGAAAAACATCCGTACCGAATACAGAAGCAGGTAAAATGAGTAGTTTCACTTCTTGGGGATTAACACCAAACCTAGATTTCAAACCGGAGATTACTGCTCCTGGTGGACAAATTTATTCGACGATTAATAATGGGGAATATGGAATTAAAAATGGTACATCGATGGCAGCACCACATGTAGCAGGTGGTAGTGCATTAGTGATGCAACGTGTTGATGAAGAGTTTGGCCTAGATGGACGTGACCGAGTAGAACTAGCTAAGAAACTACTAATGAATACTGCTAGTCCAGTAGAATTTGAAGGTGCTCCAGTTTCACCTCGTCGTCAAGGTGCTGGTCTGATGCAGCTTCATGCCGCATTATCAACACCAGTTGTTGTGACGGATTCTACAACAGATGAATCAAAGGTAGCGTTAAAAGAAGTAACAGATAATACTGTTACATTTGAATTAACGGCAACAAACTTCTCAGATGAAGCGGTTAACTATGAAGTAAGTGCGAATGCAATGTCAGATGTTCCAGTTAATGCAGGTGGATTTTTCGTAAACGTACCAAATCAATTTGGTTCACTTCCACTAGACGGAACAACAACCGTTGATGGACAAGCAGTAAGTACGATTGAAGTACCAGCGAACGGTTCGGTGACATTTGAAGTTACTGTAGATGTGAGCGCATGGGATGCAACATTAAACAGTTACTATGAAAATGGCTATTGGTTAGATGGATTCGTTACGTTAGAAGACCCAACAGATAATAATCCAACATTAACCGTTCCATATGCTGGTTTCAAAGGGGAGTGGGATAGTGCACCGATCTTTGATTTACCAAGATGGGATGAGATGTCTTATTACGGATTTACTGGTCTATGGACTGCAGTAGATGATGTGAACCTTCGTAGTTATGGAGAAACTGGTATCTTCTCTCCAAACGGTGATGGTAATTCAGATGAGATCGTTCCTATCATTTCGTTCTTAAGAAATGCACTTGAAGTAAATGTAAGTGTGTTAGATGAAAATGGGAATGTACTAGATGAAATCTATGAATATGATTATGTTCGTAAAGATTACTATGATAATGGTAGAGGTACTGCTTATAAAGAACTGGATAGTTGGGATGGAACGGTGAATGGTCAAGTTGTAGAAGATGGCCTATACTACATCCAACTCGATGCTGTCATTGATTGGGATGATGCGCGAGTGAATTCTATCCAATTCCCAGTCTTAGTAGACAATACAGCTCCAACAGTAGAAGCGGAAATTAACCGTGGGCAGCGTAAAGTGGCATTAGCGGTTGCGGATGAAGTTGGAGTAGCAGAGTGGGAAGTATACGTAAATGGGGAAAGAACGACAGAAGAACCAATTGTTGGTGAATACGAAGTGAACTTAACAGGAATTCACCCAAGTTCTGCTGTAAGAGTAGTTGTTACAGACGTAGCAGGTAACGTGACAGAAAAAGTTGTCATGGGACCACAAGGAAAAGCAAAAGGCAAGAAGAAGTAATAGGGGGACAGTCCCCACTTTAGTCCGCTAAAGTGGGGAGTCTCTCTATTTTTTATTTTTATTTTCATAAGCGGCTTTTAATTCTTTTTCAATCGTCTTTAAATCTTTTCCTTCTATATTAATGCCTAATTCTTTTGCCTTCTTTTTCAGTAAATCATTTAAAATATCCTCTTGAATTGCTTCCGTATCCTCACTGTCGGTTGAAACACCAAATTCCTTTGCTTTATCTTTTAATGAAGCTTCTCGGTTTCCGATGGAAAAGCGGAGCTCATTTTTGTCCATGGATTCAGCTTTCTTTTCTTCTGTTTCGAATTCTCCAATGGCTGCTTTAAATTCTGCCTCTAATTCAGCAGCGGTTTTTCCTTCTGTGGAGATCCCTAATTCATCTGCTTTTTCTTGGAGCAGTTTTTCACGTAGCTCCGATTGCACTTCATCGAGACTTTTTCCTTCGGTAGAAATGCCATGTTCTTTTGCTAGAGATTCAATTTGTTCGTTATTCCGGTCATCGTTTAGTTCCGCTCGTAAGTCATTCGTAGAAGTAGTTTCCTTCTCTTCTTTCTGTTCTGCCTCGTTAAATTCGGAAGCAATAACAGGGGCTATGCGTATTAACCCAACTACGACTAAAATCGCAACGATACTTATTACTATTTTCTTCATAATTTACCTCCTCCCAATATAATATTCGCTAATCTATCTTCATTATAACCGTTCTCTAAAAAGAATGTTGTCGAATGAAAATATTTTTTTCATTTTCTTCCATATTTACCTAGAATGGAATTTGATATACATGTGAGGGAGGAAGTGAGGGAGATTGGTGGCGGATGTATGATAGTGTGAAAAAGTAATTCGCTATGAGTATGTTAATGAACAAGTATTTTTATGTATAAAAGGAGAGGGGAGAGGAGATCTATTATTCTACAGGGATGGTAAAATACAACCACCTCATCAGCCCCGGAAATATACGGAGACTCCTGTGGGAGGAAAGGCATAGGTAAGACCCCGCAGTGCGAAGCACGAGGAGGCTTACCAGCCGCCCACGGCGAGGTAGACACTGCGATGGTACTTTCGAGCAGATGTCGCCCCGGTACTGGAAGTGAAAGCGAAGTATATTTCCGGGGCGGGTCATATGCACTTATAAAGTGCTTTAGCCCCCACCTTTACTCCACTTCATTCCTCAACTGTTGAACTCTCTGCTGAACTTCCGGATCTTCTCTCCTATTAAGTACTTTTTCATAAAGCAAAATCCCTTCCTGTTTCTTCCCTAAATTAATATGATCTTCCGCATCTTGTTTTAATTGATCAATAACTTCATCCTCACTAGCACAAGCGGAAAGCATCATAGCTGTCAGTAGCAAAATCAATAGCCGATATCGCATGAGTCCGTCTCCTTTATGTAGTATCTGTTCTTAGGATTACCATCGATAAGGAGGTCATACATGTTTTAAATAGAAACTTAGTTGAGTATGCGAACTAGTACACACATTTGCCAGCGTGTCGTTACTTCGATATAATTTTACATAGTAAATTTATCAAATTATATGGAGAATGCTATGTTTAATTATATCGATTTTGCAATTGCGTTTATCATAGCACTAATATCTACATTCTTATTGACATTTGTCGTGAAAAAATTTGCCATAAAAATTGGTGCCGTTGATTTCCCAAATAGTAGGAAAATCCATAAGAAGGTGACTCCTAGACTAGGGGGCCTAGCAATCTTTTTCGGTGCTTTTCTTGGTTTACTTTATTTACAACCACAGCATGAGCATTTAACTGAAATATTTTGTGGTGCTATCGTCATCTTAATTACAGGAGCACTCGATGATAAACTGACGATAAGGCCGATTGCTAAATTAACTGGACAACTTATTGCTGCCTCTTTCTTAATATCGGGAGGACTAATAATTGAACGCATCACATTACCGTTTATTGGACAAGTTGAATTAGGATTCTTTAGTGTACTTGTTACGGTATTATGGGTCGTTGGTATAACGAATGCGATCAATCTCATTGATGGGTTGGATGGATTAGCTACAGGTGTAACGACAATTGCTTTGATTAGTATTTTTATTATGGCTATTATTGATGCTCGTTTAATTGTTGCTTACTTTTGTATCGTACTGATTGGGGCTAATCTCGGGTTCTTATACCATAATTTTTATCCAGCGAAGATTTATATGGGGGATGCAGGGTCTAACTTTTTAGGCTATGTTATTGCGGTTATATCTATTTTAGGTTTATTTAAAAATATTGCATTACTAAGCTTTGTTATCCCAATTATTGTACTAGCTGTACCGATATTTGATACGCTATTTGCGATGTTAAGGCGATTGTTAAATAAACAGAATATCATGACGGCAGATAATAAGCATATTCACTATCAACTATTAAATGCTGGCTATAGTCACCGAAAAACAGTGCTTATTTTATATGGTATTAGTGCGATATTTGGTACATTAGCAATTATCTTTAATGAAGCGTCTATCACGACTAACTTGTTTGTTGTCATCATACTACTTTTCTTGCTACATATTTTAGCGGAGATTGTTGGTTTAGTCTTTGGCGGAAAGCGTCCGGTACTAGATTTGTTAGGTAAAATATTTAAGCGAAAAGTACGAGAACAAGAGTAGAATAACAAAAAGTCCCTTCAATCTGTTGGAGGGGCTTTTTTAATCTAGTATATCTAACACTTTTTTATTTGAGTTTTCTATAATATAATTTTTATAGAGGTGAGAGAGCCGATGGCACTAGATTATGTAAGTTCAATTCCTTTACATGTTCAATTAAAGCATAAAATAGAGGAAAAGATTATCAAAGGTGAATACACGAATAAAATTCCTAGTGAAAGAGAATTAATGGAAGAATATTACGTTAGTAGGAGCACGGTAAGGGAAGGAATCTCTCAGTTAGTGCGAGAAGGCGTTCTGGAGAAACGGCCAGGTAAAGGCACCTTTGTCAAACTGAAACCAATTAATGATTGGCTAGGGAGCTTAAGCAGCACCTCAGAGACCATTGAGCGAATGGGGATGGCCCCAGGTGCAAAACTTATCGAACATGAAATTATAAAACTAGATAATAGACTGAAAGAAGTAACTGGATTAGAAAATGCCTATTATTTTAAAAGAGTTCGTTACGCGAATAAAATCCCTATTGGTATTGAAAGGCACTATTACCCAATTCACATTGGGAAAGAATTAATTAAATATGACCTAAATAAAGAAGCGTTCTATGATCTACTTGAAAGAGAAGTAGGAGTTAAAACATTTGCTGCGGAACAAATAATCAAATCAAGTAAAGTATTAAAAGAAGATGCAAGCTTACTAGGTGTTTCTTCGACATTTAGTATGTTAAATGCAGAACGAAAAATAACCGATATCAATAATAATTTCATTGAATTCGAAGATGCCTATTATCGTTCGGATATGTATTCCTTTAAAATTAACTTATCTAGAAAGAGTAATTAGTATGGAGTTTGAGACATAACTCTATTCTAAATGGTCAAAATCGAACAAGTACTACACTAGCCCCGGAAATATACGGAGACTCCAGCAGGAGGAAAGGCTTAGGTGAGACCCCGTTGATGCACCTGCGTCTGCAAGTAACGCTACGAAGAAAGATTCCTCGGTGCAAGGCAGCAAGGAAGCTTATTCAAGTAGTAGCCTGGCTCATCGGCCGCCTGCGGCAAAGAAGACACCGCGATGGTTCTATCGAGCGGATGTCGCACTTGTACTCGAAAGTGCGAGGTAGACACTGCGATAGTACTTTCGAGCAGATGTCGCCCCGGTACTGGAAGTAAAAGCGAAGTATATTTCCGGGGCGGGTTTTATGCACCTACATTTCCTTCTAATTCTTCTTCAAGCTCTATCAAAAAATCCACTCTATCTTACATGAAAATTAACAAAAACCAACTCCAACAACCAATGGTACTAACTGGTACGGACGTTCGAACGTTCTTGTACCTATAAAATAAATAACTTAACATATAATATGTAAGAATTTATTCATCGAAGGAGAATGCTTATGGAGGAGAGAGCTTCATTAAATAGGACTCTTAAGCCGCATTGGGTTTGGGCGATCGCATTAGGGTCAGCAATTGGTTGGGGTGCTTTTGTTCAACCAGTTAACTGGATGTCTACTGCAGGTCCATTAGGGGTTATATTAGGATTTGTTATTGGTGCATTATTAATGATATTAATAGCTGTAAGTTATGGGTTTTTGATTAAATCCTTCCCAGTTTCTGGTGGAGAATTTGCGTATGCTTTTGCAAGTTTAGGTAGAACACATGCCTTTATTTGTGGTTGGTTTTTAACATTAGGATACATATGTATTGTGGCATTAAATGCTTCGGCACTAGCACTAATGTTTAAGTTTGTATTTCCAAAGTTCGTTGAGAACGTTCAACTTTACCAGGTTGCGAGTTGGAATGTATATTTACCAGAGATCATTATTGCAACGGTAGCATTAGCGATATTTGGTTACTTTAATGTTAAAGCTGCCTCGTTTTCGGGAAGATTACAGTTTATTTTTTGCTGTGTAATGATTGGGGCTATTGTCTTCTTAACATTCATGGTAGGTGCACAGCCTGGCGCAGGATTGTCGAACATTACACCACTTTTCCCTACAGATACAACTGCTTTTGCTGCGATTATTTCTATTGTTGCCATTGCACCATGGGCATATGTAGGGTTTGATAACGTTCCACAAGCTGCGGAAGAGTTTAATTTTTCCACTAAAAAAGCTTTTGGTTTAATTGTTTTTGCAATTATTGCTGCTGCAGCATTATACAGCTTGATGATTATTGCTACTGCAATGGCTGCTCCTTGGACAGGGTTAGTTGATGCAGGGTATATTTGGGGAACAGGAACTGCGATCCAGGAATTACTTGGAACGACTGGATTATTAGTATTAGTTATTGCACTTTCGATGGGGATATTTACTGGATTAAACGGATTTATTTTATCTTCCAGTCGATTATTATTTGCAATGGCTCGTGCGAAGTTTATTCCGGAGGCATTTGCTAAAGTGCACCCGAAATATAAAACACCATATTGGGGAATTATTTTTACGGTTATTATTGCTTTATTTGCCCCTTGGTTTGGGCGTGAAGCGTTACTTTGGGTAGTAGATATGTCTTCTGTTGGAGTAACGATTGCTTACTTTTATGCTTGTTATGCAGCTTTTTCATTCTTTAGAAGTAAAAATAGTAGTGGTTTTAATCCTGATATTCATACAGATTCACCGTTTAAGAAGGTTTTTGCTTTGTTAGGTATGGTTGCTAGCTTAGTATTCTTAGTTTTATTACTATTCCCTGGTTCACCAGCATTCTTAGGTGTTGAATCACGTATTGCACTTGTTGCTTGGATTGTCTTAGGTTTAATTTTCTATCTTATGAAGAGAAAACAAATTAATAATCTGTCACAAGAAGAATTGAACTATCTAATCCTAGGCGATAAAGAATTAAAAGCGAAAAAAGATTAATAAAAAACCTGTATGGAGATTTCCATACAGGTTTTCTGTTAGCTTTAAAGACTCCAGTAATGCATTCCTCTTGCTTGACATTCCTTCCGATCTAACACGCTCTTAATGTCTACTAATACTTTCTTATCATTACGGAATAGGCTTTCCAGTTTATCTAAATCGTATGTTTCCATATACACTTTATGTGGTACAGCGAATACAACACAATCTAGATCTTTTAACTCTTCTTCATTAATAAGTTCAATTTGGTATTCATGATATACTTCATCAGCTTCTGCCATTGGATCATGAACTAATACGTTTACCCCATATTCTTTTAACTCGTCCACAATGTCGATAATCTTCGTGTTACGAACATCTCCGACATTTTCTTTGAACGTTAGTCCAAGAATGGCCACTCGTGCTCCATCAATATCTTGTTTTGCTTTGATCATTTGTTTAATGATGTTACTTGCAACATATTTACCCATATCATCATTAATTTTACGGCCGGATAAAATAATCTGAGAATGGTATCCAAGTTGTTCCGCCTTGTATGTGAAATAATATGGATCGACTCCGATACAATGTCCGCCAACTAATCCAGGCGTGAATTTTAAGAAGTTCCATTTTGTACCAGCAGCTTCAAGAACGGCTTTCGTATTAATATCCATTTTATTGAACACCATGGAAAGTTCGTTCATAAATGCGATATTAATATCACGTTGTGAGTTTTCAATAACTTTAGCAGCCTCTGCTACTTTAATCGATTCTGCTTCATGTACACCAGCTTCGATAATGGAACTATACACATTGGAAATTTCCTTTAGTGATTCTTCATCAGAGCCAGAAACAATTTTAATAATTTTCGTTAATGTGTTTACTTTATCCCCTGGGTTAATACGCTCTGGGGAATATCCAACTTTAAAGTCCGTACCAAATTTTAAGCCAGATTCTTTTTCTAAAATTGGAATACAAACTTCTTCCGTTGTACCAGGATAAACAGTAGATTCGTATACAACGATAGAACCTTTTGTTAGGTTTCGTCCAACTGTTTCACTCGCACCAATGACAGGAGCTAAGTTTGGCGTTTTATCAATATTAATTGGTGTTGGAACAGCGACAATATGAAATTTACAATCTTTCAAGTCTTCTTCGTTACTTGTAAATTTCATCGTTGTATTTTTAACAGCTTCATCGCCAACTTCGTCTGTCACATCAATACCGCTTAGATATTTATCTAGCTTTGCTTGATTAACATCTAGTCCAACCACATCATATTTTTTTGCGAATTCGATTGCTAAAGGTAATCCTACATATCCTAAACCAATAACAGAGATTTTTTCTTCTTTTGCTTTAATTTTCTCATATAAACTCATTGTTTAGCCTACCTTTTTTATAGAGATTATAGTCATATAACTTTATAGTGACCATTCCACCTATATAATATTATACATTGTTTGAAAGGAGATTGCATTGTTAATCATTTCACGTAAAAATTGGACGGTCTTTCCGCTTATGATAAACTATATATATAGAAACTATAGCAGAGGAGTGCACGGAAATGAAAGTAAAAAAAGCGATAATTCCTGCAGCTGGATTAGGGACACGCTTCCTACCCGCAACGAAAGCACAACCAAAAGAAATGCTCCCAATTGTCGATAAACCGACAATTCAATATATTGTCGAAGAAGCGGTTGCTTCTGGAATTGAAGATATCATTATTATTTCTGGTAGAGGAAAACGAGCCATTGAAGATCATTTTGATATTTCGTATGAACTAGAGGAAAAGCTCCTAGCTAAAGGAGACGAAGAGACTTTAGAAATGGTACGTTCCATATCCGATTTAGCAAACATCCACTACATTAGACAAAAAGAACCAAAAGGACTTGGTCATGCGATCTATTGTGCACATACCTTTGTAGGCAATGAACCTTTTGCTGTTTTATTAGGGGATGATATCGTCGAGTCTTCAGAACCTACATTAAGACAATTAATTAATGTATATGAACAACATCAAAGCTCTGTCATTGGTGTCCATGATGTACCACTTGAGGAAATCTCCAAGTATGGTGTCATCAAACCGTTAGAACGGGAAAATAATGATCAATCAAGAATTACCCCAGTGGAAACGTTAATTGAAAAACCAGCGAAAGAGGAAGCACCATCTAACCTTGCCATTATGGGTAGATATGTTCTCTCACCAGCAATCTTTCCGATTTTGGAAGATCTTCCACCAGGAAAAGATAATGAAATTCAGCTAACAGATGCATTAGTTAAACTAAACGAAATCGAACAAGTATTAGCATATAACTTCGAAGGAAAACGATACGACGTCGGAAACAAACTAGGCTTCGTCCAAGCAACCATCGACTTCGCCCTAAACCGCCCCGACCTCCACAACGAAGTAAAAAAATATATGCAATGGAAGTTAGAGAATTTAGATAAGTAAATAAATGTGTAGTTAAAGAGGTTAGGACAAAAATAAATTTCTATTAGACGAACTAGCGAACACTAGCCCCGGAAATATACGGAGACTCCTGCGGGAGGATAGGCTTAGGTGAGACCCCACAGTGCGCCAGCACGAGGAGGCTCACCAGCCGCCCGCGGAAAGCGCAGTATATTTCCGGGGCGGGGTTAAAGCACCCAAATTCAAAGTTTAGTTCTTACTAATTTAAAAATGTTTTTTGTACTAGTCTCTTTTCTTTTCCCTTACAATAATTTATAAAATTCCCACCCTATGGTATAATTCCATGAGTATTCGCTATTATAAGCGACAAGAAACAGAAAGGCTGTTACTAATGAAAAAGAAAAAAGTCTTATTTTTCATTTACCAAATGGGAGCTGGTGGCGCAGCAAGAACGATATTAAATATCGTAAACCATCTAGATAGGAAACAATTCGAACCAATTCTAGTAACATTAAATTATAATGGAAGCTATGAAAGCTATCTCCATGACGATATAAAATTTATTAAATTACATACGAAAAGACTAAGATCCGCCATTATTCCATTAGCAAAACTAATTCGGAAAGAAAAAATAGACCTAGTGTTTAGTACGATTCCGAATTACAATATCGTAGCCATACTAGCAAGACTCCTTTCCTTTTCAAAAGCGAAAAATATTGTAAGGGAAGCAGCTTTTTTAGGTGGAACAACTCGTTCGAATCTGAAATTGAGATTCGTCGGTTGGATATATAAGTTTTCGAGTAGGGTTATCTCTTTATCAAAAGGGGTAAAAGAAAATATTATTGCCCGATATCATGTACCTGAAGAAAAAATAACCGTAATCTATAATCCTGTCGATATCGGTGTTATCGAGAAAAACATCGAAAACGGGCAAATTCATGACGACCATAAACATATTTTTGATGGTCAATCGAAAGTTATTATTACGGCAGGACGACTTGTTAACGATAAAGATCATCAAACATTAATCGAAGCATTTGCAAACGTTCAACCAAAACTAAATACGAAATTAGTCATTTTAGGTGAAGGTGAATTAGAAGCACAGCTGAAAAAACAAGTACAAGCATTAAACATAGAAGACCATGTATACTTCTTAGGGTTTATGGAAAATCCATATGTCTATTTTGCCCATGCAGATTTATTCGTCCTTTCATCCTTAAAAGAAGGGTTTGGGCATGTGTTAGCGGAAGCATTGGCAACCGGTGTGCCAATTGTATCGACAGCGTGTAGACCAGGTGCCGTCGAAGTATTAAATGATGGAGAATACGGTAAGTTATGTGAAATTGGAAATGCTAATGATATGGCAGAAAAAATGTATGACGTACTATCACTCACTAATGACGAGAGATTTGCGATGATTAATAAAGGACTAAGTAGAGCTAATCAATTTGCAGCGAGTGAGATCGTGAAACAATACGAGGAAGTATTCCGTCAAACATTAATGATGGAAAAAGAGATAGTAGCTAGGAGCTGATAAGATGAGTACTCCTAAACGAGTAGTACACTTAACAACAGTACACCATCCATATGATCCAAGGATTTTTCATAAAGAATGTAAGTCCTTAGCGAATGCGGGATTTGATGTGACATTAATCGCTCAAGAAGCAGATGAGCCGAAAAATAACAGCAATGTGAACCATGTACCGGTTAAGAAATATAACAGTCGATTAAAACGGATGACACTTGGTGTTTGGGATGCCTATCAAAAGGCAAAGAAATTACAAGCCGATGTCTATCATTTTCATGATCCAGAACTTTTACCCGTTGGCTGGTTACTAAAAAAAAAGAACAATATCGTTATTTATGATATACACGAGGACTATATTACCAGCATTTTACAGAAGGATTACTTAAGTAAGCCTGTCAAAAAGATAATTGCTAAAACGTATAAACTGATAGAGGGTATATTTAGTCGAAGATTAGAATTATGTTTAGCGGAAAAATATTATAAGGATATTTATCCAAGCGGGAAATGTATCTTAAATTACCCAACGATAAATGAGAATATTATCCAACACCGTAGGGATCATTCTACCCCGGTGAATGAGTTTATATATACAGGAAATGTCACCCATGTAAGAGGAGCACTGATCCACGCGAAATTACCATTAATTGATGAAACTGTTTCAGTTCAGTTTGTTGGGAAATGCTCTAGTGCCATAGCGAACGAAATGTATGAAGTGGCCAAGGATAAAAAAGACAACCTTCTCATCGAAGGATTGGATCAATTTGTCCAAAAGGAAAGAATAGAAGAACAGTATGTGAGTAAAAACTGGCTAGCTGGAATCGCATTATTTCCACCGACAGAACATTATATGAAAAAAGAGCTAACGAAGTTTTTTGAATATATGAGTGCCGGCCTTCCAATTTTATGCTCTGATTTTCCAGTGTGGAAGGCGTTTATGGAAAAATATCAATGTGGTATCGCAGTGAACCCATATGATAATGACGAAATTAAAGAAGCGATTGATTATTTAAAAACCCATCCAGAAGAAGCGAGAAAGATGGGAGAAAACGGAAAAAAAGCCGTTCTTGAACATTTGAACTGGAATGTAGAAGAAAGAAAGCTCATTAATTGGTATAATGAGTTATTGGATTAGTATTTATTTTTTTTCTTAATGAATCTAAATATAATAAAGAAAGAGAAAAGACTATCATGTAGGTAATAGAAATGAGGGGAGAAAATGTCTACTAAACGTAACCCTTTAATCTCTGTCATAACACCTGCTTATAATGCAGAAAGATTTATCCAAGAAACAATCCAATCCGTACTGGACCAGACTTATTCCAACTGGGAAATGATTATTGTCGACGACTGTTCCACCGACCGAACGGTGGAATTGGCGAAAAGCTATTCCGAGAAGGATAACCGTATTAAAGTCATTCAATTGGAAGAAAATAGTGGTTCAGCTGTTGCGAGAAATGTGGCGATGGAAAATGCATCAGGAACATATATTGCTTTTTTAGATAGTGATGATTTATGGTTTCCGGACAAGCTAGAAAAGCAACTTCACTTTATGCAAGAGAAAGATATTGCTTTCTCGTTTACGAAATATGTCCGTATGGAAGAAGATGGTACCGTTAAGGATGCGATTTCAAGAGCTCCTGAATCAGTCGGTTACCATGACTTAATGAAACATTGTGTTATTGGTTGTTTAACGGTGATGATTGACCGCGAGAAAGTTGGCAACTTGAAGATGGTTAACATTCGAACGCGACAAGATTATGCGTATTGGTTAGCCATTACGAAAATGGGCTTTAGAGCATATGGATTACCAGAAGTCCTTGCAAAGTATCGTAGCGTGGAAAATTCCATATCGAGTAATAAAGTAAAAGCGGCCAAGCGTCAATGGTATGTCTACCGTCATGTGGAAAAACAACCATTACTGAAAAGTGTGTATTACTTCTTGCATTATGCAACGAAAGGAATTCGTAACTTACTTAAATTTAAACTTTCTAAAAGGACAAATTAGTGTAGTTAGTTAGAAGAAAGGTGTCAAATTCTAATGAAATCCTATTTAAAGGAATTACTAAGCAGAAAAGATTTATTGTTGTATTTAGTAAAGTCAGGGTTAAAAGCAGAGCATCGAAATAGTTATTTAGGATATTTTTGGTGGCTCTTAGACCCGTTATTAAACGTACTTGTTTATTATTTTGTTGTTGTAATTGTATTAGGTCGTGGTGGTCCCAATTATGCAACCTATTTAGTAATTGGTTTAGTCGTTTGGAGATGGATCAGTTCATCGATTAATTCATCCGCACGAGCGATATTAAAATACAGGTCCATCATTAACCAAGTATATTTACCGAAATCTATTTTCCCACTTGCTTTTACACTGACACAGCTCTTTAACTTTGCGTTTGGCTTAGTTGTAATTGGTGTGTTTTTAGCTGTTTCAGGTGTTGTACCGGGGTGGGAATTGGCGTATTTGCCGCTAATCGTATTTATTACGTTAATTTTCTTACTTGCAATTGGTTTAGTACTCGGGTATTTCACTGTATTTATCCGTGATATTGATAACTTATTAACGTATATTACACGTATATTCTTCTACGCATCACCGATTATTTGGATGGATAGGGACCTTCCAGAAGGATATCAATGGGCAGTGGATTATAATCCGATTGGGATGATTGTAGAATCATACCGAGACATCCTCATGAGGAATACGAGCCCGAATATGATGGAACTTGGAATCATCTTTCTCATCTCCATCGTTGTAGTCGTCTTTATGCTTTATTATTTCTATAAAAATGAACATAAGATAATCAAAGCACTATAGAAGGACAATCTTGAATAAAGAGGGTTTTTAATTTGGAAAAGAACATTTCCATGCAACAAAACAAGGAAACAATCGTAAAGGCTAAAAATATAGGCGTCTCCTTTGAAACAGGTAAAAGAGATGATATTAAATCGATGGTCTTTGGTGCGATAAAAAATAAAGACAAAAAAGAAAAGAAAAATAAAAAAGTGTGGTCACTGAAAGATATAAGCTTTGATGGGCATCAAGGAGAAATTCTTGGCATCATCGGTTCCAATGGCGCAGGTAAAACAACGCTAAGTAAGATCATTGCTGGTATTTTGAGAGAAGATAAAGGAACAATCCATGTTAATGGAAAAGTGACAGCATTATTCTCTTTCGGTATGGGCTTTAATAAAGAACTTACTGGTCGTGAGAATGTCTATTTAAATGGCATGATGCTTGGAATCGACCGAAAAGTGATTAACGAGTACATCGAAGATATTCATGAGTTCTCTGAAATTGGTGACTTTATTGATCAACCGATGAAATATTATTCTAGTGGGATGCGTGCAAGACTAGGGTTTAGTGTTGCTGCCCATTTAGAACCAGAAGTTCTCATTTTAGATGAAGCATTAAATACTGGGGATGCCCGTTTTAGTAGAAAAGCTGCTGAAAAAATGAAAGACCTCGTGACGAAAGCCAAAATGGTCATTATTGTTACACATGGCCTGCGTTATGCTGAGCGTAATTGTGACCGTCTCATGTGGTTAGAAAAAGGGAAAGTCCGTGAAATTGGTGATCCGAAAGAGATTGTAGCGAAATATCGCGCAACCGTACCACCAAGACCATTACGTAAAAATCGAAATCTCCAGTTAAGTAAAACGGAGACGAAAATAGAAGACAATGTCATTATTGAGGCGAACAATGTTGGTGTTTCCTATCAATTAAATACGGGCGAATTTTGGGCGCTGAAAGATGTTAGCTTTGAAGTGAAAGAAGGAGAAGTAATCGGGATCATTGGCCATAACGGTGCTGGGAAAAGTACGTTATGTAAAGTGTTAACGAATATACTTGCACCTGATTCTGGAACGTTACAAGTTAATGGAAAAACTTCAGCATTACTTGGCTATGGAACCGGATTTAACGCGCAACTTACAGGTGAAGATAATATTTATCTAAATGCGATGTTATTAGGAATCTCCAAGAAAAAGGTAGAAGAAAAATTCGATAAAATTGTCGAGTTCTCCGAAATTGGTGATGCCATTCATAAACCAGTGAAGAACTATTCAGCTGGCATGAAATCGAGACTTGGTTTCAGTATTGCTGCTATTTTACAGCCGGATATTTTCATTATCGATGAAGCTCTTTCGACTGGGGATATCGCCTTCCAACAAAAGGCGAGTGAACGAATTCAAGATATGATGGAACAGGCAAAAGCTGTAATCATCGTGTCTCATAGTATGGGCTTTATTGAGAAAGTATGTACGAGAGCAATCTGGATGGAAAAAGGTCAAATTCGTTTCGATGGTAGTGCAGAAGAAGCAGTTGCGAAATACCGAGAAGTAAACGGAGCGAAGCGGAAGATTCAGTTAAAAGAGAATCAAAAGAAGAATAAGAACAATACAGGTAATCAAGCATAAGGCAAGTTAATTAGGTGGTGGAGGAATTGGGAATGAAAAAGGTAATAACGGGCCCGATCGATTGGTTTATATTTAATATAATGAACGAAAAGCAACGGAAGCGATTAGGCGACATCTTTTCAGATGAACAAAAAGAAAAATTAAAGCAAATTATTTTAGGTAAGCAACAATTAGAAAGACAACGATTAAAACAAATTCGCCACCATCTATATAGTTTAGGTTTTACAGATAAAGGGTTAACAGAGCTTAATCAGTTCTACGAAAATACGAAATATCCTTATTTGAAAAAGCTAGCAGCATGGGAATTAGCGCTTTGGTATGCCAATGATTACTCGGAAGAAGGCGCGAAGAAAGCATTACAGTACATTGCAGTTGCGAAAGAGAAAGAAAAGAATCTGGATCAAACGAGAAGATATGCGATTGTCGAAGCGGAATGTTATGACATTTTAGGAGAAAAGGATAAAGGGAAAGACGTATTACAGCAAGTGATAGAGCAACAACGTCATCCAGATTTATTTTTAGGTATGGCTAATCTCCATGAGTCCATCGAAGAACGAGTGACATGGATCAATAAGGCGATGACAAGTTATAATCTTGCTCCAATCTATTTTGAGAATGGAAATGACAGTACGTATGATGACCTTCGAACCGAGTCCATCAAAAACGTAATTACAGATGGTCCGAAAGTTTCAGTTATTTTACCAGCATTTAAAGCAGGGGACGGTATTCGAATTGCGATTGAATCGATTCTTTCCCAAACATGGACAAATTTAGAATTAATTGTTGTCGATGATTGTAGTCCGGACAATACGGCCGATGTGATTAAGGAATACGTGGAGAAAGATCCGAGAGTTACGTTGTTATCGACACCGGTGAACAGTGGCCCATATGTCGCTCGAAATATCGGATTAAAGCATGCAACAGGAGATTTTGTTACGGTCAATGATTCCGATGACTGGTCCCATGCCGAAAAGATTGCGATTCAAGCACGTCATCTTATGCAACATGATTCCATCATCGCCAATACTTCCGAACATGCCAGACTGACGGAAGAAATTAAATTATACCGTCGAGGAACTCCAGGGAAGTATATATTCCCGAATATGTCCTCGTTAATGTTCCGCCGTGAGCCCGTTCTTGAAAAAATCGGTAACTGGGATAGTGTTCGCTTCGCAGCTGACGGTGAATTTAAACGAAGATTGATTAAAGTGTTCGGTAAGAATAAATATGTAGATTTACATTCTGGTCCATTGTCCTTACCAAGACAATCGGTTAATTCTTTAACTGGAAGTTCCGCTTTCGGGTATAATGGATTCTTTATGGGCGTACGGAAAGAATATGTGGAAAGTCTGTCATTCTACCATCAATCCGGGAACACTCTATATTATCCGTATCCAATGGAGAAACGACCATATCCAGTACCAGAACCAATGTGGCCGAAACGAGAAGATAAACCGATGGGAAGTAGACAGTTTGATATTGTCATAGCTACTGATTTTCGTAACGTCTCTCAAGATTTAGTAACGAAAATAAAAGCATTAGCTGAAAATGATTCTACAATTGGACTTGTACAGATGAATACATTTAATTTGAAACTATCGAATGAAAAAGTCGATATTCGAATTCGCGAGCTAATTGATGGGGAACAGATTCAAATGCTTGTTTTCGGGGAGAACATTATGGCGCAAGAACTCATTATCCCGCATAGTGCCGTATTACAAGATAAGCAGCGCTATGTTCCGAAAGTGACGGCAGATCGTATAAAAGTAATTATCGATGATGTAGAGAACGTGGAATTAGATACCTTTAAGAACCATGCTACAGACTACTTCTCAGGAAGACAAGAGTGGTTTGGCGCGGATGATGATATCGTAAATTATGTGAAGAAACAGTACCCTGAAGTTGATTTCCATCTAATAGATGAGGATTGGAAGATGCGGAATGAGCAGTGAAATAGATAAGCTAATGAAACAAAATGAAATACTTCAAGATACATTACGCCAACTCGATCAGACTTGGCGAGAAAAGAAATCCCTTAGGGAGGAAGTAAGCAAAAAGCGTACGATGTTGGAAACAGAACTTCACATCATTAAACATAGTACAGCTTATAAATTGATGAAAACTCCTCAGAAAATGAAGTCCTTTGCCAAAGAATCAGGGGCTTATGTTCTTGGTAGAAGAGATAAGCGTCAATTATATAGTAAAGCTTATCGCCAAAAGAAAGCATCGAATGCATTAAAAAATGAAAAATACCATCTATATACACTTGGGTTTATAGAGAAGAGCCTTCAAAATTTAGAAGAGATCTATCGACAAACAGAGAGTAGTTATTTGAAGCAAGCGGCCGCATGGGAGCTTGCTCTTTGGTATGCGAATAAATATACCGTAATGGATGCAGCAATTGCTTTACGTTATTTGAAGTCCATCGCAAACTTACGTGACAAAGATGGGCAAAGAAAGCTAACGATTCTGTTAGCGGAATGTTTAGAGCGATGCGGCGAACGATTCGAAGCTAAAGAAGTCATTCATAAACAGTTGGCAAACGAGAAACATCCAGATTTATATGCAGCATTAGCCAATACAGAAACAAACGATACGGAAAAGTTACAGTGGATTAATCACGTACTTTCCCATTATGGACTAGAAAGAGTTGGCTTACATAACAATGAGGAAACAGTTCCTTACAATAATTTATATACCATTTCTACTAAAGAAAAAATCATGGATGGTCCAAAAGTATCAATCATTATCCCAGCTTATAATGCAGCGGATGGAATTCATATTGCGATTGATTCAATGCTTACGCAAACATGGCAACAAGTAGAAGTCATTGTTGTTGACGATTGTAGTACAGATGATACAGTGAGAGTAGTAAAGGACATCATGAAGAAAGACCCAAGAGTGAAACTATTCTCAACGGGTAAAAATAGTGGTCCATATGTAGCTCGAAATATAGGATTAATGCAAGCAACGGGAGAATTTGTTACCGTCAATGATTCCGATGACTGGTCCCATGCAGAAAAAATAGAAATACAAGTGAAGCATTTAATAGAACATCCTTCTATCATAGCAAACACGTCCCAATTAGCTCGAATGACGGAAGATCTAACGTTCTACCGTCGAGGCAATCCAGGGGAATATGTATTTACGAACATGTCCTCGTTAATGTTTCGGAAAGAACCGATTCAAGAGCAACTCGGAGCGTGGGATAGTGTCCGTTTTGCAGCAGATAGTGAGTTTATCCAACGAATCATAAAAGTATTTGGTAAAAATAGTATCGTCAATCTATCAACTGGTCCATTATCGTTGGCGAGACAATCGGCTTCTTCGCTAACAGGTAGCTCGGTCTTCGGTTATAATGGCTTTTTAATGGGGATTCGAAAGGAATACCGTGATAGTTATCGTTATTATCATCAGCATGCATCATCACTTTACTATGATTTCCCGATGAAGAAACGTCCCTATCCGGTGCCAGAACCATTACGTTTAGAAAGAGAAAGCCGTCCAAGACAATTTGATGTCGTAATCGCTGCCGATTTCCGTTCAACAGGGCAACTGATCGAGTCTATTATCGAGGAAATTCAAGTTCATCAAGAACGTGGTCTTCGAACTGGGCTTATCCAAATGAACGAATATAACCGTACAGGGCCGAAAGACATCCATAACAAAATAAGAGAATGTATCAATGGGGATGATGTTCAATTTCTTGTTTACGGGGAAGAAATTCATTGTACCGTCTTATTAGTGAAAGACCCGACTGCTTTATCCGAAAAACAGAAATATATACCGAATGTGAAGGCTGATACGATTAAAGTCGTCATATATACCGATCCAATTCAACATAATAAGAAAACATATTCTTTACGAAAATGTTCTCAACACCTCGTTTCCTACTTTGATAACTTAGGCAGATGGTATCCTTACAGTCAAAAGGTGAGGGATAACTTGAAGAGACAAGCAAACAATGAACTTAAATATGTGAAGTTAACGAAAGAAAATTGGCAAGGTAAGTCGTATGACGAACGGTTAAATGACTGGCTAGTGGAGGACAATCCGTTTAATTTAGGAAAAGAAAAAGGGGACGGTTTCGTTGAGTAAACATGAACAACATCCAAGCATAAAAGAAAACACATCTGATGTTCAAAAACTAGAGCAGGAAAATGAACAATTGCTTCAGTCGATCATTCAAAAAGAGGCCTTGATTGAAAAAGAGACGAACGAAATGAAAAGAGATAAAAAGAAGATAAACCAAATCACAAACAGTAATACATATAAAATCTTTAAACCACTAGCTAAGACGAATCAGAAGGACAAAAGAATTGCGGAATTAGAAGAAAAGTTAACATTAGCACAGAATGAATTATATGAAACGAAGGAACAACTACAGGAGCTAATGCTTCATGACCGGAAGCTAAATAGTTTTAACATGAAAGATAGATTAAAGGAAATGAAAGCAGACGGCGACCTCCTACCATATATCGACAAAATCGTTGAACATAAAAAACAGCATGAAGCAAACTATAATAATGCATTAACCTATTCGGCAAGATTATTCATGAAAGAAAAAGAAACGTATCGTGATTATGTTTATCAAAAAGTTTTATCTGCTTTAAAAAATGAAGACATCCCAGAATTCATCGTACGAGAAGGAGTAAGGGAAGAACCGTTACAATTAAGACAAGTTTCCTCATTTAGAGGAAGTTTAAATACTCGAATGAGAAAAATGCAATTGAACGGTAATCTCCCAGAATGGAAACTGGATGATAAACGAGTTGCCTATTCGTTTCTAAATGAATTAGAAGTTCCGGTACCGTGGTTCTCTGAAGAAGTTTACACGACAAGTACCGTACCAAAGAAAGACGGAATCGTTATTAAACCGACTGATGGAGCAGGTTCTCGAGGAGTGTATCTCGTCTATTCGACGACCGATATATTTGATATTAAACGTTCGAAAACTCTTAAAAGTTGGGATGAATTAATCGAATCCATGAACCAAGATTTACACTCAGGATGGGTCGATAAGGATGAATGGTTCGTAGAGGAATTATTACTCGAGAATCGGGAAGAAAAAGTTCCTGCCCGTGATATAAAATTCTATTGCTTTTATGGTAAGGTTGGTCTTATATTGGAGATATCTCGCTATCCAGAATTGAAGTACTGCTGGTGGACAGCATCAGGTGAGCGAGTGGATACTGGTAAGTATAATAATGACTTATTTAAAGGGAAGGGATGTACAGAGGAGGAAATTAAGCTAGCTGAAACAATTAGTTTAACGATTCCTGCTCCATTTATTAGAATTGACTTCCTCCGTTCAAATAATGGTCTAGTCTTTGGTGAATTCACACCAAAACCAGGAAATTATGATGAATTTGATGAAGCCACTGATAAGTGGTTAGGAGATTATTTCTTGGAAGCAGAGGGGCGATTAGTTCAAGACTTATTAGATGGCAAGAAATTTAATCTTTTTGAGAAATTATAAATGGAAAATATAATGATGGTTTCATAAGGGAATTTTAGGAGGATATCTTGATGGAAGAAGACAAACAGTGGCTACCACACCTATCGAGTAAATTTGTTTCAGATGCACATGGTCATCTTTTAGATGCATATGCAGTTGCACTAGAAGGTTGGAGACGGGGATTAAAGCTAAGATGGCATGTGAAGGATTCGGAGAAATTTAAAGAAATGACGACTTGGTTTGTCGATAAACCGGGTCAACTATTTTCACTTAGCTCTGCCGATAAAACCCATTATTTCTTTAGAACTAGAGGAGATCTAGTAACTAATGAAGCAGTGGCAATTGGTAGAGATAAAGAAAAAACAAAAGAAGTATTGTCCAAGGCTGGGATCCCAATCCCAGAGGGGAAACAATTCACAGAAGATGTAGCAGATGAAGAGATTATTAATTATGCGAATGCTTTAGGCTATCCAGTTGTCGTAAAACCAACAGACGGGAGCTTCGGTAGAGGGGTCATTGCGAATATTACGAGTTCCGGTGAATTAGCATTCTCGCTTGAATATGTGCGCTCTGATTTAGGATTTAAAGATGTCATCGTCGAGCGATTTGTTTCCGGTGACGATTACCGAATTTATGTAGTGGATGATGCAGTAGTTGGTGCCATTAAACGTATTCCAGCAAACATAACTGGGGATGGAATGAATTCGATAAAAGCATTGATCGAATTGAAAAATGAGGAACGTAGTCTGAATCCTCGTTTGGTTAGTTGTCCAATTGAAATTAACCAAGAGTTAGCTGACTTTATTGGAAGAAAAGGCTATACCGTAGATACGGTCTTAGAACAAGGGGAGCAATTAATTCTTAGCTCGAAAAGTAATATCTCCTTAGGTGGGGACCCAGTCGACGTATTGGATGAACTGCCAGAACAAGTGAAAACAAATGCGGTAAATGCGATTAAAGCAGTTCCAGGTCTAATCCATGCTGCTGTTGATATTATGTACGATGAGAATGATTCGAGTAATCCAGCAGGTGTGGTGTTAGAAATTAACCCAACAGCACAATTAGGTGGAATCCTTTATCCGGTAAAAGGGGAATCGAGGGATGTACCTGCAGCTATTATTGATTATTACTTCCCAGAAACAAAAGATATTATCGAAAATAAAGGGAAAGTTTATTTTGATTTGCATGATGTGTTAGATCCATTAAATTCAAGACAAGCATTCATTACTACTGTAACACCACCTCCAAAAGGAAAAATAATAGCGAAGAAATATATCGTCTCTGGTGAAGTTCAAGATATTGGTTATCATCGTGGTCTTCGTAAGCAAGCATTTGAACGATACTTGCACGGATTCGTAAGTAATCTGGAAGATGGAGATATTGAAGTGGTTGTAGCTGGAACAGATGAAGAGATGGTCAATGATTTTAGAAATGCGTTATTAGAAGACCCTGAACGGTCTCATGTATTGGACATCCAAGAAGAAGTTTATGATGAACCGATTAAAGTAGGCTTTGATATTAAAGCAGATTTAAAAACGCAATTAGAGGAAATGAAGATAATCTTACAGGAAATGGAAGTAACGGAACTAGCACTGAAGAAGGCGGAAGTTCAAAACCGTAAATTTGAACAAAGCTTATCTTGGAGAATTTCCAAACCAATTCGTGTAGCAGGAGCTTTATTAAAGAAAATTAGATAATTTAACGGTGTTATAGGAGGAATACATCCATGAAAGAGGAACGGGGTATCAGCTTACCTCAACTACCAAATGAAATAGTAGTACATGCCCAAAAAACAAGACTTGACTCATTTGCCATCGCACTGGAAGGTTGGAGAAGAGGGCTTAAATTAAAATGGTATACGAAGGATTCGGAATATTTTCAGGATATGATTATATTCGGTGTAAATCCACCAGGACGATTATATTCGCTTAGCTCTGATGAGCGTACACATTACTTCTTCCGTTCACGAGGAGATAAAGTACCTAATTCAGCAGTTGAAATCGGTTCGGAAAAAGATGATACAAAAATCTGGCTAGAAAAAGCGGGAGTACCTGTACCGAGAGGGAAAGGCTTTGACGAAGATGCTACAGATGACGAAATCATTGAATTTAGTAGGACTATTCCTTACCCACAAGTACTGAAACCAACGAATGCTAGTTTAGGTAATGGGGTTGTCACGAATATAAGAAATGAAGCTGAGTTCCGAAAAGCTCTACATTATGTCCGAGTAGAACTTGGATACCCAGAAGTAATTGTTGAACAGCATGTTGCAGGAAAAGAGTATCGTGTATACGTTGTTGGTGATCAAGTAATCGCAGCATACAACCGAGTTCCTGCCAATATTATGGGAGACGGTACGCATACAATTGAAGAACTAATTGAATTGAAGAACTACGAACGAAGAAAAAATGCTCGTCTGAAAAGCTGTTTAATCGAAATGGATAAAGAGATTTTAGAATTTGTCCAAGAAGCTGGCTATACAATGCAAGATGTTCCAGAAAAAGGGAAATTAATTTATTTAAGAGAGAAGACAAATGTTTCTTCTGGTGGGGACCCAATCGATGTTACCGATACAATGCCTGACCATATTAAACAAATTGCAATTGATGCATTGAAAGCTGTTCCTGGATTATATCATGGTGGGGTTGATATAATTGTAAATGAAGATAAATCCATCAAAGATCCTGCCGTTGTTATCGAATTAAATCCGACTGCTCAAATTGGTGGAGCTCTATACCCGTTAAGAGGAAAAGCGCGAAATATACCTGCTGCAATTATCGATTATTACTTCCCAGAAACAAAAGGGATCGATACGACCAATTCGAAAGTGTATTTTGACATGACTACTGTATTGGAACCGTTAGAGAATCGCGCAGCACTAGAAGTAGAAGTAGCTCCAGCACCAATGGGAGAATTCTTTGCGAAGCGTTATGTCGTTTCTGGAGATGTGCAACGCCATAGTTATCACAAATGGTTGAAGAAACAAGCACTTGATAATGATTTACATGGCTATGTGAAAAATATGGTCTTTGATGAAGTAGAAATTATCGTTGGTGGCACAGATAAAGCTAAGATAAATGAATTTAAATCAATCATTAGTCAGTACAAAAATATTCATATTAAGAAAATTAAAGAAGAGATCTGGAAAGAACCAGTAATCGTAGGTTTTGAAATCGCTGAGAGATATAATACAAATAGCTTAAAATCAGTGAATTATGCATTAAGGAAAATGGATAAAGAACTACAATATTTAACTAAACGTAAGAATAGACTGGAAAAGGATAATAAGCATATTCTTAACAGTAGTTCTTGGAAATTAACTGCCCCAATTAGAAAAGTGAAAGAAATCGTAGTTGGTAAAAGATAAAGACCCAATAAGCAAATGATAATGTTCTTATGGAAGGTTGATAATTGATGTCTAGGTTAGAAAAAGAATGGTTGCCCCATCTGGAAGATAGTATACCTGATGAAGTGAATGGCGATAAATTAAGTATGTATTCAATCGCCTTAGAAGGTTGGAGAAGAGGGCTAACTACTAAATTCTATAATACGAAATATGGGAAAAAATATGAAATTAATTATTCCTTATCCAACAAGGAAAAAGAACTAAAATTTGCTGTGTCAAAAGGTCCTAACGTTTCAAAAGAAGCCATGAAAATATGTAAAAATAAAGTTCTAACGAAAGAGTATTTAAGTGAAGCTAATGTTTCTGTACCAAAGGGTAGAAATTTTAATAAAAACCACCCAAATGAAGAAATCATTGAATATGCAAAAACATTAGGCTTCCCAGTAGTTATTAAGCCTGTCGGAGCTAACCTAGGAAAGGGAGTAATCCCTAATATCAATAATATAAAAGAATTTAAAACGTCTCTTATTCAAGTAAGAGACGTTTTAGGATATCGAGATATTATTGTGGAACAACATATTTTTGGCGAAGAATATCGGGTTTACGTGGTTAATGATATGGTAATTGGAGCGATCAATAGATTACCGGCCAATGTCATTGGAGACGGCAAAAGTACAATTAACCAATTAATTAGGAAGAAAAATTACGAACGTAAGCAGAATCCTAATTTACGCGGAAGATCAATTAAAATTGACACAGAAGTAAAAAAGAATATTAAACAAGCGAATTACACATTAGATAGTATATTGAAAAAAGATGAATTACTTTATTTAAGACAAAACAGTAATGTATCTACAGGTGGAGAACCAATCGATGTAACGGGGCTGTTAACGGAAGAAATGAAAGAACTCGCTGTAAATGCTTGTCGTGCTGTCCCTGGACTATCCCAAGCTGGAGTAGATATATTATTTGATATAAATAGAAACCATGGAGTTGTTATTGAGTTAAATACACGTCCTGGAATTGGTAGCCATCTTTTCCCAGTAAAAGGACAAGCTCGAGATATTCCTAAAGCAGTTATCGATTACTATTTTCCTGAAACCATCGATTATGATAGAAAAACGCATAAAAATAAGATTTTCTATGATTATAAAGCTATTACAGAGCTATTAAGTAGTGGCATTGCTCAGGAAGTCGTTTTACCAGATTGTCCGCAATACGATATGGTGAAAAAACGATATACAGTGTCTGGACAAGTACAAAAAGTGGGCTATAGAAGATGGGTTCAACGCATGGCACTTAATAATCGACTAATAGGTACGGTGGAAAATCTGGATGATGGTACAGTATTAATCCATGTTGCTGGTAAAGAGTCTGATATAGATAACTTCCATTCTACATTGAATATTGATAAACCAAAGCGTGCCAAAGTGGATAAAGTAGTGGAAGAAGCTGATAATAGACCAATTTCTGCAATTGGTTTTGAAATCATCACGAAGAAAAAAGAAGCATCTGTATCATTAAAGAAAACAGATAGAAAAGCGATCACGAAATATGAGAATGAAATTCAAGAATTAAAGAAACAAAGAAGAGAAATTGAAAAGAAACATAACAACATCCTTCAAAGTAATTGGTGGAAGTATACTACTAAAGTGAAACAGCTTATTAAAAAGTAGAATTAAACGATTGTAGGTGGAAGAATGTCTTTGCACAGGCTAATGAACATAAGCGATGCCATTCCTAAAAGGGCACATGGAAATAACCTTAGCATGTACTCCATAGCTCTTGAAGGCTGGAGAAGAGGACTTACACTAAAATTTTACAACGCCTATCATAATGGGAATTTAGAAATTCAATATTCCCTAAGTGATCAGGAAGTTGTACATAAATTCCAAATATCCAAAGGGGATCAAGTTTCAGAACAAGCGGTAGAAATTTGTAAAGATAAAGATTTAACCAAGAAGTATCTCCTTGAAGCTGGAGTAACGGTTCCAGAAGGGAAAAGTTTTACAGAAGAAGTAAACAATGACACCATCCTTGCCTATGCATTGTCAATCGGTTTTCCTATTGTCATAAAGCCTTTAGATGGAAAGCTAGGTAGAGGTGTCATGTTAAACATTCAAACGAAGAATGAACTATTAGAGAAGCTACAACATGTACGAAATGAGTTAGGGTTCCATGCAGTGATAATAGAAAAATATGTCACTGGTGATGATTACCGAGTATATGTCGTAGATAACCGAGTAATTGGCGCAGTGAAACGGATTCCAGCACATGTGGTAGGCGATGGAGAAAGTACCATTGAATCGTTAATTAATGAAAAGAATAAAGAAAGAAAAAACAACCCGAACTTAAGTACAAGATTAATAACGGTCGACAATCATGCTCTATCTATATTAAAAGAAAAAGGATATACGCTTGATAGTGTCCTAACTAAGGGTGAGTATTTATTCTTAAAAGATACGGCTAATATATCTAGTGGTGGGGAACCAGTAGATGTTACGAACCAATTAACAGAGGAAATGAAACAACAAGCAATTAATAGTTTAAAAGCAATACCAGGATTGCCGCAAGCTGGTGTAGATATGATCGTAGATGAAATGAAGGGAACTTCTTATGTCATCGAGGTGAATACGAGAGCGGGAATTGGCTCACACTTATTCCCGGTGACTGGTGAAGCTAGAAATATTCCCAAGGCGATCATTGATTATTACTTTCCAAACTCAATGCAAACGAATGAAGAACAAGCCAATGTTAATTATTTGTTCGATTTCAAAAAAGTAACTGATCATCTTCGTGCTGGAAAGGTAAATGAAGTCGTTATTCCTACGTTAAACATAGAGGAAAAACACATTACAGACGCTTACGAAGTTTATGGAGATGTCCAAACGACAACCTATAAAAATTGGGTGCAAAAACAAGCACTTGCAAATAAAATAAGTGGTTACACCATCGACTTAGAAAATGGAAATGCATTGATAGTAGCAGCCGGTGAGGAAAACAATTTAAATACTTTTAAACAAGTCATACAATCAGGCAGTGCTATCATGAAGAATAGTACGATCATGGATCTGAATCCATATACAAATGGACCGATAGAATATGGCTTTAAAATAAATGTTCAAGTTCAGCCTAAAAAAAGAAACAAAAAACAAGCCAACAAACAAGGAAACCAATATTTACGTCAAAAGAAAGCAGAAGTAGAAAAAGAACGGAAGAAGTTAGAAACAGCGAAAAAGAAATATTCTAATTTACTTAATAGTAAATCTTGGCGATATACAGAACCTATGAGAAAAGTGATTAAAAAAATGAAGAATAGAAGTTAAGCTACAATCTATTAGGAGGTGTATAGCAATGAGCGAATCAAGAAAAATTACGCTAGCTGCCACAGGTGATATTCTACTACATGCACGATTATATAAAACGGCTCGCAAGAAATATGGATATGATTTTAACGAGAAGATCGAGAATGTTAGACATTTATTCCAAACAAGTGATTTAACGATTGTTAATCAGGAATCAATCATTGCTGGGAAGGAATTAGGTCTATCCTCCTTTCCACAATTTAATAGTCCGGAAGAAATTGGATATTTACTGAAAGATTTAGATGTGGATATGGTGACGATTGCCAATAACCATGTGCTAGATAAAGGGGAAGAAGGACTATTAAAGTCAATTAGTAACTTGAAAAAAATAGGACTTCCATATGTCGGTGCCTACGAATCAGAGGAAGATCAACAGACACTAAGAATCATTCATAAAAATGGCTTAAGAATATGTTTCCTTTCGTATACAAAAGGTACAGGGGTAGGGAAAGTCCCTACAGATAAACCTTACCTTGTCGATAAGTACCACCCTACAAAACTGAAACCAATTAAGGACAAAATAAAGCGAATTCGAAATAAAGACATGGCAGATATTATTGTCGTCTCTCTTCATTTTGGCAAAGAATATCACCTTTATCCAACTTCAGAGCAAAAAGAGGTTTCCAGAGATTTATCAGATGCAGGCGCAGATATTATTATCGGACACCATCCTCATGTCCTACAGCCAGTGGAATGGATTCTTAACTCCAGAGGAAAAAGAACATTTACGGCCTATTCGTTAGGTAATTTCTTTACGGGCCAAGAAGGCTTATATCGACAAATAGGTGGTTTCCAAACAATTGATATTGAGAAAAAAGATCCAAACAGTACGATGTTAGATATTAGTAATCCAAAGTTAAAGCTGACATTTGTCGATAGTACAAACAAAAAAGATTTTAAAATGTACTTATTGGAGGATTATTTGAAGGAAAATGAATATATCAAAACAGATATGGGTATATTCAAGTCTAGTGAAGTCTATGATGAAATAACAAGTCGTATGAGAACCTGGATGCCGGAATTAGATATCACTTAAATTAGTAAACCATAACAACACTGAGGTGACATTCTTAAATGAGTTTTAATGTAGAAGTAATCGAAGAAAAAAAGAGAATTCTCAAAGTAGGGAAAAACGTAGCAGAAAAACTAGGAATCCTTCACCTTCAACATTCCAATATTAGATTTGGATTGAAAGTGGCTGATGTAAATATCGAAATTGATGCTAATTTGGGTGATGATATTCATTTAGCACAGTCTATCGTTCATAGACTGAATCTACCTGTTGACTGTACGTATAATATTGCTGTATCAAATAATGAATTAGTTATTGGTCCCTTTATTGGAATCTATATGGGAAGAAAAGAAACGACCTTAATTAAGAAACTAAGAATCTTCCATACGTATGTTGCGAATTACAAAGATCTAAATGGTGTGATTTTTGCCTTTACATTAGATACCGTGAATAAAGCAGATTTAACAATGAGTGGATACTATTACAATCCGAAGAGAGATGTTTGGGAAAAAGCTACTCTACCATATCCTGCTTCTATTTTCAGAAAGAATACGTATAACACGGATTGGAAAGAACATTTTGGTTCGTTATATGGTGATAGAATCTATAACTACAAATCCATTAACAAGTGGGAAATGTATGATCGATTGAAACAATTCCCTGAAGTGATCAAATATTTGCCTCATACTAGTCTCTATCAAACAGTAGATGATGTTACAGAAATGTTAGACAAACATGGAAATGTGTATGTGAAACCGATTGAAGGGAAAAAAGGAAAAGGAATCTATAACATTATTTCTTCAAATAACGTTATTACGGTCAAAACTAGGGAGAAAAATGAAAATGTCGAGTGGACATTTACGAATAAAGATGATTTCTCATCCTTTTTATCCGTACATTTAACGAAAAGAAAATATATCATTCAAAAGACGGTAGAACTACAAATTGATAATAAAGTGGTAGACTTTAGAGTTGGCATGGACAAGGACCGACTAGGTAATTGGCAAAATTTTATGTTTGTCTCTAGAGTGAGTGGAGATAACAGTATCGTAAGTAATAGAGATATTAGTGGTGGAGAAACAAAATTAATTCCAGATGTGTTAAGAGACATATACTTCATGGATGAAGAAATGATTGAAAAACATACGAAAGAATTTGTTTCTGTAGCCCATACGATATCCAAAAGATTAGAAGAAACAGGTCTTAGTCTTGGAAAACTTGCATTTGATTTTGCTATTGATAAGAATAAAGATCTTTGGTTAATTGAAGTAAATAGTAAATTCCCAGACGATTCATTAATGGATGAGATTGATAATAAGGAAACATATTTCAAAATAAGACATACCAACATGGAATATGCCAAGATGTTAGCTGGCTTTAAACATGAAAATTATCATACACTATCCATTACAGACAATGTTCGTTTGGAACTGGATGAAAAAATCAAATTATATATTGCGATGCCTAAGAATGAGATAACAAACTATAGAGAGAACATTCTCGAAAAAACTAAAGTCAATGGATTGCATGTAACTAGCACGTATAACGAGAAATTGAAAAAATTTGTTGTCGAACTCGTGGGACAACGTGAACAAATTGATACGTACCTAGAAAACATAAAACAATATGACAAAATAAAACCAGTCGTTGGCTTGGTAAATATGACTGAAGAAGGTTAATATATATTACCTACTCTGGCTGGATGAAGACTGAGGTTGGGACATCATTCTATCAATAAAGGTAAAATACGAGCATGTAACATAAGCGCAGGAAAAGCTAATATTAATGTTCGGTTTTACCATAGATAGAAATACTTTTGTCCTAACCTCAGTTTATTTGTCCTCTATGTCAATTGGTAGAAATTTGCCATTTGAAAAACAGTACTTTTTATTAGATACTAATATAGAATTATATGAATTTAGAGGAGGTGAACGGATAGTGAAAATGATTAGAAGTATCCTCTTTGTAACGATTCTATTAATCTATTCTTTCATTATTAGCCCACAAATTATTGAAACAGAAGCAGCAACAAATGATACTGTCGATGATAACGTAGAAGGATTGGACGTTCTTGTAGACGAGGTAGAGGATCATGCTGACGATCAGGAAGTAGATATGACTACTGATGTTGAACTTGTTCAAGAAACTACAGAGGTAGAAGTAGGGTTGAATGATAATAACACGGATACTGTTATCGAGGAACAAGAAGTACCTTTAGTGGATACGTCTAAAGAGCAAGTAAATGAAATACATAACAATGAGATCCAAAATGAAGAAGAGGAAGAGCTATCCGAAGAACCGGAAAGTGATGAAGAAGAGGAAGAAACCTACTTTTCAAGAGGAATGACAGATCCTAGATTAATAGAGGTAAAGAAAGACCTCGCGGAATTAGGATTTGTAAGTTGGAAGAATGAACCAAATGGTTATTTCGGAGGTTCTACGGAAGAGGCAGTAATCGCCTTTCAACAAACGTTTGGTTTAGAGCCATCTGGAATAATTGACGATGTTACTTTAAATAAACTAAGTGAAGTGAAGGATAATCCTTTTCGAACAGGGAAAAAGCATGAAGAAACGATTGTGCTTAAGGAACATCTAGCTATTTTAGGTTATGTAAAGTGGAATAATCCACCAAATAATTATTACGGTTCCCAAACAGCAAGTGCAGTTTCAAAGTTTCAAAAGGATAATAGTTTACTAGTAACAGGTGTTGTTGACTCGATTACGAAAACAAAACTATCCGAAATGGCTACTGGCCCACTTCAGAATGGGATGTACCGAGAAGATGCAGTAGCATTTAAAGAAAACCTTGAAACATTAGGTTTTATAAAATGGAAAAACACGCCGAATGATTTCTTCGGTAGTTCAACGGAGAAAGCACTATTAAAACTTCAAGCCTATTATCGTATTCCAGAAACAGGAGTAGTTGATCAAGCTACATTAACTACAATTAATGAAGTTTTAGCTTCACCATTGCAAGTAGGTAATAGAGCGGATGCTGCCGTCCAATTGAAACTAGATTTAGAGACTTTAGGCTATGTAACGTGGAAAAATGCGCCAAATACGTATTATGGCTCAAGTACTAAAAAAGCAGTCGAGGCTTTCCAACGTGCTTATAAACTTCCAGTAAGTGGGATAGCAGAAGAATTTACATTAAATAAAGTCAACGAAATCCTACATTCTCCTAATCGATTTGGAACGAGAGAGAAGAGCAATATCCAACTGAAGAAAAACTTGGAAAGACTAGGTTTTGTAAAGTGGAAAAATGAGCCGAATAACTATTATGGTTCCAGTACCGAACAAGCCGTGGAACGTTTTCAAAAACATTTCGGTCTACCCGTGAGTGGAATTGCAGAAATATTAACATTGGATAAAATGGACAATGTACTGAATAGCCCTTTACAAAAAGGAATAAGACATGCCGATGCGAAACAATTAAAAAAGGACTTAGACATATTAGGCTATGCTAATTGGAAAAACACGCCTAATAATTACTTTGGAGATTCAACAGAGCAAGCAGTCAAACGTTTTCAAAAAGATAAGGGACTTCCGATTAGTGGTATTGTTGATGAAATAACATTAAAAGCGTTAAACAAAGCCAAAAAAGGGATTGTTAAAATCTTTCTAGATCCAGGTCACGGTGGGAAAGATCCAGGTGGACAAGGATTTGGATTAAAGGAAAAGAATATTGTGTTAGATATAGCATTACAAACCTTATCCTATCTAACGAGTAAGTATGTAGGTGTGGATGTGAAGATTTCACGATCAACAGATACATTTATTGAGTTAGAAGATAGAAGTAAAATGGCCAATAAATGGGGAGCAGATTATTTTGTAAGCTTCCACACGAATGCTTATTTAGGACTGTCCAAAGGATTTGAAACATATATCTATAACGGGAAAGTCTCGAACGAAACAAAAAATAGACAAAAAGATATTCACAATTATTTAGCTAAACGCATCGATGTGAACGATAGAGGAATGAAAACAGCGAACTTCAACGTCTTACGTAATACTAATATGCCAGCAATCTTATTAGAATATATGTATATTGATAATAAGGCGGAGAACAAGTTGTTAGCATCTAAAAGCTATCGAGCATACTTAGGTCGAATTACCGCCGATGCGATTGCACATTCATTTGGTTTGAAGAAAAGATAATAATCGATTAAAAAAACGGAAGAATTCTAGTTGATAGAATCTCCGTTTTTTTTTTGTAGTAAGCGTTGTCTAAGGATGAATACCTAATTTTTCACGTTATCGACATATTCTATTGAAAAATACTATAATTTATCAGATACTAGATTTGTGTGTAATTTTAATAGAGGAGGTGAAACTAAAGTGAAGATTAGACTTTTTATGGCCCTCTTGCTATTAATATCTGTTTTCCACTTTAGTCCACTTATCGTAGGAGCAACATCGAGTGGAGAGGAAGAAACAGAGGAACCTGTGGAAGAACAGGATCAAGAGAGTGAGGAGCCAGTTGAAGCCTTAAATCAATTGAAGGTAGCAAAAGCGGAAGACTATAGTGAATTGCAAAGTAATCTAGTAACACTTGGTTTTCTTACTGAGGACGGTGTCACTGGATCTCTTGATAATCAAACGAAAGAAGCACTAAGAAATTTCCAACAGTATTATGGATTAACAGTAACGGGCTTAGTAGATGAAGCCACTACAGCTAAAATAGATGAAATTTTAGCAAGTCCATTTCAAGATGGAAAAAGAGATTCAGAAACCATTATTCTAAAAGAATACTTAGTTATATTAGGCTATGCAACATTTGAAAATCCAACAAACTATTACGGAAGCCAAACAGCAGCTGCTGTTAGAGCATTCCAAAGTGATGAAGGATTAGCAGTTTCTGGTATCATCGAGCCTGTTACAAAAGCTAGATTAGTAGAATTGGCAACTGGTCCTTTACAAAAAGGGATGTATCGTGATGATGCAGTGCAATTTAAGCTTGATCTAGAGAAATTAGGCTTTATTAACTGGAAGAATATACCGAATAATTACTTTGGGCCTTCTACAGAAAGAGCAGTAATTAAATTGCAAAAATACTACGGTATTCAGCAATCAGGTAAGGCAGATCAAGACACATTAGATACGATTGCTGATGTGTTAGCGAGCCCATTCCAAAACGGTAAGAATCATAAAGAGACGGTGACTCTAAAAGAGCATCTGACACTTTTAGATTTTGCTAATTTCAACAATCCAACAACATTCTTTGGTTCTCAAACAGAAGCAGCTGTAAAAGCATTCCAAAAGGACCGAGGGTTACCGGTTTCAGGAATTATTGAACCGATTACGAAAGCTGAATTAATAGATTTAGCAACGAAACCATTGGAAAATGGGATGCGTCGTAATGATGCTATCGAGCTGAAGAAGAATCTAGAAAAATTAGGATTTGTAAATTGGAAGAATACTCCTAATAATTTCTACGGGCCTTCAACAGCAAGTGCTGTAATGGAACTTCAAAAGTATTACAGTGTTTATGGGCTAACTCCGTCAGGTAAAGCAGATCAAAAAACGCTAGATGCAATAGCAAATGTATTAGCACAACCACTTCAAAATGGAAATAGACATGAGGATGTAGTAGTCCTTAAAGAGATTCTGACTCTATTAGACTATGCTAATTTTGAAAACCCAACAACATTCTTTGGTCCACAGACAGAGGCTGCTGTTAAAGCCTTTCAAAGAGATCAAAGTTTACCAGTTTCAGGGATTGTAGAAATTGTAACAGAACTTAGAATGTCAGAATTAGCAACTAAACCATTAGAAAATGGTATGAGACGTAATGATGCTATTGAATTTAAGGAGAATTTGGAGAAATTAGGCTTTGTTTCTTGGAAGAACACTCCAACTAACTTTTATGGTCCATCAACAGAGCAGGCTGTTATTAAATTACAGAAATATTATGGACTTCCTCAAACTGGTAAAGGGGACGAAGCAACCATAAATAAAATGGAAGAAGTATTAGCTAGCCCTTACCAAAAAGGTAAAAGTAATGAAGGTTCTATCATCATCAAGCAGCAATTAGTCGATTTAGGATATTTAGATCTTAAAAATCCAACACCTCTATATGGATCACAAACAGAAAAAGCTGTGAAAGCCTTCCAAAGAGATTACGATTTAGTAGTATCCGGAATTGCTGAAGAAGTTACACTAACGAAACTGGATGAAGTTCTATCCAATTCCTTAAAAGTTGGCGACAAAGGTTCAGCAGTTATCGAACTAAAAGAACAGATGAACCGTCTTGGTTTTCCAATCAACAATACGACGAATACATTTGGGGTTGAAACAGAAAAAGCTGTTAATAATTTCCAAAAACATTATGGATTAATTGCTAGTGGTGTTGTCAATCCAAAAACGGTTAATAAGATTGAGTCGATATTAGCTAGTCCGTTTCAATACGGCGTTACGCATGAAGATTCCATTCAGCTTAAGAAGTATTTAGAGAAATTAGGCTATGTGAATTGGAAAAATGAACCGAATGGATATTATGGTCGCTCAACAGAAAATGCTGTGAAACGATTCCAAGAAGATAACGGTCTTCCGGTTAGTGGTATTATTGATGAAATCACACTAGAATTGCTCGTAGAAATGGCAAGTGTCAAAGAACTATTCCTTACCACTGAATATAATCTAACTTTACAAAAAGCTTTAGATATACAGATGAAGGTAAAACCACAGTCAGATCAATACTATTCCGGCTATGTAAGCAATACGTATTTAAAATTGTATGATGGTGGTTCGATTACTGGTTACTCTGTTAACTTACGTAAATCTCCATATTTATTATCAAACAATATATATGGTTCTGTCGTTGGCGGAACTACATTTAAAGTTTTAGATGATAATGTAGAAGGGGATATGGTTAGTCATAGTAAGAGATGGTTTAAAATTGAGTACCAAGGAGAAATTCTCTATGTCCATAGTTCTCTTGCTAATGCTAATATTAAGCTAGGTGAGACTACAGCAAGAGTGAATGTACGTTCTGGACAAGGAACAAGTTATCATATTTATGAAACGGTGGATAAAGGGACAGTATTTACCGTATCAAGTGTAGGGAATAACTGGCATAAAGTTAAATTGACCTACAAATGGAGAAATGCAACTTCAGCGGATACGAAAAAATATTTAGATCCGAGAAGTTATGTAGATGATGTAAATCAAAAATATCAATTTTTAGATTTACGTTACTTTACAGGTGCACCTGCTTCTGAATTGGATAAACTTCTAGAAGGCGCAGGTAAACTAGAAGGTAAAGGCGCAGTATTTAGAGAAGCAGCAAGATTAGCAAACATCAATGAAATTTATTTAGTATCCCATGCGATGTTAGAAACAGGTAGAGGAAAATCCCCTCTTTCTGATGGTAGTATTAAACATAATGGTAAATCAGTTTATAACTTCTTCGGAATCGGTGCTAACGATCATTGTGCAAAAGAGTGTGGCACACAAAGAGCGATTGAAGAAGGATGGTTTACAGTCGATGATGCGATAATCGGTGGGGCACAGTTTGCCGGTGAGAAGTATATTCATGTCGGACAACACACCCTATATAACATGCGCTGGAATCCATTAAATATGGAAGAAAGAGGCAAAGCAGAGCATCAATATGCAACAGATATCGGTTGGGCTTATAAACAAGTATATAATTACCAACGCATCTATGAAAAAGGAAACTACAACTTAATCTTTGATGTTCCTGTTTATAAATAATCTATGAGTCTAGTTCTTCATTTTATTGAAGAACTAGACTTTTTTGTATGAAAATGATGGATTACACTATAAAAATCGAGAATCATTTCGTATAATATGGTAAAATATCAATGATTATAAAAAAATGAAAATGAAGGTGCATTATGACTAATGTAGCGGATTTGTTAATTGCATTTTGTATAGCAGGTCTTACGACTCTTTTTGTTACACCATTAATTAAAAAAATAGCATTTAAAGTTGGAGCAGTAGATAAACCAGATGGTAATAGAAAAATGCATGATGAGGTAAAAGCAGGTCTTGGCGGACTCGCCGTCTTTATTGGAGTTGCAGCTGGATTTATTTATCTACAACCCTTTGAACAACATATGAATGCAATTATCATCGGGGCACTTATTATGCTTGTCACTGGGGTAGTCGACGATATCTTTAACATTAAACCGTTGTATAAATTAGCTGGTCAACTTGCAGCTGCAGGTGTAGTTGTCTCATCTGGATTAGTTATTGAAAAGTTATCCATTCCTTTTATGGGCTCGGTCTATATTGACAACTTTGGAATATTTCTAACGATCCTTTGGATTGTTGCGGCTTCCAATGCAATTAATTTAATCGATGGCCTAGATGGGTTGGCAACTGGTGTGTCGACCATTGGATTAATTAGTATATTAATTATGGGGATTATGGATGGACGAATGATCGTCGTAGCACTTTGTATGATTTTGATTGGAAGTTGTATTGGGTTCCTATTCCATAATTTCTATCCAGCGAAAATATTTTTAGGTGATACAGGTGCATTGTTTTTAGGCTATTCAATCGCCATTATATCCATGTTAGGTCTCTTTAAAAATGTGGCGTTCTTTAGTTTCATCATTCCAATTATTGTCATTGCTGTTCCTGTGTTTGATACGATTCAAGCGATGATTAGACGAATAATGAACAAGCAAGGGATTGCGACGGCTGATAGAAAACATATTCATTATCAGCTGATGGAGATGGGGTTTTCTCATCGAAATGCGGTGTTAGTCTTATATGGATTTAGTGCGTTCTTTGGTAGTATGGCGATTATATTCAATAGTATTCGATTACTAAGTTCGTTAGTTATCTTCTTGCTTATTATATTAGCTATACAATTAATCTCTGAATTAGCTGGGATTACGTGGAATAAGCGCCAGCCATTACTAAATAGTATGCGAAAAATTAGTGTTCGAGGAAGAATACACAAATAAAAAAACTGCTAATCTCTGAATGGGATTAGCAGTTTTTTTCTAGATTAATAATTTTTAACTAATTAATTGCATTAACTACTTCAGCACTATCTAGTTCTAGATGGTTTTTGAGTAGGTTGATGACTTCGGCTAGTTTGATTTCATCGAGTTTCCAGTAATATACTTTTCCTGGTTGATAGTTGGCGCCTTCTAATGTCATCGATTCGATATCTAATCCGCCACCATTTAGTCCATAGGATACTAAGCTTTTCATTTCATCAAAGGTCATATTCGTTGTCATATTGGATCCAACTGCATCGATTACATCACCGAGCTTGAATACTGAGCCGACAGATAACGATTTCTTAATCACTGCTTTAATGACTTCCATTTGACGTTTTCCACGTTCAATGTCATTGTCGAGCTTTCTCGTACGGGCGAATGCTAGTGCTTCTTCACCGTTTAATAATTGTTCACCAGGTAGTAGGTGAATGGAGTTCTTCTTATCATCCGAGTTCGATTCCCAGAATTCGTAAGGAACATCCACTTCAATTCCACCAATTGCCTCAACGACTTCAATAAATGCGTGGAAGTTTACTTTCACATAATAGTCCACAGGGATATTTAGTAAGTTCTCCACCGTTTCAATAGTTGCTTGTGGGCCACCAAAGAAGTGCGCGTGGTTAATCTTATCTTCATAACCAACCTCAGGGATATACACTAATGAATCACGTGGAATGCTAACGAGTTTAATACTTTTTTCTTCTTTATTTAATGTTGCAAGAATAAGTGTATCAGACCTCGAATTCCCTTCGTTGCCACGATGATTACTTTCATCTACACCGATAATAAGAATCGAGATATTGTCCACATTTGGATCAACCATTGCTTCTCTCAGCTTAGACTTTTCTCTGCCGTCATCTTCATAGGAATTACTAATTGCTGAATCAGCTTTAATATATAAGGATGCTGCATAGCCTAAACCAGCAAATACGATTATCAACGGAATTAATATAAAATAGACACGTCTGCGTAGCTTTCTTTTTTTCTTTCTTTTAACCATTCGTGACTGTTCAGAATGATTTTTAACCATTTTCTGTTTCCCCTTTAATGTTTAAAATATGAACGGAAATGCAAGTTTAATTTTACTACTAAATGGGTACATTCGCATATTAAGTCTTCATGACAATGACATAGGAATGTAAACACATATAGTTATTTTAGCATAGAAATGTATGGATAACCACTAGAGTCTAAGAGTACTAGATACGAAAAAATCCCTAATAAAAAGTTTATAAAGTAATTATTAGTATATAATGAAAATAAAGAATTCGAATCTGTCTAAGAAGGGACTTATACTGTGGTATTTAGTAACTTAGTATTTTTATTCGTATTTTTACCGATTGTACTTCTTGTTTACTATATCGTCGGTAACTCTGTTAAAAATTACGTTCTACTTCTCGCAAGTTTACTATTTTATGCATGGGGAGAACCAAAGTATGTGTTCTTAATGCTCTTTTCCATTGCGTTAAATTATATTTTTGGATTATTAATTGATACATATCGTAAAAATCTATCCCTAAAAAAGCTATTTTTAACAATTGCGATTCTCGGGAATGTATTGATTCTCGGGATATTTAAATATGCTAACTTTTTTGTTGATAATATCAATAATATATTCCACACATCACTGGAACTAGAACCGATTCCTTTGCCAATCGGTATTTCTTTTTTTACATTCCAGGCGATGAGTTATGTCATTGATGTATACCGAAAAGATGCAGAAGTACAGAAGAATTTATTTTCTTTATCACTATACATATCTTTATTTCCACAATTAGTGGCCGGGCCAATCGTTCGATATAATACGGTTGCAGAACAAATTAAGAAACGAATGGTCCATTTAGATAAATTTACAGAAGGTGTGAAGCGGTTCATCGTTGGACTAGCTAAAAAGGTCATCCTAGCGAATTCATTTGGCGAAGTAGCTGATGGAATCTTCAGCACCCCAGCAGGTGAGCTAAGTGTTGCGACTGCTTGGATTGGCATTATCGCTTATTCCCTACAAATCTATTTTGACTTCTCTGGATATAGTGATATGGCAATTGGTTTAGGGAAGATGTTTGGCTTTGATTTCTTAGAAAACTTTAATTACCCATATATCGCAAGATCGGTCTCTGAATTTTGGCGTAGATGGCATATATCATTAAGTACATGGTTTAAAGATTATGTCTATATCCCACTAGGTGGTAACCGAAAAGGACCAAATCGAACCATCATTAATTTGCTCATTGTCTGGACGATTACCGGATTCTGGCATGGTGCGAGTTGGACGTTCATGGCGTGGGGCTTTTATTTTGGAATCTTAATTGTGCTCGAGCGAATTGGACTAGCGAAAATTTTAGCAAAACTAAGCACCCCACTACAACATGTCTACTTAATTATTATTGTAATGATTGGTTGGGTATTCTTCCGGGCAGATAGTTTTTCCTATTCGTTTGCCTACTTAAAGACGATGTTCGGGATGAACGCTACAAGGTTTGTTGATGGACAAGCACTTATTTACGTGAATGATTACTGGATGATTTTTGCGCTCGGTATTATTTTTTCCATTCCGATCATCCCTTGGTTGAGGAAAAAGATAATATCGTTAACGAACTATGAAAAGGCCATCGTACCGGTCTTGTCTATTACGTTACCTGTTGTGTATATGATGTTAATGGTTGTTTGTATGATTCTATTAGTAAACTCAACCTATAATCCGTTTATTTATTTTAGATTTTAATGGAGTTGTTTTTGGATGAATCGATTTGGAAAAATCATGCTATCTGGGCTATTTATTCTATTTCTATTTATTTTTGGTATCTATATGATCCTGACGGAGGACCATCAAATTTCCCATATCGAAAATAGAACATTAGCTCAAACACCAGACTTATCTACCGAAAATATTATTACAGGCCAATATATGAAGGATGTCGAAACATATATTACCGATCAATTTCCTGGTAGAGATGTTTGGTTAAAAACGTACACGAATTACCAAGTGTTATCAGGTAAAACGTATGTGAATGATTACTATATTGGGGCCGAAGATTGGATTATGCCAAAACCGAGCCAGACGTTGAAGGAAAAGGGGATTAACAGTTCGTCGGAAACTATAAATGAATTGGCGCAGTTCCTACAAGAAGAGGAAATTGAATTTTACTATTTTATGGTTCCACATAAAGTGACGTTGTTTCAATCCATTTTTCCTGATTATATAAATGAAAGTAAGTCGGAGGAGAATAAGGACTACTTTTTGTCTAAGTTAGATGAGGACATCGTTACGGTTGATATGGCAAATGTCTTTCGTGATGAATTTACAAAAGAGGAAATCGAAAGCATGTACTTTAAAACAGACCACCATTGGAATGGGAAAGGGGCATTAGAAGCTTATAAACTAATGTCTAATACATTTAAAAAGCATTCCGATTCCATTCAAGTGAATGAAGAAAGTTTGAAGGAAACGTACTATCAAAAGGAATGTCTCTCCCCACCAACTGAATTTGTCGGCAGTTATAATCGGCAAATATATATGACCGTGAATTCAAATGATCATGAAAAGATGTGTGTCTACTTACAAGAAGCTTTTACCGAATATAAGGTCTATGCGAATGGGGAAAAGAAGAAACCGGAGCATATTTATTTTAATGTAAGTGCAAAGGATGAAGTATCGTACTCGGATTTATATACTCGGGATTTTAGTGAACTGACAATAATCAATCCCAATGTGAAAGCGGGCAAAATGCTAGTTATCAAAGATTCCTACGCGAATGCCTTAGTGTACCACCTTGCCCAAAACTTTCACCAAACAACTTTTTACGATGTCAGACATAATGAAGGTGAATCGGTGAGAGATTATATTTTGGAAAATGATTTTGATTATGTAGCGGTTATATATAATAGTGAGAATTTGAGTGGGAGTATATTTGAGTTTGGTAAAAGTAATTAATAAGTGACTGGGACAATTCACAATACAAAGTAGTAAAAAAAGAACAATCACTACATCAGCCCCGGAAATATACGGAGACTCCTTGAAAAAGAAGAACGCTTTTTCTACGTGCGATGTATCGCTGACGAAGCGTTCCTTGTCCTGTGGGAGGAAAGGCATCGGTGAGACCCCGTTGATGCACCTGCGTCTGCAAGTAACGCTACGAAGAAAGCTTCCTCGGTGCAAGGCAGCGAAGAAGCTTATCCAAGTAGTAGCCTGGCTCACCAGCCGCCCGCGGCGAGGTAGACACTGCGATGGTACTGATCTGAGCAGATGTCGCCCCGGTACTGGAAGTGAAAGCGCAGTATATTTCCGGGGCGGGGTAAATGCACTAACTTAAATGTTTAGTTTGTCCCAATCTCTAATTTATGAAATACCTTCAATAGTAAACGTGTTGGATTTTAGTTTATCGGAACCAATTTTAGATCGGAACTCTGACCCAGTCACTGTAATTGAATCATCTTCTCCAATGATACTAATTTCCGTTGGACGATTATACTTCGTTTCTTCCACTCGAACATCGATAATTTTACCTACAGACGGATACAATTCTTCCAAATCCTGTTTGGTAATCGTGTAGTTCCACCAGTTATTAGAATAGACAAATGTATCGTACGGATCCTCTTTACCAACTAAGTAAGGAACACTATTTCCCCATACATCTGCAGCATCTACGGTATGGCCTCCGGAAGATGCGGAATAAACGGCATCAATAAGGGTACCGTTATATACGATAACTTGTCCTTTCGTTTCAGCAATCGCTTGATTAATTTTATTCACATATACTTCAGGAATACTCGTTGGAACACCATGATAAACTTGAGAACGGACCGTATCATAAACATCGAAATTTCTATCATAATCTCTCTGGATTTCTTTCAATACATACGTGCGGGCTGCTAATGTTTGTGTTTTATACAAGTCCATATTATTCCAACTTGGGATGATTTCATATGGGACCACACCCTTTAAATAACTCTCCACATTGATGTGATTAACGAGATCCAGCTTTCCAGCATCTTCTGAAATATAAAATATCCCCTCATATTGCTGGTCTTTAAAATGTAACAATCCACCTTGTGTAGATGAAATTTGCAGCTGGGATTCACGTGTATACGTATTGCCACTATTTTTAATGACATATTCTCCATTCTCATATTGAATAGAAGTTACCGTATGAGCTGGAAATTCTTTATCACCGACTTGGTAAGGTTGGTCACTAGAAATGGTTATAGTACTTGCATTTTGTGCTAACAGGACTCTTACTAGTTGATTCTCTGTATCACGAGTACTTAACTCTACACCAGTATAGTAATATTTAATAATTTCCTCGTAGGAATGTCCTGCTTTTGCCATACCATAAGCACCGTATTGTGTCATTCCAACCGCATGGCCATAGCCTTTACCAGTAATGTAAAAGCTATTAATTTCAACAACGGCTTCACGTACTTCTGCGATTTTCTGTAATGTTCTTGCGTCGGCAATCCCACTAACAGGTAGATTGTATTGTCGTTGAAAATCTTCCACGGCTCTTTTCGTACTGGAACCAAAATAATTGGTCGGTGAATTCTTCCATTTGACGATACCGATTTTTTCTAAATCCTTTTTTAACTGAATCGCATCTTCATGCCGATTTCCATCTTGAAGTGGACTCGCTAATATGTCGTCTATCTTTTGTAATGTTGCTTGATCAGCAATTCCCGTCGCTTCTAGCCCGTAATAGGATTGGAAGTTTTGTAAGGCATTTGCAGAAGAAGGGCCAAAAAAATTATTCGGTGTATTCTTCCACGAAATAAACCCTAATTGTTCCAAATTTATTTTTAAATCAATGGCGTCTGAACGGTACATTCCTTCACGCATTGGGGCATTAGCCGCATCCTCCAATGTGGACATGGTTACCGAATCGACGACACCAGTTGCTGGTAGACCATAATCGGATTGAAACGATATAACTGCTGCTTTCGTTTGCGAACCATAATAGCCAGTTGGTTCATTTTTCCATTTCACATATCCTAATATTTCGAGATTCTTTTTCATATCGACTGCATCGGGACGATTCATTCCAACGTGAAGCGGTTGCTGTGCCAATTCTTGTAGCTTGGAGAAAGTTAGTTGGTCTGCAATCCCTGAAACAGGGAGATTATTATCTTGTTGAAAACGTTGAACCGCTTCTTTCGTACTGGAACCGAAGAAGTTGTTCGGTGGGTTCTTCCAACTCACATAGCCTAATATTTCTAAATTTATCTTTAATTGAATGGCATCATCATGTCGATTCCCATCCTGGAGTGGACTAGATAATATGTTATCGATTTTTGCTAATGTATCCTGGTCAGCAACTCCCGTTTCATTGAGTCCGTAAAAAGCTTGAAAGTCTAATAAAGCCTGTTCAGATGACCTACCGAAGTAATCAGTCGGTGGGTTCTTCCACTCCACAAACCCTAACGTATCTAAATTTTCTTTTAAGATGACAACATCATCTCGGTGCATTCCGAATTGAATGGGCTCATTCTCTAATTCAGGTGCTTCTGGTTCTTGAACGGTATCCGTAGGCTCAGGATTGGCTTGTTCACCCTCAACCAAGTCGGATTCAGTGGTATCTGTATTTGGAATAATTAATTGTTGGCCAACATAAATGACATCACTAGTTAAGTTGTTTGCTTCCTTAATTTCATCGATGGTGACATGATGTTGATTAGAGATTCGTGTTAACGTATCTCCAGCCATAACAATGTACGTCGTTTCTTGTGGCGTATCTTGTGTTGTATCGGATGGTTCATCTGTATCCGGACTAGGAACTGGTTCTTCGGTATCATCTATCGTAGGGGGCTCGGGTTCTGGAACTGGCTCTACAGTATCATCTTCCGTAGAGGGCTCCGGTTCTGGAACGGGCTCTTGAATGTTTTCATTACCATCATCGGTTTGAGTAGTAGTTGTATCGTCCAATGGTACGGTATCTTCTGCTTGGATGACATATTCAATATTTTCCCCCGAAGGATCAGTTGCTAAATCTTGAGCAAATGTTTGGATTGGTAATACTGTTAAAATCATCGTACCAAATGCTATTTTTACGATTCCGGATTTAATATTTGGTAGATGTGTTTTGAAATAGTTTTTTACTTCACTCTCTAAGGACTTTTTATTTCCTTTACTAAAAAACTCCTTACTAAACTCCTCATGTCCAAATCGCTTATCTAAGTATAACGTAACGATGAGTTCATCATTATTTGTTTCGACTGAATGGTTAATAAAAAGACTCACAATACCACTCCTAAAATATAACTTAGGATTAGCATGAGCAATTTAGCGGAGTAAATACCTAGAACTATCATAGATGCTTCTACTAAGAAAAAAGTCGTAAATAGTAGAATTTTGCATCATTTACACGAAGAAAACATGGGAAATTATTCACATGATGGGGAATTTATACTATAGTTAAACTAGAGATAGGATTAGGGGGGATAACTTGGAAGTTAAAAGAGAGACGATTGGCCTAATCGCATCAGTCTTATTAGTACTGCCTTTACTTGGCGGAGGGTTCTGGGTAATTAACAGTTTAACGAACCAGCCTGAAGAAACTATGGTAAGTAAACAGTCTGATCAAATAAAAGAAAGTTCGAATGATAGTCAGGAACAAGATCCTGCATTAGATAATGAAGAGGAAAATAATCATGAAGATGCTGTTCTTGAAATAGAGGAAAAAGATGAACCAGCTACTATCGAGGAAGAAATTCAAGATGAAGATGATCCTTTAGAAGAAATGGAAGACGCTGATACAAAGGATACATCAATTCCAGCAACGACGATTCAACAGGATAACAATAAAAATCATAACGTAAATTCTACTATAAATTCTTCAAATGAAGCGTCAAATAAAGAACCAACTCAAACTGATTCAGAAAGTATGAGAACAACAGGACAAAATGAGCCAGAAAAGAAGACCGATAAAAATACGGGTAACACTTCTAATAAAAAGGAATCGTCTAATGATGGAACGAATGTTAAAGAAGATGACGGTAAGGGTAGCGAAAACAAAGGTGAAAATCCTTCGAATAAGCCCACGAAGCCAGATACGAACAAACCTGAAACACCACCAGTAGACAATACAGAACCGGAAGATGAAAAAGGTGAACAAAAACCCCCTGTTGAGGAAGAAGAGGAACAACAACCTCCATTAGAAGAAGAGAATAATTCATCTCCTGCTGAAACAGAGGATGGTTTGGATTAATAAAAAGTACATATATGATACAAGTACATGAGGTTGTGACATAATTTTAATAAAGGCAGTAAATTACGAACAATCACCACACTAGCCCCGGAAATATACGGAGACTCCTTGAAAAAGAAGAACGCTTTTTCTGCGTGCGATGTATCGCTGACGAAGCGTTCCTTGTCTTGTGGGAGGAAAGGCATCGGTGAGACCCCTCAAGAGCGACAGCTCTGAGGAGGCTCACCAGCCGCCTGCGGCAAGGTAGACACCGCGATGGTTCTTTCGAGCGGATGTCGCCCCTGTACTCGAAAGTGAAAGCGCAGTATATTTCCGGGGCGGGTTAGATGCGCTTACTTTAATATTCGAATTTATCCTTGTGAGAAATAGTTTTGTCCCGACCTCTATAACTCCAAATGCGCTCTCAACATCGCCTTTGTTTCCTCCAGCGCCGCCTGATCCAACATATAATAGAAAATACCTGCCGGCTGAGAATCGTAGCCAACTAATGTGTACGTTTCAATATCCAGTTCATTTCCTCCAATTCCATAAGAGACAAAGCTTTTCATTTCATCAAACGTCATGTTCGTTGTCATGTTGCCACCGACGGCTTGGATGACATTGTCTAATTTGAAAAATGACCCAAGAGAGACAGATTTTTTCACGATGGCTTTAATAATTTCCTGTTGTCTTTTTCCTCGTTCGATATCATTATCCAATTTTCTCGTACGAGCTAATGCTAATGCTTCTTCACCATTTAATGTTTGTTCACCTGGCATTAGATGAATGGCGCCTTTTACGTCTTGGGAATTTGATTCGTAAAACTCATATGGAACATTCACTTTTATTCCGTCGATTGCGTCCACGACATCGACAAATGCTTCAAAATTCATCTTCACGAAATAATCGACTGGAATATCAAATAAATTCTCCACCGTATCAATCGTTGCTTTTACGCCCCCATAGGCGTGGGCATGGTTAATTTTTGTTTCATATCCGACCTCTGGGATATAGACATAGGAGTCCCGTGGAATACTAACAAGCTTGACGCTTTTTTCCTTCTGATTTAATGTCGCTAACATTAATGTGTCTGATCGTGGGTTTCCTTGGTCTTTCCGATGTTCACTCGTGTCTACCCCAATAATTAAGACAGAAACATTGTGGATATTCGGGTCGACTGCTTGATCACGAAGATCCGATTTATCTCGCCCTGCATCTTCGTAGGAGTCGGTAACAATTTGATTGGCTGTGTTATAAAGAGAGACGAAGTAATACACACCAAAGAGGATGATGGCTAATAAAGGAATGAGTAGAAATCGCTTCTTGAATTTGCGTGTATGGCGTTTTTTTCGAGTTGGTGGTGTATCTTTGTCAGGCATAAAAGATTCCCTCCCTAAATGAGGTGTTTTTTATGTTGTATTTACATATACTACCGTTATGAATTAGTGAATGGTTAACTACAAATCCATGTCTTGTTATTCTTGGATTTAAAACGAATTCATATACATGACAACAAAAAAATCTGCCATCAAATGATAGCAGACTTAAGTTACATTATTTATTCTACGCCACTCGCTGTATCTAACGAGTGTGTACTAGAATCTGTTAAAGTCGTTTTCACTTCTAAATGTTCTTTTAATGTTTCTTTTGTTTCTTCTAATGCTAATTCATCTAATTTCCAATACCAAATACTTGCAGGCATGTAACTTTCACCAGCTAGAGTCATAGTTTCAAAGTCCAGATTTCCACCACTAGTTACATAGCTTACAAGACTTTTCATATCACTAAACGACATATTGGTTGTCATATTGGATCCAACGGCTTCGATCACATTATCTAGTTTTAAAATGTTGTTTGCTTGTAGTGATTTTTTAATCGTTGCTTTGACAATTTCCATTTGACGTTTTCCACGCTCAATGTCACTGTCATATTTTCTCGTACGAGCTAATGCTAGTGCTTGCTCACCGTTTAGTAATTGTTCACCAGGTAATAAGTGAATCGCATTTTTCTTATCATTAGAATCGGACTCCCATAATTCATATGGAACTTCAGCCGTAATTCCACCGATAACATCCACTACTTCAGTAAACGCATGGAAGTTTAATTTCACATAGTAATCAACGGGAACATCTAATAATTGTTCCACCGTTTCAATCGTTGCTTTCGGTCCACCGAATGCATGGGCATGGTTAATTTTATCGTTGTAACCAACCTCAGGAATATACACGTAAGAATCTCTCGGAATGCTTACTAATTTGACACTTTTATCCTTTTTATTCAATGTCGCAAGGATTAACGTATCCGAACGGGAATAACCATCATTCGCACGGTGTTCACTTTCATCGACACCGATGATTAAGATCGAAATATTATCTTCTTTCGGATTTACTCTTGTTTCCCTCAAGTTAGATTTTTCTCTACCATCATCTTCATATGCATTGGAGATGACTTCGTCTGCAGTTGTATAGAAGTTAATGAGAAATCCTCCACCAACTAGTAGTAAAATGATAAAAGGTGCTAAGATAAAATATATTTTTTTTGATTTTTTAGTTGTTTGTCTTTTTTCCATTCGGGTTCTCGCGTCTTTTTGCTTTTTCATTGCAAGTGTTCCCTTCCTTATCATAATTTGATAAACCTTTTTTATTCTACAACAGAACGTTTCATTTGAACATCCTATTTTCATAGAAATTTGATAGATTTCCCAACTACCATAATTAGACGAAATTCTTGGCCATTAAGTTTCACTTTTTAATGTATTCTTTATAATTGTTGTCGAAATTCCTTCTGTTCTTGGTAAGTAGATGACGGAACAATAGGCTTTTAACTCGTCAAACTTGCCTTCCCAGTCATCTCCCATGACGAAGGTGCTAATATTATATTTTTTAATATCTTCAATCTTCTGTTCCCAAGAGTATTCAGGGATGACTTGATCGACATAACGAATCGATTCGAGAATTACTTTGCGCTCTTCAAAGCTGTACTGTGCCTCTTTATTTTTCAACTGGTTGAATTCATCGGTTGAAACACCAACAATTAAATAATCTCCCAGTTCTTTCGCACGTCGAAGAATATTGACATGTCCAATATGGAGTAAATCGAAAGTGCCATATGTGATTACTTTCTTCATCGCCTCACCCCACAATTGGTAAAAAATTCTTCTTCATAGTGTATCATATTCCGTCGATTCTTACACCCTAATTTAGCGTGAAAATTGTGGATTTATGTTTCTTTTTACTTTTGGGATTAGGGCAACCATTTGTAGATTCGAAAGTTGTTTAATATAATGATGGTATTAGCTCATTTTTGGTAACGAAAGTAGGGAAAAGATGAAAATTACAATTGCTGGAACAGGGTATGTCGGCCTTTCCAATGCTGTTCTTTTAGCGCAACACCATGACGTTATGGCACTGGATATTATTCCAGAAAAAGTAGACATGATAAATAATAAGATTTCTCCAATTGAGGATAAAGAAATTCAAGTATACTTGAGAACGAAAAAACTGAATTTGCAAGCAACGACGGATGTCGAAGTAGCGTACAAAGATGCACAATATGTCGTAGTCGCAACACCAACGAATTATGATACGGAAAAAGACTTTTTTGATACGAGTAGTGTCGAAGGTGTTATTGCTGACGTCTTAAAAATTAATCCAAATGCAACCATTGTGATTAAATCAACGATTCCTGTTGGGTACACCGATGAAGTAAGCAAAAAATTTAACGCAGACAATATTATTTTCTCTCCGGAGTTTTTAAGAGAAGGGAAAGCATTATATGATAATCTATACCCATCTCGAATTATTGTCGGCGAGCAATCCGAACGGGCAAAAGTATTTGCGGATCTATTAGTCGAGGGAGCGTTAAAAGAGGATATTCCTGTCCTATTTACAAATGCGACAGAAGCGGAAGCCATTAAACTGTTTGCCAATACGTATCTAGCCATGCGCGTATCGTTCTTTAATGAACTCGACTCGTATGCAGAGTTGAAAGGATTAGACACGAAACAGATTATTGATGGGATTGGTCTTGACCCTCGAATCGGTGGTCATTATAATAATCCATCATTTGGTTATGGAGGCTACTGCCTGCCTAAAGATACGAAGCAGCTACGTGCCAACTTTGCGGATGTGCCGAATAACTTGATTCAAGCCATTGTCGATTCCAATGATACGAGAAAGAATCATATTGCAGCGCAAATTCTCGCCCGAAATCCGAAAGTCGTTGGATTATACCGATTAACGATGAAAGAAGGATCGGATAACTTCCGTGAATCGGCCATTATTGATGTGATGAAACAAATTAAAGCGAGCGGTGTAGAAGTGGTCATTTATGAACCAACTTTAACAGACGACACATTCCTAGATTCACGGGTCGTACATGAATTTGAAGCGTTTAAGGGAATCAGTGATGTCATCGTAGCGAATCGTTTGTCAGATGAATTAAAAGCAGTGAAAGAAAAAGTGTATACACGTGATGTGTTTAGTAGAGATTAATATGTTTAAATTGGAGACTCCCCAAAAGCGGTGATATCGTTTTTGGGGAGTTTTTTGGTGTGGGTGGAAATTTTATAAAAAATTTTAAATAAGATGCCCCCTTTTTGATCTCCCTTTCGATTGTATTAGTGAAAGGAGGTGATCAGGATGGCAGTAGCAGATATGACTAGCTCTACATTGCGTCTAGTGTTCCATAACGGGACAGATCCATTAAGCGGAAAGCCTGTTTATAAAGGAAAAAGCTTCAACAACGTGAAAACGGAAGCAACCGCAGATCAATTGTACGAAATCGCAACCGCATTTGCTGGATTGCAACAACTTCCACTTTTCAACATCGAACGCCGCGACAACTCAGATATTAGGGATGATAACTAAGTGGGGAGTGTAGGGGGACAGTCCCCCGCCGCATTAAAGCGTTAAAGTGAGGGCAGTCCCCATCATAAAAAGAAAGGAGGGAATACGTTGAAAGCTCTTGAACTGAAGTTTGAAAATGAAGATGGCAAAATTGTCACCTATTCGATTGAAAATCCAATCGAGCCTGTTGATCCAGCTGCAGTAACAGCAGCAATGGATGTCATCTTAGCACAAAATGCTTTCACATCTAGTGGAGGCGACTTAGTTGCTAAGCATAGCGCACGTGTCGTCGAGCGCTACTCAGAAGATATTGAATTAGTGTAGTCCGAGGAGGTTGCGGTGGAATCCATCGCAACCTTTTCTTATAACTTTAACTTTTAGGAGGTGAGAGGCATGGAAGAAAGTTGGATTTCACTCATCACAGAGCTTGGCTTCCCAATAGCGGTGACGTTTTACTTATTGCACCGGATCGAAGGAAAACTAAATGCGTTGATCGAGTCAATCCACGCATTGCCCGAGAGGATGAAGTAGAAGGAGGGGGCAGTCCTGGATTTAACGCTTTGAGTGAGGTGGGGGACTGTACTTTTTTTGTTTTTTATATTCTATGGTTCATTTTATGTGATGTATTAGGTTGAAATGATGAATGGGTGGCGCGTTAAACATCATTTTGGGTTGTAATCGTGGTTGAAATGAAGAATGGGAGTGGGCCAAACATCATTTTGGGTAGTAATCGTGGTTGAAATGAAGAATGGGCAAGCGCCAAACATCATTTTGTGTTGTAATCGTGGTTGAAATAAAGAATGGGAGTGGGCCAAACATCATTTTGTGTTGTAATCGTGGTTGAAATGAAGAATGGGGAAGTGCCAAATATCATTTTGCTTGTTAATTCGGGTTGAAATGAAGAATGGGCAAGCGCTAAACCTCATTTTACCTGTTAATCCAGGCCAAAATGAAGAATGGCCAAGTGCCAAACCTCATTTTACCTGTTAATCCAGGCCGAAATGAAAAATGGCCAAGCGCCAAACCTCATTTTACCTGTTAACCCCAGTTAAAATGAAGAATGGCCCAGCCCCAAACCTCATCTTACCCTGTATCCTATTTAAAAAGAAGAATAAAAAAGGCCCCCATCTGTCCCCCTCTTATTAGACTTCAACCCTCCATATGAATTACACTATTACCAGCAGTTCATAATGATCATAAAACCTTCAGAAAGGAATTAACCAATGAAAGTAAACTTCACTAAAAAACAAATGCAGCAATTAATTAGAATTGCAGAGGCGGGTAATTGGCTGGCTAACTCTCCCCGTGATGAGGCAATCGAATCTTATGACGAGATTTATCAGTATATCCTGGAGTCAGCATATAAAATGGGTCTCGAGGAAATTCAATATGATAAATTGCTTGATTTGTATTTCCTCAAACCGGAAGTGGAAGATGAGATCCATCAACTTGCAGAGGAATATGATAGTTATACGTTTTGGGAGACACTACCAATCAAGTTGGCAGAGAGGGATTATGAAAGAGAGAAGCATTTGCGCAATGATGACCCAGAAAGCAGATTCCTTAGAATAACGGAAATTGAAGAAAGTTATATTGAAGAATTTATGGAAGATGGGTTTGAGAAATTGGTAATTAAGAAGTAGAGGGAGGGGGACAGTCCCCGCTTTAACGCTTTAGCGTGGCGGGGGACTGTCCCCCTTTTTCTCCTTGTAATCCACGAAAAAAACGATTACTGTTAACATATGGAGTTCATTCAAAAATCTAAATTCCAAAGAAGGTGGAGATGATGGCTTTTTTTCGAAGTAAATTATTTCTTATGACAGGGTTGTTCTTGCTACTCATTGGGTGTGGGACAACGGAGGAAAATAACGAAGCGAACAATAATGAAAATTCTCAACCAGAAGAATCGAATCAACAAATAGATGAACCAGAAAAAGAAATAAAGGAATTTATCCCGAAGGAAACAGACGTTGTTTTTAAAGATGAAGCATTGTATAACGTGGAGATCTTGGAACAATTTGCTGAGAATTCCGGGGCAAATGGTGAAGATAATGAGAGCCAAATTCGGGTCGTAAAGTATGTGCCAGAAGGGGTACTCATTTATGAATTGCAATCAAGATATGATGAAAATGCGAACCAAGCTTGGATTGACGTCACCCCTGATTTAACGTATTTTGACGAGTCCAAATTGACTGTTCAGGAAGTGTTTTACAATGCACCACAACAATGTAGCTCGGTAGCGAAAACGGTTGAGCGGGGTCATTATACATTCAATGAATGCCGTACCCACTGGGAATTTCCACTGTTTCCGATTGTAGAGAAAACATTAGCCTACGAGGACATTATCAATCCGAATCCACAAGAGGAAACAGAAGTTATTGCCGGGCATTATTATAACTTAACCGATTTCACCGAGGAGCTATTTTTATCGAAAAAAGATGCATTAGAATGGAAGCAATCTGCTGATGAAAATAATCAAGAGAAGCTGGATGATATCTCCTTGAGAAACTTCGCTAAATTAACGAAGTATAATATTAATATCGAAGAAATTTCCAATCATGAAGTGCGTGTGATCGGGTGTGAAGACGGGTTATGTGAGATTTACACGGATCATCCACTTGTTTTCCGAGGATTTATCATTCCTGAGGAAAAAATTGATAAGGATACCGGAACGGCTGTAAGAGAAAATGAAGCGGAAGTGAACAAACGAGATGCGGAGGATTACCATAGTAAAATCCAGTCTGTCGTCGGGAACTTGTTAACTGATTCTGCGGAGTTAATCGCTATTTATGAAGGTAATTCTACGGAAGATGCTAAATTATATTACGATAAAGTAAATGGTGGAGTGAATCTCTTGCGCCGGATTATACCGGAAGATAAGGAACTAGAAGCGAGCTATTATGAGTTGTTAATGGCAGCGGAAATGTTATTTAATAGTGCTCATCAAGGGAAAATTTATTTTGAGGACGAAAACCCAGCATTAGACATGATTGTGGAGGATGAGATGAAGCCTTTGCGAGAGAAACTGGAGGCATTATTTGCTGAACAGTAGACTTGCGACAAAATAAAAGGGACCTTCCCACTCTAGCAATTTCACATAGAGAAGGAAGGTCCCTCAATTATTGTATCCCTAAATATTCTTCTAATGTCAAACCACTATTAAAAACTTTCGTAGCGATATCTACGCCAAGATAACGCAAATGCCATGGTTCGTACATATAGCCGGTAATATGTTCTTTTCCTTTTGGATAGCGAACGATAAATCCGAATGTATGGGCGTTTTCCGCCATCCACCTCGTCCCATCTGATTCCTCGAAGCGGGTGTCATATTTCCCTGTTTCATGAATGTCAAACGCTAATCCAGTTTGATGTTCCGATGTCCCTGGTTTAGCACTATAGCGGTCTGCTGCTGATTGACCATCTTTGCTTACCCAATAATCATAGGTCGATTGTTGCGTCGCATAAGAACGGTATGTGCTAAAAGCCACTAAACCAATCCCATCTTTCTTGGCAGCTGCTGCCATTTTATTGAATGCGTTGCGCGCTTCCTTGCTCTCCCCTGGTGCATAATTAGCTGGGAGGGGATACTTTTTATTCGCAATTAAAATCCCTTGCACATAGGTCGCTTTAGTCGGTTGCTTTGCTTCTGAATTCGTTGATTTGGAAGACTTCTCTTTTGACGTATCAACTGTTCCTACTTCTTCTAGATAACCACTATTTACATACCCAGTGTGTTTGCCATACTGCACTTTATACCAGTGCCCAGAAGTTGCAATATGGGTCACGTTTTTCCCTTTTGGAATGGCCACAATTTTTTTATTATCTGGAGAAGGACCTGTTCGTAAGTTCAATTCAGTTGTTGTTTGATAATCTTTATGTGTAACTGGTGTTTCGTTAATTTTTGGTTTCTCGCTTTCTTCTTTTTTCGGATTATTATCTTTTGGAGTTTTCTTTTCCTCGTCGTCTGCTTTGTCATCTTTTTCTTCAGTTGAAGTTTTTTTCTCTTTTTCAATAGGACTTTCTTCTTTTCCCTTTTCTGGTTGTTCTTCTTTTTCAAGTGGGGTGTCAATAACCCCAGAAGCCTCTAAATTGCTAGCGTCTTTAAGTGAAAAAATAGTAATTCCTGCCCCAACAAGTAATGCTACGAAGACAACTAGTAAATTGGATTTCTTTTTGAAAAATTGATTCATGATGTTTTCCCCCATAGTTAGTCCACTCGTAAACTTGGACCTTTGTTTATTTGATCATTACACTTCATATGCCAATCTCATAATTTATAGGATAAGTATATATTGCAAAAAAGGAGCTGTCACTGGGAAATTTTAAATGGTGGGAAGAAGGGGGGACTGTCCCCCCTAAGAGGTACTTATTTTAATAATTTAGAATTTGATAAGTGTTATAATATTTATGAAGTAAGAAAAAATCCCCATTAATTGGGAGAGAGCACCATACATATGTACATTAGTAAGAAATGGGGAATTTGTTTGTTGTTGACTATGCTTGCGACTTTATTTTTTGTAGGGATTATTTCTATATCCTACCAACAAGTAGTTTTTTCCATATTTGTCTTTATAGGTTTATTGATATTTTTATTTGTTAATAAAGAGAAACGATTCGTTATATCACTACCTTTAGCGTTTCTAACCGGTTTTGTCCTATTTATGGTTGCTAATGATTTCGTTGAAACGATGAATGTTTCAAAGGAAATTGAAGTCATTCTTAATCGCCTTTTCCTTGTTTTTATCATTATAGGAATCGCACTTAACCATCACTTCTTTAATAAAAAAGTTTATTGGTACAACGAAAAACCGAATTGGAAAAATCCGATTGTCTTACCGTTTCATAAAATTAATACATTTTGGTTTTGGCTGATTGGAATCGTAGTTAATGTAATTATCTATATGTCTTTTATTGTCCAAAAGGATGTGGAGTATCTTCAGCAACTATTATTGTTCTGTATCGCTTTTTCACTTATTAATGCGGTATTCGAGGAAGTGATTTGGCGAGGGATTTTACTTTCGGCTCTTAAAGAACACACATCTACTGGCTATGCAGTAATCACAACAAGTGTTGGTTTTGGACTTCTCCATCTCGTAATTGGTTTTTCCATTTCGCTTAGTTTGTTAATTTCAGTTGCAGGAGTAATTTACGCATTAATTACACTGAAAACAAATAGTATCTATCCGAGTATTATTTTTCATATCGTCATTAATATTGGAATGGTATATAGTGGATTTATTATTTAGGGGGGACAGTCCCTTAAAACCACTGAAAGGAGAGATAAGATGGACCGTTGGTATTCTTCTTTTATCGTAGGAGCTATTGTATTTATATTTATAACGTTTACAACACAAGATTTGCGTCAAGCCACCTTAATGGGGATTGGTATTTTCATAGCCTTTTTCCTTATATATCTGTTTTTAAAAAAGACAAAAGAGAAAAAGAGAAATTAATAGTCTTATCATTATTGAAAATTAGCTCTTATCAAGGGGACAGTCCCCACTTTAACGCTTTAGCGTAGTGGGGGACTGTCCCCCTTTTAAAAAAATCACTCATACAAATGACAAGCAACATAATGCCCATTACCTTGATCCACTAATTCTGGACGTTCTACCATACAACGCTCGTGTGCTAGTGGGCACCGGGTGTGGAATGGACAGCCTGTTGGTGGATTTGCTGGGTTTGGTGGCTCGCCTTTTAATACAATCCGTTCACGCTTTGCATCGACGTTTGTACTTGGAACTGCGGACAACAGTGCTCGTGTATACGGATGAAGCGGCTCTTCGTAAATCGCTTTTTTCGGCCCAATCTCAACTAGTCTTCCGAGATACATAACTCCAACTCGGTCACTAATATGCTTCACAACACTTAAGTCGTGTGCGATAAACAAGTAAGTGAGCCCAAATTCATCCTGTAAATCCTTCATCAAATTGAGCACCTGTGCCTGTACAGAAACGTCCAGGGCAGAAACTGGCTCATCGCCAATAATGAACTTCGGATTCATAGCGAGTGCTCGGGCGATACCGATACGTTGTCGTTGACCACCGGAAAATTCATGTGGGAATTTGTCCAATGCATCAGCACCAAGTCCAACTTTTTTGAGTAAGGAAACTACTTTTTCACGCCGCTCTGCTTTTGAAAAATTCCCCTGTGCGACTAATGGTTCTTCAATAATTTTACTAACCTTGAACCGTGGGTTGAGGGAGGAAAACGGATCTTGGAACACCATTTGCATGTTCTTGCGGGCAGCACGTAATTCACTCTTCGTCATCCCAACTAAATCTTCCCCGTCAAAAAGGATATTTCCTTCTGTAGGCTCTATTAAACGAAGTAATGTCCGCGCCATCGTGGATTTCCCTGAACCAGATTCTCCGACAATCCCAAGGGTTTCTCCTTTGTACACAGAAAAAGAAACATCGTCTACTGCCTTTACATAGCCGGTAGGCCTTTTCAACACACCGCCCCGAACCGGGAAATATTTCTTCAATCTACAAACTTCAACTAATGTTTCCCGTTCCTCAGGCATCGTCATGACCTCCTTCATATAAATGGCAGCGGACGTAATGCCCGTCCTCTAGTTCTAACAGTTCTGGATTTTCTCGCTTACAAATATCCATCGCAAATGGGCAGCGATCACGAAAACGACATCCATCCGGAAACGCATGGGCAGGGGGGACTGTCCCCGCTATGGCGTCGAGCCGATCGACATCTTTGTCGATATCGGGAATGCTCGCTAAAAGCCCTTTCGTATATGGATGTTTCGTTTCTTTAAAAATCTTCCGCATCGGTGCTTCTTCGACGATTTGCCCGCCGTACATAACAAGCACCCGGTCCGCGACCTCAGCTACGACGCCCATATCATGGGTAATGAGCAAAACGGAGGATCCGAATTTTTCTTTCATATCTTTCATCACATCAAGAATTTGCGCTTGGATCGTTACGTCGAGAGCTGTCGTCGGTTCATCGGCAATGAGTAACTTAGGCTCACAAGCCATGGCAATCGCAATCATGACACGTTGGCGCATCCCGCCAGATAGTTGATGGGGGTATTCTTTCATCATTTCTTCCGCACGGGAAAAGCCGACCATTTTCAGTAAATTAACGCCAATGTTATGCGCTTCTTTTTTGCTTGTTTTTTTATGTTTTCGAATGGATTCGATTAATTGACTTCCTATTGTAAAGACGGGGTCTAAGGATGTCATCGGTTCTTGAAAGATCATCCCGATATCCTTGCCGCGTACGTTGTTCATTTCTTTTGTCGTTAACGTTAATAGTTCTTTGCCCTCAAGTTTAATCGATCCTTCGATAATTTCCCCAGGTGGTGAGGGGATGAGTTGCATGATCGATAAGGAGGTGACACTTTTTCCACTTCCAGATTCGCCAACGAGTGCGACGGTTTCTCCTTTATGGATGGTGAAAGAGACGTCATCGACTGCTTTGGCGACTTTGTTTTTAGATGGAAAAAAATATGTTTTTAGTCCTTTAACTTCTAGTAGTTTTTCAGTATTATCGTTAGTGGAAGGTTGTGTTAGGTTGCTCATGGTGAACCTCCTTGTTTTGCCTGCTAGTAATCTAGTATTTTTAGGCATTGATAATAACATTATAACGAATTTAGGGTATAATGAGGAATAGCTTTGTTTGTTTTTGTTGGAAACGGTGTCAAAATGTTAAGCAAGTTGTTTTTTCTTGCCGGGTCCGCGGCCAGAATACATTCCGCTTTCCATGGGCGGCCGGTGAGCCAGGCTACTACTTGGACTTGCTTCTTTGCTGCCTTGCACCGAGGAATATACTCCGTAGCGATACTAGAAGACGCAGGTGCATCATGGGGTCTCACCTGTGCCTATCCTCCCATTGGAGTCTCCATGTATTCTGGCCGCTCAGTGGAATAAACATATTTCTGCATCATATTAGGGGAGGACATTGCTAAAATTTTTATTAGATTATTACTAAATTCTTAGTTAGTCACCACACATGACTTTACATTTGTAAATTTTTAAATATTTATGCTAACGTTTCATTAGGTGAAATATACTTGTAGTGGTAGTAGGGGTTACATATTGATTAGAAACTTTTGTGAAGGAGTTTTGATATGAATAGTTGGTTTAAGTTTTTGATGGGGGTTTCCTTTTTAATAATTGTTGCGATTGGGTTGAGCGCTTGCTCGGACAAGGATAATGATAATAATAATGGTGCTGCGAGTGATGGGGGGAGTCAGGAGATTAGTGTGCGGATTAATAATGATCCGGATTTCCTTGACCCACATATGGCTGAGGCATCGATCACGTATCAAGTGATCCTCAATATTTTTGATGGCTTACTTGTTGGTGATACGGATGGTTCCTTGAAGCCCGCGCTTGCGGAGGAGTATGATATCTCGGAAGATGGGCTGACGTATACGTTTGACATTCGTGAAGGGGTGACGTTCCATAACGGGGACCCGCTGACGGTCGAAGATATTCAGTATAGTTTTGAGCGATTGATGGGGACTCATACAGGGGAGCCATTATCGTCGAATTTTGAAAATATTGACGCGTTAGAAACACCAGATGAAAATACATTTGTGATTAAATTGAAAGAACCAAACTCAGCTTTTCTTACGTATTTAACAGCGTTAAACTCGGCAATCTTGCCAAAAAGTAATGATGGGAAACATAATGAGAATCCAATTGGGACGGGGCCTTTCCAATATGAAAACTATAGCCCAGAGAACAATATGGTTGTCGTGAAAAACGAAAATTATTGGAAAGAAGGTCTTCCTTATTTAGATAAGGTAACATTCGTATTCCAACCAGATGATCAAACGGCTCTACTTTCGTTACAGTCTGGACAAATTGATTTAGTTGCGGTTGGGGCACATCGTGTGCCTGAGGTAGAAGATCAATTTAACTTAACATATCAAGATAGTAACTCGGTATTACTCGTTGGATTCAACCATGACCGCGAGCCATTTAACGACATTCGTGTTCGTCAAGCGATAAATTATGCGGTGAATAAAGACGATATCATCGAGGCAACTTTTTCTGGCTATGCGACGAAAATTGGTTCGAATATGAGTCCAGCGATGGCGGATGTATATAAGGAAGGTTTGGAAGATGCATATGCACGCGATGTCGCTAAAGCGAAGGATTTATTAGCGGAAGCGGGTTATCCGAACGGTTTCCAAACGACATTATCGATTTCTTCCCATGCGGGCATGTACACGAATGTGGCGCAAGTTATTGTGGAGAACTTAAAAGATATTGGTATTGATGTAGAGATTGAAGTTGTGGAGTGGGGTGTTTGGCTCGAGCGTATTTATCAAGGCCGAGACTATGATATGACGGTCATTGACTTTACTGGAGAGCTATCACCTTATGAAACGATCAAACGTTACATTAGTGGTGCAGGGAATAACTTCTTCAACTTTGAAAATGCAGAATTTGATGAACTAATGCAAGATGTGATTGTCGAGCAAGATGCAGACCGTCAAAACGAATTGTATGGCCGTGCGCAGGAAATTTTGAGTGAAGAAGCAGCGGCGGTGTACTTGGCGGATTATCAAATTATTTGGGCGCTCAATCCAGAACTTGAAGGATATAAAACATATCCATATTTCTTCCATGACTTAGAGGAAGTGCGTTACACCGAGTAGAAGGGACTTGTCGTCATGGCATATTTTATTCGCAGGTTTATATTGCTGTTGGTCACCTTAGTACTGGTGTCGCTCATTACGTTCGCAGTTTTCCAAGTGATTCCAGGTGATCCAATTCGGATTATGCTTGGACCAGAGGCAGACGAGGCGCGAGTTCAAGCATTGGAAAAAGAACTCGGGCTCGACCGACCATTACATGAGCAATATTTCAGTTGGGTGCAAGGCGTCGTGACAGGTGACATGGGACAATCGATTCGCTTCTCCCGGCCGGTAGCAGAATTAATTACCGACCGGCTCCCTGTCACCTTAAGTCTTGCGGTGCTTTCCGTCATCATTGTCGTACTCATCGCGATTCCACTCGGGATTTTCGTCGCGAGAAGGCAAAATAGTTTTAGTGACTTAATGTTTTCATCCTTAACCCAAGTGGGCATGGCAATTCCATCCTTCTGGCTTGGAATGCTACTTATGCTTTATCTCGGCATGACGTTTTCGTTTTTCTCGGTGACAGGATATGTCCCATGGTCGGAAAGTATCACCGGTGCACTCGGCTCATTAATCTTGCCAGCACTCACGATTGCAATTCCACAAATCGCTGTGTCGTTCCGGTATATCCGCAACACGATTTTGGAGCAGTTGCAACTTGATTACGTGCGGACTCTCCGGAGTAAAGGGATTCTCGAGCGAGCGGTGATGTACAAACATGTGCTGAGAAACGCAATGATTCCGATTCTTACTGTGTTCGGTCTTATCTTTGCCGAGGTTGTTGCAGGAACAATTATTGTCGAACAAGTTTTTGGCCTGCCAGGGTTCGGAAGCTTGCTCGTTACTTCGATTAGTTACCGGGATTTCCCGCTCGTGCAAGGGATTATTATGTACATAACGATTGTGGTTGTCCTTATTAATTTTATTATCGACATGCTTTATGCGGTGCTCGATCCTCGCATTCGGTTAGGTTAGGGGAAGGCGTATGAGAGTTCGAAACTATGGAAAAAATATTAACCTTTTGCTTGGCAGTCTCATCCTATTGGCGTTTCTCGTCATCATGGTGGTGAGCTTCTTCTATACCCCATATGACGTGAATGAAATGGAAGTAGCCAACAAACTACAACCCCCAAGTTCTGCGCATTGGTTCGGGACTGATGAATTTGGCCGTGATATTTTCAGTCGCATCATGGTCGGAACGCAAACCGCCTTCTTCGTTGGAGTCGTATCCGTCAGCATCGGAATGACATTCGGCATAATTATCGGCGGAGTTGCTGGTTACTTCGGAGGCTGGATTGATGAAATTATAATGCGAGTGATTGATGCACTCATGGCATTTCCAGGAATTATATTGGCATTGATGCTTGTCGCAGTGTTTGGAACAGGTATGCTGAACACCTCCATTGCACTAGGGTTAATGGCGATACCGGGAATTGCGCGTATTGCCAGGAGTGGATTCTTGCAAAGTAAGGACCTAGAGTATGTGCAAGCTGCAAGGCTGACGGGATTGTCCTCGTGGAAGATAATGTTCAAACATATATTGCCAAATGTGGCATCGCCATTAATAGTTGCCGCATCAATTGCCTTTGCGGTTGCAATGCTTGCGGAAGCGGGGCTTAGCTATCTTGGTTTGGGTGTGCAACCACCTGATCCGAGTTGGGGAAGGATGCTGAAGGATTCGCAGTCATATATGGTGAGTGCGCCGTGGTATACGTATGCGCCAGGGGTAGTTATTACATTGTTGGTACTTGGGTTTTATATGTTGAGTAATGCGGTGCGGGATTTACAGGATCCGCGGATGCGGTGAGGAATAGTGGGGGACAGTCCCTCTGTGAAGCAATTCACAGAGGGACTGTCCCCCAAACTCACTTATCCTCACACATTTTCTTTATATCTTCTAAGACTGTCTGACCATCAATTAATTCTTTCCCGTTTTTTATTTGGGCTTCACCTTCAGCTAGTTTTTGGTATAACTCTAACTTCCCTAAATTATTCTCATAAGACTCCATGTTCATAATAACTTAATCCCCCCTACTATTACTTAATTATGACATAATTATAGCGTTTTAGTGTTCTGTTTGCGAAGGGGGACTGTCCCCACACACACTTATAAAACACTATTACCACCATCATCTCCCCCACCAAAACCACCAAATCCTGCATCCACATTCGCACTTTCCCATCTCATCAACACCCCAAAACAAAATTTCCCCAACTTGCAATAAACCTCAAACCATCATAAACTAGCCGCAAAAACATTAGGAGGTCTTAACTGTGGCAAGAAAACATCGCAACTGGATACCAGGCGCAACTTATCATATTACTGCGAGAGGAAATCGGAAAGATACATTATTCTACGAGAATAAAGATTATGAAACATACCTCGAATTACTCACGGACATAAAGGAGAGGGAGCAATTTCATCTCCATGCGTACTGCCTCATGCCAAACCACATTCATCTGTTACTAGAACCAATAAAGACAACCCCAACGAAAATTATCAAGTTCATCCACACAAATTATGCCATTACCTTTAATCGCAAATATGATCTATCTGGTCATGTCTTTCAAGGGAGGTTTCATGCGAAGCATGTACTAGATGATGAATACTTCTTGAAAGCCAGTCAATATATTCACTTAAACCCATTGGAAGCCAATATAGTAAAAAGCCCAGAAGCATATAAATGGAGTAGCTACCCAGCCTACTTAGGACAAACACAAATCCCATTCCTTACAGTTGAAAAGACATTAAGTTACTTTAAAGACCAAGCAGAGCTTATAAAATATACAGTAGAGAAACAAGACCCAAAAAAGGTGTTGAGTAAAAGAGGGACAGTCCCCACTTTAACACTTTAGCGTAGTGGGGGACAGTCCCCCACTAAACACCCCCACACTAGCAATCCCTCCCAACAACCGCTACAATAAAAGTCATAACCCGACAAAAAAATTCACAAAAAGTCACTTTCAATATGACTGAGAAACTAGTATGATTATGTGGTTAGGAATTATAGGTCTTATCGACTAGGCCAGACTATAATGACATAAACTATAGACAACAACTAGAAAAGAAACCTATGCTTCATATTATAAATAGGGTGGGGAAGTTGAATGACTACAGAAAAGCGTTCTAGAAGACAGGACAAACCGAAGAAAAACAGAAAAGGCTTAAAGATTACGCTAATCGTAATCGGAATCATCATCATTGGGGTAGGGGCTTACGGATTATCGATTTATAACAACTTAAAAGAAACAGTAAATGTGAAAATGCATAAACCAGTTGAGGCGATTGATGTCGATATTAGTAAAGGAAAAATTGGCAGTAATGAGCCACTCAACATTCTGTTAATGGGAATTGATAAACGGGAATATGACAGTGGTCGATCGGATACGTTAATCGTGCTGTCGGTCAATCCGAAAAATGACACGATGCAAATGATCAGTATTCCACGTGATACGTATGTGGAAATCGTTGGTCGTGGCCATCACGATAAGGTCAACCATGCCTATGCATTTGGTGGCGCAGATATGGCGATTAATACAGTGGAAAACTTCCTAGACATCGAGCTTGATTACTATGTGTCCATGAATATGGAAGGATTAGCTGACATGGTTGATGCGATCGGTGGAATTACCGTACAGAATAAGCTGGATTGGGAAGCTTCTGGTTTTCACTATGCTCCAGGTGACTTACAGTTAGATGGGGAGCATACGATGGGTTACGTGCGCATGCGTAAACAAGACCCAAGAGGTGACTTCGGTCGTACCGAAAGACAGCGCCAAGTGATTCAAGCCATTATTAAAAAAGGTGCAAGCCTCGCATCTGTGAATAAAATTGGTGACATGGTCGATGTATTAGGAAACAATATGGAAACAAATATGGACTTTGATGTGATGAAAGACCTAGTCCTCAACTATAAAAATGTAACGAAAAACTCCGTCAGCTATATGATGGAGGGACAAGGAACATCGATTGGTGGCATCTACTACTACGTTGTACCAGAAGAAGAAATCGCCAAAGTTCATGACATGATCGAAAAAGGGGGACAGTCCCCACTTTAACGCTTTTAGCGTAGTGGGGGACTGTCCCCTTTCACTCCATTTTCTACAAAACTTTACAAAATTCGTGTTTATGAAACTATATTTATGATATAATGTCGTTTGTATGTAAATAACTTGACAGGACCATTTTACTTATAACAACAGAAGATATAGAAACTATATACAACTTATTGGAGGTAACCAAATGGAGGAAACGATCTCCCTAAAAGAGATATTCGAAGTCATTAAAAAACGGATGAAACTAATCATCTCGTTAGTCGTTATTGCTGCAATTATTAGTGCTATTATCAGTTTTTTCGTCTTAACACCCAACTACCAATCAGGTACACAGTTTATCGTTAACCAACAAAATACGGATCCAAATGCACAGTACAGTGTGAACGATGTCCGTTTAAACGTGGAACTTATTAATACGTATAGCGAAATTATCCGCAGTCCAAGAATTCTTGATGCGGTCATCAAAGAATTAAACCTTGATTTAACCGTTGGCGCATTAAAAGAAAAAATTAATGTAGCTAGCCCAGATTCTTCTCAAGTCGTTAACGTAACCGTAACAGACCCAGACCCAGAATTAGCAACTAAGATTGCAAACACCACGGTAGCAGTATTCCAAAAAGAAGTTCCAGTCTTAATGAACGTCGATAATGTACAAGTATTATCACCAGCCGTAACACCAGCGAACCCATCTCCAGTAAGTCCGAACAAACAACTAAACATTGCAATTGCGATTGTACTTGGTGCAATGGTCGGTGTTGGACTAGCATTTTTACTAGAATACTTGGATAATACATTGAAATCAGAAGAAGATATCTTGAAACGCTTAAACGTTCCAGTCCTTGGTACTATCAGCCATATGGACGAGTCCGATGTAATTAGACAAGGACAAGCGAACCAAGCAGTAGCAACTAGAAGGCAAAAGGGGGTATAAGGATGGCACGACGCAAAAGACAACAAGCAACCGTATCAAAAATGCGACACCTGATAACAAAACTAAATCCAAAGTCGCCAATCTCTGAGCAGTACCGTACATTACGTACGAACATGCAATTCGCATCCGTCGATGATAATGTGCAAACATTACTCGTGACATCATCTGGCCCATCCGAAGGAAAAACATCTACTATCTCGAATCTTGCCGTTGTTTATGCACAACAAGGGAAAAAAGTTCTCTTAGTTGATGGAGATTTAAGAAAACCAACCCTTCATTACACATTCCGTTTTGATAATTTAAAAGGTCTGAGTAATATTCTTGTTGGTGATACATCGATTCCCGATGCGATTAACAATACCGATGTTGAAGGATTAGATGTAATCGGTAGTGGACCAATTCCACCGAATCCGTCTGAATTACTTGGTTCGAAAAAGATGGAAAAATTCATCGAAGACGTCAAACAGTTCTATGATATAGTGTTATTCGATGCACCACCAGTACTTGCGGTAACAGATGCACAAATCCTAGCGAATCAATGTGATGCATCATTCCTAGTCGTTCGTAGTAAAGCAACAGAATACGAAGCAGCACAAAAAGCAATTGAATTATTAAAACCAGCCCGCGCAAGATTCTTAGGCGCAGTACTCAATGACCGAGATAAAAAAGCAGCTAACTATTATTATTACTATGGATCATAAAGAAGAGAGCATTCCTCAGGAGTGCTCTCTTTTTTATGTGTAAATGTGTAAAAGGGGCAGTCCCCCCACCACGCTAAAGCGTGAAAGTGGGGACTGTCCCCATAAAATTGTAAAATTGTCACACAAATTCTAAATTATCTGTTATAATGAGTTAAAAGTCCTAGTGGAAAAGGGGGAGGAAGTCTTGATTGACGTTCATTGCCACATTCTACCGAACATAGATGATGGGCCTTCTACATTAACAGAATCGATTCAGATGGCACGACAAGCAGCAAGACTGGGGATTAAACGAATCGTTGCTACACCCCATCAGCGTCATGGGAACTATATCAATGATACAAGCACTATTACTAAAGCTGTTACACAATTAAATGAAGAACTTCAAAATGAAAATATTCCTGTGCGTATATTACCAGGGCAGGAAGTTACGATATATGCAGACTTAATTGATGATATAAAAAGTGGGAGAATCTTACCGTTAAATGAGCAGACGAAATATGTGATGATTGAACTGCCTCAAGACGAAGTCCAAATTATTAATATCGACCATATCATTTATCAGATCCAAATGGCTGGGTATATTCCAATCATTACGAGCCCGGAAACCCATCCAATGATGGAAGATAATCCGAACCTCCTCTATCGTATGGTGAAAAATGGTGCGCTAGCCCAAGTTGCTGCACCAAGTATCGTTGGTGCCAATGGGAAAAAGGTTCAAAAGTTAGCTCAGAAATTAATCAATGCCAATCTTATTCATTGCATCGGTTCCAATGCACATAATAGTACGAAGCGAGGCTCTCTACTCAAAGAAGCAATCGAGCAATTGAAAAAGATTGATACGCCAAAAGCATTTCAACTCATACATAATAATGAAGTACTCGTTCATGGGGATGATATTACGAAAAATGAACCATATCGGATTACGACCAAAAGATGGTTGTTCAGCAAACAACCAAAATGATTAGCGTATAACGAAGGAAATCAATCACGCGCTTTTACATGGTGTATTTGATTTCTTTTTATTATTTGAAATCTATCATTTGTTACTAAAAAAAGGTATAAATCTATGATTGCTATTCATAAATCGTTCTGCTATTCTAAGGAAATATTTTTTCGAAATAAATTTCTAGTAATCTTATATTCTACGTGACAAGATGTTATAATAAAGTCATTATTTGTTGAAAACTAGGACGTGAACAAGAAAATGATCGATATCCATAGTCATATTTTACCAGGTATCGATGATGGGGCGAAGTTTATTACGGATAGTATCGAGATGGCAAAAGCTGCGACAAAGCAGGGAATTCATACGATGATTGCCACACCCCACCATCGCAATGGACAATATATTAATGAAAAAGAAACAATCGAAGAACATGTAAAAACATTAAATGACATCCTTGAGGAAGCGAATATCCCACTCACTGTCCTTGTCGGGCAGGAAACGAGACTTCATGGGGATATGATTTATGAATTACAATCAGGGATTATTGCCACACTAAATAACACCAATTATGTATTTGTCGAATTTCCATCTGGGAATGTGCCACGGTTTGCGGAGCAGATGTTGTTTGATATCCAAGTGAATGGATATACACCAATTATTGTGCATCCGGAACGTAACCGACAAATTGCAGAAAATCCACAAATTTTATTCGACTTCGTGCAGCGCGGTGTGTTAACGCAAATAACGGCTGCGAGCCTTGCTGGGAAGTTCGGGAAAAACATTCAAAAATTATCCAATACGTTAATCGACCATAGTTTAACTCATTTTATTGCATCTGATGCACATAATACGACGACAAGAGGTTTTGTGATGCAGGAGGCGTATAAGGTGTTGAAGAATGTGCATGGTTCGGAGCATTTTTATATGTTTATGGAGAATGCGCAGTTGCTTGTTGATGGTCAGCATGTGCATCGGAATGAGCCGGTGCCTATTACGAAGAAGAAGAAGTTATTTGGTTTATTTTAAAATATTTTGAGGTTGGAAATTGCTTACTAAATGGTTTAGGGTTAATACTTTTGTTAGTGCGTCTAACCCGCTCCGGGAATATACTGCGCTTTCCGCGGGCGGCTGGTGAGCCTCCTCGTGCTTCGCACTGTGGGGTCTCACCTATGCCTTTCCTCCCGCAGGAGTCTCCGTATATTCCCGGAGCTGATGTGGTCAATGTAACCAAACCTCAAAAAATATTAATTAACTATTCTTAATTCCTGGGTCAAATTAACCATATTTACTATCTTGGGATAATTACCTATTTAACCAATAATCATTAACTACTCTAAAAAGGAGTTTTTATTATTATGATTACTGTGATTGTTGTTGATCCGACTCGGCTTTTTCGGGAAGTGGTTCGTTCTTATTTGGAGCGGGAAGCGGATGTGGATGTTGTTGGAACGGCGGATCATGCGGAAGAGGCGATTGCACTTATTGAAGAGAAACAGGCAAATGTTGTGCTTATAGAAGCGGATATGCCGAAATTTGGTGCGATTAAAGCTGCAAGAATAATAAAAAAGGTAAGTCCCTCGACTAGTGTCATATACCTTACCGAAAATAAAGATTTGGAAACAATCTACCGTGCACTAGCAAATGGGGCAGATGGCTACTTGCTAAAAGACATGTACCCGGACATGCTTATCCAATCGATTCGGAATGCGGCACGTGGCGAGCATGTGCTGTCTGGTGAAGTGGCTAAAATTATCGTTGATCAAGTGCGGAAGGATCATCTAAAAGTCGGGGATATTCTTGCACGACGATTAGAAATGAAGGGAATTTCATTACGACATCGGGAAAAAGATGTAGTTGGATTGCTGTATAAAAACTACACAAACCAACAAATTTCGAAAGAACTTCATCTAAGTGAAGGAACGATTAAAAATTATATAAGCGAAATATATGTGAAATTAGGCATCAATCAACGGGATAAAGTAATTCATTATTTACACAACTTGCTACAACGGAACTGATTCGACATCTTCCTACAATATCATGACTTTTTTCTTATAAAGTCACTTTATATATGACTAGTTATTTAGTAGTATTAATGTGGTTAAGAAACATAGGACTTTCAGTTAAGAAATATAGGACTTTCGGTTAAGAAAGCAGGATGAAGATGAGAATTTGTTTACTACAAGATAGCAAGTTTTTTTTATTAGTGAGAGAATTTTTTTCACGAATGGATGGCTTTCACATCGTAACTAGTTTACCTGCTGATTTCGTACTAATTGACGATGAAAACATAACAATGGATGAAGTCATACATATCATCCATTCGGTTGAACATGAAAAAACAGTCCTATTCACGGACAAGCAGAATGAACATCCTGTGACAGACTTACTTGATACAGGAGTGGCCAGTATATTGTATAAGGAAGATATTCAAACAGACTCATTACCAAACATCCTAGAACGAATTAACAACAACGAATTCTTTCTTCCGCCAGCAATGACAAAGAGTTTTTTAAACCGAACGATTAAAATGATGCGTGTCGCTCATGATCGATTTATCCAACGGGTACAAGAAAGAGATTTGAATTTTACGATGAGACAGGCTGAAGTTGCGTCACTCATGAAGATAAATTACCCGAATAAGGAGATTGCTAGAATAGTAGGGATTTCCGAGGGTAGTGTGAAGGTGCATGTGAGTGATGTGTATAAGAAGCTTGGCACGAATGACCGTACTGAGGCAATGAAGAAATTATTAGAAATAAATATATACGAGAAAGAGTGATGGGGATTGTCATATCGTAGACGGTTATTATTACTTATTTTATTAGATTCTATTATTGTTGCATTTGCTATTTTCCTAGCAGCTTGGATTGCGTATCCAAACTCGGAAGCAGAAGGTATGCATGTATTAATCCTTACATCGGTGTCCTTACTTGTATTTCATCATATTTTTGCATTTATTTATAAGTTGTACAACAAAGTATGGTCTTATGCGAGTGTTGGGGAATTACTGGCAATTATTAAAGCAGTGACATTTTCTATTATTGCAGCCGGTATCGTTCAATTTATTGTCAATGACTTTACGTTATTCCGCCGTGCGTTAATCGTTACATGGTTATTACACATTGTCTTAATTGGAGGTTCTCGTTTCATGTGGCGTATTGTTCGTGACCACTACATTGTGAATGATGAAGGGAAAAAACGTACGCTAATTGTTGGTGCTGGTTCTGCTGGTTCAATGATTGCTCGTCAGTTCCATTACAACCATGATGAAAGTGAACTGCTTCCAGTTGCCTTTGTTGATGATGATCCAAGTAAGCAAAAGATGGAAGTGTACGGAATTCCGGTACTTGGTAAAATTGATGACATTGCAAGGATTGTAGAAAATCACAATATCGAACATGTTGTAATTGCAATTCCTTCCTTAAAGAATGGGGAACTACAGCGTATCGTTGATTTATGTAACCAAACAAAAGCCAAAGTACAAATGATCCCGAAATTAGAGGATTTAATGAGTGGGAAAATTACAGTTAGCAATTTACGAAATGTAGATGTTGAAGATGTACTTGGAAGAAAACCAGTAGAACTGGATATTAACAAAATTGCCGAATATGTAACTGGCAATACGGTTATGGTTACTGGTGCTGGTGGTTCGATTGGTTCGGAGATTTGTCGTCAGTTAATGAAATTCTCACCAGGAAAAATCTTACTAGTAGGCCATGGAGAATACAGCATTTATAACATTGATATGGAATTACGTGAAAAATATGGTCATACTGACATTGAGATTTTACCAGTGATTGCAGATGTACAAGATAGACAGCGCATTTTTGATTTAGTTGAAGAACATCGTCCATATATTATGTACCATGCGGCAGCACATAAGCATGTGCCACTTATGGAATATAATCCACATGAAGCTGTGAAGAATAATGTGCTTGGAACAAGAAATGTAGCAGAAGCAGCTGATACGTTTGGTGTGAATACGTTTGTGCTTGTATCTACGGATAAAGCAGTTAACCCAACGAATGTGATGGGTGCAACGAAGCGTGTGGCCGAAATGATTGTTCAGTCTTTAGCACAGAAAAGTGAAACGAAATTTGTAGCGGTTCGATTCGGAAATGTGCTTGGTAGTCGTGGTAGTGTTATTCCACTATTTAAGAAGCAGATTGAAAGAGGCGGCCCTGTGACGGTAACGCATCCTGAAATGACTCGTTATTTTATGACGATTCCAGAAGCTTCTCGACTTGTGATTCAAGCTGGTACACTAGCGCGCGGTGGAGAGATATTTGTGCTTGATATGGGTGAGCCGGTTAAGATAGTTGATTTAGCTCGTAACCTTATTAAACTATCAGGTTATACCGAAGAAGAGATTCCAATTGAGTTTTCTGGGATTCGACCAGGGGAGAAAATGTATGAAGAGCTTCTTAATGAAAATGAGATACATCCTGAGGCGGTTTATGAGAAGATTTATATTGGGAAAACGGTTGATGTGGATCGATTTGCGGTAGAGAAGTTTATTAATAGTTTTAAAGAGCTTGATGCAGTTGAGTTGAAGAATGAAATTATGGAGATTGTGTTTGAAGAGAGAAGAATGGCTGTTTCAAATTAATAGTATATGGGGGAAAAAATATGAGAACTGTAAAAAAAGCAATTATACCTGCGGCTGGTCTAGGTACTAGATTCTTACCAGTAACTAAGGCAATGCCAAAGGAAATGCTTCCTATCGTTGATAAACCAACGATTCAATATATTATCGAAGAAGCTCTTGAGTCTGGTATTGAGGACATTATTATTGTAACTGGTAAAGGTAAGCGTGCGATTGAAGATCACTTTGATCATAACTTTGAGTTAGAAGATAACCTAGTTAATAAAGAAAAATTCGATTTACTTGAGAAAGTAAAAGCTTCAACAAATGTGGATATTCATTATATTCGTCAAAAAGAACCAAAAGGCTTAGGGCATGCTGTTTGGGTAGCACGTAAGTTCATTGGGAATGAACCTTTTGCAGTCATGCTCGGTGATGATATTGTACAAGCTGAAACACCTGGTTTGAGACAGTTAATTCAACAATTTGAGGAAATCCAAAGTTCGGTAGTAGGTGTGCAACAAGTTCCTGATAATGAAACAAGTCGTTACGGGATTGTAGACCCAAGTACGATTGAAGGACGACGATATCAAGTAAATAACTTTGTAGAGAAGCCTGCACCAGGTACTGCACCTTCTAATCTAGCTATTATGGGTCGTTATGTATTTACTCCTGAAATTTTTGAATTTCTTGATAAACAGCAAGTTGGTGCCGGTGGAGAGATACAGTTAACTGATGCGATTCAAATGTTGAATGAGGTTCAGAAGGTTTATGCTTATGATTTTGAAGGTAAACGATTTGATGTTGGAGAAAAACTTGGATTTTTGACTACTAATATTGAGTTTGGTTTGAAGAATGAAGAGATTCGTGATGAGCTGTTTGCATATATGGTTGAGAAAGTTAACAAGGTTGCCTTAAATAAATAGAAGAAATCAAGTAGGTAATATTAACTTGATAAAAGTGCCTTCTTAAAATCTATAAGAAGGCACTCCATTTGATTTAGTGGATTAGTAGTTGGTTGAAATGCTTCAATTAAGTCCTAGCTTACTAAAAACATTTATCAATACGAAAGGGAGTTTACTAATAATGGCAGGAAGTCTTACAGCAACTAAAGAAAGAATATATCTTTCATCTCCACATATGAGTGAGGAAGGCTATGAACAGCTATATGTACAAGAAGCGTTTGATACGAATTGGATTGCACCACTAGGGGCAAATGTAGATGGGTTTGAAAGGGAGCTAGCAGAAAAGGTTGGATCTAAAGCAGCTGCAGCACTTTCTTCTGGTACAGCTGCAATTCATATGGCTCTTAGAGCGGCTGGTGTTGGGAAAGATGATATTGTTTTTTGTCCAACACTTACTTTTTCTGCAACAGCAAATCCAATTATCTATCAAAATGCAATTCCTGTTTTTATTGATAGTGATTATGAGACTTGGAATATGAGTCCAAAAGCTTTAGAGGATGCTTTTCAGAAATATCCTGAAGTGAAAGCAGTAATTGTTGTTCATTTATATGGTCTTTCTGCTGATATGGATAAGATTATGGATATTTGTAGAAAACATGATGTTGTTATAATAGAGGATGCGGCTGAATCACTAGGTACTTATTATAAAGGAAAACATACAGGGACTATAGGTGATTATGGGATATTTTCTTTTAATGGGAACAAGATAATTACTACTTCCGGTGGAGGAATGTTAGTATCTGATAACGAGGAAAGAATTGTAAAGGTAAGATTTTGGGCAACTCAATCTAGAGATCAGGCAAGACATTATCAACATAGTGAATTAGGGTTTAACTATCGGATGAGTAATGTAGTTGCTGGGATTGGTAGAGGACAACTGAAGGTATTGGATCAAAGAGTGGAGAAAAAGAGATACATTTTTGAGTTTTATAGAAGGGAACTTGGTTTACTTGACGGAGTTGAATTTATGCCTAGTAATGAGTGGGATAAGCCGAATTATTGGTTGAGTTCTATGTTATTAACTGGGAAAGTAAAACCTATTGATGTTATGGAAGCTTTGGAGAAGGAGAATATTGAATCTAGGCCTGTATGGAAGCCGATGCATATGCAACCTTTCTTTAAAGAATATGATTTTATTGGTGAAGGTGTGTCAGAGAAGTTGTTTCAAAATGGAATATGTTTGCCTAGTGATACAAAGATGACAGATGAAGATCTGGAAAGAGTTTGTAGCACAATTAAGGAGCTATGGTAGAGATGAAACACAATAAAGGTAGTATTTATAGGAGTACTTTTAAAAGACCAATGGATTTTATACTATCCTTGCTTGCTATAATTATTTTGAGTCCAATGCTTATTACTGTTTCATTACTAGTCAGAGTTAAACTAGGAAGTCCGATTTTGTTTAAGCAAGAAAGACCAGGATTAAATGAAAAAATATTTACGATGTACAAATTTAGAACTATGACAGATGAAAGAGATAGTAACGGAGAACTTCTACCAGATGAAGTTAGATTAACTAGATTCGGGAAGTTTTTGCGATCTACTTCTTTAGATGAATTGCCAGAGTTATTCAATATTTTAAAAGGTGATATGTCTATTATTGGACCTAGGCCATTATTAGTACAGTATTTACCGTTATATAACGATTATCAAAAACGACGTCATGAGGTTAGGCCAGGGCTATCTGGTTTAGCTCAGGTTAGTGGAAGAAATGCAATTAGTTGGGAAGAGAAATTTAGTCTTGATGTTGCATATGTGGATAATGTGGGATTCTTTGAGGACTTTAAAATAATCTTACTAACAATAAAAAAGGTGTTCGCTAGAGAAGGCATAAATTCAGCAACTGCTGCTACTATTGAACCTTTTGAAGGAAACAAAAAGGAAAGTATGGAAATATGAAAAAAAAACTGCTAATTATTGGTGCTAGTGGTCATGGCAAAGTAGTTGCCGATATCGCATTACAAATGAATAAATGGGAGAACGTATCATTTTTAGATGATAATACCAGCTTAAAAGAAACAATGGGACTTGAAGTAATTGGAACTATAAAAGATTTAACTGATTTTATTGATGAATATGAGGTTGTAGTAGGTATCGGCTCAAATATTATTAGAAAAAATATTTATGAACTAGTCGAAAAAATGGGTGCCACAATACCTACTATAATTCACCCAAGCGCAGTGATTGGAAAACATGTTCATATCGGGCCAGGTACAGTTATTATGGCAGGAACTATCATAAACTGTTGTACTAGAATCGGAATGGGCTGCATTATTAATACCGGAGCCACTATTGATCATGATAATCTCATTGAAGATTTTGTACACATATCTCCTGGTGTGCATATTGCAGGGACTGTTAAGATTGGATATTGCTCTTGGTTAGGTATTGGAAGTGTGGTTAGCAATAATATAGAAATCACCAGTGAATGTCAAGTGGGTGCTGGTTCAGTTATAATAAGGAATTTAACTGAATCTGGTGTTTACTTTGGTATCCCTGCAAAGAAAAGAGATTAATTTATAGGATGTGGATATTTTCATATGAAAATTTTTATTTTAGGAAGTTATGGACCTTCATTAGTTAACTTTAGGGGAGATATGATTAAGGCTATGGTCGACAGTGGTCATGAAGTAGTAGCCTGTGCACCGGATGATGAAGGTAACATAAAAGAAAAATTAATTAATCTCGGTGCGAGATATGTATCTATAAAAATGAATAGAACAGGTATGAACCCTTTGAAAGACTTGATGTTAACATTGGAGATAATAAGGAAAGTAAAAGAAGAAAGTCCTGATGTCTTCTTGTCCTATACAATCAAACCTAATATATATGGATCTATAGCGGCTTATTTTGCTGGAGTGAAAAATATTTATGGACTTATGACCGGTGCAGGTTCTGTTATTCGTGGTAATACATTAAAATTAAAATTTATACAAAGGATAATAGTACCTTTGTATAAATTTTCATTTAAGAAATGTAAAGTTATTTTTTTCTTAAACAGTGATGATTTAGAATTATTTAAAAAGAAAAAGATAGTTGATAAGCAAAAAATAACTGTAATTGGAAGTTCGGGGATAAACATTAATTTGTTCAACAAGAGACCTTTAAGGAATCTTGATTCCTTTTTATTTATTGCGAGACTAATAAAAGATAAAGGTATCTATGATTTCCTAAATGCAGCTAAGATTGCAAAAGAAAAGAGACCCAACATGCAATTTAAAATATTAGGACCTTTTGATACGAATCCTACGGCAATTAAACCTGAAGAGCTAAAAAAATGGACTGATTCAGGAGTAGTAGAATATCTAGGTAAAACTGAAGATGTACGACCTTATATTGAAGAAAGTTTCGTGGTGACTCTTCCTTCATATCATGAAGGACAAGGTAGAGTCTTGGTTGAGGCCATGGCTATGGGGCGTGCTGTAATAGCAACTGATGTTTCTGGGTGTAGACAAACTGTTGCGAATGGACAAACAGGTTTTCTAGTACCATTAAGAAATCCATTAAAGTTAGCTGAAAAAATGATAGAGATGTATGATAATCCTGAAATGACTTTTGAAATGGCAGAAGAAGGTCATAAAAGGGCTATTGAAAAGTACGATGTTAATAAGATAAATAATATACTCTTGGAACAGATGGAATTAAAATAGGATTACCTAAAAGCAAATACAAAAAGAAAACATAGGTATCATTATTTTTAAATGGTATGTTGGGTGTGAAAAAGGAGAAAAATTTATGAAGGCATTATTTGTTCATGATCATATATTCCCAAAGAATAATACTGATTATTATGAATCATACGGATTTGAGAAAGAGTTTTTTGATAGATATTTAAATATATTTGGAGAGTTATCTATAATAGGTCGAGAAAAAGATCATATTTTTGTTAATAAGAATCGATTTAACAAAGTAGATTCTAATATTGACTTCTTAACATTCAAAAACCTAAAGGAACTAAAAAATAAGGAAAATAGAAAAAAAATTGATGATCAAATACACCGAAGTGACTATGTTATAATACGTCTTCCTAGTATATTAGGAACTTATGCAGTCCAGAGTGCAAAAAGACAAAAAAAACCATACATTATAGAAGTTGTAGGGTGCCCATGGGATGCAATAGTAAACAAAGGATTAAAATATGTCCTTCCAGCTTTGGCTATTACCCTATTAACAAAGAGGGCAGTAAGTGGCTCTATGCATACTATTTATGTAACAGAAGAATTTCTTGAAAGAAGATATCCCACTTCTGGTAAATATATAGCTTGTTCAAATGTCACATTGAACTCTGTAAATGAACAAGATATTAGGAATCGTTTAGAAAAAATAGATATGATGAGTAGGGATAAAAAAGTAATATTTGGAACTTGTGCTACAATTGATGTTATTTATAAAGGACAACAAGATGTGATAGCGGCATTGGCCAAGTTAGTAAAGGAAGGACATGATATAGAGTATCAATTAGTTGGTGGAGGCGATTCATCATATCTGAAATTAATAGCTGAAAAGTATGGTGTATTAGATAGAGTTAAATTTATCGGTACATTGAAACACGAAGATGTATTTAAGTGGTTAGATAATGTTGATGTATACATTCATCCTAGTAAGCAGGAAGGATTATCTAGAGCAATTATTGAAGCAATGAGTAAAGGATGTCCAATAATTGGTGCTGATGCTGGTGGAATACATGAACAAATTGATGCAAAATATATATTTAAAAAGGGAAATGTTAGTCAAATCTGTGAAAAATATAAAGAAATGACCAGAGAAGTGATGAAAGAACAAGCAATTAAAAATCATAATGAGTCGAAGAAGTATCTAAAGTCAATTTTATACAAACGCAGAGAAAACTTTTTTAAAGAGTTTATTAATGCAAACTAGAAGGGAAAGTGTTAAATATCATGAGGAATGTGAGAACTATTATTAATTTTATTATTCGTGATATTCCAATCCACTTAATTAACTTGTTTACTGCCCTTCTGCCTAATCACTTAGTTACCAATAGAATAAGAGGAATCTTAATGAAACCTTTTTTGGGGAAATGTGGAAAAAGACTTCAAATTGGAAAAGGTGTAGTTATTAATAATCCCGGAAGACTAATTATTGGGGATAATTGTTACATCTCTCATTATTGTTATGTACAGGCAAAAGGTGAAGTTATCTTAGAAGATAATGTAATTATTGGGCCAATGTCAGTAATAGCAAGTAGTAATCATGTTATTGAAGATGGAATAGTTACAAACAAAGGATATAGTGACTCAATTAAAATTGGCAAAGGTACTTGGTGTGGAGGTCATGTTGTAATAACTTCTGGTGTTAATATTGGTGATAGTGTAATAGTAGCAGCTGGAGCGGTAGTAACTAAAAGTGTTCAAGCCAATACCAAAGTTGCAGGAGTTCCTGCAAAAGCTATTGGTATAGGAGGGTAATATGCGAGAAAAGATTGTTATTGTTACCAATTCTCTTTCTTTAGGTGGTGCTGAGAGAATTTCGTTGATGTTGGCTGAATGGATGAAAGTAAAGAATATTGATATAACACTTGTAACTTTAAAAAAGGATAGAGAAAAAGGATATGATGCAAATATAGATATAAAAAGAGTTGCTATAAATAAAGAAACTGAGAGCATATCATTAATAGGCACTATAAGAAAACTAAGAGAATTTCTTAAGAGTTATAAACCATCACATATATTAGTTATGGGTGTACCGTTAGGGATCTATGTCGTACCAGCAGCTTTAGGTTTAAGGGTATCTGTTATTATATCTGAAAGAAATGATCCGTTAAATTTTGCGGGGAAAAGACTCACCAAATTCATCTCAAGAAAGTTAATGTATCTTGCTGACGGCTTTGTATTTCAAACAAAAGAGGCATTGAGTTTCTACCCGAAAGTAATTCAAAACAAGGCTAAGGTTATACCTAATCCATTAAATCTTGAGAATCTACCTGAACCTTATGAAGGTAAGAGACAAAAAAAAATAGTTAGTGTTGGGAGATTGGTGCCCCAAAAAAATCATAAATTGTTAATCCAGGCATTTAATAAGGTAGTGAGCGATTACCCCAATTATACTCTAAATATTTATGGAAATGGTAGCGAGCGGGAAAAACTCGAACAATTTATAGATGAATTAAATCTCTCTGACAAGGTGTTTTTGCCAGGAGCGAAAAGAGATGTTTTTCAATTTATAAAAGATGCATCTGTATTTGTACTTTCATCTGATTTTGAAGGAATGCCGAATGCATTAATTGAAGCAATGGCATTAGGTCTTCCAGTAGTATCCACTGACTGCTCAGGGGGGGGAGCAAAATCTCTAATAAAAGATCAGTATAATGGTTTACTAGTTCCTGTAGGAGATTTAGATGAAATGGTAAAAGCAATTATTCTCTTAATTAAAGATGATAATCTATCTGAAAAGGTAAGTATAAATGCTAAGGATATTAGAAAAAAATTAGAAATAAATGAGGTAGGCAATAAATGGTTAGATTTTATACGAGGAGTATAGTTAGAAAAAATATTTTTTGCAAGGTTGATAGTAATGAGTATATCTACTAATAACGGAAATACTTTAACGTTAAAAAAATTGACAATAATTTTAATGGATTTGGCACTTATAAATCTCTATATTTATTGTCTTTTAGCATTTTTTCAAATATTACCTGCACTAAGTAACTTTAATGTCACCTTACTTTCGATTATTTCTATAACAATTGCAATGATAATATTTTTTAATAGCGGGAGACGTAATGGTCTAAGTTTAGCATTATTAGCTTATACGATTGTGACCCAGTTTGGGATAAGTACAATATATTACCTCTTAGGCCCGGAATATTTAACCTCATTTAGTAATACAACACTAAGTTTTCTGACCAGCCCCCAGTATAATAAAGCTATATTATTAGGAATTATAGGGGTTATTTCTTATGTATATGGTACTCGAATTGCGCAATATCTTAATAGGGGTACTGTTAATAAGGTTAATGAAAATAAGAATGAGAATAATGTTGTCTTTTTTGCTGGTTTAATGATGTTATTCTTAGTATTTTTATACTTATCATATTATTTGGCAACAGGGAGAATATACTTCGGAATGTCCTATCATTCATATATAAATAGTGGTATTATGAATGGTTTATATTCATGGATTTTACTTATGTATGCAGCAGGTATTAGTTTTGTAGTCGCTGTTGGAGATAAGAAACAAATCCAGATAGGATTTTTTGTATTTATTCTTTCAGCATTTATTTTCTTCTCAACAGGTAATAGAGGGGAAGTATTGTACGCTGTTCTAGGAGTACTTGGCATACTATACTATAAGACAGGAAGAATTAAATTAAAATATATAGTAGTTGTGTTTTTTATTCTTTTTATCTTAATACCTTTTATAAGAGTTGCACGACACTCAGGTACGATTAGTTCCTTAGATATGTTATCGGTAGATCTAATCAATCCTTTCGCAGAAATGGGAGTACAATTAAGGTTAAGTGTATTAATACTAGAAGAATTTGCTTACGGTATTAGAGAAATGTTATATGGTTTTTCTTACTATAGTCCAATAATAAATATATTAGACAATGTCTTTCCTGGAAACATTAGATTAAATATGCCTGATGATTTCAACTTCATTGAAAGATTTGAAGGATTTGGTTTTTCCCAGATTGCTGAGAGTTATGCCAATTTTGGGCTTATAGGAGTAGTTATATTTTATGTTTTACTAGGTTTTATTATCAGGAAAGCAGAATGTAAACAACTAAGTGGAATCTCTTTAGCTTTTTGGGGAGGAATATTAGCTGTTCTAATTAATGCTACAAGAAATCGTTTTGCTTTTGTTCCAGGACAAGTGCTAATTCTTTTCATTGTAGTTTTCATTATACTATTTATTACACGATCAAGAGTAACTAGGAGCAAAAGTCAAAATGCTAAGTAAAAATCTATTAAAGAAAACTGGAATTTATGCTGTTGGAAACTTATCGTCAAAAATAATGTCTGCTCTATTAATACCAATATATGCTTTTTATATCAGTACTAATGATTTAGGTTATTTTGACTTTTCACAAACTCTCATGAGTGTGACTTCTCCAATAATTGTATTGGCAATTTGGGAAGCAATATTAAAGTTTGTCCTATCGGAAGATAAGCTGCATATAAAAACTAAAATGTTGACTACTGCGTTTGTTTTCAGTTTGATTATGTCTTTAGTTCTTATTCTTACTGTACTAATAATTAATTCAATATTCGACTTATCGATAAAGTATCTAGGGTTAATATCTGCAATGATTGTTGTCCATTCACTTGTTTATGTCTGGCAATATTCGGCAAGGGCACTTGAAAGGAACAAACTTTTTGTCGTTGCGGGTATTTTGTCTACTATAGTTAACTTTATTTTAGTCTTAATATTAATTGTATATCTTCGATTAGGTTTATTAGGTCTATTGCTATCATATATATTTAGCCAACTATCAATAATATTTTTTATTGAAAGAAAAATAAGCATTTTATCTGGGTTGAGGCTTAAGAATTTTGAGATAAAAATACTTAGGGATATGCTTGTTTTTTCATCTCCTTTAGTCTTAAACTTAATATCTGCGTGGCTAATATCTGGATTTGGTAGATTTCTTATTACAGTTCAATTAGGTAATGAAGCAAATGGGCTTTACTCATTTTCAAATAGGTTTTCGCTTCTAATTAGTATGCTTGGAACAGTTGTAACAATGGCCATAATAGAGGAAGCTATATTATCAGCTAAAGAAAAAAGGATAGACAAGGAATTTGGTAGAACATTAGAGTCGTTGTTTAAGATTTTTCAATTATTCGCTTTAGTTTCAGTTCCGATAATTGTAATGTTTTATAACTTTATTTCTGACACAGCCTATTATAATTCTTTGGTTTTTGTACCATGGTTATTATTGTATGCTATTTCAAACACTATGGCCTCAAATCTTGGGTCAGCCTTTCAAGCAATAAGTAAAACTAAATATCAGTTCATAACAACACTTTTGGGAGCAGCTATAACCGTCGTTATTTCCATATTCTTAATTAATTCTTTTGGAATTTCTGCTGTTATTTTTGGACAATTATTAGGGGCTCTTACTATGCTAACATCTAGGTATGTCTTAATAAATAAATTTATAAGTTTAAAAATTAATTGGAAACCTATAGTTTTAAGATATATTATTTTCATAGTAGTTACAATGATATGTCTAAACACGGCTTTTTATTACAATTTAGCTATCGCAGTGTTAATGGTTTCTATAATTGCATTTCAAAATAAAAAGCTGATAAAGATGAGTATAAATAAAATTAAGAGATGAGGGCTAGAAAATTGAAACTTAAAGATTTATATTTCAAATTAAAATTAAAGTTTTCAACTCCCACGGTTAGGGCTGAAGCCATAAGGAAGATGAACAGAGTCAAAATGGGATATGGTTGTTCCGTATACGATAATGTTTCCTTCGGTAGTGAGCCATACTTAATAGAAATAGGGAATAATGTAAGAATAACTAAAGGAGTAAATTTTATTACACACGATGGTGGCGTATGGGTATTAAGAAATAATGGTTTGCTCGAAAATGCAGATATATTTGGAAAAATAAAAATAGGGTCAAATGTTCATATAGGGATTAACTCTGTAATAATGCCCAATGTTACGATTGGGGATAATGTAATAATAGGTGTCGGAGCAGTTGTTACTAAAGATATTCCTTCTAATAGTGTTGCAGTGGGGGTGCCTGCACGAGTTATAAAGTCAGTTAATGATTATTATGAAAAGAATAAAAATAATGTAGATTATACTAAAAATCTAGATCAACTTGAGAAAGAAAAATATTTATTGGAAAAGTATAGTATTAGAGATACAAACATGTAAAGATTTTTCTAATGCTTTTAGGAGTTATGTGCATTAAATAAATACACTTGACTGTGTATAAATTTTAAAAGTATTTTTTTTCGACAGGCAAGGTGAACATATTAATATATTTCATTTGTAACTAAGTAACTAAAATAGATATTTTCTAATCTATAAGTAATGGAGGATGAATATGAGTATAACTTCAATTGGAGAAAAAACATATTTAATTACCGGGTCTGCAGGATTTATTGGATTTTATTTATCAAGTGATCTTTTAAAGAAAGGCCATAAGGTAATCGGTATAGACAATATAAATGATTATTATGAGGTAAAGCTGAAACATGATCGATTAGCACAATTAAAAGAATACGATAATTTTCTGTTTTTAGAAGGAGATATCTCAGATAAAGATTTTATATTAGATTCATTTATTAAAACTAAACCAAATGTTGTAATTAATCTCGCAGCTCAAGCTGGCGTCCGCTATTCCATTGAAAATCCAGACGCGTATATACAAAGTAATATTAATGGTTTTTTTAATATCCTAGAAGCTTGTAGAAATTATCCAGTAGACCATCTATTATACGCATCCTCTAGTTCAGTCTACGGTGCAAACAAAAAAGTCCCATTTGAAGAAACAGACTTCGTGGACAACCCTGTTTCATTATATGCTGCAACAAAAAAATCAAATGAACTTATGGCTCACACATATAGCCATTTATATAAAATCCCAGCAACTGGATTACGTTTCTTTACTGTATATGGCCCTATGGGTAGACCAGACATGGCATATTTCGGATTTGCAAATAAATACTTTACTGGTGAACCAGTAAAGATTTTCAATAATGGTGATTTTGAAAATGATCTTTACCGTGATTTCACATATATTGATGACATCGTAGAAGGAATAGAAAGATTAATTAGTAATCCACCAACTGATTCAGTGCCACATAAGGTATATAACATTGGAAATAACAGTCCAGTAAAACTTATGACGTTTATTACAACATTAGAGAAAGCATTAAGCAATTCTTTAGGAAGAGAAGTAGAATTCGAGAAAATATTTGAGCCAATTAAACCTGGAGATGTTCCAGCGACCTATGCTTCCACTGAAAGATTACAAGAAGCAGTAGGATTTAAACCTAAAACTTCAATCGAAGAAGGATTACAGAAATTCGCAGATTGGTATGTCGATTACTATAATGTGAAGTAATAAACTCGTAATGAAAGAAGGATTAATAATGAAAATAACAATAGCGGGGACAGGTTATGTTGGGTTATCGAACGCTGTTCTACTATCCCAGCATAATGAAGTAGTAGCATTAGATATCATTCAAGAAAAGGTAGACTTGATTAACAACAAAAAGTCTCCAATAGAAGATAAAGAAATAGAAGAATATCTTGCAACAAAAGAATTAAACTTAACAGCAACTACTGATAATAAACTTGCATTTCAAGATGCAGAATATGTAATTGTCTCTACACCAACAAACTATGATCCTGAAAAAGATTATTTTGATACAAGCAGTGTAGAAACAGTAATTGAAAATGTACTAGCATTTAATCCAAATGCAGTTATTGTTATTAAGTCTACAATTCCTGTAGGTTATACAGAAAGTGTTAGAAAAAAATTTAATACGGATAACATTATCTTCTCACCAGAATTTTTAAGAGAAGGACGAGCTTTGTATGATAACTTATATCCATCTCGTATTATCGTAGGAGAACAGTCCGAACGAGCGAAAGTATTTGCTGACCTACTAGCACAAGGTGCAATTAAAGAAGATATTCCTGTATTATTTACGAATTCAACAGAAGCGGAAGCGATTAAGCTATTTGCTAACACTTATTTAGCAATGCGTGTATCTTTCTTTAATGAGTTAGATACTTATGCAGAGTTAAAAGGACTAAATGCGCAACAGATTATTGAAGGTATTGGTCTTGATCCACGTATTGGTGGACATTATAATAACCCATCATTTGGTTATGGTGGTTACTGCCTACCTAAGGATACGAAGCAGCTATTAGCAAACTATGCAGATGTTCCAAATAACATTATTAAAGCAATTGTAGATTCGAATGATACAAGAAAAGGACATATAGCAACTATGATCCTAAAGAGAAATCCTAAAGTAGTAGGTATCTATAGACTTACTATGAAATCAGGTTCTGATAACTTTAGACAGTCAGCTATTCAAGATGTTATGAGTCAACTAAAAGATAATGGTGTCGAAGTAGTAATTTATGAACCTACACTAACTGACGATGTTTTCTTTGGTTCACGTGTAATCCATGATTTTGAAGAGTTTAAGTCTAATAGTGATGTAATTGTTGCTAATAGAATGTCTGAAGAATTAATAGATGTAAAAGATAAAGTTTATACTAGGGATGTATTTAGTAGGGATTAAAAAGTAAAATTCTTTTATTTTGGTTTAATCCTAGGAGAAAATACCCATTAAGTACTAATGCTTGGTGGTTAATTTGACGAAAGGTAGAAAGATATATATGAAAGTTAGAGAATTATTTTAATTGCTTTAATAATCTTCAAACCTTATTAATGGAAATTATAAGTATATAAATATGTTTACTAGTATAACATCAGAGGTGAATCTAAATGGAACAAAATATAGCAGTAGTTGGATTAGGATACGTTGGATTACCATTGGCAGTATCCTTTGGGAAAAAACATAGAGTAATAGCTTTTGATATAAATGACAATAGAATTGAAGAATTAAAACAAGGATTCGATCGTACAAATGAGGTTGAAACAGAAGACCTTAAAAGTTCTGATTTAGAATTCACTTCCAATCCAAAAGATTTAAGTAAAGCTGACTTCATTATTGTTGCGGTACCAACACCAATTACAGAGAATAAACAACCTAATCTAATTCCTTTACTTAAAGCATCCGAAACAATTGGACAAAACATATCAAAAGGTACGATTGTAGTATTTGAATCAACTGTATACCCAGGAACAACAGAAGAGGAATGTGTTCCTGCACTTGAAAAAGCATCTGGATTAAAATGTGGAAAAGACTTCTTCGTTGGATATTCACCAGAAAGAATTAACCCAGGAGATAAAGAGCATACGTTTACAAAGATTACTAAAGTAGTCTCTGGACAAACTCCAGAATTATTAGAAACAGTTGCTGAAGTATATGGTTCGGTTGTTGAAGCAGGAGTTCATAAAGCTAGCTCTATTAAAGTTGCAGAAGCTGCAAAAGTAATTGAAAATACACAACGTGATCTAAACATTGCTCTAATGAATGAGCTGGCTGTAATCTTTGAAAAGTTGAATATTGATACAGCTGAAGTACTAGAAGCTGCGGGTACAAAGTGGAACTTCTTAAAGTTCTCGCCAGGTTTAGTTGGAGGCCACTGTATTGGTGTAGATCCCTATTATCTAACATATAAAGCCAAACAAATTGGGCATCATCCAGAAGTAATCTTAGCTGGAAGAAAGACTAACGATAATGTTGGTAACTTTGTTGTGACTTCTTTAGTTAAGCAAATGATACAGAATAATTTGCAAGTTAATGGTTCTGCAGTTACAGTTCTTGGATTTACATTTAAAGAAAATGTACCAGATATACGTAATACACGCGTAATTGATATCGTGGAAGAATTAAAAGAGTATGGTGTGAATGTTCAGATTACTGATGCATATGCAGATCCTATTGAAGCTTACGATGAGTATGGCGTTGATTTAATTTCCTATAAAGAATTAAATCCAGCTGATGCTGTAGTATTTGCAGTACCACATGCTGATTATCTAGAAGAAGCATGGGGCATGTTTGACCATCTATTAAAGGGTGGTAAGGGTATTGTGATGGATGTGAAAAGTAAGTTGGATAAGGATGAGTGTCCGGAAGCAGTTACTTTGTGGAGATTGTAATTTAATAGTAAGTTTTTTATTTTGCTTCAATTATAGGAAAAATTGCCCATTGAGTAGTAGTGCTTAGTGGGTATTTTTATAGGAGGATGAAAATGACTTGGAGAGAGAGTTTTAATAAATGGAATGAGTATTCTAATTTGGACTTAGAATTAAAAGGACAATTAGATGAAATTGTTAGTGATGAGAAATTACTAGAAGATTGTTTTTATAAGAATCTGGAGTTTGGTACAGGTGGTATCCGTGGAGAAATCGGACCTGGTACAAATCGAATGAATATCTATACGATTAGAAAGGCTTCGGAAGGATTAGCTCGATACATAGAAGAACATGGTGATGTGGCGAAGAGTCGTGGTGTAGTAATTGCTTATGATTGTCGTCATAAATCACCTGAATTTGCAATGGAAGCTGCAAAGACATTAGGGAAACATGGTATTCAAACCTATGTATTTGAATCACTTCGTCCAACTCCGGAATTGTCCTTCGCGGTGCGATATTTACATGCATTTAGTGGGATTGTTATTACGGCTAGTCATAATCCTCCTGAATATAATGGGTATAAAGTTTATGGAGAAGATGGGGCACAATATCCACCTGCGATTGCAGAAGAGATAATCAAGCGTGTGAATGAAGTAGAGGATGAATTATCTGTAGAGGTTGTGGATGAAACAGAATTGAAGGAAGCTGGATTACTATCGATTATTGGTGATACGGTAGATAGAGCGTATTTGAAGCAATTAGAATCAATTGTTATTAATAAGGATATTATTGATTCTGTGTCTGATGACCTTGGAATTGTTTATACGCCATTACATGGAACAGGGAATACTTTTGTTCGTGAGGGACTTCATGCGATTGGTTTTAATCGAGTTGAGGTTGTTAAAGAACAAGAGATGCCAGATCCTAACTTCTCGACAGTGAAGTCTCCGAATCCTGAAGAGCATGCTGCATTCGAATTGGCGATAGAGTATGGGAAGAAGAGTAATGCGGATATTTTATTGGGGACTGACCCCGATGCGGATCGTGTTGGTGTAGCTGCGCTTGATAAGGATGGCGAGTATCAGGTGTTATCTGGTAATCAGACAGGTGCGTTGTTGCTGCATTATTTAATTACCGAGAAGAAAAAGAAAGGGTTAATTCCAGAGAATGCTGTGATGCTGAAGACGATTGTTACTTCTGAGATGGGACGAGACATTGCTAGTGCTTATGACGTGGAGACAATTGATACGTTAACTGGATTTAAGTTTATTGGAGAGAAGATTCGTGAGTTTGAAGCAAGTGGAGAGAAGAGCTTCCTATTCGGTTATGAAGAAAGTTACGGCTGTCTAGTCAGTGATTTTGTTCGAGATAAGGATGCTGTGCAGGCTTGTCTGATGATTGCTGAAGTTGCGGCATATTATAAGGCGAAGAATATGACATTGTTTGATGCTTTGGATGAGATTTATAAGGAATTTGGTTATTATCAGGAAGCTTTGGAATCTTTGACACTTAAGGGGAAAGATGGAGTGGAGAAGATTAGTGAGATCATGGATGCGTTTCGTGTGAATCCACCTTCGGAGATTGCTGGGAAGAAAGTGTTGGTTGTTGAGGATTATAAGGTTGGAGAGCGAACTATTGTTGAAGATGGTTCTGTTGAAGTGATTGAGTTGCCGAAGTCTAATGTGTTGAAGTTTAAGCTTGAAGATGGGGCTTGGGTTTGTTTGAGACCTTCTGGGACGGAGCCGAAGATTAAGTTTTATTTTGGGGTGAGAGAAGGAAGTGCTGATGAGAGTAAGCAGGTATTAGTACTTCTAAAGGAAGCTGTTATGGAGTTAGTCTAATTACACTTTTATAATTTTATATAAATTAAGTTACCTTATGAAAGTGTTGAGGTAGTGATGCTTAGATACTGAAAAGGCCATTTATTTTAGCAAGGGGTACAGGAACTGTCCTCCTTGCTTCTCATTTTGCTTAAGTAATAAACTACTTAAATTATATAGTACTTTAAATAATTGGATACAAAAATTTAGAGAAGGATATTTTCTTATGTATAAAGTTGTTTCGGTTTTAGTAGTTACTTTATGGATGATGTTAATCTTTCACTTTTCTAGTCAGCCAGCAATTGTATCAAGTGAACTGAGTGCTGGTATAACAAGTACTATAGTTGAAAATTTAGATGAATCAATCCCAAACATAGGCAGTGTAATCACGGATCATATTATTCGAAAGAATGCTCACTTTTTTATCTATTTAATTCTAGGTATCTTAACTATTAATCTATTTAATTGTATAGGTTTACATAAGGTTAAGGCATTAGTATTTAGTATAATATTTTGTGTTTTGTATGCTATCTCCGATGAAATTCACCAGCTTTTTGTTCCAGGGAGAGGTGCTCAAATTAAGGATATAGTAATTGATAGTGCCGGTGCAATTGTTGGGATATGTTTTTATTTAGTGGTTGGTAGGATAATAAGAAAGAAAAATAGTATATGATTTATTCTATTAAGTAGACAGATTATAAACTTATTTCAATAGACTAGTAACATAATTTGGGAGCTCTAGTATTTAGATTTCATTTATTGAAGATGCAGTTGGAGTTTGTGAGGTAGGGATTTAGGTAGAAAGATTGGATAAAGCATGATGGTGGCTATGCAGATTGGCTAGTTGCTATTGTGCTTTTTTTGTATTGATTGAACAGACACAATCAGAATAAAAGGACGCAAGGAAATGCAAAAAGTGCAGCACATAGCATTCATTCTTATGCTAAGTTCTGCACATTTTGCAATACATAAAGATAGTACTACCTAACCTATATATGTGTAAGAATTTAGTCTTATTTATCATAATTCGCTGTTTGAAAATTCTAGTTGTGAAAAAGGAATAGAGCACTTATTATTGCTCAATTTTATCAATAATTACACTCGGAATTGTTATATTTCCACCCATAGTAGATTCATAAGTCATTAAGCCTGCTGAAACTCCCATGATAGTGATATAGTCATCTTCTAAAATTCTAGATTCAACAATAGATGCATCAAATTCTGCAAAAATAACTGTATCATAGTTATCATTGACGGCAAATCTTATTTGAGTGTATCCGTCACCTTCCATAACTTGAATTACTTTACCACTAAATTTGACTTTTTCAAAGATGAAATCGTCAGGAGTTCGAGCTAATTGGTCATAAGATATATGTTAATAGTTAAGCAAATTTCTAAAATTCCTTTGTAAATTTATATCCTTCAATAAATCCTTGGATAAAATGTTCTTGACTGCTAATGCCCTCTAGTGAATTAAAACCTGCTTCAAGGTCAGAAAGTAACGAAAGATTATTATTGTTTTGCATCTGTTCTTGAATCAGATTGAAATTAAGGTAAACTTCTTTCTCTACCTCTTTATACTCTTTTGTTTCCGTGTTGAAAGATCCATCTATTTCACAATTAAGTAATGTTCTATAAGCTATTTGTCTTAAAACATTTTTCATTCCGGCTTCATAAATATTAGTGAAAAAGTCTAAATTTTCTCCAATGCCTTTTGAATTCTCCTTTGCTACTTCAACAATATTTTCTAAGGGCGCAATCGATATTCTATACATAAAATTGAAGCTCCTCTCACTTTTTTATTATTGGTATTATTCCCAGTATAGATGGCAATTATACTAGATTAATAGAGATAAAATGACAGGAGAAGGGGGACAGGGATGCTGGGGCCAGCCCCCCACTACAAGATATGAACAATGCAACTTTATTTAATAGCTATGGGTTCTAATTCCGGCTTCAGCAATTTCTACTAGTTCACCTAAACGGCTTTGTGGAGTTCTCTTAATGATATCATTCTTAAATTCTTCATCTAATCCACCTACCAATGGTGTATTAATCCAACCTGGAGCAACAGCATTTACTCGAATGTTATCTTCAGCAAAGTCAATTGCATTTGTTTTAGAAAGTTAATCAATTGCTCCCTGTCCACTTTTATACCCCTCACCTATGTCCTGATTACAACCCACATCATTAATTAGAAACGATTAAACATACCATTGAAGTGAAAAATTCATGTTATGGTATGCCCCTTTTTCCCAGGTACGTTCGATTATATAAATGAAAGGAGGAAAATTGTTTAAACATGACTGAAATGGAGGTGATCTTTTGAGAAAGGAAATGGAGAGTGATGCATTGTATGATGTCATCGAGCAAAACCCAATCCCAGCTTCAGCAATCGCCCTTTGGTATGCACTTCTACATATTAATAAGAAGGCAGGGTGGAAAGAAGAATTTACAGTAACAGGTCCAGCGCTACGTTTAAAGGCTGGATTAAGTAGTAGTAGTTTTAAACGAGCGAGAGCTACGCTTGTGGCAAGTGGTTATATTGAACATCGAACAAGAGGAAACCTTCCGTCAGCATACCGGATGAAGCGGTTGGCTAAGGTCGATGATTCCAAGCTTGATCGTTGTGATGGAAAAGCTAATTTGGATAGAGTGAATGAAGAATTAAATTTATAGTTAACAGTCGAGAAAGTAATAGAAAAGTATGAGGGGGGCAGTTGTAATGGGGACTGTCCCCACCATAAATTATGAAGGGAGGAGAACTAACTAGTATGGCTGATGAAATCGTAGCAGAGAAGATTGGGACTGATACTAAAGGAAGCGGTGATGAAGTTACAGATAAAGTGCAGCCTGAGGATGGGAAGGTAGGATGGGTCTATGTTTTATATAACCCATCCATGCCTTCACTGGTGAAAATAGGATATTCGACGAGAGATCCTAAACTAAGAGCAAACGAACTTTCCAAACACGCTGGTGTACCAACCAAGTTTATCTTAGTTTATAAAGAAAAATTTGATGACTGTAAGAAAGCCGAGGAAATAATCCATCAGAAGCTAGTGGAGAGAGGACTTCGGGTTTCTGAGAATCGGGAGTTTTTTAGGATGACGGTGGAGGAGGCTGTGAGGGTTTTGGTTGGGGAGAAGGGGAGGGGGAGTAGTATAAGGGACATGGGAGACACCATGTCCCATTACAATTTTAATTGGAAACCAAACTCTACCCAAAAAATTACAAGATGAGTGTACAGAGACATTATTTGTAAAGAGTCTAGGAAAATAGAAATATATTATTTGCACGTTGGAGACTGAATCTTTAGGTTTTACAGTCCTCGTGCTTTTTTATTTGCAGAATATATTACTTTGATTGCAATATTTGGAGGTGAATTTTGGAAAATACCAGTACACTTCTTTTAAGTCGTAATATAAGCTACTACCTAAGCAATTCACTATTATATAGCAGGAGAAATCCCTATTTTTGTCGAATATACTCGATGGAGGGAAGACGATGAAAACTATAAAAAAACTATTTTATATCGTGTATATTATTGTAACGCTACTCATTGTAGGAATTTTGGGAGTTGTTATTTATGGGGCAATATATAGTGATTTTAAACATCCCGACCTTATAAATAGTATTTCACTGTATATAGCATTTTTCTCATTACCAGGAATAGTTATTACACTTTTAAGCCTTGTTCCTGAGAATAAAAGAAAAGCCAAAATTCATTTAAAAGGTCAATGTCCTAAGTGCTATAGTGAAATGAATTATTATCTTGATGAACAATAGAAGGAATTGTTTTTACGAGTAAAAGAAGTAAGAAAATGTATGATTTGAGGTCTTGCTTAATTTGTAAATCATTTGTTATCTTCTATTGAAGAATAGAGTATGGAATGGTGATCTCAAGATGAGTATTAATTATCAACTGGAAATTGTTGAAAAAGAGCAATATTTAAAACACCCCGAAGGTATTGGTGTCAGACCACAATGTTACAAGAACAGTTGTCGTGCTAAGTCATGAGGTTTTAGAAGAAGGCATTATGAGTAGAGTAATCTGCTTTTAATGCCTTCTTGTTTTTGCTTCACTATTTTTTCGAGTTTGTATTCTACCGGGAGTGAAAAAACTGTAGCGCCAGTGTGAACATGTGGAAGGTTCTCGTGCTTATTGTGTTACTGAAATTATTGCTAGTGTGAACCATTTAAATCGATTGTGGTAGAATTATTAGTATCAAGAATTTTTAGTTTTTTTTATTAACTCAACAAAAGATATGGGGAAACTAAAGGGAGGATGATTTTATGAGCGAGGAGAAAAATAAGGAAATACTGGACGAGATAGATGCTGAAATAATTCAAGAAATATTACAAGAAAGCGAAGAATCCACTGAATTTGAACAAGAATTTGACCCAGAAAAAGAAAAAAAACGTAGAGAACGTAGACAAGCTTTACAAATTGCCGTAGCAAATGGTAATACTGACACATTAATTAGAAAAGTTGCTTATATCCTAAATAAATTTCCTGAAACAAGAAACTCTGATATAGCTCTTCAAGTGCAGTATTGGAGAACCTTTGAAGGATTTACAGGGAACTCAGTGAGCACCGACAAACTATTCGAGTATGAAAGGCTTACATCGATAACTAGATCTCGACAAAAAATTCAAAATGAATATAAACTTTATCAAGCAGATAAACCTGTTCGTAAATGGAGAAGAAACCTGGATGAACTAGAGCGCGAAAAGCAAATAGCTAATAAACCCGAGATGCCTATCATATTTATATATGCCGATGAAACAGGAAAACAAGATAAGTATGTAATTGTTGCTAGTATATGGATATTAAACGAAAGGGCGCATGCAGATGTTTTTAATAACTTAAAGGAATGGAGAACTGCAAATAAGAATCTTGAGAATTTCCCTAAAGAGTTTCATTTCAAAGAAGTGGATAATAGAGGAAAAGATTTACATCATTACATCAACTTCTTTGATACCTTTATGGGAAATTCTGAGATGGTCAGTTTTAAAGCGGTTACTGTTAATAAACAAAAACTGGACAGAATGTCAGTGTCAGACATTATTAAAAACTTATACACTCAGTTGGTACGAACCGGAATTGAACATGAAAAATCTACTGGGCGTATTTCACCACCTAAACAGATAAGTTACACGAAAGATGATGAAGGAGAAAGCAGATATCAACTAATCCAGATACAGCAAGATTTATCTGATATGCTTAAAATCCAACATGACGAAGATTTTAAGTTAAATAGCTTTGCTTCCTTACCTTCAGATAGATTCGACCTGTTGCAAATAGCAGACTTATTTGCTGCTAGTCTTAATAGAAGATATAACCTTCAACCTAATAGTAATAACAGAAATGCAAAAGATGGTTTAACAAACCACATACTTAATGCTGTAGATTTAGTAGAGTTTAGGTTTAGTGCCGAGGATCTACTTCAAACGTTCGATGTAAATCTTGAAAATGATAGGTCAACACTCTTCATCTTCGATTAATAAAAATAGTGGTACATGGGGACAGGCCCATGTACCACTATTTGATACAAAGGAACACTAGTGTCAGCCATCACTTGTTGGAGCGTTTTCATAATGCCATTTCCCCTAAATTTCAAAAAATGCGAAAGTAATTTATACACACGAAACGTGATTTAAGGAAATCTAGTATAGTTTTTTATCCTATGAGGAGACATGGGAATAGGTACCATGTCCCTTCCAATGCATTTAGTTTCTATCTGGCCTATAAGTTAAAGCATAAAATCTTTTGTTTCATCTTCAATTATTTCTCTTGTTAGTTTACCTAAGATAGTTTTTTTATCTTCTTCAACTCTAGGTATTAAAGCATTTCGTAACTCATGGGAGTTATTAAAAAACACTTTATACGTATTTTTTAATTGTTGTCTATAAGCATAATTATAGATATATGATTTTAAAATTATATTTTGCACATGTTGTTTATGGTAAGTATTATATATTTCTTCTAAATGAAACATTTTTATGTTTGCCTCTATCTTTTTAGCTAATTTTTCTGTAGTATTTACAGGTTCCAGTTTAATGTTGTAACTATTTTGGTAACCAATAATTACTGAGACATAATCAATTTCTTCATCAAGTTCAACCCCTATAGGGAACTTGACTTCACTAGATTTTTCTACTAACTCTTTCCTGAAGCGTATATGTTCAGACACTCTTTTTTCATAAGGACTATAATGAGTATGTATACTAGTTTCTTTTTTTCCTTTAAAATCGGAATTACAAACCTTGCAACATGGAACTAAATTGTATATAGATATGGCCAAAAAAGGAAATCTGCCTTTATCATAAAAATGATCTAACACGGCTCGGGTTCTCCCTTTTTTGGATTCATAAATAAAGATAAACTGAGAATTACAATATGGACAAACTGTAATCCCTAATTCTTTTTGAAACTCATAGGCATTCCAATCTTTAAAGTAATAGAAATACTTGTATTCTTGAGTGAAAATCTCTAAGTGTTTGTAAAGTTCCTTTTTCTGTCTACTTTTCTTCTTTTTTGTAGGTAAACCTTCTAATTGATTTTCAAATTCAACTTTTATTTTATCTAATTTAGAAATATTTCCTACAATAATTAATTCTAGGTTATCAAATAAGTATTTAAGGATTTTTTTAACTTTCTCACTTCGTGCTTCTTTAACAGCCCGCTCTAAACTTTTATAGAGGCGGTTGGATTTTTTTTTGTTTTCACCAAATATAAAGTCCCTGTGCTTTTCTAAAATAGTTTTATTAAGTTTTAAGTCAATCATTCGTAATGTTTCTCCTTATATTTTTAAGGTTTTCTAACTCTCGTTCTAATACTTGTATTCTTTTACCAAGATCTTTGTGATTTTCATTATGAAGTTCGAGTTTGCCATGGTAAATCTGCAGTATTTTATTACGGATTAATGGTTCACCGATTAAATCTATAAATTTCTTTAATTCGTCTTGATTATTGTAAACATCTTCTGGTGATAGTTGCAAAAGACTTTGTATAAAGTTATTAACCTTTTCTTTCGCAAAACTACCTATCAAACCATCATTAATAAAAAAGGAATTAGAAAAAAGCTCTATTATATTTGAAGCAAATGTTTTTGGACTACCTTCAATAGAATCGGGCAGATAAGATGAATTATTATCTCTTTTTAGAAATACTACATTAGTGTTAGGAAAGTCTGATAATACAAATGGTGAGTGGGTAGTTAATATAATCTGAACTTCTCCCTCAAATAATAAATTTACAAGTTTAATAAAATAATTTAACCAATCCTTTTGCCATTGTGGATGAAAATATAAATCTCCTTCATCAATTAGAAGCAAAAATGAGGTTGGAAAGCTTACACTAACGTTTTCATATTTCAGTTTTCCTTCTTCAATAATAAATGGAAGTTTATTCTTGCTAAAATATTCGTCTTTGGATAATATCTCTTCATCCCTTTTTAAAGCTTCTAAGATAGAATGAAATCTACTAAAAAGACTCAGCATTCCATATTCACCACTACTCATATCGGACCAAGTAAATTCTAGACAATCAATTCCTGCAAATGCATTCTTGTATAGGCTAATAAATTCCTTTGTCTCCAGCGAATAAGTATAGATGTATAGGGAGTTGTCTGAAGAATTAAATTTCATATTCATAAAGTAATCAATAAATAACTCGAAACTTTCCTTTAATTCTTTCAAACTAGCTAGTAAAGATTCTATAGTTTTATTAGGAAGATCATTATAATAATACTCACTCAACTCTTCTTCTAATTGCCTATAGACCGCATCAAAAATATTATTGTGTTTTTCTTTACTAAACCCATATAATAGATCTTTATAATACGTTCCAATTAATGTAATATTATTTTTTTCAAATAAATTATCAATTTGTGCAAAGTAAGCAATTAGTGAATTTGATAACATATCACTGTAAAATTTATTTGATTTTTTGTAATCAAAAAAGTCATCAGTAAAATTCTTTGTTCTAATTAAATACATTACATCTTCTAATTCATCTGTGTATATGATAGAGTTCTCATTCAGCGATGCTTTAATGAATATCTTATCGGGAACGGTCATTAAATTTTGAATATTAAGTTGATCCTTATACTCATGTACAAAGTACACCTGTTTTTCTAGCTCGCTTATTAGGAATTGAGATAATTCATAAAATTGACTCATCAGAAAGTTTGTCGTTATATTTCTATAATGTATACCTTCTTCTTCTGAATGCATTCCTATGGATTTAGCATCAAACACATTTGAAAAAATAAGAGTTAAATGCCCATGCAAATTTATTGGGGTATTACAAAATATAATATATTTGGAAGAATTATTTCTAAATATTATTTTTTTATTTATGTTAGTAGAAAAGTGTAACCTTTCATCAATGGTATAAATTAATATATACTCTGAATCTATGTTTTCGTTGTTTTCGCTGTTCATTATCTCTGATAAAAATTCAAGAATAGTTGATTTACCTGAGCCGTTTTCACCAACAATAGCCGAAATATCTACTTTTGGATTTTTCGATTCTTTGCTCTTTATTTTGAAAAAATCTTTAATATAAACCTTATTATCTTCTACTGAAATAGTATGATTATTATACTCAAATCCAAATAAGTATTCACTTCCAAAGTTTGCTTCAAAATCCTTAACTTTTTTATATTCATTGAACCAAAAATACAATATTTTCAAAATCTGTCACCTCAATAAAAGTATATCATTTCTTATTACTTTAGTAGATTATTGGAATCGTACTGAGGTAAGTGGTACGGATTCTGAAAAAGTAAGGATAATATTGAACTCTATTAGTAATGAGAAGAGTTAGAACAACTTACTTTCGGTATCTATATAAATAATGTATAATTTTATAAGCGTGTGGCTAGATTTTTCGCTTGTGTTTCGCGAGTGTTGGCAATAATGGTTGGGAGATTAGCTTCTCCGTACTATCATGTATTATCATGTATGAGCAATGTTGATATATTGATCATGTTCGCCTAATGAGTAGCCACACGTATTAATAAAGGGAGGGGTTAAATGAGGCAATTTAATGAAATAAAAAACAGGAACGAACTTGCGGACTTTCTTAAAGTCCCTAGAAAACAACTTAGTTATTTATTGTATAAAAAAGGCATAGATAATTTATATACCTCATTTGATATTCCCAAAAAAACTGGTGGCGTACGTAAAATAAATGCACCGGTTGATGAACTAAAAGAAATTCAAAAAAACTAGCATACTCCTTATACAACCAAACAGAAAACATTCAAGGTAATCAAATTTCTCATGCTTTTGAAAAACATAAAAGTATTATTACAAATGCGAGAAGGCACAGAAATAAAAGGATAGTATATAATATAGATTTAGAGGATTTTTTTGAAACTATACATTTTGGGCGTGTTAGAGGTTTTTTTAACAAGAATAGAAATTTTCAATTGCCCATAGAAGTAGCAACTGTTCTTGCACAAATATCATGTTTTAAAGGGAAACTCCCTCAAGGTTCTCCTAGTTCTCCAATAATATCTAACTTAATATGTCAGATATTAGACAATAGATTACTAAAAGTTGCAAAAAAATATAAACTAGTGTATACACGCTATGCTGATGATTTAACTTTTTCAACTAATGATAATAAATTTTTGGATAACCAATTTAATTTTTATAAGGATTTATCAGAAGAAATAAATCGCTCAGGGTTCAAAATTAACGAAAATAAAAATAGAATACAATATAAAGAATCGCGCCAGGTTGTAACTGGAATTGTTGTTAATAAGAAACTAAATGTAAATAGAGATTACTACAAAGAAACTAGAGCTATGGCACATCAACTTTACAAAACTGGAAGCTTCGAAATAAGTGGTGAATCAGGTACAATTAATCAATTAGAAGGTAGATTTGCTTTTATAAATCAATTAACTAGGTATAACAATGAATTAGATAATCAGAAACATGATTTCCATAATTTAAGTTCTAGGGAATATCAATATCAAAAATTTCTATTTTACAAAACCTTCTATTATAACCCTAAGCCGGTAATTGTTACGGAAGGTAAAACAGATATACTGTATCTAAAAGCGGCCTTAAAAAATCTTTACGATGAATATCCTAAATTAATAACTAAAAATAATGATGGCACATTTAAGTACAATATCTCTTTTTTAAAGAGAACAAAAAGGTTAAAGCACTTTTTAAACATAAACATGGATGGAGCATCTGCACTTACTAATATATATGACTTTTTCAGCAATAGAAATAATAAAAAGGCTCCAAATTATCTAAAGTACTTTAAAAGTTTAAATAATTCATTACCAAAGAATCCAGTTATATTATTGTTTGATAATGAGCTAAACAATAACGAAAAACCGATATCGCATTTTTGTAGAAAGGTTGCGAAAATAGGTGATGAAAAAATTGAAGCTTTAAAAACTGAGTTCAAGGTAAATCTTACTGAAAATCTATACCTGTTAACTGTACCACTGATTGGAGAAAAGTCTGAATGTGAAATAGAAGATTTATTTGATGAAAGTACTCTTCTAGAAAGAATTGAAGGTAAGACATTTACAAAAGCAGCTAAGTATGATGTTACAAAATATTATGGGAAAGAAATATTCTCTAAGTATATTTTAAAAAATTATGCTGATGTTAACTTTAATGAATTTAGAGCAGTATTAGATAACATAAACGATATTATAGACCAATATAATGTTGACTTTGTCACTGTAGGTGATAAAGCTAAAGAAGTACAATTAAAAAGAAGCGACATCGATAAGGTTCCAGTAGAAATTTGATCTTTTATAATTATAGTGAATTGAAGGGACATGGAGATGGTGAACTACCACCCGAATAATGGACAAAAGTAAAAAAGGACATTATTCGGGTTTTCCTATACCTATAAAGTGAAAATCCGTTTATAATTAAAAATAACTAGATGAGCGGAGGATTTTATAGTGGCTAAAAAACATTACTCAGAAAATGAAATTAAACAACTAAAGCAAAACCCTAATATAGTTGATGTGAAAAAGAATCAAATAACCTATCTCCCTGAGTTTAAGGTAAGGGCTGTTAAAGATAATCTGGAAGGGAAAGCCCCTACTTTAATATTTTTAGAGAATGGTTTCGACCTTGATATTCTTGGAAAAGATATACCCAGGAAAAGGTTATACACTTGGCGAGAGATTTATGATAAGTCAGGTGAACTAGGATTGTTAACCAACTATAGAGGCAGGAAGGAATCTAGTAAAAATTCTAAAGAACTTTCTATTGAAGAACAGCTTAAAAAGGCTGAAGCAAAGATAAAGTTCTTAGAAATGGAAAATGAATTTTTAAAAAAGCTAGAAGAGATGGAAAGGATGGCGATGAAAAAGAAACGAAACTAACACCAGGCGAAAGATATCAACTAATCCATGAAACCATTCAACGTAATAATTTAAAGCGTGTATGTACTTATTTATGTGAACTTGCAGGTGTATGCAGAAGTGGTTATTATGCTTGGTTGGATGCGAAAGAACTCCGAGATTCACGAGAAAAAGAAGATGAATTATATACGGAATTAATTTCATACATCTTTCACCAAAAAAATCAAAAAACAGGCGTATTACAAATAAAAATGATCATGGAAAATGATTATTGTATCTGTATGAACCATAAAAAGATAAGAAGGTTAATGCGTAAGTATAATCTAGTAACAAAAGTGAGAAGAGCGAATCCTTATAAAAAAATGATAAAAGCAACACAAGAGCATCGCACATTACCAAACCTATTAAATCGCCAATTTGATCAAGAAGAACCAAATAAAGTACTATTGACAGATATAACTTATTTATATTATGAAAATGGGCAAAAAGCATACTTATCATGTGTTAAAGACGGGTGTACAAAGGAAATTATTGCACACTATTTATCTACTAATCTAGAAATGAGTATTGTTTATAAAACACTAGAACACCTAGCTCTAAATAGCGGTATTATCCAACCAAATACTATCTTACATTCAGATCAGGGGGTCCACTACACAAATCCAGAGTTTCAAAAGAAAGCGAAAGAATTGAAGTTAACACAATCCATGTCACGCAAGGGAAATTGTTGGGATAATGCCCCTATGGAATCATTTTTTGGACACTTTAAAGATGAAGTAGAGTATAAGCATTGTAAGAATTTTAATGAATTAAAACAAGTTGTGGATTCTTATATTGATGAATACAATAACCGACGATATCAATGGGGGTTAAAGAAAATGACTCCGGTACAATACCGGAATCATTTACTAGCTGCATAAGTGTCCCTTTTTTATACTGTCTATTTTTAGGGTAGCAGTTCATGGATACCATGTCCCATTTCTAGTATATAATAAAATTTAAATTCGTTTTCTAGTTTAGGGAATTTTACAAAATTATGGTTAAGAAGAAAAATCAAATATACTAAATACTTTATTTTTGAGTACAGATTTATTTTTTACATTAAAACTTGCGGATTTCCAGCTGCGTTTCCTGTGTGCTTAAGACCTCTTCAAGTTCATTACCTTTCAAAGTGTCAGTGCAGTACTCCCGCTAATTATTAACCCCAAACCCCCCCACTCCCAAACCTCACCCAATCATCTTCCCAAATCTCCTCACACAAATTGCTGTACGGCTCATCTGTTTTTCTAACACAAAAGTAGAGACGTCAACTTCCACTTCTTTTTCATTTATAAATGTAATAATTGATTTCCTCATGGGATTAGTTGTAGCAGTTTTTATATTTCTAATATGGTGGTAAAAAATCCAGGCACAGTTATAATTTTCAGGGGAGTATGTCGGGAAGGTGAATAAGTTTTGCTTCGGATCGATTGAAATGGGGACCTTACGTTTGTAACCAAATTCGTGAACGACAGCCTCTCTCCGACCTTCATAAGATGAAAAATAATAGAGGCAACTGAATTTGATGATTTCAAGTGGAGTCTGGGTGATATAGAGCGTTCGGTCTTGCTCGTACACAATTGTGTAGTAATCGGTATGTTTTGCTGGGAGTAATGCAAGGGTGTGATTGTTAACTTGGTAGGATGATAGAATTTCCTTCATCGTTATATTCTCCTTTGTAGTATTTTCGTGGATGGAATTGCAGAGGAATTTGCTCGCGCGTAGTATTAGGAGGTATTCATTCTGAGAGAAAGTGAGAATATATTATTTTTGGTCTAAGTCTAGATGATGTGTTTCTTTTTCAACCTTATCGAAAATTGCAGTTAGATCGAAGGGAACAATTCTCCTAATTTTATATAATGTAAAGCTTGAGGGAATAGATTCACCACGTTCAATTCTCTCTAACGTGCTCCTATCTATACCAGCAATTAAAGCTAATTTTAATATAGAAAATCCTGCCTTTTCTCTAGCTGCTCGGATAGTACTTCCAAGAATACGACCGAATACTTCTTCAATTTCTTTCATGCAATTCATCCTCTCAAGGCTATTATCTTAAGAGAATGAATGTCTCGCTACGGCGTCGACGCCGTATTTTGGGGAAGTTGAATAAATAATTAAATAAAATAAGCTAAATCTATTATGCAAAAGACAATTCCCTATTTAATTTAATAGTTTCAACTTCATTCGCCATATTTTTAAATTGTAGAAAATATAAAGCTTGAGAAAAACTTTTGATAAATGCAAGGTACTAGTCAAAATTTCTACCAAACTTCAAGTTCCTCTGGAGAAACGTTACATTTCTCCAGGTTTTTTTTGTTTTCCTTAGAGGAAAATGGAATTTTGGTTGGCCAAACGTTAAATTGTGTTTCTGCACGTTTATTTCCATTTGTCTATGATTTAGATGGAAAAGAAAGGAGGTGGCAAGGAACGAAGAGAAGAAGTTTACCTTCGAGGAGGTGTTCCAACAGAACGAAAGAAGAATTCATTATCATATCCACAAGTTAGGGATAAGAGATCCACATCGGGAATTTTACGTGGAAGGAATTTATGCGTTATGGACGGCGTATAAGAAATTCGACCCCAATAAAGGTCCCATGTCCACGTACTTCAACTTCACGATTCGTAATCGTCTCATCGATATGATTCGTAAAGAGCAGCGGGAACAGCGATTGAAAGAGAAGTTGATGGCGGATGCAGAGATAACCGGGTCATCTGGTAATCACTATGTAGGGAAGACGCTCGGGAAAAAGCATGATCTATTAGATAATCGGGGAAGTGAGATGGATGAAGTAGAACTGTCCGAGTTACTAGATATCATCTCATCCGTATTAACAACGAAACAGATGAAATGGTTCATCGGTCGTTATGTGCACGGGTTGAAATTAAGTGAAATTGCCGAACAAGAAGGGGTAACTGTAGATACCGTGAAAGGATGGGCCAAACAAGCCAGAAAGAAATTAAGGGGGACAGTCCCTCTGTGAGTTGCTTCACAGAGGGACTGACCCTACAAACAAAGAAAGGGAGTTGGAAGCGATGAATTATATTAAAGAAATCAATGCATTTTATGACTTAATGGAGTTAGAGCCACTATCGGCTTCTGGAGTGAGTTTATGGCATACGTTACTACATATTAACAACAAGGCAAGATGGGCAATGGAGTTTACCGTGTCCAGCACCGTGCTGAAATTGAAGAGTGGTTTATCGGAGAGCTCGTTTCAGCGGGCGAGGAAAGAGTTGGTGAAGCGGAACTTGATCGAATACCGCTCACGTGGGAAAAATCTTGCCCCAGCCTATCGAATGACACGACTACAGATTGGCTATATGGAAAGTGGGAATATGATGGTGGTGGAGTATGAGGAAGAAAGCAGTCAGCAGCAAGGGCAAGAGGATGTGGTAGGTCATCATGTGGAGGGGCAAAAGGAGGGGGAAGTGAAGGGGCAAGCGAGTGATAAGGCGGAGGGGCAGACGGATGCGAGCGTGGAGGTATTAAATAAACAAAAAGAAACGATACAAAAGGATACACAACAACCTACTGATGCGGTCGTTTTTTACCAAAATAACTTTGGTGTGGTTAGTCCGTTTGTGTCGGAGGATATTCTTGCTTGGATAGCCGATGTGGGGGAAGAGCTCGTGATAGAGGCAATGAAACGAGCGCTGGAACGAGGGAAGAGTAACTGGGGATACGTGAAACAAATTTTACGGTCTTGGGTGCAGAAAAATATCCGAACGGTGGAAGCGGCAAGAGCGGAGATTGTAGCTTCGGTGAGAAAGCGTGATTCGGGGAGACAGGCTTTTTCACGTGAGGTGGTGCCGGAGTGGTTTTTAGAGCGGAAGAAGCGGAAGCAGGAGGACGTGGAGAAGAGTGTGGTATCTCAGAGTGATGAGGAGCACGAGGATGTAGCGGTGATGTTGGAGCGGTATTTGAGTGGGGCAGGGACATGAGGGACAGGCCCCTTCTACTGGACAATGGGCCACGAAATCTGTTCTGGTGTCTCCAGAACGCCATTAGACAAGCGTTTATCATTATTTGACCAAACAATATTCTAAAACTTTTGACAGTTATGTTATAATATATAAGACTTTTGTACTAGCTAGATAATATAGTATTTAGCGGAAATTCAAATAGAGAGACCTAAATGCTCTTTATGCTAGATATAATTAGTATTATTAATCAAATCGAGGTTTTTATAGAAACATATATTAGTAGGGGAGAGACCTAAATGACCAGAGTCAGGCTACTATATTTATACATAATCGTAGGAATCATCATGACGATATCACTATACTTAAGTCTGCAAATTTACCCGATTGAAAATACTGCAGATAAAGTTATTTTTATTGTTACGGTCGTGTCCATCGTTATTTCATTCTTTGCATTTATCATTGCAATGAATACATATGTTTCTATTGATAGTGTAAATCGAGTCACACAAATGAATGGTAGTGTACTAGAGAATGAGGATTACGTAACATCAATGATTGGTTTATTGGATGAATACGACATGGCAGATCCCAAGGAAGCTAGAGATGCTATCTTCGATGAATTAGAAAAAAGGTTTACGAAAGAGTCAAAGACAGCATTAGAATTTGCAAATAATCTACAGTACTTTATAGACGTCATTGTATTCTTCCCAGCGTTTTTCACGAATGAGGATAGAGATTCTAATGTTAAAGAAATGAAAAAGCTGCTTAATACGATAGAAAAAAAGAAACAGTCACTGATGGCGATCAGTTCTGGTAATTTGACACTTATCGAAGAAACGGTAAAGCTAATTGTTAGTGTCATGGAATATCAAAATTTAGTAAGTGCTCATAACTATAATGTGGAGTCCTCGATATTAAAAGTAAGAGGGAATATGTTGAAAAACAGTGTTACCCAAACAGTCTATTTTAATTACTTAGGTCTCTACTATAATAAAAAGGCTATGTCACTTTTAAGGAAGAGTCTGAAATTGGAAAACGAAGATTTATTATCAATCAAAGGTTTAATCCTTCTTAATCAGAATATAGACAAGTTGATGGAAGAAGATCTAGAACTATTATCCATTTACTTAAATGAATCCAAAAAACACTTTCAGATTGCCCTTGAAAAGAGTAACCAAGACGTCATGTGGGAAGGATTTATTCGATATAATGAAGCGAGAACAACCTTTTATTTAGAAACGATTTTCCCTACCAATGAAGAAATTCAGTGGAAGAAAATGATGGATAAAGCTATTGTAGCTCGTAAAAAGATGAATTTAATTATTAAAGATACCATAAAAAATAACAACGTTTCCTTTTTACAAGAACATTTTCTGTATCAAGAATACATAGCAAGATTGGTTAAGTTTAACCTGTTGTTAGCCATGCAAGAGGATATAACAGATACGAGAGGTAATGTTAAATACCCTGTGTCTGAATATAAGAAGTTACTGGAGGAAGAGTTTATTAAGGAGCCTTATGATGGTCCTTTTGGGAAGGTAAGGGATTATAAGGTGGAGGCTAGGGAGTATTTGGTAGATTGGGAGTAGGGTAGCAGTTTTTTAGGAAAATATAAAGATAAGAGTTTGGAGCACTAGCTTGGGCTGGTGTTTTTTTATAAGCAATAGCTAGTATTAGATTAGAGTCAGAACGATGTCGAAAACTGTCACAAATTTTAATAATAATGTAAACTATTAATCAACTGAGACAAAATCTCTATGACAAATTATCTATTAAGATAGGTTCCTAGTTTAAAAGAAATATTATGATGTCGATCAGAGTGCCGATTCTGTGGATACTTTATTGTAGAGAAAATAACAAAAAGAGGTGCAGGAATGGCAAATGTACATATGAAAGAAAAAAATGTACAGATTTTTTTCCTATTATTATTAGTAATTTCGTATTTTCTACCATGGACTACATTTACACCAGGGGATATAAGCAGCAGTATACTTGAAACAAACACCAGCAACTTATTTGAAAGTACCTTTTCTTTCTTAGATAATGTTTTAGCAGGTTATCTTTCCCCATTATCAATTGGAGATTTTTTCATTATTATTTTAATTACATCTCAAATTTTGCCTCCAATTTTGGGAAGTATAACACTATACAGGATGATTAAAAATAAGACTTTCAAAGGTATAAAAAATATAACCATAATCTTTTCTGTTTTAATTGTTATCATATTTTTTATTTCAAATCTTAACGCAAATAATGTAGGTGTAGATGTAGGTGAATTATCAATAAAACAAGGATTTTTCACTGCGATAATTTCAACTATTGGATTAGCTTTTGCTGCTTCTATTGCAAAGAAATTCAATGAAATCATATCCAATGTAAAGTCCAAAACGAATAATGTTAATTTGACATTGTCTAGTAACAATGAAAAGACATCTATGAATTTCTGTTCTTCTTGTGGAAATGAAATTGTTGGAAATCCTCAGTACTGTAAGAACTGTGGAAATAAGTTAAATGATAGTTTTGTAAAGGGTAGTGGCAATAGTAAACAGATTGATAAGGTTAAAGAGTTATCGAAAAGGATAGGCATTAAAAATGGTTTAATACTATTTGTTTCAATTACTATCATAATTGTCATTATAAACTCCGTTTCCTCAGTTGGGAGTAATACGCCAACTGGTGTGGTGAAGAAATTCATCAACTATAGTGAAGATACGAAGTGGGAAAAAGGCGAAGAACTATATGCTACAAGAGTGAAGAACTTTTTACAATCGGAAAATGCTACCCAAAATATTCGTAATATAATGGGACTGCTGGTTTATGATGAAAGTGGAAGCGGGAAACTGGATGGGTATGTTGTCGAAGAAGAGGAATTAGATGATGATATATGGACTAATTACGGTTTAGAACCTATGGAAAAGTACGGAGAAACAGAAGTGGCAATTGTAAATGCTGATTTAACATTTGATAAAGGAAGAGTTACAGACAGCTGGCAATTTGAATTGGTTAAGGAAGATGGGGAGTGGAAGATACTTAGTAGTAGACCTAGGTAAAGTTTTTGTTTGATTGATAGGCGTGGAGATGGGTTTCGCGCCTGTTTTTGATTGTTTAGGGGATGTATCAATCTTAATTCGGTTGCCTGTCAATTCATGAAGCTAGGACAACCTTTTAATTAGAAAGGATCTTTCCTGCTAATGATGAAATTCAGTGGAAGGAATTGATGGATAAGGCTAGTGTAGCTTGTAGAAAAATGAATTTTATTAATAAAGATACATTAAAAATAACAAGGTTTCATTTTTACAAGAACTTTTCTATACCAACATAGCGAGACCGGTTAAGTTTAACCTATTATTAGCCCAAGCAAATGGATATTACAGATACGAGAGATAATATTAAATACCCTGTGGCAGATTATAAGAATCTGCTTGAGGAAGATTTTATTAAGGAGCCTTATGATGGTCCGTTTAGGAAGGTGAGGGATTATAAGGTGGAGATTAGGGAGTATTTGGTAGGGGAGGAGTAGGGTAGCAGTTTTTCTATGAAAATCTAAAGAAAAGAGTTTGGAGCACTAGCTTAGGCTAGTGTTTTTTTTGTGGAATTAAAAAGAAGTAGATTACATTACACAAGTATAGAGGCAATTCTCGTGTTTCATCATTGAATGCATGTGAATCACCCTGGTATTCCTATAGACCTTTTCACCACTTCATACACCAATACTAGAATAAGTACAACCAGTAATTTAATAAAGATATGTTATAGGTATATTTTCATGTGCAGAAAGGAGGGGAGAAGGTGAAACATGTACTCAAGGTCATATTGGCTTTGAGTTGTCTTTTGGTTGCATGTGGAAATTCTGTAACTGAAGATGAACTCTACGGCTATGCAAAAAATATTATTGAAGTTGAAGTTGCACAGGAGCATGACTTAGGAAATATTGAAATTAACCCAAAGGCATTTACTACATTCATTGATAAAGGTAACGGCTACTGGACTGTTGAAGGACAGGTATTTGACGATTTTGGAAATGGTGCAGATTATACTATTGAGTTTTACTTTGAGAGTGATCAATATGAATACCAGTGGGAGATTATCCCGAGATAGGAATGGGGACGGAACTAGTGCATTATTATAGAGTTTTATATAAAGAAGAGGGACATGGGGACATGCACCATGTCCCGTTATTTTGATATGAAATAGAACGAACGTACTTGTATTTTCTATGGGACATTGGGACAAGAAACCTGTCTCAATTTTCCCTAAGCCTTTCCACTTAGTTTTTAATTAATAAAAGTTCCTTTATGTGGAATTCTAAAATTCTTAGCTTAAGGGATAAGGAATATGTAGAATATTTAAAAGATTTATATTAATATATATATAAATAATAGATATTGGGGGATATGTGTAAATGTCATTTGAATTGATAGGGAAAGGACAAAGAATAAAATCCAGTTCAATAATACCCAAAAAAGATCCTACAGATGTATTCCGGATTGTTATTCCTGTCATTGAAAGTACTAACGAAAACATTAACGTACTAGATGTAACCCTTGTGGAAATTCGAAAAAATGAATGGTATATTGAAAAAATCGAAAATGAAGTTGGAGACTATAATTCTATTAACGATCCAGTAAAAAAAATAAACGAATTGTATTATTATCTTTCACCAAAATTTGAGGAAATGCTGAAACGTTATAAATTAGCAGCGTTATTTGAACAAGATGGATTATTTCTAGGTTCGCCGACTTTAGTTCGATTATAATATAATTTCCCTATATTGTTTTATGCTTATGGAGTGGTACTGTGGACAATACCTAATGGCCTTGCACCAATGAGAACATGGGCCAGGCAGCATGTCCCAATATTCAATATTTGTGGAAGAGTAAAATAGATGTTTGAAACCATCGCCGTGTCACATCGTGTATTAATCAGAATAGGACATTAATACTATCCCAATGTCCTCACTGTAGTAACAGAAACAGCAAATGACATATTAGGTAATCATGACAGAGTAAGAATTATTGAACCTTTGGAAGTATTGGGTTTTCATAATTTCCTTTCTAAATCCAACCTAGTTTTAACTGACAGTGGCGGTATACAGGAAGAAGTTCCAAGTTTAGGAAAACCTGTTTTAGTAATGGTGAAACTAAAGAACGTCCTGAAGTTATTGCTGCTGGAAATTTGTAAATTAGTTGGAATTGATGAAGAGAATATCTACAAGAACTTTAAACTCCTACTTGAGGATAGAATAAATATGAGAAAATGAATAAAGGCGAGTAATCATTAGGGTGATGGATTGTCTAATTAGAGGATTGCTGATGTTTTGGAGAGAGTAAGTATAATTAGAGGCTGGGACAAAACCCCAGTAAATTAATATAAGCATGGTCCTTACCAACGTTTTAATGGTAAGGACCATGCTTATTATTTTTTGCACGCAATTTTCTGATATTAAAGTAAACAAAAAGGACACC
>NZ_BMEY01000003.1 GCF_014637405.1 Ornithinibacillus halotolerans
GAATCTCGTTGTCTATTTTTATTTCTTTATTCAAAAAAAAGCTCCTCTCGGTTTCATTCCCGAAAGAAGCATATACAAAAATTGGTCATTTTTCCATTAAAGTTGCTTAACTTGATGGCTATGGGGAGTTCCCCCTCTATGATTTAAGCCCACCACATCGTTCCTATTGATTCTTTTACCAAAACAGGTTGTAATGTTTCAACCGCTTTTGTAAATCCTTCGTCTATGGACATGAGCCCATCTTCATGTTCAATACTCACCACATAATCATATCCGTAAAGACGTAATGTACTAATCATATCCGCCCATTCTTTTGTACTATGTCCAAATCCAACAGTACGGAAATACCAAGCACGGTTTTGCATATCGGAATAAGAAGTCATATCAGTAAGACCATTACGATTTACATTTGATTGATCAATAATTGTATCTTTCGCATGGAAATGATGGATGGCATTTTCTCTTCCTAATACTTTAATTGCCTCAACTGGGTCAATTCCTTGCCACCACATATGACTAGGGTCAAGGTTTGCACCAATTGCTGGTCCACAAACTTCCCTTAATCGAAGTAGTGTTGCTGGTGTATGTACGGAAAATCCACCATGAAGTTCTAAGCCAATCTTAACTTGATGCTCTTCTGCGAATTTAGCTTTTTCCTTCCAATACGGGATTATTTTTTCCTCCCATTGCCACTTTAAAATTTCCGCAAATTCATTTGGCCATGGGGCAACAGGCCAGTTTGGATATTTTGCATCTTCATGGTCACCAGGGCACCCAGAGAAAGTATTTACTACGGGAATATTCAATTGGCTAGCCAGTTGAACGGTCTTATTAAATAAACGATCGGCTTCTTCTGCTATTTTTTTCTGTGGATGTAAAGGATTACTATGACAGCTTAATGCACTAATGATTAAACCACGACGTTTGAATTTTTCTAGGAATTCCTTTTGTTTTTCCTCGTTATTTAATAGTTCATCAACATTACAATGTGCATTTCCAGGGTAACCACCAGTCCCTAATTCCACTGCTTCTACCCCTTTGGCCGCAACATGGTCTAACATATCATCTAATGATTTATCAGAGTATAGTACTGTAAAAACTCCTAATTTCATAAAAAATTCCCTCCTAAATGTAATCGATTACATTTATTATACATAAAATATTATAAAAACAATATATATTCCATTAATATTTATAATTATTTGTTGACAAATTATTCTATCAATTCTACAATACAAATTGTAATCGATTACATTTATGATAGAGAAAGGGTGATTAAATTTCTTCGCCCTTATAGGAAAACTGACAAATACTTAAGATAAAAATGGTAGTTTTTCTAACAATAGTGAAAGAAGGAATCATCTTGGCAAATATACAACAAATCGCAAAAAAAGCGGGCGTTTCTGTTGCAACTGTTTCTCGAGTGTTGAACAATGCTACATTGGTATCCCCTAAAACGAGAAGTAAAGTCGAAGAGGCCATCAAAGAATTAAATTACGAACCGAGCATGTTAGGGCGTAACTTAAGAAATTCAGAAAGTAGATTAATACTTGTATTACTACCAAGTATATCGAACCCATTCTATACAGAAATCATCAATGGAATCCAAAATACTGCCATTGCCAGTGATTATAATATCCTCCTCTGTGAAACGGATTCAAAACCAGAACGAGAAAATATCTATTTTAATATGGTGAAAAATAAGTTAGCTGACGGTGTAATTTCTATGGATCCAACGGTCAATATGCAAAAACTGAATGAGCTAGCTGAAAAACACCCAGTCATTCTTTGTAGTGAATATGAAAAAGGTGGAAGTATTCCATATGTTACGGTGGACAGTGAGTTAGCAGCCTATCAAGCGGTTAAGCATTTGATTCGTCTTGGAAATGAAAGAATTGCACTCATTTCATCAGATGAAAAGTTTTTATATGCAAGGCAACGGCGAGAAGGCTATGAGAGAGCTTTACGAGAATTCCAACTGCCAATTCGAAAGGAATGGATTTATCATACGAAAGCATTGGATTTTCAACATGGGGTTCATGCAATGCGGATGTTATTACAATTAGAAGAGAAGCCAACAGCTGTATTTGCCGTTTCAGATACTTTAGCAATTGGGGCATTAAAGGCTATCAATATGTATGCTAACACAGAAGAACAGATCGCTGTTGTAGGGTTTGATAACATTAGTTTTTCTAGCATGACCAATCCAACGCTTACGACCGTTTCTCAACCAATGTATGACATGGGAAAAATCGCGGCAGAAATGTTGTTAAGTAGACTGAAGGGTGAAAAGGTAGAAAATATTGTCTTAGAACATGAATTAATCATTCGTGAGTCTACAATAGGTTAAATTTACTAGGTCTTAGAAAGGAGTGTTCATAAGGTGAAATTTAATGTGGGTATTATTGGCTGTGGATCGATAACGAGATTTCGCCATGCACCAGAGTACAAGGCTAATCCATATGTGAAGGACATTGTTTTTTATGACCGGAATACAGAAAGAGCAGAAAGCTTAGCAAATGAGTTTGGTGGACGTGTTGCGAAAGACTTAGATGATTTGTTAAATGATCCTACGATAATTGCCATCAGTGACTGTTCTTCCAATGAGGTTCATCATATTCATACGACTAAAGCCTTATTAAAAGGAAAACATGTATTATGCGAAAAACCACTTGCTACACAGGTGAGATTTGCTGAAGAAATAGTGAAGGCTGAGAAGGAATCAGGCAAAATTCTCATGCTAGACCATAATCAACGTTTTACAAAGGCACATCAGAAAGCAAAAGAAATAATTTCTAATAAAGAGTTAGGTGAAGTACTTACGTTTAAGACAACATTCGGGCATGGCGGTCCGGAAAGTTGGGGAGTAACGAAATCAAATGCTACTTGGTTTTTTAAAAAAGAACGTTCTTATTCTGGTGTAGCTGGTGATTTAGGGATTCATAAAATTGATTTAATCCATTGGCTTTTAAATGATGAAATAGTCGATGTTCATGCCTTTGGTGGTGCATTAGACAAAATAAATGAGCATGGTGAGTACATTGAAGTACCAGACAATGTCGTGTGTGCATTACGAACAAAGAACGGTCGTTTAGGTACTGCATCCTTTTCCTGGACTTATTATGGGAAAGAGGATAATTCGACGATTATTTATTGTCAAGACGGAGTAATTAAAATATATGATGATCCTAATTATCAACTTATCGTCGAAATGAAAGATGGGACCGTTATTAATTATGAATTGGAACAAATCCAAACAAATGATAATCAAACTTCAACAGGGGTAATTGACGCTTTTATCAATTGTATTGTACATGAAAAGAAGTCACCGATTACTGGTGATGAAGCTATCCGTTCATTACGTGTTATTGAAAACATACTAGAGCAATTGTCATAGTGACATACATAAACATCAGTAGTTAATTACTGTTCCACTAAATAAACACAAAGGAGTAAGTTATGAAACGCATTGGTCTAGTTGGCTTAGGATTTATTGGAAAAGCCCATCTTCAAGCCTATAAGCATGTGCCAAATGCAAAGGTAGTTGCCATTTACACGCGAAGTGGAAATGCCATTACAAATAATCAGTCTAACTATACCTTTGTTTCTAGTTATGAAGAAATGCTAAAGCGGAAGGATATTGATGTAGTAGATATTTGTTTACCAACCTATTTGCATGAGGAGTATATTACTAAGGCAGCCTTAGCTGGTAAACATATTATTTGTGAGAAGCCACTTGCCCTTTCATCACACGCAGTAAAACGAATGATGGAAGTAGTGGGGGAGGCAAATGTACAACTATTTGTCGGTCATGTGCTTCGATTTTGGCCAGAGTACCGAGCAATTAAGTCTTACATCTCGTCTAATGTAGAGAAAGTTAAAATTGTTCATGCTAAACGTTTAGGTCAATTACCTACATGGAGAGACTGGTTTCAATATCCAGAAAAAAGTGGTGGCGCACTATTTGATCTTCATTTACATGATATAGACTTTCTTTATGCTCTATTAGGGCAGGTAAAGACAGTCTATGCTGTTGGAACAAGAAATGCAAAGGGAGCATGGAATCACATAATGACAACGCTTTCTTTCACCAATGGAACAAAGGCTTTCGTAGAAGCTTCTCATCGAATGCCAAATGGCTATCCATTTACGATGTCTTTCCGAGCACAAGCTTCAGATGTCACTTTAGAGTTTGAGCTAAAAGCTGGAGAAAATATTGAGGCTGTGAAGGGCAGTAATTTAATTTTATACGAAAACGAAACTTGTACGGAATTGAATGTGAAGGATGGTGATGCTTTCCAAAATGAACTTTCTTATTTTATCCAATGCTTAAGTACCGAACAAAAGAATACTGAAATTCCACTAGATGATGTCTATTATGTTATGACAGTACTCGAAGCAATTGAAGAATCACTAGAAACTGGAAAAGTTGTCTTAGTAAAGTAGTAGTTTCAATGTTTCATATTTTTATATTTATACCTAACAAATTTTAAGGGGGAAGAAAAATGAGAAAGTATGTCAAGCTGTTTGTATTGCTAGTATTGGTGATGGTTCCAATTCTTGCAGCATGTGGTTCAGATTCTAACAACAATGGGTCAGGAAAATCAGGTGATAAGTATAAAGTTGGTATTTTAGCTCCAGCTGTTACTCATGGATGGGTTGCTGCCGTTGCTTATCACGCAGAATCTCGTGCAGAGGAATTATCAGATGAGATTGAGTATCAAATTCACACAAGTAGTGACGCTTCAGAAATGACTTCCCAGTTAGATGACTTAATTACTTGGGGAGCAGAAGCCATTGTTGCCTTTCCACAATGGGAAGGAATGGAAGTTCCAATTCAACGTGCACTAGATGAAGGAATTGAAGTAGTAAACTTTGATATCGTTATTGATGTAGATGGCGTGTATCGTGTTGCTGGTGATAACTATGATATGGGAGTACAAGGTGCAAATTACATTGTTGACAAGATTGGTACAGATGGGGAAGTAGTAATTCTTGAAGTTCCAACAGCTGGATCTGTATCTGAATTACGTAAAAATGGTTTCCTAGATACAATCGGAGAGATTGCGCCAGATATGAATCTTCATACGTATGCAACTAAATTTACTAGAGAAGATGGCTTAAAAGACTTTGCTGATATTTTAACTAGTCTTGATCAAATTGATGCTGTATTTTCATTAGATGATGAAACTTCTATCGGTGTACTACAAGCAATTGAAGAATCAGGAAGAACGGATATTCAAGTAGTAACTGGTGGTGGGGGCATGCAAGAATACTTCAAGATGATGCCAGAAAATGAGGATATTTGGATCCAATCTGCTCTATATAGCCCGGCAATGGTTAAAGACGCTGTTGATACAGCTGTAAAAATCCTAAAAGGTGAAGATGTAGAAAAAGATACAATCATCCCAACAACCGTAGTAGACAGAGATAACCACGAAGAATTCCTAGATGCAGACTCACCATATTAATAATTTTGTATTGATATAAGTGATGGAACATAACTAATAGGGTAATAAACAAACATAGCCCCGGAAAGCGCAGTATATTTCCGGGGCGGGTTAGATGCGCTAATTATAATGTTCAATTAACCCCTATGTCCCAGCCCCATAATTAAATTTAGCTTGGAAGTGATCATATGAAAATCGAAATGAAAAACATACGTAAATCCTTTGGCAGTAATGACGTACTCAAGGATGTTTCATTTTCCTTAGAAGGTGGAGAAATTTGTGCATTACTAGGAGAAAACGGTGCAGGAAAATCTACACTTATGAACATTCTTGGTGGCGTGATACCAATGGATAAAGGAGCCATTCTTGTAGATGGAGAAGAAGTAGACTTTCCAACACCAGTACAATCCATGGAAGCAGGCATCGCATTTATCCATCAAGAACTGAATTTAATTAATGATCTTCCAATCTATGAAAATATGTTTCTCGGTCGAGAAATTAGGAAAAAAAGAGGTAGTTTAGACTTAAAACAAATGTATGACAAAACAAAAGAAATCTTTGAACAGATGAATATTGATTTAGATCCTGGGAAAATGGTTGGGGATCTCGATGCATCATATAAGCAGATTGTTGAAATTTGCCGTGCCATGATGACGAATGCATCTATCATCATAATGGATGAGCCAACTACATCCCTAACAGATACGGAGATTGAACGAGTATTTGCTATGATGAAAACGTTAAAAGAACATAACGTTGGCATTATATTTATCTCCCATAAATTAAATGAAGTAATGGAAATCTGTGATAAATACGTTGTATTACGCGATGGTAACTTAGTATCGGAAGGTTACGTAACAGATGTAACGAAACGTGATTTAGCTAGTTTTATGGTTGGTTTTGATGTTCGAACAGAATCATTAAGAAGAACAAAAGACATGGCCGAAGTAGGAAAAGAAATATTACGTGTAGAAGGACTATCCGACAATAAACATTTTAAAGATATAAGTTTTACAATCCATGAAGGAGAAATAGTTGGTGTTACAGGCCTTCTAGGAGACGGGCGTAGTGAACTTTTCCTATCGATATTTGGAGCTAATCCCTTTGAACAAGGGAAAATCTATCTAGAAGGAAAAGAAGTAATTAATAAAAGTACATATGATTCTATAAACAAAGGCATAGCCTATCTTCCGCGCAATCGTAAAGAAAATGCCATTATTAAAGATATGGATATTTTTGAGAATGCATCCATCGTAACATGGCCAATTTTTGCAAAGCGTGGAGTAATCAATACTTCTAAACATAAACAATTGTTTGAGAAACAACGTGCCTCTTTACGTATAAAAATGGGGGATATGACAGATAGCATTACTAGTCTATCAGGTGGTAATCAACAAAAAGTAGTTTTATCAAAATGGCTCTCAGCAAACCCTAAAGTGTTAATTTTGGATAACCCTACACAAGGTGTTGATGTAGGTGCAAAGGAAGAAATATACGATACGATTTTAAAGTTAGCAGACGAGGGGATTGCGGTAATTGTTTTGTCTAGTGAAGCACAAGAAATAATCCGGGTTTGTGATCGGGCACTTGTCATGTATCACGGTGTTATCCAAGGTGAGGTAGAAGGTGATTTAATGAATGAACAAACGATTATGAGCTTAGCTACAGGTGGGGAACTTGGCGATGAGAAAGGGGTATACCAAAAATGAAACCAGAATTAGAACCTAACATACAGTCAGAAAGCCCAAATACATCTAATAACAAATTTATTAGTTGGTTTAAACAAAAATGGTCAAATGACCCACTATTTAGTATTTTAATCGCACTTATTATTATGGTAATCTTACAAACTCTAACACTTGGATTTGATTATCCTTCCTTTGGAGAGTGGTTTCAGGCTTGGACGAATAACTGGATAAATATATTAAGAAATAATGCAGCAATTGGAATTGTTGCGTTAGGAATGACTTTTGTTATTATGACTGGAGGAATTGATTTATCTGTCGGTTCCACTCTCGTTATCACGGGGGCCTTTGCTATGTATTTATTAGATACAGGGGCTCAAGGGATTCTGGGAGGAATTGGGATCACAGGTGTTCCCGCTATTATTCTAACGATTATTTTAGTAATGGGATTTGGATATTTGCTCGGTTCAATAATCGGTGTTTCTATAACAAAAGGTATGGTGCCACCATTTATCGCTACATTAGGTGCGATGATGATTTTCAGAAGTGTAACTCAGCATTTTACACAAGGATATAACACATCGGTTCCTGTAGAATTTTTACAAATTTCGAGCTTTAAAATTGGTAATCTAATGATTATGCCAATAATATATTGGGCAATAATTGCCATGATCCTTTATTATGTGTCTAAGAAAACGATCTTTGGTAGACAAATTATTGCGGTTGGTTCTAATGAAAAAGCAGCAAAACTTTCCGGTGTTAATGTGAATAGAGTGAAGCTTAGAGTATATGGGTTGATGGGATTACTCGTTTCCATAGCAGCGATTATTCAAGTATCTCGTATCGGATCTATGGACTTCTCTAATGCAGGTAGAGGGATGGAAATGGATGCCATAGCGGCAGCTGTTGTTGGCGGAACTAATATGCTTGGTGGTCGTGGATTTATACTTGGTACAGTTTATGGCATGTTAATTATTGCAGTGATGAACAACTTACTTAACCTATTTGGCGTACCACCATTCTTGAGAGAAGCGTTTAAAGGTGTAATCGTTATTGTTGCGGTATTATTACAAAGAAAAGAGAAAAGTGCATAGTTTAAGTAGAGATTGGGACATAACTATTTCTTGCAAGGTTAAAACCGATCGTGAATTCCTGCCTTTAATCAAGTTATGTTCCACTCTCTTTCTAACAACTTTCTAATAGTAGAAAGAACACCACAAGCTTTAGTGACTACTCCCTAGACTTTATACAGGTGAACCAATTTTTATGTTTTCAATCTCCAACAATTTGCGGATATCTTTTATCAGTTCAATTGCTGATGGTGTATCGCCATGAACGCAAATAGTTTTCCCCTCAACTCGAATCGTTTCCCCGGTTATTGCTGTAATCGTGTTTTCTTTAACCATCTGGATAACGCGTTGGGCGGCAACTTGACTATCTGTTATGACAGCATTTTCTTGATGGCGAGGGACGAGAGTTAAGTCTTTGTTGTAGGCTCTATCCGCAAATAATTCTAAAACATAAGGTTGGCCTTTTCGTTTGGCAATTCGTTCTAACTCTGAATTAGGTTTTACAAATAAAGGGAGGTTAGAATTAACTGATTGCACAGCCTCAACGATACTTGTAGCAATACTAGTATTTTTATCCGCCATATTGTTTAAATTGCCATGTGGTTTTACATGTTGCATAATAACGTCATGTTTCTTGCAGAATATATCTAATGCCCCAATTTGGTAAATGATCATATTCGTTAATGTTTGTTCAGGTATTTCCATATTCCATCGCCCAAACCCGATTAAATTTGGAAAGCCAGGATGTGCGCCGATGCCAACATGATATTTCTTAGCCATAGCAACTGTTTGGTCCATCACATCAGGATCTCCACCGTGAAAACCACAGGCTATATTAACGGAAGAGATAAGTTGAATCACTTCATGATCATTTCCAAGGGAATACGGTCCAAAGCTTTCTCCCATATCACAATTTAAATCGATTATCTTCACTTGAAATTCCCCCTACTTAAATGGTTGCTTTCCACATTGTAAATAATTTTTCTTGCTTTACTAATAATTCCTGTGCTTCTTCTAGTGTTACTTGTTTAAACGTAATCTTATCTTTTGGTTTTAATTGAGCAATTTTTGGTAAATCAACGGAAATGACTCCAGCAATTTTCGTGTACCCGCCAATACTTTGCCTACCTACTTGTAATAATATCGGTAATCCATTTTTCGGAACTTGTATTGCTCCAATAAACATTCCTTCAGATGGAATATCAGCAGATTTTACATGTTCAATTTTTGGACCGTGTAGTCTGGATGCCATTCGATCCGAGTCTAATGACACGGTGTACTCCGAGTTTAAAAATGTGTGGATCCCTTTTTCTGTAAAGGCATCTTCTTGTGGTCCTAGAATTACACGAACAGTAACGTTTGATGAATAGGTAGGTATAAGAGTAGGTATAAGTCTTCTTCTAGTCGGTATTTTTAGAAGGGTTCCATCATTACCAGTATATATATAATCCCCTCTTTCTAAGCTTCTACCTTCTTTCCCTCCGATTTGACTAATTAAATCAGTAGATTTGCTACCTAGAACATTGTCACCTTCAAATCCACCAGATACAGCGAGGTAAGCCCGACAACCGGAGGAATATCCTTTAAAATGGATTCTATCTCCTTTTTTTACTGTAATTGTACTCCACATTGGTACTGGTTTGTTGTTAATATGAGGATTTAAGTTAGCTCCTGTAATAGCTATTGTAGTCGATTTCAATGCTTTTAGCTCAGGACCTAATAGTGTGATTTCTAACGTAGCGGCATCTTCTGGATTTTGTACAAGAACATTAGCTATTCGATGTGCATATGAATCAGCAACACCAGATACAGCTACTCCGTATTTTTGATATCCTTTACGCCCAAGGTCTTGAATGGTAGTTAGTAAGCCAGGCTTGATTACTTTAAACATCTACATCACGACCTTTTACATCAGCCACTATTTCCACATATTCCTTCTTCGTTATCGCTTTAAATTTGACCTTATCACCAGGAGAGAGGAGGAATGGTGCTTTCTTGTTAAAATTGAATAATGGTATCGGTGTATTTCCTATTAATCTCCATCCGCCAGGACTATCTGTTGGGTAAATTCCAGTTTGATTATTTGCTATTCCGACACTACCTGCTTTAATTTTCTTTCGAGGACTATCTAATCTTGGTGTTGTTAATTGTTTAGGCAGACCACCTAAAAAGGGAAAACCAGGTGAAAATCCTAGGAAGTGAACAGTATAGATTGGACTAGTATGTAAATGAATTACTTCTTCTTCTGTTATTTGATGAAATTGTGCAACATCCGATAAATCAGGACCCATTTCACCTCCGTACAAGACTGGTATTTCAATAAGCGTATTTGTGGATAAATGACTAGTGGTTAATTTATGTTCAAGTGAAGCTACTGTTGCTTTTATTGTTTGATAAGTAATTTTTATAGGATTATAGTTTACAAGAATGGATTGATAACCTAGAATTACTTCTTCTATTCCATCGATAGAACTGGATTCTATTAAAGATGCAAGTTTTTGCACATTGCTTGTAACTTGTTCAGAACGTTTATCCCCTAAGATAATTAGTACAGCTTGATCTCCGGCTACCTTAAACTCCATTATGATCACTTCTTTCTATTAACTAATTATTCGGAAAAATTATATTAAAAAATGGGAAGAGTTTTTCAAGAGATAACAGGAGAACTGGCCAGCATCATGGGCAATTCTCCTATTTATTATTTTTTTGCTTTTACATATATTAATAATCCTAATAGTAAAACAGTTTGACCTAGAAAGAATACCCCATCCCAAAAGTAAGGATTCGTAGGAGATGAACTAATATAGGTTATTGCTTTTGAATAAGCAAAGAGTAATGCCGGTATTAAATATACTCCAAATAGAACAAAAGTAAGTACTATTCCAAGCAGATAAAACACGCTATATAAACGAATACCACGCATTTCTCCGTCAAAAGCAACCGTCGATTCGTTTTTCTTTAAGAAAGGAATCCATTTACTTAAAAATTGTTTTCCATTCTCCATTAAATTATAATGTCCGGTTATGTTTTCAATCAAATAATAAAAATCTGTCTTCATATAAAAACAGCATTGATAAATAGTTTTAATAATAATATCAAAAATGATAATCGTAATGATTCCACTGAACAAGGAATTGCTTACTCCGGTTAAAAGAAGCAAAATCGCAATAAATAAAATGACTTGTTCAAACGCAATTCCTCCGAAAAAAAGGATGTTTCTTTTCTTCTGTGGTAATTTCCAACTAGCTGTTAAATCAGTTTCAAAAACTATTAAAAATAAACGGTTGCCAATATCTAATTTAGCAGGTAAATGTTGGGCACGAATAGCCAATATATGTCCAAATTCGTGAATAATAATTAATAAAAGTGAAATTCCCATATAGATTAGAATACTAATCATCATCGAATCAAATAAAAATAGATCGCGATAGTGGGGGATGTAATCGGAATTAAAAATCAGCAAACCTATATTTAAAAACAACAAACTTGGATATAGTTTGTTTGTATATTTATTAAAGAAAATTTTTGCAATTTGTGGAGAAATCCATTCAAACCCCTTCGTTGGGTTCTGTTTTATTGGTGTATCCACAGGAGTTTCATCAATTAATTTTACTAAACCAAACTCAATTAACTGTTCAGCAAAACCGATCACATCAACCTCATCTGGTGGATAATCCTGTTTTAACATTGCCTCAATTTCACCTAATGACTTTCCATTCTCTATATAATTAATGGCATCAATACAAATTTTAGGCATTTCATAAAAATCGCCAGAAGAAACATCTTCGACAATAAAATGCTTATGATCTGGCCGAATTGTAATTTCATGTAAGCTTAATTTAGACTCAAATGACAGGTTCATTTTACACCTCAAAAAATAATAGGATGCTAGATTATTAGCATCCTGTTTTGAATGATTTAAAATTTAAAATTAGAACTTAGGAATAAAGATACACCACCAACAAGTTGCTTTTTTCTCTTCTAGTTTACGGATTTTCATTCCTTTACACCCCCTTTCAAATTTGACCGTATTAGTTATTATTGTATTTATCGTGAATATCTTTCCATTCTGGATATATTTCTTTAAATAAATCAACTAATTGAGGATCGAATTGGGTTCCTTTCCCTTCAATCATTCGCTTATACGCTTCTTCTAAAGGAAGGGCTGCACGATAAGATCTCGAAGAAGTCATCGCATCAAAAGCATCGGCTAATGCTGTAATTCTTGCTAATATTGACGTTTCTTCTCCTTTTAATCCATCAGGGTATCCTTTCCCATCCCATCTTTCGTGGTGATGTAAGATAACATCAATATTATCTGACATACCATCGACATTTTGAATTGCTTCTGCACCAACTAACGTGTGCATCTTAATAATGTTGAATTCTTCATCGGTTAGTTTACCGGATTTCGTTAAGATTGCGTCTGGAATATGAATTTTCCCGATATCATGAAGTAAACAAGCGTAATAAAAATATCTTAACTCATTTTTGGTAAATTTTCCAGTTTTTGTCGCTAAAATCATCGCGTACTCGGCTACACGCTCACTATGCCCACGTGTATAAGGATCTTTTAGTTCCAAAGTAGCATTAATTCCCTTTACTATTCCTTCCAACTGTTTATCGTAAGCGTTACTTACTGTTTCCATATAACTAATGAACCTCTTGAGAATAATAAAGGTAATAACCGTAATAACTAGAACAATTATTAACGGAAGGATAAAATGAGTATTTTTAAGAATTAGACCGACCAATAGATATTTTAAAGCTGTACCTAAAGATACTAGATAAAAATAGTTCTTATTAACAAAAATTGGAGAAAATAATATGATAATTACTTCGACAAAGTTACCACTACTATACGGAACATCGTTGTTCGAGTAAAACCAAAGTTCGGTAAATAAGTTAATAATAATATAACTAAGAAAATAGAGATATTTGATCCATTCAGGCCTATTTGTTTTATAAAGGTAATGGCTGATTGGAATAAGGATAATCATTGCACCATAAAGAATATAGTCCCAAAATAAAGTCGTATTGACTACTTCAAATTGCCATGGAATCGTGGGTAAAAAATGAGTTAAAATTATATCATAAATTATAAAAGATCCATAAAAGAGAACTAAAAACCATTTTGTAGCTTTCTTTTCTTCGTGTAACAACGGATTATGAAGTGGATTTTTCATTGTATATTCCTCTCTATGAATTTTATATATAATAGTAGATAAAAAGTTTGTTAAAAAATCGACATTTCACGACAAAATTCAACCTTGTACTATTTTACCATCATATTCCATGATAATCCTAATAGAAATTAGTATTTTGGTGAATTATAGGTCTAATTCACTAGGTGTAAGGTATAGTTATTTCAAAATCATAAGAAACAAATGTTAACGATAAAAAAGAATAAGGAGTACTTGGACGTGATTACTAGATTTAGTATGATATGAAGTAGGTGACCTTTATGAGGAAGTGATGGTTGTAATGGTTATAAAATTTAAATACGATAATAATTCTACTTGCTTATTTTACACCATTCCTCCAGTACTGAAAATGGTAATTCTTGTATAAGAGGGGGACTGTCCCCCTAGTCGTCCTTTTCGAGCATATGGCTTAGTGCGCCGATGAATACACCAAGAGCGGCACCACCAAGTACTTCTATTGGCATATGACCTAACATTTCCTTTAATTCTTTTTCACGCTTTCGGTATGTAATGCCAGGGTGTTGTTCCGCTAACTTTTCTAATTCTTCATACATATCGTTTACAGCAATAGCAGTTTGACCAGCTTGCCATCTGATTCCCATGGCATCATACATGACAATTAGACTAAATATACTACTAATACCAAAATCCATCGAAGAAAATCCTCGTTTAAACCCTATGTAGCTTGTTAAAGAAGTTACTGCAGCAGAATGGGAACTTGGCATATCACCAGAACCAATCATCTTTTTCCAGTCCCAAACCCCAGTTTCTTTGTAATGAAGGGGTACTTTTAAAAATTGGGCAGCACCTATACCAATTAATGCAGTAGTCATTGCACGATTCATCACATTCACCTCATTTAAATTTTGTGTTATAACAGTAATTTTTATGTATAGGAAGGAGGAATAGTGGCTTCATTACATAATGAGCTGCTTCATAAACATGTATTATATATGTGAAACTTGTGGAATCCAATATGATCAATCAGCACAACCACCAGTGACATGCAAAATTTGTACGGAAGAAAGGCAATATGTTCCAATAGATGGGCAGTCATGGATCACGTTAGAAGATATGATTCAATCGGAGAAATACCGAAATGAAATTACAAAAGTCGAAACAGGATTATATAGTATTCATACGATACCTTCATTTGCAATTGGACAAGCTGCCTATGTGATTCAACATAATGGCTTCCATTTACTGTGGGACTGTATTGCTTATTTAGATCAAGCCACGATAGAAAAGTTGCATCAAATTGGAGGAATAGATGGGATTGCGTTGTCTCATCCTCATTATTATTCCACTCAAGTCGAATGGGCAAATGAGTTCAATATCCCCATCTTTATACATGAGGATGATAAGGAATGGATTACAAGACCTAGTGAGAAAATTATTTATTGGTCTGGCGAAAGAAAAGAATTACAGCCTGGACTCTGCTTACATCGCTTAGGTGGTCATTTTAAAGGTGGGGCCGTGTTAGAATGGACTGCAGGTAATAATGACAAAGGAATTCTTCTTACAGGAGATATTATCCAAGTTGTTAAAGATCAAAATTGGGTAAGTTTTATGTATAGTTATCCAAATTTAATTCCGTTACCGGCAAATAAAGTTCAAGAGATTTCAGAACGGGTCAAAACGATGAAGATCGATCGTATTTATAATGCATTTCAAGGAGTAATTAAAAGTAATGCCATACAAATCGTAGAAAAATCAGCAAATCGTTACATATTAGCACTGTCGGGTAAATGGTTTGAAACATAATTGTAATCACTTATTTCGTTGAATTTATTGTATGATAAGGATAATAGTTAAAATAAACATAAGGTGATTGCGATGGAGCCGAGAAAAACATTTGATGACATTAATGACGAAGTACTTTATGCAGTGAAACAGTTAGGGGAATTACGAGATTTGGCATTAGAGAATTATATTAGTGATGTTATAAAACAACCAAATTCAATTAAACTTGCTAATCAAATCCTTCATTATTTAGATCTAGTGAATAAAGAAAGTACTAAAATTACTGAGAGAGAAGAAATTAAAAATCATCTTAAATTAACTGAATTGATTGAGGAACTAAAGAAGAAGAGTCTAACTCCAATGGAAAAGAGATTTATTTATGAAGAAATTGCTAGACTTATTCGAGCGATGGAATCCTTGCGTCATTACTGGTTACAAAAGTCGTTAACTGGTGTCAAGTATGTAGGAGCAGTCGGGGCAGTTGTTGCAGCAACCTTATTTTTCCGTAAAAAAAATACTAAATAGTAAAAAAGTTAAACTATCTTCCGTTTGGGAGGTAGTTTTTTTGTGCTGTACCGAAAAAATCCATTGATGTGAAAAGACGAACATAATTGATATTAATATAATTGTGTAAAATATGTGTCAGTATTTCAAAATTCTGTTATACTGATAGATGTTTTTAATGATTGTGATATAGCAAACAAACTTTCTTCGAGATACATGAGTGTTGTAAATTTTCACATTATTTGTTGATTTATCAAGAAGAAACGATAAAATGGAAAGAAAGCATTGTACTGGAATAATTAAGACAACACAGAATAAAATGTACTACAACTTTTAAAGGAGGGAGTTTTACGATGTTAGGTTCTATTACGAATTTTTTTGATCGAATGGTACGAAGATATTTACCGGATGCCTTTCTATTTGCAATTATTTTGACCTTTGTAGTGTTTATACTTGGAATCGTTTTCACTAAAAATTCTCCAGTAGAAATGGTAGGATACTGGGGTGGCGGTTTTTGGGGATTACTTACGTTTGCTATGCAAATGTCTCTTATTGTTGTCACGGGATATATTTTAGCAAACAGTCCTATTGTTAAGAAATTACTTGAAAGAATTAGTAGATTAGCTAATACACCCGGACAAGCAGTAATATTAGTGACGGTTGTTGCAATCATTGCATGTTTAATTAATTATGGATTTGGGCTTGTTGTAGGTGCATTACTCGCTATTCACGTTGCCAAACGAGTTCCATCTGCAGACTATCGTCTATTAATGGCTAGTGCCTATAGTGGATTTTTAGTTTGGCATGGTGGGTTATCAGGATCTGTACCTTTAACGATTGCTACAGAAGGACATTTTCTACAAGAGAAGATGGGATTAATTTCTGTTACACAAACGATATTTGGTGGGATGAACCTATTTATTGTTGGCACTTTATTAGTCTCTCTACCAATCTTAAACAGTCTACTTATGAAATCAAAGCAAGGTACTGGTTCTATTGATCCAGAATTACTTCAGCTTCAACAAACGAGAATGGAAGCAACTGAAAAAGAAGAAGAGGAAATTATTAATAAGGAAGAGCAAACACCTGCAGAAAGACTAGAAAATAGTAAGCTAATCTCGTTGTTAATTGGTTTTCTAGGATTAGCATTTGTAATTTATCACTTTGTTTCAAATGGATTTGATTTAAATTTAAATATAGTAAACTTTACATTTTTATTCCTAGGAATACTTTTCCATGGAACTCCGCGAAACTTTTTAAATAGCGTTAATGGTGCTGTGAAGAATGCTGGTGGGATAATTATTCAATTTCCATTTTACGCAGGTATTATGGGGATGATGCTCGATTCAGGACTATCTGATCAGTTATCCGAATGGTTTGTTAGTATTTCCAATGAATTTACATTGCCTTGGCTAAGCTTTATTAGTGCTGGAATATTGAACTTCTTTGTTCCATCTGGCGGTGGTCAATGGTCCATTCAAGGTCCGATTATGATTGATGCTGCCTTAAATCTTGGTGCTGATACAGCGAAGACAGCAATGGCGGTTGCTTGGGGAGATGCTTGGACGAATATGATCCAACCATTCTGGGCATTACCATTACTTGCAATTGCAGGATTGAAAGTACGCGATATTATGGGATTCTGTGTCATGGTTCTATTCTGGAGTTTCATTCCAATATCAATAGGTCTTTTATTCTTCTAAATTGAAAATGTAATAAATGTAAAAGTAGTCTGGATAAAAACTAATTTTCCATATTAAAACCGAACAATACGATACATTAGCTCCGGAAATATACGCAGACTCCTCGAAAAAGGAAAACGCTTTTTCTTCGTGCGATGTTTCGCTGACGAAGCGTTCCTTGTCCTGCGGGAGGAAAGGCATCGGTGAGACCCCGCAGTGCGTTAGCACGAGGAGGCTCACCAGCCGCCCGCGTAAAGCGAAGTATATTTCCGGAGCGGGTTAGTTGCACCCAAATCGTATAGTTCAGTATTTACTATGTAGAAAAAGGTTTTGCCTCGGGCTCTTTTTTTATATTTTTTTGATGTTTATACATTTTAAAACTGGGTATATAGTACTAAAGGAAAAAACTAATAGAAAAGGAAATAAAAGTATAAAAATATGTAAGTAAATGATTGAATTATCGCAAGATTAGTGTAGAATAGGTACTAAGTATTAGTCGGTATTGTTCTATTTAGATAAATAGGTACTAAGTATTACTAAAATTTAATATTGTAATGTTGAAAAAGGCAAACTATTCGAAAGGGTAGGACGCAAAGCAAAGGGTCTAAAAGTATTAAAACTAATGATCGCCTGGCTACCAAAAGACATAACTTTTTTGGCTATTCACATGCTTGGAATAGTCTTTTTGTTTTTTCCTTATTTCTAAGACAAAATATGATATATAAACTATTACTAAATTCCTTAAAAATGATGCTAAATTATTAAGTGGAGTGAAAGAAATGGAAATCATTAACAATCGGTATAGACTCAAAGAGCTGATTAAACAGCAGAAACATGTAATGGTTTATTCTGCTTATGATATGCGTAATGAAAATAAATTAATTCTGTTAAACTTGCTAAATACAGAGTATTTACCTCAATCATTACTAGACTTTTATATTACTCGTTTCTTAGATATTAAGAGTTTATCAAGCTCACGAATTATAAGAAATTATAGTTTTAATACGGTTTCTTTTATCGATAATAATTTACAAACAGCTCCCCAGTATTATTTCACTTCAGATTATGTATCCAATCCGGTGAATTTATTTGAAGCGGTTCATGAGATGACTACAGCGGAAGTATTACAATGTTTTGTTGACATATGTTCTGCTGTTCATTATTTACATCTAAAGGGGTTTATCCATGGTGCATTGAATCAGCACACCATACAAATAGTGAACAACACAAATGGGTATCAAGTTCTTTTAAAGGACGTTGCTACTGTACAAATGGAAAAGCTTGCCCATGCAGAAAGAATAGAGGATACGGTTTTTAAATCTCCAAAAGTATTAGCTGGATTTGAGGAAGACGAAGAATCTGATATTTACGCATTAGGAATATTATTATTATCTATGTTAATAGGTAATGATTCTATTACATCTCCAAGGCAACAGTTACTATTCTTACGAAACGATACGATAGATTCAAATATTATCAAATTAATTCCACTACTAGAGAGATTGCTAGATACAGACAAAGAGTTTCCATACAGTAATATTTATGACTTTATTGTAGATATTAATGAAGCGTTAAATGCTTCATATATGATTATCAACAAAGAGGAATTCCAAGGATTAAACTTACATACAAAGCTCGTTGGAAGAGACATGCAAATTGAAGAGGTATTAAAAGCCTGTGAGAAGATGTTTTCTTATCAACCAAGTAAGCGAATATTCTTTATTCAAGGCCCTACTGGATTAGGGAAGACACGATTTTTACAAGAAGTGAAGTTTTTACTCGATTTAAGTAAAGCAAGTGTATATGTTAGTTATAGCTTAAAAAATAGTTCTAGTGATAGTAAGAATATGTGGATTGATATTTTAAGAAGATTCATCATGGAAACGGATAATCAAGTTGTTGATAAATATAAAAAAGAATTGATCAACTATTTTCCTGAATTGATGGATTCGAATTATTCATCTTCTATTAATTATACAACTGAACAAAATACTAAATATCGACTGTTAAATCGAATTGCTGGTTTTATTAATGAGAGCATCCAAAATCGCCCAACTGTTATTCTAATCGATAATATTCATTTAGCTGATGATTTTACGATTGATACATTTCATTATTTATGCACAGAAGTACTTGATAAGACAAACCTAACCCTTGTTTTTACGACGAATGATAGTTCCAATCAACATGATGTTGCAATGGATTTTGTAGAGAATATGAAAAAACGTTCAGATTCAGAAACTATCTATTTAGAACCACTTAATGTATTACAAACTGGGGAAATGATTCGTAGTATTTTATCGATGGCATTTACACCGACACTTATTTCTAAAAGAATTTACCAACAATCATATGGTAATCCTCTATTTATCGCGGAAATTATCAAGGATTTATATAGTCGCCAAATCATCTATGTAGGTGAAAATGGAAGGTGGCATATTGACTTACCAGATGAAAATTATAACTCATTAGAGTTACCAACTAGTGTCGAACAAGCTTTGATTAACCAATTAAAAGACCTTGATCAATTTAGTATGGAAATCTTAATGGGAGTCTCTATCTTCTCAAAACCTGTTTCAGTAGAAATGTTAAGACAAATGAATCCAGAATGTGATGAAGTAGAAATATTATTAGAGGATTTAGTGAAAAAAGGTGTCTTAAATCGATTAATTAGTGACCATGCTTACTTATATGATTTTCGTAATAAAGTATTGAAAACGATTGTTTATGAAAAAATAGGCCATGATGAAAAAGTAGCAAAACATCAGACAGCTGCAACCCGATTAGAAGAGAACCTTAATTATCAGACTAATGACCATTTAGATGAACTCATCTTTCATTTTTCTCATGCAAACGACAAAGAAAAAGCAAGGTTATATTACTTAGAAAATGCAAAGAGAATGAAAGAAAGTCGTAATATAAAACTACAGTTAGAAAATTTGATTCGCGCACTTGAGATTACAAACCAGCGTATCGAAAAAGTAAAACTACAATTAGAAATCGGTGAATTACTTTCTGATTCCGGTGATTTGTCATTAGCTCAGGAATATTTAGAGCAAGCGGAAAAATTAGCTGTTGAGGAAAATCATCCGAAGTATCTTCTTGAAGTATATTTAAAATTGGCCAACGCAATCTCTAATTCCTATAATGATGATAAAGTACGATTATATGTTGAAAAAGCAGAAAAAATATTAGAATCATTTGTAGATGAAGAAGCTAGTCTGGAAGTTAAACGATTGAAAGCATCGTTGTTAACAGAAGGTAACCAAATATTAGAAGCAGCACGGCTTTTCGAAGAAGTGATAGCAGCCTGTGGTAAAAAGTATCACAAGATTAGAGGGAATGCCTATCGCACATTAGGTTTTATTTATCAGCAAATAGGTAAAACGAAGGAAGCACTGGACGCATATCAAAAGTCATTGGATATTCAACAGGAAATTGATAATACACGCGGTGTTCTCCTATCCCTAAATAATATTGGTGCGTTTTATCATGAAGTAGTCCAAGACAGTGAAAAAGCAATGGAATATCATATCCAAGTAAAACATTTAAGTGAAGAACTTGGTATTTATACAGGGGAAGTTTTTGCTAATTTAAATATTGCAGATTACTATGCAACAAAATATGAATTTGAGACAGCTTTTGAATATTTGAATGTTGCATTGACTAAGGCAGAGCGGTATAACATGCCACTTGAAAAATTTATATTACTAAGCTTTCTAACCGAAGTAAGTTTAGAACGAAATAGTTTTTCAGATGCCTTCAATTATTTTCAAAAGTTAGAATTGGATGTAAAAAATAATCCAAATAAAGGCTTCGATATTGGTGAGTATTATCAAACTTGTGCTCGATTATTTCAGGCACTTGGTAATTTCGAAGAAGCAGATAAATATAATCAAAAAGTTTTACAATTTCATAATGAACATGAGAATAATAATAAATTCACAGCAACTGTTCAAGTTCTAATCAATCAATTAAGGCAATCAGACAAATCAATACGTCTATTTCTAACCGAGCAAATGATGAAGATGACCGATAAAATTACGAATAAATCGTTTATAATTGAGAGTCTATGTGAAGCAGCCATTCAACTGTGTTGGTTAGATGAATTTGAACTAGGAAAACAATTATTAAATAAGGCAGAACAGTTCATTCAACCGGATACACCGATACGTTTAAAAGCAATATTTAATTACGCAAAAGGTGCCGTTGTCTTTGGAGAAAGTCATGAGCAAACGATCCATTTCCTAGAAGAAAGCTTAGACTTAGCAAAGAATTCAATAAGTAGAGAACTTCTCATTCGAATACAAGCAGATTTAGGACATTGCTATTTTGTACTTGGAAGATATTTTGATGCTGCGAATTATTACCTAGAAAGTAGTAAAGGGTTAAAAGACTTACTTAGTGAAATACCAGACGAATTTAAGCTGGATTATATTCAAGGGAAAAATCTCTCGCCGTGCATCTCCCGATTACACTCAATCATGATTTGGATGATTAGTGGGGAGGAGGAATTTTCAAATAACCATTCATCTAACCCTATTTCTTCCTTAGAAGAAATTCAGGAATTTCTAACTACAAATCAAGCAGAGGTTTTTATTCGTAATCAAACTTTTATGGATTATGTAAGTCAGCAATATATGGACAAAGTTTCCAAAGGAATTGTTCAATTAGAAGATTTGTTTATCCACTTAGATAGTGGAATTGATGATAACCTTAAAATGATTGGAAATTACTTAGCGGGGAAATTTCTAGCGACAAGTTGTTTTGTTTTAGCAGAGGACACAGGACTTGAGTTAACCGTTCTTTCTTCGATGAATGAACGTGATCAATTGCCTGATAATCAATCAATTTTTAATCGAGTACGCTCCACGATGAAGCCAGTCATTCTTTCTAAATGGACAGAAGAAGCAGAAATTGATTTTGACTTTTTACCAGATGAACTCCAAGGTGTCGCTTGTATACCTATTATCAAACAACTAGAAGATTATCATTTTGCCGGCGATAATAAGCAACTACTAGGATATCTTTACTTTGAGACGGATAAGGTAGTAAATAACTTTAATGAACAAGTCTTAGCTAGTAGTTTGCAACTAGTGAATTTTCTCGTATTACTATTGGAAAAACGCCAACTAACTATTTCTGCATCGATTGATAAACTTACTGGCGCATTAACAAGGAAATATTTGGAGGATGCACTACAACATACATTAGATTATGCAAGAAAAAATAGAAAAGAATTTAGTATTATCATGTATGATTTAGATAAGTTTAAAGGGGTCAATGACCGGTATGGCCATCAAGTTGGGGATAGCATTTTAAGAGAAGTATCTCAAATAATTATTAGTAAGCTGGATCGTTCTTCTATTTTTGGACGATATGGCGGAGAAGAGTTTATTATCGTTCTTCCATCTGCTGGCACAAAAGAGGCATTAAATGTAGCGGAAATGCTCCGTAAAGCGGTACAAGATCAAAAACTATTAGGGGAAAAGCATGAAGTTACATTAAGTATGGGGATTGTATCCTTCCCAGAAAACGGTCAAACGGTAAGGGAACTTATCTTAAAAGCTGACCAAGCTTTGTATGTTGCAAAAGAAAATGGTCGTAATAACTCTCAAATATGGAATAAAGATTTTGAGAACAAAGTAAAGCCATTTAATAAATTAACAGGAATTATTTCTGGTGATGAAATAAAAGATGCTCGAAATGTTCTTGCTCTAGTTGAAATCATCCAATTAACGAATACTAGCCTTTCTAAGCATGAGAAAATTTATCGATTCCTTGGTAGAATGATAGAAATTATCGAAGCACAGTACGGCTATATTTTACTGTATAATGAGGACATAGGTACTAAAGTGTTTGGACGGAAATCGCAGGAAGAAAATTGGTTTCAAGAATCGCTATTTAATGAAAAAATAGTAAATACAGTATTGCAAAGTAGTCAAGGTTTGTACACGATTGATTGGGAAAGAACGGATAAGATTAATCCGGTTAATGGATTACCGGATTGGGAGTCTGTATCTTGTGTACCGATTATTAATGACGGGAAAGTTAAAGGTGTAATTTATTTGTCTGTTCCAGCAAGAATGAAGGAGTTTGGAGCGGATGAACTAAATGTGTTAAATGTGTATAGTGAGTTGGTGGCTAATATTATTTAGAAAGAGACTGTGGAGAAATCCACAGTCTCTTTTATTATATTTATTGATTTACCTATAATACTTTCTCTATCTCGTATCCTTCTTGTTCTAGGATGCTACGGATGTGTGGTTCCATAAGGAGATGGAGGCTGCCGACGATGACAAAGTAGGTGTCTCCACTATCTTCTTCTAAGAATTGTGCGATTTGTTCAGCCATTTTGTAGTTCCGATTATCATTCAGTGCCTCCATATATGCTTGTTCTTCTGGGCTAGGTTCGGCATCTTCTTCTAATAAATACGTTAGTAGTTTTTCTGCATCACCTTCTAAATACAAGCTAAACATCTCTTCCATCTGCTGTTCTAACTCATCAATATAGATTAACGACTCTTCAAGCATCGCAATTTGGAATTCAGCGCTTGTATCGCTAAAGATAGATAGCTGATCTTCAACTGTTTCTAGTCCAATTACTTGTTTTTGATCTTGTTCAGCTCGGTTTAAGAAATAAAAATCAACGCCATCAATATAACCAAGTTGTTCTGTCATCAAGTTTTGGATAAGAGTCGAATGGAACCACGGCTTATACGTGGCAAACATTTCAATCGAATATCCGAGTTCCTCATATGTATTAGCTAATCTTTCGTATAGTTCTTCAGAGATATGATCACGAATTGTTGTGCCATCTTGGTACATCCCAAAGTCTAAATAAGTTGCTTGCATTTCTAGCATGTTTAAATTATTAAAGTCAATTTCCGGGACAATTACGTCTGCTTCCGCATAGGCAGCTTCAATTTTTTGATTTAGTGGATAGAATTCTTCTGTAGCGATATGAATCGTACCTTGCAAGTAAACAGTAGTATTCCCATTTTCTACTTTCCAAAGAAATCCTCCAGGTCCGTCTGGTGTACCTCTAACCTCAACCTCTACTTTAGCTATTACTGTAATATTTTTAGATTCTAAAGTAGCAATGGTATCTTGTTCATACGGGTTTCCACCAATATTCACTTCTTTTAAACTGTCCATTTCTTCCAATGGACTGAAATCTTCAATCTTATTATGTTGAAGGTTTAGGACTTCAACTTTATCAAGGTATTCCATTCCATCTAATGATTTAATCCGTTTATTGGTTAAATCAAGTTCAGTAATTTTTAGTAAGTCCTCTCGTAATATATCTCCTTCAGGCTGTTCAATAATATCACGTAGTGCTTGTTCTAGCTGATAGTCTGAAAAGTATACACCGTCTTTTTTATTATCGGAGCATGCGACAAGTGCAATAACAGCTATGAAGACTATGCTAATTTTTAAGAAATGTTTCAAATAATCTCCCCCAATGTTGTCATTTGTTAACAGTATTTTCCACAACTATATCAATGGAGTGAATTTTGAGCAAGAATTTATAAATTTCAAATTTAAATGATCTAATTGGATTTTATATTCGGAAAATAATTATATCTCGGAAGTAATCACGTTAAATAGACCAAACTAATGAAAATATGTTATTCTGTTGGTTGTGATTTTAGAAGGTAGGAGATGGGAAATTGAAAGGAATCTTTCAGAATAAATGGTCTGTCATTGGAATTGCAGTTTTTTGCTCCCTATTATGGGGGAGTGCTTTTCCAGTACTAAAAGTTAGCTACGAGGAATTGCAAATGTCACCAGACGACATCATTGCAAAAATTGTATTCGCAGGGGGACGATTCTTCTTAGCAGGATTATTAGTACTTCTATTTACGATAATCGGTAATTGGAAGAGGATTGTAGTAACAAGACGACAGTTTTTTGTACTAATTATATTAGGTGTTGTCCAAACATCTTTACAATATTTTTTCTTTTACAATGGATTAGCAAAAGTTTCAGGCATGCAAGGAGCAATATTATCATCGGGTGGGACATTTTTTACGGTTATTCTAGCTCATTTTTATTATCGAAGTGATCGAATGAGTTGGAGAAAGGCCTTTGGATTAACAGCTGGATTTCTCGGGATTATCGTTGCCAATTGGGGACAAGAACTTAAATTCTCGTTCCAATGGGACGGTGAAGGATACATGATTCTTTCAGGGTTAACTGCAGCAATTGCAACAATCATGGCGAAAGAGCTGGCAACGGGAATCCACCCATTCACGATTACGGGCTGGCAATTAACACTCGGTGGCTTGATTATGCTAATTATTGGGTTACCCACGTTAAAAGCAGGAGCAATAACGTTCACTCCTTTTGGATGGGGATTATTTATATATTCTGCACTGTTATCGGCAATTGCTTTTGCATTATGGTACTCGTTATTAAAATATAATAATGCTGGTGAATTAAGTATGTACAAATTCATCGTACCAGTTTCGGGAGTGGTCATGTCTGCCATGTTCATTCCAGGAGAAACAGTAAATAGCTTTACAATCGTAGCTATTATATTAGTAGCTATAGGGATCATTATCGTTAATTACCATGGAAAGAAAGTTTAAAGGTATCCTCTACTCAAATGGGTAGAGGATATTTTTTCTAAAATTATTCTTATTAGAAAAACATAAAATGATTCTTACTATCTACGTTTTTACATATAATGGAAATAGTGTAAGGCTTTCATTCCTAGATGGTTTCTTTTGATTTGGTGACGAAAAGTTACTACTGTATGCCAAAGACATGACTTAAGAACTATGAATATGCTTGGGAGACTTGGTGGATAATTGACAGCACTGCAAATTGATTTAAAATGGCATAGAGTATAAAAATAAAGGGGACTGTTGAATGAAGAAATTAATGTTAGTATTAACTGGAATTGCTGTAATATTTTTATTAGGTGCATGTAGTTCACCAGAATCAGACGAAGTATTAGAATATCATAATGACTTGGTTGACTATATCAATCCTAAACTAGACGAAATACCGGAATTATATAATAAAATGGCAGTAGCTGAAACAGATGAAGAAGCTATGGATATTTTTGAAAATGAATTACAACCATTAGTAGCAGATATGAAAGACTATTTGGACTCTCAATCATTAGAGCATGACGTAGCAAAAAAATACCACAATTTAAATGTAGAGCTAGTAAATGCAATGAGTGATGTTTTAGCAAAAGAAAAAGAATTTCTTGATGCATTATTAGATCCAGAAGTATCAGAAGAAGTGCTTGTTACGTTAGAAACTGAGCTAACTGAATTAGATAATATTGTTATTGAAAAGGAACAAGAGGTTTCTGACCATTGGGATTCCTTAGTAGAGGAATATGATTTTGAAGAGATAGAAGAATAAAGGATAACGAATAGACTGTTAGTTTAGTAGCTTGGAAGCTTAAGCACTGACTACAGTCTATTCTTTTTCTTACTATTGCTATTTATCCAGTATTATAGGAAAATATAGGTAAGGAGCGGTAGAAAAATCCTTAATTATGAGTCTTGGAGGGATCATATTGCTAGTTAAAAATGATTATGTGAACAAAAAAGATGTTGTCCATGTAAAAGAGAATGATAGCTTAGAATCCGTGATGAAAACTTTAGACGACTCAGGATATCGATGTATTCCAGTTCTTGATGAATCTGGAGAAAAGTATGTCGGTAATATCTATAAAGTAGATATACTTGAGTATGAAATCGATCATTCATTGGTAGGGTCCTTGACTGATTTAATCTCGGATCGCGAAGGCTACATAAAAGAAGATGCACCATTCTTTAAAGTATTTTCTATGATTAAGCAATTACCGTATTTAGCAGTAGTAAACGACTCCATGGACTTTTTAGGGATATTGACTAATGGGAATGTTATTCAAGTATTAGAAAATGCATGGGGAGTTCATAATGGTAGTTATTCCTTTACGATAGGAACAATTGAATATGCAGGGGCATTACAAAAAATGCTCAAAGTTGTGAATAAGCATTGTAATGTACAGAGTGTTATCTCCTTAAATAATAACTCAAATTATGTACGTAGAGTTTGTATCGTTTTACCAATAGAAGTTGATGAAGCATTGGCAGAGAAGATAAAAATGGATTTAGATAAGAATAACTTTACAGTTACCGATATTGAGAAGTTGAATTAACTTTGCAAAGTAACAACTAGAATTATTTGTGGAAATGAGGTTCAATTGTAATGAAAAGATTTTTGATGGCATTAGTAGTCTATCCAACTGCAGGACTAGGATTTTACCATACGTTTTTGGGGGAAGGTAGTACCGCCGGTTTAATATTGTTAACGGTTGGGTTGATTGGGATTTATTTTGAGTTAAATTATAGAAAGTTAAGTATTGAATAATCTATTCATGAGAAAAGGCTTTGTTCTAATTGACAGAACGAAGCCTTTTATTTGTTATTCAATTTTTTCTTTCCCCATGACCGCCATCAGAATAAATCCAACCCCTACTCCAATAATTGGGCCTGCTACCCATTGATTGAATAAGGCACCAAATCCTACCCCCAATACGACACAACCAACAAATGCAATGCCACCTCGTTCATAGTTCATAAATTTATTCCCCCTCTAATCATGTTTTGTCATTATGATAAATTATAAAATATTAATAACAAATGCAATATTAACTATATACGATGTCTTTGAATTGCTTTTCTTGCAAGACGATCTGCATGGCCATTTTCTTTTTCTGGTATCCATTTTATGAAAAAGTATGGAAAATTAGCCGACTTCTCTCGGATGATTTCTAATAAAGGTAAGAAGGTTTTGTTTTTCGTATGGTCATTGTCAACAATTTGAACAACTGTTTGTGAATCTGAACGGAAGGATAGAATCTCGTTCGGAAAATCATTTTCACATATTTCTAATGCTTTTATTACCGCATAAAATTCCGCCTCGTGATTAGTTAGATCATGTAACGGAATGCTGTATTCGAATCGTTGTCCATTCGCTTTAATATAAATTCCGGCACCACTTGGACCAGGATTGCCACTAGCTGCTCCATCTGTATAAACTTCAATCAAATTAACTGTTCTCCTTCATATTAAAATGGTTACATAAATCGTATCATAATCCTGTTAGTAGGTGTAGTGAAAATGGAAAATGGTTTCTTTATATTTTTTAAATTGGTAAAGTTGCGAAAACTAGTTTATTATTTTCTCATAAGCTCGAAAAGGGGGATGGGGAATGATGAGGAAGTTATTTGTGAATGGGAATTTCTATACATTTGATACGTTTATGCCACAAGCGACTGCAGTTGTTGTAGAGAATGGTAGATTTATTGATATTGGAACAGCGGATCAACTAAAGGCTTTTTGGCAAGGCAAGAATACAGAAGTTATCAACCTAGAAGGTAAGACTGTGACACCAGGATTAATCGATAGTCATCTTCATTTGTCAGCAATAGCTATTAATCTCTTGAATTTAGATGTAACTGGGGTTACTTCCAAGCATCAATTGCTAACTAATATTCAGGAAAGGGCAGGGACATTATCAAAAGATAATTGGTTACTTGGTAGAGGTTGGGATGAAAATCTGTTTACAGATGGAGGAATACCAACAATTGAGGAGCTTGATCGTGTTTGCCCGAATCATCCCCTATTCCTCACTAGAGTATGTGGACATGCAGCACTTGTGAATAGTAAAGCATTAGAAGTATGTAATTATCATTCTAGTATGAGTATCCCTCAAGGAGGGTCCATCGTATTAGATGATAGACAACAACCTACAGGATTGATACTAGAATCTGCATCGGAAATATTTAAGGCACATATGCCTGCTTATAGTTTTGATGAATTAAAAGGAGTATTACGAAAAGCAATGCGTTTAGCTATCTCTAAAGGGTTAACTAGTGTACATACAAATGATACCAATTATCTTGGAGGATTACAGCAAACGTATAGGATGTTTGATGAATTGCTTAATGAAGAGGATATTGGGCTTCGTTCGAATTTATTAATTGATTATAACTATATGGATGACTTAAAAGAACTGGGGATGTATACCGGTTATGGTAATGATCGATTACAAATTGGTGCTGTCAAACTATTTGCAGATGGTGCATTTGGTAGAAGAACAGCTTTATTATCAGAAGCCTATAGTGATGCACCTGGACAATATGGAGAGGCAATGCATTCTAATGAAGAACTCTATTCAATTATTCAACAAGCACGTGGATTATCGATGCCTGTAGCAGTTCATACAATAGGCGATCAAGCGTTAGAAAATGTATTAGATGTGTTGGATCAATTCCCAGCAGTGAACTACCGGGACCGAATCATCCATGTTCAAGTGCTACGAGAGGAATTAATTCCACGTTTAGCTGTTCCACATCGGATCTGTGACATTCAACCGCGCTTTGTAGCTAGTGATTTTCCATGGGTTCAGGAGCGATTAGGCATGAGTCGACTGCCATTATCCTATGCTTGGAAATCATTAATCGATGCAAATGTCATTTGTGCTGGAGGTTCCGATTCTCCAATCGAACCGTATGACCCTTTATTAGGAATTCATGCCGCTGTAACTAGAAAAGCTCCTGGAGAACCACATGATGGTTGGAACCAAGTAGAGAAACTATCGATGGTTGAAGCGTTTAATCTTTTTACTAAAATGGGAGCTTATCCGACCAACGAAGAAACAATTAAAGGAACCATCTCTCGTGGCAAATTAGCTGATATGACAGTTTATTCTGCCAATCCATTTGAGTTGGAAGATGCAGATGAATTGTTGGAAACATCTATTGAGATGACAATTATAGGTGGGAAGATTAAGTAGATGCTGAAAAAAATTAAATTCTAATTTTAAAGCCGAACAATACGATACATTAGCTCCGGAAATATACGTAGACTCCTTGAAAAAGAAAAGCGCTTTTTCTGCGTGCGATGTTTCGCTGTCGAAGCGTTCCTTGGGACTGGGACTGCGATTACTCGCCCCATCGAAAACCGTCTGTCCTGCGGGAGGAAAGGCATAGGTGAGACCCCGTTGATGCACCTGCGTCTACAAGTATCGCTACGAAGAAAGCTTCCTCGGTGCAAGGCAGCGACGAAGCTTATTCAAGTAGTAGCCTGGCTCAGCAGCCGCCCGCGGCGAGGTAGACACTGCGATGGTTCTGGTCTGAGCAGATGTCGCCCCGGTACTGGAAGTGAAAGCGGAGTATATTTCCGGAGCGGGTTAGTTGCACCCAAATCGTATAATTTGGTTTTTTCTTTATAGAAAATTTGTCCAAGCCTCCTTTCCTACGATTAGTCAAGTCTATTTTAAAATTTAATTATTATACAATATCTATTTTTGTGCATAGGAAATAAACCTCAGCTATTTATATTTTTTAACTGAGGGTATCGTGATATACTAATTATATTATTGGTCCATAGAGACCGCATGCGAGTAATCGTACTTTGTATTGTTCCTGAACATGGAATAGATACATTTTAATAGCTTGTTCATGCAAGCTACAGTGGCAACCTTATCCAGTTTTGGAGTGGGTTGCTTTTTTAATTTATAGTAATAATCTACGATATGGTTTGGCGCAGCTTTTTGCTGGCGAATCATGTTTCGAATAATGAGATATAAAATCTTTCTTCCTTTTGGATTTCCACGTTTATTAATGCGATCTTGTCCTGCATATTTTCCTGATTGATATCTTCGAATATCAATTCCAATAAATGCGTTCACTTTTTTATGATTGGCAAAGCGTGATAAATCTCCAATTTCACCAATGAAAAGTGCAGCGCTAATTGCACCGATTCCAGGAAGACTTTTTAGGATTTCAAACTCTGGTAGCTGTTGTGCTTTTTCAATCATCTGGTTAGAAATTTGCTTTTTTGTCTCTATTAGATGAAGTAGCTGCGTTGCATAATATTGCACCTTTTGTGTTTGAATACTGTTCGCAGAAACAGCTGGATAAGAGTTCTTAGCGTAGTCTATTATTTGTCTTGCCTTTTCTTTTGCATTATTTTCTGAAATTCTTTTAGTTGTACTTTTAATCAAACGGTTTTTTATTTTTGTTTGACTCAACCCTAAGACCAAATCAGGATGAGGAAATAACTCTATTAATGTTAAGGCTTACGGCGTAACCCTACTTGAAAAAAACAGTTCAAGTTCGGGAAAACTTAATTGAATTGCATTGTGTAAGTACATCCGAATACGTTTAATTTCAACCTCAACTTCTTGATAGAACCGAGAGAGATCACGGAGATCCTTATATATATCTGATTGTTGAATCTTTTCCATACGGTAATTCTGTTGATGTGTTTGGGCTAGTTTATGAGCATCATGCTTGTCCGTTTTCCAACTTCTTAATGTTCCCTCTTCTAATTGTTTTTTTGCCTCCAGAGGGTTTAATAAAGAGTAGCGCAATTGGTTCCTTTGACAAAAGGTCTCAACTGGTTTTGAATAAATACCAGTTGCTTCAAAAACGATAATCGGTTCTTCTGGAAGACTTAAAATCTCATCAAGTAACATTTGGAATCCAGGTTTATCATGTAAAAGTTCTCCTTCCGAAAGACAAGTTTGTCCATAATAAACTACTTTGTAACTTTTCCCCATTGAAACATCTAAAGCAATAACAAATTCCAATATTATCCTCTCTCTTTCTGTAAATTGAAAGACCTTCACTTATTCATTTCGATTCCAATTTCCTACACGAGCTCCGTGGCCCCAACATACTTAAACCTGATTCAAAAATGAAAGTGAAGAAGCTCGGTTTTTGTTACGGATTCGAGATCCCAGAGGCTGGTCGAGCTTTCTTTCACTTCTCACTATAACTCTAAAAAGAAAAATAGTGGGTAAGATCATCCGTCGATGATCTTACCCACTAATCTTAGTATGTTTTTATTTTGTAAATATTAAGAAAATATATTGTTACTATAGTACTTTTAGGATATGCTTAATTTAATATGGATACGGTACTTGGAGGTAGCGATGTGAAGATTGTTTTGAAGCATATTATTAGAAATATAGTAGAGAAGAAACTAAGGTCTTCAATCGTACTGTTAACGATTCTACTATCTACGTTTGTACTTTTTATTGGACTTAGCTTAAATGCAATTATTAATGAAACATACCAAACCATGTTACAAGGTGCTTATGGTTCTTCCAATATTGTCATTACCAAATCTGCTAGTGAGGAAAGTTCATTCTATGGACCTAGTGATTTAGTAATAGATCATATCGGTGAAGTTCAACAACTGAATATTATTCAGGGGAGCGGGAAGGTTCGTATAGAAGGAAAAGAGATTAGTAGTTCACTATACGGATTAGAAGCTACAGCTGCAAGAGACTTTGAGCTAATAGATATCATCGCAGGGGAAACATCAGACGATTTACAATCTGTTGTGATTAGTCAACGAACTGCTACACAATATGACCTCCAACTGGGTGATGTCATAAAACTAGAGCATGGCGAAGATACGTATGAGTTAACGATTAGTGCAATCAGTAAGCTGACGGGTATTTTCTATACGGAGATGGATACTGTTCTTTTACTCGCTCATCCTGAAAAGGTAAATGAATTATACGGCTTAGAGGGGATGGTGACAAGCACCTATTTAGAGGTAGATGCGGAGAACATTGATTCCACTCTATCCACTTTAAAAGAAAACAATGATCGTTTCACCATACAAAAATCAAGTGCTGCAGATACTATATTAAGAGATGAACAGACGTTCCAAACAGTGATGTTACTAGCCATTATTATCATTGTGTTAATTAGTGCTTATGTTATCTCCTCTTTATCTAAGCTAATCCTATCAGAGCGAATGCCGGTACTTGGTACGTTTCGTAGTGTTGGTGCGCAAAAGGGAACAATGAATCGCATATTACTCCTGGAATTTTTTGTTTATGGTTTCATTGGCTCCATCCTTGGGATCATTTTTGCTCTGCTTGCACTTCCATATGCAGCGGATATTTTCAATGAGTATAAAGCATATGGTGTAGAAACAGTAGTACATTATAACTTCATATATGCAGGAATTGCAGTTGTTTTTGGGATGGCTTTTCCAGTATTCATTAGTCTTATCCGAATCGTAAAAACAAATAGAAAACCGTTGAAAGAAGTGCTTTTTGAGACAGCAAATATTGTTGAGGCAAGGTCAAAATGGACGATACTTACCGGAATTATTCTTTTAGTACTTGCTTTTGGATTATATTTTTTCAATACATACGATGACTTAGTATTAGCAATTATTTCGCTATTATCGTTATTCGTATCGATTGTAATGCTTATGCCACTGCTTTTAAATGGGCTCGCTACTGTATTAAGGCATATATTTCAGCACAGTACAAACGGTGAATTAAAGCTAGGTATGAAAAACATTGCAAATAATCGAATCGTTTCTAATAACGTTAGTATGATAATCGTCGTTTTCTTACTCCTAATTATGGTTGGGGTTTCAAGTAATGGGATTGATCATTATGTATCCAATACATTAACAAAAGACTTTGATGTCTCTGTTTCTATTTCAGAAAATAATCAGAACATAGAAGAAGGGATTTCATCAATGGAAGGTATATCAGAAACATCCGTGCAAACAATTAGTCTTGGTAGTTCGAGTGTAAAGGGAAAAGAAAATTCGTTTGCTGTCTATGGATTTGCTAACTTTTATGATGTGGATGAGTTTTATGATGGCATTACATATTTAGAACTTGATGAAGATAACATTTCTACATTAGAAAATGCTGTTATTTTAGATGAATATTATATGGATAAGTACGGAATAGAGATTGGCGATGTAGTGTTTGTTCAGCCGGTTGATATACATGAAGAAGCCCGCGAACAGATCGAATCAGTTGAACTGATCGTATCTGGGAAGATGAACAGTGCTGGTTTTAATTCAAGTAGAGACAGTGTATTTATTCCAATAGAGATATTTGAGGAACATTTTGCTACAATCTTTCGTCAACTTGATTTGAGGCTTGTAAAAGGGGAGATGGCAGAGGAGATGAAGGCAACGATACAGGATAATTATGCTCCTTATTCTCTTGAAGTGGTTACGTTTGATGAAATGCTAGGTTCACAGAAAGCTACGATTGATACATTAATCGATGGGATTACGATTATTATTGGACTCGGTATGATTGTTGGTATTCTAGGAATCTCCAATAATTTAATTGTTTCCTTTAACCAACGGAAAAAGGAATATGCGGTTCTTTATTCTGTCTGTATGAGTAAAGGACAAATTATTAAAATGGTATTTGCAGAGATGCTTATTACATTCATAGCTGTTGTGATCATTGGTTTGTTCGGAGGATATGCTTTAACTATTTTATTAACGAAGCTACTACATGCCATCGGATTAGTTAGTGAATTCACATTTACATTTGGTTTATTTGGGCTGTTATGTTTTGTTGTAGGAGTGTTACTATGCTTATCCACACTGACTTTAATCAGAAAAGTATTCAAGCTTAATATAATGAAAGAATTACGTTATGAATAAAGGGGGGACTTAAGATGCCAAGCATCATACAAACAGACGGACTATGTAAAGATTTTATCGTAGGAGAACAAACGATTTCTGTACTTAAAAATATCAATATTAGTATTGAATCTGGTGACTTTGTTTCCATCATGGGTCCATCTGGTTCAGGGAAAAGCACGTTATTATATCTATTAGGTGGGATTGATGTACCTTCATCTGGAACAGTACGGATTGATGGAAAAGATATTAACCAGATGAAAGATAAAGAAAAAAGTGACTTGCGCCGAAGAACATTAGGATTTGTATTCCAATTTTATAATTTAGTACAAAATCTTACGGTGGAAGAAAATATTTTACTTCCTGTTTCAATGGACAAAAAACGAACCTCAGATTATGAGAAACAGCTTGAGGAGATTTTAGAAATTGTTGGACTGACTGAGAGAAGAAAGCATACACCTAGGGAATTGTCGGGTGGGCAACAGCAACGGGTTGCGATTGCAAGAGCGTTAATACTAAGTCCGAAAATCATTTTAGCCGACGAGCCAATTGGAAACTTAGATAGTAAAACAGGTACAGACATTATGAAACTGTTTAGTAAAATTAATAAAGAAAAAGGGATTACCATCGTTCAAGTGACTCATTCGGAAGAAGCGGCAACCTATGGTAATCGATTGATTCGGATGCGAGATGGAGAAGTTTTGGAACCAGTACTGGCAAAATAAATTGGTGTTAGTTTCATAATTTTTAATGGAGAAGGCTACCGATTTTTTATCAAAATTGGTAGTCATTTTTCGTGTTAATGGGGGAATGTTGAATGAAGAAAAGTAGGATTATCATAATAGCGTTACTGTTTCTATCGTTAATTATTTTGTATTTTTACCCGAAAAATTATGATGAAACATTCGAAGGAGTCTATTACCAGTTAGGAAATAGTGATTTGTTGGAACCAGTTATAATTGAATTGAAAGGAATTACTCAGAATCATATTACAGGAAGGAAATCTTTTGAAGGAGAAATTGATATTCAAGTTGATGAGGAGATGATTTTTCCAGATGAATGGGATGATTGGCAAATAAGCCTTCCAAATGGTGGACCAGGAAATTTATTTTCAGAGACTAAATATGGTAAAGAGAACTTTATGAACTGGTATAGTGCTGGGTGGGTATATACCAATAAAAAAATGGACCAATTTTCTATTATGCTTTATGAAAAGAAATCGGATGAGTCGAGTGGATCATGGTCTGGTGAAGATGGATTTCTAATTACCTTTCCTGCTATGACTAGAGAAGAGGCATTAAAAATATCTGACGAATTAATAACGAGCTTTACTTTAGATGGAGATATATTTAGAGTCAAAGAGTAATCATGGGAGAGGAATTTCATAAAATTCCTGACAAGCATTTTCATGTACTTCCTGAATAAATTAGATTAAACTTTTATCATTTAGGGAATAGAAATAGAAGATATCATGCATATGATAGTATGGAGAGGAGTAGGAGACATCATGATTTCTACGGAACTAAAACCTTTATTAAAAGAAGTGTTTAATTATTTACATGCTCACCCAGAAGTGAGCTGGAAAGAGTATGGTACAACGGAGTATATAAAAGAACTGTTAGAAGGTAAAGACTGTCATATTACTACTTTTCAAGACACCACTGGTTTAGTTGTTGATATTGGTAGTGGTAAACCTGTTGTAGCTATTCGTGCGGATATGGATGCTCTTTGGCAGGAGGTAGATGGAGAATTTAAAGCCAATCATTCCTGTGGCCATGATGCTCATATGACCATAGTTTTAGGTGCTTTATTCTCTTTATTAGAAGAAGATAAAAAAGGGAAGGGAACTTATCGGTTTATTTTTCAACCTGCTGAGGAAAAAGGTGATGGTGCACTTACCTTTGTAGATAAAGGTGTTGTTGATGATGTTGATTTTCTATATGGTTTGCATTTACGCCCAATTCAGGAATTGAGTCATGGTCAGTTTGCTCCTGCAATTAAGCACGGTGCATCATGGTCTTTACATGGAACGATTACTGGTGATGATGCTCATGGTGCTAGACCACATCTTAATGCGAATGCGATTCAAGTAGGTAGTGAGTTTTTTCAGCATTTAAATAATATTTATTTAGACCCAATGATTCCACATTCCGTAAAAATGACAAGCTTCCATGCAGGAGGAGAAAGTACAAATATCATCCCTGGGAGTGCAACGTTTTCTATCGATATGCGGGCCCAAACGAATGAGGCCATGGAAGAATTGTATGCAAAAGTGAAACGGATTGCAACAATGCTCTCTAATTATCATGAAGTAGATATTCAATTGTCAATTGAAGCTAGTGTAGCGGCTGCAGTTATTAATGAGGAAGCAAGTGCCTTGATGGAAGAAGCAATTATTGACTCAATTGGTAAAGACCATCTTGTACCAATGCTTACCACAACTGGTGGAGATGACTTTCATTTTTATACGATAAAAAAACCAACGTTGAAGGCGACCATGCTTGCTGTTGGGTGTGACTTAGAGCCAGGATTACACCATCCAGATATGCAGTTCAATCACGACATTATCGAACCAACTGTAGCTATCCTAGTTAACGTTCTGCGAAAAACCATAGAAAAATGTGCTGATTAAGGAGTTTGTAATATGGAAATAGACATTAGAGAAATAATGACAACTAAAGAATTAGAACAAGTTCAGGAGGTGGAAGAGGTAGTATGGCAGGACAAGCCAACCCCTATCCATCAAACATTAACAACCAAGCTTCACGGTGGAGTTATTATAGGAGCCTTTTTAGGGAAAAAATTGATCGGGTTCCAGTATAGTTTCCCTGGATATGATGGAGAACATATCTATCTAGTTTCCCATTCTCTTGCCGTGTTACCGGAATACCGCAAGTTAGGTATAGGCGCAAAATTAAAGCATAAACAAGCAGAAGTAGCGGCCAATAAGGGATATGACCGGATGATTTGGACTTTTGATCCACTGGAAAGTGTCAATGCTTATTTGAATTTACATAAATTAGGTGCTGAAATCGCTACCTATATGGAGAACCATTATGGTGAAATGGATGATGGCCTAAATAAAGGGATGCCAACGGATCGTTTTCAGGTTGATTGGTACTTTCTACGTGATAAAGAAGTAGTTGAGATAACCTTTGATCAATCAAAGGTTTTATTAGATTCAAACGATGATGGACGACCGGAACAAACAATAGCAAAATTTAACCACAAGGAAGATGTTTGGTTTGTGGCAATACCTGAAAATATTCAAGCAATGAAATTACATCAGATGGATCTTGCAATTGAATGGAGAATGGCAACAAGAGATGTCTTCCAGTTACTATTACGTCATGGGTATATTGGAAAAGATATTATCCGTTCGGAAGGTGTTAGTTATTATTGTTTTGTACGACAAGAAGGGAAGTCGATAGAATGACAATGAATTTTAAAAAAATTATCCTCCATCGCCTACAAATGAGAATGATTTTTCCATTTACAACAAGCTTTGGAACGATGCAAGATAAGGAATTTTTTATTGTAGAAGCAGTAGATACAAATGGTAATCGGGGCTTCGGAGAGAGTGTCTCCTTTCCAATTCCGTGGTATACAGAGGAAACGGTCAAATCGAATAAAGATATTATCGAAGACTTTTTAATTCCTATGTTACGGGAACATCCCATTTCTCATCCTGATGAAGTTTTTCCTCTCTTTTCTAGATTACGTGGTAATAATATGGCTAAGTCTGCTATTGAAGGAGCAGTCTGGGATCTCTATGCTAAACAACAAGGTATTTCTTTAGCCAAAGCACTTGGTGGAGAAAAGCAACAAATTGATGTAGGTATTAGTATTGGAATTCAGCCGACAACGAAAGATTTACTTCATGAAATAGAAGGTTTCCTAGAACAAGGATATAAGCGGATTAAATTAAAAATAAAGCCAGGTCATGATGTAGAGATGCTAAGAGAAGTTCGTAAAGTATTTCCAGATACACCGATTATGGCCGATGCGAACTCTGCTTACACATTAGCTGATATAGAGATGTTAAAACAAATGGATGACTTAAACTTATTAATGATTGAACAACCATTACAGCATAACGATATTATTGACCATGCAAAACTTCAAAAAGAAATCCAAACTCCAATTTGCTTAGATGAGAGTATTCATTCATTGTATGATGCACAGAAAGCAATTGAGTTAGGTAGCTGTAAAATAATAAATATTAAAGTTGGGCGAGTTGGTGGGTTATCTGAATCCGTACGAATCCATGATTATTGTAAAGAACATAATATTCCAGTTTGGTGTGGCGGTATGTTAGAAGCTGGTGTAGGACGAGCACATAATGTTGCCATTACGTCCTTATCTAATTTTACTCTTCCAGGAGATACTGCTGGTTCCAATCGATACTGGGAAAAGGATATTATTAAACCAGAAGTAATCGTAGAAGATGGCATTATTCATGTTCCGGCAGGCCCAGGAATTGGTTATGAAGTAGATGAAGATGCTTTAGAAGAGTTTCGTATCGAAAAATTAGAGTATGAGATGTAATATATAAAAAAAAGCGCGCCAAAATCATTGATTTTGGCGCAAAGTATATAAAAGGGAGGGTAAAAAACATGAGTAACACTTCGTTATTCATCAGATACATCAAAGTACTCCATTAATCCACTTGTAATCGCTTTTGCAACTGCTTCTTGATATGCTTCTTTTTGAATTTCGTTTAAATCATCTTTATTGGACATAAATCCTAACTCCAACAATACAGATGGATTTTGATTGTGTTGGATAACATAATATCCTTCTCTTCGTACACCACGATCTGTCATATCCAATTCATTAACTAATGCGGCATGTATTTTCTCCGCTAAATCACCACTTGTAGAAGGGTGATAATAATACGTATTTATTCCATTTGCATCAGAATCTCTAAAGTAATCATAATGGAGACTTATAAATGCATCTGCATTTTCAGTGTTACTTTTGTTTACCCGGTTCTGTAAGGAAATAAACGTATCATCATTTCTTGTAAGCAAAACTTCTGCACCTTCTTTTTCTAGATGTTCCTTCACCTTGTGTGCCGTAGCCAACGTCAAATCTTTTTCAAGTACTCCACTATTTACCGCACCAGAGTCCTCTCCACCATGTCCTGCATCGATCATAATTTTATAGCCTTCTAATTGATTGTTTAACACAATAATTGCTTCTTCTGATATTTGGACTGATTTCGGTTGATAAATACCTACTGGTAAATCTTCTTTCTCTTCAACAGCGTGTAAAACTAATTGTTCTTCAAGCATAGAATCCAATCCAGTTTCTGATTCTTCACTTTCTTCTTGCTCCTCATTTGTTACGTCTTGTACATCTTCTTCTATATTTTCTTCCTCATTATCGTTAGGAATTTCTTCATCTTTTTGTTTTTCTTTTGTACTATTATCTTCTTTTAGTAATAATCCTTCTGTTTCAACCCAAACAGGTTGTCCATTATAGAAGGTCTTAACCCAACCATTCTTTTCGTCGAACGTCCGTAATTGATCTCCATCTTTTAACTGTCCGACAACCTCTGCTTCTTTATCTGGTGCGGTTCGCATCGTTACATTTGCTATTTCAACTTCAAATAATTTATCATGGTCATTTTCAACAGTAGCAGCAAATGTCTTATCGACAGGAAGGAAAAACGTAATCGTAATAATAAACCCCAATGCTAACAATAACTTTCTCATACTCAATCAATCTCCTTCTCCTAGATTATGAATCTAGTAAAAGGATGGACAAGATTTAATAGATTTAAACATATATTAATAGATTTTTTTAAAAAAATACATAGAAAGACATTTATGGTAAGATTAAATTACATATTATGACGGATAAAGCGGAGGGTGTATGATGAAGCAATTAACAATTAAAGAGCTACAAAGCTACTTAGGATTGAAATACAAAGAAGGACGGACATCGTCTTCTTTGTTTATGAAACTAGTAGAAGAGGTTGGTGAGGTAGCAGAAGTACTTAATCAGTTAGAAGGACGAAAGGAAAACAGAGGGAATCCTTCTTTGGAAAAAGAGTTAGTAGATGTCATCCACTATGCAGTGGCTATTGCGAGTTTAAATAATATTGATTTAACAGAGGCGATTATAAATAAGGATAGGGAGGCAGCTATTAAATATAATCAAACACCAAATTTGGAAGAATATTTAAGTAGAGAAATGGAATAAGAAAGGAAATAAAAAAATGTCTTCCCATATAAGGGTTAGAGCTGGGGCGATTATAATTGAGAATGGGAAAATCTTATTAACGGAATATAACGATCCAAACAGAGGTGTGGTTTATGATTTACCAGCTGGAGGGATTGAACCTAATGAGTCCATTATTGATGCCGTAAAAAGGGAAGCGAAGGAAGAAGCTTGTGTTGATATTGAAGTTGGTCCATTAGCTTTTGTATATGAATATGCACCACACTTGAATTCTGAAAAGTTTGGACCAACCCATACTTTAGTTACTGCAAGCAAGAAGGAGTAATGTGGCTTTGTTCAACTATTTTACGATTAGACTACAAATTTGCGGATTTGGAGGTAAATATAATGGATAAGTTTGTGTTTATATTTGGTCCTCAGGCAGTTGGTAAAATGACTGTAGGACAGGAATTGTCTAAAATAACAGAGTTGAAGTTATTTCATAATCATATGACAATAGAAATACTTCAGCCTCTTTTTGGGTTTAGCCCCGAAATGTGGCGTTTAACATCTCTATTTCGAAGAGAGATCTTTGAAGCATTCTCTAAGAGTGATTCATATGGACTGATATTTACTAAAGTTTGGGATTTCAGTTCCGAAAAAGAGTGTGAAGGAATTAAGAAAATGTGTCAAATATTTGAGTCAAGTGGAAGCGAAGTCTATCTCGTCGAATTAGAAGCTGAAACTGAGGAAAGGCTTAAACGAAACATGTCACCCCATAGATTAGAACACAAGCCAACAAAAAGAGATATACATAAATCAGAAGAAAACCTACTGTCCACATTAGAAACTCTTAGATTAAATTCTAATGAAGGTGAAATAAAGCAGAAAAATTACCTAAGAATAAATAACACAAATTTAAGTGCAGAAGAAGTAGCCTTAAAAATAAAAAACAAATTCAATTTATAAAATGTACTTATTGAACGAACAGGTGCTTTAACAAGAAGAGATTAGGTAACATTTTAGGCTTTTTGAGCTCACCCGGGCAAATTAGTTAGCAACTAACAATATCTATTATTTTTTTGCTAAAACATTACTAATCATTATGTTATTTTAATATCAAAAGTGTAAAAATATTGATATTACAGTAAAAAATAGCAAGCGAATTGTGTTGCTAATTCACTTGCTATATAAATGATATTTCCATTTTATACCTCATAACCGAACCATATAATGAATTGACCGAGCGTTTTTTTATATGCCTGGTCTTATTCTTAATTATTTCTTTCTTTTCTTCGTTAAACGGCCAAGTAGGAAAGCACCGGCAGCCACACCAAGTACCGTGTTTGTTTTCTTGTTGAAGACTTGTTTAACGACAAGGTTCATATTCTGTGGTCGTTCTGCTAGGCGACGCATGAAGTATCCATACCAGTCATCACCAAATGGTACATACGTACAGAATTTATAGCCTTCTTTTGCTAAGTCTAATTGCAAGTCTTTACGGAATCCATAAAGCATTTGAAATTCAAATTTGTCTAATGGAATATTATTCTCCGCCACGAATTCTTTCACGTGATTAATAACTCGATGGTCATGTGTAGCGATAGATGTAAATTTTCCACTTAATAAATGATACTCTATTAATTTTAAGTAGTTTTCATCAATATCTTTTTTATCCTGATATGCTACTGTTTCAGGTTCTTTATAAGCACCTTTTACAATACGCAGACGAAAATCTTTATATTTCTCTATAAACTTAACGGAATCATAGAAATAAGCTTGAATAACTGTTCCAATATTATCATAATCCTTCGCGAATTCATCAATTAAGTCGAAGGATGGTTTTAAATGATCATAATCTTCCATATCAAAATTAATGAAGATATCATATTCGCTTGCTTTGGAAACGATTTCACTTAAGTTCTGTTTACAAAACTCATAATCTATATCAAGCCCTAGTTGAGTTGGTTTTAAAGATATATGTGCATCAACTTGATTTGTATGAATTGCTTCGATTACTTCAAGAATTTGTTCTTTTGCTTTAAGTGCTTCAGATTTTTCTGTAACAAATTCACCAAGATTATCAATAGTTGCAGAGATACCATTGTTATTTAATTCTTTTACACTTTGGATCATTTCTGCAACATCTGTACCAGCAACTACGGATTGAGCTCCTAGCTTTAAACCGTATTTTTTTGCTGAATTATTCAAAAATTGATTTTGTGACATACCAATGAAGAAATCTCTTAAATTCATTATGCATACCCTCTTTTTTTTAGTCTAGTTCCAGTTTCTATTATATAGGATGATAGGTTAATCTGTCACTTATTCGGATGTGGACATTTACCTAACAAGTACTTATAATGCTTTCACTAGTCCACCATCTATTAACAAAGTTTGGCCTGTAATATATGTATTGGCAGCGGAACAAAGGAATACTGCTTGTTTGGCAAATTCTTCTGGTTCTCCGTACCGTCCTAATGGTATTGTTTTTTCGGTAGATGATTTTACCTCTTCATAGGAGATTCCTAGAGAATCTGCTCGTACTTGATCAAGATGGGCAACTCGGTCTGTCGCAATCCTACCTGGACCTATCGTATTTATTAAAATATTATCTTTTGCAAGTTCCTGAGAGAGGCTTTTCGCAAGACCAACGACACCTGCTCGGAATGTATTGGAAAGTATGAGATTATCTATCGTTTGTTTCATTGATGAGGAGGTGAAGTTGACAATGTGTCCTCGTTTTTGTTTTTGCATAGATGGAAGTACTTCCCTAATGGTTCGTATAAAGCTAAGGAGATTTAATTCGAAAGCTTGTTGCCATGCTTCATCATTAAAGTCTGTAAATTTACCTGCTGGAGGTCCTCCGGCATTATTAACTAAAACATCAATTGTTCCATTTTTTTCTTCTGCAAATTGAACAAGTTCCCTAATTTCTACTGGATTTGTTATATCACATGTTTTAAATGTTACATTATTATTGGATGTGATTTCTGTTATTTCTTGTACTGCTTTGTGTAAATTTTCTTCAGTGCGACTAGAGATTACTACATGTGCGCCTTCTTTTGCGAATTGAAGTGCTGTAGCTTTTCCAAGCCCTTTACTTGCGGCCATGACAAGTACGGATTTTCCTTTTAAACCTAGATCCATTCGTATTACCTCCTTATTGTTTATAGATTAATTATAACAGAAGAAGAATAGGGAGAAAGTGGAGTGTATATCAGATAAACAAAACATACCAGACTTCCTACTGGAGAAGTCTGGTATGTGTATAAACTATTTCTTCTTAAATTTACTCCCACTACTTTTGGCACGGAGTTTTGCTAGTAAATCTTGTGTAGTTTCTTTAGCTTCTTGTTCTGCTTTATGATCAATTTCAATGATTTTATAATTATCGTTTTCGTCTTTTTCAACTTGAAATACAGTATTTACATCACTGCCCACAGGTAAATCTTCTTTTGGTAGAATAAGTTCTGCTTTTTCTTCCTCGATTAAGATAACTGCTTGATTACCTTCAAACCTATCTAATACACCTTTCATAGAAATCCCTCCGGAAAGTTAGTTTACACATGCAATACCTTCTGCCTTAATATCTTTTATTCTTGCAGGGCCGATCCCTTTTATACGGTCTAAATCAGAAACACTGCTATATGGTCGGTTGTCTATTAAATCTTGTGCACGTTCAGGACCAATATGTTTGATTCTTTGAACCTCTTCATAGGAAGCGGTATTTAAATTTACACAACTACTATTACTTGGTGGATTCGTTTTATTCTCAGTTGATTTTTTACTTGAGTTTGAACCACCACCTGAACTTGAATTAGATTTATTGGAAGACGCTGTATTCTTTGGTGTAACTGTGCCATCTTTATTAGTTTTAATAGAATAGTCATTACCATTCGTTGTTACAATAATTGTACCATGTACGTCTGTACCATATAGTTCAATACCTTCATTTTGAATAAGGGATACTACTTCATGATGTGGGTGTCCATAGCTATTATTTGCACCAGCACTATAAATGGCTACTTCTGGACTCACCGCATGAATAAAGGCTTGATCACTTGAAGTATTTGACCCATGATGGCCTAACTGTAAAATATCTGCATCAACTGAAATCCCAGAATTTATCATGCGCTTTTCTGCATTTTTATCAGCATCCCCAGTAAATAGGAACTTAACATTCCCGTAAGTGAATAAGACCGAAATGGATTCTTCATTGGACTTTCCACTGATAGACGTTGGATAAAGTACTTGTAAATTCATTGATCCAATTTCAAACTCTTCTCCAGATCTTGGTTCGTGGTAGCCTGCACCACTTGCTAGAACAGCTTCCAGACCTCGTTGGAATGTATTAGAAGTACTTTCATTACCAGAAAGCCATACTTCTTCTACAGTGAACGAATTGACAACATCATCTAATTGGCCAATGTGATCGGCATCAGGGTGACTTCCAATGACTAGATCAAGTTTGGTAACTCCTTGTGCTTTTAAGTAATTCACAACTTCGTTTCCACGCCAGTCTCCAGCGTCAAAAAGAATATTATGATTGCCATATTGAAGTAATGTGGCGTCTGCCTGACCAACGTCAATATAATGAACATTTAGTTCAGGAAGATTATCCGCTGTGTTCGTAGTGTTCGCGTTATCATTGTTTTCTTCAGACGGTTCTTCATTCGAATTAGTGGCTTCATCTTTATTCGTCTCTTCTGAGCTTTCATCTTCTTGTTTGTCTTTATTATTATCATGTTGAGCTTCTTCAATTGGTATGTCTGATGTGTTACCGTTATTATCTTCCTCATCCGTAGTTTGGCTACATGCGACTAAAAGAACAGCCATAACTATCGACAATAGTATTTTTTTATACATGTTGATTCCCCCAAGTGATGTATTTCAATCCTTTTCAATCGTATCAAAATAAAGTTAGTAAATCTATAAAAGCTTGATATCGACAATAAACGACATTTTCCGGGAGGTGTCAGACACCACCCAAGACACCACCAAACAAACAAGAACCATTCACAAAATGATGAAAATTAATTTTTAGGGTATTGGAGAGAGGTGTAATTTAACTTTTATAGGGAGTGTATTTGATTTTTTAAGTGGTTGAAACCGGTGAAAATTACCTTTTATGAAGATGCTTTTCTGAATGCTTCTTGGCATACTGGAGGCATGAAAGGAGCTGTTATAATGAAAAAGGTCGTAATATTTGGAGGGGTTTCTTTATTACTTTGTCTGGGATTAATCACGTTTTGCGAAGCGAAGCTAAAGGAAGAAATGTCGTCACAAAGAGAGGAAGCAGTAGTACTGACAGGTGTTGTAGACCGGATAGAAGATGAAAAAACAGCAGTGATATTAATAGAAGATATGAAAATACAACTTGAGGTTCCTGTCTCTGAATTTGCCATTGATTTTGTTCCCAACTTATGGCTAGATGTAGTTTTAATTAATGACGATATAGATGGGATAACAGTTAATCATGAAAGAACCCATGCAGAACATGAAAACATGAGGAAGCTCTTTGAACGGTTAAAAAAGAGAATAAAAAAGATCCAATCCAAAGATTAGATCTAGTTTCTCAATTATTTAATTAACTTAATGTTCATCATGGTTGTTTTCTCCATGCTCCCCATGATCGCCGTGGTCTCCATGTTCGTCATCAGCATTCTCATCTGAATGCTCATAATGACCACCTTCACCAATCGTGATGGCTTGTTTAGGCATTGTATGTAAGGCTCTTGCAGTTACATGGACTTGTACATGAAAAATACCATCTTTATCAAATGAAGTAGTCGCAGTATACGTTCCATCTTCATTATTGGTAGATTCTATCTTATAGCTTTCCTCTTTATTTCCTTCTTCCCAAATTTCATAAACAACTTCATCTGCATCAGTAACTGACTTATCCCCATATGTAACATTTGCTGAAAGGGTGATTTCTTCATTTACATCGGCAGTTTCTGGAACTTCTAAAGTCGCTTCTAGAATAAGTAGTTCGTCTTCATTTTCATTCTGACTATTACCCGAACATGCAGTTAATAATAATGCACCCGCAATTAGGATGATGAAGATTAATTTAGATTTCATTCATGTATTCTCCTTTCTAGCATCCTTATCTGTATTCTATCATGTAAGGCTGGCTATTAAACATGAAGATATGAAGGAAAATTGACAGTTTGAAGTGCAATCCGTTATAGATTTTTAGTGAATAGCTTTTTTGAATTTTCCACCATGAGCTTCTTGTGCGTCTACTATCGTAATAAATGCTCTTGGATCTGCATCATGGACAATTGCTTTCAGTTTTGCAATTTCTAGACGAGTTAGTACGACAAAGATAACTTCTTTTTCCTTATCAATATAGCCACCTTTACCGTGGAGCTTCGTAATCATACGTCCTAATCTTTCTTGAATTGCATCTCCAACGTCTTCCCATTCATCAGAAACAATTAGAGCAGCTTTCGTATCACCCGTTAGACCTTGACCAACAAAATCGATTGCTTTTGCAGCAATAAAGTATGTAATAATGGATAGCATTGCTTGTTCCCATCCAAGCACAAATCCTGCCCAACCAAAGATGAATATATTAATGAACATGACAAATTCACCAACAGAAAATGGCAACTTTTTGGTTAGTAAAATACCTAAAATCTCCGTTCCATCTAAAGCACCACCATTACGAATGACAATTCCAACCCCAGTTCCAAGTATTAACCCACCAAAAACAGTAGCAAGTAATGGTTCATCTGTAGCAGGAGTAAGGGAATGTAGTGCTGGTTCAATTAACGCAAGTGCGACGATACTGAATAACGAAGCTAGTACAAAGCCTTTTCCAATATACTTATACCCCGCAAACAAGAATGGTAAGTTAAAGATAAAGATTAAAATACCAAAGTTAATCCCAGTTAAATTATTCGTAAGTAACGAAACCCCAATAATTCCTCCATCAATAATCGTATTCGGTATTAAAAATAACTCTAGGGCAACTGCTGCAAGCGTTGCTCCAATTAGCATCATTATGTAACGAGTAATGATGCTTCTAATCGACTCTTTTTTATGTTGTTTACCCATCCAAACACCTTCTTTTAAAGATTTCAAAAAAATGTTACTTTTAGATTATACATAAAAACGGTTAGTATATGTTGTTCCAAAAACTATGTTTTCATTAATTTTTTAAGGGAGTGCTCTAATTGATGGATATTTGGTATGCAAGTTACGGTTCCAATATGATGAAGGATCGTTTTTTAGCCTATATTGTAGGTGGATTTGCGCCAAAGTCATCTTCACCAGAAAAAGGCTGTCGCGACCTAACGTTACCGAAAGAGGATGAAATAATTTCAATACCATATCCACTTTATTTTGCTAAGGAACGAAGTAAATGGGGAGATGGGGGAGTTGCCTTTATTGGAACCGCAAAATCAAACGAAGAATATACAATCGGAAGAATGTATTTAATTAAAAAAGAGCAATTTTTCGATGTTGTATCACAAGAAAATAACGGGCTTGAAGTAACTATTGATCTTAATGAAGTAGAGGAAAAAGGATTTGTTGATATTCATAGTGGTTGGTATAACCGAATCATATTTCTAGGAAGAAAAAATGGTGCACCGATTTTTACATTTAGTAATTCCAATTCCTTAAATACGATTGATTTCTATAAACCATCAACTTCCTATCTATCTGTTATTGCTGAAGGGTTACGTGAACTAGGCTTATCAAAGGAAGAAATAATTAATTATTTGTTACATACAAGAGGGATAAAAGAAGTAGTATCTAAGCCTAGATTAATAGAAATGTTAGAAGAAGAAAGTAAGTGAAAATGGAGTTAGGCGTAAGCCCAACTCCATTACAATCGCACATTAATCTTTGAATTCTTATCCCCTTTATAATAAAAAGCCCCTTCCATAATTTGTGTATCTGGAAATTGAATATGATCCCAGTAACATTTAAGAGCTTGATCCAAATTAACAATTTGATTGAAGTTTTGAAGTGCAAGTATTGAATTTACGTTTAGCTCATATCCTGAATCTAAATACATTAAAAATAGCTTTAATTTTTGTGGAGTTAATGGGTGCTTTCTTTGAAATAAAGCGGGATACAAAACAGTTCGGTAAGGTTGTAATTGAGGATGAGTTGCAATTTGGTTAATAATTGTAATTCGGTCATGCTTGATAGCAAGGTCTTTATATTTACGAGGGATTGAAGAATCAAAAATTATCGGATATATATCTTCTTTGCTAACCCCGGTATGATGACATATTTTTTCCATATTATTCTTCGTTTCCTTTAGTAGAAGGGAAAGATAATCGTATTTTAATTGATGATTTACATTTTCTTGCATACAGGACTGAAATAATCGGAATGTCCACTCTAGTTCCGTAATCGTTGTTTGCTCAGTAACGAATACTGGTATCTTACTTTTTGTCTGTTTCTGTTTCAATGATTCATACGCATCAATACCTTTATACAATAAAAATTGTCCTATCTTATTACGAATGACATGAATGGAGGGGAAGTTTTGGTCTGTATTGTACTGGAAAGAATTGCGGGTGAGGAATTTAGTAGTGGAATGTCGTGCTTTTATACGTTGAAATGGGATCCATTCTATTTTAATGAAGTCCAATTTTATCAGTCCTTTCTTATAGTTAGTAATAGGTATGAAAAAAGAAATTGTCCTATGATGAACGTTTCTGATTGCTTCATAAGATAAGGAGAAAAATAATGCCCGAAACTACATCTAAATGATGTATTCGGGCACTAGATTATTAGTTAAAGAAAAGGCAATGCAATAATTATCTCTGTTATTCCAGAGGCAGTTTCGTTAGCTTGTTTTACTTGCAGTTGATAATGGAGTTCGTTTGCTTTTTCGCTCCAATAAGTTACTGGCTCGAGTGAACCAGCTTCTCCTTTCGTGCGACATCGTTCTAAACCGATGTTCGCTTGTATATATCCCCATTCCTGTTGGATGGACTTGTGTATCGTACTTGCTTGTGTAAAATGATGAGTAGCTTCTTGATAAAGTCCCTGTTGGAAATAGAGTTCTCCTTTAGAAAGATGGATATGTCCTTCCCACCCTTTAATTCCGATTTTTCTAATTCGTAATGATGCTTCATGAAGTAGATTATCAGCCAAGGTATATGATTTTTCCATTCTGTATATGTCAGCGCTACCATAATTTTTTGATTACTAATACGAATACATATTTCAAAGAAAACAGTAAAAACTAGACTCGTAATTAATCTGTAAGTATGTATGGGGTGAAAGAGTTGAATAAGAGGCTAGCGGTAATTGTTTCTATATTATTCTTACTATGTAGTGGAAAAATGGTTGCTCATGCTGAAGATAGTAAATTAGATAAGGCGGAAGAACATAATTGGATTCAGTCCAGTGTAGATTATACGTTAATTGATGCGGGAGAACATGAATATAATTTTTGGAAGAATTTTATGAAATATACTCGAACTTGCCTTATTCAACATCGGATAAAAACGATCGTCTATTATTGTGATAAACATAATCATACGAAATCAGAAACAACGTTAGAAGAAGTTATACATAGTGAGAAGCATCGGATGAAGTAGTCTATTCATCCGATGCTTCTTAATGTGGGAGGAGAAGTTTTTTTAATCTTTACTGCAAGATACTGCAACAGAGATTTATTATTTTGTTTGATCTCTTCGTAAGTCTTTTTTTCTAGAGATGGATTGAGCCTCTGTTTCTTCTGCGAATTCTGTTTGTAGTCGACCGGTAGGTATACGGTAATCTTTGCGCACAACATCTGTCTTATTTTCCTGAATATAAGCATGTAGAAAAGGTTCTGTTAATGTAATAAAAAATGCTGCTCCTAATGAGGCAATAATAATTTGCGAACTAGAACCGATCAACATCGAACTTAAGAATGCAATGGCAAAAAATGCAAGAAAAAAATCAGCGATACTTGCTGCTACGTTGCCGAACCGTCTTAGAATGAATAAATCTCCGATTACGTAAGCAAGTGTTGTTGTTAATAGACTAATAATAACTAAATCAGATAATGCTGTTTCGTTAAAAATGCCAAAAATAGAAAAGACAACAATCGTATTGATGATGAGTTTAATACCTAATGCTTTAAGATTCATAATTTGAATTCATCCTTTCAGGAAGATTTTCTATACCGAATTTAAGTTAGTATTTAGCAAATCTCCTGAAATTATGATAAGTATACAGTACAAAATTAATTTGTAGGGGAGATTGAAATGAACTACTTTGCTGTTTTTTTACCGATGAAGGATGAGGAGAAAAGTAAACAATATCGTACAGAACATTTAAGTTATCTTGAGGAAAAGGTTAAAGAAGGGAAAATATTTGCCAAAGGTCGTTTTGTTGATGGGACTGGGGGATTAGTTATTTATCAAGCGAATCGTTTAGAGCAAGTAGAGGAAATGGTAAAGAAAGATCCATATGTAATAACAGGCGCTAGAGATTATGAAATACATGAGTGGGAAATGAGCAGATAAATAAATGGGGCCAAATCGATAGTTGATTTGGCCCCCTCCTATAATTAATACCCTCTTGCGACTTGGCGTTGGTTTTCGATTATTTTATTTATAACTGCTTCTGTGAGTTGCTTTGCCGTTTTAGGGATCATTGTCTTTAACACAGGATTAATAATTGGTCCCATCATTCCCTTTGCTTTCATATGAAGGTTGCCAGTCATTTTTGTTTGATATGCGGTTATCGTTTCTGCTTCAAAGAAGCCATTTCCTGAAACGTTTTCACTTAAACCTGTTAATGTGAAACGAACTGTCGTTGGTTCTTTCCACTCTGTAATATCAATTCGCATACTAACTGTTTTTTTTAGTTTTCCAACATCTCCCCTAAATTTCCAAGTGGATTGTTTTTCATTAATAACATTATGTTCGATGTAACCAGGGACTAATGGTGCCCACTTATTCATATCACTTACAAAACTCCAAATGCTTTCAATTGGTAAATCCACTTCTGCAGAATACGAACCTCCAGGCATACTATTACCTCCTTTAATCATGTTACAAAGTATATTAATTAGTTCGGAAATTATTCAATAGTTTTCTACTTAAATATTGTCAATCGGACAAGCATATGCTTGCGATTTGTCGAAAAATGTAGAACGAAAGAAAATTAATTATTTATTTGTTGTTTAATTCAAGAAAAACTAGTTTTTTATGAAAAATTTCCTATTAAAATAACATTTTTACATATTAATTGTGTCGAATTTAGTCAAAAAGAGCTATTTTTTGAATTGGAAAATAGGTCTTTTTTATGATTTGATAATAGTGTACGAGCGAAGGGAGGAGTAAAAATGAGTGAAAATGAATATTTAGAACTAAAGCAAAAAGTTGAGCAACATGAAAACACGATCGTTCAATTGTTAGAAATTATCGCTCAAACGAATCAACGATTATCTGAATTGAAAATTGTCAGACATGTATAACTCACCTAAAGATAAAATCATAATTCCTCAAGCAATCCACGTTTGGTCACCTCACCTCTATACATAAATAAGGAGCAGCCTATCCCCAGGCGCTCCTTATTCCTCTTTATTGAAATGTCGACTGATGACGATTCTTCTTGAGATTGTCGATTGAAATTGGTAAAATTAATAAGTATGAATTCAGAGGGGAATTTGTACGAATTACTAGTTTAGTAAGTTAAAAATTGAATTCAAACTTAATCTAAGAGGAGATTATGCCGATGTGTGGATTTGTTGGGTTTGCAACAAATACTATTGATATAGATAAAGAACAAGTTATCCAAAATATGATGAATACAATTGGTCATCGTGGCCCAGATAGTGATGGTCACTTTGTTGATGGCAATATAACATTAGGTTTTAGAAGATTACAGATTATTGATTTGTCAACTGTTGCAAGTCAACCAATGTTTAATGAAGATGAGTCTATTTCACTAATATTCAATGGAGAGATTTATAACTATCAATCTCTTATGGAAGATTTAAAAGAAAAGGGTCATGTTTTTAAAAGTCAAAGTGATACTGAAGTAATTATTCACGGATATGAAGAGTATGGTGTAGAGATTTTACAAAAATTACGTGGAATGTTTGCTTTTGCACTGTGGGATAAGAAAGATGAGTCCTTATTTATTGCCCGTGACTTTTTTGGTATAAAACCTTTGTATTATACACAAAATACAACAGATAATTCGTTCCTTTTTGGATCTGAAATAAAATCATTCTTAAAATTTCCTGGGTTTAATAAAGAGTTAAATAAACAAGCGTTAAAACCTTATCTAACTTTCCAATATTCTGTACTAGATGAAACCTTCTTTAAAGGGGTTTATAAACTACGCCCTGGCCATTATATGATTTATAAAAATGGTGAAATGGATATTAAACAGTATTGGGATATAAAATTTGATACAGAAGAAAACAGCTTGGAATACTATGTTGAGAAAATCAAAGAGACGATGGAAGAGTCTGTCAAATATCACCGAATTAGTGATGTGAAAGTAGGTTCGTTCTTATCAGGTGGAGTTGATTCCAGTTATATCACTGCACTATTAAAGCCAGACAAAACTTTCTCTGTCGGCTTTAAAGATTATGAAGGAATCTTTAATGAAACAAATATTGCAGCAGATCTTTCTAAACAATTAGGAATAGAAAATCATAAGAAAATAATCAGTGCTGATGAATTTTTTGATGTCATACCAACCGTTCAATATCACATGGATGAACCTCAATCCAATCTTTCATCAGTTCCATTATATTTTCTAGCTGAATTAGCAAGTAAACATGCAACTGTACTTCTTTCTGGAGAAGGAGCAGATGAAATCTTCGGGGGATATGCTTGGTATGAGACATCGAAGGAAATGCGTGCTTATCAAAAAGTTCCATTCGTCCTCAGACGTGCCGTTTCTAACTTAGCTAAATTATTACCGGAAAACCGCATAACGACCTTCTTAGTAAAAGGTGGACAAAAAGTAGAAGAGAAGTTTATTGGACAGGCTAAAGTATTTAAAGAGAAAGACGCATTAAAAGTCTTACAAGAGGATTATAAACATGCTCCAACACCTGTTGAAATCGTACGTGAATCTTATCAAAGAGTTGCCGATAAAGACGATGTTTCCAAGATGCAATATGTAGATATGAAACATTGGTTGCCAGGTGATATTTTATTAAAAGCCGATAAAATGAGTTCAGCACATTCGATTGAGTTACGTGTTCCGTTCTTAGATAAAGAAGTGATGGAGATGGCTGGGAAAATTCCAGCACATTTGAAGGTAAATGATATCGATACGAAATACGTACTTCGTAGAGCTGCTAATGAGGTTTTACCTGATGAGTGGGCGAATCGTCCAAAAGTTGGTTTCCCTGTTCCATTCCGTGATTGGATTAAGCAGGCAAAATATTATCAAATCATCCGAGAAGTTTTTGAATCTGACATGGCAAAAGAATTTTTCCATACAGAAGAGTTAGTGAAATTCCTAGATGAACATTATCATGGAGAAGCAAATCGTGCTCGATATATTTGGACTGTTTATGTATTCTTGATTTGGTATAAACGTTTCTTTGTGGATATGGAAGACTAAGGTAACTAGATAAAATTAGTCGTGCATGAATTATGATAGGGAGCGTTCGCAAATGAAGTTAATCTTACGTAACTCATTCCTATTTTTCTTGTTATTTATAAGCATATTTCTTATCACTTCAAAAGGTGATAAGATCTATGCATTTGTCTATGATTTTTTCGATAATCAAGAAGGCGTTGTTCTCATTCAGAGTGTCGATAAGGAACATGGTTTTCCTTTAAAAGGTACTGTATTTGAAGTGAAGGATACAGCAACAAATGAAGTCATTGTAGAAATTGAAACGGATGATGATGGAATGGCTAAACTGGAGAATATTCCTATAAATTCTAGTTTTCGTCTTGTTCAAACAGATGTAGCACCTCCCTATCAATTAAATAATACGATTCAAACTATTACATTAACTTCTAAACAAGAAGTGATTACTATTGAAAATGAAGTTAATCCTGTTATTGAAACCTATCAACGTTCAAATAACAGTGAAATAGTCGTAACGAAAATGAACTTGCCTTTTGAGACAGTGATGCAAGTACCTGAGCTTCCAAATGGTTGCGAGGTTACTTCATTAACTGCAGTCTTAAATTACTATGGCTATGAAATAAAGAAAACCGTATTATCGGATAAATTTCTTCCTAAGATACCATTTGAAGTAAAAGATGGAATCTTATATGGAGCAGATCCTAATAAAGCGTATGCTGGCGACCCTAGAAGTAAAAATCAAGGATTTTATAGCTATGTAGCACCAATCATGGAGACTGCAAATAGGTATTTTGCTTCGAATGATGGGCCTCATGTTCCTGTCGATTTGACTGGTAGTAATCCGGAAGAATTATTACATTATATTCGTAAAGGTATCCCAGTAATTATTTGGACAACGATTAACCAGCAGGAACCACTATTTAATTACTCTTGGAATGTAGTTGGTACGGATGAGAAAATTGATATTATTAGAAATTCACATACTGTGGTTCTAACGGGGTATAGTGAAGATGAAGTGTTTGTGATGGATCCATTAAAAGGAAATGTAAGCTATCCAAAAGACCGATTTTTTGAGATTTATAAGAACGCTGGCAGTCACGCAATGATTATTAAGTAAAAAGAGCTGAGATCAAACTAATTTAACTAAGTAAATCACTTAGCGTTAGTTTGTCTCAGCTCTTATTTTATGTAGTTCTATCTTTTAATAGTTCCTCAATTGCAACAGCTACCCCATGTTCTATGTTTTTCTTCGTAACGGCATCGCTTTGCTCTTTTATATAATCGACAGCATTTTCCATTGCAATTCCTTTTCCTGCTGCAAGGAGCATACTTAAGTCATTATAGCTATCACCAAAGGCTACAACATCTTTCATATCAATACCCAGTGAATCTGCATATTTCTTTACCGCTATCCCCTTTTGAGCTTCAGGGTGATTAAATTCTAAATTTATAGTTCCTGATGATGTGACGATAACTTGATCATTATTTTCGAACTTCTTGGAAACACTCGCAAGCGAGGACTCATCCATAGAAAAAGCTAATAATTTATACACATCGATATTCGGATCTTGAAATAGGGAATGATAGTCGTTCACAAAAGTTACTTTTTCATCTTGAAAACGTTGTTCAATTGCTGCTTTAACTTCATCCCTAGTTCTATTCGGGTGCGCAGTCATCAAAATGTCAACTAACACATCTAGAAAATGTTCTCTACTACGCGAAACGATTCCTTTATTCGTATAAACCTCGAAATATAAGTTTTCCAATTCACATGCTGCCTGTATTTCCTTACAAATATTACTATTCATTGGAATGTTATCTAATAGCTCTGATTCTTGGTTATAGACCATAGCTCCATTTAAACTAATGATTGGTAAAACTAGTCCTACTTCCTGTAATGGTTCCATAGCAGCCTCATAGGACCGGCCAGTTGCAATGACTACATGAACACCGTGATCAATTGCTCGTAGTATAGCTGCACAATTCTCTTCACTGATTTTTCCATTTTCATTTAGTAATGTACCGTCCATATCGGTTGCGATTAATTTCATATGTAATATCTGCCCCTTTCGATTGCTGTCTCCTTTCATTATAGATGAAATAGTATAGAGATGCTAAAAAGGGGCTTATCCATCCACTTGAACTCATATACATTTAGTTGAAAAAGAATTCTCAAGACAAGACCTTTTCAAATTTCTATTGATGAGAAACTACGTTATTACGAGGATTGTTTGGTCTTGCTGCATCAATCATTAGAAAAACAGCTGAAAGTATATGCATAATCATGCCAACAAATGGGATCCAAGCAATACATGATGTAATAATTCCTAGAATACTACCAAATGAGGAAGCCCCTTCATTTTTAGAAATAACTAATGTAATGATATGAAGTACTAACATAACTAATAAAGGTGTCCAAACAAGACTTAAAACAAATGCTCCACCAAAAAAAGGAATACCGAGAAAAGCTTCTAATCCACCAGTAATCCATTTCATTATCCGAGAAACAGACATTTCTCTCACCTCCATTTATATCATATGTAAAGATTACCATTAATATAAATAATCTCCCCAATGTGGAATGAATAGTATATTTTGTACTTGTACTTATAAACATGTCTTTTTAAGAATACGAATATAATAGTCCATGTTTTTAATGTGAATTGAGGGGGATATAATGAAAAGACGAAATAGCATTCCTGCCTTTATCGTATTACTTCTTATTGCGTTTGCAGTTAGTTTAATATTATTCATTTACTTTTCCATTGTGAATTCTCCTTCCAATCAAGCTGAAGCGGCAGTTGAAGAGTTTTATACGTATGAACAAGATGGAAACTTTGCAGAATCATGGAGTATGTTTCATCCATATATGAAAGCAAAATTTGAAAAAGGTCACTATTTACAAGACCGTGCGCATGTATTTCTTAATCATTTTGGCGTCCAAACATTTGAATTCTCTTTGGAAGATTCGGAACTACTGAAAGACTTTCAAATAGAAGATGGTGTCGAGCCAATTGGTGAAGTGTATCAAGTAACCGTTACTCAACGATTTGAAGGGAAATACGGGAATTTTTCAATTGTGCAAGATGTCTATACAACAGAACTAGATGGAGAATGGCTAGTGCTATGGGATTATAAAAAAACAGAGAAAAACGAAGAAACAGAAAGTAATTAGGTATTCATTCTCTTAACAAGTTAACTTCATTTTCGTATGATAAGGAAAATAAAGTTTCTATTAGTTATGGAGGAGGGGAAGTTATGAGTCAAAAAATTGCTGTATTAATACTTCATGGTGCTGGAACTCCAGATGAAAACTTTGCAGATAAATTAATTGATAAGATTTCTGTACAATTTGCAAAAAAATTACCCCACATACATGCCAAAAGTGAACTGATCTTTGAACCTGTTTATTGGTCTAAAATTTTTGCAAATGAACAGGTAGATTTGTGGAAAAAGTTAAGTGATTATCGAGAGTTAAATTATACTAGCATGCGTAAGTTTGTGTTAGAGTTCTTAGCTGATGCAGTCGCATATCAGCCTACTAGAATAGGCAATCAAAATTACGACAAAGTTCATGCACTAGTTGCCCAGTCGATTCAGCGCTTAAGAATGAAAGCTGGAATAAAAGCTCCATTATGTGTCATAAGCCATAGTTTAGGTACAATTATTGCTAATAACTATTTTTATGATCTTCAAATGAAGCAAGAAAATATCGGCAAAGAAACCCAAGATTGTACTGGAATTAANCGTTATATTGACTTTGGTTCTCCAATTCAAGTTCCCTCTCCAACATTAAAGAAATATTACCCAGATTTAGATGGTGAATGGTTAAACTTCTATGACAAAGATGATGTATTAGCATTCCCATTAAAGGCAATTAATGAGGCCTATAATAAGGCAGTTACTCAAGATGTTGAAGTGAATGCTGGTGGATTATTTACAAGTTGGAATCCCTTTTCCCATCTGAAGTATGATACAGACAATGAAGTTATATCACCAATTGTCGAAGGTTTAGTTAGAACATGGAAGAAAATTAATGTAGGACATCAGTTAATAATATGAATACGAGAGTTAGTTAGATAAAAATGAATCTATAAATAAATGGGATAAGTCTAGCAATATTGTAAAGTTTATACTTACGTATACATTACAAATGTCTTTACTTATGATAATATACCTATTAAATACAACAAGTGTATGAAAGCAAATGTCCCCACATATTAGAGTAATGGAGGAATCCCGATGGTTGATAAAGGTATCAATCAAAGATCTGCATTAAAGATAGAAAAAGATCATCCTTTATATCATTTAAAGCGCATGGTGTGGAATCTAAATATAGATCAATATCCGGCTGTCATTTTTGAGTGCAAAAATGAGCGAGAGGTTGTAGATGCAGTTCATTATGCGTTAAATCATGGGTTGAAAATCACTGTCCGTGGGGGAGGGTTTCATCCTGCTGGGAAATCGGTAATGGATGAAGCGGTGCTAATAGACTTATCCCATATGAATAATGTACAAATTGATGAAGTTAGCAAAATAGCAACTGTTGAGGCTGGGGCAAGAACTTTTGAAGTGGACAATCCTTCTCAAGAATACGGTTTAGCTACTCCTTTAGGCATTGTTTCTAATTTAGGCGTTTCTGGAACAGCTCTTGGAGGTGGCATTGGATATTTAAGGGGATTGTATGGTCTAACCAGTGACAACATAGTCGGAGTCCACATCGTTACAGGGGATGGACAATTACTATATGTTAATCAATTTGAACATCCTGAATTATTTTGGGCAGTACGTGGTGCAGGATCAAATTATGGTGTAGTGACAAAGTTTGAATTTAAGTTACATCCAGTCGGTAGAAATGTCTTGGGATTAGATGTTGTATATGATTTTAAAGACCTCCATGAAATTATGAATAAAGTAGAAGTGTATCGCCAAACCGCAGTCGACGAAATTGCTTTTAATATTGTATTGACAAATAAACAACCGGATACAAACGAACCGGATGAAAAACTAGTATATTTATATGGTATGTATACAGGAGAGTTAAATCTGTACGTAGAAGAACAAATTATCCAACCACTTATTGAATTAGCAACTCCTATAGAAGATAACGTAGAAGTGATGACTTATATGGAAATGCAAAGTAAATATGATAAATATTTACAAGGTGGTGTTGGGGTAAAAGGGATCTCATTATTTTTTAATGAAATTAATAACCAAGTTCTAGATATATTAACATCTGAATTTGAAAAAACGGATTTACGAGTAGTTATACAAATAGTAGAACTACATGGTCAAGTAAATCGTATCCCTTTAAATGAAACAGCTTTCGCAATTCGTGATGCAAGTTATTTAATGCTTATAGATGCAGAAGTTGGTACAAATCCAGATGAAGCTGAAGACTGGATACTTCATATGTACCAAAAGTTGTTGCCATATTCGTATAATCAGATATCATATTTAAACTGTAGCCTTGTAAATGAAGATATTATTAAGAATTCCTATTCAAATATTATCGAACGATTAGTTGCCTTAAAAAAAGAATACGATCCAAATAATTTATTTGCATCGAATCATAAATTGATAGAATAAGACGAAAGGTAAGCTTATCTTCTTCTAAGCTTACCTTTTGTTATTTCGTTAGTTCCATTATTTTTTTAACAAGTTGAATTCTGTTTTTTACATTTGCTTTTTGGTATATGCGGCTGAGTGCTTTTTTTACTGTTATCTCCGCTATGTATAGGTCATTCGCAATTTCGATAATTGGTTTTCCCTCTAGTATAAGCTGTACAATATCCTGTTCCCGATTAGTCAAAGAATACTCCTTCGTTATTTCTTCTAATTCCGTAGGTTCTCTATGCTCTTTTAAAAAGTTGTTTAAGTATGATATAAGTTTTCCTCCACTAACATCCAACAAAAATGTAGGTGTAGGCTCTTTTTGATTATAAACATTATGCTCTGCTCCAGGAACCGTTTGGAACCCAAACTTATATAAGATATTTTGAAAAAACGGTAAAGGTGTTGATGTAATTATTCTTCCACCTGAAAATACTAACGGAAATAAATTATACAGTAAGAATGATCGTGCATGATTGTCAGTAGGGTCTTTGTAATCTTGAGTACGGATAAAATAACTAGTTGTTTTTTCTGGTGGTACTTGATAGTATTGCAACTCTTTTTTTGATAAATTTTCAAAGTATGGTCTAGAGATTGGATCACTAGTTAATAGTGACAATGTCTCCACATTGATTGGGACAATGATGGAGATTGCAATTACTTCTCCGTGTTTATTTTTAAGTAAGGTTGCTCCATGATACCCCATATTTTTTACGTATTCTGGCCCAACTAAATCTAATTCTAGTTTATTATGTTCAACGGATGCGTCGAAATAATAAGTCTCATTGGATATTCGATTATAATATTTCGTTTTACTTTCAGAAATATGTTCTTTTTGATGCGTGAAAAACTGTTCAACTTCATGGAAATTATAGATATCTACTGGCTCTAGGTACATGGAATTCTTATTCGTGTATTGAAAGAATACGGATTGAATTACTTCATCTCCAATGTGATAGAAAAATTCAGCAATATCCTCATTAGTTGGTTTATTAATAAGTCTATGATAATAATATTTTACAATTTTCTTTTGTATAAGATCATATTGTTCCGGGTTTCTCTGTTGTAAATTAACTTGTATCGCATCACGAACTAGGTCATGTAAACTCCAGCCTTTATGTGTTTTTCGGACGAAAGATAAAGATACTAATTTTGTAAAGGTTGTGGTGGAAATATCTTGACCAAGAATCGTTGAAAGCGTGCTTTGATTAAATTGATATAATAAAGCTGCTACTTCGATAAGGGAAGTCAATTGTTTATCCGTTACTTCACTTAACCATCTTTTCGTTAATGTACATAACATTTCTCTAATGTTTTCTTGGCAGAAACGTTCATTGTTGCTTTTAAAATTAGTAACGGATGCAAGTGAAATTAACAGAGGAAGTCCTTTTGTAAACTCCCAAATAGTCTCATATTCGTTTTCGTTCATTATGCCATTTTTTTTAGCTAGCTGTGTCGTTTCTTCATAATTAAAATTACTTAATTTAATTTGTTTTGTTGTGGAGCGCCATGCAGGGGATTCAACCCAATCCCCTGTAAGTGGATTTCTCCCTGCTAAAATAAAACTAACATTTGGATGGACATGTCGGACGAATCCTTCGCGAAACCATCGATCTAAATCATCCATTTGTTCGTACGTATCCATTGCAATGATAATTCGATCATTATAATCATGAACAAGTTCTATGACATCTGCTAAACTAATTGCATTTGTCTTTTTTAATGGTATATGTAAATAGCTTGAAAGCATGTAATACAGGTAATTTATGAAATCTTGTACAGTATGATTAAAATCCTGACTATCTATATGAAGAAAGGGGATATTGTGGCTATTGGCAATTCTTGCAAATTCGTTTAACGTGTATGTCTTACCAACCCCTCCTTTGCCGAATAGATGAATTACTTTAAACTGTTGTTTCTTAGATTGAAGGTACTCATGAAAAAAATTTAATTGATTTGTTCTACCAATAAAATAACTTCTTTCAACTTCCTCTACATCGTTTGTGCTCCAGTGCGGTTCTGAAGTTACATTAAGTACTTTCAATGTAATCCTCCTATCCTTTAAATTTTTGAAATCTTCTATTATTTCAACTGTAAGGTAGTACTAAAGTACTGTCAAGACAAATCATGGGAACATTTTGTGAAAGAATAAAAAAACATCAGTATTCAAAACCTAGTGTTGAACAGTGTATACTGTTCAATACCCACAGGGAGTGATCAGTCTTGGCAAGAAACAATAATAAGTTGTTAGTGCCTGGTGCAAGAAATGCAATGGACCAAATGAAAGAGGAAATTGCAAATGAATTTGGTGTTCAGCCTGGAGCGGACACTACTGCACGTGAGAACGGATCAGTGGGTGGCGAAATGGTCAAACGAATGATCCAAATCGCCGAACAAAGCATGCAAAGTAAGCAAAAATAGCATGCAAAAGAGGGGCTCTAACTGGGCTCCTCTTTTTAAATTCAAACATAATATGTATAGGCGGAATATAATCTCTATTCATAAATTAAACCCAATTGCAAATTAATTATCCCATCATGTTTCTGAAACGTGTATTATATTCTATAAGGGATATATTAAAGGGGGCTTGAGCAATGAAACCGTTAATTGGGGTAGTAACTTCGACAGAACTGGAACAAGAAACGTATTATACGAACACAGATAATGTGAATGCAATTATACGTTCTGGAGGAATTCCTGTCTTATTACCGTATTACCAATCAGATAATGATATATTGGAAATTGTATCGCAAATAGATGGATTATATGCGACTGGGGGATATGATATCGATCCAACTATATTTGGGGAAGAGCCTCATCCAGATCTTGGAACGATAATACCTGCAAGGGATAAGTTTGAAATAGAACTAATGAAAAAAATACTCGAGGTAGATAAGCCAATCTTAGGTGTTTGCCGTGGGAGCCAAACATTAAATATTGCACTTGGAGGCGATATGTTTCAAGATATTTATGCTCAGCATAGTGGAAAACTTTTGCAACACCAACAAAAAGCACCTACGGAACACGGTTCTCACTTTGTGACTGTAAGTGAAGGCTCCTTATTACATCGTATAACTGGGAAGACTAGTTTGAGAGTAAATAGTAGACATCACCAAGCTAATAGAAAAGTAAATCATCCACTACGAATTTGTGCTCAGGCTAGTGATGGGGTCATTGAAGCAATTGAAAGTACAGACCATCGTTTTGTACTTGGACTACAATGGCATCCAGAGAATTTACTTCGAGGAAATGATAGAAATTCTATAGCAATTTTCAAAGCATTCATAGATGCATGCCAGACGAAATAGTTGTTGGCAAGAAGGGAATTTATACATTGAAAATTATCGATACACATTGTGACGTACTATTTAAAATACAACAATCTAGGCGAAATGTATTAACTAAAGAAGTAATACAATTTAAAGATTCGAGCAAGCTGGATAGTAATTTAACTAGGATAAAAAAAGGCAATATTAACGTACAATTTTTTGCCATATTTATTTTGACTGAAGTTCCAGTAGAAGAAAAATGGCAACATGCATTAGAACAAATTGATATATTTTATACAGAGATATTAGGTAATCATCCAGAGATAAAACATATTCGAAAATGGGAAGACATCGGTAATTTGAAAGAGGATGAAATTGGTGCAGTACTAACATTAGAAGGTGCAGATGCGTTTGGAAATGATTTACGAAAGCTTCGGTTACTCTATCAACTCGGAGTATTGTCGATTGGACTGACATGGAACCATGCTAATTTATGTGCTGACGGAATCGGAGAATCTCGAGGTGCAGGTTTGACAGACTTTGGAAAAGAGGTCGTTCATTTAAATAATGAGTATGGGGTATTGACTGATGTATCCCATCTTTCCGTGAAGGCATTTTGGGATGTACTAGACATAGCAAAATATCCAATCGCTAGCCATTCTAATGCATATACATTATGTAATCATCCGAGAAATCTAAGGGATGAACAAATTAAAGCACTGTTTGAGAAGGATGCAATGGTCCATGTTGTCTTTTGGCCGCCTTTTATTAATCATAATCGAACAGCGGCAACTATAAATGACCTAGTAAAACATATTGATTATTTATGTAGTCTAGGTGGAGTTAGTAATATCGGTTTTGGATCGGACTTTGATGGGATATCATCCTTCGTTACGAACTTGGAAGATGCATCCAAGTATCAAAATTTAATAAATGAATTATTGAAACATTTTACCGAGGAAGAAGTAAAAGGATTTGCTTATCAAAATTTTATTGACCATTATGTTTTAACTTAAATTTAGTTTTTTATACGGAAAAAGCGGGTATAAGGAAATTAACCTTATACCCGTTCTTTTTTAACAAATTAATAGAGATTCTTTTACCGTAATCATTATTGTCATGGTTTCTTTACGAGCATAAATATAAATTATAATGCTATAAACCTAAACCAAAGTAGTTTTTAACTTCATGAAGGAGGATGTGTAGGGAAATGAATGAGATAACTGGTTTGGTAAATTACCGAGACTTTGTCCGAAAAGAGCGTACACCTTTTATTCAAATGATTGATGCTCTAACATCGGAAGGTACTATTCAAGAATGGTTTAACACATTTATAGGCTTTGGATATAAAGGAAAGGAACAGGTGAATCATCATTTATTAGAGAAAAAGATAAATGGGAAAACATATGCTATTGTGTTAAGTGGTGTTATAAATAATAGCGTTGAAGTTAGAAGGGTATTATTAGAAAAAGGCCATCGTTTTCATACAGAAGGTGATGCAGAGGTAGCCTTAACAGCTTATATCGAATGGCAGGAAAGAATTTGTTCTCTAGACTTAAAAGGAGATTTCACTTATGCAATATGGGAAGATGACAAACAATCCCTTTACTTAAGTAATAAGTCTAGGAATAGACCGGTTTATTATTATGAAGATGCATCACTCTTTCATTTTGCAACAGTAAAATTACCGTTAGAGGGATACAAAGCGATAAAAAATGTACATGGAAATCAAATAAAAGAACTACCTTTTAATAGTTATTTAATCTTCTCCAAGACAGGGACTCACGTAACAAACCTATACTAATCCTTCTCATAACTCCCCATTAACCATCCAATCCATAAGAAGATTTTTTTGGCTAGTTTATGAAAAATTCGCGTTTAATTATAATAACTTAATGAATAAAAAATCTTCTTAAGTGGATTAGTTGTACCCACTTAAGAAGATTCGACATTGATTTCAGAAAAAAACAAATAATTAAAGTATTGCAAAAATTAGTACAAGGTGTTATATTAGAAATAGTATGTCAGCGCTTACAACGACATCCTATATTATAATAAAGGAGTGGTATTTGTGAGTAACAAGGCAGTAATTTATTCAAAACCAGGTGAGGTGGAAGTAAAGGATATTGGATATCCTGATCTTGTCCTTCGCGATGGTCCAGGGGTGAATCCACTTAATGTTGGTCGTAAATGTAACCATGGAGTTATCTTAAAGGTGATTACAACCAATATTTGTGGTAGTGACCAGCATATGGTTCGTGGGCGTACAACAGCACCAAGTGGACTTGTATTAGGTCACGAGATAACTGGTGAAGTTGTGGAAGTTGGTAGTGATGTAGAATTTATTAAAAAAGGTGACATTGTTTCCGTACCATTTAATATTGCGTGTGGACGTTGTGTCAACTGTAGACAACAGGATACACATATCTGCTTAAACGTTAACCCAGATCGTCCTGGTTCTGCATATGGTTATGTAGACATGGGAGGATGGGTTGGAGGACAGTCTGAATATGTAATGGTACCATACGCAGACTTCCAATTACTTAAATTCCCAGATCGTGAGCAAGCATTAGACAAAATTATGGATTTAACAATGCTTTCAGATATTTTCCCAACTGGATACCACGGTGCTGTTAGTGCTGGCGTTAAAATGGGGTCAACTGTATATGTAGCGGGAGCAGGTCCTGTTGGATTAGCTGCAGCACATTCTGCACAATTATTAGGAGCAGCTGTTGTAATTGTTGGTGATCTAAATGAAGAGCGATTAGCACAAGCAAGAAGCTTTGGTTGTGAAACAGTAAACCTACGTGAACATGATAATTTAGGAGAACAAATAGCAGAGATTCTAGGTGTTCCTGAGGTAGATTGCGCTATCGATGCTGTTGGATTTGAAGCTAGTGGCCATGGACAGAATGCTGGTGAAGCACCTGCAACTGTTCTGAACTCTATTATGGAAGTTACAAAAGCTGGAGGACGTTTAGGAATTCCAGGATTATATGTAACTGGTGATCCAGGAGCAGTAGATAAGGATGCGAAAGAAGGAACATTAAAGATTCGCTTCGGATTAGGATTTGCTAAGGCACATCATTTCGTAACAGGACAAACTCCTGTAATGCGTTATAATCGTGATCTAATGAGAGCTATCCTAAGTGGAAGAGCACAGATTGCAAAAGCAGTTAATGCTACATTAATTTCTATTGATGAAGCTCCAGATGGATATAAGAAATTTGATGGTGGAGCATCACGTAAATATGTTATCGATCCTCATGGTATGGTTCGTGATCGTGCGCAATTTACTGCAAGTGCAACTGTAAATTAAAAAATAAAAGTTTATAAATAAATACTTAAAACGAAAGGCCTACACTATCTAGCGGGATAATGCTAAAAGTGTAGGTCTTTTTTAAAGAAAAAGGAATGTATATATTTATTGGGAATATAGTTTATTAAGGAATTAGTACATGCTAATTTACCTAATTTCCTAAAGTTAAATGAAAAGGGGTGTATGGAATGACAGAGTTTATGGGAGAACTTATTGGCACAATGATTTTAATTATTCTTGGTGGTGGCGTAGTTGGTGGAGTGGTGCTGAAGAACACGAAGGCAGAGGGTGCTGGGTGGATTGTCATTACAGTCGGTTGGGGGCTTGCCGTGACGATGGCAATTTATGCTGTTGGTAACATTTCAGGAGCTCATATTAACCCAGCTGTAACGTTAGGATTTGCAGCGGTTGGTGAGTTTGAATGGGCGAAAGTCCCATTATTTGTTACTGCACAAATGATCGGTGCAATAATCGGGGGAGTAATCGTTTATTTAGCTTACTTAGCTCATTGGAGAAAAACAGATGACCCTGAAACAAAGCTTGCAGTATTTGCTACCGCACCAGCAGAAAGAAGTATGTTTGCTAACTTCTTGACGGAGACGATTGGTACTTTTGTATTATTATTAGGATTATTATTTATTGGAGCAAATTCATTTACAGAAGGATTAAATCCACTAATTGTCGGTTTACTTATTTTAGCTATTGGGGTTTCTTTAGGTGGCCCAACTGGATATGCGATTAACCCAGCTCGTGATTTAGGTCCTAGAATTGCTCATGCATTTTTACCTATTGCTGGGAAAGGTCACTCTGATTGGGGTTATTCATGGATTCCTGTTGTCGGACCAATTTTTGGAGGAATATATGGAGCTGTATTCTATAAAGCCTTCTTTGAACAAGAGTTTTCCGTTCTTTTCTGGATAATGAGTGTACTTATGTTAGTTGCTATTGGTGGAGCTATTAGTGAGGATGCTAAAAAGCAACGCGAGCAGGCAGGAGAACTTAATAAAAAAGCAGTATAATCTTATTAAAAAGGGAGAGTGACGACATGGCTGAGAAATTTATTCTTTCCTTGGACCAAGGTACTACAAGTTCAAGAGCAATATTATTTAATAAAAAAGGGGAAATTGTGGAGACTGCACAAAAAGAGTTTGAACAACATTTTCCTCAACCTGGTTGGGTTGAGCATGATGCGAATGAAATCTGGACATCCATATTAGCTTGTATTGCAGAAGTACTTCGAAAAGCTGATGTAAGTCCTGAGCAAGTAGCAGGTATTGGAATTACCAACCAGCGCGAAACTACTGTAGTTTGGGATAAAACTACTGGTAAGCCTATTTACAAAGCAATTGTTTGGCAATCTAGGCAAACAGCAGATATTTGTAAACAATTAAATGAAAAGGGTTACAATGAGCTGTTTAAGGAGAAAACAGGCCTTCTAATTGATGCATACTTCTCAGGTACAAAAGTAAAATGGATCTTGGATAATGTAGAAGGTGCAAGAGAGAAAGCAGAAAATGGCGATCTATTATTTGGAACGATTGATACATGGCTAGTTTACAAGCTTTCAGGCGGTAAAGCGCATGTTACCGATTATTCAAATGCATCACGTACATTAATGTATAATATTTATGATTTAGCATGGGATGATGAATTGTTAGATATTCTAACCGTTCCAAAGAGCATGCTTCCAGAAGTAAAACAATCTTCAGAAGTGTATGCACATACAATTGATTACCATTTCTTTGGTCACGAAGTTCCAATTGCAGGGATTGCAGGTGACCAACAAGCTGCATTATTTGGTCAAGCGTGTTTTGAGAAGGGCATGGCAAAAAATACGTATGGTACCGGTTGTTTCATGTTAATGAACACAGGGGATCAAGGAGTTAAATCAGATCATGGTTTACTTACGACATTAGCTTGGGGTGTAGATGGAAAGGTAGAATATGCGTTAGAAGGAAGTATCTTTGTTGCTGGTTCTGCAATTCAATGGCTCAGAGATGGATTGCGTATGATAGATAGTGCGCCGGAAAGTGAAGCATTTGCAACTAAAGTGGAATCAACGGATGGTGTATACTTAGTGCCAGCTTTTGTTGGATTAGGAACACCGTATTGGGATAGTGATGCTCGTGGAGCAGTATTTGGAATTACACGTGGAACTTCTAAGGAACATTTTATTCGTGCAACACTAGAATCATTAGCATACCAAACACGTGATGTGTTAGATGCAATGGCAAAGGATTCAAAAATTGACCTGAAAACATTACGTGTTGATGGTGGAGCTGTAAAGAATAACTTCTTAATGCAATTCCAAAGTGATATGTTAGGCGTGTCTGTCGAACGACCTGTTGTCCAAGAGACAACTGCGCTTGGTGCAGCATATTTAGCAGGATTAGCTGTAGGGTATTGGGAGAGTAAAGAACAAATTGCTGACCTATGGCAAATTGAAAAAACATTTGAAAATGAAATGGATACAGATAAAAGAGATTCGCTATATGCTGGCTGGCAAAAAGCAGTTGAAGCTACTAGAGTATTTAAATAGTATAATTTCTACCATATTCATTTGTGAAACTGAGGCTGGAAAAACCCTGCCTCAGTTATTTTTTTGTACCTGTTCTTTAATAAGGTAAGAACAAGTGTCAAGGATAGTTCGTATATCAATTCAATGTTCAATTTAAACAACGATGTTAACATATTTTTATTTAAAATGTACAATGAATTTTTTGTGACAATCAAATAAGATGACTATAAGCTCGTTTTGTAAACCTTTTCAAACATGAACAAACAAGAGGGGGAATTAACATGGAGAAAAATACAACAACGAAGAAAAAGGGCTTTCAAATGCCGCATATTTATGTCATCTTATTCTTATTCAGTGCTATAGCAGCAGTTGCAACATATTTTGTTCCTGCAGGTACATTTGAACGAGTACCTGGACCAGAAGGAAGAACAACGATCGATCCAACTTCATATACGCAAGTTGAGTCAACACCAGTAGGACTTATTGATTTCTTAACTGTTATACCTAGAGGGCTCATCGATGCTGGGGAAGTTGTGTTCTTTACGTTTATTATCGGCGGTATGTTCATGGTACTTAGACGTACTGGAATTATTGAAATTGCAGTTGATAATTTATCAAGAAAATTTGCTAATAATAGTGTTCTATTAATTCCGATTTTAACTACTGTATTTGCTGTTGTAGCAACACTAATTGGAACACCGGAATTATCTTTAGTATATATACCAGTTATTTTACCACTTATGATTGCACTTGGTTATGATTCTATGGTAGCGGCAGCTATTGCTTTATTCGGTACTGTAATTGGATTTACAGCAGGTGTACTAAATCCAATTAATACTGGTTTGGCACAGAAAATATCAGGTTTACCTGTATTTTCAGGAATGGGCTTACGACTAATTATCTTTATTGTAGCTGTTACAATGGGAGTTCTCTTTATTATGCGCTACGCAAACAAAGTAAAGAAAAATCCGATGAACAGTTTAGTTTATGAAGATGATCGCGAAAAGCGCGAAATGTATCAAAAAGTCGGCAATGTCGAGAAAATTAAAGCTACACCAAGACAGAAGTATGCTGCTTTAGCAACACTTGTTTTCTTTGGTATTTTAGTATATGGGGTAATTGGCCATGGCTGGTTCATGGTTGAGATGTCTGGACTATTTATTATTATGGGTATTGTTGTTGGTTTAATTGCTGGCCTGAAAACAATGGAAATCTGTGAAGGATTTAACCAAGGTTTTCGTGATGTGTTAGTTGGGGCTATTATTGTTGGGGTAGCAAGAGCGGTTGCAGTAGTGTTAGAAGATGGACAAATTATGGATACAATCGTTAATAGCTTAGGTTCACTTGTAGGTGACCTTCCAGCAGTATTAAGTGCAGTTGGTATGTATGTTGTTCAATTATTAATTAACTTCATTATTCCATCTGGTAGTGGACAAGCACTTGTTACAATGCCAATTATGGCACCACTTGCTGATATGGTTGGAGTAACAAGACAAACGGCTGTACTTGCATTCCAATTAGGTGATGGTTTTGCGCATATTCTTTATCCAACATCTGGTTACTTTATGGCAGCATTAGTTATTGCTGGTGTACCATATCAAAAATGGATTAAATTCTTTATACCTTTATTTGTAGGTTTTGTAATCTTATCTGTAGTTATGCTTATCATCGCACAATCTATCCAGTGGGTAGGGTAATAAGAATAAATAATGAAAGGAAGGTCCTATAGTAGGCCTTCCTTTTTTGTTAAGCTTTTTTCGCTACAAATTCAATTTCCACTTCTGCTCCAAGCGGTAATTCTTTTACCGCTACACAAGTTCTTGCTGGGAATGGTTCGCTGAATTGCGTTTTATATACCTCATTCATTGCATCAAAATTTTTCATATCCGTTAAATAAACGTTAACTTTAACAACATGCTCCTCACTGAGACCTGCTTCGTTTAACACATCAAATAAACTTAAAAAACATTCTTTCGTTTGAGCAGCAATATCCCCCTCCATATCAGCATCCGAGGAATTTTTTGCTGTTTGACCTGATAAGTATACAAAGTCTCCGGCATCAATAGCATGGGAATAAGGTCCTGAAGATGTTGCACGTTTTGTCGTATATGCTTTTCTCATTTGTTATCTCCTTCACTAGATGTTTTATGTAGAGAGTCATGATTCCTCTCGTAACCCAACTTTAGCATTAATACCCTAGTTCGACAATTTTTCTTTCTAATTTGAGTAGTGACAGGTTATTTTCAGATTGGTATGATAATTAAAAGTAGATTAATAGTTTGCAACTTTTGGGGGAATGAACGATGGATTTATTTAAAGCTCAAGTTAGTCCGTATACGAGTGTGAGACAAGCTACATATGCGAGAAATGGAATGGTAGCAACTTCTCAACCGTTAGCATCACAAGCTGGGATAGACATTTTGAAAATGGGGGGAAATGCGATCGATGCTGCGATTGCAACTGCTGCGTGTTTAACCGTTGTTGAACCAACGACAAATGGAATTGGTGGGGATGCTTTTGCGTTAGTGTGGACGAAAGGGAATCTATATGGATTAAATGGAAGCGGCCCTTCACCGAAAAATATTTCTATTGAAGCAGTTAAAGAGAGAGGGTATGAAAAAGTCCCAAAATATGGATGGGTTCCAGTAACGGTTCCTGGTGCTCCTTCGGCATGGGCGGAACTATCCAATCGATTTGGTAAGCTCCCACTCTCTACAGTACTTGAACCTGCTATTCGCTATGCGGAAGAAGGGTTCCCGTTATCCCCAGTACTTGCTAAATTTTGGAATAGGTCGTATCAAATATTTAAGGAAAATTTAAAAGAAGAGATGTATAACCATTGGTTTGAAACGTTTGCCCCTCATGGTAGAGCACCAAAAACAGGAGAAATTTGGCAATCTAAAGACCACGCTAAAACGTTACGTTCCATTGCTGAATCAAATGCAGAGAGTTTTTACCGTGGAGAACTAGCTGAAAAAATTGCCCGTTATTCCAAAGAGCATGATGGATTTTTAACAACTGACGACTTAGCAGAATACAAGGCCGAATGGGTTGAACCTATTCATGTGAATTATAAAGGTTATGATGTATGGGAAATCCCTCCTAATGGACAAGGACTAATTACATTACAAGCTTTGAATATTCTAAAGGAGTACAATTTCTCTGAAAGAGATCATGTCGATACAATCCATAAACAAATTGAAGCGATGAAATTAGCATTTGCGGATGGATTTAATTATATTACTGAAGACAAATGGATGACTCGTTCAGTAGAGGAATTATTAAGTGAAACTTACGTCAAAGAGCGGAGGAAATTAATTACCGACAATGCAATGATGCCAGAAGCTGGGGATCCGAGAGCGAGCGGGACTGTTTATTTAGCAACTGCAGATGGTGAAGGAAATATGGTTTCTTTCATTCAAAGTAACTATATGGGCTTTGGATCGGGTTTAGTTGTTCCAGGAACAGGAATTGCCTTACAAAATCGTGGCTATGATTTTTCCATGGATTCCAATCATAGTAATCGATTAGCAGGTGGGAAAAAGTCGTTTAATACGATTATACCAGGATTTATGTCAAAAAACGGCGTCCCATTAGGACCATTTGGTGTCATGGGAGGTTTTATGCAACCACAAGGACACCTCCAAGTTGTCATGAATACTGTCGATTTTCAATTAAATCCTCAAGCAGCACTTGATGCACCTCGCTGGCAATGGATAAAAGAAAAACAAGTAGATGTAGAGCATAATTTTGCCCACCATTTAGCACAAGGATTAGCTGATAAAGGGCATAATATTCGAATAGCATTGGAGCCAAACAGTTTCGGTCGTGGTCAAATTATTTGGCGAGATCCTAGTACTGGAGTTTTAGTTGGTGGTACGGAGTCTAGAACAGATGGAATAGTAGCGGCTTGGTAACCGATGAAACAAATTAGTTGAAATTTCATTTGACTTACCTTTAACATTATGATGGAATTTAAAAGCATTAATTATTATAACAACAAGGACTGATTTTACTTCATGAAACAAACAGTAATTTATAAAACAGTGGATCAATGTGATATAAAAGGAGACTTTTATCCATCAGACAAAAAGGATGCACCAGTCATTATTTATATTCATGGTGGTGGACTAATCTGGGGTTCTCGAGAAGATATGCGAGAAGAGCAGATAAACTTCTTTAATTCTTCAGGATACCATGTATTCACAATTGATTATCGACTAGCACCAGAAACGAAAATAGATGGTATAAAAGAAGATGTTGAAGACGCGATTAATTGGTTGAAAACAAAGGGTTCCGAAACGTTTCAAATCAACGTCAATAAAATAGTTGTTATGGGTAGTTCGGCAGGAGGGTACTTAGCTCTTTTAACTGGGTTAATGAACCATAAACCAGATGCTATTGTCTCTTTATATGGATATGGGGATATTACAGGCTCCTGGTATACTAGACCGAGTTCTTTTTTCTTACAAAAACCAAATGTACCGAAGCAACTTGCCTATCAATTAGTTCAACCTAAGCCATTATCAGTAGGACCTATCCAACGTAGATATGCGATTTATTTATATTGTCGTCAACAAGGGGCTTGGTTAGATGAAGCTACAGGGATGAACCCAATTACACAACTAGATAAGATTAAAACGTATTGTCCTTATTATCAATTAGATCATACGTATCCACCAACGATGTTGCTACATGGAAATAAAGATACAGATGTTCCTTATGAAGAATCTGTAAAAATGAATGAAAAATTAACAGAGCATCAAGTCATTCATGATTTTATCACAATGGATAATGCTGACCATGTATTTGATGAACATTGGGATGACCCAAATGTAAAACAAGCATTCCAAAGAATAATTGAATTTATCGATGAACATGTCCAATAATAAATGTAGAAGAGTTTCCCGCTAGTGGAAACTCTTTTTTATATTTATGAGTATAAAGTTTATTTGTTTCAAATAATAATGACTAGGGAATATTGTAGGTTTCTGTCGAAATTTGTCCAAAGAAAACAAATAAAATATTATTATTTGTTCAAATGAAATAAAGACTTTCATTTTGCGCAGCAATATAATTGTACCTGGTATAAAAGTTCTATGAAAGCGTTTCTTATGTGATATGGAGATGGAAAATCTAACAATTATCCCTAACTTCTCCATGTTTTTAATCCAATTAGAAATAGTTTAAGGAGGACATCGTATGTTCGATTTAATTATAAAAAACGGTAACGTTGTTTTAAGTGATACCGTGAAAAAAGTAGATATCGGTATTAAAAATGAAAAGATATCTTGTATTGCAGAAGAAATAACTGAAGATGCAAAACAAGTGATTGATGCAAACGGTCAATATGTTATGCCAGGAATGATTGATACACACGTACATATTAGTGAACCTGGTCGTACTGAGTGGGAAGGGTTTGAAACTGGTTCAAAAGCATTGGCAGCTGGTGGGACTACAAGCTATGTTGAAATGCCACTGAATGCATTACCAGCAACTACAAATAAAAAAGCACTTGATTTAAAATTAGAAGCTGCTAAAACACAAAATTATGTAGATTATGGATTTTATGGCGGTTTAATTCCGGATAATCTAGAAGATTTAAAGGAATTGTCTGATGCAGGCGTACTTGCTTTTAAATGTTTCCTTTCTAATATAACTAGTGAAATTCCAGATGATTTCGTTAATGTTGATGATTATACATTATATAAAGGAATGCAAAAATTAGCAGAGTTAGATCAAATCCTTTGTATTCATGCGGAAAATCCATCAGTAACTTCTAAACTGGAAGAAGAATTTATTCGCGAAGGTAAAACATCTGCAATGGATTATCCTGATGCTCGTCCAGTATTTACTGAAGTAGAAGCTGTTCAACGTGCTTTACTATTTGCAAAAGAAACAGGCTGTAAACTACACATTGTTCATATTAGTACTTCTGAAGCAGTACAAGCTATACTAAAGGCTCGCTCTGAAGGTGTTGATGTAACGGTTGAATCTTGTCCTCATTATTTTGCTATGTCTGCAGAAGATGTAGAAGAAATTGGCGCATATGCAAAATGTCAGCCGCCTCTTAGAAAGAAAGCTGACCATGAAAAACTTTGGGATGAGTTATTAAATGGAAATATCGACTGGTTAACATCCGACCACTCACCTTGTACGGAAGACTTAAAACTTGAGTCAGACAATTTATTTACAGCATGGGGCGGAATTAGTGGAGCTCAAAACAATGTCGATTTAATGTTTGATTTAGCGGTAAAACAACGCGGATTATCAGTTAATCGTTTTGTTGAACTTATCGCTACAACACCTGCTAAACGTTTTAACCTTTCTAACAAAGGTGAAATTACAGTAGGAAAAGATGCCGATATTATCCTAGTTGATCCTGAGCAATCTTATGTGGTGAAGCGAGAAGACTTATACTACAAAAATAAACATAGTGCGTATGAAGGAAGAAAAATTGATTGTCGCGTAACAAAGACAATTGTACGCGGTAACGTAGTATATGACTTGAACGAGGGTATAATTGGAGAGCCAATTGGAAAACTAATGACCAAATAAGGAAAAAAGGTAGAGTATAAAAGTAATTTTGTATGAAGATATCTTTTATACTCTCCTCCATACATTTATTTGGGAATCGACTGTCTATTTTAACTAAAAGAAGAAAAAAATATTGTCTACATTGGACAATGACGTGATATGTGCAAGTGCTTATAATTTGTTCTTGAAATAAAATGTTTCCATATTAAGAGAAACTAAGGAAAAGGGAGTTTGAAATATGTCAAACGAAGGGAAAAATAACCAAGTAGTTGCAGCTGAAGGGGATTCTCTAAGGCCAACACAAGATAAAGATAGAACGATGGGGCCATTCGGCTACATGTCCATGTGGGTCGGAGACGGCGTAAACATGGGGAATATGACTCTAGGGATGAGTGTAATTGCTTTAGGAGTCGCAACAATGAATATGTGGCAAACTATTGCTGCAGCCGTAATCGCAATAGCAATTATTTCTATTATTTTTGCCTTAAATGATAGAGCAGGATATAGAACAGGTATCCCATATGTGGTACAGTTAAAAATGTCCTTCGGGGATAAAGGTACAATCATTTCTTCTCTACTACGTGCAGTACCAGCAATTATCTGGTATGGTATTCAAAGTTGGATTGGTGGTACGGCTTTAAACGAAATAATAAAGATCTTATTTAATTTTGATAATGTAATTATTAGTTTTATTATCCTACTTATTGTACAAATTCTTATTTCAATGAAAGGTTTTCACGCAATTAAATGGGTAGAAACCGTAGCATCTGTTGTTCTTATGTTAATTATTGCAACAGTGTTTGTTCTTCTAGTAAAAGACCACGGCTCTGAAATCGTTACTAGCTGGGTTCAAGCAGAAGGAACATGGGGATTAGAATTCTTCGGATTTGTGATGGTGTTTATGGGTAACTATGCAGCGATCTTCTTAAGTGCAGCAGATTACTCTCGTGAATTAAAAACAGGTATTAGTGATAAAAAACGTGGACTATTATATTTCTTACCAATTACAATCGCATATGGGTCTGTTCTTGCAGTAGGTGCAATGCTTGCTATTGTTACTGGTTATACAAATCCAGCACTTGCTTTACCAGCGTTATTAGATAATGAATATGCAACATTATTTGTTTCTGCATTTATCGTATTTGGTGCGATTGCTGTTAATATGGTAGCGAACGTTGTTACACCAACATATGTAATTCAATTATTTACTAAATTAAATTATAAAATTGCAGTAACAATTACTGGTTTACTAGCAATGGTGTCATTCCCATGGTTATTAGTACAAGATGAATCAGCACATGGCTTAGATATGTTCGTATTAATTTATTCAGCATTCTTAGGACCAATTGTTGCTATCTTATTACTTGAGTATTATGTATTTAGAAAACAGAAAGTTAAAGTGGATGAGCTTTATAAGAAGGATGGCCAATTTGCAGGTTGGAACCCAGCTGCATTAATTGCTCTATTTGGTGGTGCTGGTGCAGCATTTATCAAAGTTGACTTAGCTTGGATTATTGGTTTTGTTGTAGCAGGAATTCTATACTATGTAGTATCTAAGTTTGCTTTCAAAGGATCAAGATTCAAGAAAGATACCATTTTTGAAAATCAATAAGATAATTGAGCCTGGATGAGTTATTCATCCAGGTTTTTCTGTGCTATTTTTCATTTTGGGAGAAGAAATTAGCTGAAATAACTAAAGGGAGTCTCTTAGAAATTATTTAGAAAGGAAATGCCATTTGAAATGACGAATGGGATTCTCTCATACATCATTTAGAAAGGCACCCCCATTTGAAATGACAAATGGGATTCACCCATACATCATTTAAGAAGACAACCTTGGTTGAAATGACAAATGGGAGTTACTCATACATTATTTAGGAAGGCACCCCCAGTTGAAATGACAAATGGGATTCACCCATACATCATTTAAGAAGGCAACCTTGGTTGAAATGGCAAATGGGAGTTACTCATACATTATTTAGGAAGGCACCCCCAGTTGAAATGACGAATGGGATTCTCTAATACATCATTTAGAGAAGCAAACACAGTTAATATGACTAATGCGAATCCCATACATTATTTCCCCTCTCTACAATAGTCAAAAAAACAGGCACACCCTATAAGGATGTGCCTGTTCACATAAAACTACTTACCAACAACTATTTCACCATGATCGTATACAACTTCACCGTTAACGATTGTTGTTTTTACATTCCCTTTGAAAGTCTTACCAACGTATGGAGAATGTTGATGACGGTATAATAAGTCTTCGGCTTTCAGTTCAAAACTCTCATCTAAATTCACTAATGTAATATCAGCATCAAAACCTTCAGCTAGTGAACCTTTTCCTTCAAGACCAAAACGTTTAGCAGGATTTACTGCAGTTACTTCCACGATTTTTTCTAATGGAAGGTTACGTTTATGGTATCCTTCTGTTAATAGCACGTTTAATGTAGATTGCGCTCCGGAAATACCGCCCCAACCTTCGAAAAAGTTATCTGTAACAGTCTTCATATCAGCTGGTGCTGGTGAATGGTCAGATGCAATCATGTCGATTTCACCATTTGCTAGTGCTACCCATAATTGTTCTACTTCTTCACTATCTCTAAGTGGTGGCGCACATTTTGCAAGACCACCTTTTTCCTCTAAGTCTTTAACTGTAAGTGCTAAGTAATGGGCACATGTTTCAACAGATGCGTCAACTCCACGTTTTTTAGCTTCATTGATTAAGTCTGTAACTTTACGGCTGCTTGCGTGAACAACATGTAATTTACATCCAGTTGCTTCTGCATAAGAAATAACTCTTCTAACAGCTTCTATCTCAGAAATGATTGGACGAGATTCAACAAAGTCTCTTGCACTTGTTTTTCCTTGTGCGATTTTTTCAGTTGCAAGTTGATCACAAATAACCGTGCTTTCTGCATGTACTGCCAAGATAGAATTAAAAGAAGCAATTTCTTTCATACCTTTATATAATGTTTCATCATCAGCATTATTAAAGTCTTCAATACCACTTGGTGACATGAATGCTTTAAAACCGATAACGCCATTTTCATCTAGTTCTTTTAATTTATCAATATTTTCTGGAACTAGTCCACCCCAGTAAAACGGATTTACAACAGATTTTTCATCAGCTAAATCACTTTTTGCTTGTAGATTTTCTTTATTAATTACAGGTGGTGTACTGTTTAGTGGCATATCAAAGAATGAAGTTGCCCCACCTTTTGCAAGACTTCTACTTCCGGTAGCAAGTCCTTCCCATTCCGAACGTCCAGGTTCGTTGAAATGAACATGTGTATCAATAACACCAGGAAAGACATGTAGTCCTTTGGCATCAATCTCTTTTACTGCTGTTTCTTCAATAGTTGCTGCAACTTTTTGGATTTTTCCATCCTTTATAGCAATATCAGCTTGGGCAGTAGATTCAGCTGTAACAACTTGTCCATTCCGAATAATTAAATCAAATGTACTCATTATTTCCCTCCTATGTATCCTTTTAATAGTGTATAAAAACACAATTGGAAAATATTTAAAAGGCACCAACATTATTGTAAAGCTCTAATATAGCCATGTCATTGTTCATTTTAACTAAAAAAAGTTGTTAGTTGTTAACAGGTTGAACAAACTTACATGTTCTTAGTATAGCTAAAAATTTGTACTTATACTTTAAGCAGAAAAATTGTTATAATAAGTAGATGTGAATAATGTTCATTAAGTGGAGGTGGCAAAAGTAGAATATCGAGTTAAAGACTTATTGCGAAAACCAATTATGAAAGATGCCACTTATCTAGGAGACACTAGTGGCTTAAATAATATTATTTCTGGAGTAACTGTCCTTGAATCACCCGACATTGCCAAATGGTTAAAGGGCGGAGAGTTACTAATAACTAGTTTATTTCCAATTCGAGAACTTACTGATACACAAGTAAACGACTGGATTAGTCGTATTGCTGAAAAGAAAGTAAGTGCCTTAATTATAAAGATTCAAAAAGTATACTCGGAAATCCCTTCTAACATTTTAGAGGCGAGTAAACTGCATCATGTACCAATTATTCAAATTTCTAAAGATATTGCGTTTATCGATATTATGTATCCAGTCATGGAAGAACTATTCAATGATAGGGTAAAGAAACTAGAATATTTTAAAGAAGTTCATGACCGTTTCACTGCTTTATCATTAGCTGATGAAGGAGAAGATGGAATAATAAACACATTGGAAGAGTTGATTGGTAACCCTGTTGCCTTATATGATCGAGATTTTCGTTGTATAACAACTACTAATAATGCAGTTTCTTTATTTTATGGAATGGAACGGATTAATAAAAAAGAAGGAATAAAAAATACGAAATACCCGTTCCATAGGCAACGTGTTATTTTTCCTGGATTACAGGAACAAAAATGTGAGCAAATTGTTGTAACGATTGAAACAATTAATCATATAAAAATGCATTTAATTATAAGTGAACTGAATAAAGAAGTTACAAGTTTTGACTTTATTGCGATAGAAAATGCTGTAACAGCCTTATCTCTTGGACTGGTTAAAAAGTTTGCCATTGCAGAAGTGGAACAAAAATTTAAAGATGATCTCATTGATGATTTAATTTCTGGGAAAAAACAATCCCTTCACACATTACAAGATAGGGCGAATGTAATCAATTTTCATTTAGATATTGAATATGTTGCAGTACTCTTTCATTTAGAAGGAACCCACCCTGACAATGGGCAAGTGGAAGTCTTACACACACATCAACAGAGGCATTATAAATACCTCCGTGAATTGATAGAGTTTTATCAAAGAGATGCAATTGTACGTGAGCGTAGTAATGTAATAATTGTCTTATGGAAAATTCAACAGCATGATACGAATGACCGTGAATGGCTAAAAAAGATAAAAACAACGGTGAACCACATTCAAGACAAATTTAATAAATATAATAATGATTTTGCTGTTCAAGTTGGTATTGGTAATGTAGTGAAAAATGCACTTGATCTAGCTAAGACATATCAAGAAGCACAGGATTCTTTGGAGTTGGGACAGCTTTATAATCAAGGAAACTTTGCGATAAGCTTTAATGAACTAGGTGTTTATCGTCTGTTATACCAAATTAAAGATGTTTCTGCATTAACTAATTTTATACCCCAATCCCTTCAAAAACTATTAAACTACGATTATTCTGTGAAAAAAGACTTACTAGAAACATTAAAAGTGTTCTTACAAACAAGTCAAAATGCTGCTAAAACGGCTCAATTACTATTTGTTCACTATAAAACGGTCACATACCGAATTGAGAGAATTAAAGAAATTACAGGAATAGATTTTGAAGATCCTGAGGAAACACTTGCTGTTCAAGTTGGCTTTAAAATATTAGAAGTTATCGACAAAAGTGAAAAATGATAATACATGGAAACTCCCAAACCATATTACAGTTTGGGAGTTTTCTAATTATAAAAAATATACACTGGTTATATATTTTGTTAAAAAGGGATAATAATCATATGCATATAGGGAGAACACCAATTTTTTAGTAAACAAAAGTTTCCATTTTATACAAGTGTTTATTCAGATGGGATAAAAGTTACAATTTAATTTGTTTAAAGGTTATAAAGAAATTCTACTGTACAACCTTTATAATAATCTCATTAATTATAGTTGCTTATCTTTTTATGAGCATGTACTGTTTGCTCATAATTGAACTTTTAGAATCAGGAAGTGAAGTTCTTATATTGTTAAGTATTCGATAACTCCTACTAATATACTTCAAAAGACTAGACAACTTAAATAGCAATTTCTAGGAGGAATTTTTGTGGAACAAATTAATAGGGAAGAGTTATTAAAAGCTGGTTATAGTGAGGATGTTCTACCAACACAGCCTGCTGATAAAACTTGGAACATCGCCAATTTTTTCTCGGTTTGGATGGGATCAGTACATAATATCCCCAATTACCTTGCAATCGGAGGATTATTTGCATTAGGAATGTCTGTAGGACAGGTGTTTAGTTCTATCATGATTGCAGCGATTCTTATATCTATCGTTATGGTACTGAACGGTCATGCCGGTGCTAAATATGGTATACCTCGAAAAAAGAGATTAACCTAAACCAGTTATATTCTAAAGACGGGAATTATAAAGGATTTAATGTTAGTGCAATCATTACACTTGTTATTTCGGGTACATTAAGTTTAATTGGTAATTTCATACCGGTATTAGAACCGCTATATACACTTTCTTGGTTTGTTGGGATTATATCTGCTTTCATTCTGTATACACTGTTAGCACTTAGGAAAAGAGCATTATCAGTATCAAATTATAAAGTTAGCATAGAAGAAAAATAAGAAATGAAAATGAAAGTTTAGTTCATATCTCTTCAACATTGAAACTCCACGTAGTATTCAATTTATTATTAGGGTCTATGTGGGGTTATTTTATTGTCTTCAGAAATCTGATGACAGAAGAGAACATCCATAACAATATTCGGATTATTCCCTCTTTACTGTTTTCAGCTAAAAAAATGTCACATAATCTCAATGTTAGTTAATTTTTTTATCTTTATTTGATAAAATAATGAGTTATTTTTATCAAGAGTTTATATAGTAGTTCGCTCTTCGAAGGATTACAATTAGAACTGTATGAAATACAAACTTATTCTATTTTAATCGAATGGTTTTATTTAAATAGTACACCTTATTCATTAAGGACATATGTACTCTGTATTGAAGGGAAGGATTTTAGTGGCTGATTTAGAAAAAGATATCGTCGGTATGCTGGAAACCCTAGGTTCACATGGAAAAGACCCAGCTGGCGGAATTTCACGATTTCTATATTCCAAAGAATGGTTAGCAGCACAGAAATACTTAGAGCAAGAAATGAAAGAATTGGGCTTAGATGTTCATTTTGATGAAATAGGAAACCTGTACGGTCAGTTAAAAGGTTCAAAATATCCGAATGAAACAATACTTTCAGGTTCACACGTTGATACGGTTGGAAATGCAGGTTATTACGATGGACAATTAGGAATTGTTGCTGCATTTCTTGCTATTAAATACTTAAAAGAAAAATACGGGCAACCTCTACGTAATATAGAAGTTATCTCTATGGCTGAAGAAGAAGGCAGTCGATTCCCATATGCATTCTGGGGATCCAAAAATGTTGTTGGAACAGCTAAAAGAGAAGATGTAGAAAATATAAAAGACGCAGACGGAGTCTCGTTTGTTGATGCTATGAGAGAATGTGGCTTTGATTTCCGTGAAGAAAATAAAGGTATACGGGAAGATATTAAAGCATTTGTAGAGATGCATAATGAACAAGGCGGCGTACTAGAAGCTGAGAAGAAATCAGTTGGAGTTGTAACAAGCATTGTTGGTCAACGTCGATTCAATGTCGAAATCGGTGGTCAAGCAAATCATGCAGGTACGACACCAATGGGTTACCGTAAAGATGCAGTATTTGCTGCAAGTCAAATGATTTATGAAATCATAACGGAAGCCAAAAAATATGGTGATCCACTAGTAACTACAGTTGGACAAATTGAAGTAACCCCTAATGTTGTCAACGTAGTTCCAGGAAAAGCACTATTCACAATGGATATTCGTCATACAGAAAAATCTGCTCTAGTTGATTTTACTGATGTTGTTACAGAAAAAATCAACACAATAGCAAAAGAACACGGTGTTGACGTATCCATCGATATGTGGATGGATGAAGACCCAGTACCAATGGATGAGAAGATTGTGAAGTTAATTGAAGAAAGCTGTGACAAGAATGGCTTGAACTATAAAGTAATGCATAGTGGCGCAGGACATGATTCGCAAGTATTAGCACCACATGTTCCGACAGCGATGCTGTTTGTTCCAAGTCGTGACGGTATTAGTCATAATCCAGCTGAATATACAGAACCTCATGATTTGGCTGAAGGTGTTAAAGCACTTATGGGTGCATTATATGAATTAGCTTATAAAGAATAATTATATATAGAATAAGGAGAGATAAATATGGGTTATCCAAAAGATTTATTACAATCACGTTCTATTATTAAACATGGTTTATATGCATTAATTGCTCCAGAAGGACTTGTGAATAACAGTGTTCCTGGATTTGAAAACTGCTATGTTTCTATCCTAGGTTCTCCTCGTTTAGGAGCTAGTTTTGTCGATTACATTATTACTATGTATGAAGGCGGAAAAAACCTACGCGGATTTGGTGGAGATGCTGACGTAGAAACTTTCCTTTATGTTGTAGAAGGAAATGTAAAAGTTACTGCACAAGATAAAGAACATAATCTAACTCAAGGTGGTTACATTTATTGCCCACCAGGTACAAAAATGACAATGGAAAACGTAGAAAAAGGTGAATCTAAAATTTTCCTTTATAAACAAACGTATAAACCATTAGAAGGTACACCAGAACCTTGGTTAGTTACTGGAAATTCAAATGATATTGAAGAAGTAGAATACGATGGCAATAAAGAAATGCGTATTAAAGACTTATTACCAGCTGACTTTTCATTTGATATGAACTTCCATATCCTAACATTTGATCCAGGTGCATGCCATCCATTTATTGAAACACATGTTCAAGAGCATGGTGCATATTTACTATCAGGTGAAGGATTGTACAACTTAGATAATGAATGGATTCCTGTTAAAAAAGATGACTATATCTTCATGGGACCTTATGTACAACAAGCTTGTTATGCAGTAGGAAGAGAAAAACTTTCTTATGTGTACTCTAAAGACTGTAACCGTGATGCAGATCTTAAAAAATAAGGCACTAAATTTAATTGAAATAGACGGGGTGTCAAAATGAGAATTGCAAAAGAAGAATTAAAAGAATTAATGAAAGCAAAAGTTCATAAAGCAGGCCTATCCGAAGAACATGCAGAAGTTGTTGCTGACGTATTAGTTCATGCGGATCTAAGAGGGGTTCACTCTCATGGTGCAATGCGTGTTGAATATTATGCTGAACGTATTGCAAAAGGCGGAATCAATACCAATCCAAATATTTCTTTCGAGAAAACTGGCCCATCAACTGCTATTTTTGATGGTGATAATGGTGTTGGACATTACATGGCTAAAAAAGCGATGGAAGAAGCAATTGAGATGGCCAAGGAAAACGGAGTTGCTGTTGTTGGCGTAAGAAATATGAGTCATAGTGGTGCACTTTCTTACTTCGTAGATATGGCAGCAGACGCTAAAATGATTGGTATTTCTATGTGTCAATCCGATCCAATGGTAGTACCATTCGGTGGTTCAGAGCCTTATTATGGAACAAACCCAATTGCATTCAGTGCACCAAGTAGTACTGGTGAGAAAATCATTGTAGATATGGCTACAACAGTTCAAGCATGGGGTAAAATCCTACATGCACGTTCGAAGAATGAATCTATTCCAGATACATGGGCAGTTGATGAGAATGGTGCTCCAACAACAGATCCATACAAAGTAAAAGCATTACTACCAATTGCAGGTCCTAAAGGATATGGCTTAATGATGATGGTAGATATTCTTTCTGGAATTCTACTTGGCCTACCATACGGAAATAAAGTTTCATCTATGTATGAAGATCTAACAGAATACCGTAGACTTGGTCAATTACATGTTGTTATTAATCCAGCATTCTTTACTAACTTGGATAGTTTCTTAGAAAAAATTACAGCAACAATGAAAGAATTAAATGAAATTAAGCCTGCTCCAGGATTTGACCAAGTATTATATCCAGGTCAACCAAATGATATTCAACAAGAAAAATACGAACGTGAAGGTATTGAAATTGTTGATGAAATTTTAGAATATCTTAAGTCCGACGTGGTTCATAATAATCAATATGACCATAAAGATCCATTTGCTAAATAATTTTTCATGACACAAGGAGATAATGCCATGAAGGTAGAAAAGCAAGAACTCCATGAATTAATTCAGAAGAAATTACATCGTGCAGGACTGACTGAAGAACATGCTGATGTAGTAGCTGATGTACTAGTTCATGCAGATATCCGTGGTTATCATTCGCATGGTGCAATGCGAGTAGAGTATTATGCAGAACGAATTGCCAAAGGTGGATTGAACACTAATCCTAACTTCACCTTTGAAAAGACAGGTCCGACAACAGCAGTCTTCGATGGGGATAATGCCGTTGGTCATGTCGTTGCAAAAGAATCCATGAAAGAAGCCATAAAAATGGCTAAAGAAAATGGTATAGCAGTTGTTGGCGCAAAGAGAATGGGACATAGTGGAGCTCTTTCTTACTTTGTTCAACAAGCAGCAGAAGAAGACCTAATTGGTATTTCTGTCTGTCAATCCGACCCAATGGTAGTTCCATTTGGAGGGGCAGAACCTTACTATGGTACAAACCCAATCGCTTTTGCTGCTCGTGGAAGTAATGGTGAGGTTGTTACCTTTGATATGGCAACAACTGTTCAAGCTTGGGGGAAAATTCTAGATAAACGATCTAGAAATGAAGAAATCCCAGATACTTGGGCAGTAGATAAAGAAGGTAATCCAACAACAGATCCGTTTAAAGTAAATGCATTACTACCGATTGCTGGCCCGAAAGGCTATGGGCTAATGATGATGGTTGATATTTTATCTGGTGTTCTATTAGGACTTCCACATGGAAAACATGTTTCTTCTATGTATGAAGATTTAACAGAGTACCGTAACTTAGGACAATTACACATCGTAATCAATCCTGAATATTTTGTGGGACTTAAGCTATTTAAAGAATCCTTAACGGACTCGATGCATGACTTAAATAAAATCAAACCTGCACCTGGATTTAAGGAAGTGTCTTATCCAGGACAACGTAGTGCAGATAGAGAAAAGCAGAATGAAGAAAATGGTATTGAGATTGTCGATGAAATCTTAGAATACCTCAAATCTGATGTCGTTCATAACAACAGATATGACCACAAAGATCCATTTGCTAAATAATTTAACACATACTAGGAGGAACCAAATATGCTTCATACGATTATTAAGAAAAACTCGTATCAAGATTCCGTTAACTTAATGTTATTAACAAACGCGGTATCTGTGATCGAAGGTGTAGAAAAAATTCAAGTAATGATGGGTACACCAGCTAACAAAGATATCTTTAAAGCGGCTGGATTATATACAGATGAACTTGCTGATGCAGGTGCTAACGATATGTGTATCGTTTTAGATACAGAAGATGAATCAAAACTTGATGAAGTACTAGCTGCTGTTGATGAGTACTTAAGCAACCAAGCAATCTCTAAGAGTGATAGTGACTTTGAAACAGTTCGTACATTTGATAAAGCTATGAAAGCTATGCCAGATGCGAACTTAGCAGTTATCTCTGTTGCAGGACAATATGCTGCTGATGAAGCAGACAAAGCACTTGATAACGGACTAAACGTATTCATGTTCTCTGATAACGTATCTTTTGAAGATGAGCGTCGCCTAAAAGAAAAAGCACATGATAAAGGTCTTCTAGTAATGGGTCCTGACTGTGGTACTGGAATTGTCTCTAGTATTCCAATCGCATTTACAAACGTTGTAAAAGAAGGAAACATCGGTATTGTAGGTGCTTCTGGTACAGGTATCCAAGAAGTTACAACAATCATTGACCGTCTTGGTGGAGGAGTTGTTCACGCACTAGGAACTGGTGGACGTGACCTTTCTGACAAAATCGGTGCTATCACGATGATGGATGCAATTAAAGCTCTAGAAAACCATAAACAAACAGAAGTAATCGGAATTATTTCTAAACCACCTGCAAAAGAAGTACGTGACCGTGTTGTTCAATTACTACGCAGCCTATCTAAACCAGTAGTAACTATTTTCTTAGGTGAAAAACCTGAAAAACACGAAGGTAATGTATATCAAGCTTATACATTAGAAGAAACTGCAAGAATCGCAGTTGACTTAGCAAAAGGTAATGAAATTAAAGAAGACTACAATGCATTTGAACTTGCAGTAGACAATGTTCAATTAACTCCAGAACAAAAATCTATTAAAGGATTCTACTCTGGTGGTACTTTAGGATATGAAGCAGCTACATTATTATCTGATGCACTTAACTTAGAAAAAGGTCAAGCTGCAGAAGGATTCCTACTACAAGCAAATGGTCATGAAATTGCTGACTTAGGGGATGACATGTACACACAAGGTAAGCCACACCCTATGATTGACCCTGATACACGTGTAAGCTTCATGGAAAAAGCTGCGGATGATGAATCAACTGCTGTCGTTCTATTTGACGTAGTACTAGGATACGGTTCTCATAGTGATATGGCTGGAGCATTACTACCTTCTATTCAACGTATTAGAAGCAATGTGGAAGCTAAAGGACGTAACGTATACTTCGTAGCAACAGTATGTGGAACAGAACAAGATCCACAAAACTACCAAGAGCAACGTCAAAAATTAGTAGAAGCAGGCGTTATTGTACGTGACAGTAACAACCAAGCAGTACGTACAGCACTATCTATTATTGGTCTGAACGTAAATGATGTGAAAAAACAACATGTAGACTATACTGGTACAGTTGCAGAAGAAGATCTAAGCATCTCACCTGAATTAGATAAACTAATTAACTCAAAACCAGTTGTAGTTAACATCGGACTTAAGAGCTTCACAGAGCCTGTTGTTAAATACGGCGGAAGAGTAGTTCACTACGACTGGAGACCAGTTGCAGGTGGAAACGCAAGAATGGCTAAAATCCTTAACCTACTAAATAGTTATTCTAAGTAATATTACGTGAAATATTGATGAGAGTTGAATAATTTAAAGATATGGACAAATAGTGCGCAATACTAGCTCCGGAAATATACGGAGACTCCTGTGGGAGGACAGGCTTCGGTGAGACCCCGAGAATGCACCTGCGTCTGACAGTAATGCTACGCAGCAGGCTTCCTCGGTGCAAGGCAGCAATGAAGCATATTCATTGTAGTGGCCTGGCTCACCAGCCGCCCACGGAAAGCGAAGTATATTTCCGGAGCGGGTTAGGTGCACTCCACTCTATAATAATCCATCTTTGTTAGGGAGTTTTATTTTTCTAGCTAGCTACTCATCACACATATTATCTTTAAAATCAAAGGAGAGAACATAAATGAACTACAAGAATATTGATGAAGCAAACCGCGCCGTTCTTGATAAAATTGTCGGCTCACAACCTTTCTTAGTAGATGTAGTACCTGCTAAATCGGTAATTAAAGAATTAAACGAAGGAAAAGTTATCCTACATGCTGGTCCTCCAATTCAATGGGACGATATGACAGGACCAATGCAAGGATCATGTGTTGGTGCAGCTTTATTCGAAGGCTGGGCTGACAATGAAGACGATGCAAGAAACATGTTAGCAAATGGTGAAGTTGAATTTATCCCTTGTCACCATGTAAATGCGGTTGGACCAATGGGCGGTATTACTTCAGCTAACTTCCCTGTATTTGTAGTAGAAAACCGTTCAGAAGGTAACGAAGCATACTGTATCATGAACGAAGGTATTGGTGCTGTATTACGTTTCGGTGCATTCAACGAAGAAGTTATCAATCGTCTAAACTGGATGAAAGATGTATTAGGACCTGCTTTATCTAAAGCACTTAAAATTAAAGGTGACGGTCTAAACCTAAACGTTATGATTGCAAAAGCAATTACAATGGGTGATGAATTCCACCAACGTAATATTGCTGCATCATTAATCTTCCTAAAAGAAGTTGCTCCACTAATCGTACAAAGCGATATGGACGAAAAAGATAAACAAGATGTTATTCAGTTCTTAGCTGATACAGACCAATTCTTCCTAAACGTCATGATGGCTGCAAGTAAAGCAGTTATGGATGGTGCTAGAAAAATTCAAGACGGTACTGTAGTTACTGCTATGTGTAGAAATGGTAAAGACTTTGGTATTCGTATTAGCGGAATGGGTGACCAATGGTTCACTGCTCCAGTTAATACTCCACAAGGTTTATTCTTTACTGGATACTCTCAAGAAGATGCTAATACTGATATCGGTGATAGTGCAATCACAGAAACAATCGGTGTAGGTGGCTTTGCGATGATCGCAGCTCCTGGTGTAACTCGTTTTGTTGGTGCTGGTGGATTTGACGATGCACTAAAAACAAGTAATGAAATGTTAGAAATCTGTATCGACCAAAACCCTAACTGGGCAATTCCTACATGGGACTTCCAAGGTGCTTGTCTTGGAATTGACGCAAGAAAAGTAGTTGAAACTGGTATTGAGCCTGTTATTAACACTGGTATTGCTCACAAACAACCTGGTGTAGGACAAATTGGTGCAGGTACTGTACGCGCTCCACTTGCTTGCTTCGAAAAAGCTATTGAAGCATATGCTGAAAAATTAGGACTTATCTAAATAATAGATGAAGGAATTTATCTTTTACGGAGAGGAACATCATTCTGATCTTCCTCTCCTTCTTTCTGAAAATAATGTTGGACGAGTGCACAGTATCTTTCAAAATGGTATAAATATAAAAATGGGCGATTCCCTCGTTTTTATAGGAAATACGAAAAATGGTCGATTACCGTTCGGAATTCATTTGAAGGAAGAAGTACTTGATGAGTTTATTGCTTGTGTAGAGGATGACCTAGTTGTTTGTTGGAAAGGTTTTTCCTTGTATTTTGCTAATAAAGAAATATTAATGAAACTGGACTTGCAGCCTAGCACACCCTTTGTAAACTCTTTACCTATTTTCAGAAAGGAAAAAGTTATTTTCCCTTCTTTTGAAAAGTTTATTACTTTATTCATATCAAATGGTGAACCAATCGGTATCGAAGATTTATTTGTTAATCAATTATTGCTTTACTACATTGATGATCAACAGATTGAACAGTCGAAACTTGCAAATTCAATATCTAATTTAATGGATGCCTTGTTGTCTGACGACAAAGTGTTTATTAATGATTCGTTACGATACTTTTTAGGACGTGGTAATGGATTAACGCCATCAGGTGATGACATTTTAGTAGGAATTCTTGCTGTTCATGCAGTTACAGAAATGTTTAGTCAAGCATTTATTGACGAGTTAAAGGAAATAATACAATCAGAGCCAATTACAACAGATGTTAGTAAAGAATATCTGAAATATGCTTTAAATCGTAAATTTAGCTCTGTAGTTGTGAACATAATGACGGATTTACAGGAAGAAAATAGTTCGAAACTTGAACAGCATTTCAATGATCTAGTACAAGTGGGACATAGCTCTGGAGTAGATTCGGCATTTGGATTATTAATTGGAATATTAACACTTAGGAGGAAAAAATAATGGCAGAAAAAGTAGTTATTGCTTTAGGTGGTAATGCAATTTTACAACCAGGACAAGAAGCAACTTATGAAATTCAATTAGAAAACGTTCGTAAATGTACGAGTATTATTGCGCAAATCGTAAAAGAAGGATATGAAGTAGTTGTTACTCATGGTAACGGCCCACAAGTTGGAAACATTCTTCGCCAAAATGAAGAAGCAAAAGATGTTGTGCCTCCGTTTCCATTAGATGTTTGTAGTGCAGAATCTCAAGGTTTCATCGGTTATATGATGGAACAAACTCTACGCAATGAGCTACGTGAACTAGGTTTAAATAACACGGTTGTTAGTCTATTAACTGAAACAGTTGTAGATGCAAACGATCCAGCTTTCCAAAATCCAGAAAAACCAATTGGTGTATTCTACACAGAAGAAGAAGCAAAACAACTTGCTGATGAAAAAGGATGGGTTGTTGGTGAAGACGCTGGCCGTGGATACCGTCGTTTAGTACCATCTCCACAACCACAGTCTATTCTAGGCTCTGATGTTATTAAATCACTTACTGATGCAGGTACAATTACAATTGCTGCTGGTGGTGGCGGAATTCCTGTTGTTCAAAAAGAAGACGGGAAATATGAAGGTGTAGAAGCTGTAATCGATAAAGACCGTAGTGGTTTACGTCTTGCTAAAGAAGTAAATGCTGATGTTTTCATGATTCTTACGGATGTTGAAAATGTATATGTAAACTATGGTAAACCAAATCAGAAAGCTCTAGAACAAATTACTGTTGAAGAAGCAAAAGGTTATATGAATGAAGGACAATTTGCTGCAGGAAGCATGGGTCCTAAAATGGAAGGTGCACTTTCCTTTGCAGAACATGGTGGAAGAGCTATTATTTGTTCTTTAGATAAAGCTGCTGAAGCATTAGCAGGTAAATCAGGTACAACAATCTCTAAGTAAGTAAACAAAAAAAGAAAGGAACCGCAGATATTCTCTGTGGTTCCTTTTATTCGGTGAAGAAACTTTTAACTAATAATGCAGTTCGAAGTCGTAAGGAATTGTCAGGATCTTCTATATTGTATTGTAAGATCTTTTTACATTTACTTATTCGATACTTAACTGTATTTCGGTGGATAAATAATATTTTCGATGTCTCTGTTATTTCACAATTGTGATCTAAATAGACACTTAACGTATTAATTAAATCTTTTTCTTCAGATGTTTTCGGATATGCCAAAGAGCGAAGGGTTTCCTTATAAAAATCTTCAAGACTTTCACTAGGTATCATTCTCATTAATTCCTTTAACTCTTTAGTCCGATAAAACTTAATAATTTGCTTTTGATTTAATGCAGTTCCAGTGGCTACGGCATCGACTGCTTCTCTATATGCGATTGGTAATTCTAGCATGTCATTTATAAAGTTACTGATACCAAAAGAAATAGACGTTTTAAAATCTTTAAACATTCTCTTTTGGAATGACTTAATAATCGACACGATCGATTTTTTTAATGTTTCATTAAACTCTTTTGGAAATTGAAGAATGATGACAAAGTATTCATTCTTCATAAAAATAATATGTTCAATACCAAAGTTAGAAAATGTGTTAACAAATAAGTCGTAAATAAAATGGGTTAATTTATTAAACTTAACTTCTTTTTCAAAGATATTGGCATTTTTTTCTTCATCCAGTTTACAAACAAGACAAGCATATTTTTGGTTTCTTTTTAGTCCGTAGTTTTTCCCGCGGTGCATGACTTCTTCTTGTGTTTTTATATTTCCATCGACAAGAGAACTAAAAAAGTTATTTTTCACAACACGTTCGTTCTCTAATACGGCTTCATTTTTTACTAATATAGAAGAAATGACGTTAGAGGCTTGTTCGATTACGGTGTATGGAATAGTAACTTCTTGCTCATCATTTAAAACTGCTAACCAGTGTGGGTATGGATGGGTCGTTTGGACTGGATAGATTGTAATAGGAATGATCTTATCGTCTACAGTAACTTTGAGGGTAGAGAACTTTTCTTCTAAAACTTGATAGTCTATCTCCTCTTGTAACGTAGTGGATATTTGTAATTTTACTTCATCCATATGTTTGGAACGAAATTCTCTTGTTGTATGAATCGGATGGATAATTGGATTGTACAGAATAATGGGATAGGATGTTAAGAATCCAAGTTGGTCAACAAATGATTGTAAATTGGCTCCTTTTAACATCATATTAGTAAATTTCTTTTGAACTTTATAGGCGCTAAATAAATCATCCATTTTATTTTCCCAAAGATATTGCAGAAGATGATGTCCAATCTTGGTAAGGGTTAGATTATTAGGAACACTAATGATTGGGAAATTTAATTTATTTGCAAGTTCAATAACTTCTTCAGGTATTTCATCGATAAATCGATGTAATTTAATTCCAATACCTGCACAATTGGATTGATCTAATTCAATGATTAATTCATGTAATTTACTCGGATCATCTTTATATGAATAACCAGTCGTTAGTAAAAAAGAATGACTAGTGACAAACTTAATCATATCTGGTGTATTTTCAAGTGTTTCAACCGATTCAACTAACCGACTTAACCCATTTTCTCCGGCGATTACTTCGGCATCTTTCAATATCTCCCGAGATAATAATTCACTAAGTTTTTTCATGAGAAACCTCCTATCATGAGACGTTAATTATTTCTTGTTTTAATTATACACTGAAAGTTTGTGAAAAGGTGAATTTACTTTATAAAAAAATGAAAAAAATTAGCGATTATGAACAATTTTAGACAAAAACAACTGTTGAGATTGGTTGTTTTGTACAATGATTTTTTGGTGTCAATTCTTTAGAATAGAACAGTAGTTTACTAACAATATTTTAATTAATTTATTTTAGTTTTTATTTTCCTGATTGAATACAAATATTAGATGGACATATAACTATGGTATGCACATTTAAGAAATTCAATCCAATTAGCATTACGGCAAGATATATACAAGCTAGCTATGTAATTCAAATTAGTAAGAAAGAAGAAGTGATAAAAATGATGAATGAAATAAAAAAAGCAGATAACTGGCTCGGTGGCTTACAATGGTTAATGTTTATTTTTATTAACACTGTAGTTGTTCCAATCACAGTTGGAGCTGCTTATGACTTAAGTCAAGAACATATTGTTAGTATGATGCAATTTTCCTTTATTATTGGGGGGATTGGTTGTCTATTACAAGCAATTATTGGCCATAGAAGACCAATCATGGATGGTCCATCTGGTTTATGGTGGGGCGTTATTTTAGCACTTTCCTCTATGTCAGCTGCACAAGGTATTCCTTTAGCTGAGGTTGGTGGAAGTATCGCAGTTGGAGTAATTATTGCAGGAGTTTTAACTATTCTAATTGGTATTACAGGATTCGGTTACTACTTAGAGAAACTATTTAATCCTAGTGTAATGGGAACATTCATGTTGTTATTTGGTGTTTCATTATGTATTAGTTTCTTTAAATATATGTTTATTTCCCCTACAGAAGGTACAATTGATATCGGTATGGGATTAATTTCTCTTTTCATAGCAATTTTAGTAATTGTATTATCTGTAAAAGGTTCAAAGAAAATTGCTCAGTATTCCATGTTAATTGGTATTGTTGTAGGTTGGCCATTATTTGCAGTTATATTAGGTTCGGAGAGTCAACTTGGTGGAGGAGTTCCTTCTACTATTGAATTATTCTTATTCCCACTTGGTGAACCAGCATGGAATATTGGAATTATTATTACAGTAGTAGTTACAGGTATTCTAAACCTTTCTAAACAATATGGTTCCATTAAAGGTACAGATATAATGTATCCAGATCAACCTTCTACAAGTAAAGACTATCGTAATTCATTTACAATTACAGGTGTTCAAAGTATACTTTCTGGTTTCTTAGGTCTTGTACCATATTCACCGTTCGTGTCATCTATTGGTTTTATTCAACAAACGAAAATTTACGATAGAATGCCATTCCTATTTGCTTCAGTGATGTTCTTTATCATGGGTATTATCCCGCAAATCGGGTATTTCTTTACACTACTTCCATTAAGTATCGGTAGTGCAGTACTATTCGTATCTTATGTAACATTATTTGGTTCTGGTCTTGAGTGGTATGAGAAAGTTACGTTCAATTCAACTAACGTATACCGTGCAGCCATTCCATTGTTTATCGGTTTAGTATTATTTGCAATCCCTGGTTCTGCATGGGCAACATTACCTGAATTTGCTCAACCATTATTATCTAGTGGTTTATTAATGGGTACAATTATCGCAATCGTAGTGGAAAGTCTTACAGATTGGGATAAAGTAGGAATTGAGAAAGAAGTAACACAAGGGAAGAATGTGTAATTAATAAATATACAAAAAAACGCGACATTATTATGAAATGATAATGTCGCGTTTTTTTATGTTGGTATAGAGTTATTTAAAAGAAGAAAGAGATAATTGGAGATACAAATAGAATTTTTACTATACTAGCCCCGGAAATATACGGAGACGCCAGCAGGATGAAAGGCTTAGGTGAGACCCCCGAGAATGCACCTGCGTCTGCTAGTAACGCTACGAAGCATGCTTCCTCGGTGCAAGGCAGCAATGAAGCATATTCATTGTAGTAGCCTGGCTCAACAGCAGCTGCGGCGAGGTAGACACTGCGACGGTCTTGATCTGAGCAGATGTCGCCCCGGTACTGGAAGTGAAAGCGTAGTATATTTTCGGGGCGGGTTAGATGCACAAACTAAAAGCTTAGTTTAACCTTGAATAATAATATCTATCGTGCAAAATTAATAGGGCAAATAATCATCTGCCATTTCATCATAGTAGTACCATACCCCTTCAAACTCATCATAATACGTCCAAGTTTCTAAATAGTCATCGTAGTAATACCATAAATCATTTACGTCGTCATAATAACTCCATTGGCCAGTTTCTTCATTATAATACATGTTAGGGTCTGTACTTGGATCGACATAGCCTTCTTCTGTAATAATGTCTGTGTCTTCATTAGACCAATCCTCTTCAAATGGGTCGCCATTGGAACTTTCTTCTTCCTCATACCAGTCCTCATAATACGAATCTTCTAGCTCAAAATACTCCCAAAGTGCATCACCGAACTCAGACCAAAAGTCTTCATACCCATACTCCCAGTAATAATGGTAATCTTCTTCCTCAGAATATTCGCCACCATCAAAGTATCCTTCATCCCATGAACTATCTTCATATTCGCCGTAATATTGAGCGAGGACTTCTTCTTCATCCATTGGTTCATGTACCCAACTTTGGATGAGAGAATGGACTGTATATAAAGGAATACTAAATCCAATCATGGCATCTTCTATACTTTCTGCGGAGTTAATCGCAATAATCTTTTCTGACTTCTTAGAGATTAATGGACCACCACTACTTCCTGGTGAAATTGGAGCTGAGATTTGATATAAGTTCTCATAAACGTAAGGACTAATAATAAAGCTTCTATTTTTTCCAGTAATATAGCCCATTGTAGCGGTGTTTTCCAAACCTAATGGACTACCAAGGGCAATAATCTCTTCCCCAATCATTGTTGTGTCTGAATAATCAAGTGCAAAGGGTTCCTCTCCAACTAAATCTGGCACATGAATAACAGCTATATCTGTTTCATTAGATACCCCTATGACAGTACCAGGATACTCTGTACCGTGTACTGTTTTTATAAATACATTTGTTTCTCCTTCTACAACATGAGCATTTGTGACAACTGCACCGTTTGTATCAAATAAAAATCCAGAACCTTGACTAGATTGGGTGAAAACGGTATAAACAGTTTCTTGAGCTGCTGCAATTATTTCTGTTAAATCTTTTTTGTGTTTTTCTTCTAGTTGTTGTTTTTCTACTATTGGTGTAGTCGTTTTCGATGCTTCCGGGGTATTTTTCACTTTATGTTGTGTTATGACCTCGTCATTGGTAGCTATCGAGTCTGGTAGCCCTGAATAGAAGGTTGATACGATAAATATACTTAGGCCGATGGAGCTAACGAGAAGTAAAGTTAGAAAAACAATTGTAAATGCACTTAGTTTTCTTTTTTTTATTTGTTTTGCCCCGCAATATGCACAGTAATTTGAGTTAGGCCGTCGCTCTTTTCCACAAGATTGACAGTACATATTCCAACTCCTCTTTTCATTGTTAGTTACTATTATTATAGCATTAAACGTATTTACAAAATCCTTTTTATCGAAGTTTCATAATGTTATAGGTTACTATAATTATAGTTGAATTATGTGTATATTCTTGTTTAACAAGCACTGTCATGAAAAAGTAGTATAATAAAATGCAGTGATATTATCATACATATAAATCAATGTTGGAATACTAAATAGTAGCACAGTTTAATTACCTCGTAATTGTTTAGTTGAAAGGTGAATTTTTATGAAAACACAATGGAATTTATTTTTAGCATTCTTTCGAGTTGGAATGTTAGGATATGGTGGTGGGCCTGCTTCTATCCCACTAATACATAAAGAAACGGTTGAAACGTATAAATGGATGAAAGATGAGGAGTTTGGTGATATTCTTGCGCTTGCTAACACATTACCTGGACCAATAGCTACCAAACTTGCTGGGTATATCGGTTATCGAGTATCTGGTATATTCGGAATGATGTCAGCACTTCTTGCAACTGTGTTACCGACAGTTGTGTTATTAATTGTCCTTTTAAAAACACTAGCTTCCTTTAAAGAGTTTGATTGGGTAAAAGGGATGACTGCAGCAGTGATCCCCGTTGTTGGTATGATGATGGCAGTGTTAACATGGCAATTTTTTAATAAAGCTGGAAAAGGCATGGGATATGTCGCGACTACTCTATTGACTGTCCTATCATTTATCGCTCTCGTATTATTAAATGTTCATCCAGGAATCGTCATTGTAGTATTAATTCTAACGGCTGTGTTAATTCGAGATAATAAAAAGAGGGGGGATAAATAATGCTATTATATTGGCAAATATTCCTTGCCTTTTTTATTCCGGGAATTTTAGGTTATGGTGGGGGACCGGCATCGATCCCGCTAGTAGAGAATGAAGTAGTAGTTAGATATAAATGGATGTCTGTTCAAGAATTTAGTGAAGTGTTAGCTGTTGCTAATTCCTTACCAGGCCCAATTGCAACGAAAATGGCAGGATATATTGGGTATGAACTGGGTGGGGTGCTTGGAGCGACAATTGGAGTATTTGCAACCGTAGCACCGTCACTTATTATTATGATTGCATTATTAAGTCTCCTTTATAAATTTAAAGATTCGCCAAAAGTAAAACGTATTACCTTATTTGTACGTCCGGTTATTGCGATTTTACTAGGTGTCATGGCATGGAGGTTTTTCTTTGAGTCTTATGAAGGGATCGGATTTTTACATACCATAATTATAGGTGTTGCTAGCTATTTATTAATTGAACGGGTAAAAATTCACCCCGCTTTTGTCATTGTAGGTGCTTTTATATATGGTGGCTTATTATTGTAGTTTCTGGCATTCAATTGATTGCTAAATTAGTTATAAATGAATATTATATGTTAATATATAGGAAAGTTGAAAAGAACTTGTGAACAAGGCAAGTCACATATAAAAATAAACAATACTATTTTTAAATTTAAGGTAGGTTAAAAGTATGGACATCAGAAAATTAACAAAAGAAGAAGTACCTCCAATTGAATTGTTATTATTAGCGGATCCTTCTGAGGAAATGATTATGGGATACCTTCAAAGAGGGGATTGTTATGTTGCAGAACTAGGTGGAGAGATTATTGGTGTTTATGTTCTACTTCCAACAAGACCAGGTACAATGGAAATTGTTAATGTTGCTGTGTCTGAAGAACAACGAGGCAAAGGGATAGGGAAGAAGCTCGTATCTGATGCCATTCGAAAAGCAAGAATAGCTGGATATAATGCCATTGAAATCGGTACAAGAAATTCAAGTATTAACCAATTAGCATTGTACCAAAAATGTGGTTTTCGCATTATTGGAATTGACCCTGATTTTTATATTCGGAATTATTCAGAAGAAATTGTCGAGTACGGTATCGAATGTAGGGATATGATTCGGTTAAAATTAGATTTGTAAATTGTAATTAGTAAATGACTGTATAAGAAAAGGATTAGGAAAAGGTATGGAGTTCCTAATCCTTTTTTGTATTGGTTCTGTTAATAGTAGTTATGGACATTAAATTAAAACACGAATAAAAAGATAGATAATTAGGACTCATTTTATGTTTTCTTGACATACTAGTCAGAGTGATGCAATTTAACTAATATATTGCCGAATTTGTAAAATTTTGTCTTTTATTTTCCTACTTTCCTAAAAATGTAACAAATAAGTATAAAAAAGATATTTAATCGTGTAAATTTTAGTTGACTTTCCCAAGTTCAGTTTACCCATTTTATGGTAAAATTTACTTAGTATTTTCTAATCATTAACAACTTTCGGATTTGTCTGGCAAGTTACCCTGGTCAGAACCAATACTTGTTCTTCCTCTTAAGATTATACTAAACAATGACTTCTATGTATAAAAGCTTGAATATCTCCAACCATCATGCAATTACAGTCTAAGATTTAAGTTATCGGAATTTCTTATTTTAGTGAGGTGATTCAAAGGTGGGATGGTATTCTTACCACATTTATTATTATAATAATGCTTTTGTTGAAGACTTAATTTCTAAGGTGATTTCCAATCAACTTAAAAAGATGGTAAAGGAAGGAGATTGTTCTTCTTGGTTTTACCTACGTTTTTTTGAATATGGACCACACATTAGATTAAGGATCAAAGACTTTAAGGGAGATAAAACTCATCTATTAGATCCTATTAAAGAATTCATACATAATTATCCATCCGTAATGATAGATTACAAATCATTGAAAAGTCCCTATGGCCAAGATCTTAACTCAACTGATTCTAAGGACTTTATTGAAGAGGGAAATATTCTTGAAGTCCCTTATATTCCAGAGTATCAAAAGTATGGAGGGGAAGATGCAATATCGTATTCTGAAAGCTTTTTTCATGTCTCTAGTAAAATTGCCTCTTTATTAATAGACAAAACAAAATACGATTTCAATAAACGGTTCACGTTTACACTTGATTTAATGTTACTTACTGCGTTGTCTCTTGATTTACCAATAAAGAAGTTACCTTCATTCTTTTACCACTATGCAAAGTTTTGGGAAAAGTATATGGAACCGGAAATGAAAAAAAAGGTAAGCAATAAAGCACAACAACTATTTGAAAAGAATAAAGAAGTGATAACGAAACGTGTATATACAATAATTCATTCGTATGAAGGAAATAAAACACCCATCAACGAAATCCATGATATCTGGAAGGTTAATGTTACTAATCTAGCAAATGATTATAAGAATTCATTTAATAATGGGAAACTGATTCAACCTTCTACTGGGAAAATAGCAAGAAACGAATCGGAATTTCTAGATTCTATCTTTAGTATTTGCTTTTCTCATATACATATGACGAATAATCGATTAGGACTATCTCAATATGAAGAGTTTTACCTAGGGTTATTTATATATTTGGCTTTTAAACAAATGGGTCCTAAGATTGGGGTTGTTTAAAATAAAAGAATGGAGTATAAATTATAATCACTTTTTTGATGGATTGGCTTTAGGAAGTGATTTTGAATCATTAGCAGAATTGTATCATGAAAATAGCAAATATCATCCTAGTTTATTCTCGTTACAATGTCCGAGGCCAATGCCAGAACGGCAAGTAGTTATTGACAATTATATTAATAAAATAGAATTACCAACAGCAGATAAATTATTATTTCCTGAAATTAGTTTAGGTGAAATCTTGATGAAGAGAAGATCAAAGCGAAAATTTGGCGATCCAATAACTTTTCAAGAGTTAGCTATCATACTTAGTTATTCAGTGGGGGTGAGTTCTGTAGATGAAATTGTTAAAGAAAATAAAGTAAATTATTTATTCTATAGGACTTATCCATCGGGTGGTGGAATATACCCTGTCGAACTTTACTTCTATATTAATCAAGTGGATGATTTACAATCTGGGTTTTATAAATTTGTTCCAGAAAGTAACTGTATCTATCTCCTAAATATCAATCAACAGGAAGACAAAGACATCGATGACATGTATTTCTTTATTAAAGAGGACTCCAATACTGAGGAAAGTCCTTTCGGGCAAGCGGCAGTGAACTTTTTCTTTGTAGCAAATATGCAGATAATAACAAAATATTATGGGTTACGAGCTTATCGGTTAGTTCAGAAAGAAATTGGTCATATTGCTCAAAATATGCTTCTAGTTTCTACAGCATTGAATATTAACGCTGTTCCAATTGAAGGTTTTTTTGACGACATTGTAAATAAAAAACTACATTTAGATGGAATTAAAAACATTGCCACTTACTCCATACTACTTGGAAAAGAAAAAAAGGAAGATAACAAAAATGATTAATACTAAAAGGGATCAGTACCAAAATCTATTAAAACGGAAAATAAAGTTGAAACCAGGATATAACAAAGTGATCTTATCTAGTAATAAATGTTATATCAAAAAGCAACTATGGGGAAAGCATGATATTAAGCTAGAAGATCCGTATAAGCAGAATTGGATAGGTCCATTATTTAAACATCTTGACCAAGACTACACAGTGGGAGAACTTCTGCAAAATATTGTTCCTGCTCCAAAAATAAATGAAGCTTTAAAACTAATTTTATATTTAAAAGAAAGTTATATTGATTTCATTGCACCTGATTATTCAAAGGATTCTAAAGAAGTGGAACTCCTCGATTGGTTTACAACTAATTACAGATCTCTCATAAGAAACCATGAGAAATTAAGAGATCTTTTAGTAAATGCTCATGTCGTAGTACTAGGAGGGGGGAAAGTCGGGTCCAAGCTAGTTCAAAGTTTATTACAACTAAATCTTGGAAAAGTATCAATCCTTGAAAACTCATCTGATAAGGTGACTGGAAGTTTAATTAGTGATCATGCTTACCAAAAGATAAATTCAGTTATGTTACCAAAAGAAGGTTGGGTGGATTGGATTGCAGAAAATAAAGACTCTATTTCATTAGCTGTTGTGGCAATAGACGAATTTGATCCACAATTCTATGATTCATTTAATCTATGCGCAATTAATAATTCCATAAAATGGAGTTTACTAGCTACAGAGAATTCTTTTGCCTATATTGGTCCAACATTTATACCACAGCAAACAGGTTGTTTTCAATGTTACATGATGAGAAAAAGTGAAACAGATAAAGGCTATTCTGAATTCATAAAGCATTTGATTGAAGAACCTCAAGCAATAAAACCTTATATTAATCCTTCTGTAGTAGATATCGCAGTTGGTTATTTTATACTTAATTTGCCGTATATTATTAATGATAAGCCACAGGACTACATTTCTGACTTAACAATTGGCAGGCAGTTTCAGTTAGACTTTAGAACAAATACCATTCGTTCAGAAAATCTAATAAAATATCTTTCTTGTCCAAGTTGTACGAATGCATATATTAATAGAAAAGGGTGACTCAAGATGGGGCAAACGATTTCAAGTGTTATTGAGGTAAGAGACTTATATAAGAAATATCCAAAACAAAAGAAACCAGCAGTCAATGGTATATCTTTTCAAGTAGAACAAGGGGAAATTTTTGGTTTACTAGGGCCAAACGGTGCAGGTAAAACAAGTACGATTAAATTACTAACCTCTAGAATGCCTCTTGATAAGGGGAAGGTAAAGATTTTTGATCTTGATATGGATGATTCTCCAACAAAAATCCGTCAACATATTGGAGTTGTATCACAAGAAAGTAATTTAGATCAGAGTTTAAATGTTTTTGAAAACTTATGTTTCCATGGTGCTTATTTTGGAATTCCCAAAAAAGAACGTAGAGAAAAGGCAACTGAGCTTCTTGAAAAATACGGATTACTGGATAAAAAGAAAGCCAAAGTTGATAAGTTATCTGGTGGGATGATTAGGCGATTGATGATTGCTAGAGCTTTAATGCATGATCCTAAAGTGATTTTTCTTGATGAGCCTACTGCAGGATTAGATCCGCAATCTAAACGTTATTTATTAGAGCAATTACAAATGTTAAAAGATAATAATATAACGATGGTGTTAACGACGCATAACATGGACGAAGCAGAACAATTATGCGATCGTGTAGCCATTATTGATAATGGAACTATTTTAGCAATTGATACTCCAAACCAACTTATGAAAACCATTTCTGGGAATCAAGTCGTTCAAATGGACTTCGGAGTTAGAACAGAGGAGGACCTAGGGGAAATTGATAGATTTAAAAAACATATCTTGGGGTATGAAGATGTTCAATTGATTGAAGAAATAAAATCAACTCATGAGGAAAATGAATTAAAACGGCGTTTTCGAATAATGACCAAAAGTAATAACCAATTGATCCTTCAAGTAATGGAAGATATGAGAAGAGATTTTCCAGGAATAAATTTACTACAATTAACTAATTTGGAGTCAACATTAGAAGATGTTTATATTCACTATACAGGAAAGGAATTACGCTAATGAAAACATTAGATTATGTTAAAGATACCGATGAAAAATTAGAAGATTCGACAGTAGATCTGGAAATCCAAAATCAAACGATGAATGTTAACTTTTATGTGTCTATGGCTATGTTTTTAGCAATATTACGAAGAGATCTTCTTGTTCAATCCAGACAATTTATTGAGTATCTTCTTATGGTACTTTTTCAACCATTGTTCTTTTTATATGTATTCGGTAAGATTCTTCCGGGGATCGGATTTGCTTCAGAAACATATACTGCATATTTAGCGCCAGGTATTATTGCAATGACAGCATTTTTAGCCGGTATGCAAACAATTGCATTTCAGGTAGGTTCTGAATTTGGCTGGACAAGAGAAATTGATGATCGATTATTATCGCCAATACGAAATTGGTTATTAGGTTTAGAGAAAATAGTATTTGGTTGTATACAGTCCATTATTGCCGCATTTATTGTAACTTTGCTTAGCATCTTAATATTAGGTCATTGGTACGATGGAGTTGAATGGAACTGGTTCTTATTAATCGTAATAGTTATCTTTACTGGTCTTTCATCCGCAGCTTTGGGACTAACTTTGGGCACGGTTGTTAACCATAAAAATATCGGAATAATTTTTGGTGTAGTATTGACACCTATCATTTTCTTGGGAGGACCATTTTATCCTTGGTCTATGTTAGATGATTTTATTTTCCTTAAAATGATTTCGTTGCTAAATCCACTACTTTACGTAAGTGAAGGATTCCAATTAGCTATGTTACCAGATTCAACCACCATGGATATAGGCTATATCCTATTAGGCATTACGCTAACATTTGGATTATTTAGTTATCTAGGTATTAAAGGATTTATAAAAAGAGCAAGGCAATAGGTGACAGATAAAATGAAGAACATACAGGATAGAAAATCAGTGATAGATGAAATTGAAAAACTTCTATTAACTAAGTTGGTAACAAATGAAGAGTCAACAATCGATCGGAATAAGTTGGTTGAAACTTATATGCTAGGTGGAAGAGAAGCAATTGAAAAAGTAGCTAAATCTCTAGACTGGATTTATTTTAGAGTTACCCTTGGTGAACTTAAAGCCCATTACTTTTTATCCCATTACTATTTACCTATACTAGAAAAATTAGACTTAGACCAAAATAATTGGTGGTATATTGAGAAGTATGACGAAGGCGGCGTTCATTTAAGAATTAGGATATTAGCTACATTAGAACAACTGAATGATATATTGCTACTTGAAAAGCACATTAAAGCAGTAAAGGGTGTTAAACATGTTAATCGGTTAATATATGAACCAGAATTAAGGATTTTTGGTGGTAAGAACGGCCTAGAATTGGCACATGACTTTTTTAGTGCGGATAGTAAGTTTATTACTAAATGGTATGAAATTCGAGAAGGTAATTTAAGTGGCTTAAAAGGTTTATCCTTATTTTTCATAAGAAAGTTATTAGTAAGTAGTTATTTAGATCCTTTTGAACAATGGGATGTATGGAACAATATCTATTCACAACGCTGTTATATCCCTGATGAGAATCTTAATTTGGATTATTTTAATAACTGGCTAGGTAAGATTTACCAAATAGAAGAGGAACATATCGATAATCTCTTTCCTACAAAACAGGAGCAAGAATGCATTAAAAATTATCTGAATTTTCTAAATGACTTTGGGAAGCGGCTATACACCGATTACCAAAATGGTGAGATACAACGTGGAGTTAGAGCTTTTTTATCGGCAGTTATTTTATTTCACTGGAATAGAATTGGATTAGATTATTATACACAGGCTGGAATTAGTAGGGCTTTAATGCTAAAACAAGACCCATTAACGAATAAGTAAAGAGGGTGAAGAAGTTTGAACGTAATATTGAAACAAGATACTTTTTGGGTACGAACGAATAATGGGATTTTACTTAAAAATGGGAAGAACAGCATACATTTGACGGGTAAAAATGTATTTGAATTATTTGATAGAATTGCCCCCTTTTTAAAAGGACAATACTCCAAGGAGCAAATTTTAGGAGCATTACAGGGAAATCAAGCAGAAATTGTTGCATCCATATTGGACAACTTAAATCAAAGGGAGTTTCTAATTTTTGAGGAATCGAAGTTGCCGCATAACTTATCACTAGAAGAATTAGAAGCTTTTAACTCGCAAATTTCTTATATTGGAATAAATAAAGCTTCACCAGAATTTTATTTTCAACAATTTCGAACTACTAAATTATTAATCATTGGAGCAGCACAGCCACTTACTTCTATGGTATCGATTGCGATAGAAAATGGGATAAGGGAAGTTAGCTATATTGATTTAAATAATGAAAAAAGTACATCGTTTCAAATTAATGAGTATTTAGATTCTATTAATGGAATTCACACTGGTGTTTATAAACAACCAAATAAAATTACTATTAATAATGAACAGGATATTATTCAAATGATCAATAAGTTTGATTCAGTATTGTACATTGCACCAAGTTTTACGGATCCATTGGCATTTACATTAAGTAAAGCATGTGAAATGAGCGAAACAATACTTGGCATATCAACAATACTTCCTTCAAAGGTATATGTAGGGCCATTTTATATACCGGATAACTCACTCTGCTGGAATTGCTTAAGGTTAATTCTCCAATCTAATGATGAAGTTTGGTTAGAAAGCGATATTTTGAATCGAACAATACCGCCAGCAGTTGCATCTATTACTGCAACCTTAAGTATTTATAAGCTATTTAAAATTATTACGAATATACAAGATATGGCAGATAAAAGCAACATTTATGTTATCGGCCAAGAAACACTAGAAACATATGAGACCCCAATGTATCATGTAAAACACTGTCCTATTAATAAGGAAATTAAAACATTTGATATAAAAGATGTACTTCAACGAATGGAGAAAGATAATAACGGATTTGAGGAATTGGGGAACGAGGAATTTATAGAAAACTGTACAGAACAATTTGTATCTGAAGAGCTAGGGATGATCCAAAGTATTGATGAGGAGAATTTTATTCAAGTTCCAGTTAATCAATGTGTAGCACGGATTAGGGTCCCTGGAGAACATCAATTAATTGAGGTATATGGAACTGCCAATGACCCAATTAGTGCTAGGAAAGATGTTCTACAGCAGGCACTTAATCAATATGCAGAACATTTAACAGTTAATAATATGCCACATTATGCAGTAATGGAAACAGCAAATCATGTTTGGACTTGGACACCTGAATTAAATGTTGTGGAGGAAAGTATTCAAATTATTGAAAACCATCTATCACCTATTCACTATCAAGAATTATCTGAAATTGGAACAGTAGTTTCCGGTGCTAATCTTAATGTGATTTTATCAGAAGCTTTATTAATAAATAGTTTAAAATACATTATTAAACATGAGAATCAATATACTTGGCAGGAAATACAAGTAGATAGTAAGCTTGAAGATTCCTTATATAGTAGTATCCAAGATAATTTTAATGATATCAGAATTAAACGATTAAATTATATGAATTTAACTGTACTATTTGTAAAAGCAGATGATTACCAGCCTATTGTCGTATGTGATTCTAACCAGAATGATGCAATTAATCTAGCATTAACTACTCTTCAAAATAGAGTAAGCACTTCTTATAGTAATACAATACCATACATGGTTGGCAATAATGTACAAATGTCTCAAGAAATTTTTAACTTGTTTGAATTCCTAAAACTAAAAATTTGCTTTATACCATTAATAATGGATGAACTAAGCAATGCTAGTAATTTGAGATTTTACTATTCTTATCTAATTTAGTGAGGTATGTGGGAAACCTAAAAATATAGAAGGTGGGATGAATAATGGAAATTAAAGACCTAGAATTAAACATTTCATTAGAAGATATTGAACTAGAGGAGGTGAAAGTACTAGCTTTAACAAACAATGAATCTAAAGGATTACCAGAGATGGGTGCTTCAGCAAAATGGGTTGGTTGCTGTTCTTGTTGTTGTACTAAATTAAACTAAAATTTGAAAGGAGGTGAGGAAGATGAAAAAATTAGAATTTGAACTACGATTAGAAGATTTAGATTTTGAAGACATCAAGGTTGAGTCCCTAATGGATGATAACTCGAAAGGGTTACCAGAAATGGGTGCATCAGTAGGTGGAATTACATGTTGCTCATGTTGCTGCTGCGTTAAGTTAAGTTAGGTAACTAATGTATTCAAAGCTTTATGAGTAATTGAAGCGACAGCAAAATTAGAATTCTCTAGTAGACTTAAAAACTGAAGATGTTGAGGTTCGATCTCTATTGGGATAACTCAAAAAGGGAAATCGGAGCAACAGTAGGTGGAATTACATGCTGCTCCGCTACAAAGGTATTTTAAAATTGGGTAGTTCCTGCATACCTTTGAGGGACCATTATACAGAATAAATACATAATTAGCAATAAATAGACACCAAATGGTCCCTCTCTATATTAATTATTTCCACTTTTAACACAAAATAAAAGGAGAAATAAACATGTCAACTATTTATATTGTTTCTGACAATATGCTAAGTAATCAATTATATAATCAGTTAAAAGAACGGCAATATGAAGTTTATTTCTATACACAATCAGATAATAATTTTTCAGATAGTGATCTTATTATTTATGCTAGTGAAGAACAGTCTAGGAAGGAAATTCAAAAATGGAATAATACTGTAATGAAAATTAGGGGAGTATTTTTACCAATTCAATTACAATTTGAAGAGGTAATTATTGGTCCTTTTACGAAAGCGGGTCATCATGGTTGTACAGAATGCTGGTATGAGCGCTTTATTACAAACCGTGGTAGTGAAGAAATGTATGAGAAAACTGTAGGAGGATTTGGGACTACAGGTAGCATATTTCACGATATGAACCGAAAAATTTTAATTGAATTAATTATCTCCCAAATACAAAAGTATATAACATTTTTTAAGATAGAGCATACCACTTTCCACCTAAATCTAAGCACACTACAAGGGAAAGAACATCGCTTTCTACCTAATCCACATTGTTCGGTGTGTAGTACTTTACCAGATGATTCAAAAGAACTTGCTTTTATACATATAAAGAATCAACCGAAAAAGAATCCATATTCTTATAGAATTACACCTGTAAGTCATTGGAACTCATTATTTAATAAAGGGTTTTTGGATGAAAAAACAGGTATAGTAAAGTCTCTCAACCACTTACTAATTTACCAGTTTGTTCCAGCAGTTGGAGCGGAGTTAAAGATTCCTCGTCAAGGCTATTCAGAATTTGGGATTGGAAAGACATATGATTATGAATCTGGTAAAGTAGTTGCTATTTTAGAAGCTTTAGAACGCTATGCGGGATACCGTCCACAAGGTAAAAAAACGGTAGTAAAAGGGAGTTATAAAGAACTGAGACATGAAGCCCTTGATCCAACTACTTTAGGATTACACTTTGATGAAGATTATTCCAAGGAAACTGACTTAGTAAAGTTTTCGGAAGATCTTGCTCTAGATTGGGTGTGGGGTTATTCGTTTAGAGAAAATAAGCCAATTTTGGTACCTGAACATGTTGCATATTACTTTACGCATTATTGGAAAGAAACCTCTCGAATTGTTTTTGAAGTATCTAATGGCTGTGCATTAGGAGCATCCTCTGAAGAAGCCATTATTCACGGTTTATTTGAAATTATTGAACGTGATGCATTTCTAATGTACTGGTATGGAAAACTTCCCCCTACAAAAATTGATTTGAGTTCAGTGAAGAATCAAAATATTAAATTGTTGATTAAACGATTAAATAATGCAGGATACCAAGTTTTTGCATTTGACATAAGAACCGAATTAAGAATTCCAGCAGTTATGGTTATGATTGTCAATGAAAAGGACGAATTTCCTAAAGCATTATGTTCTGCAGGTGCACACCTAAATTATGAAAATGCAATTGAAGCAGCACTTGGAGAGGTGTCACTGAGTGCAAGTTGGAGAGAGAGAGAAAGAAAGAATTCCAAGAACTCTATTGAAAAAGCATACAGGCTTCTGAACGATAATGCTGAAGTAAAAGAAATGGATGATCATGCATTACTATATTCGTTGCCGGAAGCATTCCAGCGGTTAGATTTTTTATTTTCTAGTAATAAAACAGCTACGATTACAGAATTACAGTCAAATAGTTTAAGTGTTAAAAATAATGATTTAAGTGAAGATTTATTACAAGTAGTAGATCAATTCTTTAAAAATAATATGGATGTAATTGTAGTAGATCAAACATCTCCTGAACAAATAGAGGTTGGATTGAAAACAGTTAAGGTAATTGTACCAGGTATGCTACCGATGACTTTTGGTCAGGAGAACAGAAGAATTAAAGGAATCGACCGTCTTTTTACTGTTCCTTTCCAATTAGGCTTCAATGGACCATCTAAATTAGAAGAAATAAACCCGAATCCACATCCATTTCCATAAAATTAGAGGGGGGAATTCTCTTTGGAAAATTTAAAAAGTAATACGACTTTAGCAAAGAAATTTGCATTACAACAATCGATAAATCGTTATGAAAATCAATATGTTATCCCAAAAATATATGGTGTCAAACAACCAACTCCGTTTAAAGTATATCATCACGATACCAAGAAAGTCCCTCTCCACTCAATAAATTGGAGAAGAGAATCCAACATATGGGAACTCTTCTTCAAGAAAAATAATGGTAAAGTCAATAATTTACAAATGGAACAACTTTCCTCATTTCTATTTTATGCATACGGATTATTACGGTTTGAAATACTTCATGCTTGGGAGCTTCATAGAGGAGTGGCTTCTGCTAGATGTCTTTATCCAACCGATGTTTATATTGCAGTACCTAAAGGTTATTCTTGTTCATTGGAAGCCGGTATTTATTATTATAATCCTCTTTATCATGAACTTAATTTAGTAAGAAGTGGTAACTGGATAGATACTATTCTCAATGCGTGTGGCTACGAATTGGAAGATTCCAAAGAATTAATAGTATGTACAGCAACAAATTTTGGCAGAACTGCTTTTTATTATGCTGATTTTGCATATCGATTAACATCACAGGAAGTTGGATTGGCGGAAGAGAATATTGTTTTGTCTGCAAAAAATCATGGATTTGATGTCCACATATTTCACCAGTTTATAGATGAGGAAGTTAACGGAATTTTTGGTATATCAGGTGCGGAAGAAAGTGCAATGGGGATTATTTTATTAAAGCGCTTTAATAATAAATTAATTAGGAAGAAGACATTACGAAATCCTTTCAATGATCCTTCTACTAGCATAGTTAAAAAGGATTCTTATTTAGATGTAAAATGGTACCCAAAATTAATAGAACTTAATCAAAGTTCATTTTTAGAGGAGCTTTCCACAGAAGATATTTTACAAGAACCAATCATTGAAAATCGAAAAAAAGAAAATAAGAATGCTATTATCCCACTAATTACCTCATTAGACTCATTACCAGATAGGGATATTACTTTCGCGTGGCGCAATAGAAATTCAGGAGATAGTGTCTATTTGAATCCATCTCATGACCATATGAGCTTTTCTCACTTCTCAACGATAATGGCAACCTGTTCACTAACAGAAATCAATCAAATGGAACATATTTCACCATATCAGCACATTAAATTGATTTTGGCCATAAATAGTGTAGAAGGCGTCAAACCAGGAGTATATGAATATGATCCACAAAACCATTGTTTAATAGAATTAATAATAAAGCCAGTATCAATTGAATTACAAAAAACTTATGTAAAAGACAATATTAATATGAATGGTATTTCATTCTGTGTTTTTCCTGTGGTTAACTATCAGAAAGCTTTTGAACTAAATGCAAATCGTGGATACAGAATTGTAAATATACTTGGTGGTCATCTAGCTCAAAGGTTTGATATCGCTTCTGCTGGATTAGGGTATGGTGTGCGTTGTAGTGATAGTTTGAATGAAAATGAAGCAAATAGAATGTTAGGTATTAATTATCCTGAGCAACCACTAATGCATATTATTGTGTTTAATCCCAGAACAAATCTTACATTTGGTAATTCTATAATTTAACGATGCATATTGAGAAAGGGGTTTCAGCATTGAAAGTTAATCAACAAAGGAAAATAAATGTCTTTTATCCAGCTATTGAAAGAAAAGCAACTATGCCTAGTCATTTCTTAGAACGACTATCATTTAATCAAACACAAACGATTATTGATAAGTTTATAGCATTAGAAGAATGGTGTATAAATAATAAAGACAAAGTTTGTGATAGAATTTACATTTTTGTTAACAAGGAAAAAGATGAGAGATCTAAGAGGAGATTAATCGAACTAAAAAGAGATATTTATAATAATCGTTTTTCAAAGAATAGGTTTGAAAAGTATAAAATGATAATTGAACAATACAATGAGGAACAAATTAATATTGTAAATAAATGGATTCAATACAAATTCTTACAACAGGAAATCCTAAACACTGGACAAGTTGAGTTAACGAAAGAATATCAGATTAAAAAAGAAATTTTTAACAAGTTGTGTATGGAAGAAACCTTTATTAAAGGGTTGTCATTAGCCAGTTATAATCTTTATGAAAAATGGATGAAAGAACAAAAAAAATATACTTCCCTACCTAATAAAATTGGGAAATATAGAAAAATGGAGAATGCGCTACTAGGTTATTTATCAAGGACAGCAATGAAAACTAGCCCTTTCAGTACATTTACTGCTGTTTCAACAATGGGGGGAGATATAGATGAGAATTACAGGGAAATGACTCAAGTAAAACAGTCCCATGTAAATGTTAACCAGGCACTAATCCATCGGATCATTCATTATTTAGAAAATCATCATGTGGTAAAACCCTATCTTACTATTATTGGGAATCCCAATCGTTGGATGGATGATCAATCCATTTCCTTTTTCTATCGTGAGAGTAATGAACAATCTATTTATAAAATGGTTAAAACCGTTGAAAAAATAAGTAGTGTTCCTCGAAAATCACCCTTCCTGAAGTTATTGACTTTAATTGAAGAGGTACAACCTATTACATATGGACAATTACAAGAAAAGCTACAAGCTATACTAGGAATCACCGAAGAAAAAACGATTGAGATTATCAATCGTATGATTTCATTAGGGATTATTCTTTGTGAAATACCAATACCAGATCAAGAATATCAGGGGCTAGAGTGGTTAATCAGATATTTAAAACCCTTTTCAAATTCTTTTGCGAAGGAGTTTAGAGAACTGTTAGTAGAAATAAACAATAATGTAAAACAGCTAGAAGTGGTTGTAGCTTATGAAAGAGGACGTGTGTTGCGTCAAATTAATGAGTTGATTAAAGAGGTCTTTGGAAAACTCGGTGTAGAGGGTGAACAAAGTTGGAAGAACAATCTAGTTTATGAAGACTTTACTTTAACATCCACCACAAAAAAAATTTCTAATGATTTTTTTAATCAAAATGGAGAACGAATGTTAGAGGATTTATCAATTCTGTTTAAGTTGAACCCTATATTGGATGAGACTATTTATTTTAGAGAATCCATTAATTATTTTTATGAGTACCTGTACAAGGAGAATAATGAAAACAAAAGCGATTTACTTTCATTTTATTACGAGTATTATCTTGCTACAAAAGACTATCCTCAATTTAGTGGGGACCGTATTCCGTTTTATTATTATAATCCTTTTAATATCGAAAAGTTGACTAAATTAAGGTCTTTAAGTGAGGAATTTATAGAAAAGTACAATGCAGAAAAAGAAATTAATAAACATGAAATAGATTTAAAAAGTGATTGGGTAGCGAATATTTTAGAACGATTGTCATGTTTTAGCTCTACTAATAATATTTACTCCGTATATTGTCAACCATATCAGATTCGGGGTGAAGATCAACAAGTTGGTCTTGTAATTAATGATGTTTATTCTGGTACGCCAAAACCAGCTATCCGCTATAGTACCTATTTAAAACAACTTAAGAAACCAATTCAAGAGATGGTGTCAACGTATGAGCGGAATGGAGGAAAGGTTGCAGAGTTAATTGGAACATTCGGCCTAAATGCGAATTACCATCCTACGATAACTCCAATCGAAATTGTTTATGGAACACCAAAACCTAATGATGAAATAAAAAAAATATCGCTAGCAGAGTTATACATATCGAATAATCACACAGACGATGTACGAATATACACAAAAGAGAATAGACAAGAAATTATTCCATTAGATTTAGGGATGATGTTCTCTGGCTATCAACCACAACTCTATAAGTTTATTTCGAGTATTTATGGTAGAAGCTTTATTCCATTCTCAAGATTAAATTATTTAAAATCCAATTACCAGAACGTGGAAGAAATAACTATTTATCCTAGAGTGAAGTATGGAAATATCGTATTGGAAAGAAAGAAATGGCTAATTCCGAAAAAAAATTTACCAAGAAAAATTGAAAGTGAAAATGAATGGGAGTATTTTCTTAAGGTGAGGAAATGGCAACGGAAAATAGGTATTCCAGAAAATGTGTTCGTTCGCTCAAGACAAATTGATGAGTTTTATACAAATTCAGACTTAAATGAGGAAAGTATTACTACTAAGAAGCGAATGGGAGCATTAAGTAAGCCGCAATATATCGATTTTACTAGTTACTTTTTTATTAATTTATTTGAAAAGTCAATACAAATGGTAGAGAACTATCTTCAAGTTGAAGAGGTTTTCCCGTCTTCAGAAGACTGGAAATATATTAATACCCCTCACGTTTTAGAGTGGGTATTACAAATTAGTAATAAGGTGGAAGGGGAAAAGTGATGGAACCGAATAATAACTGGGGAGTACTTAAAATTTATTATTATGATAAGAATAAATATCCATTATTAATAGATGGTGTATTTCCTATTATGAAAGAATTTAAATTGGAAAATAGTATTAATAACTTCTATTTTGAGCCTCACTGGGAACATGGACCACATATACGGTTATTTGTTGAAGTATCTACGAAAAGATTGAAAGAAGATATTGTTGGATTAGTAAAGAAAAAATTAGATACATATCTAATGGCCAATCCTTCTCGTGGAAATCTAGATGAAGAACTATATAAACAAATACATAGTTCATTAGCATGGTGGGAACTATCAACAGTAGAAGAAATGGATTTACAACCCAATAACAGTGTGATCGTTTCTTCTGAACAACCGAGTACAATGTTATGGGGTGGGGAACTAGGAGTTAAAATGGTTCAGAAATACCTATCGAAAAATAATGAATTTTTATTTACTTGTCTCAAGCAGATAAGAGACAATGAAATTGAAAAATTCGGAGTTGTGCTGAAGCTTATGTATATTCATGCTTGGCTTATGGATCCCTCACTTAAGTATTCTCATCTTTCCTTTCGGTCGCATGCGGAAGCATTCTTCATGTCAACTGAAGAACCAAGTAAATATAGAAAGCTATTTCAAGACAAGTTTCTTAAACAAAAAAATACTTCACAAGTAATTATCCAGACCATTGAGGAAGAGATTAATAGTGGTTTAGTACCTGACCTCTTTCAAAAATTTATAAATGTGTATGAAGAGATTTATCACGAAGTTCTTTCTTATATTAAGAATGGGGAGATTTCTTCATTATCCAACGATAAGATGAATGAACTGTCAGAAGAAATTAGAAAAGAAAAAGGATTAGATTGGGTTGAAATTGCTTCAAGTAACGAATTCCATTCTACTTTATTAAGTAATAATTGGAAGAACTTTATGGATAATAATATCGAATTTATGGCAAATAGATTTATGATAAACTTACTGTATACTGTCTTTGTGCAAATAGGAATCACACCATTGGAAAGGTATTTATTATGTTGGTATTTTTCTCAAGTTATAGAAGAGAATTATCAGATTGATAGTATCGCTTTAGTGAAGAATTTACAAAAGCTATTATAGTATTATTGTCTAAAGGAATACATTGTATAAAAGGAATTTTTTCAACATTCTTATGGGAGGGATTCTTTATGATGAATAAAAAAGATAAAGTTCTGAGAAGTCTTTGGTTATTATCAGGGGTGTTATTTTTATTAACTTTGGTAATGTTTTCATTTACATATGGTAAATTACCTAACATACTTTCAATCTATTATCGAATTGATCAGTTATTCTTCCAACAATCATCCACCACTTGGGATAAGAGTGATTTTGGTGTGTTTTTTGTCACTATATTTATATTCATTAATTTTCTGGTACATATCATTTTGCCATTTATAGGAAAAAAGAAACCAGAATTACTATACATCAGAAATAGGAAATATTGGTTCTCAAAGGAAAGTTTACGAGAAGAAATCAAGAAAAGATTGAAGTATATTTTTGCTTATAGTGGGGTCTATGTTAACTTAATATTTTTAGTAAGCTATTGCATGATGATCAATCAAAATGGAATTAAATCATATCTTCCGCATTTTCTTGCATTGTCAATTACCATTATTTCGACTTTGTGGTATATGGTTTGGATATTTAAACAATTAAGGCCTGGTAGATAGAATTATTGCAGTTCTAAAGAAACTAGATTTTAATTTACAGATGTATCGAAGAAGAATGAGGAGACTAGTACAAAACTATTATATAGGATCATACTGAATATTATAGTTAGTACCACGGAAACATACTTCATGTGTACTAAAAAGAGAGCAGATATTCCTTGCAACATAGTTTTACAAAGGTTCAAATATCCATTGGTAGCATCGTATCAAATATATGGTGATACTCAATAGTTTTATTACCAAAAGTAGTCATGTAAAAAAGGATTACGGTGTATTGTCCATAATCCTTTTTTTACCTTATAATGCTTTATCATCCACACTCTCAAGCCATTCTTCAATCGCTTGAACGGTTTCTTCTACAGTGCCATCTTCAAATGGTGATTTTAGATTAGCTGCTTCTACTAAACCTAAGAAAGGTTTTGACCCACCTAATTTACATAGTTTTAAATAATCTTCCCATGCAGCTTCATGATCTTCTCTAGAACGTTTCCAGAATTGGAATGCACAGATTTGCGCTAATGTGTAATCAATGTAATAAAATGGTGACGCATAAATATGTCCTTGACGTTGCCAAATCGCACCAGTTCCCCAGTAAGGCATATCACCATAATCACGGTGTGGTAAGTATTTTTCTTCTAGACCTTTCCATGCAGCTTTACGCTCTTCCGGAGTCCATTCGGGATTTTCATAGACAAGATGTTGAAACTCGTCAACTGCTACTCCATATGGTAGGAAACGAAGACCACTTGCTAAATGAGCATGCTTATATTTTTCCGTATCTTCTTCAAAGAACAATTCCATCCATGGCCAAGTAATAAATTCCATACTCATCGAATGAATCTCTGCAGCTTCATAGGTTGGCCAAATATATTCCGGAATACCGATGCCGCGACTTTGATAAACTTGGAAAGCATGGCCTGCTTCATGAGTAAGTACATCAATATCACCAGATGTACCATTAAAGTTAGCAAAGATAAATGGTGATTGGTAGTCTTCAATAAACGTACAATATCCTCCAGATTCTTTCCCTTTTTTCGCTTCCAGATCCATTAAGTTACGATCAAGCATGAATTGATAAAATTCTTTCGTTTCTGGAGAAAGCTCTTCATACATTTTCTTCCCATTTTCAATAATCCATTCTGGTGTTCCTTTTGGCTTCGCATTCCCTGTTTTATATTGGAAACTTTCATCATAAAACTTTAACGAATCTACCCCAATTCTTTCTTTTTGTTGTTCATATAATTTAGATACAAGTGGAACAATGGATTCTTGTACTTGTTTGCGGTAATTAGCAACCATTTCTGCATTATAGTCAATACGCATCATTCGAATATAACCTAATTCTACAAAGTTTTTGTATCCTAATGTTGTTGCAATCTCATGGCGAACTTTTACTAATTGGTCATATAGCCAATCGAATTTTTCACTGTTTTCAGCAAAGAATCCTGCAGAAGCTGAAGCGGCCTTCTTACGGACATCGCGATCTTTGTCCTGCATGAATGGCCCTAGTTGTGCTAATGTGTATGTTTCGCCATTGAATTCAACTTGGGCAGATGCAACGAGTTTAGAGTACTCAGAGGTAAGTTTGTTTTCTTTTTGAAGTAATTCTATCACTTCCGGTGCAAATGCTTTAATGGAATAATCAGCAATGGCAAAAAGCTGTGAACCCCATTTTTTCTCCAATTCATCTCGAAACGGTGATTGTATTAATTCTTTATAAAAATCGGTATCAAGCTTTTGAACTTCTGGCATAATTTCATCCATATAATCACGTTCTGTTTGATAAAACTCATTGTTCGTATCAATGGATGCTCGAATATACACTAGATTGAACAAGGTTGAGATTTGGCTGCGAAAAGCATTAATAGCTTCGATAGCTTTGTTTTGTTCTCCAACGGAAGTCGCTTGTTTGAACGATTCTAGTAAGTTAGCAAATGTTGCTTTTCCTTTTTCTAGATTAGGTCGTGTGTATGTATAATCTTCAAATCGTTGCATGGTTGTTCCCCCTTAATTTCATAAGATATTTTCTTTTCTAGTGTACACTATTTTTGGGGAAAATAAGATATTTTTGTTAAAAAAGAACCAGCTCTAAAAAGCCGGTTCTTGAAGATTGATATGCTAGGCTGCTTTTGCTTGCTTTTTTCTCTCTGATTCTTCGACTACAACACTTGCGACGGCATCTCCCATCACATTGACAGAAGTACGCATCATATCGAGGATACGATCGATCCCTGCAATTAATGCGATTGCTTCGAGAGGGAGGTTTACTGCAGCTAATGTCATCGTTAACATAACCATTCCTGCACCAGGAACTCCTGCTGCTCCAATAGATGCTAAAGTAGCTACTAATGCAACGATAATTAGTTGGCTGATGGTGAGCGATTGACCGAAGTATTGTGCAGTAAACATTACAGCAATCCCTTGATAAATGGCTGTTCCATCCATGTTAATGGTGGCCCCTAATGGAAGAACAAAGCTAGACGTTTCTTTAGAGACACCAAGATTTTCTTGGGTATTTTTCATCGTAACTGGTAGCGTACCAGAACTACTACAAGTTGAAAATGCTACGGTTGCTGCTGGGAAGATTCCTTTAAAGAAGTGCATAGGACTCATTTTGCCTAAAGATTTTAGAGCAAGGGTGTAAACAACGACTACTTGAATGATACAAGCAATTAAGACTGCTATTATTAATTTTATAAGTGGCATTAAGACATCCAAGCCGTATTGCCCAACAATCGGTGCTAGTAAGCCAAAAATACCGAGTGGAACAAGTACCATGACAGCTGCTGTAATCTTATACATGACCTCGGCCAGTCCATCAAAGAAACGTTGTACAGGTGCAGCCTTTTCACCGACCATGGTGATGCCAAGACCAAGGAAAATGGCAAAAAAGATAATTTGTAGAACATTTGCTGTTGCGAGAGCTTCAATAGGATTGGTAGGTACAATATTTAGTAGGGTATCGACTACATTTTGTGTTTCACCAGAAGGAACATTTTCTTCATTTAATTGCATATCAACACCTGTACCTGGAGAAAGGATAGTAGCTACGGTTAGCCCTATAACAATGGCGAAGAAACTGGTTGCAAGATAAAACGTAATGGTTTTCCCACCAAGCCTTCCAAGCTTTTTAACATCTCCGGCACTGGTTACGCCAACAATAATGGTTGAAAAAATTAACGGTACGATGATAAACTTAATTAACCGTAGAAACAAGTCTCCAAGTGGCTGAACATACGTCGCGCTATCTCCGAAAATTAATCCAACAATGATAGCTAACACGAAAGCAGCGAGTATTTGCCATAAAAAACTCTTTTTCATAGATAATTCTCCTCTCTTTTGGTATGATAAAATTAACTATGTCACAAAAAGTGTTTATCCTCCTTTCTGTAACCAGGATGAAAGCACTTACAAAAAATGCTATTGTTTATTTGTATTCTATTTATTGTAAAATTATATTAGTATATCAAAATTATTTTGATATTTACTATAAAAACACTAAAAAAGTGAGGTGTAAGCAACATGTTAGTTCAAGCAGTAATTACTATTGCAGCCGTACTTACAGTAGCAGCTATTATCTTAGGCTTCATTTTCTTAAAATCTTCAGGCGGCAAAGGATATCTTCCGTACATTCCAAGTGCTATCCTTTTCTTTGGAGGAATCATTGTAGTATGTGCAGCAACTCCTCAAAAGATAATGATTTGGGAAGCTGGATTAGGTGGCTGGGGAATTGCTAGTCTTTTCGCGGCTGGAATCAGCTTTATGATACTTAGTGTTATTCATGCCTATTTCGTACATGATGAAAAAGTAGCTTAAAAAATAATAAATATCCTAAGAATTTAATACACATAGCCAAAAAACCTCTGTTCCTTTAAGCAAGATCATTTATTGATCCTGTTTCTCAAAAAAGAAGCAGAGGTTTTTTATTGGAATAATCTATCGTTTTGTACGTAATATTGTAAAAAAGGGGGGAGATTATGGAGTTACTTGAGTCGATAAACCCTTTTGTCATGCAGTTATTCCTAGTACCTGTAATAGTAATAGGATTAGGTGTACTTGTCTCTGTCCTAACGAAAAAAGTATATCTAGCGCCTCTAATTACGTTGTTATTCAATCTAATAATTGAATTGTTGTACCATGGCCGTCAGACGGAAGGCTTTATATTAAGCTCATGGAATATTGTTTTTCCGATATTCTCATTTGTCGTTGCATGGGTAATTATATTTGTACAAAAACAAAAGACTAAGATAAACAATGGTTGAGATGAATAATATCTCAACCATTTCTTTTTACTTTTTTAAATACGTATTTCCGTCACGTTGTTCAATTTTTCCTTCTTTTAGTAACTTTCCTAGCGCTCGTTTAAATGCAGCCTTACTAATGTTGAAAGTGCTTCTAATATCTTCCGGATCACTCTTATCACTAAAAGGAATCATGCCGTCATGCTCTTGTAGATGCTCTAAGATCATATCTGCGTCTTCTACCATACCATGTTGTTTTAGTGGGCGTAAGGAGATATTTAATGTGCCATCATATTTAACTTCAATGACACGTCCTTCGACAAGTTCACCTAGCCTTGGTTCTGTTTTTCTCTCTGTATGGTGAATAAATCCACGATAATCTTCCTCGGTAATAATAGCCGAACCTTCTCTGCTCGTATGATATACTCTTCCTTTTACAGTTTCATTTAATAACGAATCAGGAGCGAGTTCTATTTCACGAAGAATAACACCTTCTGTTGCTGGTAAGGCAAGTAATCTTCCTTTTCTATCTTTGCCTAAAGTGACGTATAGTTTGTCTCCTTCTTTAGGCCAAACGTTTTCAAATAATGGTAAATCGTCCTTAGAGACTAGGAATTCCTTTGTTGTGCCAATATCTACAAATGCACCTAAATTTGGAATGACATTGACTACAGTAGCCCAACCATATTGATCCATGACTACAGTAGGAAGTTTCATGGATGCAGTTAGTTTTTCTTTTTTATCCAAGTATAAGAAAACGTCAACTTTTTGGTCTACTTCAAGTTCTTCGTCCGCTTCATTAAAATGAAGCAGTGCTTCTTGCATATCTTTTTTAACGACATAACCATTATCAATTTTTCGGTCAACAATCATCGTTTGAATGGTACCTATTTCGATCATACAAACCCCTCATTTCTTATGTATTGGAAAAGGGACACCCTAGTATATAGGGTATCCCTTTTATTTCTAAAGTAACACATCATTATTTTTATTATACCCCGAAATGATTCGGGTGGGAAATTCTTGCTAAATATCATATTTAAATGTTGCAGTTCTCAGTAACGCCACTGAGTTTATACGAATTTCACTTTACCGCGGTACATGTTCCACTGGGTGATAAGAATCAGCCACTCGGACTACTTACCCCTTATCCATGTTCTCTAACTTAAGCAACGTAAGCCCAACCTTCTCTTACGTCCTTGCGACCCTATAGTCGCGCCAGTGTGAATAAGCATTACCAAAAACACTGTAGAATGCCAGATATGATTGTCACTTTAGACAACTTACCTATTATTTCATAGTTTTAGTTATTTGTCAATATATGCTTTTTATCCCAGTGCTTTCAATAGCCTTGCTTGTTATGATTTAACAGACTTCTTATATGCCCAATGAACTATGAAATAACAAATTAATAGGCTAAACAGTGCAACAATTGTTAGTGAAACTGCATTAGGTTCTCCAAACACTTTATAATATACGTGGACTAAAGATAAATCTAAACCTAACCAACGTAAAAATCCAAGAATGAAAATACCACCAACAATACCTAACATAATAGTTAACGTAAATTTAATTTTAGTAATATTATATCCTCCTTTCTATAAATTGTGTGATCGATTAAATACTCCATACACGTATTATTGAATGTCTTTTCTGGTAAACCTATATAAAGAAATACGATATGAAATATACAATGTAAATGCGGCAAATAGTAAAGGTATGGCAATAGGCTGTATGCTAATTACATTGAGTACAAACGAAGCAAAGTTGTTTTCTAGCGTAAGATGAGGGTTTGCAATTATTACAACAAAGATGATAATCGTAAATAAAAATACAAAAGCAAAAATACTCATCGCATATCGAAAATTACTGAAGAAATAAAAGATAGGAATACATATAGCTAACATGAATTAGTAAATGGCTCACATTTATGCCTCCTTTCGAGTCATGTAATACATCATATCTTCTAATGTCGCATTTTCGAGTACAATGGTTTCACCTAAAGGCTGAAGGATAGAAGCATTTCCTTCGAACAATCCATGAAAACCAGTTTGTGTGATTTGGATTCCAGTAAATAAATCTCTTGTATCTGAATCAATTAAATCCTTTTTGCCCTTTACAATATAAAAAGATTCCTTAATCTCCTCCATATCCATATGAAGAAGAATCTTACCTTCATTAATGAAAACAATGTAATCCGCAATTTTATCTAAGTCATTAGTTATATGGGTCGATAGAAAAATTGTCTGATTCTCTTTAATCATTAACTCTTGTAATAAATCGAGCAATTTTCTTCTAAAAATAGGATCCAACCCAGAAGTCGGCTCATCCATGATTAGTAGATCTGGCTCATGACGTAGAGCAAATAGTAATGAGGTTTTCATTTTCATTCCTTTGTAAACGAATATACATTCAACATATTCCGACAAATATTGCCTGGGAAATATAACTAAGTTTTGATGCTGATAATAAATAGAGGATAGTAAATACAGTACTAATAACTGTTTGTTTGTTAATGCTGACGTTTTTATTTAAAATAAGATTATTAGTGTGTTAAACATAAAAGGAGGTAAATTCATGGGTCCTAAAGTGAAAATAAGCGATATTGTTGATGGAATGGAATTTCAAATGGAGGAATATTTTACTTTCTTGCATATACCAACTGGTAAAGTTGTTTCTATTTCGGAACAATACTTAGGAAAAGCAGAGGAGGGTGAATTTGATGGAGTAGAAGATTTAGAGGAAGAAGAAAGGCTTGCTTATGATTACATGGAAAACTCAAATGTATTTGTAGAACTGCCAACTAGGTATGATATTAATGAATACCGTATCATACAGGATTTCTGTTATTCCATTGATAATAGGATGATAAAAGATAGGTTGTTGCGTGTTATTGAAGGAAAAGGGGCATTCAGAAGATTTAAAGATGCGGCACATCATCTGGCAGTAATTCAGGATTGGTATACCTTTCGAGAACAACGTTATAAAGAAATTGCAATAAGATTTTGTGAAGAATTTGACGTTGAATATATTGATTAAAACTAGGGTAAAACTATATTCTTGATAATTGTTTTCTGAATATTGACAACATATATTATTTCCTATATTATAAAATCATGATGATAAAAGAAAACAAACAACAAAAAGTATATCGGATTTTAAAGGGAAGAATAATTGAGCGAGAATATGTTCCGGGTCAACGAATTGTAATTGATCAAATTGCAAAGGAATTAGAGACAAGTACGATTCCTGTAAGAGAAGCAATTAGACAGCTAGAGGCAGAAAGACTTGTTGTCTATAAAAGGAATGTTGGTCCAGTTGTAGCCGAAGTAAATGAGTCAGATTACTTGGATACCGTACATGTTCTTGCACTACTTGAAGGGTTTGCGGCATCTCTGGCTGCAAAGAATTTCACACAAGAAAAGATTAATAGATTAAGAGAACTGAATCGATTAATGGAGGAGGCGCTTGAGAATTTTGATGTCATTCAGTTCAGTAGGTTAAACTCAGCATTTCATCAAACCATTTCCGAAGCGTGTGGGAATACATACTTACTTGAAACGATAAAGCACACTGTCAATCGAATTGATTCTATTAGAGGAACTGGTTCAACTTTATACTCCAAACGAGTAAAAGAATCGATTGAAGAACATAAAGAAATCATTGCATTATTAGAATCGAAAGATGAAAAAGGCGTGGAGGAATTTGCCCGCCAACATAAAATAAAAACTGCTGAGAACTTTGAATTACGTAGAAAGAACTTAATTGAAACAAACACATTTTAATAGTAAATGGAATTACTTCTAGCACAAAAAACTCAGATAAAGTTGAAGTTTTTTGTGCTATTATTTTTATATTTAGTTTGAAATGAACAAAAAATACGACAAAAAATTCTGTTGACATGACATATGAAATCATATATGATTTAATTGTTCAGAAAATTAACATTAGTATAATAATGTTTTGGAGGTAATCAAATGGCTTTTCAAGAAGCAAAAGAAAGATTCCGAGGCTCAATTACACCGGTGATTACACCTTTTCATGAAGATGAGCGAATCGACTTTGATAAGTTTAAGGAACTAATCAATTGGCAGATTGAAAGTGGAAGTCATGGGATATCCGTAACTGGTACTTCAGGTGAACCAAGTTCTATGTCTATTGAAGAAAGATTACAAGTCATGGAAACAGCCTGTAAGACCGTAAACGGAAGAGTTCCATTCATCCCAGGAACCGGATCAACCAACCACCAAGAAACACTCCGCATGACCAAGGCTGCGCAAGAAATGGGTGCAGATGGAGCAATGGTCATTGTCCCTTACTACAATAAACCTAACCAACACGCACTATACAAACACTTCAAAGCTATTGCAGATTCAGTAGATATTCCAATTATTTTATATAACATACCAGGAAGAACAGCAGTAAATTTGGAAGCGGTTACAATTGCGAGGCTAGCTGAAGATTGTCCAAATATTATCGGTGTAAAAGAATCAAATAAAGATTTTGAACATGTTAATAAAGTATTACTAATGTGTGGGCGTGACTTTAATCTATATTCCGGCATTGAAGTACTTTGTTACCCAATGTTAGCTATTGGCGGGGCAGGACATATTAGTGCAACAGCGAATGTTGCTCCACGAGAAGTAGCAGAAGTTTACAACCGATGGGCAGTCGGAGATGTGAAAGGTGCGCAAGATTTACATTATGAATTAATGAAACTAAATGATGTGCTTTTCCGAGATACAAATCCTGCACCAGTTAAAGCTGCCTTAGGAATGATGGGGAAAGTAAAACCAATTTTGAGAAAACCGTTAGATGTTCCATCACCTGAAATTCAAGCGGAAATCCGTGACGTATTACTAGATTATCAGTTAATAACTGAAGATGTGCAAGCATAGGAGGGAACAGTTTTGATAGAGAAAGTAGATGATGTAAAACTCTACATAAATGGAGAATTTGTCGACGCATCTGATGGGCAAACTTTTGAGAATATAAATCCATTTACAAATGAAACTACTAATTTAGTAGCGAAAGGTACTGAAAGTGATATAGAAAAAGCTGTAGAAGCTGCAGAAGAAGCATTTGAACATGGGCCTTGGGGATCGATGAAACTAAAGGAACGGATGAAATATATTGAGAGAATTGCAGACTTAATCGAAGAAGAAGCAGAATCCATTGCATACTTGGAGTCTCTCGATTCTGGTCTACCAATTAGTCAAACTCGTAAAATGGCAGCACGTGGGGCAGAGAATTTTCGCTTCTATTCTCGGATGGTTCAAGCAAGAATGCATGGAGATGCCTATCAAGTTGATGATGAATTCATTAATTATACGGTCTACCAACCATTAGGAGTAGTTGGACTTATTACACCTTGGAATGCTCCATTTATGTTATTAACCTGGAAGGTTGCACCAGCCCTTGCCACTGGAAACACAGTTGTACTAAAACCAGCAGAATTGTCTCCCTTATCAGCGAATATATTGGCCAATGTGATTCAAAAGGCAGAATTGCCTAAGGGAGTTTTTAATGTAGTCCATGGATTTGGGGAAACAGCTGGGGAATCATTAGTAAAACATCCAACGGTGAAGGCAATTTCCTTTACTGGTGAAACAACGACAGGAAAACGAATTATTAAAAACAGTGCCGATTCGTTGAAAAAGACTTCAATGGAATTAGGTGGGAAATCACCGCTTATTGTATTTGAAGATGCAGACTTCGACCAAGCACTGGATGCTGCTGTCTGGGGGATATTCTCCTTTAATGGGGAACGCTGTACAGCGAACTCTAGAGTCTTTGTTCAGAAAAATATACGAGAGAAGTTTACAAATGCATTAAAAGAGCGCGTCCAGAATATTGTAATAGGAGCTCCAATGAATAACGAAACGGAACTCGGACCATTAATTGATCAAGGCCATTTTAAAAAGGTGACTGGTTATATAGAACTTGCGAAAGAAGAGGGATGCGAAATATTTCAGGGGACTGTCCCTCCTGAGCTAACAACAGGTAATTACGTTCCGCCAACACTTCTTCTTAATGCCAAAAATGATATGAAAGTTTGCCAAGAAGAAATATTTGGACCAGTAATGGCAGTAATTGAATTTGAGAAAGAAGAAGAAGTGATCGAAATGGCTAATGATGTGGAATATGGTTTAGCAGGTTATGTATGGACTAATGATATAAAACGGGCACACCGAGTAGCACAAGCAGTCGATTCGGGAATGATTTGGGTGAATTCGCAGAACGTACGAGACTTACGAATTCCATTTGGTGGAATGAAAGCAAGTGGAATTGGACGTGAAGGAGGACATTTTGCGATATTCGAATTTTATACCGAACCAAAAGCAATCCATGTTGCTATCGGAAATCATCATATACCACAATTCGGAAAAGGAAAATAAGGAGGGAATAACATGCCAGCCAAAACAGGAAAACAATATATTGAAGGATTAAAGAAGGCGAATAACAATGTGTATATCCAAGGAGAAAGAGTAGATGATGTGACGGAACATCCTGCTTTTAAAAATGTGATTAAATCGATGGCTAACCTATATGATTTACAATACGAAAAACCAGAGAAAATGCTTTATACGTCTCCAACTACAGGGGATAAAGTTGGAATGACTTTCTTACAACCGCGCTCAGTAGAGGATTTAATTAAACGAAGAGAAGCGATGCAAGAGTGGGCAAGAACTTCGGGGGGAATGATGGGACGTTCTCCAGATTATCTAAATGCAGAAGTAATGGCAATGGGGGTTAATAATTCTCTATTTGCGGAAGGTGATCCTCGGTTTGCCGAAAATGCACGTAATTATTATGAATACGCACGTGAGAATGATATTAGTTTGACCCATACACTTATTCATCCACAAGTAAACCGTGCGAAAGCACAGCATCAACAGAAAGATGCAAATGTGGCACTACACTTAGTGGAAGAGCGTCCAGATGGGATTATAGTTGATGGAATACGTCTCCTTGCAACACAAGGCGGCATTACGGATGAAATTCTCGTCTTTCCTTCTACGGTTAAAAAAGCAGGGGAATTAGATGATCCATATTCGTTAGCGTTTGCGATTCCAAACAATACACCAGGATTGAAATTTATTAGCCGTGAGTCCTTTGATTACGGAAAGAACGATTGGGATCATCCGCTTGGATCTCGTTTTGAAGAAGGAGATGCGATTGTTTCCTTTGAAAATGTGTTTGTTCCTTGGGAGCGTGTATTTGTATGTGGAAACTCTTCCGTATGTAATCGCACGTTTAAAGAGACAAACGCAGTTGTGCACATGGCCCACCAAGTTTTAGCAAAAAATATAGTGAAAACAGAGTTTGTTCTTGGTGTAGCGTTAAGTATGATGGATGCGATTGGAATTGATGGGTTCCAGCATGTTCAAGATAAAGGTGCAGAAATTATGCTTACTTTAGAAACGATGAAATCTCATTTATATCGTGCAGAGCATAATGCAAAGTTAGATAAATCTGGTACGATGACACCGGACTTTGCTGCATTAGACGCAGCGCGAAATTGGTATCCAAGAATTTATCCTAGACTTTCCGAGATTATTAGAATACTAGGTGCATCTGGACTAATGGGTATCCCAACCGAAGCCGACTTTAACCATGATGAAATTGGACCAATTATTCATCGTGGCCTACAAGGGAAAAACTTAGAAGGATATGAGCGTGTACAATTATTCCGACTTGCTTGGGATATGACGTTAAGCGCATTTGGAAGTCGTCAAACTCATTACGAATACTACTTCTTTGGAGATCCAATTCGTATGGGGATGACATACTTTGATAACTATGACAAAGAACCATATAAAAACTATATACAAGATTTCTTGAAAAAATCTACTGGCGTAAAAGCTTCCAACTAAGGAGGGAGTCAAATGGATTTTAATATTATACGCTCAGCAAGGGCAGTCCTCCATGTCACTGATTTAGAAGCATCAAGGAAATTTTATGTCGATGCGCTCGGATTTATTGAAACAGAGTCTGATGAGAACCATATTTATTTAAGAGGATTAGAGGAACACAATCATCATAGTCTACTATTGAAAAAAGCAGGTACCCCTGTTGTGGAAGCGCTAGGATATAAAGTATCTTCTGAACATGATTTGGAAGCACTAGCACTATTCTTTGAAAAAGAAGGATATCCTACAAAATGGATGGAAAAAGGATCCCAACATGCCATAGGTCGCACGTTACGAGTAAATGATATCGCTGGATTACCATTAGAATTTTTTGCTGAAATGGATACAGTGGATAGACTATTACAACGCTATGATCTTTACAAGGGATCACGTATGCAACGAATTGACCACTTTAATTGTGCTGTTACTGATGTGGAAGAAAGCTATAAGTTCTATCATGAAAAACTTGGCTTTGCCTGCTCCGAATATACAGATACGCCAGAAGGGAATATTTGGGCAACATGGTTACATCGGAAGCAAAATGTCCATGATGTTGCGTTTATGAATGGAAAAGGACCAAGATTACATCATATTGGTTTTTGGTTACCAGATCAGTTAGCACTTATTCATACGTGTGATGTACTTGCCTCAATGGGTTATGGAGAATCAATAGAACGAGGTCCTGGACGACATGGTTTATCTAATGCGTTCTTCCTTTATTTAAGAGACCCTGATGGACATCGAATTGAATTATATAGTGGAGACTATTTAACGAGTGATCCGGATTTCAAACCAATTCGCTGGGATATTAATGACCCAATGCGGCAAACATTCTGGGGGCATGCTGCACCAGATAAATGGTTTACAGAAGCATCTACAGTGTTGAATGTTCATACTGGGGAAGTTGTGGAAGTAAAAGAGGGGAAATTAAAGCAGCATAAGCCTACTTTTGTGATTTAAATAGGTATTGTTTGTGGGGAGTTTTGACTCATTAACATTTGAGAGATATTAGAGCGTGAAAAGTGCATGAGGGACGTTCTCATAAACATTTCATAAGAAAATTACCCTAAAAAGTATATGAGATTCGTTCTCCTACACAATAAGCAGGAAAAGTATATGAGTTACACTTCATATATTTTTCTAAAGAATAAAAAAGGGGGTCAACAGATGGATGACCGCTTGTTCCGTAACGCAATGGGGAAATTCGCAACCGGTGTTACGGTAATTACGACGAAATTAGGTGAAGATGTTCATGGCATGACGGCAAATGCTTTTATGTCGGTATCCTTAGATCCCAAACTAGTACTTGTGTCAGTTGGGAATAAAGCTACGATGAAACCTTATATAACGAATGCAGGTAAGTTTGCAATAAGCATATTAAACGAAGAACAAAAAGATTTATCCGCGTATTTTGCAGGTCAAATCAATGAAACTCGTGAAATAGATTTTTATTGGTTTCAAGAGATGCCAACTATTAAAGAAGCACTAGTAAATATCGTATGTGATTTACATGATGCAGTAGAGGCTGGAGATCACACACTTTTTCTTGGGAAAGTAACGGATATCGTAATCCGTGATGGCGAACCACTTGCATTTTATGAAGGGAAATATCGTGAGTTAGAAGATAGTAAACGCGTGAAATAATAGTTTTTAATCTTGCTGAATGGGGGTATTACCATGAAACAGCAATTAGATCAGTCTTCTCAGATGTCTTTTGATATATTTCAAAAAATAAACGGACATGAACAAGTAGTCTTTTGTAATGATCCTAGTACAGGATTACAGGCAATTATTGCCATACATGATACAACACTAGGTCCTGCACTTGGAGGAACTAGGATGTACCCATATGCCAGTGTAGAAGATGCATTAAACGATGTACTGAGACTGTCAGAGGGGATGACTTACAAATGTGCAGCAGCTGATATTGACTTCGGTGGAGGTAAAGGAGTCATCATTGGTGACCCAAAGACCGATAAATCACCTGCACTGTTTCGGGCTTATGGCCAATTTGTTGATTCATTAAATGGAAGATTTTTTACAGGTACTGACATGGGAACAACGATGGATGATTTTGTTCAAGCGGCAAAAGAGACAAATTTTATTAATGGCATTCCAGAAGAGTTCGGAGGTGGGGGAGATTCTTCCGTACCAACAGCACAAGGTGTAATTTATGGGTTAAGAGCGACATCACTATACTTGTATGGAGACGAAGATCTTTCTGGAAAAACGTATGCAATCCAAGGACTAGGTAAAGTTGGATTTAAAGTTGCAACTCATTTGCTGGAAATAGGAGCAAACTTAATTGTCACTGACATTAATGAAGAAGCATTAAAAGCAATTGAACAAATTGCAGCCGAACAAAAAGGTAATGTCACCATAGTAGGTAGTGATGAAATCTATACTGCTGAAGCGGATATATTCATCCCATGTGCAATGGGTGGAATCTTGAATGATGAAACAATTGAAAAGTTAAAAGTAAGAGCAGTAGTTGGCTCTGCGAATAACCAACTGAAAGAAGAACATCATGCGAATGTACTTCATGATAAAGGAATTTTATATGCACCAGATTACATTGTAAACTCTGGTGGGTTAATCCAAGTAGCAGATGAGCTCTACGGGGCGAATAAAGCGCGGGTCTTAATGAAGACGAAAGCAATCTATCAATCTATTTTAGAAATCTATCAGCAATCAGAACTAGATGCAATTACTACGCTAGAAGCAGCCAATCGAAAATGCCAGGAACGACTAGAAGAACAACGGGGACGTAATAACTTTTACAGAAGGCAAAAAAGCCCGAAGTGGACATTTATAAATGAGGTGTAATTAATGGTTGAAGTGAAATTCCATGATATTGGCGAAGGGATGACAGAAGGAGAAGTCGTTAGTTATCTCGTAAAAGTTGGTGATAAGGTAAAAGTAGACCAACCATTAGTAGAAATGCAAACAGATAAAATGGTTGCCGAAATTCCTTCTCCTGCATCAGGAACAGTGAAAAAAATCCACTTTGATGAAGGTACCTTAATTAAAATAGGCTCTGTTTTACTAGAAATTGATGATGGAACAGAAAAGAAGAACAATTCCTCATCGGAACAGGAAGTGTCTGCTAGTTTGTTAGCACCTAGTCCGACTGTTAAGAATGAGGTCCCATTACAAAAGAAAACACCACCTAAGCGGATCATCGCAGCACCACATACGAGAAGAATTGCTCGGGAGAATGATGTGGATATTGAAGAAGTAGTCGGTACCGGTCCAGCTGGAAGAGTGACAGATGAAGATATATTTCGTTTTGTTAAGGCACGTGATGAAAAAATAGAATTAGAGATTCCAAAAGGTGAAACGCCGCTTCTAGTAGAAAAGGAAAAAACAGAAGACAGTGTTAGCGATACAATACCTTTTACTGGAATTAGAAAACAGATTGCTATGAATATGTCTCATTCGGTATCAACCATTCCACATGTCACGCATTTTGATGAAGCAGATTTAACGGATTTACTAGCCTTTCGACAAGAGCTAAAAGAGGATGGGGAAAATATTTCAGTTGTTGCCTTTTTCTTAAAAGCGTTAGCAATCACATTAAAAGAGTTTCCATTGTTTAATGCACGATTAGAGGAAGAAAACAAAGTCATACGATTACTGAAAGAATATCATATCGGTTTAGCTACAAATACAGAAAAAGGGTTAGTAGTCCCTGTAATAAAAGATGTGGATAAGAAATCGATAAAAGAAATACATGATGAAATGAAAGCTTTAACGAAAAGAGCACAAGACAATAAGCTTTCTATCCATGATTTGAAAGGTGGAACATTTACCATCAGTAATGTTGGGCCACTTGGAGGTATAGCGGCGACACCGATAATTAATCATCCACAAACAAGTATCATTGCATTTCATAAGACGAAAAAAATGCCTGTTGTCATGGAAAATGATGAGATTGCCATTCGATCAATCATGACGATGTCGTTGTCATTTGACCATCGTTTAATTGATGGCGCAGATTCGGTTCTATTTACAAATCGATTTATCGAATTGATCCAACAACCAAAAAAACTATTATTATATTTGCGGTAACATGCAGGGCAGTAAGCACCGAACGGGGTTTTACTGCCTATAAATCTGTAATCGACTATTTATAGAATATGAGGTGACTTTCGAAATGACATTTCAAGCTAAAGCAAGGTTTTCTTCAATGCTGGAAGATATCCAAGTCGGTCCGTCTTACATTGAATGGAAAGGGAAAAAGTTAACAGAAGATGCGCTCACATGGCAGCCACCTGTAACAGGAACAGTTTACGGAACACTATTAAACTTTACGGAACAAGTTGAAGCATTACAAAGTCAATTCAACAAAGACCCTTATAAGAAACCTCCAATTAGACCGATCATGTATATAAAGCCAAAGAATACATTTAATGCCCATCTGAAAGAAGTAGCAATTCCAGAAGAGATTAATGAAGTAGAAATTAATGCAACCCTTGGGATAATCATTGGGAAGACAGCTACAAATGTTAAAGAAGAGGAGGCTTATCATTTTGTGGAAGGATATACGATCGTAAATGATGTGTCCATTCCGCATGATAGTTATTACCGTCCAGCCATCAAACAAAAAGCACGTGATGGATTTTGTCCAATTGGCCCATGGTTAGTAGGAAAGGAACATGTCGTAGATCCAGATAATTTATTGATACGGACATTTAAAAATGACGAACTAATTCAAGTGAATCATACGAAAGAATTGGTACGGTCAATTCCCCGCTTAATTCAGGATGTAACTGAATTTATGACATTATACAAGGGGGATGTGCTGCTCGTTGGAGTGCCTTATAACCCTCCAAAAGCAATCGTTGGAGATACGATACGTATTGAAATTGACCAAATTGGAAGTTTAGAAAATCAATTTGTCATGGAAAATGTCCAAGTTGCAAAGGGGGAACACAGATGAAGCATGCCCGTGTTAGTTGTTATGGACAAATTTTCGAAGCGATAGAAACAGAAGGGAAATTAAAGCTATCGGATGGTAGAATCGTAGAACAAAAGGATGTTGTGTTTCTTGCACCAATAGAAGCGGGAACGATTTTCGCATTAGGATTAAATTACGCAGACCATGCGAATGAAATAAGTTTCAAAGCACCGGAGGAACCACTTGTATTTTTAAAAGGTCCCAATTCGTTAATTGGCCATAATGGACTGACCCGTCGTCCTAAAGGTGTTGAAACGATGCATTATGAGTGTGAACTTGCGGTTGTTATTGGGAAGAAAGCCCGTCATGTGAAACGAGAAGATGCCTATGAATATATTTCAGGTTATACGATAGCTAATGATTATGCCATTCGAGATTATTTGGAAAATTATTATCGACCTAATTTAGCGGTAAAGAATAGGGATACATTAACACCGATTGGTCCTTGGTTTGTAGATAAAGAAGATATTAATGATCCGATGAATTTGAGACTGTATACGTATGTGAATGGTGAAATAAAACAAGAAGGTTCAACGAAGGATATGGTGTTTGATATCCCTTTTTTAATTGAATACTTAAGTAGTTTTATGACGTTAAATGAACATGACATTATATTAACAGGAACCCCTAAAGGAACGGTAAATGTTGTAGAAGGGGACGAAGTAATTGTTGGAATTGAAGGGCTCGGTGAGCTGAAAAATACAATTGTTGGCGATGAAGCTTTTGCACGGTAAGGAGTGAAAGGATGCCACATATTATTGTTGAATATACCGATAATCTTAAGCAAGATGGAGATATAAAAGGATTACTAAAGAAGATTAATGAAGCAGTGATTGCAGAAGGAGATGCTTTTCCAATTGGAGGTATTCGTTCTCGAGCGGTCGAACTGACTGATTATGTCGTTGCCGATGGTGCTGAAGAAGAGGATGCGTTTGTACATGTTACATTAAAAATTGGAAAAGGGCGATCAGAAGTTGTTAGGAAAGCAGTTTGTGATCAAATTTTTCAAGTGATCGAACAACACTTTGAAAATATATATGCGAACCGTTATTTAGCTCTCTCGATGGAGCTATATGAGTTTCCATACCCTACGTATAAGAAAAATAATATTCATAAACGGTATAAATAGTGATTATAGACGGTCTGTTCATTTTATACTTTTCTAAACGTATAAATCAGAAACCATCCTAAACATTTATAGACCCGAAATCCTAATCGGTTTTCGGGTTATTTGTATTATACGAGATTGATAATCCCAAGTGTTATTAATAGCACTGGAGGAAGAAAATGCATTCGTTCAAGTCGTTTATTATTGGCTAACACTATCCCTACTTGAATCCCATAATGAACAAAAACACCACTCATTAAAGCGATTAGAATGGGTGTGTATATTGGTGAATAACCAAGGATAGCTGCCCCTATACCTGCCCCAAAGGCATCTAATGCAAGTGCTGTACCAAGTAAAATAGCCTCTCCTATAGAGATAGTTCCTGATTGATCTAAATCGGCTTTGTCAGGAGTTGTAATGACTGTTCGTAAACTTTGAAAATTATTTGGTGTTGTTGTTTGTTGGTCTATTTCCTCTTCTTTATTTATTTGCCCTCTTATTGTATTAATTAATGCAAATAAACCAATAAAGATAAGAATGAATCCGCCAATTGTTTTTGCGGTACTAATCGATAAAAAGGTATTTAGCATCTTTCCAAGAACCATAGAAACAAGAACGACCATACCAGAACAAACCATAATAATCGCTAAAGCACTTTTTGGAACAAGTATTTTTCTCATTCCATAGGATACCCCAACACCAAAACCGTCTAGACTTACAGCAATTACGAGGAATAATAATCCAGTGAAAAATAGCATAGCACCATATCCTTTACATGTTCTAGAGTATTGTATGGAGATGATGGTTGGTGTGTGCCTTTTATATTTGGGCTATTTTCATCTGAAATCAATAAAAAAATACCGATAGAACCTGCATAAATCTGTTCTTACTGGTCAGCTTTTGGTATCGTTGGAATAAGTAATTATTTTGGTGTTATGTTGGAGGAATAATCATGTTAAAAAAAGTAATAACAGCAATTGTATCAACTTTAATTTTTGGAGCAGTGATGGGGCTAGTAAACTATTTAACAAGTCCAATTAGTGATTTTAATAACTTTTGGTTACCTGCAGTCTATTTTGCCCTCTATTCTGCCCCGGTTTATTTAATCGGTGGAATTCCTATTTCTTATTTAATCGAGAGGTTACTGAAGAAACTGAATTTTAATTCAGACATTGCGAGGCACTACACGAAATACGGTCTCTTTATCTTAGTCGGAATTATTGTAGGGATTTTTTATGTATTAATCTTAAAGATATCTGGAAATCAGTCTAATCAAGAATTGTTAGTTTATTTAGTTGGGGGAGTACTTGCATCGTTAATTTTCTATTATGTGTCCCTCGTATTTAACCGAGAAAAAGTAAATTAGAAGTGTGATATAGTAGGTAAGAGATGTTGTTAAGAAAGGAATTACAAACATGAGTAAAACATTAGTATTGGCAGAAAAACCTTCTGTAGGTAGAGATATAGCAAGAGTGCTTCAATGTACAAAAAAAGGTAATGGCTATCTCGAAGGTTCCAAATATATCGTGACATGGGCCCTTGGCCATTTAGTAACATTGGCAGACCCTGAAACCTATGATGATAAATATAAAACATGGCGTTTAGAAGATTTACCGATGCTTCCCTCTAATTTAAAACTAGTTGTGATGAAGAAAACAGGTAAGCAATTTAATGCGGTAAAAACACAAATGAACCGAAAAGATGTTCATGAAATTGTAATCGCGACCGATGCAGGGCGAGAAGGAGAACTTGTTGCAAGATGGATTATCGAAAAAGCGCGCATAAACAAACCAATTAAACGACTTTGGATTTCATCTGTTACAGACAAAGCCATTCGAGATGGATTTAATCAGTTAAAACCAGGTAAACAGTATGAGAATTTATACGCATCAGCGGTGGCACGTTCCGAAGCTGACTGGTATGTTGGATTAAATGCGACAAGAGCACTAACGACCAAGTTTAATGCCCAATTATCAAGTGGACGAGTTCAAACACCAACACTAGGTATGGTTGCTCAACGAGAACAAGAGATTAAAGAGTTTAAACCTCAAACTTATTATGGAGTGCAAGTTCAAGCATCTGACAAAGTTAAATATACGTGGTTGGACGCAAAAGGGAACACTCGTTTTTTTTCACAGGAAAAAGCGAATGAAATAGTGAAGAAAATCCAAGGCCAACCATTAACAATTAATACTATTGATAAAGTAGCTAAAAAGAAATTTGCACCGCAGCTATATGATTTAACTGAATTACAACGCGATGCCAATCGTATTTTTGGATATTCTGGGAAACAAACGTTATCCATTATGCAAAAATTGTATGAACGACATAAAGTATTGACCTATCCGCGAACAGATTCTCGTGTTATCTCAACAGATATCGTGCCAACATTAAAAGACCGTTTGAAGGCATGTGGAGTGGATCAATATGCTAATTTAGCACAAACAATTTTAAGAAAAGGGATTACGAAGCTTCCCAAATCGGTAGTAGATAATAGTAAAGTAAGTGATCACCACGCTATCATCCCTACAGAAGAAGCGGTTGTATTAATGGATTTAGATGATAAAGAAAGAAAAATATACGACCTCGTTGTGAAGCGATTCCTAGCTGTATTAATGGATCCTTATGAATATGAACAGACAACGATTCATGCTTCCATAGGTATGGAGCAGTTTACTGCAAAAGGTAAAGTAGTTAAGAAGCAAGGGTGGAAAGCGGTGTATGACCGAAACTTTGAAGAGGAACTTTCAGACGATCAACGACTTCCTATTTTAAAGCAAGGGGACAGTTTTACAAATGTTACTTCGAAGTTAACGTCAGGGGAGACGAAGCCGCCAGAACGATTAACAGAAGGTGCACTCCTCCAGGCGATGGAAAATCCGGTTCGTTATATGAATCCAGAGGAAAAACATTTAGCTGGTACCCTTCAAAAAACGGGTGGGATTGGCACTGTTGCTACTCGTGCTGATATTATTGATAAGCTATTTAATAGTGGGTATATGGAGTTGAAAGGTAAATATATCTTTATCACTTCTAAAGGAAAGCAGCTATTAGAACTTGCACCAGAAGATTTACGTTCACCAGCATTAACCGCAGAATGGGAACAAAAGCTTAGTCTAATTGCTGAAGGGAAACTAAATAAAAATAAGTTCCTAGCTGAAATTAAAGATTACACAAAGGAAATCATTCAAGAAATTAAAGGAAATGATACAAAGTTTAAACATGATAATCTTACTGGAACAAAATGTCCTAACTGTGGAAAGCTGATGCTCGAGGTGAATAATAAGCATGGTCGAATGCTAGTTTGTCAGGACCGTGCATGTGGCCATAAGAAAAATATCGCGAAAAAGACAAATGCGCGTTGTCCGAATTGTCATAAACGTCTAGAATTACGTGGTGAAGGGGAAGGACAAATGTTTACTTGTTCATGTGGTCACCGTGAAAAACTTTCTACATTTAATAAACGTAAAGAAAAAGAGAAAAAAGGGAAAGTTTCCAGAAAAGATGTAAATAAGTATTTGAAGAAGCAGGATGACGGGTTTGCAAACAATGCACTTGCGGAGGCACTTGCTAAATTGAAAGAAAAGAAATAGGTTGGGCCAGAACTATTTGTAAATAGAACGGGCTATGTGACAGTTTACTAGCGATATATAATGAAAGGTCACATAGAACCGCTCTTTGCGCCCAAATGAAAGATTTACCGGAAATAAGGTCACATAGACGGGTTCTATACGCCCAAATGAAAGATTTACCGGAAATAAGGTCACATAGAACCGTTCTATAAGCCCGAATGAAAGATTTATCGGAAATAAGGTCATATAGAAGGGATCTATGAGCCCGAATGAAAGATTTACTAGAAGCAAGGTCACATAGAACCAGTCTATGCGCCCAAATGAATGCAACAATTAATAGGATGCAAAGTCACATTGCACATTTATCCGGAGTAATGATACTACATTTAACTATATTATGAACATTCCATAAATCAATTTACTTGAATTAATAGTGGTTGTATCATTAATATGTAGTTATACCTAAATAATAGGAGGGTTACATTTTAATGGCTTTTGTTATTTTAGATCCATGTCAAAATGAAAAAGCGGCAGAATGTGTTAGTGTCTGTCCAGTTGATTGTATAGAAGAAGGTCCAGATCAATTCTACATAGATCCTGATATTTGTATTGACTGTGGTGCTTGTAAAGCAGTTTGTCCAGTTGATGCGATAGAAGAGGAATATGATTTGACTCCGGAACAAGAAGTTTTCTTAGAAAGAGCAGAAGAATTTTTCGCAAATCGTTAATAAATTAAAAATCCCGTTAGTATTGTGCTAGCGGGATTTTTGTATCTTCACATATGTAATTAATTTTCCTCAACCGCAACAGCAAGCTTACTTGCGATCCAACGCTTGGCTGTTACTTCATCGACTTCATATATTTTTCCTGCTCTAAATAACTCTCCATGATAAGCGGTTTGTACATTCATCTTCACTTTTACCATCATATTAACCACCTTCCTCATTATATTAATTATAACGAAATTACTAGATTGTGGCTAATGTAGTGTTTTACCATTTTCTATTATCTCTTCTAACTTTACGAAAGTAGGTCCTCACTCATACAAAAGTAGGTATCTTCTAATATACTCTCAAATGTTCCCTACATAATAAGGAATTCTCAAAATGATTGGTGAACCGTACGCTATGACTAAGACAAGAAAATAGGAGGAATTCAAATGGAAGAAATTAAAAAGTTATTTACTGAAATTGATGGAGCTTTGAAAGATAATCCTGAACAAGTAAAAGGAGTTCAGGCTGTGTATCAATTTAACTTTCACGAGGATGAGTCAACTGTTTTTCAATTAGTGTTAAATGGTGAAAATAGTTATACAACTGAGGGGAAGAAAGAATCTCCTGACTGTACATTAACGATGTTAAAAGAAGATTTTCTTGCGATGGCAAAAGGGGAACTAAATGGTACAAGGGCATTTATGAGTGGACGATTAAGAATTAAAGGAAATATGGGTTTAGCTTTAAAACTTCAAAGTATATTAGCCACCTATAATCAAACAAAGAATTTATAAGATGCGTTTCGTAAGGAGGAAACAGATTTGATTTCATTTCATCCAACTGAAGAAGAATTAGCTTTTTTAGAAGTGGCTAAAGACTTTGCTAAGAAAAAGATACGTAAAGTCGCAAGAACTGGTGAAGTTAATTTAAAAGTTAATGAAGAACTAGTGGAAGAAGCAAGGGAGCTAGGGTTTCTCTCTTTAGAATTACCTGAGGAATGGAATGGATTAGAATTACCTTTGATTTCTCAAGTGCAAATTATGAAGGCTTTAAGTTATGGGGATTTAGGTATAGTACAAGGATTACCGAGTGCAGGAGATGCAGCACCATTCTATCGGATTATGCATAATTATTCCCAACTTCAATCGGTAAAAGAAAAATATATGGATCAACCAGATTATTGTTCGGTATTAATAGATTTGTGTAAAACAAGTGACTTCGCAACTACAGAACTTGTTGTGAAACGTAAAGGAAATAACTATGAATTAAATGGTATGACAGAACCAGTTCGTCTTGCTAGATTTGCTGAGTCAGTAGTTCTCTTCGCCTTTGATCAGGAAGGGCAGGCAGTCATTTTGCTCGTCCAAGATAACAAATGGACAGTTCAAGAAGGAGATTACCGACTAGGACTTCTAGCTTCAGGGCTTGGAAGATTAGTCTTTGAAAACTGTGTGGTGCCTGCTAATCAAGTTATCGTTACTGGTAATGATGCAGAAAAAATAATGAAAAAAGTCCGTACGCGGAAATTTGTTCTTGAAGCGGCAAAACAAAATGGACTAATGGAAGCAGCGCTAGATTATACAACACAGTACACAACAGAACGGAAAGCTTTTGGCCAGGAAATTGCTAAGTTTCAAGGCGTTTCTTTCAAAATTGCCAAAATGGCTATGGAAACACGAATCGTAAATCATCTTATGTTTGAAGCAGCTTTAAAGGCTGACGAAGACTCACAAAGTGCTTACGGATTAGCATTACGAGCACTGCACAGAGCACATAAAGGGGTGCGATTTGTAACGGATGCCGCAGTACAGTTATTAGGGGGACATGGCTTTATTCAAGAATTTCCAGTGGAAAAGTGGATGCGGGATGCACAAGCCCAAGTAGCTCTATATGGTCGAGAGAGCAATTATTTACTAGAGCGTGGTACAGAATTATTGACTAGTGAAGGGCGGGTGAGTGTGGAATGATTTCATTGGAGTTGTCCGAACAGCAAAAACAAATTAAGGAAATGACCCATTGGTTTGCTGAACATGAAATTCGTCCAATTGCTCTAGAAGCGGATAAATTGGGAAAAGTTCCAGATGATTGGCTTCATCAAGTTAATCAAATGGGAATTCATTTAAATACTTCATCCTTTGGGGGTGGAGGAAAAGAAACCTCACAAGGAAAAAAGAAAAAAGAACGAGAAGGAAACCGCATGGGTGTTATAGCGACGGAGGAAATGGCATGGGGAGATCCAGCAGTAACTTTATCCTTACCAGGTGCAGGTCTTGGTGGACCACCTATTGAAAGTAGTGGCACTCCAGAACAGAAAGAAAGGTTTTTATCTATTTTTACGAACGATAAACCAAGGTGGGGGGCATATGCCTTAACGGAACCAGAAGCAGGTTCAGATGCTTCTGGAGTAAAAACTACTGCTATAAAAGTTAATGATGGTTATATATTGAACGGACAAAAAATCTTTATTACCAATGGAGCACGGGCATCTTGGGTCGTTGTGTTTGCAACTGTCGACCCTAAGTTAGGCCGAGCTGGCCAACGAGCATTTGTTGTTGAAAAAGGAACACCAGGATTTACTTGTACAAAGCTAGTTAAGAAAATGGGACTACGGGCAAATGAAACTGCAGAGTTACTATTAGAAGATTGCTTCGTACCAACTGAAAATCTGCTTGGTGGTGAGAAACTCTATGAAACAAGTGAATCAAAGCCTTCAGGATTTCAAGTTGCTATGAAAACTTTTGATTCTACTCGACCGATTGTAGCAGCAATGGCGATTGGAATTGCACGTGCTGCTTATGAATACACACTTAATATCGTTAGGAGAGAATATCCAAAGCAAGGAAAATATTATTACTTAGCTTGTCAGATTCTTGCAGAAGCAGAGCAAAACATTCAAGCTGCAAGGTTATTAACTTGGGAAGCAGCGTGGATGGCAGACCTTGGCATTGCTAATGCAAAGGAAGCGGCAATGTGTAAAGCGTATGCTGGACAAATGGCTTTAGATGTCTGTTCTAAATCTCTTGAGTTACTAGGCCCAACAGGATTAGATGGACATTTAGTAGAAAAATTGTTCAGGGACGTTAAAGTGTTTGATATTTTTGAAGGAACTAATGAAATACAGCATTTAGTCATTGCTAGAAGGCAATATGCACCATACGGATTACGGGTGTAGAAGGAGGTTAATAAAGTGACCGATCAACTAGTACAATTGGAAAGAAGAAAAAAGGGCGTTACATGGCTCAAGATTCATCACCCACCGGTAAATGCAATTGGTAAAGACTTAATGGATGAATTGGATGCGGCAGTTATCGAACTTACAAGTGATCCATCTACTAGAATTGTAGTCATTACTTCTACACACCCAAAGATTTTTCTATCTGGAAGAGATTTAAAAGGAATGATTTTAGGAAGTAGCGACATGGCTTTAGAAGATAATTTCATTGAAAAAGAAAGTGCTCGCATGCAAGCTTGTTTTCAACGATTTCGCGATTTACCAAAACCAGTTATTGCGGCAATTAATGGCCATGCACTAGGTGGAGGCTGTGAACTTGCATTAGCGTGTGATTTTCGGCTAATGGGTAATGGGAAAATAGGATTAACCGAAGTATCACTAGGATTAATCCCAGGTGCAGGTGGAACCCAACGGATGACTGAATTACTTGGTCGAGGAAAAGCAATGGAACTTATTTTTCTAGGAAAGAAGCTGTCTGCAAAAGAAGCAGAGGAAATCGGATTAATTCATTATGCTATTGAGCCTTCCCAATTTGAAGAAAAAGTGACCGAATTTGCAGAAACATTAGCAACAGGTGCCGTCCATGCAATGGGATTAGCAAAACAGGCAATAAATGCTTCAGAAAAGGGATTGGAAGAAGGATTAGCAGTTGAAGCGAAAGCATTTGCAAATACTTTTGAATCTAATGAACCTAGTATTGGTCTTGCTGCATTTTTTCAAAAAGAAAAAGCTAATTTTATCGATTCAGAATAGGAGGGAAGACATGGCTTGGAATGAATTATTAAAAGGAAAAGTTGCGGTCGTTACAGGTGCTTCAAGAGGACTAGGTCGAGCAGATGCACTAGCACTTGCAGAAGCAGGAGCAGATGTTGTTATTACAGATATTTTAATAGAATCGGATGAATCCAATGAAAAAGAAGCTGAAAAATATGGCCCAATGGCGCAAATTATGCATAGTACGAATGTCATGTTTGCCGATAAAACAGCTATGGAAATACAAGCAATGGGTAGAAAATCATTTGCAATGAAAATGGACGTCACAAATCGGAAACAAGTGGAAGAAGTCTTTTCTAAAGTGAAGGAGGAGTTTGGCCGAATTGATATATTAATTAATAATGCAGGTACATTAGATCATATCTCCCAAATCGAAGATCAGAATGATAGCTTTTGGGAAAGAGATTTACAAGTGAATTTGACTGGAGCCTATAATTGTACAAAAGCAGTTTGGCCATATATGAAAGAGCAGCAGTACGGAAAGATAATAAATATGGCCTCTGTCGCAGGTACTTTAGGTGGATTTGGGCAAGCAAGTTATTCAACGACAAAGGCAGGTCTATTAGGATTTACAAAGAGTATGGCATTAGAAGGTGCTCGCTTTGGTATTAATGTCAATGCCATTATACCTGGAATAATTGGTACCGAAGCCTTTCATCTAGGGAATCCAAAAATGAATGAACGAATGATTAACCGTACTGCTTTTAAGCGTCCTGGCGAGCCAGAGGATATTGCAAATGCAATTACATTCTTAGTATCCGATAAAGCAAAATATATTACTGGTGTTGGATTAAACGTGTCTGGTGGTATTGAATTATTTACATTTTAGTTAGGAGGGGTAATCATGCGTGAAGTAGTTATTGTTGATGCGATTCGTACAGCCATCGGAAAAAGGAATGGTTCTCTTTCTAGCGTTCATCCGGTTGACCTATTAGTTCCAGTTTTACAAGGGTTAGTAGAGCGAAACAATGTTGAACCTGCTCTTATAGAGGATATTGCTTGTGGATGTGTCACTATGACAGATGAACAAGGCGGAAATATCGGTCGGATGGCAAGTCTTGCAGCAGGATTTCCTGTAGAGGTGCCAGCATATTCGATGAATCGAATGTGTGGTTCGAGTCAACAAGCAATACATAATGCTTCCCAAACGATTCTTGCAGGGGATGCTGATATTGTGATTGCCTGTGGTGTTGAGAATATGAGTAGGGTACCAATGGGAAGTGATTTAGGTTCTTTTAGCGATAGATTAGTAGAACAGCATTCTATCGTTCCACAAGGTTTCTCCGCAGAAATGATTGCATCTCAATGGGGATTATCAAGAGAAGAGCTTGATGAATATTCATTACAAAGTCACAGGAAGGCAGCAACGGCAACAAATAAAGGACTATTTGACCGCGAAATTATACCAATTCACCGGGAAAGTAATGAGATATTTTCAACGGATGAAGGAATTAGAATAAATACATCAATGGAAAAATTAAGTGGACTAATTCCATCATTCCAACCAGACGATGGAGTGGTTACTGCAGGGAATTCCAGCCAAATTAGTGATGGTGCAGCTGGCTTGTTACTCATGTCTAGTGAAAAAGCAAAAGAACTAGGAGTTAGACCACGAGCAAAAATCGTCGCTCGAACAGTTGTTGGGGTCGATCCGGTTATGATGCTTACAGGTGTAATACCGGCAACACGTCAAGTGCTAGAAAAAGCCGGTTTATCTATCCAAGAAATAGATGCAATTGAAATAAATGAAGCATTTGCATCCGTTGTGAAAGCTTGGGAAAAGGAAATTGAGCCCGATATGGAGAAAGTTAATAGTAGAGGTGGCGCAATTGCATTAGGTCACCCACTTGGAGCAAGTGGTGCACGTTTAATGACGACATTGTTACACACGTTAGAAGATACGAATGGAAAATATGGACTTCAGGTGATGTGCATTGGATTTGGAATGGCAACTGCCACAATTATTGAGAAAATTGGATAGGAGGATAACGATGGAATTCGTTAAACCAAAGTCGGACGACGTATTTGAAATGATTGATGCTGCTTTACATGAAGATCCAGCTGCAACGAAAGGAAAGGATGGGGTGTACCAGTTTAATCTGACAGGAGAAGATGGCGGAACTTATCAAATGGTCATTGAACCAGACGAGGCAAAAGCGCTAAAAGGTGAAGTGTTTACGCCAGATGTTACCTTAACATTGTCGGCAGATGATTTTAAAGATTTAGTAGCAGGAACTTTAAATCCAACTGCAGCATTCATGAGTGGAAAGTTGAAAATTAAAGGGAATTTAGGGTTGGCATTAAAGTTACAGGTTGTGTTAAATTCCTTTTCTTTTTAAAGGAAGAATGGGATGACTCCATGATATGACCGGAAAACACAAATAATAAAAGTGTTTTCCGGGCGTATGTATGTTTAGTCATTCATGTGAATATATTTGGTGTAAGAAAGCAATACGAGGAGGTTTTTTAAATGAAACCTAGTAATCTAGTAGATATGCTTTACCAAACAGTCACAAAATACCCCGAAAAAGATGTCTACATGTGGAAAGAAAACGGCAAATACCAACATATGACTTTTCGAATGTTCTGGGAAAAGATTTATCATGCTGCTTCGGCTTTTAAAGCGCTAGGAATTGAACCAGGAGATAAAGTTGCAATCCTATCTAATAGTAATCCAAAGTGGGGGATAACGGACTTTTCGTTAGCCAGTATAGGAGCAGTTAGTGTTCCCGTATACCCAACCTTGCCAGCAGATCAAATTGCATACATTTTAGAGAACTCTGAAGCAAGAGCAATTGTAGTTGAAGACGAGGAACAGAGGCAAAAAGTTATCGATAGTGGTGTTCAGCTAGATTTTAAAGTAATTATGTATCCAGGGGAAGAATCTTCGGGGAATGATGTGTTAGCCTTTGAAAACTTCGAGCGAATTGGCAAGGAAAGTTTGTTATCCAATTGGGAAGATATATGGAGCAATGTGAAGAAAGAAGATTTAGTGACCATTATTTATACGTCAGGTACAACAGGAAAACCAAAAGGTACGATGCTGACACATGAGAATTTTCTAGCTAATATTCAATCGGTAAAATTTTGGTTTATTGAATTATTGCCTGAAGATCTTGCATTATCATATTTGCCTTTGTCCCACGTCTTTGAACGGATGGCAGGTCATTATACATTACTATCAATTGGTACAACTATTGCCTACGCAGAAAGTATTGAAACTATCCAAGAAAATTTAGTAGAAGTGAAACCGACAATTATAACAACCGTTCCACGATTATTAGAGAAAGTTTATGCAAAAGTGTTAGGAGAGATTAATGGCGGGTCTCCGGTGAAAAAGAAAATATTTAATTGGGCATTGGATATAGGAGCAGAACGGTATGATAATTATTTAAAAGCTTCCGTTCAAGATATCGCACTTGGAGATTTTATGTCAAAAAGCTTAGCAAGAAAGTGGAAATTAGCTGACAGACTTGTATATAAGAAAGTAAAAGAAAAACTAGGTGGACGATTAAGAGGCCTTGTATCAGGTGGTGGAACGCTAAATCCAGATATTGCACGATTTTTTTGGTCATTAGATATGCCTATTTTAGAAGGTTACGGATTAACAGAGACTGCACCCGTTATTACTTTAAACCCTATGGTTCGCTCAAAGGTAGGGACAGTTGGAAAAGTACTACCTAATTTAGAAGTGAAACTTGCGGAAGATGGAGAAGTGTTAGTAAAAGGCCCGAGTGTTATGAACGGATATTTTAAAAATGAGCAAGCAACAGCAGAAGCTTTTGAAGGAGACTGGTTTAAGACAGGAGATATAGGAGCGTGGGATGAGGAAGGATATTTAAAGATTATTGACCGAAAGAAACGTATTCTCGTATTATCTACTGGGAAAAATGTTGCACCCCAGCCGATTGAAAGCGCTATCAATGAAAGCCCATTTATTGAACAATCATTAGTAGTTGGGGATAATAAGAAATTTATTACTTGCCTCATTAATCCCGATTATGAAAATTTACTACCATGGGCAAAGAAAAATAATGTACAATCTGAAGATTTGGAAGAAATTTGCCGTTATAAAGTAGTTAGAGACTTATTGGAAAAAGAAGTTCTAACGCGAACCGATAAATTTGCAAACTATGAACAACCGAAAAAAATAGTAATTATTAGTGAGCCATGGACCATTGATGGAGGCGAATTAACACCAAAAATGTCTTTACGAATTAATGTCATCCAAGAAAAATATAAAGACTTAATTGAAAATATTTATGAAGAAGCAGAATCTGGTAATAAAGAAGTAGTGATAGGACAGTAGCTTATGTGAGTTGAACAAGTGGATAAACTATAATAAAAATAAGGAGCAATTAGCGGCTCCTTATTTTTATTACTCAATAATTCCTTCTCTCAATGCTCTTGCAACGGCTTCTGTCCGGTTGCTTGCTTCCATCTTTTGCATAATGGTAGATACGTAATCTCGTACAGTATATTCACTTAAATTTAAAAAACTAGCTGCCTCCAAAGTGGAATAACCTTCAGCCATTAATTGTAATACTTCCACTTCACGTTTGGAAAGATGGATTCGAACTTGATCCGACTTTTGTTTCGTTTCCTGTTCTGCCGAGAACTTAGCTAATATTTCCCCCGCACTTTGCCCAAACTTTATTAATGCAGAGAAGCTTTCTTGTCCGATTTTGAAGTATTTTCCTGGACCTTGATCCAGAATTGCTGCACCAAGTAATTTATTATTTGATGCTAAGAAAATAGGAGCTATTACGACAGAGCGCAAATTGAATTGCTTAATGTACTCACTAGGAAAACCAATTTCAGCATCTTTTAAATAAAGTGGCTGTAAATAATCCAAGCTTTGCCCGAATAACTCTAAAAAATGTAGGTTGTTTTGGATTATTGGCAGATTACTTATATCTTCTGTTATATTTTGTATTGCTTCGTTATCTAAGCGGTGACCAAATAAGCCAAAGCCCATTTGTTTATCGACAGAATAGGAAAATAATGCACATCGTTCAAATGGTAAATAATTGACGAAACCAGCAGTAATATTTTCAACTGCTTCTTGATAATTTCTAGAACGCATTACAGTTTCATTGAACATAATGACAGAGTCTTTCCACTCTTGATCTTGTTTCGTAAGTTGAAAAGATTCTTTTCCATTTTGAAATACTTGCAAAGCGTACGATACAAATGGCACGACATGATTACTTTCTTCCTTTCGTACACAAATTAATATAGTAATATCCTCATATGGGATTGGAAAGACAGTATACTTCCCCGCCTCTTCCATTTGATTTAGTAACAACTCGGACAACCCATAAATAGTACTTGCTTTGATAGGTTCATCACCGAATAATAAGTCCCCACTTAAATGATTAAACCATTTCTCAACAAGAAATTGGTGGTTTCTTTTTATTGCAATTGCAGTCCAAACAATCGGTAATTGATTGGAAGTAACTAAGTTTTGTAGAAAGGAATCAATTGCAAAATAATGTTGATACGGTTGTGTTAAAACTTCTTCACTTAATTTAATAAATACATATTGGATGGCTTGATGATCTTTATAGGAGAAATCATTTTCAGCTTGAATTACTTTGTGGACGGCATTTTCTAGTAACGTAATGATGAATTTATTCGTTTGAATTGATAGTGTTACTTCAGTAGAAGCTGCTTGTTTTGTAGTGTGGAATAAGCGGTTTGCCAAATAGTGAACAGTATCATCTATGTTTTTTTGAGATCGTTCTCGGGATACTTGTAAACGTGCTGTTACAGTATGCCATTCTTTTAATATAGCTTCCTCATGTTTGGAAATTAGTTGTATTCCTTTTTCATATATGTTGTTCATCTGTTCTTGAATAGTATAGGACATGACAATCACTCCTTTAATAAAAACTTATTATTTATCATTTTATAATTAAAAAAAGTAAGAATAGGATAGGAAAATATGTATCGTATAATATTTGCTTATTATATATATTACGATATAAATCCTAATTTTAAAGGGTTATCCATTGAAATTTACTAATATTATGAAAAATGAGGTATTTTGTACTATAAAAACAACCATAAAAGCCTATATTCGTAGGGTACTAAACTTGGAGACTCTGACTTACAATATGATTAATACGAGATGTAGCTATTTTTTTTACTTATTATGAAAGCGTTATCAACAAGGGGGTGTCTGTATTTCTGGTAACGCAAAAGGAAAGGAATTTGTTCCACAAAATACCTTCATTGAGGTGATGAAATTGAAAGAGAACGAAAAGATTATAGTAGGAAAAACAATGAAGAAAAAGTTTCTTATTGCGTTGCTAACTGGGTTTCTTGCATTTGGTAGTTTAATAGCTGCGTTTGGATTTTCAGGAACGGCATTTGCACTACCGCTTGGTGGAATTGGAGATTTTTATGTTGAGTTTGACGAATTAAATGGGACTAATTTTCAACTTTTACCACATGTAGGTGAAACAGGAAACTCAGATGCAGAACCAATGGTGCGAAATAAAATGGATGAAGTAGTCATTACAAATTTGCATATTTATAAAGATCTTGAATTACCTGGAATTGGTTGGGTTCGATTCCATGTTCGCTCAACTGGACCAACTAATATTACAGGACTCATACATGATGCTCGTTTAATTGAAGCAGATTTGAGTTTTAATAACTTAGAAATAGAAGAAAAGAACACCTCAGAATTCTCCCAAAACTGGTCGCAAAATGCTGCAACAATTAAAATTAAAGATGCAAAAATTGTTACTGACTACTTGTTCCAAACGGTCGTAAGTCTTGATGGTGCAAAAATCTCAGCGGAAAGAATAGATGGCCCAGATATGACGACATTTCCTGGAAATGGGAAATAACCCGAGCAAATAGGAAAGGTGATTCTAATGAATAGAAAGGAAAGAAAAGAACGTAAAAGACAAATGAAGCAAGAAAGAAAATTTGAAAAAGTAGTTGAAGGAAATTCCTTCAAACAGTGGAGAAGCCGACGTCCTTTTTGGGGAGCAACATTGACTATTTTAGCAGGATTGATGATTTTATATATCCCATTACACTTATACGCTATAGCATTTATTCCAGGTAGTCTTGTATTTGTTGGGTTTATTTTTGGCGGACTTGTACTTATCATCGGAATTTGTGAATACTTCTATCCACAACTTTCAACCTTCTTTGGAATTGCAACGATCTTTTTATCTGTTTTATCTATTATGGGAGCTCTTGGAGGATTTTTAATTGGGACAATATTAGGCATTGTCGCTGGAGCATTAAATATTGCATGGGATAAGGAAGAAATCGATTTAGATACGTGGAAGCGGAATAAACAACAAGAGAAGATAGAACAGGTCAATCAAGCAGTCTAAAAGGAGAGATTGGTAGACGAGGGGAATAATCAATGAAATTAAAACGAAAAAGAAGAATTCCATTAATCTTAATTGTGATATTAGTTGTTGCCACGCTTGTTGCACCGATTAATCACATATTTGCAAGTAATCCTCAACATCCGTCTGGTAATAGTGGGGGTTTTATTATTGAAACTACTAAGGTTGATGGAACAATGGATTTTCTCGGTGCTTTAACAGGCAATATTACAATATATGAAGGGATGATTCATGGTTTAACAATAACAAAAGTAATTGAAAGAGGAAATGGTCTTGAACCACTTGTCGTGCGAATTACTTCACCTGGACCAATTCCAGTTAAAAATTTGAATGCCCAAACAATAAATAATGAGTTACCTAATATTGGCGGTCTATGTAAACCTAGTAAACTCGGTAATATATGTATGGAAAATGTTGTCATGAATGTAGAAGAACAGGTAGTCGAAAGCATCTCTCTTGTAAATGCCAATATTCACACATGTTATTTAAGTGAATGTGGTTCATTACCAAACTATAATCCGCTGATTAGTATCGAGCAGCTAGAAGAACTATTTAATGATGGAGAAAATAGTGAGGAAGAATTACAGAAAATCATTGATTTAATAAAAGAGCAGGAGGATTTATCTGAACAATTAGAAGGTCTATTAGATAAAGCAACAGTTATTGTAGAGGAGTTACTGAACGAAGAATATGTAAGCGGGTTATATGAAGAGATTACTAAATTAGAAGAGTCACTGTTAAGTGAACTTGGATTAGACCAAATACTCCCTGATTTTGAATCTGTCTTGTTAGCAATTGAAAATATATCGACACAACTTATCGCTGTTATTGAATTATTAGATACAGGTAGTGCTCTTATCGATGAAATCGATGCAAATATTTCTAGTATTGAAAGAAAGTTCGCAGAATATGAAGAAGCGCTGGAAGATAAGGAACAGTTAATGAATCAATTTGGTGCGTATGCCCAATTAATGGAACTTGCTGAATTACAAAAAGCTGGTAGTCCTATTGAATATTCAGTAGAAAATAACGATCAAGAAGAGGAGGAAAAAGAGGAAGTACTATCCAATTTACAAGTTAGAATGTTGGATTTAATTAATAAAATTGATAACCAGAAAAATGAGCATAATAATTTGCTTACCAAAGTTGAAGAATTGAAACAGGAAGAAGACACTCTTCAAAAAGAGTCAAACGGATTAAAGGAACTATTGGAAGAACTTGGACTTGGTAATGAAAAAGGCGATGATGGAGATGTTGAAAATGTTTTAAAACCGGTCGAGGACATTGGATTAGATCCTATTATAGAACCTGTAAAGGATAATGTTTTAGATCCAGTAAAAGAAAAAGTGCTCGATCCAGTTCTTGATCCAGTCCAGGAAAATATTCTTGACCCGGTAACAGAAGATGTATTGGATCCTGTTATTGACCCGATAAAAGAGAACATCCTTGATCCAATAGAAGAAAATGTACTCAGCCCCATTTTAGATCCGATAACAGGAAAATTAATCGATCCTGTTACTGGGAAAGTGATTGATTTGATAGTAGATCCCGTAAATGAAAAGCTAATTGACCCAATTACAGAAAAGGTAATTATACCAATACTTAATCCTTTAACAGGAAAACTAATAAATCCGCTTACGGGTGAAGTTATCAAACACGTGTATAATGAAGAAACAGGAAAATTACTCGATCCCTATAAAGATAGCTTTTTAAAGAAACTAATTAAGAAACTATTAAATCCATTCGGATAATAATAAAATGCTCCCTTTCCATTGGGGAGCATTTTATCTTTTATTCCATGATGTTTTTAAAGGCTGTTTCTATATTGGTAGTTGGTTGCTTACAAGTAAAGTTCTGACAAACATAGATAGTAGTTTTGTTTTCCAACTTTTTATAGTTCTTGGCAAAGGGTGCAATTTGACTGAACTCAGTAGGATCTTTACCGATAAGGAATACGGTGTTTGGCAGAAACTTGTCTTGAAGCAATGATCTTAATTGTTTCCAACTGTTGTCCTCTTCATATAATACAACCACTTCTTTTGTCGGGTTCTCGGATAGTAACAGACTCTGCATAAAGAATGCTCCTGCAGATGGTTGTCTTTTTATATCTTCAAAAAAGGTAAAGTACATTTCTTCTACTTTCTCTAAAAACATTGTCTCACCAGTTAAAGAAGCATATTGGATAAGCATTAGTGAGGCAACACTATTCCCTGATGGTGTTGCACCGTCGTATATTTCTTTATCATTCGATATGAGTTTTTCATTCTCTTTACCACTGAAGAAGAAGCCACCGTTTTCTTCATCCGAGAATGAATGAATCATTTCATTTAATAAAGCCTTTCCTTTTTCTAAATAATCTAAGGTAAAGGTACTTTGATATAACTCTAAATAAGCCCAGCTTAGGAAAGCATAATCATCCAAATATGCGTTAAAGTTTGCCTCCCCATCACGGTATCTGGCCATTAATTTTCCATTTGTAAAAAGATTGGATTCAATAAATGCTATAGCTTTCTCTGCCATCATAATATAATTTTTATTTTGAAAAACGTTACCAGCTTTTGCTAAACTGGCAATCATCATCGCATTCCATGAAGTAAGAATCTTGTCATCCACATGTGGGTAAACTCGTTTTTCGCGCTCTACAAGTAATTTCTTACGGCCGGTTTCCAGCTGTCTTTCTAAGTCTTCAGTAGTTAGTCCAAACTCTTCTGCAACACTTTCTAAATTCGCTCGTATTAAATTCGGTATATTTTTTCCTTCAAAGTTACCATATGGCGTGATACCGTATGCTGTTGTATAGATTTCCCCCAAGTCCTCACCAAGGATGTCATAAATTTCTTCATCTTCCCAAACATAATACTTTCCTTCAACACCTTCAGAGTCTGCATCGATGGCAGAATAAAAAGCACCTTCCGAATTCATCATTTCTCTTTCAATAAAGACAATAATTTGTTCGGCAATTCGTTTATAAAAGGTTTTCTTCGTTATTTGATAACATTCTGTATATACTATTAAAAGTAGGGCATTATCGTATAGCATTTTCTCGAAATGCGGGACAAGCCATTTTTCATCGGTGGAATATCTGGCAAAACCATAGCCAACATGATCCCAAATTCCACCTGCAGCCATATTTTGTAACGTGCTTTCTACCATCTTTAGAGCAGCTATTTTCCCAGTAGAATGGTAGTACTTGAGGAGGAACATTAGATTTTGCGGCTGTGGGAACTTTGGTGCTTTTCCAAAACCACCATATGTAAAATCAAACCCTCTTCCTAGCTGTTGAAATGCTTGGTCAGTGATTTCCTTGGATAACCGATGCTTGCTTTTTTCGCGGACCGTACTGTCTAATGCATTCATGACACTTTCTGTGACGTCAGTTATATGTTCTGGGTCCTTGGTATATTTTATATGTAGTTGTTCTAATACTTCTATTATCCCGGGTCTTCCATATTTACTTTCTTTCGGAAAATATGTGCCTGCATAAAAAGGTACTTTATCCGGAGTCATGAAAATACTAAGTGGCCATCCTCCATGCCCAGCCATCATCTGGCATACTTTCATATAAATAGAGTCAATATCTGGACGCTCTTCTCGATCCACTTTTATAGAAATATAATGTTCGTTTAAAATAAGGGCTACTTCTTCATCTTCAAATGATTCATGAGCCATCACGTGACACCAGTGGCAAGTGGAGTAGCCGATAGAAAGGAAGATAGGTTTGTTTTCTCTACGAGCTACTATAAATGCTTCTTCTCCCCATGGGTACCAATTAACGGGATTATGGGCATGCTGGAGCAAATAGGGTGATTTTTCACCGATTAATCTATTGGGTTTCTTATTTGTAGGCATCTAAGTACCTCCTAAACTATTTTATTAAATTTAGTTTACCCTATTTGATAAGTCAGAAACGAGCAATTCATTTTGTTTCCTCTATAGTGGCTATAATTATTTAATTGAAAGGAATGGAAATGATGAATGACATAGCTGAAGAATTAGTAAAACTTTTAGAAGATTTAAATAGAAAAGAACGTAAGCTTGATGAAATTTCAAACACCTTACAAGGCATTGATGACGAAATCGGGAGTGGTCCAGGATATCTGTACGAGCCAATTATCGAACTGGAATTAATTATTGTCAAGATGCTTGGTGGAACAAGAAAAAATCTTTCTGCTTTTAGGGAACTTGATGATAGAAATCCATTATATCTTTTAGAAGAAGGGAATATTACTAGGCAAGAGTTTTTAAAGCAAATTAAAAGGGGTATTGAATCAGATTTGACGCCTGATGCGGTGTTAAGTGATGATTTTTCCTACGAAGATTAGTATAAAAATAATAGAAAAGCACTTGATGAGTGTCTTTTTTTATTTTATGCCCAGCCAAAATTTATAGTCTTATTATTAATTTCATGGATTACAACTCATTTACATAGTTTTTACACATAATTGTAATTGCTTACGACTATGAGTCAAGTATCCCTGTCATATCAACCAATGGAGATATTAACTGTGTGTAATAATACAGAGATTTAAAAAGTGATGGAGTTTACATTAAGATTCAGTTTGGTACAATAGTCAATACGTTGAACAAAAAGGAGAATGATGATGAGTAAAAAGTGGTTATTAAGCATATCTGTCGTAATGCTTATATTCATTATGGCTGCATGTAGTGATAATGATTCTGCAGATGGAGAAAACTCGAATACGAATGATGCTAATAATGGAGAAGTGGGGGAACAAACTGAAGCACCTAAACCGGATTTAGAAAACATTCCTGATGTCGTTGCTGAAGTTAATGGTGAAGAAATATCAAAGGAAGAGTTCGAATCCGTTTATCAAACTCAATTCCAACAAGTTATGATGCAAGCACAGTTTACTGGTCAAGAGGTTGATCAAGACCAATTAAAAGGGCAAATTATTGATGCTCTAATTGGACAGAAACTAGTTCTTCAAGAAGCAGATAATAGAGGACTTGAGGCTTCAGAGGAAGCTGTAAATGAAACAATTGACAGTCTTGTTACTCAAAATGGATTTGAAACCCAAGATGAATTATTTGATGCCTTTAAAGTACAAGCTGGCATGGAGAAAGAAGAAGTTTTAGCAGAAATTGAAATGCAAGTAAAGGTAGAGAAGCTAATTGCAAGTGAGTCTGGTGATGCTGAGCCAACGAAAGAAGAGTTACAAGAAGTATACGATACGTATGTTGCTCAATTAGAACAAGTGAGTAAAGAAGATGAAGAAGTGGAAATTCCTTCATTTGAAGAAATGGAAGCCGATCTTATCAATCATGTAAAATCACAAAAAGAATCAGAAACATATCAAAAACTTGTTGAGAAACTTCAAGAGGACGCAGATATAACTAAAAATCTTTAAAGAAGAAACTAGGTCTGAATAGGACCTAGTTTTTTTGTGTTCAGCTTACTCAATACATTAAGTTAAATAAGTATGGAGTTTAAAAACACGAATAGTAAATTGAGAGAGGCTCTAATAGGGAGAAAAAACCTTCTGCAAACAAGAAACCTATATAGAAGTTCAAATTTTAATTTACTGTATATAGACCTATTATAATAGGTAGGTGCAACGATCAGTGATAGCATGTAGATTCTCGAGGTTGTGTTTATAAGAAAAAGATATGACAGAGAGCGTTACATTGTCTCATCGTCATATCCTAATTTTTGTGCCATTTTATTAAATGAGGTGCTTACCTGTTGGAAAGATTCATTCACTTTTTGTTTATCCACTATTTTCGAGAAATCGACATCAACACCTGTAAAATTATCTCCAAATACTGCTAAGTTGTTAAGAAATTCTTGAACTTCCTCTAATTGACCAATAGCAGCATCCATATATGTATATACCCGAAAAGAGTGTTCATTTGCACGGAACTTTTCATATAAGACTTTTCGTTCATTATTTTTCTTATGTGCCAGACGTTTCAGATTTTGCATACTAATAACTGTATTTTTTCCTTGTTTAGCTAGTGTTTCTGACGTGTTTGTATAGTCCATTCTTCTCAACCTTTCTCTTAAGATGTAAAAAAACAGAGCGCCATATCCACATTATATCATATAGAAATTATAGTAGAGGTGATATTGCTTTACTTGAGCTCTCTTGTCTTCCATAAGGGGATTTTTAGTATACTAAAGGTAGAGTTTTTAGTTTTGTAAAAAAAAAGTTGAGAATATTTTTAAAATGGAACGATGTATATAGTGTAAGGGCCTTTACAGAAAAGGAGTTATGGTGATGAAAATTACAAGTGATAATTTTATCAAGCAATTTAAAAAGAAAAAAGAGGCAGCACTTGAATATGTAATTGATACTTATATCGGTGTTGTAAAAGCAGTAATATATAACAACATCAACATAAAGAAAGATACCCATCTAATTGAAGAATGCATTAGTGATACCTTTCTCGGTGCTTTTGATAATGCGAGACAATTCAAAGGGGATAGTGAAGATTTTAAGAAGTGGCTTTGTACAATTGCCAAGTATAAAGCCATTGATATGCAACGGAAAATAGCTCGTTCTCCTTTGACAACGGAAATGGATGAAGCAACCCATGCTGTAAAGTCAGCAGAAGAAGAGTTCTTTACAAGGGAGAATACAATTGAATTACTTAATATGATGAGTGAGCTGGAGCAGATGGACCGTGATATTTTTACGATGAAGTACTTTTTAAATATGCAAAATCAAGAAATTGCTGATTCCCTCGGTATAACCAAGGCAGCTGTCGATAATCGCCTTTACCGTGGAAAGAAGCGGTTGCGTAAATTCAGTTTGGGAGGAAGTATCCATGAGAAAACTGTATAAGCAGTTTAATAGATCACCTATCGACGAAAATATAGAACCGATGTATGTTAGTGAAATGGAAAAAGAACGTATTAAACAGCGTGTGATGAAACAGAAGAAAAAACAAGTACCAAGATTGTTGTCTGTGGCAGTAGTAAGCACAGTCACTTTGATCATTCTATGTTTTGCAATGAGTGTAGCAAATCCAGCTTTTGCTGCAAACATCCCGTTAATTGGAAATATATTTAATCTATTTCAGGATAATGAAGAGGAATATATTTTTGAACATTACGAGGAGTATGCAAGTCCAGTAGATAGTTCCTATGAAAGCAACGGGGTGAACGTAACGATAACTGATGTCGTTTATGATAAAGAAAATATCACATTAGCATTTACGATTGAGAGTGAGCATGATCTAGGAGATGAGTTACGTACAGATCATGAATGGGGATTAAAAACACGGACTGAAAATAATCTTCTCTTAGATTATGACGGTAGTACTGGTGGTTTTGAACAAATTAAGAAGGTGGGGGAAAATAAATATGCTGGTATTTACCAAGTATACTTAAAAGCAAGGAAACATCCTGATGAACTGATTGTCGATTGGAAATGGAATGAAATAGGAAGCCTAGATGAAAGTGTTCCATATCCTAAATTCAAAACCTCTGTTAAAGGAAATTGGAAATTTAACTTAGAGTTAGCGGCCATTGAAAGCAAACAACAAAAGTATGAAAATATCGTATGGAATGATGAAGGATTGGAAGTTACATTAAATAAAATTGCAACAACACCAATAGCTACTAGCTTTTATTTCAGACAAAAAGTAACGAGGGTGTATATGGATGAATATGGTGATGCTGTTATTGATTATGAAGTAATAGATGACTTAGGGAATGAATATACAATGGTTTGGAATGGTTATGGATCAAATAATGAGTTTGTACATTCTACTCGCTCTATTACTACCAAGCTTGATGAAAATGCTTCTTCGTTAACGATTACGCCAGTTGTTCGATTTTTTAAAGCGGAGGAGAAGGAACCTGGAGCAACATTTAGTGAACTTTATGTTTCTAAGGGGCCATTTAAGTTAGAGTCTCAAGTCGTTCCGTTAAATAAAAAATAATACTGATAATCATATCCCCGAATTACTTATATATCGGGGATATGTTTTATAGCTCCTTTAATCTCTGCTGGGCTTGTTGATCTCCTTTTAAAGCTGCTCGCTTATACCAATATTTCGCCTGTTTCATGTTTACTCCAGTCCCAATTCCATTCTCATAACATTGACCGAGATTAAATTCACCATAAGAATCCCCAAGATCTGCAGCCATTTGATACCAAGAAATAGCTTCCTCGCCATCCCCTTTTTCAACGGCTTCATGACCAAGTCGGTTTGCAGCAAAAACATCTCCAGCCAATGCGGATTGTACAAACCACTTTCTTGATACTTCTAAATCCATTTTTGTTCCGACTCCATTTGCATACATATAGCCAAGTGTATACATCGCTTCAGGGACTCCTTTATCCGCTGCTAATCTAAATAGCTCCAATGCTCTTTTTTCATCTTTTTCCACATATTCTCCGCGCAAGTACATATCTGCATAGTTATTCATTGCATCCCCATGGCCTAATTCCGCAGCTTTCTTATAGTACATATACGTTTTTTCAAGATTATGTTCCACAACTTCACCAACAAAATAATAATTACCAAGCCAATACAGCGCATCTGCCTTTTCCCCTGCAGCAGCCATTTGGAACCACTCGAAAGCCCAATCATCTCTGGAAATGGATTTATAAAAATGGGCGAGTTCTAATTGTTTATCTAAGTTCCCATTCATCGCTTCAGCGTATAGGGAAACTACTTCTTCTAATTCCTGATCATCTAAATAGATTAGAGATAGTTCCTCAGATGGATTAAGTCCTTCCTCCAAAATGCTGCATAAATCTCGGATAATAATATGTCTAACTTCATCTTTAAATTCAGTAAGACTGACTAATTGATGATGCAAAATATCCAAATCATCCCGAATATTTTTTAGGTAAGAAGAGCAGTCTTTTAATATAGATGCAACATCATCTAATAAAGTGTCCGTTGACTGTATTTTACGTAGTAGTGTTGAAGTTTCTTGAAGTCCTATTTTTTCTAGCTTTGTATTCAGATTTTCATGTTTCATAATATTGTACCTTTCATAAACCAATCATTTTTGAAGATTATCTCATAATTATCTAAAGTTAGCATGTAAAGTGAAGAACTTGAAATATTTAATTAATATTACAAATATTACCTATAGCTCATTATATGATTCCTATTGTTATTACTAGTGAATCGTTTACATAAAAACCTTTCATTATCTTACCATTTTTTAGAACAGTTCTACTTCTTTAAATACCCTTTACGTGAGTAGATATTTTTCATAAAATGTTTAAGTCAACTCCTTGAGAGTTTTCAGTTTATTTCCGAAATTTAAAAACATCAGGAGGCTATTAAATCATGAATAAACATGATAAGGATGCCATATTAAAAACAATTCCACAGAAAGGTTTTTTCGGACATCCAAAAGGGTTATCAACCTTATTCTTTACTGAGTTCTGGGAACGTTTTTCCTATTATGGAATGCGTGCCATTCTCTTATTCTATATGTACTATGAAGTAAGTGACGGCGGACTTGGTATTGATCAAACAACAGCAAATTCTATTATGGCGATTTATGGATCGCTTGTTTATATGTCTGGTATTATTGGTGGTTGGATTGCTGACCGTATATTAGGTACTGCTCGGACTGTGTTCCACGGTGGAGTTCTCATTATGATTGGTCACATCATTTTAGCATTACCATTTGGCGCTCCAGGATTATTTACTTCCATGTTCTTTATTATTATCGGTACGGGGCTATTAAAGCCAAACGTTGGAGGTATGGTTGGGGATCTTTACAGCATGAAAGACCCTCGTCGTGATTCTGGTTTCAGCATTTACTACATGGGTATTAACATGGGTGCTTTCATTGCTCCTTATATCGTTGGTACGTTAGGGGAAGGAGTTAGCTTCCACTTAGGATTTGGTGTAGCAGCAATTGGTATGGCAATTGGTCTTATTGTATTTGTTGTAACACGTAATAAATTCTTAGGATTAGCTGGTACAATTGTTCCGAATCCATTAACAAAACCAGAAAAATCTCGTATGATAAAAATCATTTTAGTTGTATTAATTGTACTAGGGATTATCGGTTGGTTAGGCATTACAGGCGGATGGTTAACAGTAGAACGTGTCATCTTCTCCATTAGTATTTTAGGTATTATTATTCCGACTGCTTACTTTATCTTCATGTACCGCAGTCCTAAAACAACTAAAGTCGAGAAATCTCGTCTACTTGCTTATATTCCATTATTTGTTGCTGCTATGGTTTTCTGGGCTATCGCTGAGCAACAATCAAGTATCTTAGCAACATTTGCTAATGAACGTACAAACTTAAACTTTATGGGATTTGAACTGAAAGCATCATGGTTCCAATCACTTAACCCATTATTTATTATTTTGTTTGCTCCTTTATTTGCAGGTCTATGGACGAAATTAGGGGACAAGCAACCATCTGTATCACAAAAATTCTCAGGTGGACTAGTCTTTGCAGGTCTTGCATTTATCGTGATGATGCTTCCAGCATATCTAAATGGTGGTGCTGGTACGTTAGTAAGTCCATTATGGTTAGTATTATGTTTCTTCTTAATCGTTATGGGAGAATTACTAATTTCTCCAGTAGGATTATCTGCTTCAACTAAATTAGCACCAGCTGCATTCGCAGCACAAATGATGAGTTTATGGAATCTATCCAACTCATCTGCACAAGCAATCAACGCACAAGTTGTCCGTTTCTACACACCAGAAACAGAGATTGCTTACTTTGGTATTATAGGTGGAGTAGCAATCGTACTAGGAATTTTATTATTCATCTTCTCACCAAAATTAAAAGAGTTTATGCAAGGCTTGAACTAAGCTAATGCTGGAGCTGACTCATGGATCTGTATTTATCAGATTTGTGGGTCAGCTTTTTTTATTGGAAATGCTATTCTCAAGTTGATTTTGGAATAAAAAGTGGATGAAATGAAGTTGATATAGCGTCTCAAGTTGATTTTGAAATAAAAAGTGCATGAAATGAAGTTGATAGAGCGTCTCGAGTTGATTTTGGAGTAAAAAGAGTATGAAATGAAGTTGAAAGAGCATCTCGAGTTGATTTTGTAATAAAAAGTGCATGAAATGAAGTTGAAAAAGCATCTCAAGTTGATTTTGTAATTAAAAGTGCATGAAATGAAGTTGAGAGAGCATCTCGAGTTGATTTTGGAATGGAAAGTGCATGAAATAGAGTTGATAAAGCATCGAGATGATTTGAGAATAAAAAGTGGATGAAATGAAGTTGAGAGAGCATCTCAAGTTGATTTTGGAATGGAAAGTGCATGAAATGAAGTTGATAGAGCGTCTCGAGTTGATTTTGGAGTAAAAAGAGTATGAAATGAAGTTGATATTACTTCTTCACGAGCAAAAATTCATAGTATGATAAGTAGGAGACTAATTTCGATTAGGAGAGAAGCATATGCAACCAACAACGAAATATGAAAAGACCTATCCGATTGAACTGAGTGATGTAGATTTTAAAAAGGAATTAAAACTTAGTGCTTTATTTAATTATTTTCAAGATATAGCTAATCTAGCAGCAGAAAATTTAGGTGTAGGAATTAATGATCTATTAGAGAAGTATGGCGTTGCTTTTGTGTTAATGCGAATTCGAGTGGATGTAATCAGAACTCCACAATTAGGAGAAGAACTCCAAATTGAAACATGGCCACTGCAACCAGGAAAACTAGAATTTGAACGTGATTTTATTGTCAGAGATAGTAGTGGTAATATTATTGCGCGTGCTGTATCCGTTTGGGTCATCATGGATTTGAAAAAACGCCGATTAAAACGGAGTGATGCCATTAATTTAACCTATCCAGAATTAATAGAAGAGAAAGCAATTGATGTGGAATTAAAAAAGTTAAAGGCAGCAGAAAATATAGAGATAGCTTACTATAAAAAAATTGGCTATAGTGATATTGATTTTAATGGTCATTTAAATAATTCACGCTATGTGGATTATATAATGGACTGTTTTCAACTAGAAGAGATAAAACAGTACAATACAAAATCCATTGAAGTTAACTATTTAAACGAAGCACTACCTGGAGATACTTTAGTTCTCAAGAAAAGTATCGATAGTAACCTAGTGTTTGTTGAAGGATATCGAGAAGCTGATCACAAAGTAGTTTTTCGTGCGAAAGTGAATATTGAGAGAAAAATAAAAAGGAATAGGAGCGGCAACTAGCCAGTCCTATTCCTTTTTCAAAAAAACACTTACCTTTTTACAACTCAAACACACGATACCCCAGTGGTTGAACAGTTACAGTAGAGTCAGTAACAAATTCTTTCTTAGTTCCATTATCTATTTCCCATTCTTTCTGAGGAGTATTTGCAAACACATTGCTCGGTACTTCAATCTCTTCTTCACTATTATTGATAATAAATAGTAAACGTTTATCGGCATTGAATTTCTCATAAACTACATAATCTTTTTCATTATCTACATGAATAAATTTAAAATTAGAATGGTTACCAAAGACGGGCTCTGTTTTACGCCAATGTAATAATGTTTTTACATAGTTAAATAACTCTCTATCCTGCTTATCTTCATTCCATTCCATACAAGCTCGACAACCTGGATCCTGGCCACCTGCCATTCCAATTTCATCCCCATAATAAATACAAGGTGAGCCGATAAAGCTTAATTGGAATAGATATAGTAGTTTGACCCGATCCTGATTGCCATTAGCTAATGTTAAAATACGTGGCGTATCATGGCTATCTAATAAGTTGAACGCAACTTCGTTTACATTTTTAGGGTACATATGGAGTACCTTCGTAATTGAATCAGCAAATTCCTGTGCAGGAATACTCTTCTTTGCAAGGAAATCAATGGCACTATTCGTAAACGGATAATTCATCACCGCATCAAATTGATCTCCTAATAACCAAGGCATCGAATCATGCCAAATTTCCCCTAATATATATGCATCTGGTTTAACACTCTTTACAACCCTTCGAAAGTCTCTCCAAAATGCATGGTCTACTTCATTGGCAACATCTAAACGCCAACCGTCGATATCAAATTCTTCAATCCAATACCGTGCAACATCTAATAAATATTGTTTTACTTCCGGGTTTTCTGTGTTTAATTTCGGCATCGATGATACAAACCCAAACGCATCATAATTTGGCTTTGGTTCTGTTTCAACAGGGAAATCCCAAAGGTGGAACCAATCTTTATAATTAGAGTTTTCTTGGTTCTTAAGAACATCTTGAAAAGCCGGGAAATAAAACCCACTATGATTAAAAACTGCATCTAACATCACACGAATTCCACGCTTATGACATTCTTGGACTAACCGACGAAATGTTTCTTTATCTCCGAATTGTGGGTCAATCTCCATATAATCGATGGTGTCGTATTTATGATTTGAATAAGCCTTAAAAATAGGAGTAAAGTAGATTCCACCAATCCCTAATTCTGTGAGATGATCTAAATGATCGATGACTCCTTGAAAGTCTCCACCAAAGAAGTTGGAAGGTGTAGGATCGGTACTTCCCCATGGGAGAGTTCCTTCAGGATTAATGGAAGGGTCCCCATTTCCAAATCGTTCTGGGAAGATTTGATACCAGACAACATCTTTTACCCAGTCAGGTGCATTAAATACATCAATTGAATTCAAATATGGAAAGCAGAAGTAGTTCGAAATCTCTGAAGGCGGAGTTTGGAAAATTCCACCTTCTGTGTAGTATAACGTTTGCACAGAATCAGAACATTCAAATGCATAACGCATCCGGTGAAATTCTGGATTCACTGCAATTGTCCAATAATCATAGAGGGAAGTTGAGCCAGATTTAGTCATTAATTTGTTCTCAGTTTGCCATTTTTCATCTACCCAATCATATGGATCTCCATAGATTAGGGAAACAGATGTTACATCGTCTTTCTTTGTTTGTAACATAATGTGGAGTGTGTCTTTATCATATGCGTAAGCATAGTTATTAGTTGGTCTATGGAAAATAGCCTCTTTTATCATCTTCATTCTCCTTTAGCATAAAGTAAACCCCGTCTACAAAAAGTAAACGGGGTTGTTGTATAGAAACAAAGCATTGCCCTTTATTTATACTTTAAATTTACTGTAAGCGTTTTATAAAGTCAACATTAAAAAACACTTCATACAGGGAAAGAGAAAAGAGGTGTCAAATGAATAAAAATTAAAATAATCTATGAAAACGATTGCACAAATTTTGAAAAAGAGGTACAATCTGATTGTAAGGTTGCGCAAACGTTTTCACAAAAACGATGAAAACTAGCAAACTAAATTTAGGGGCAATTAGGTAATCCTTACAAGATAGGTAGATTCATCGTATTACAAAAAAACAAGTTTAGTTAGTTACTAACTAAAACGAAAGAGGGGGAAAGAAATGAAATTTAATTGGAAAAAGCTTATCTTTATTGCAATGCTAGGTAGCTTACTTGTTTTAGCAGCATGTGGTGGCGATAATAACAACAATGACGGAAAGTCTAGTGATGGTGGCGATAAAGCTGCTGGTACATTAGAAATTGGTGTAGAAGCTGGATACATTGACTATGTTAAATCAATCGTCCCTAAGTTTGAAGAAGAAACTGGTATTAAAGTAACTGTTACAGAAAGAGATTTATTTGAATCACTTGAAGCACTTCCATTAGATGGACCAGCTGGAATTGCTCCAGACGTGCTAATTGCTCCATATGATAGAGTTGGAAACTTAGGTCAACAAGGACATCTTGCTGAGTATACATTCCCAGATGATGGGCGTTATGATGACTTAGACAAACAACAAGTAACAATTGATGGTAAAACATATGGTGCGCCATTTGTAATTGAAGCTCTAATTCTTTATTACAATAAAGATTTAATTGATCAAGCTCCAGAAACTTTTGCTGATTTAGAAGCATTAGCTGAAGATGATCGTTTTGCATTTACTTCAGAACAAGGAAGAACTACAGCATTCCTTGCAAACTGGTTAGATTTCTATAGCACGTACGGATTACTTTCTGCTTATGGTGGATATGTATTCGGCGAGAATGGTTCAGACCCATCTGATGTTGGTCTAAACACGGAAGGTGCTATCGAAGGTATTGAATATGCGACTGAATGGTTTAATAGATGGCCACAAGGGATGCTAGATGCTACAACTGCAGGTAACTTCATTAACGAACAGTTTACGACAGGTAAAGCTGCTGCAATTATCGGAGGCCCATGGTCTGCATCAGACTTTAATGCATCTGGTATAAATTACGGTGTTTCTATGATTCCTTCATTACCAAATGGTGAAGAGTACCAACCATTTGCTGGTGGTAAAGCGTGGATCGCAAGTAATTATGCGAAAGATAAAGAAGCTGCACAAAAATGGTTAGACTTTGTAACAAACGAAGAAAATCAACAAAAGCTTTATGAAGATAAAGGGGAAGTTCCTGCTAACCAAGCGACACGTGTTGTAGTTTCAGAAGCAGGAGATGAATTAACTGCTGCTGTTATTAACCAATATAACGAAGCAATTCCTATGCCTAGCATTCCTGAAATGGCAGAAGTATGGACAGGTGCTGAAACACTAATGTTCGATGCTGCTTCTGGAAATAAAACAGCAGAAGAATCTGCAAATGACGCAGTGGAAGTTATTACAGAAAATATCTCTCAAAAATACTAAGAGGTAAGTTGAACTTTGGCAGAGATACATTCTCTGCCTCAGTTTCTTTATTAAGGGAGTGAGTACAGTGGAATATGTAGAAACAGGCAAAAAACGGATAAGAACAGCAATATTACTCTCTATTATTCCAGGTTTAGGCCAAATCTATAATAAGCAGCTATTCAAAGGAATTGCATTTCTTATTATTTTTGCTTTGTTTATTATTGAAATGTTTAATTTTGGTATTGGAGCATTAAATGGTTTAATTACACTTGGAAGTACCCCTGGTGCAGACCATTCATTATTTATTCTTATTGAAGGTTCCTTGCAACTACTAATTCTTCTATTATTTATACTTTTTTACGTGATTAATTTGAATGATGCTAGAAAAGTTGCTAGATTATGGGCGGAAGGTAAAAAAGTAAATACCTCATTAAAATCCGTTCTACTCAATATGGTTGATCGTGGTTTTCCATATTTATTTACGATTCCAGCATATGTAGCTATGCTGTTTGCTATCGTTTTTCCTGTATTAGTAACAATCTTTATTGCTTTTACTAATTACGATTTTTATCATATACCACCTGCAAAGTTAATTGACTGGGTAGGATTTGAGAACTTTAGTAATATATTCTTTTTAAGTTCTTACCGTGATACATTCTTTGCTGTATTTGGCTGGACAGTGATTTGGACATTAGCAGCTACAACACTTCAAATTGTAATAGGTATTTTTACTGCTATTGTATTAAACCAAAAATTCATTAAGTTTAAGCGTGTATTTGGTATTATCTTTCTTTTACCATGGGCAGTACCTGCATTCATTACGATTATGAGTTTTTCTAATATGTTTAATGATAGTATTGGTGCCATTAATACTCAGGTAATCCCGTTAATAGATGCACTAATACCATTCGTTGAATTACAGAGTCTTCCTTGGAAGACAGACCCATTCTTTACGAAAATTGCTATTATCTTAATACAAGGTTGGTTAGGATTTCCGTTTATATATGTACTTGTTTCCGGTATTCTCCAATCCATACCAGAAGAGCAGTATGAAGCAGCTCGTATTGACGGTGCTGGAGTAATTCAACGCTTCAAACATATTACGATGCCTGCGATTTTCACGATTGCAGCACCAATCTTTATTACACAATATACAGGTAACTTCAATAATTTCTCGATGATTTATTTATTTAATGAAGGTGGACCGGGAAGTATTGGAGCTGGAGCAGGTTCAACGGATATTTTAATCTCATGGATCTATAAATTAACAACAGGGACATCGCCACAGTATTCCATTGCATCTGCTGTGACACTATTCATTTCCTTGTTCGTAATTATGATTTCATTAATTGTCTTTAAGAAAACGAAAGCCTTTGAAATGGAGGATTAAAGATGGCTAATATGTTGAAATCTCAAAAAACCTCCCGAATAATTAGTAAATTTTTTACGTATTTTTATTTAATCTTGTTAGCTGTAATTATCATTTATCCATTATTGATAACTGCAAGCTCTGCTTTTAAAGCGGGTAACGTAACAGCATTTAATCTAAACTTTGATGCCGAGTGGACGTTAGCTAACTTTTCCAGACTATTTACGGAAACACTTTACGGTAGCTGGTATATGAACACATTAATCATTGCACTTGTTACGATGGTTGTTCAAGTAACTGTTATTACATTAGCAGGGTATACGTACAGTAGATATCGTTTTGTCGGAAGAAAGAAAAGCTTAATGTTCTTCTTAATTATTCAAATGGTACCAACAACAGCTGCTTTAACTGCATTCTATGTAATGGCACTACTACTTGGAGCATTAGATCAAAGTTGGTTCTTAATGTTCTTATATATCGGTGGAGGTATCCCGATGAATACGTGGTTAATGAAAGGATACTTCGATACGATTCCGTATGATTTAGATGAATCAGCAAAACTGGATGGTGCTGGACATTTCCGTATCTTTGCTCAGATTGTACTACCATTAGTAAAACCGATGATCGCTGTACAATCTTTATGGGCATTTATGACACCATTTGGAGAATATATGTTAGCGAAGTTCTTACTACGTACACCGGAAAATTATACCGTTGCAATTGGTCTGCAAACCTTTATTAATAATCCGCAAAACCAAAAAGTTGCTTTATTTGCGGCAGGTGCGATATTAATTGCGATACCGATTACAATCTTATTCTTTATGTTGCAAAAACATTTTGTTGCTGGACTAACATCTGGTGGTACAAAAGGGTAACACATATATAATAAATTATCTCATAAGAAATGAAGTGAACAACGTGAAAACAGATATTTTTCCAATGAACTATTTCAAAAGCATCTTTACTCCAATACGGGCATTTATAGGTAGAAAAAAGTTAAATTGGTTTCAAATTATTGTCGTTCTACTATTTCTGAATGCTTTAATGATGATTCCATTATCACTAAATTTAGCCAATTTGGAGTCGTATCCTGTAGAAGAGACATATCCAAATGCATTTGCATTGGTAGATGAATCAGTATTACAGGAACTGGAAGGTGTGGAATATTCACAAGGAACATTAACATTACCAGACAGTTTCTATATGGAAACGGAGAATGGTATAGTTGGGGGAAATTTATCGGACTCTGAAGAGAAAACCGCGTTGCAAGCAGAAAATGCACTTTTACTTCAACAAAAGAAGTTAATTATTAAGGAAAATGATAATCCAGTTGCAAGAGTAGCTTATACGACAGACTTTTCTATTGAAGATGTAGCTACTGTTGAAGAGATGAAAAAAGAATTATCTCGTCAGTGGTTTATACAAAATAAAAGCTTTATTGTAGGGAGCTTGCTTTTCTCATTATCGATTCTATTATTTGTCAGTCTTGTCGTTATTAGTTTAGGTTCTGCTTTATTTGTCCTCCTTACGAAGAGAGGACAAGTTTCTACGATTCGAACGTATAAAGAATCCGTTAATTTAGTTTTAAATGCACTTGGCTTACCTACTCTAATTGCTATGTTACTAGGCATAATCCAGTTCAATATTATAACGATGATTATGATACAAACGTTTGGCTTTATTATGATGTTACTACTCATATTTATGAAAACACGGTTCAGTGATGACATTGTCGAAGAGCTGACCAATGTTGACGATAAACAGGGAAATAAGAGATAGATAGGAACTGGACGATGAGAATGGGACATAACTCAATTAGAGGTAGTAAATAACGAACAATATCCGGGGCGGGTTAGATGCATTAAAATTCAATGTTCGGTTTTACCTTTAGTATTGTCCCATCTTCCCTTACTAGGCAGCAAGAAATGATGAACAAGGAGAGTTATTATGAACAAAGTATGGTGGAAAGAAGCAGTAGCTTACCAAGTTTATCCGCGTAGTTTCATGGATTCCAATGGAGATGGTATTGGCGATATTCAAGGTGTCATCTCCAAATTAGACTACTTAAAAGAATTAGGAATAGATGTAATTTGGCTGAGTCCAGTCTATAAATCTCCTAATGATGATAATGGCTATGATATTAGTGATTACCAAGATATTATGGATGAGTTTGGAACAATGGAAGATTTCGATGTCCTTCTTGCTGAAGTACATCGTCGAGGTATGAAATTAATAATGGATTTAGTTATTAATCATACATCAGATGAACATCCATGGTTTATTGAATCTCGTAAATCAAAAGATAATCCGTACAGAGATTACTATATTTGGCATCCAGGAAAAGATGGGAAAGAACCAAATAATTGGGAATCCATCTTTGGTGGTTCCGCATGGAAATATGACGAGAAAACGAATGAATACTTTATGCACGTTTTTTCTAGTAAACAACCAGATCTAAACTGGGAAAATCCTGATGTACGTCATGACTTGTACAAAATGGTTAACTGGTGGCTTGATAAAGGAATAGATGGGTTCCGTGTAGATGCAATTTCTCATATCAAAAAAGTTCCTGGTTTTCCAGACATGCCAAATCCGGACAATTTGAAATATGTTCCATCTTATGAGGGACATATGAATCGTGATGGAATCCATGTCTTCCTTGAGGAATTAAAACAAAATACATTTGCGAAATATGACATTATGACAGTAGGAGAAGCAAATGGTGTTAGCCTAGAACAAGCTGATGAATGGGTTGGAGAACAGAATGGCAAGTTCAATATGATTTTCCAATTTGAACATTTAGGTCTTTGGAGAAAAGAGAAAGAAACAGGTATTGATTTACCAGCATTGAAAAAGACATTGACGAAGTGGCAAAAGGGATTAAATGGTATTGGCTGGAATGCATTATTCTTAGAAAACCATGACCAACCACGATCTGTTTCCACTTGGGGAAATGATAAAGAATATCGTGTTGAATCTGCTAAAGCATTAGCAACGATGTACTTTTTAATGCATGGAACACCATTTATTTATCAAGGGCAAGAAATTGGAATGACGAATGTTCAATTTCCTTCTATTGAAGATTATGATGACGTTGGAATGAGAAATTATTATTATAATGAACTAGAAAAGGGAACACCAGTTGAAGAAATTATGGAAGTAATTTGGAAGACAGGTCGGGACAATTCTAGAACACCAATGCAATGGTCAACAGAGAAAAATGCTGGATTTAGTACAGGTAATCCGTGGATGAAAGTTAATCCGAATTATACGGAAATTAATGTAGAAGCAGAAATGAAGAATCCACATTCTATCTATCATTATTATAAAAAGCTTATACAACTACGTAAAGAATCGGATGTTCTTGTATATGGTAGCTATGATATTACGATGGAAGACCACGAGCAGATTTATGCATATACAAGAAAGCTCGGTGATGAGATATTCTTAATTGTGACGAATCTGTTTGCAAAAGAAGCACAGTTTTCACTTCCAGAAGAATTAAATATTTTAAGTAAGGAATTGCTGCTTAGCAACTACGAAAGTTATGAAGAAAATAAATTAAATTCGTATGAAGCTCGGGTGTATCGATTAACTAATAGTACTCGTTCATAAATGTACTAGTTTTTCATATGGAAAATGTATCTAATGATAATAGTGAATATTTCAAACTAATTAATGTGCTGGTAAAATAGTCATAGATAACTCTAAAGCGAATGCAACTATAAATATCAAATATTACACAATTCAAGTAAAGTAGAGGTGGGATTATGGTAACGATAAAAGATGTAGCGAAGATTAGTGGGGTTTCCCCCTCTACTGTATCCCGTGTGATTGCAAACAATCCTAGGATTAGTGAAGAAACGAAGAAAAAAGTCCGAAAAGCAATGAAAGAACTAGGTTATCATCCGAATGTAAATGCTAGAAATCTAGTTGCCAAGTCGACAAAAGCGGTTGGAGTAATTATGCCATCTTCTACAAACACCGCCTTACAAAATCCATTTTTTCCAGAGATTTTACGTGGGATTGGCTCTGTTATCCATGATGCGCAATATTCAATGTATCTATCCACTGGTGAAACAGAGGAAGAGATTTTTAAGGAAGTACAGCGTTTAGTGTATGGGAGTTATGTTAGTGGAGTTATTCTTCTTTACTCTCGTATCAACGATAAAGTAACTGATTTCCTAAGAGAACAAGATTTCCCATTTATTATTGTTGGAAAGCCATATGATTATGAAACTGAAATCTCGCATGTAGATAATGATAACTTTAAAGCTGGTAAAGAGATTACTAATCATTTAATTAATATGGGACATAGTCGAATCGGATTTATTGGTGGTTCGCGGGATTTGTTTGTAACACGTGATCGTGAAAATGGTTATTTAGCTGCTTTGGATGAAGCCGGTATAGAACATCGTGAAGAGTATAAAATCCACACAGAATTTCTAAAATCTGGTGGTCGAGAAGCGGTAGAACATCTCATGTCATTAGACACTTTACCGACGGGATTAGTGGTGAGTGATGACCTTATTAGTCTCGGTATATTAAGCATGCTTGAGGAATACGGGATTCGTGTACCTCAAGATATCTCACTAGTTAGTTTTAATAATGTATACTTATCAGAGATTACTAGACCGGCACTGACGACGGTAGATATTCAAATCTATGAATTAGGTGCTCAGTCTGCAAAAGCGTTAATTGAAAAAACGCAGAATAAAAATGAACCAACGAAACGGATTATTATCCCTTATAAAATTGTATATCGAGATTCAGTAAGTAAATGTTGAAAGGAGCCTTAGGGCTTCTTTTTTTGTATTAGTAAACATATTTCCCAAATGTAATGATATAGATAAGCGTAAGCATTAAAATAATATTACGATATTTTTAACTTTTTTTGAATAAATATTTCACTTTGATATTAAATATGTTAGTATTTCAATTAAAGCTTGTACGAGAGAAAGTGAAGATTTATTAATGTTATTTGTAAGCGTTAACATTAAATTGTGCAATAAAAGGAGGTCAACAAATGAAATTAAATTTCATAGGTGATACCACTGAACTAGCGGAAGGAATTAAAATTCTAGAGAAAGAATTGCATTTTGAACAATCAACTAAGGGCTTCCCTATATACATAACTAATCGGGCAGGATCCATCGAAGTGAATTGTGAACAGGATCATGGGGTAATAAAGTATGAAGAAAAAATTCACTTTTTTCGCGCATTAGGTCTATGGCTAGAAAACTATCAAACAATGGAAAATTTTCATTTAGTTGAAGATCCAAAGTTTTCCATGACTGGTGTGATGCTTGATTCATCTAGAAATGCAGTACTTACAGTTAATGGAATATACAGTATGCTACGAAAAATGGCTGTAATGGGTCTAAATGTACTGATGGTTTATACAGAAGATACGTATGAAGTGAAGGAATATCCTTATTTTGGATATATGAGAGGTCGGTATACCGAGGAAGAATTACGGAATTGTGATCAATATGCAAGTAAATTAGGAATTGAGATGATTCCATGTATCCAGACGCTAGCACACTTAACAGAAGCATTGAAGTGGAATTATGCAGCAGGGATAAGAGACACTGCAGACATTCTATTGGTGGATAACCCAGATACCTATACGTTTATTGAACATCTTATTCGTGCATCTTCTAGCCCATTCCAGTCGAAACGGATTCATATAGGTATGGATGAGGCACATCAGTTAGGGTTAGGAAAATATTTAGAACAAAATGGCTATGAAGAACGATTTAATATTATGAATCGCCACTTACAAAAAGTTGTCTCTATTACGGAAAAAATGAATCTTAAACCAATGATATGGAGTGACATGTATTTCCGTCTAGGTTTAAAGACAGGTGGTTATTATGATTTAGACGCTGTTGTACCTCAAGAAGTGATGGAATCTATTCCTGATACACAGTTGGTTTACTGGGATTATTATCATACAGATGAAGAATTTTATCGTACTTTTATCCGTAAACATCAGGATTTAGGGTCAACGCCAGTCTTTGCTGGTGGAGTTTGGATATGGAATGGTATTTCACCAAACTACGGAAAAGCATTAGCTACAACGGAAGCAGCCTTAACAGCGTGTAAAAAAGAAGGAGTTCAAGAAGTGTTTGCAACAATGTGGGGTGATAATGGAGCGGAAACCCCTTTAACGACATCACTTCCAGTCCTACAGTATTTTGCAGAGCATGCATATCATGAAAAGGTAACAAAAGAGCAACTTGAAAAACGTTTTTACTACTGTACAGGTGGTAATTTTTCTGACTTTATGATTTTAAATAAGTTTGATGAAACGCCAGGAGTTTCTAAAAATAACTTGCATGAATCAAATCCATCCAAGTTTTTACTTTGGCAAGATCCATTGATTGGCCTATATGATGAAAATATTAAAGGACTAGAATTAAATTCCCATTATCAAAATTTAATATCACAACTTGATACTGTGCAACAACAGTCATCGAATGAATGGAGTGAGATGTTCGCATTTTATCAGCAGTTGGCAGTAGTTTTAAGTAGTAAGGCTGAACTGGGAATTCAGATAAAACACGCCTATGATAATAAGGAGAAGGGTGTTCTAAATCAACTCGTGAAACAAATTACTCTTCTTAGAGATAATGTCAATACATTAAGAAAAAGTCATCGCACCCTTTGGTTCAATATGTACAAAGCATTTGGATGGGAAGTGCTAGAAATCCGCTATGGGGGACTAATTGCACGTTTGGAAACAACAGAATATCGCCTACAAGAATGGCTTGTTGGAAAAGTTACTAGAATTGAAGAATTGGAAGAAGAAAGATTACCTTTTGAAGGACCATACCCGATGCCTAAGGTATCGCTAGGTAGAAATATTTATAGAAGAATAGTTACAGCTAGCAATTTAACTTAATTGTTTAAGGAATGAATCTGCTCGAATTGAAATAAAATAACATAATTTTAAATATTTTTTTAAATTATTATTTCATAAATAGAAGTATTATGATATATTTATCATATCATCATACAAATACCTAGATTGCTATATACTAGGTATATTTTTTAAGACAAATGTGTAAGCGTTATCAATAAACTGAGTTGTAAGGAGAGATTTTACTATGGAAAAAAAGAAACACTTAGTAGTTGTAGGAGCACACTGTGGTGATGCTGAAATCCAAGCAGGTGCAATCGCACATAAATATGCAAAAGCTGGTTGGGATGTTACCTTTTTACATTTAACTGCAGGTGAAAAAGGAAATCCTCCAAATGTTTCTGTTGAAGATTATGCAAAACAGAAGAAGCAAGAAGCAGAAAAAGTAGCAGAAATATTAGGTGGAAAAAGTATTACATTAGATTATAAAGATGCAGAATTGACATTTAATGATGAAATTATTACCCATGTTGCTACATTAATGCGAAAACTGAAGCCAACAGTCGTAATTACGCATTGGGTAAATAGTATTCACCCTGATCACGCGCTTTGTCCAAGAATTGTACAAGCTGCACAACTTAAAGCAGGTCTTCCTGGTTTCGACTTAGATGGATTAGCACCACACTTCTATCCGTTCTATCATAGTGAGAATTGGGAGGATATGGAAGGATACGAGCCTGATATATTTGTAGATGTATCGGAAGAATTTGACACGTACTTAGAAGCACTTTCAAATTATTGGTTTATCATGAATTCTTCTTCATTCCGTTATTACGATTATTATAAAGCACTTGGGACAGTTAGAGGCTGTGTAAGTCGGGCAACATATGCGCAAACATTGAAGTTTCCTGTCGGTGGAAATGTTCGTAGAGGAAATGGTATCCCTGGTCACGAATTGCCAGTTTAATTCCCAGGAAAGAGGTGTAATTGTGGTAGATAGTGGTTTAAAGAAAAAGATTGGAAGATTACTAGTAATAGGTTTTCCTGATAAGCAAGTTCCAGATTATGTGAGAGAAATGATTCATAATTACCATATTGGTGGAATTATTCTTTTTGGACGAAACATTGGTACACCCGAGGAAATTCTAGCCTTAACGACCGATTTACAATCAGAGGCTAAGAAAGCTGAATATGAACACCCACTTCTAATCTGTGTGGATCAAGAAAATGGAGTGGTTCGTCGTTTAGGGGAAGGTGCTACAATTTTCCCTGGTGCTATGACTTTAGGAGCATCAGGTAACCCTGAAAATGCGTACCAAATTGGTCTTGCAACTGGAAAAGAGCTAAAGGCATTAGGAATAAATTGGAATCTTGCACCAGTTTTAGATGTGAACAATAATCCTGATAACCCTGTAATAGGTGTAAGGTCCTTTGGAGAATCTGCTGAAATGGTTGCAAAATTAGGCGGAGAAATGATGAAGGGGATGCAAGACGCCGGAGTTATTACGACACTTAAACATTTTCCAGGCCATGGTGATACAAATGTTGATTCCCATTTGGACCTTCCAATTATCACACATAGTAAAGAACGTTTGGACAAGATAGAATTGTTACCTTTCAAGAAGAATATTGAAGCTGGTGCCGATACTGTTATGACAGCTCATGTATACTTTCCATCTATTGAAACTACGCCAGGAATCCCTGCAACCCGTTCTAAAAAAGTTATTACTGGTTTGTTAAGAGAGGAGTTAGGATTCAACGGAGTCGTAACAACAGACTGCATGGAAATGAATGCGATTGCAAACGGTGTTGGTACTGAACGTGGTGGTGTTGAGGCTGTTAAATCTGGTGTTGACCTAGTGATGATTTCTCACACGCCATCTAAGCAGATTAATACGATAAAAGAAATTGAACATGCTGTAAATTCCGGTGAGATAGATGAAGAACTAATCAATCAATCCAATCAACGAATTGCGGCGTTAAAAGAAAAATATTTAAGCTGGGATGAAATTTCACTAAACAAAGAAATAGTTGTTCCAAGTATTGTTGGCAATAAACAGCATGAAGAACTTGCTCATGAAGTCTACAAACAAAGTGTGACAATTGTAGTTAATGATAATGTATTACCTGTTTCATTAAATGAGAATCAAAGAGTGTTAGTTGTATGCCCTGATAACGGAACAACAATGCAGGTAGAGGATAAGCGTTATGCAACCCTTTCATTGGATGAAGCAATAAAATACTATCATAAAAAAACAGATGTTTACTACTTTTCGAAAGCCATTACAGACAATGAAATAACGTCTATTTTGGATAAAGCACAGCAATATGATTTTATTATTGTTGGTACGTTAACGATTATGAATGGTAGTAAACAAATATCATTGATCGAAGGACTGAATAAGCTTAACTTGCCTTATGCAGTTATTGCGATGAGAAGTCCTTATGACCTTAATTTTTTACCTAGAGTTCCAGTTTACATTAGTACGTACGAGTTTACTTTTCCGGTACTCAAGGTTGCGGCTGGAGCAATCTTCGGTAAGGAAGATGTTAGTGGAAAATTACCAGTAACATTAACCTCGAAAAAATAATAAACCAAGAGCTTCAACTTCTAAAAGAAAGGGGTTGTATTAACATTGGCAAAGACTTTGTCTGAAAATCCCCCCAAGAAAAAGGGAACAAACTGGAGAAAAATAAAAATAAATTGGCAGCTATATGTGCTTCTAGCACCAGGACTAATTTATTTTCTAGTATTCAAATATTACCCAATGTATGGTGTGCAAATTGCATTTAAAGATTTCAGGGCTGTAGACGGAATATTTGGCAGTGCATGGGTAGGTTTTGATCATTTCATACGTTTCTTTGATTCCTATTATTTTTGGGACCTAATTAAAAATACGTTAGGAATTAACTTATACGCATTAGCCCTATTCCCAATATCTATTATTGTTGCCCTGTCACTTAATGAATTAAGAGATGGAAAATTTAAGAAAACTGCACAAACAATAACATATGCACCACATTTTATATCTGTTGTTGTATTTGTAGGTATGATTATTGCATTCTTAGATCCGGCAACAGGTATTATCAATAACTTTATACAGTTTCTTGGCTTTGAACCAATTAGTTTTATGACCGAACCTGGATGGTTTAAGACTATTTTCGTTTGGTCCAATGAATGGCAAAATTTAGGTTGGGGAGCCATTATTTATTTGGCTGCATTAGCAGGTGTTGACCCACAACTACATGAAGCAGCAAAAGTTGATGGGGCAACCAGACTCCAGCGAATATGGCATATAAATCTTCCAAGTATCATGCCAACTATCATAATTTTACTTATTCTAAACATGGGAAATATGATGTCAATTGGTTTTGAAAAAATCTTACTTATGCAAAATGAGTTAAACCTAGAGTCATCCCAAGTTATTCAAACCTATGTATATGAAGCGGGTCTATTACACGGACAGTATAGTTATTCAACAGCAGTAGGTTTATTTAATTCAGTTATTAACTTTGCAATCTTAATTTTCTTCAACCGATTAGCAAGAAGAACGGGTACAAGCTTATGGTAAAGGAGTATCCATTATGAGCATAAAACCAGCAAAATCAGATAGAATTTTTGACTTTTTTAATAAGTTATTAGTTTGGTTCTTTATTGTGATAATTTCATATCCGCTAATTTATATAATCAGTGCATCCATTAGTGATCCAGCATATGTAAACTCTGGTCAAATGTGGTTATTTCCAAAGGGAATTACATTTGAAGGATTCGAGCGGGTATTTCAAAGCAATGAAATTTGGCTAGGTTATCGAAATACTATCTTTTACACCTTATTGGGTACATTTATTAATCTAGCAATAACGTTACCAATGGCATATGCCTTATCAAGGAGCGATTTAATTGGTAAAAAGGCTATTATGGCTTTGCTAGTATTTACAATGTTCTTTGATGGTGGATTAATTCCAACGTACTTATTAATTCGTGATTTAGGAATGATTAACACGGTGTGGGCAATGGTAATTCCTAGTGCAGCTGCAATGTGGAATATTATTGTTACGATGACATTTTTCAAAGTTAGTATACCGAAAGGGTTGGAAGAAGCAGCGGAGATTGACGGTGCTTCTCAAATTAGAACCTTCTTCCAAATTGTTATTCCTTTATCCGCACCAATTATTGCAGTAATGGCACTATTTTATGGAGTTGGACATTGGAACCAGTACTTTGGAGCTTTAATTTATTTACAAGATAGAGAATTATTCCCTCTACAGTTATTCTTAAGGGAAATATTAGTACAACAGCAAATCACAGCTGAATTAATGCAGCAAAGTGGTACAGCTGCTGCAATTAGTGAACACGCTAAAATAGCAGATATCATTAAATATGCAGTAATGATTGTGTCTGCAGCACCACTTCTAATAGTGTATCCATTCTTACAACGTTTCTTTATTAAAGGTGTAATGATTGGATCACTTAAAGAATAGAATCTAGATTTTTTAGTGGGGGAATTACTCTAGGCTATTTTGAAGTTGTAATACCCCGGCTTAAATTCAACTCGTTCTAGGGAGGTGACTGTTTATTTAGCTTGCCAAGTCTTTATTAACTTTTATAAAAATAAGGGGAGATTAGAAGTGAAATTGAAAAAAAGCTTGTTAATGATGGTAATACTGCTTATTGCTGCAGTCGTAATTGTAGGATGCTCTAATAAAGATGATAAAAATAATGCTTCAACAAGTGAACCTGATGATAACTTCAATCCAACTGGGTATCCAATCGTAGATGAGCCGATTACATTGGAAATTATGGGTAAAAGTTCGCCAGTACAACCTGAATGGGGCGAAATGGGATTCTTCCAAGAGATGGAAGAAAAAACGAATATTAAATTAAAATATAGAACAGCTGCTGCGGATGACTTCACTCAAAATAAACAATTAGCATTTGCAAGTTTGGATTTACCAGACTTTTTCTATGGTGGAGAGTTAACTGCTAGTGAAGAATCTGATTATGGTTCACAAGGTCTATTAATACCATTAGAAGACCTAATTGAGGAGTATGCACCAAACTTTAAGAAGCTAATGGATGAAAATCCAAACCTTGCTGCTTCTATTACAACTCCGGATGGTCATATTTATGCACTACCAGGTATAGATGAATCTGTAACATCCAAAACACCTATTATGTGGATGAACGGTCCTTGGTTAGACGAACTTGGTCTTGATAAACCGGAAACAATGGATGATTTCTATGAAATGTTAAAAGCATTTAAAGAAGAAGATCCAGGAAATGTTGGAGATGTTATTCCACTAACAGCTAATGCTCCAGCAGATCTAAGAGTTGGTTTATTACCTAACTTTGGTATTGTTCAAAGTGATGGAATTTATGAAGAAGACGGCGAAGTAAAATATGCCTGGGTACAGGATGAGTATAAAGAATACCTTAAGTTTTTAAATAAATTATATGAAGAACAATTATTAGATAATGAAATGTTCTCTCATACATGGGAACAATTTGTAGCTAAAGGTAGCCGTACGGGTATCTTCTCAACTTGGCCAATTGTTCAAGTAGGATTTGAAGATCCATCAGATGCTTTAAATTACCCTGTGTTACCTCCAATGACTAGCTCAACTAACGATGAAAAACTAACTATTTTAATGAGTGAAATTCGTAGAGGTAGAGCAGCAATTACTAGTGAAAATGAACACCCAGAAGCAACATTACGCTGGATTGATCATGCTTATTCAGAAGAAGGAACGATGCTTTCCCGTTTAGGAATTGAAGGTAAGACTTATGAGTGGAATGAAGACAACCAATGGGTTCTTCTTTCAGAAGATGGTTTAAGTACAACAGAAACAAATGCAAAACATGCACCTGGTGTTGGAACAAACGTACCAATGAACTTAACTGAAGAATTCTTTGCCCAAGAGGGTGGAAACCCAGCTATTCTTGAAATCTATGATTGGGTTTCAGAAGAATTAATCCCATATGCAAGATTACCATATCCACAAGTGTACTTTACAGAAGATGAACAACAAAAAATTAATATTGTAAAACCTGATATTGATAGTTATTTCCAACAAATGGAGGCTAAATTCATTACCGGTGCTGAAGATATTGATGCTACTTGGGATGAATATGTAAGTACGTTAGAAAAACAAGGTATTGAAGATCTAGTTGATGCTCATCAATCAGCTTATGATCGTTGGAAAGAAGCTCAATAAAAGCTTAATAAGATTAGAACAGCCTGGTCTTCCAGGCTGTCTCTAACTACAGCTTAGACTACTAAATAATATAGAGGCGATAAAATGATGGTTTTGGAAGGAATAGTTTGGAAGTTATACGATATTTCAAGTTGGATTATGAAAATGATGTATCTTAATCTATTATGGATTGTGTTTTCACTATTAGGTCTAGTAGTGTTTGGATTTTTTCCAGCGACTTCTGCTATGTTTGCAGTTACCCGTAAATGGGTTCTAGGCGAGAAAGAAATTCCGGTTTTTCAAACGTTTTGGCAAGCGTACAAAAGTGGATTTATTCAAATGAATATTATAGGTTTTGTAATTACTATCATAGGAGCAATATTATATCTTGACTTACGTTTCTTTCAGGCATCTGAACATGTCTTACTATCTTTTTTAGCATTCTTTATTATTTTTGCTCTTTTTATATTTTTTGCGGTAGTATTATATATTTTTCCAATATATGTCCACTACAAATTTAATACTTTTGAGTATATTAAGAAGTCTATAATTATCGTAATTGGAAAACCATTGAATGCTATCATGATGATTGTTGGAAGTTATTTACTATATGTAGTATTTAGTATGATTCCTTTTCTAACATTGTTTGCAAGTGGTAGTATAGCGAGTTTGGTATTAATGTGGATTGCAATGAGGTCATTTCCTAGATATGAAGTAAAAGTGAGTGGTGTCTAATGAAACTAGGACTAGATATTTTTCTAGAGCAGGATTATAAACAATTTAAAGGGCAAAAAATTGGTCTAGTAACTAATATTACCGGTGTAAATGAACGTTTAATCCCTTCTATCGATTTATTTCATGAACATCCAGAAATAGAACTGACAGCTTTATATGCACCGGAACATGGTATTCGAGGAGATGCAAGAGAAGGAGAAAAAGTTGAATCCATGGTAGATCCTTCTACTGGTTTACCAGTCTATAGTCTATACGGGGAAACTAGAAAACCAACGAAAGAAATGCTAGAACAAGTTGATGTGCTCGTTTTTGATTTACAGGACATTGGTTCTAGATACTATACATTTATTTATACAATGGCCTATGTAATGAAGGCTTGTAAGGAACTGGGGAAGCATTTTGTTGTTTTAGATCGACCAAATCCAATTTCTGGGACAAGGATGGAAGGGAATTTGGTAGAAGATGATGTTAGATCATTTGTTGGTTTATTGCCAATTCCAAATCGTCACGGGATGACCGTCGCAGAACTTGCATTATTATTTAATAATGAGTATGGCTTTGATTGTGAATTGACCGTTGTAGCAATGCAAGGTTGGGATAGAGAGATGTACTTTGATGAAACAGGACTATTTTGGGTTCCGCCATCTCCAAATACTACAAATATGGATATGAGTATATTATATCCAGGAACCTGCTTAATAGAAGGTACAAATCTGTCTGAAGGAAGAGGAACGACAAGACCATTTGAATTCGTTGGTGCACCATTTATTAATGGTCAACATCTAGCAAAGGAATTTAATCAAAAGAATATTCCAGGTGTCATAGCTCGACCTACATCATTCATACCTTTTTATCAAAAGCATAAAGATGTACTATGTAGTGGCATACAACTTCATGTGGAGAACCGTTACAAGTTAAATTCTCTTCAAGCAGGAATTATCTTATTAGAAACCATTGCCGATATGTATCCCAATGATTTCGAATTTATTAGCAACGTCAATGACAAATATTTCTTCGATTTATTAGCGGGTACGAAATCATTAAGGAATCATATCTTGCAAAGAACGTCTAATGATTTTATTGAATCTTGTCATGATAGTTTAGAAGTTTTTCGAAAATTAAAAGAACCTTATCTCTTATACAAATAGGATGGATAATAAATGAATAATTTAACAACTTTGACGACAGAAATGCGTAATCAAAATACGATGACTATTGATAGTATGTCAACAGCTGAAATACTTACAACTATTAATAGGGAAGATATGACAGTCGCAAAAAGTGTACAACAGGTGCTCCCCGAAGTAGAAAAAACAGTGGAAGTTGTGTATCAACAGCTGAAGAACGGTGGAAAGTTACTTTATGTTGGTGCAGGTACAAGTGGGAGAATTGGGATTTTAGATGCAGTTGAATGTCCTCCAACGTATAGTACAGCTCCAGAAGTAGTGCAAGCTGTAATGGCAGGTGGTATTAATGCGATTGAAAAAGCTGTAGAAGGTGCCGAGGATGATGAGGACTTAGGTGCTAATGATCTAAAGGAACGTCATCTAACGAAAAACGATGTTGTCATAGGAATTGCAGCAAGCGGCAGAACCCCATATGTGATAGGTGCATTAAAATATGCGAAGCAAATTGGGGCAACTACAATAAGTCTTGCTAGCAATAAGAATGCTGTTATTAGTCAGTATGCAGATATAAAAATTGAAGTTGTGACTGGTCCAGAGATACTAACCGGTTCAACAAGAATGAAGGCTGCTACTGCTCATAAGATGATTCTAAATATGATAACTACAACAGCGATGATAAAAATCGGAAAAGTCTATGAAAATCTAATGGTAGATTTAAAGGTAAGTAATCATAAACTAAAGGAACGTGCTAAAAATATTGTTTCTACTATTACAGAAACATCCTATGAAACTGCTACAACAATACTAGAAGAAACAAATTATGAGGTAAAACCAGCCATTGTCATGATTAGAACAGGTGTCACACTAGAAGAGGCAAAGAAATATATTCAACAAGCAGATGGCTTTGTACGTGTGGCAATAGAATTAGCGACTAAGGGAGGAAAATAATCATGGTTACTTATAGACATTATAAATCTGGTGATGAAGAACAAATTGTAACATTATGGAATAACACATTATGGAAAGATCCGATTACTGCTAAACGTTTCCGTAATCTAGTATTATTAGATGTCAATTTTGATCCGGAAGGTTTACGAGTAGCAATTGACGGAAAGAAAATTGTTGGAGTAGTGTATGCAGTACGCAGACTATTACCAATGTATGGAACGGATTTAGAGCCAGATAATGGTTGGATTCCATTCTTTTTCGTTGATGAGCACTATCGTAATTCCGGTGTTGGTACAAAATTAATGGAAGATGCCATTCAGTTCCTAAAGGAAAATGGTCGTAAACATGTTTTCTTCGCTTCTTATGCACCAAATTATATTATGCCAGGAATTGATGAGGCTGCATATCCAGAGGCATATCATTATTTGCTAGCTCAAGGATTTACAAAGCTATATTCACCAATCGCGATGGACCGCAATATTGTAGATTTTAAATTAACGGATGACATAAAAGAATTAGTAAAACAGCGCGAACTAGAAGGTTACACATTTACTACTGCTGAGGATAAAGATTTATATGATGTAATTAAGTTTGCAAACGAAAAGTTTAATCCAGATTGGGGTAGAGCAATTAGAGAAGGAGTTCTACAGGGATTACCAATGGAGAGAATTCTAGTGGCAAGACAAGAAGAACAAGTAGTAGGCTTTTGTATTTATGGTGGATATGAAGGGGTACCAGATCGCTTTGGGCCTTTCGGAGTAGACCCTGAACAGCAAGGTAAAAAATTAGGGAAAATTCTACTAAACTTATGTTTACATCAAATGAAAGCAGAAAGTCTACATGGAGCATGGTTTTTATGGACCGGTGAGAAAACAAGTGCAGGGTATTTGTATAAGAAAACAGGTTTCGAAATTACTCGTACTTTCCATGTTATGAAAAAGGATATTTAATATAGAACAACAAGCACTAATATTGCATTCATAGTGCTGATTGTTAGGGTGGTAATAGAATGAATTATGTTATTGGAATTGATGGTGGTGGGACTAAAACACAAGTAGTTCTAGTAGATCTAAATGGAAAAGTGTTGCTAAATACTACGTATGGTTCCACCAATCCAAATGCAGTAACAAAGCAAGAATTAAATGACACCTTTCAAGCAATCTTTCAAGAGATGGAAGAAAACATTCCTGGAAGTCTTGAAATGGTGAGTAGTATTTTTGCTGGGGTTTCAGGTGCAGGAAGTAAAGCATCAGCATCTCTTTTAACTGAAATAATTGCACCATTCTTTTCTTTGAATACAAAGATAACGGTAGTTCCAGACTCCATCAATGCGCTCTATTCAGGAACATTTGGTATGCCAGGAATTGTGCAGATCTCTGGAACTGGTTCCATAACTTACGGAATAAACGAAAGACAAGAGCAGGGGCGTGTAGGAGGATGGGGTTATCTGCTTGGAGATGAAGGAAGCGGTTATGATGTTGGTAAACATGGAATTCAAGCGGTATTAAAATTTCTTGATGGACGTGGACCTGAAACAATGTTGAAAAATATGCTTTTTAAATTATATACGATAAGTTCAGGCAGAGAACTTATCGATAAAATTTACTATTCTGATAATCCACGACTAGAAATCTCTCGAATTTCAAAATTAGTTTTTCAAGCATTTGAAAAAGAAGACACCGTGGCTATGACTATTCTGAGACAAGTAGCTCATGATATTGCACAAAGTATTATGACACTTGACCAGAAGCTTTTTAATAAAACGGAAAAGGTAACCGTCGTTCTTTGCGGTGGATTATTTTCAAACCCAACAATTCTTCCAGTGTTACTTCGAGATGCACTGATAAATTATCCCAAAAGAATGTCTCTTATTATTCCAGAATTTCCGCCAGTAGTTGGCTCGGTAGTTGGAGCCTATTTGGCAATAGATTGTGCTGTAACAGAAGATGTTAAATTGAATCTGCGTAGTTCGTTTATCAATTATAAATAAGGTAGGTGATTAGCGCATGTCCCATTTAAAAGGCGGATTAACTATCATAAAAGAAATGGTAGATACCCTACCGAAGTCAGAAAGGAAAATTGCGCAATTCATTCTAGAACAGCCGAAAGAAGCAGTATTATTAACGGCACAAGCTCTAGGGAGTGAAAGCCAAACAAGTGGGGCAGCAGTTATACGCCTCTGCAAATCATTAGGATTTAGTGGCTTTCAAGAATTAAAGCTACGTGTAGCAGGAGATCTCCAAGAGAAAAGCAGTCCTGGATTTCGTGATATTGAACCTAATGAAGATTATAATCAAATCATTGAAAAAGTTACGGCGAACACGATGCAATCCATTAAAGATACAGCAAATATGGTGAATATTCCACGATTAAGGGAAGCAGTAGAAACATTAATTCATGCTGATTCGATTACATTTATTGGTTTCGGTGCTTCCTTTATTACAGCGAAGGATGCAGAACAAAAGTTTATACGAATTAATAAACATGTTCATGCCTATTCCGATTTACATATCGCTTCCACTGCTATTGCAAACAAGGGGCCAAATGATGTTGTTGTCGGCATTTCTTTTTCGGGGGATACGATTGAAGTTACTAAATTATTAGATCTCGCTAAAAAGAAAAATGCTAAAACAATCAGCATTACTAAATATGGACATACTACGTTAACAAGTTATGCCGATATTAATTTATTTACTTCATCTGCAAAAGAAGCTGTCATGCGGAGTGGTGCTACATCTTCTAGAATTGCACAACTTCACTTAATCGATATTTTGTTTATGTGTGTAGCTTCCGAAGAATATGAGAAAACTGTAGAACGACTAGATGCAACCAGGGAGGCAATCGAGTATTTTAAAGGGCAGATGAATTTGAAAAGTAAATAATCTAATGAGAAATCCTGATATTGAAACGCTTTTTTGGTAAAGGTTTTTATCAGGATTTTTTACTTGTTCATATATTTGCCATAGATGAACAAACATACTTGTTAGAATGTTGTAAATGATAATCGTTATCATTTAAAATAGAGAGGAGGAAAGAAGTTAAGAGGAGGGATTTGACGTGAGTAATTTTTTAGTGCTTTATGCTAGTGCATCAGGAAATACAGAAATAATGGCTGAAGTAATGGCTACCTATCTCAAGAAGCTTCAACATCAAGTGACCATGAAGAACTTTGATTTTGATCAAATTACTATAGAGGAATTAAATGATTATGATGCTACTTTAATCGGGGTCTACACCTATGACTTTGGAGAAATCCCTTTTGAAGTGGAGTTTTTTTATGATGAGTTGGACATGAGTGATATAAGTGGAAGCATCTGTGGCGTCTTCGGGGCAGGAGATTCTGCTTACGGAGATACATTTGGAATGGCTGTGGACTTAATGTATGAAAAGTTAGAGGAATGCGGTGCTCAACTTCATCCAACAAGATTAAAAGTAGATTTAACACCAGAGAAGGAAGATATAGAAAATTGTGAAGTGCTAGCTGAAGGAATAGCGCAACTAGTAGAGGAGAAAGCAGTTAAAGCTTTGAGATAAATTGTATTTACACGGTTAGTCATATGTTGGAATTTGGGTAAAGTGTTCTCGATGTTCACTATATGTACGTGATGTATGATTGGAGGAGAGCCTGTATGAATACTAGCTCTCCTTTCTAGGCTGTGTTTCATCCCCTTAAACAACAAAATTCTACGCACACCTCTCCTATTCATAGTTTCAAAAAGTAATTCCATTGATATGAAATAATAAACCGAATATTAATATGAATATATGAATTATCATTTCAATTCTTGTGTAATCATGTATAATAATAATAGGTTTGATTAAATAGTAATCTACTAATTAGATGTATATTAAATAGCAATAATTGCTTCTTTTATTCGCTTATGTAAGCGGTAACAATTATTTGTGTTATAACCTGATATTTTGAGTGGAAAAAGAGTAATAAAGGTAAGTTTAAGTGATGTTACTATGTATATCTCCATAATAAAAGGAGGAGATGATATTGCATGTAGATAATGATTCCTGTTATGCAGTTGGTATTATGTCTGGAACTTCTGTGGATGGAATTGATATTGCTGTAGTACGGATTTCAGAAAAGAAAAATAAGATCAATTTAGATTTGAAGTATTTTGACACCATTCCGTACTCGACTGAAGTGAGACAGGAAATATTGGAGCTTTGTGATCCAACGAAAGCAAGAATCCAGATGATTTCTAATATGAATATGTTATTAGGGAAATTGTATGGTGAAGCAGCTTTAAAAGTAATTGCTGATGCAGAACTACTTCGACAAGATATAGCATTTATCAGTTCTCACGGCCAAACAATTTTTCACCAACCAGACGAAATGATGATTGGAGGACAACGAGTAACTTCTACATTACAAATTGGCGATATAAGTTCGATTGCTGAAGTAACTGGGATTACAACCGTAGGGGACTTTCGGACAAGAGACATGGCAGCTGGGGGGCAAGGTGCACCATTAGTCCCTTATGCTGATTATCTACTATTTCGTCATCCACTGTTCGGTAGAGTACTAGTGAATATAGGGGGAATTTCTAATCTAACCATTCTACCTGCAAATGGGGATGAGAATCAGGTGAAAGCATATGACACAGGCCCTGGGAATATGATTATGGATTACTTCGTAAAAAGGATAACTGATGGTAAGCAAACCTATGATAAAGACGGAGAATTAGCTAAGAATGGTAAGGTTGATGATGATTGGTTAGAGGAATTGTTAAACGAAACTTACTACACATTGAAACCACCAAAAACAACGGGAAGAGAATTATTTGGTGAGGAGTATGCAAGAAAGCTGTGGGAGAATGCAGAAAGGCAATCAATTAGCTTCGCAGATCGGTTGGCAACAGTGACCAAGTTAACCGCTGTAACGATAACAGATCAAATAAGGATTTACCTTGATTCTGCAAATATTCATGAAGTATATATTAGTGGTGGGGGCTGTTATAATCCAACACTAATGAACGATATTAAAAATAGCTTACCTGCTGGAGTCAAGCTTCGTAAAATGGATGAATTAGGCATACCTGCTGATGCAAAGGAAGCGATGGTTTTTGCATTACTAGGATATCAGTATTTAAATAGGAGAACGAATAACTTTCCACCGGCTACAGGTGCGAGACATAAAGTTATGATGGGAAAAGTAGCATGGGGACAGTAATTTCTTGCTAGACAACATAAAAGTTGGTAGGACTTGGTTGGAGCATTATAATTAAGGGTACAGTTCATCCAGTTGGCATAACATTAATTTTACATGACCGTTAGAAGAGCAATACGAGAATACATTTTTATAGAAAGAACTATAGATGACAGACAAATTATAAATGTAGATAAAATATTTTAAGAAAAGAGATGGTTTCATGTCCTATATGACAGGAGGTTTAACTATGCTAACGGAAATGTTGCCCACATTACCTCCCTCTGAGAAAAAACTTGCTGCTTATATCATTCAACAACCAGAAGAGGCAATAAAACTTACAGCACAAGAATTAGGAAAAAGAAGTGGTACAAGTGGTGCTGCAGTTATTAGACTATGCAAATCTCTTGATTTAAAGGGATTTCAAGATTTAAAGTTCCGGATAGCGGGTGACTTACATAAAACAACGAATGAAGGTTTCCGTGATATTAGACCAGATGAAGGACTACAATCTATTATTGAAAAAATGACAACTAATAGTATTCAAACAATAAAGGAAACTGTCGATCTTATTCAAATAGAGGAATTAGAAAAAGCAGTACAGCTCCTGCTGGATGCAAAAAAGATTCATTTTATTGGAGTTGGGGCATCCGGTATTATTGCCAAAGATGCTCAGCAAAAGTTTTTGCGAATTAACAAAACGGTCTATGCCTTTTCAGATATCCATATGGCAGCAACCCTAGTTGGTAATGGGGATGAAGATGATGTTGTTGTTGGAATTTCTTTTTCTGGTGAAACAAATGAAGTTGCAAATGTATTAGAACTTGCTAAACAAAAGAATATGAAAACGATTAGTTTAACAAGATACGGCAGTTCAAAGGTTACTGAGCAAGCTGACATTAGATTATATACGTCTGCGACAAAAGAGCCGACATTTAGAAGTGGTGCTACATCATCTCGAATTGGTCAGCTACAGATAATTGATATTTTATTCATGCGAGTAGCAACATTGAAATATGATGAAACAGTTAATTATATTGATGCCACAAGAGATGCCATTAACTTCATTACACAAAATGGGAAGAAAAAATAAATAATAGGTTAACTCCGTTACAGTTGGCTTATTCTAACAGATAGCATGATGCTCGTTTTCTAGTAAAAGGAGGAAAAAAATTGCGGTATATACCATGGCAAATTGAACGATTAGATGAACTGGTTACGTTATGGAATAAGGAATTAAAGGAAAGTCTTCCAATGCGAACGGAGCTCTTTCAACAAAATAGTTTTCTAGATAAAAATATCTCATATGAAGGATCGCGTATAGTTATTAATGACGATGACAAAGTAATTGGCTTTATTGTGGTGAAGTTGTTAAAAGAAGAAACAGAAGTAAAAATGCGTAATGATGTTGCCTGGATCCAAGCACTTCTAGTAGATTCGGCTTACCGTAACAAAGGGATAGGGACCGAACTACTTAAACATGCTGAAGCAATTATTAAACAAAGAGAAGCAAATCTAATCTGCTTAGGTAGAGATTTGTATCATTATCTTCCGGGGATTCCTAAGGAGGAGCAGCAAACAAGGGCATGGTTTGAGAAAAGAGGATATGAGCATGATCAATCCAATGTCGATTTAACTCGTTACTACCATCCTAGTGAGGAAATCTATTGGCCTAGCAAACCAGAGGCTGAATTTACTATTTTACTAGAATCAGAAAAGGAAAAATTACTCGATTTTCTTCATCGCTGCTTCCCTGGTCGGTGGGAGCATGAGGCAATCCAATATTTTGAAAAAGGCGGGACTGGTCGCGAATTTGTAGTCTTAAAGGAGAAAGGTGAAATTATTGGATTTTGTCGAATAAATGATGCCAACTCCCCTATTATTATGGGAAATATGAACTGGTCAGCCTTATTTGATGCAAATGTTGGTGGTGTTGGGCCACTTGGGGTTGATGCTGAGAAGCGGAAAAAAGGGTATGGTCTTGCTATTGTACAAGCTGGTATTGCTTTTCTTCGTGACAGAGGGGTTAACCAAGTTGTTATTGACTGGACAGGATTAATTGAGTTTTACCAGAAACTAGGATATGAAGTATGGAAACGTTACGAAGGTTATCGAAAGGAGATTTAATTATGCGCGATAAGATAATTGACTTCTTACAAAAAGAGGTAGAACATAACCATATTCCAGGTGCAGTCATTCATGTTTCTCATAAAGGGAATGTAATTGTACATGAAGCAGTTGGGAATAGAGTAGTTTATCCAGAAAAGGCTCCGATGCAGTTGGATACTGTTTTTGATTTAGCGTCGCTAACGAAGGTTGTTGCAACATTACCTGCATTCTTAAAACTTATGGATGAAGGTGAATTGAGACTAGACGATTCAGTGTCCTATTTCTTACCTGAATTTGGGCAAATAGGAAAAGATGATATAACATTAAGGCAGCTAATAACCCATACTTCTGGATTACCGTCGCATATTGAATTCTTTAAGGAGGGCCTGACTACAGAACAAATAATGGAACGTATTTACAACCAGTCACTTATACATAAACCAGGAGAAAAAGTAATCTATAGTGATCTAGGGTTAATTACACTTTATAAAGTTATAGAAACTGTAACGACGGAAGAATTTAAAGACTTTGTTGCACGTGAAGTTTTTACACCACTTGAAATGACGGAAACAGGATTCAACCCAATATTTGAAAAGGAACGTTATGCAGCAACTGAGTATATTGAAAAGCTAGGAATTTATAAAACTGGTATCGTTCATGATGAAAATACCAAGTCAATGGGGGGAATTAGTGGACATGCCGGACTATTTGCACCGATTAGTGATCTAGTTAAATTTGCAACTATGATTGAGAATAATGGAGTTTATAACGGAAAGCAGATTATTTCTGAAACTGCATTACATTTATCACGGCAAAATTATACTCCATTTGATGAAGAGTTTCGTGGATTAGGATGGATTTTGAAGGGCCCTGCGTATTCTTCTTGTGGAGATTATTTCTCAGCAGGCTCATATGGTCATACAGGGTTTACTGGTACAAGTATCTGGTTTGATCCCCAGATCGACCTGCATGTCATTCTATTAACGAATCGTGTTCATTTTGGGAGAAAGCCTGCTATTCTACGATTACGTCCGAGATTGCATAACGTAATTCGGAGATATTTTTAGTGTGGAGTAGTTTGCCAAATGTCACTATATGCATCATGCATGCCTACTGCGATGTTAAATCGTCCTTCATGAACCTAATGAAGGACGATAATACTTAAAGCTAAAAGAATGGAGGATAAAGATGGAAGCTTTCGCATTGTCAGGGATGTTAATTTCGCTAATTTTCATGGTTGTGCCGATTGTTGCTGCTGTGTTTCTATTAGTTTGGGTTTATCAAACAAAAGTAAATAGCGAGAAACAAGTGATGCAGAATGAAAGAGTTATTAAGCTGCTGGAAGAATTGACTATGAAATAAAAGCCATTCCCACAGATAGAATGGCTTTTTCCTCATTAACCTAGAAAATCTTCTAATAATCTATTAAATTTTTCATCATGTTCCCAAAACATCATATGTCCACCAAGCACCTCAATTTGTGTATCAGGTGAAAGTGCCTTTGTATATGCTGTTGCTATGTCGGCCCAATGCTCAGCAACTACTGTTAATGTTGGAAGAGAGGTGCTTGCTAGTTTTGCCTCTTTCCGATAGTCTGAGAACATTCCAGACGCAAATAAGTTTCCTGCAATATAATAAGGTGTTTTCATGGATTGTTCAATTAACCAAGTCAATTCACTTTCTGTTAAATCCCGTTGCACCATTACTCCTGTAATATAGGCAGTAATAAATTCACGCTGTCCTTGTGGGGTACGCAATGACTGATTATAAATCCCAGCAATGTCATCTAATGCCCCCTCAACCCAATCTGTTTCCATAGTAGAAAGTGATTTTGGTGGCATATCTACTAACACGATTGATTTAATATTTTCCGTGCCAAATTGTTTCACATATTCCCAAGCAGTTAAGCAACCAAATGACCAACCAATCAATGTTGGGTTATTTACATCTAGTTCCTCCAACACCTTCTTTAAATCTGTTCCATGGGTAACGTAATCATTGCCATGTACAGTAATGGTAGACCTTCCATGACTCCTCGGATCAATAACAATTACACGGTTTGTTTTGCTAAAATAGGCGACCTGCTTCTCAAAAACTTCTGTCGTAAATGTAAACCCTGGAATAAATACTAATGGCTCTCCTTCACCAATATCTTGAACATAAAGCTCTACTCCCGCATCAACCTCAATATACTTTCCTGCCATGACTATTCCCCCTATCTGTTTTTATAGTCTAGTTTATTGGCACGAGTTACGTAATAGAACGGATTGTCCTCTTAAAACCATAAAATAGGAGATTTTGAAGTTATTTATTTCAAAGTTGTACATATATTTTTATGTAAGAAGAATGCAAATCCATACATTCTTTACTAGAAAAAAAGGGGGTTAACTAGTGAAATTAAAGAAACGATTTTGGATTTTATGCTTATCTATCGGTCTGTTACTATTCGTCGCAGCTTGCTCTGATAATGATAATAATAATTCCAGCCCAGATGTTGGAACGGATGGTGAAATTGCTGGAGACTTAGAAATTCAATATTTTGTTGGTGGATATGGTGATTCATGGTGGAAGGAAGTCATTGCCGACTTTAAAGAAGCCTATCCAGATGTAAATGTTATCGAATATGCAGGTCCAAATGTAAACGAGGAAATGCGATCCCGCTGGGTTTCCAATGATCCACCTGATGTCGTGTACATTGATGGCGCAGGTTCAAGTGAAACTCAAATGGTGGAAGATGGCCAGTTGATGGATTTAACTGATTGGTTGTCTGAAATTGAATTAGAAGGTGGCGATAAGCTAGCAGATAGCTTTATCGTAAAACCAGCTAATTATGATGGAAAAATCTATTCACTACCACTAGTGTTTGACACGTGGGGAACGTGGTATGATAAAGCGCTATTCGATGCAAATGGCTATACTGTGCCAACGAACTTTGATGAGTTTATGGATTCCATGGCTGAAATAAAAGCAGGAGAGGGCATTGATCCTTTCGTAACAACAGGGCAGCATCCATATTACTTCCTACGCGGTATGCTTTATCCTGCATTCGCAGCGGCAGGGGGCGAGGAATTGTTAGCCGATGTCATTACTGGTAAGGAAGGTGCATGGTCTAGTGACCAAGTGCTAGAAATTATGAAACGTGTGGAGAAAATGGTGGATGAAGGAATGTTTGATTCTGGGCTAGGGGCATTAAACCATACCCAGTCGCAAATGAACTTCTTACTTCACCAAAATGCGTTTATTCCAGTTGGGTTCTGGTTACCGAATGAAATGAAAAATGACATTCCAGATGGATTCGAATTTGGTTTTATCCCTTCACCAATGAATGCAGCCGATGAGAAATATGCAATTGTTCCGGATTTACGTCCACTCGCAATTGCACAGGAAGCGGATAACCCTGATGCCGCGAAAGCGTTTGTCGAGTTTGTCTTCACAAGAGAATATGCAAGTTCATTCTCAGAACATACGGGAGCAATCATGAACTTAAATGGGGTTGACCTCACTCAGAATGAAAATGTTCCAGGTTACTTAACCGAAGCAAATGCGATGATTAATGATCCTGATGTTGTACAAATTTATGAAAAGCCACATCCAATGAGTGCTGATTTAGAAACGCCAATTGGCAATGCATTAATTTCACTAATGCTTGGTAATATGACAGCCGAAGAATTTGTGGAAGAAGCGGAAAAAGCAGCTGCAGAATATCGCGCCGGATTAAATTAATATTGGGAATGGGGACAGTGGGGACTGTCCCCATTCAAGAAATGAGTGATGGTTATGGTGCAGTCTAAAAAGCAAAAATATACGTTTCTAGCTTTTTGTTTACTTCCTACATTTATTTTGTTTGCGATTTTTACGTTGTATCCATTGTTTAGTGGATTGTACTTTTCATTTTTTGATTGGTCAGGTTCTTCAAGTAATAAAGAGTTTATTGGCTTTGCTAATTACATTAAACTTTTCAATGATGTGATTATCCCAAAAACAATTATTCACGATTATTTTCTTGTCGTTACGAAGATAATCGGAATTATGATACTAGCGATATTCTTTGCTGTCGCCCTTACTCAATTGAAAATAAAAGAAGCACCTTTTTACCGTGTGGTGTTTTTCTTTCCAAATATAATGTCAGTTGTCGTTATTGGTATTTTATGGACGTTTATATATAACCCAAGTTTAGGGCTGGTAAACTCAGGCCTTGAATTTTTAGGTTTAGAAAAATGGGCTAAGCCTTGGCTAGGGGATGAAAAGTGGGCCTTGCCAAGTCTTGTGCTTCCCGCAGTTTGGGCAGGAATTGGCCTGTTTATGCTTATGTTAATGGGGGGAATAGCGAACATAACGAAAAGTTATTACGAAGCGGCTAAAATTGATGGTGCTTCTGAATGGCAGCAGTTTTGGAAAATAACTTTACCTCTTGTTTGGCCACAAATAAAAGTATCGATATTGTACATTGTTATCACCACTTTAAATGGTTCGTTCATCCTTGTTCAAGTTATGACAGGTGGTGGACCAAATAATGCAACACATGTGATGGGATCATACTTATATCAACAAGCCTTTAAACAATATAACTTTGGCTATGGTGCTACAATCGGTGTCATGATTTTAGTGCTTTCATTAATTACTGTTCTATTTTTACAGTTTCTCATGCGTCGTGAAAAGGTCGAATATTAGCATGAAAAAGGAGGGTGGCTATGAGGCGAAGTGTTGGACAAATATTAGGAAGGACAGGCATTCGTATTCCGTTAATTCTATGGAGTATTGCTGTGTTATATCCAATCTTTTGGATGTTTCTAGGCTCGTTTAAGTCAAATGCAGAAATTTACCGTAATCCTTGGGGTTGGCCGGAAACGTTTAGTTTTGCAAATTTTAGCCAAGCATGGACCAACTATAATATCGATATTAGTGTGTTTAACAGTTTAATAGTAACGGCAATTGGTGCTGTGTTAACTTTAGTCTTAGCAATTCCTACGGCTTATGCTATCGAACGAATTAATTTTCGTGGTAGTAAAATGCTATTTACTTTATATATTTCAGCGATGATGATCCCAATGGTGTTAGGGTGGATTCCGCTTTTTTTCTTACTAAATGATTTAAATTTATTAGATAATGTTTTTGGATTAGCGATTGTTTATGCTGTAAGTCAGCTGCCATTTAGTATCTTTGTCCTCACGAGCTTTATGAGTACCATCCCAAAATCATTAGAGGAATCGGCATCGATTGATGGACTTTCTCCTTATGGCATCTTATTTAAAATCGTCACCCCGTTATCCATGTCTGGAATTATTACGGTAACCATTATGAATTGTATCCAGTTTTGGAACGAATATTTTATGGCACTGATTTTCTTACAAACAAAAACAAATTATACCCTTGCCTTAGCAATCGATTATATAAGTAGTGAAGCACAATATACAAATGCATGGGGCACTTTGTTTGCGAGTTTAGTCATTGCGATTGTACCGGTAATTATTTTGTATGCTATATTTCAAAGACGGATTGCGAAAGGAATGACAGAAGGAGCGATTAAGGGGTAGCTTGTTTAGTACTCTTTTGATTTCCCTAAGATTGAACCTGACTAGTGCTTTCATTTTAAGTTACCAAATTATATAATAAATAATAGACTTGAATATTTTGAGATAAGAAAGGGTGAGCATATGATTGTACCATCTGAGAAAAAGTTGTCATTAGAAGAATTCTATAAAATGCGGAAAGGGAATAACCAATTGCTCGAATATATTGATGGTATTGTTTTTATGTCACCATCTCCATCAACTTTTCATCAAAGAATATCAGGGCGATTACATGCAAAGTTATTCAACTTTTTAGAAGGTAAGGAATGTGAAGTATTTCATGCACCCTTTGATATTGAGTTATCAGATGATAATCAAGAAGAAACGAAAGTAGTTACTCCAGACTTGTCAGTCATATGTGATAAAACAGGATTAGACCAAAACAAATATAGTGGATCTCCTACGATGATTATTGAGATACTCGGTCCTTCTAATCAATCACATGATTAAGTAACAAAGTTAAATCTCTATATGAAATATGGTGTGAAAGAGTATTGGATTGTTAACCCAATGTTGTATACCGTGCAAATATACTTATTAGATGATGCTGGTCACTACCAACAAGCGGATATTGTCAAAAAGAATGGAGTTATAAAATCAAGTGTGTTATTAGGATTTGAAGTAGATGTGGAAAAGCTTTTTTTGGATTAAACATTAAGCGGGATAGGAAAGGTACTATGCCAGTTTCCTGTTAATAAAATAAGGTGACTGGCTATATCCAATCTTTTATCCGTTCTAAAACGGCAACACATCATTAACTATTAACTAAAATGGTAAATCATCGTCCTCGACTTCTTTCTTATAAAAAATAGATCTTTTTTCTGCCTGTATTATTTTCTCATTTTTTACTGTTTCGTCCTCTTCCCAGTCTTCCAAAGTAATCCCAAAAGGGACTCCTCCTTCTGTATACCCTGCAATAAATGCAAATGTCTCATCACTGTCAGGAAACATGTCTTCCTCTTGTTGTTGCTTCTTAAGAGCGTTTCTTTCTTCGGCTTTTCGTTGTTTCTGTCTCTCAGATTCTCGCAATTTTTGTTTATATGATTCCTTAAACGTATATCCTAGTAGTTCCAATTCATATACCGCAGTAAGCTTATTGACACCGAAATGCTTACTATATCCGTTCACAAGGTTTTTACCTTCATATTTAGGTATCCAGTGCTTAGCAGCTTGTACTCTGCTTTGACGGTTTAGCCGCTTATGTCTTGGTGTATTGGATCTTTTCTTCTTCTTTTTTGCCATAGCGTTACCCCTCCGATATGCTTCTAGTAGTTTCAATAATACATTGGTATGTTAAATGAAAACAATTGATTTGTTTCATAAATTGAATAAGTAAAAGTATGAAGAAATTCTAGTAATATTCTAATGAAAATAAACGATAAAGAAGGTAGGCTGGGGAATGCAATTGGAGGTGTAAGCTGGACTGATGGTAATATGTAACTTTTTCAATAAGGAAGAATATACGTTCTATTTGTTGTCCAAGAATGTTATAATACAATTAGTAACTATAGAAGCATGGTGGGCGGTAGACCATCTCCTTAAAAGTGAGGTGGTACAATGACGATTTACGAAGCACTTAACCTGTCAGTAAATATAGTAATAGCTTTTTTTGCGATTATAACACTGATTGTAACGTTAATCGTCACCATGACAAAGAAATAACCGCCCCCATTGACCAGTGGATGAGGCGGTTACTTCTTTGAAAATACATCTTTCTACGGTCACCGCTCTTTATGCGGTTTATAGTTACTACCGGGTGGTTGCCGCCACTCGGTTACCTATTTATATTATACCATAAACCTTATTAATTTATAACTTGATGAGGAATATATGTACATGTAAAAAGGTTAATGGATCCAAATAGATATTAAAAAATAAACTACTCCCCTTGTTCTAAGCCCCGAATTTCCTCATTCGATAAAAAATACCAATAGACATCATTAACATCCAAATTTATAATAGAATTATGTAGAAAAGTGTAGGTGAATTTAGATGAATATGGGACCTTTTAAGAAAGTTATTGAAGCTAGTTATTTAACCGCAGACAAAGCATGGAGTTATAGAGCAATTTTGCGGTACTTTTATATTCAGCATGAACGTATGCGTGAATTTCTATTTCCAGAGGAGATTTATTCCTATTTAAAAGAGTTACAAGGGTTTGAAGGTTATTCAGAAGAACAACTTCATCAAGACCTAGATCAACTTGTGAAATGGAATAATGTCAATGCACGTCAGGAGATGGGAAGAGCCCATACGATTGAAGAATTTAAGAAGAAACGTTTTCGTTACCAAAGTACTCCTTATACCATTGAATTTGAACGGATGCTCCAAGAGATGGAAAAAGGGGGAGCTGTTTTTGGAGGCTCATTAGAGAAAAAAGAATTTGAGCGGTTATATCAAGCATTAGTGGATATTGAATTGATGCTAAAAAACACCCCATTACCAACCCCAGAAGAGTGTGCACAAGCTTGGAATGATGTATTTACATACTTTCGATCTATTACTAAGAACACATCTAATTACATTGCTCATATCAATAGTGAGCAGGCGGAAGAACGTATGCAGACTGAAGCATTTTTAGTGTTTAAAGATCAGTTTACTACTTACCTTCGTGATTTTATTATTGGCCTTCAACAAACAGCATTGAAAATCCAGCAAATTTTAAAATCAGTTGAAATTACCTCCCTTAGTCCACTAATTAATCAAGTTATTATTCACCAACAAAATGTTCCTAGATTCGAGGACAATGGATTAAACGAGCAAGAATTATTTGAAGAACAACAGGAAAAATGGTTTAGTTTGATGACTTGGTTCCTAGGTAATGAACATCGTGAAAGTGAGTTAGATAGTTTACAAACTCGGACAAATGAACAGATTCGGCGAATTACTAGAGTTGTTCAGCGACTTGGAGAACGGCATCAATATTTTCGCAGCCGGAAAAAAGATTATTTACATTTGGCAAAGTGGTTTGATTCTTTTGATGATATAAAGGATGCGCATCAACTGTCAGCAGTTGCCTTCGGAGTTTTCCATACAAGACATTTATTTAGTGACCATGTGCCGACAGATGATATATACACGGATACTTGGGACGAAAAACCGATTCAGCATGAAACAAAGCCAAGAATAAGGAATTATACTGAAAAAACACGACCAGGTGCAATTGTTAGTCAGCAGAAGAAAAAAGAAGTGGCCCGGGCTCAATTTTTACAAGAAAAACTATTGGAACAAGAAGCAATTGAGAAATACATGCAAGGAAATGAAATTCGTTTGGAAACACTTCCAATTATTGAAACACATGTAAGGAAAATGCTACTAAGTTGGATTGGAAAGGCAATGGCCAAAAAGGACCACACGTTTAAAACAGAACATGGCCGGACTGTAACTGTTATAGTTTCGAAAGATAGAAGAATTCAGCTGAAAGCAGAGGATGGCATTATGGAAATGCCTGCTGTCATATTCCGCTTTAGTGGAGAGAGTCCCTCTACAGCTGATATGAGGTGATAGAATGGAAGTTTTTGATGAAAAAGCACAAACCGGATTAAGGACTCTTTTGGAAAACTTTTGGATATTACGTTCCAAAGAACCTGAGGTGTATCAGTTAGTTCGAGAACGAGAAAAAGTTTTGAAACGTTATGTGGAAGAAAAGTTTGGGTTTGAACTGATAGTACACCAACATTTTATTAAATTAGAAAAAATACCAACAGAACCGAAAAGTTGGATGGGAATTCAGGAATTTCAAGAGCCAAGAGATTACGCGATGTTCTGTTGTGCCCTAGCATTTACAGAAAATCGTACCGTGGATGAACAATTTTTATTATCCGATATTTGTGAGGATATAAAGGACCTCTATCCAGGGGAATTCCCATTAGACTGGACAAATTATAATCATCGAAAATCATTAGTACGTGTCATCAAACAGTTAGAAAAACTAGCAATCTTAAAAACGGTTGAAGGGGAAATTGACCAGTTTGCTATGAATGAGGAACAAGAAGTATTATATGAAGTTACGGTTTACGCCCGCTATTTTATGCGTTCCTACCCTAAAGATTTATTTGAATATGATTCGATCGATGAAATTCTCGCTAGTGAATGGGAACGTCATGAAGGAGAGTCTAGGCGAAAACGAGTTTATCGCAAACTGTTTATTTCTCCGGTTGTTTATCGTGAAGGGGAGGATGATCAAGATTTCGCTTATATCCGAAACTATCGAAACCGCCTCGTAGATGATATTGAAGAGCATACATTGTTCCGAATTGAAATTTTTAAGAATGCTGCAATGCTTGTTTCTGAAGAGAAAAAGCAAGAGTTAACACTTTTTCCAGATCAAAAGGCCATCATGGATATTGCGTTACATTTTGCCACTTATTTACGGGAAAACAAAGGTATCTATCAAGCGAATGCACTTGGAAACATTCATCTAACCGAGGTTCAGTTGGAGCAGATAATTCACGAATTGCACACCCAATACGGAGAAGGTTGGAGTAAACAATATCGAGAAGGAACAATAAAAAGTACATTAAGAGAATTAGTAGATTTGTTGGAGGATTGGGAGATGCTCGATAGGGAGGCGGTTACGAATCATTACATGTTTAAACCACTCATTGGTAGAGTCTCTGGTCATTACCCGAAAAATTTTCAGGAAAAGGAGGATTAAATAAATGAAAAAGTATAATAAATGGAAAATGAATCGGGCTGGATTATTGAACTTTTGGTACTATGATGATGAAATTTTTGAGTTCTCGGATGGAAAGCTTCTACTACGGGGAAGTAATGGATCAGGTAAATCTGTAACCATGCAAAGTATTTTACCTGTTTTATTAGACGGGAAAAAGTCACCTGACCGCTTAGATCCGTTTGGTTCAAAAGCTAGGAAAATGGAAGACTATTTATTAGGGGAAAAAGATATTGTTAATCGCGACGAACGAACAGGTTATCTTTTTATAGAATATAAACGGGAAGATACAAATCAATATATTACGACTGGAATGGGACTGCAAGCACGTAGAAATAAGACGTTAAATGCTTGGTATTTTGTTATTACCGATAATCGTAGAATTGGTAAAGATTTTGCTTTATTTGAAGTGGAACGAAATGCAGGAGAAAAACAGCAGATTCCTTTATCACGTATTCAGTTGGAAAATCGAATTGGGTCTGGAGGTTATGTTGTACGGACTCAGACGGAATATATGAAATTAGTTAATAAATATATTTTTGGATTTGAAGAGATAGAAGCCTATGAGGACTTGATCAAATTATTAATTCAACTAAGGAGCCCTAAACTTTCAAAGGATTTCAAACCAACCGTTATTTACGAGATTTTGGAAGCAGCATTACCACCGTTAACAGATGTGGATTTACGACATTTATCCGATACGATTGAGCATATGGACCAAACGAAACAGCAAGTAGAACAATTAGAACGTGAGCAGGAAGCATTGGTAAAACTGATCAACCGTTATGATGCCTATAACGAATATCGAATGGCAGATACAGCCCAAGAATTGATTCAAGTAAAAAGAAAACATACAAAGGAAATAGCGATACTAGATGAGAAAAAGCAAGAGGAAGCAACACTTGCCAAGGAGATTCAGGCTTTAGTGAATCGAAATCTAGAATTAGGCCAGGCCATTTCTGTATTAGAACAAAAACAAGCAAGACTACATGGGCATAAAGTATGGAACTTAGAGAAAGAATTGACCGATGAACAACATAGTTTGGATGAATTGAAGAAAGATGCACAGAAAAAAGATGAACAGCTGACAGATAAGAAACGACAAGAGCTGGATACAAAGGAAAGACGGAAGAAAATAGAAGGAGAGATTGTTGCAGATGAGGAACGTATTGCTGACATTCTTATGGATATGCAAAATGATGCAGCGGAATCTTCTTTCGAACGACATGAATTAAATGTGCAGGATTTTTATCGTAACAAGATAAATGATTTTGATTTCACCGTTTGGAGCAAAGAAGCGGAAAATCACGCAAAAGTGCTGGACAAGATAAGTGAAGAGCTTCGTACCTATGAAAATTTAAAAGAACGTCTAGTAGAATTTCAAAAAAATATTGCGGATCAACAGCTTGAATTAGATCAAATCAAGCAGGAAGAAAAAGACTGGGGAGGGATCTTTGAACGAGATAAGCAGGAGAAATTAAATGAAATACACGCATGGATTGACGAGTATCCATTTTTCCAAATAGATGAAGCATTGCTACATCAAGTATCACGTTCTATGGATCAATTGTTTGAGCCATATTCTTATGAAGTAGTACGAGCTCCATTTATTCAGGTAAATAATGAATATAAAATGAGTATTCATGAAAAGATTGCAACAAAGAATAGTAAACTGACTGAGTTAAAATCTAAAATGGTTCAAAAGGAGATCGAGCTTTCTACTTGGAAACAAAAGCGTGACCCAGAGCCACCAAATCAACAGGAAGCAACAAGAGAGGCGCGTAAATTATTATTACAGAATGGACAGCCATTTGTCGCTTTTTATGAAGCGGTTGAGTTTCAGGAACATGTGACAGAGGAAGTGAGGAAACGCATCGAAGCGGCCCTTTTAGATTCAGGAGTGCTAGATGCATTAATTACAGATCCGTATACGCAAATTAACCATGACCGTGTAATTATACCTCAACCAAATATGATGGCCCATACGCTTGCCGATTATTTAATTCCTGACTTAGCAGAGGATTCTACTATTTCTCCGGTATTAGTTGATGAGGTCTTACGGAGTATTCTTGTGGATGAAGGGGACACTGGTTCTGGGTTTTCTATTCATGAGGATGGAACATATCAAATCGGTTTACTTCATGGGCATGCAGTAGAAGTTGAATCCGTTCGTTTTATTGGTAGAAATGCTAGGAAACGATATCGTGAAGAGCAAATCGCAACGATTACAGCAGAAATTGACGAGCTTAAACTGGAAATGGAGTTAGCTAATCAGGAAATAGCTGGGTTTCAAGCAGCTATTCAAGCAGCTGATGATGCGACGAAACGTTTCCCAACTGATGAAGATTTACAGGTTGGATTCCAACAAATTAAAGAAAAACGATTCCAAATGGAACAGCTTCGAAAAGAATTACAAAGGCTTGATAGTCAAGCACAGGAAACATCCAAGAAATTTCAAGATGTAAAACGCTCACTAGATAATCAAACACGTGGCCTAAATATTGCATTTTCTTATGAAGCTTATGCTGAAGCAAAAGTCGTCATGAGAAGTTATGAAAAGGCGCTGGGGGAAATTATTACCCTTCATACTAGTTACCTGCTACGTAAAGGAAGCCTGCTCCAAGCTGAAAATAGGCTAGAGGAATTAATCGAAGAAGTGGATGAGTTACAAGGAGAATTAAATTTGCTTCATGATAAGGTAAGCTTGAAGGAAAAGAATATCAATGAAATTGAAAAGCAGCTTAAGTTACATGGTGCCGAAGATATTCGTAAGCAAATACAAGAAGTACAATCCTCTTTAACAATCGCAACTAGCGAACAGAGTAAAAATCAACAACTACTACCTAGAAAGGAAACAAGGCTGGAAACTCTTCAAAATGAAATGAATCAACAGCAACAAAAAATCGCCTTTTTACAAAACTTAAGTGAAGCATGGTCAGAGCTATTTTCTCAAGAGGTGCAGTATGGATTTGTAACCTTACCAGATGAACTGGCTGCTCAAGAATATCCTACTTGGGTTCATAAAACCTATAAACAACTAGTAAAAGATAGAGATAGTACACAAATTTCTAGCCAATTGACTAGTACATTTTATGAACAGCAGTCCAATCTGATGGAATATCGTATGTCTGATATTCAGGAATCCCATCCGGAATTTGCTTGGATGGCTGAGGAATGGACCGATGAACAGAACATTCAAATCAATAACTGGAAACAGAAGGCTGCCCGGCGTCTAATTCAGTTAGATTTCCAAGGGAAACGTGTAAGTCCTTATTTTGTTCGTGAAAAACTAGAAAAAGATCATTTACGCCAACAACATCTCTTGGATGATCAAGACCGCAAATTGTATGAAGAAATATTATTTGATTCAGTAGGAAAAAAACTGCGTAGTCGGATTGGCCGAGCACAGAGTTGGACAGATAAGATGGACAAACTAATGACCTCCAGTGATTCATCATCTGGCTTGTCGTTTTCTATTCGCTGGAAACCTCGTACTGCTGAAACAGAGGCAGAGCTTGATACAAAAGAATTAGTTGATTTATTACGACGCGACGCCCGTTTATTAAAGGACGAAGATATTGATAAAGTCATTGAGCATTTTAGGTCCAAAATTAATCGGGCAAAAGAACTTGTTGCACTTAAGGGGGAGGGGAATACATTATTACAGGTTCTAAAGGAAGTATTGGATTATCGAAATTGGTTTTCCTTTGTTCTTTCCTATAAACGAGAAGGAGAACCAAAACGTGAGTTAACAAACCATGCTTTCTTCCAGTTTAGTGGAGGGGAAAAAGCGATGGCTATGTATATTCCTTTATTTACAGCTTGTTACTCACGTTATCAGGAGGCAGATCCAAGTGCACCATATATTATTTCACTAGATGAAGCGTTTGCAGGTGTGGATGAAGATAATATTAGTGTCATGTTCCGGATTGTTGAGGAACTTGGTTTTGACTACATGATGAATTCCCAAGTTCTATGGGGGGACTATGAAACCATTTCATCTCTTTCTATCTGTGAAATTGTTCGTCCGAAAAACCAAGACTTTGTGACGGTTATTCGCTATCATTGGGATGGGAATAAGCGCTCGTTACTTGTTGATAATGAACAAACAGAAGTAGTAGAGGTGTAAAGAATTAGTATTTGTATGGATTGGGGAAATTACAGTGGAATTAAAGTTAAAAGAAGCGGTAGCCTTTTTCAAAAGTGAAAAAGCATATCAACAGCTTTTTATCCATATGCGCAAAAAATATGAATCACTTGGCCGGATTGGTGGAACTGTACCAGTTCGGCAATTTTCACACGATGACCTAGAAGTAATTGGTGGTTTTTTTGGGATGACAGTAGAACAACTGCTATTGAAAAAGTCTATCTCCATTTTGGCTTTTGAAAGTAAGATACAGGAAACACGCTTTGCCGGGATCACTCTAAAGGATTTATTGGATGCTTTTTATGGAGAGAAAATTATCTCAAAAAAACAATCTGCATTAGAAAAAGAAAATCGATTAAAACAACTTTTACAGGAATTACAACAATCATATCCTAGTCTCTTCTTTTGGCTAGAACATTTAGAAACTTACTCATCAGATAGTAGATGGATAGTACGATTAGCAATGGAGGAGCCAGAGCGTTTTCGTAATCTTGTAGAGTTTTTGGATTTAGCAATCTATGGTTTACCGAATGAAGTGGAGCGTTTACCGATGTTTAGTCAACGTATTACTGGTGACCCACATGCATTTGATTTGGAGCAAGATTTAGGAAAGGTTTTTTTACATGTGCTAACTGTTCATTCGAAGTCTGGTGAGGAAGCGATTATTGTTCCATCTGGGACGGAAGAAATAAATGAATTACTACAACGCTATCATATCTACCGGGACGATTTATTAAATTTTGTCACCTGTGCAAATTTATATGCTGACCGTTCAGATGGTGAAATTCATCCAGTCTGGAGTGCAGCGGTAGCATGTCATTCGGTACAAATTGTTCCTTTGCGAGAACTTGTCAATTTGAAAAACATTTATCCGATAAAGGGAAATGACGTCTGGATAGTTGAAAATTCTGGTGTTTGTTCTGCAATACTTGACCAAGTGCCTAATGCTCCAATTATTTGTACAAATGGGCAATTCAAATTAGCCACATTATTATTGATGGACTTACTAGTGAAACATGGCTGTATCTTACATTATGCTGGAGACTTTGACCCGGAAGGTTTAGGAATGGCACAACGAATGGTGAATCGTTATCAAGATAAAGTAAAATTATGGCATATGGATATTATGGCATATCAAAAGAGTAATCCTGTCAAACCATTAACAAAAGAACGTTTGGAAAAATTAAAAGGTATTTCAGAGGATAATTTAATAAAAGTTGCAAATGAAATGTTAGAGTATGGAAAAGCAGGATATCAGGAAGCGTTAGTAGAATGGATGTTGACGGATATTAGACAGAAAATTTAAATTGTAATTATCCGGAAATAATAGAGTGAATTTATTTTTGGCCATTGATACACACTCCAGTTAAGAATAAAGTGTTAGAAGTAAAAATAAGCATATATTTTGTAAAATTGAATTTCGACATACTTATACTAATTAGAATATCAAAAATTTCTAAGAGAAATATAAAAATTGAGCAACTTTCTCATGTGAACTTCCTTATTTTGCTACATTGTTGTATAAATAGATTCGTGGTAATGTATGAATAATAATAAAAAAAGGGGTGATTCCATGGCTGAAATTTCTATGCAAGATGTATTTCAAGCGATTAAAGAATTATCGGCAGATGTAAAAGAAGTTAAAAGCGAAATGAAAGAGCTTAAAAATGATGTTCAAAGTATTAAACAAGAAGTCGAAGGTATCAAAGACCATGTCAAACATATCGACACTAAGCTAGATATCTTTACCGAAGACTTAGCTGATGCTCGGACAGAAGTACGGATTTTAAAGAAAGAAAGAGTGTAAGAGTTAAGAGAAAACTCCCTATTAATTAATCTGAATAAAAAACTTAAAATATTATTAAAAAAACTATTGAATTAGTATGCCAAAACATGCTATATTTTTTTTAGCAAAAAAGGAAAGTAATAGCTTTCATCATTGCATTAAATAATAGAGCATATCCGCTGAGAATATATTACAAGAAAATGTTTTATTCGGTGATATGTGAATCAAGTTATACATACATTAATCGGGAAAGGACAGAAAGCCTCTTTTAAGAGAGAAAAATAGTTGATGGAATTTAGTAATCTTATATATTTTACCGAACAGTACGCACCCAACGGGGAAGGAAAAAGCGTTAAGGCTATCCTTTACCTGGTAGAGAAGGGTGTATTTTTAATGCCAAAAATTATGACTGACAGTCATTCTTTGGTAAAAAATTGGATAAAAATGGCGAAAAGTACGTAAAATCTTTCTACTGTATAGTAATTCAAGTAGAAGGAAAAAGTAAAAATTACGAGAGAGAATGTGGGGACAGTCCCCCGAAAGACTATGAGGAGGGATGTAGGTTGAGTGTGCAAATGGTTCGGTTAGAAAATGTCATAAAAGAATTCGATGATTCGATAGTAGTAGATAATTTAAGTTTAGATATACGTGCAGGTGAATTTCTTACACTATTAGGTCCTTCGGGGTGTGGGAAAACAACAACATTACGAATGATTGCTGGATTTGAAAAGCCAACAACAGGTAAGATCCTATTAAATGGGAAACAAGTGGACGATATGGAGCCGTATAAACGGGAAGTAAATACGGTGTTTCAAAGTTATTCTCTATTTCCACATATGACAGTTTTTGATAATGTTGCGTTCGGTTTGAAAATGAAAAAAGTAGGAAAAGAAGAGATAAAAGAACGTGTAACGAAAGCACTGAAACTAGTACAACTAGAAGAGTACGGTAACCGTAAACCGAAGCAATTAAGTGGTGGTCAGCAACAACGTATCGCTATCGCGAGAGCCATTGTGAATAATCCAAAAGTGCTTCTATTAGATGAACCATTAGGTGCATTAGATTTAAAACTGCGAAAGCAAATGCAACTGGAACTGAAACATTTGCAGCAAACGTTAAATATTACTTTTATCTATGTAACCCATGATCAGGAAGAGGCATTAACGATGTCCGACCGTATCGTGGTAATGAATAAAGGAAAAATCGAGCAAATTGGCCAGCCCGTTGAAATATATGAAAGACCACAAACACGATTTGTTGCTGACTTTATCGGCCAAACCAATATTATTGAGGGAACGGTTAGCGAAATAAATGGTGACTTGGCAACAATGGAATTTGCAGGACAAACGATACAAATTCCAAATGCAAATCATGTTGAGTTGAACGAGGAAGTATTTATCTCTGTCCGACCTGAAAAAATGAAAGTTAGTCGTACACCTTTCGAAGGGGCTATTAATCTAAAAGGAACGTTCAAAGAGAAAATATATGTGGGATCGGTGACGAAAATTGTCGTAACGATGCCAAATGGCAAAAACCTAACGATTAATGAATCACATGATAAAATTGAGGATTTAACAGATACTAGTGACGAATTGTTCGTAAGTTGGAAACCAATACATTCGGTAGTTTTGAAAAAATAATATATAAGAAAATTATAAATTGATTGGAGATGGGACGTATTGAAAAAGTTTTTTGTTTTTGCACTAATTAGTATGTTTATTGTATTTCTAGCAGCTTGTGGGTCAGATAATAATGATGGGAATAATGCTGGTGGAGATAAGGAGCTAAGTGACGAGCTTATCGTATTTAACTGGAGTGAATATATTCCTCAAGAAGTGTTGGATGATTTTGAAGATGAATTTGGTGTAGATATTGTTTATTCTACATATAACTCAAACCATGAAATGTTAACAAAAGTGCAAAGTGGTACGGTTGCTTATGACATTGTTTTTCCATCGGATTATTATGTGAAACAAATGGTGGATAATGACTTACTTCTGGAAATTGATTTTGATAACATTCCAAACTACGAAAATATTGCAGATGCTTGGCATGATATGCCATTTGATCCGGAAAATAAATATTCCGTTCCATTTATGTATGGATATGACGGGATTGCCTATAACAAAGAATTTGTAAAAGAAGCGCCAACTAGCTGGGAAGATTTATGGAATCCGGAATATGCTGGAAAAGTTCTTTTACTTGAAGAATCAAAAGAAGTTTCTAATATGCTTCAACAATTACTTGGTAATGACATGAATGATCCAACAGAGGAACAACTTGAAGAAGGATTTAAAAAATTACAAGAGTTAATTCCGAATGTATTAGCGTTTGATGGAACACCATCTGACCGTTTAGTTAGTGGAGAAGCTTGGATTGCTCATGGTTATTCTGGAGCAGCTGCTACTGCATGGTTAGAAAATGAAAATATTGATTTCGTTCTACCTGAAGAAGGTGGAATCGTTTGGTTAGACGCCATGGTTATTCCGAAGACTGCGAAGAATAAATATACGGCAGAAGTATTTATTGACTATCTACTTCGTCCAGAAGTAAGTAAGCAGTTATCTGAGTTTATTCCTTATGGAAATCCGAATGAAGGGGCCGTTGAGATTTTACCAGATGAAATTAAAAACAGCCCTGGCTTAAACTTCCCTGAAGAAGTGATTAAACGTGCTGAATGGAATCTTCCACTAGATGCCGATCGCACACAATTGATGAACCGTTTATTCCAAGAATCAAAAGTAGATTAACTTGGAGGGGACAGTCCCTAATTTAACGCTTTAGCGTGGTGGGGGACTGTCCCCTATACTCATGAAGGTAGGTGGAAAAATGTGAGACCGAAAACGAAGAAGATTTTATTTTCTTTTTCCCTACTCGTCTTTTTATTCTTTTATATTCCAATTCTTTTTGTCATCATATTTTCTTTTAATGATTCAAAACTTGGTACGGTATGGACTGGATTCACACTAGAATGGTACGGATCCCTATTTCAAAATAAGCAGTTAATATCTGCCACAATGAATAGTTTATACTTAGCTGTTGTAACAACAATTATCGCTACTATTTTAGGAACTTTAGCAGCATTAGCACTTCATCGTTATACATTTATTGGGAAAAAATCAGTAGAGTTTCTATTTTACATCCCTGTAGTTATACCAGATATTGTTGTGGCGGTAGCTTTACTTGCAATTTATGGGTTATTGAATATGTCTCTTGGACTGAATACAGCAGTTCCTGGACATGTGGCGATTACAATTTCGTATGTGATGTTAGTTGTGTTAGCGAGACTATCTTCATTTGATAGTTCACTGGAGGAAGCGGCGAAAGATTTAGGAGCAAACGAATGGCAAACGTTTTGGAAAGTAACTTTTCCTTTAATATTCCCAGGAGTACTTGCTGGAGCATTACTGGCATTTACCATTTCCTTAGATGAATTCGTTATTTCGTTCTTCACGTTAGGGCCAGGTGATAACACCTTACCTGTACTTGTTTACTCCATGGTTCGATTAGGAGTATCACCAGAAGTGAACGTACTTTCTACTATTATAATTGCGATTATGTTTATTGTAGTATTTTTCGTTGGACTAAGAATGCGTAAAGGGGGAACCGCGAAATGAGATCAAGTTTTAGAAAAGCATATTTGTTACTATCCCCAAGTCTATTTTGGCTAACTTTATTCTTAGTCATACCAGTGTTATTTATCGCTGTCATTAGTTTTACAACGAATGGTGATTTTGGGCGGATTATTTATGAATTTAGTACGGATGCCTATTCATCAGCATTTAGTTCTCTATATGCAAAAGTCATTTGGCAATCCATTTGGTGGGCGTTACTAGCAACGATTGTCTGTCTTGTGATTGCGTATCCATTTGCTTATTTCATTGCCAATGCTGGTAAGTGGAAAAACATCTTGCTATTACTTGTCATGGTGCCATTCTGGACGAATTTATTGATTCGTTTATATGCGTGGATTATCTTATTGAATAATCAAGGTGTCGTAAATAACTTTTTGATAAAACTAGGATTTATTGACGAGCCACTGGCACTCATGTATTCTCCTGGTGGTGTTATTCTAGGATTAGTGTACGGTTTCCTTCCATTTATGATCTTGCCAATTTACTCTTCCATAGAGCAGTTGGATAAAACGTATTTGGAAGCATCAGAAGATTTAGGAGCGGGACCAGTAAGGACATTCCTAAGTATTACATTACCATTAACATTCCCAGGGATTTTAGCTGGTTTCATCATAACATTCGTACCAGCAATTAGTGTGTTCGTTGTTACGGACTTATTTACTGGTGGAAAATTATTAATGGTTGGTAATGTCATTCGAGATGCATTCTTAGTAGAAATGAATTGGCAACTTGGTGCCGCATTATCATTATTGTTAATGATCTTGGTATTGTTATCGTTGATGATCTTTATGCGATTTACGAGTCGGAAGGACCGGAAGTTGTTGATATAGGATTTTATGTGGTAGAAAAAGCGTGCTTGCGGGCATGCTTTTTTCTGTTTTTAAGGGAGTTAGATTTATTTTGGCAAATTTCTACAATTATTTTATAAAAAAGGTTAAACATATTTTTTTCTTGCCGATATAAGAAGTACAACATCATGATGATGTAAAAATGTTTTGGCCAAACATTTTAGCAAAGCGAGACATAAGGATGTGACTCGCAAGAAAAAAATACTTAATTACATGGAGGTAATTTATTATGATTATTAACCACAATATTCCAGCGTTAACAGCTCACCGTCAAATGGGAGTTAACCAAGCAAACGCACAAAATTCAATGGAAAAACTATCAACAGGTCTTCGTATTAATAAGGCTGGGGATGATGCAGCTGGTTTAGCTATCTCTGAAAAAATGAGATCTCAAATCCGTGGCTTAGAGCAAGGTTCTCGTAATGCACAAGATGGTGTTTCCTTGATTCAGACAGTAGAAGGGGCTTTAACTGAAACTCATGCTATGTTACAACGTATGCGTGAATTAGCAGTACAAGCAAATAATGATACTAACACTGGTGGAGATGATGGAGACAAAGCAAAACTTCAATTAGAAGTTGATCGACTAAGTGAGGAAATACAAAGAATTGCAGATACAACTAAATTTAATGGTCAAACTATTATTGATGGAAGTGGAGGTCCAGAAGGAAATGGGGAATTCACATTCCAAATAGGTGCTAATGTTGGTGATACTATAACAATTACAATGGGCGATATGACTGCAGGTACCCTTACTGTTGATAGTTTAAATATAGTAGATGATGCTGAAACTGCAATTGGTAATATTGATGATGCAATTGAAGCAGTTTCTAAGGAACGTGCTTCTTTAGGTGCTTATCAAAACCGCTTTGAACATACAATTAATAATTTAAATACATCAGCTGAAAACCTAACAGCTGCAGAATCACGTATTCGTGACACTGATATGGCTGCTGAAATGATGGAGTTCACTAAGAACAACATCCTTAACCAAGCGGCACAAGCTATGCTGGCTCAAGCCAACCAACAACCACAAGGAGTATTACAATTACTTCGTTAATTCTACAAAAATCGAGAAGTCATTATGGCTTCTCGTTTTTTTATTTATCCTAATGGTATATATGAACTACAATACACGTATTTAAATTAATAAATTACCCATAATTTCCCCAACCTTAATACCTAATAAACCCCATCCTCACCTTAAAAAACGTTTTCCATTTAAAGAATAGTTTGACAATTCTTCTAATTTCGTATAAATTATTATTATAATAAAAGGGGGGATAAGCACGTGAAAAAATTACGTAATGCAATAATGTTATTATTATTCATCGGACTGGTTGCTGCTCTAGCCGCATGTGGTGATGGGGAAAAGAACATCGCGATCGGACCACCTGCAAGTGAAACTAACTCGGTTTCCAAGTTAATTTTAGCTGCATATGGTTTAGAAGATGGAGACTACAAAGCATTCCAAGAAGGATTTGGAGATGCTGCAAATGGAGTTCAAGATGGAAATATTGATATCTCCATCGGAATTCTTGGACTACCAGCAGGAAGTATTGAAAGCTTACAAGCATCTGCAGGGGATGTAAAAATGCTTGAATTATCGGATGAGGCAATTGCCTATATGGAAGAAAATAGTGGCTATAAGCGCCATACAATTCCAAAAGAAACATATGATTTCTTAGAATCCGACATTGAGACAGTTACTGCTTATGCAATTCTAATGGCTAATACGAACACGATTAGTGAAGAATTAGGATATGAATTAGCGAAAGCAATGGTAGAAAAGTCTAGTGAAATAACACATGCACAAGGTGTTCAAATGACATTAGAAAATGCGCTTAATGGTGCTGAAGGTCTACCAATCCATCCAGGTGCAGCAAAATATTATCAAGAACAAGGATTAGAATTTGATAATCCAATTGCAGAGTTAGATATTACGGAAGAGAAAACTGAATTGATTTTAGGAACTGGTAGCTCAGGTGGTACATATTATCCACTTGGAGGAGAAATGGCAACCGTGTGGAAAAACAATATTGACGGTATTAACGTTACAAACACGGAAACTGGAGCTTCTCTAGAAAACCTAGCAAGTATTCGTGACGGAAATATGGATTTAGGTATGACGGTTCATGTTCCGGCCCTTGATGCTGTTAATGGAACTGGTGAATTTGAAGGGGCAAATGTTGAAAACGTTGCCTTTATCGGACATATTTATCCAGAAGTAGTACAAATTGTGACGCGCGAATCAACAGGAATTGAAAGGTTAGATGACTTAAAGAAATAGGTTATCGATCTAAATAAAATAACTTATTAATAGGAAGGGATCATGGATACTCCATTCGATCCCTTTCTTCCTATACATACAGTGAAAGGAAGTGACTATATGGACGAAAAGAAAATGTCACAAGAAGAAATAGATGCCCAGAAAATACTAGAGAAGTATGATAAAGAAAGTAACTTTCGAGTTAACATTGGGAAATGGGCGTGGGTAGTTACTTTTCTTGGGGTCTCCTTAACGATCTTTCATCTTTATACCGCCTATTTCAGCGTATTACCCTCGCAGCAGCAAGGCGCAATCCATTTAGGAACAGCACTTGGATTAATCTTTTTACTTTTTCCAGCCAAAAAAGGATTACAGAGGAAACAAAAAACAGTACCATGGTATGATGTCGTACTTGCATTTACTGCGATGTATGTCTCGTATCATAAGATTATCTTCTTTGATGAAGTATTAAGAAGCCGAGTTGCAGGGTACAGTACATTAAATATCATTATCGCTATTATTGCTATTTTATTATTACTAGAAGCGACTCGTCGTACAGTTGGAGTTCCGATTGTTATTGTTGCTAGTATAATGATTTTGTACGGAATCTTTGGGAACATAATTCCAACTCAAATCTTGTCGCATCCTGGTTTCTCCATTGATCGAATTGCTCCGAATCTATGGTTTCAAGAAAGTGGAGTATTCGGAACGCCGATACAGATTTCGGCGAAGTTTATCTTCCTCTTTCTCTTCTTTGGGGTTATTTTAGTTCATACAAAGATAGGACAATTCTTTAATGATCTAGCTTTTGCTTTAACAGGAAGATTTACTGGAGGGACTGCTAAAGCTGCAGTAGCTGCTAGTGCATTACAAGGAATGGTTTCTGGAAGTTCAGTCGGAAACACCGTTGCCTCAGGTTCGTTTACAATTCCAATGATGAAAAAAGCTGGGTTTAAACCAGAATTTGCTGCGGCAACAGAGGCTTCTGCATCTACTGGTGGACAAATTATGCCACCATTAATGGGAGCTGCCGCGTTTATTATGATGGAATATTTAGGGGTAGATTATAGTGTTATTATGCTTTCTGCTCTCATTCCAGCTATTCTGTATTTCACAGGTATCTTTATCGGGACCCATTTTGAAGCAAAACGACTACGTATTTTAGGTTTACCGAAAGCAGATTTACCGAGTTTTAGAAAATTAATGTTGAAAAATTGGTATATGCTTTTACCACTTGTTGTAATTATTGGAACAATCCTATCAGGGTTTTCTCCACAACGTGCAGCGTTGCTCGGTATCATTTCTGCATTTCTAGTAAGTATAGTTCGAAAAGATACGAGATTAAATCTTCGAGGTACAATTAATGTACTGGAGCAAGGTGCAAGAGTTGCTTTACCAGTTATTGCGGCCTGTGCGACTGCAGGTATAATTGCAGGAGTTGTTAGTATCACTGGTCTTGGTGCAAAATTTGCATCAGGTATTATTGCGTTATCTGGTGGAATGTTACCATTTGCATTGATCTTTACGATGATTGCTTGTCTCGTATTAGGTATGGGACTACCAACAACAGCCAATTATGTTGTAACTGCTACGATTGCAGCTCCTGTGTTAATTAATGATTTTGGAGTAGCGCCGATTGCTGCTCATATGTTTGTGTTCTATTTTGGAATTGTTGCAGATATTACACCGCCTGTATGTTTAGCGGCTTATGCTGGGGCTGGTATTGCTAGGGCAAATCCGTTTAAATCCGGGGTCATTGCAGTTAAGCTTGCCATAGCAGCATTTATTATCCCGTATATATTTGTATTTAATCCAATTTTAGTACTCGTAGATGTGACAGTAGTTACATTAACACTTGGAATTGTTACTGCATTAATTGGAATGATGGGAGTAAGTAGTGCAGTTATTGGCTATTTTATCCGCACATCCCGTGCATGGGAACGAATTGTTTTAGCAGTTGGTGGGTTGCTCATGATTGTTCCAGAACTATATTCAAGTTTAATTGGCTTTGCTTTAATGGCAATCGTTTGGTTTATTCAAAAACAACGTGAAGATGATAGTGGCAAACTTGCTATGGAAGTTTCTGCTTAAGTGTTGAGGACTGTTCTCTGTAAAAACAAACAGAGGGTAGTCCTCAATTTGTTTTTTCCTTCTTCTTGTTCCATATGCTATATTTAGTAGAGGACAATTTTGGAAGGGGCAACCGTTTTGAGTTTAGAACAACAAGAAATAAGAGAGAATCAACTATACAAATTTTTACTAATTACAGGAATTATTCTAGTCGCATTTAACCTTCGTCCTGCAATTACATCGGTTGGACCACTGATGAGTACAATTCGTGATGATCTTGGTTTATCGAACTGGAGTGTTGGATTATTAACGAGTCTACCACTAATTGTATTTGCGATAATGTCACCTATCTCAGCTAAACTAGGGAATCGTTATTCGAACGAAGTGGTGATGTTGTTTGGACTTATATTTATAATAGTAGGGATCGCTACAAGATCAGCCTCAACGATTATATTGTTATTTGCTGGAACATTATTAATTGGCGTAGGAATTGCAGTATGTAATGTTCTTTTACCAGGTGTTATTAAAGATAAATTTCCTTTAAAAGTTGGATTAATGACGAGTGTCTATTCCACATCGATGGGGGTACTTGCAGCTGCAGCCTCAGGAATTAGTTTTCCACTAGCTAGCAATTATAATTTAGGCTGGCAACTTGCTCTTCTTATCTGGGCTATTCCAGCATTTCTTGCTATGATCGTATGGCTATTTGTCACGAAAAATAAACAAGGAAAAAGTACTGAAACACAATTTTTAACAGAAACAAATACGAACCTCTGGCGTTCTCCATTAGCCTGGCAAATAGCGTTCTATATGGGATTTCAATCGTTTCAATTTTATGTCGTAGTGACTTGGTTACCTGAAATTCTTCATTCTACTGGGATGACGATGGAAACAGCAGGCTGGATGTTGTCATTTACACAATTTATTGGGATTCCTGCAAGTTTTATTGTTCCAGTGTTAGCGGGGAAATTTGCTTCCCAACGTATACTTGTTGTTATAATGGGTGCATTCTCTGTTTTAGGGTATAGCGGATTATTACTAGGCACTAATTATGTAACGATGTTAATTAGCATCATTTTTATTGGTATTGCGCTAAGTGGAACATTCTCCTTAGCGTTGACATTTTTAGGATTACGTGCAAAAACAGCAAAACAATCTTCAGCCCTTTCTGGTATGGCACAAGCTTTTGGTTATATCCTTGCTGCTGTAGGACCAATATTTATCGGTTATTTATTTGACTTAACCAAGGCTTGGACAACCCCAATTGTGACATTAATCATTACTTCGATTTTAGTGATCGTCGTTGGACTAGGTGCTGGCCGAAACAAATATGTATAAGAAAAAATAGGATAGGAGAGGTAATTTTTATGAAGAAACTATTACTAACAGGATTTGAACCATTTCTAGAATTCCCGATTAATCCAACAACAGAAATTGCAACGACTTTACATGGGGAAAAAATTGGTGAATATGAAGTTATTGGAGAAATTCTCTCTGTCGATTTCCTTCAGTCTGGTAATCAATTATTGAATTTATTAGAAAAGCATAAACCAGATGCAGTCGTATCACTCGGACTTGCTGGAGGCAGAAATTGTATCACACCGGAGAGAATTGCGATAAATTGTAATGATGGTCCGGTTGATAATAGAGGCCATAAACCAAATGGAGAAAAGATTATTGAGAGTGGTCCAGACGCTTATTTTTCAAAACTACCGATCTATGAAATAGTAAAAAAGCTAGAAGAAGCAGGATACCCTGCGAAGATCTCAAATACAGCAGGAACTTACCTTTGTAATAATGTCATGTATCATGCGCTTCATTATATTGAAGAAAAAGGATTAAATATACAATCGGGATTTATTCATATCCCAGCATCACACACACTAGCAGTTAAGAAAAACATGCCTAGCTGGTCTCAACAAGATTTAACAGATGCTATTAAACTTGCAATAAATTGTTTGTAAATATGATTGGGGAGCATATGCATTAGTGCAATCAGGCGTATGCTCCTCATTTTAATTTTTGTGCCAATGGGAAAAAAGTATGTTCCCTTATTCGATATTAATGCACCTATGTGAATAAGGAATGTGCCCTTACTTGTTAATAATGCGCCCATGTGACCAAGTAATGTGCCCTTACTTGTTAATAATGCGCCCATGTGAAGAAGTAATGTGTCCTTACTTGTTAATAATGCGCCCATGTGAAGAAGTAATGTGTCCTTACTTGTTATTAATGCACCCATGTGAACAAGGATTGTGCCCCTAACCGTTATGAATGCACCCATGATACCAAGTAATGTGCCCCTAACCGTTATGAATGCACCCATGATACCAAGTAATGTGCCCCTAACCGTTATGAATGCACCCATGATACCAAGTAATGCGCCCATAATCGTTAATAATGCACCCAAGAAACCAAGTAATGCGCCCTTAATCCGTCTCTATGCTCCCATAGAAAAAAAGTATGCACCCTTAACCCAGTTTTATCCTCCCATTACTACTCTCAATCCCTCAAGGATATAAGAATTTCCCAATTGCTTTCTCCCACTAAATGTATTAAAATTACCTAGTTAATGAGATTATAAGAATGTGAGATGATGACACCATGCCAAAATATATATGGCTTTTGGCAGTTGCAACGACCATTAGTGTAACAGGTGGTTCTTTTTTATGGCCACTTAATACGATATACATGCATAATGAATTAGGGAAAAGCTTAGCATTTGCTGGCTTTATTTTAATGTTTAACCAAGGGGCGAATATTGTCGGAAACTTGGTAGGTGGTATTCTTTTTGATAAATTTAGTGCATATAAAACGATTCTGTTTGGAGCATTGCTTTCAACGAGTGCGGCAACTTTTCTAACGTTTAACCATGATATTGTGGCATATTCTATCTGTCTATTAATTATTGGTCTTGGTTCCGGTATTACTTGGCCCGTTATGTATGCGATGGCAGGTTCAGTCTGGCCAGAAGGTGGTAGAAGGACGTTTAATGCCATTTATGTCGCACAAAACTTAGGGGTGGCACTTGGGGCTATGATCGGTGGGTATGTTGCAAGTATTTCGTTTGATTATATATTTATTGCGAATGCTTCCCTCTTATTTGTTTTTACTTTAATTGTTATCTTTGCTTTTCGTGGTATGGATGAAGAGAAAAATCGACATATGCATACGAACATCCTTGAACAAAGCGGACAAATTAAAGATAAATCAGCATTTACTTCGTTAATTATTTTAAGTGTTGGATTTTTCGTTACATGGTTTGCTTACAGTCAGTGGCAATCCACAATCGCGTCTTACACACAGGATATTGGAGTGCCATTAGAACAATATAGTACACTTTGGGCTATTAATGGGTTCTTAATTGTATTAGGACAACCATTACTTAAACTATTTACAGACCGAGTGACATCTCCTAAAACCCATATTTACGTCGGGGCGAGTATCTTTTTATTCTCTTTCGTGATAGCTATGTATGCAGAGGCATTTACGATGTTTGCGGTAGCGATGGTCATTTTAACTATTGCAGAAATGTTAATTTGGCCTGCCATTCCTACATTAGCAAATGCATTAGCACCAGCTGGAAGAGCAGGGTTTTACCAAGGATTTATTAATAGTGTAGCAGCAGCAGGTAGGATGCTTGGTCCATTTTTAGGTGGGCTTGTAGTTGATATGTATAACATAGAAGTATTATTCTACTGTTTATTAGTACTGTTACTAGTCCCTTTCTTTACAACAAAAATATACAATCGTACGGGAAAACAAGATCAAGTAGCAGAAAAAAAAGCATAGCATTCCTTATTTTCAAGGTCCCTTTCATTCATTATCAAAAAGAGGTATAATAGAAATACAAAGCCTGAAAGGGGATGCTGACATGTCTTTCTCAAGAGGACCAAAAGAGCCAGTCCCGGAAGTGGAAACGAATGTATGGGCATGCACGAGTGAAGAGTGCAATGGCTGGATGAGAGAATCTTTCAGTTTCCAGCAAGAAGAACCACATTGCCCACTATGCCAATCATCAATGACTCAAGAAGTTCGAGTTTTACCAGAAGTAAAATAGAAATGTAACTATAAAGAAATAGAGGTTGGAACATAAATTCTAAAGATGTTGTTAACCGAATAAGCACTACACTAGCCCCGGAAATAAACGGAGACTCCTTGAAAAAGGAGTTCGCTTTTTCTACGTGCGAGGTTTCGCTGTCGAAGCGTTCCTTGTCCAGTGGGAGGAAAGGCATCGGTAAGACCCCGGAAGAGCTTTAGCTCTGAGGAGGCTTACCAGCCGCCCACGGAAAGCGAAGTTTATTTCCGGGGCGGTATTATATGCACTTTTCTTTTTTCAACCTCTCCCTTATAGTTAAAAAAATGAATGAAGATCTTTAGAATAATCACCAAGTACATAGCCTATACATAAATTGAACTATACTAAATTATTTTTCAAAAGGATGTGTCTTTTTGCCAAACAAACTAGGGTTTTATGTCACCGGAAATACAGCAGAAGGCTTTGTAAACTTCTTATCTACCAACACTTCCAACTTCCATCATCATATTATTTTAAAACATCCATCACTAAAAGTTAAAACAACGATAATAAAAGAAATCATCAATCAATATGAAGCAACAAATGATCTCGAAGTTTTATATAGCTCCATCGGAAATGAATTTTTAGAAGGTGTTATTATACGTGATAAAAAAATCGCCATTATTGATGAACGGATAGCAAGTGCAGATTTACCTGGCTCATTTGAAGTTGATTTAACTTTATTTACGAATGACCATTTACTAACGGAAGATTTTTCAGCTGAGCGAGATAAAATACGAGAACTGACAGAAACAGCTTACAAAAATTTTCAAACAGGATTACGTATTCATGACGACTTAGAAAAGGTTTATATAAAAGAAATGAATTTCAAATTAGCCAATCAAGTTGCTGAGGAATTTGTAGACACGATACTTAAAGACGTTCCGAAGCAAAATAGACAATCACAAATTGTCCATCGTCTTTTCGGTACGAATACGAAAGATGGTGTCGTTAATTGTGTTCCTGAAATTTTAAGTCAATTGTCAAACAAGTACTTTATTAAAGGAAGAGCTGGTACTGGAAAATCTACATTTATGAAAAAAGTTATGGCTGCTTGCCAAGATAAAGGCTATGATATTGAACTATATCATTGTAGCTTTGACCCAAATAGTATTGATATGGTGCTCGTACGAGATCTAGAATTTTGTATTTTTGATAGTACAGACCCACATGAGTTCTTTCCTGAAGGACCAGGGGATTATGTAATAGATATGTATGAAAAAACGGTTACTCCAGGAACAGATGAAAAGTATGAGAAGGAAATAACGGAACTGAATACTCGATACAAATCATACATGAAAAAAGGAGTCGCAAATTTAAAAGAAGCTGGAGAAATAATAGATTCATTGGAGCAGAGATTTGTAAGAAATCCAAAAGAAATCGAGAAAATTAAAACTTTTCTTGTTGGGAAAATATTAGATGAAGATTAACCTGTGAGTAGATTACTTACAGGTTTTTCTTTTTATTATAAATTTTTACGAATAATTATTAATTAAGGACATTTGGCCCAAAACTTAAACTAAATCAAAATTTCTCTTGATTTTATTTTGTAAATAATGTAGAATTAATTAACTGAAAATTTAGTTAATAAATCTTGGGAGGTGGACACCGTGATATCTGTTAAGATGCTTAAGCCATATTATATTAAGGCAGACGATCAATTTGTACGTATCATACTAGCATACCAATATTTTTCTGTCCTAATTAATAAAAAGGTATATCAGTTTATACCAATCGAAGCTAAAGAAATTCGCATCAACCGCAGAACACGTAAAGTCGAAAATGTCGGTAGTCGTTTTGCTTTTCAAAAAGGCAAGGAAATTATTTATATGACGATGACTGAACTAATGACGCTTCCCGATTTTCTAGAACAATTAGATACTATTGCAAAACCGTATTATGAAGCTAAACATGAGGTGGATGAAGTAGAATCTGAAGCCAATGCTGTTATAGATGAATTAGAAAAACGAAATATTAAACGATTAATCGATAAAGCGCTTGATGAACGTGATGAAGACACGTTTCGTGAACTAGTGAAGTTGTTATGATTCAAAAGGAGCATTTACCTGTACCTATAAATTAGGCGGGCATGCTCCTTTTGATTTATTTTCAGAAGAAAAGGTTTCGTTTTAAGAATATAGGGAATTACACGTATTACAATTATTCCACTTGGAAGCATTGGGGGGAAGATAAATGGTAACAGTTAAATTGTTAAAACCATATTGTATTAAAGCTGATATTGAATATGTTTATGTCCTATTAGAGGAAAGACAATTTACTATTTCAATTCATGATGATGTTTACCAATTTGTACCTGAAAAATCAAGGGAGTTCATCATTAATCGCCGAACGAAAAAAATCGAAAACCTTGATGCAACATTTGCCTTTAAAAAAGATGATATTATTTTCTATTTATCTATGAATGAATTAATCAATATACCAGATTTTTTAATTAAACTATATTTTATTACGAAACCTCATATGGAATACAAACAAATTGAAAATATTAATGACGACATAAATGTAATTATCGATGAACTTGAACAACAAAACATTAAGCGATTGATCGATAAAGCATTAGACGAACGTAACGAAGAAGCCTTTTATGACTTAATTACACTATTGTAGAAGGAAGGCAGCTAATAAAAATGGCTGCTTTCCGATTTCGATAAAATACCTCAAGTTAGATAATTCCACTAGATCCCTTCTAAAAAGCTTTTTTAAAGCGCCTTTCTTACCAGAATAAGTCTCCACTTCTAAAACCGCACAATAGTACAAACTTCCTAGGATTAGTTAGAACGATTAATATTTATAATATAACTTAAGCCTTTATCAGCATGCACAAGCGTTCTTAATAGTGGATGAAAAATTCTTTAAAAAATACAAAATAGTAAGTAAATTAAAGAAATTGAAAGAAATTAAAAGCAAAATGTTCTTTTTAACGAAAAAACGGCCGAATTTGGGATTTTTGTTTCTGAGTAAAATAGCCTATACTTCAAATTAAGTTGTTCTTTATAAGGAACAAAAGCACATCTTCTAAAGAACGATGGTGTTTAACTAGTTAGATACATATGGGAATTCTTGATTAGAGATTCCCCGGCACTTTTAGATTGTGGCCAGATTTAAAAGTGTGTATTGTTCTGAAAAAATTAAATTATTTTTAGGAGGAATTCGAGAATGAGTATTAAGAAAAAATTAGGTATGGGTATTGCAGCAGCAGCACTAGGTATTTCATTAGTTGGTGGAGGAACATGGGCTTACTTTAGTGACACGGAAGTATCAAACAATAGCTTTGCAGCTGGTACTTTAGATTTAGCTGTGAATCCTTCAGTAGTAATTGATGTGGATAACTTGAAGCCTGGAGATACAATGGTTCGCGAATTCGTATTAGAAAATAATGGATCTTTAGATATTTCATCTATCGACCTTGCAACTGCATATAACGTTATCGACGCTAAAGGTGATAACGTAGATGACTTTGGTAAACATATTAAAGTACTATTCTTAGAGAATGCTGATAAGACTGGTGACGGATGGGTAATTGGAGATTATAACGATGTAATCTCTGAAACTACATTATATGATTTACAAAATATGACTCCAGATGCGTCTGAAAACCTACAACACTGGATCACTTGGTTATTTGGTCTAAATGGTGAAGGCAGTGGTTTAGCAGCTGGTACTAGTGACCAAATGTACGTAGCATTCGAATTCGTTGATAATGATGCAGACCAAAACGAATTCCAAGGCGATTCTCTAGAGCTTGAGTGGACTTTCACAGCTCACCAAACTGAAGGTGAACTTAGATAAGTATAATGGATTAAGAGGAGAACTAACCCTTCTCCTCTCTTCCAATTTCTATAAAATCTCTAACAAATGCATTTATTTTACTTTATTAAGAATATCACCCTTGGTGTTCTTAATAAAGTAAAATATATTCGCTTTATAAGGAGGAAAGTCCGTGAGAATGAGTCGCCTTCGTAAATTTAACAGGCATAAAAAGAAGAAATTAATAGTAATGGGGAAATTAGTGCTAATTTTTTATTTAGCTTTATTTTCATTTACCTATTTAACTGGTGGAACGATAGCCTATTTTAATACTAGTTCTACAGGTACACTTACATTTACAGCAGCTGATACATGGTTTGATGGGAGTAATCTAGTGTTTATCGATAAGCCTGTCCAAAACGTAAAAGCTTGTCCAGAAGTAGAAATATCAACCAGATTAAAGAATGAAGGAATTAAAATGTCGGGGACAACGAAATATGAGATTTACTTTACTAACGATAAAGGAAATCCAAAAAATCATGGGGAATTAATTGTAAATAATGGAATTGTTCCTCCTCTCGATAATGGTGAAGTAACGGAATTGACACATCTAGCTAAAGAAGCGGGCTTTTATACATTCAAAGTATACCAGCGAGAAGGGTATGAAGGTAAGTCAAGTGAAATTTGGAGCAAAAAAATCCATGTAAACTGTAATGCGGCAAAACCAAATAATGATGAACAAGTACAAGATGATACAGTCGAGAACGAAGAACAAGCAAATGAAGAAGTAAATTCTGAAACAGAAGAAAAATCGAATTCCGATAATTCCCAACCAGATGAAAATAAAGAAGAGCAAAATGAATCCAATCAACAATCAGAAGAACCAGAGACAGTTGAAGAAGAGCAAAATGCAGAAGAGGAATCTACTAGTCCAGATGCTTCAACGAGCGATGGTCAGGCAGAAGTGAATGATCAAGAAGAAATTACTGAGCAAGGAGATGAAAATAAGGAATAACATAGTTTGATAATAACAAGTATGACGAAAAGAAGACCTAAAGTTATTTTTAGTAAGGAAGGTGTAAAACGAATGAAGAAACCAATCACAAAAAAAATCCTTAGTTTTCTTAATCATGCTACAACTGTAGTACTTTTCCTAGTATTAATTTCTATGACTGTTATGGTAGTCTCTACGAAAGCATCTGGTGGAGAGCCTGAAATATTTGGTCATCAATTAAAGACAGTACTTTCTGGATCCATGGAGCCAGGAATTAAGACAGGATCGATTATCGCAGTAAAACCTGGTGGAGATATGACAAGATTTAAGCCGGGTGATGTTATTACGTTCCAAGAGGAAGATGGGAAGATAATTACCCACAGAATAACAGAAGTTTTAGAAAGTGGAGAAAATACGATGTACCGAACAAAAGGGGATAATAACAATGCAGAGGATATAAATCCAGTCCTATCAGAGAATGTCCTCGCTGAATATACTGGTTTTACTATTCCATATGCCGGATACTTTATTAGCTTTGCACAATCACAGAATGGGGCATTGCTACTTCTTATCCCAGGATTTCTCCTTATTGGTTATGCTGGTATAACGATTTGGAGGGCGATTAGAGAATTAGAGGTGCCAAGTAAAGAAAATAAAGAAGAAGAAAAGAATACTAGTTTAACGTAATTACTAGTGTAATATAAATATTTTGCCTACAAAGGGGGCAATCACTTGAAACGGTTATTGTTGGTATGTATCCTATCCATTTCGATTATCGTGGTCGTTTTTAGCCCAAAGCACAGTCTTGCCGATAGTGCAGAGGGAAAACACGATATCGATATTAGTCTTTCACCAAGTGACGTATTGTTTGACCTGAAAAATATGAAACCGGGAGATTGGGCACCGAGAACATTGACGGTTAACAATAAAGGGAAATTAGACTTTGAATATCAGATGTCGATTACCAATGAAGGCGACTACATGTTATTTAATGAGCTAGTATTAGAGGTTGCGGATGGTAATAACGAATTATGGAATGGCAAATTGAAAGATTTTAATGGATTATCGAATCGAAGTCTTAAAGCTAATGAAAGTGAAGATCTTGAATTTACACTTCGTTTCCCTGAAGAACTTGGCAATGAATTTCAAGGTAAAGAAGTACACTTTAAGCTAGTCTTTGTCGCAGAGGGTAAAGAAGAGGGGCAAGATGACACTGAAAATCCAGGGGATGACCCATCTGATTCAGAAGATCCTGATGATGAAGGTGGAGTGAAAGGTATTGATAAAGAAACAAATGATAAAGATACAGAATCTGTTGATGGTATTGTAAACGACGGTGATAGTTCAGGTGGTAGTACACTTCCCAATACAGCAGCAAATATGTTTAATTATATCTTTATAGGTGCATATTTACTTATAATTGGTGGGCTTATTTTTCTAATTTCTTTGAAGAGAAAGAGATCCAAGGTGAGTGAAATTTGATTTTTCGCAAAATTCTACATTTATATTAGGATCCTCCTACAAAACTAGAAGAGTTTAGACAAAAGAAGACACACAAAGTGTACTAGATATTTAGTATAATAGACTTAAATTATTTCATCTGTAAAAGGCGAACTACCTGGAAAATAGGGTGTAAAGACTTAGGTTAATTTAATTCTTCACAGGTAGTTAGTTTTATAGATGTGACGATATGGGGGATGGGATATTTTGAGTAAAGTAATTGATGTAGTAAAACTTGATCTAGAATGGATACAATTAATTAGGGAGGCGAAGGAATTAGGGATGAGTATTGAGGATGTAAGAACTTTTCTTACAGAAGCGAAACATTAATACATAATACTTTTTCTTTATTTTCTGTACTTTATATAGAACTGCTCACCTAATTGTGATATAATTTCGCTGAAAGAGGTGAGTCGACTTGATCGGAGAAAAAATCAAACAACTTCGTAAAGAAAAGAAAATGTCCATATCTGAACTCGCTGAAAAAGCTAATGTAGCAAAATCATATTTAAGCTCAATCGAACGTAACCTCCAGTCGAATCCATCCATCCAGTTTATTGAGAAAGTAAGTGCGGTACTAGGTGTCTCCGTAAATGAGCTTATTAATACTGGGGAATCTGTTGAACTTGAAGATTTAGATGGTGAATGGCTACAAATTGTGAAAGAAGCTATGGAATCAGGTGTGTCAAAAGAGGAATTTAAGAACTTTCTTGAATTTAATAAATGGAGAAAACATAATAATTAAAAACCGTACCCGTGTACGGTTTTTTTATTTGCAAATAAAATATGAGTTGTTCAACGGTCGCAATTTTTCGTCAGTCTCGTTTTCAACTGCCTTTGCATATGGTATTAATATAAATGATAATGAATGTATTAGTAATAACACGCCTTTTCAAGGATATTTCTTAGCAATAGTAGAAAATGTAATATATTCTGGCAATTATACAAAGTTGTTATATAATGGTAATGGTAACTTTGTACTATAGTTTAATAGATTTTATGTTAAGATATCTTTATCCTATTTTGTCCTAAATTGAAAATTTAAGGCGGTAATATTATGGTTGAACGAGAGTTTATAAAAAATATGATGAAAAAGATTATTGAGGATACAGAGAAAAATAAAAATCGATCATCAGATGAGATAATCCAAACGATTATTGAAGAACTAACTCATCAAAAGGCAACAAACCAAACGAATCGAATGATTAATTAATCGTGTTTTAGGGCTATCCTTTTATATGGAGTAGTCCTTTTCTTCTTTACTACTCGTATGCTACTTGCGTTATGTTAAAATTAACAATGGATATTGCGAAGATGGGGGAAGCTAAACAAATGGGTGAACAAACAGCAGCTTACATAATCAAGAATATAACAATTTTTTTAGAGGATGAAATTATCCACAACGGAATTATAGTCATGGAAAACGGTATTATACATAGAATTTACCATGCAAATGAAAAGATAGACAAATATCCAAGCCAATTTAAAATTGTTGATGGCCAAGGGTTAAATGCTGTGCCCGGTTTTATTGATGGACATATTCATGGTGCAAATGGTGCAGATGTCATGGATGCAACAGAAGAAGCATTGGATGCAATTGCACAAGTTTTACCTAAAGAGGGAACGACTAGTTTTCTTGCTACAACAATTACACAATCGGAAGAAAATATAGAGAGTGCACTTCGAAATGTAGCAACTTACCAATCTAAACCTGGATTTGCCGAAATAATTGGGGTTCACCTAGAAGGTCCTTTTATAGAAGCAAGTAAAAAAGGTGCACAGCCATTAGAGCATATTCAAAAACCAAATGTGGAGCTTTTTGATCGTTGGCAAGCCATATCCAATCACAATATTAAAACAATTACAATGGCACCTGAACATGATGATGGAGAGTTTATTCGTCATCTTGCTAATTCAGGGGTGAACGTTTCAGCGGGCCATACGTCAATAGGCTTTGAGGAGATGAAGAAGGCTGTTGCTAATGGTGTAAGACAAGTAACCCATTTATGTAATGCCATGCCTGGAATCCATCATCGTGATATTGGTGTAGTTGGCGCTGCGTTCTTTTTAGAAGAATTACGTGCAGAACTCATCGCGGATGGAATTCATGTTTCACCACATATGCTCCGTTTGATTTATCAAAACATGGGTAGTGAGCGATTAATTTTAATTACCGATGCAATGCGAGCAAAATGTCTACAGGCAGGAACATATGACCTTGGCGGACAAATGGTTCAAGTCGATGGAGAAAGAGCAGTACTAGAAGATGGTACTTTAGCAGGTAGTATTTTGAAATTAAATGAAGGTGTTCAACAAATGTTGGATCTTCCTGAGGTACAATTTAAAGATGTTATTAAAATGGCAAGTATTAATCCTGCCAAACAAATTAGTGTTTTTGACCGAAAAGGAAGTATTGCTGAAGGAAAAGATGCAGATATATTATTAGTAGATGATAGTTTTTCCATTAAGTATACTTTCTGTCGAGGACAATTAGCATATAAAGGAGAAGAGTGAAATGAATATAATTGCAGCGAAAGATTACCAGGACATGAGTGAAAAAGCTTGTGAAATCGTAAGTGAAACAGTCAAAAGTAAAGATAAACCAGTACTAGGCCTAGCAACAGGCTCCACACCTGAAGGTCTATACCAATGTCTGATTGAAAAAAATAAAACTAATGAAGTTAATTTTGAACATGTTACAACATTTAATTTAGATGAATATGTAGGGCTAGATGCGGATAATCCAAATAGTTATCGTTATTTTATGAACGAAAAATTATTCAATCATATTAATGTTAATCAAGACAATACACATGTACCAAGTGGAGTTGCATCCAATCTTGAAGAAGAATGCGCTACGTATGAAAAATTAATTAAAGAACATGGTGCTATAGATTTACAAATTCTTGGAATTGGGCTAAATGGTCATATTGGCTTTAACGAGCCTGGTACTCCGTTTACAAGCCGCACGCATATTGTGGAGTTAGATGAATCTACTCGTCAGGCAAATGCTCGATTCTTTGATTCCATGGACGAGGTGCCAACTCAAGCAATCACAACTGGTATTGAAACAATTATGGATAGTAAGAAGATTGTATTGCTTGTATCTGGTGAGAATAAAGCAGATACAGTAAAACGTTTGATGGAAGGCGAAGTTTCGGAAGATTTCCCGGCTTCTATTTTGAAAGAGCATGCAGATGTAACAATAATTGCGGATGAAGCTGCTTTAAGTAAAGTTGATCTATAAATGAAACAAAGAGGGTTGGGACAAAATAGTTTATACTAAAGATGAATACGAATATTAAATCTAGTATGTGCGTCTAACCCGCTCCGGGAATATACTTCGCTTTCACTTCCAGTACCGGGGCGACATCTGCTCGAAAGAACCATCGCAGTGTCTACCTCGCCGCGGGCGGCTGGTGAGCCAGGCAACTACAATGAGTTTGCTTCAATGCTGCCTTGCACCGAGGAAGCCTGCTGCTTAGCGTTACTTGTAGACGCAGGTGCATCTCGGGGTCTCACCGATGCCTTGCTTCCCGCAGGACAAGGAATGCTTCGTCAGCGAAACATCGCACGCAGAAAAAGCGCTCTTCTTTTTCAAGGAGTCTACGTATATTCCCGGAGCTAATAATGCTTATTGTTTATCTTATTAGTCTAATTTTTATTTTGTCCTAACCAATTTCATAAAAAATGATTATCTATTATTTATTCCTTCGTACTCTCCACTTCTATTTCAATATATTTTTCACCAATTAGTTTGATTTCTCCTTGTCCACTTGTTAGATCGACCATCCATGCTTGAAAATCTTCTTCTTGCCCATCTTCGACATAAACAATAAACTCTACATTTTCTAGATAATTTATCGTTTCAAGAATATGATTAGAATTTCTTAGTTCATTTTCTAATTTTCCTAGCATTGCATAATCAACTGTAATAGAGAAACCTTTCATTAATTGTCTTTTAATAATTCCAACTGCTTTAATTGCTTCAGAAGTAGAACTTCCATATGCACGGATAAGTCCACCTGCCCCAAGTTTAATTCCACCAAAGTAACGAGTTACTACAACTGCAGTGTCTTTTAAATTTTGTTTTTTTAGTACTTCTAACATCGGTACACCGGCAGTACCACTAGGTTCACCATCATCATTTGCTTTTTGGATTTGATCATGCTCACCGATAATATAGGCCGAACAATTATGAGTTGCATCATGATATTTCTTTTTTAATTCTTGTATAAAAGCTTGTGCCTCTTCCTCTGTTTCGACTCGTTTAATCGTGCCAATAAATCTAGACTTTTGAATGACGATTTCATGAGAGCCACCATCTTTTTTTACAGTATAATATTTGGATAACACGTAGAACGTCCTCCCTTTTATAAAATCTTAGTAGATAAATTCTTAAAAGAATGTTTAAATTATAGCTATACTGGGTATTAGTATCTAGGGTTTAATCTGTAAACAATAATTTTTTTAAAAAAGTTGAAAAGAACCCTTAAAAAAAGAATATAAAGCACGTATAATTATACCATAGGTTGGTGAGTGCTGATGTCAGTTAAAACTAGGGAAAAAGATTTAGATTTTATACTTGATGAAATGGTAGAGGTTGTTGAGAATAGTAAGGATGAAATATTTCATATTGGGGAAGAAGCCCGTTCCGAATATGAGATATTGCTTAGAGAGCTTGAATATACAAAGCAAAAAGTTCTGGAATACATAGAAGATGGTGACAAACTTGAGCAAAACGTCCGGTATTCTAGAAAACGTCTATCAGAAGTAAGTAAGTATTTCGACCGTTATTCTGAAAAAGAGATTCGGGAAATCTATGAATCTACTCATGAATTACAGACTAAGTTAGTCATACTCCGCCAAGAAGAAAGAGCACTCCGGTATAAGCGAGATGACATAGAACGACGATTAAAGAATCTAGATCAAACAGTAAAGCGTGCAGAAAATCTAGCGAATAAAATATCGGTCATACTCACATATTTAACCGACGACTTTAGACAAGTAAATGATATGATAGAAGAAGCCAAAGAAAAGCAAGAATTTGGTTTGAAAATCATTGAGGCACAAGAAGAAGAACGAAAACGTATTTCACGTGAAATACATGATGGACCAGCACAGATGTTAGCGAACATTTTACTTCGGTCGGAGCTTGTAGATCGTACTTTCCGCGAAGGAAGTCCAGAAGATGCGTTAGAAGAAATACGTAACGTTCGTAAAATGGTTCGTTCATCACTCTATGAAGTACGACGTATTATTTATGACTTACGACCAATGGCACTAGATGACTTAGGATTAATTCCTACTATTAAAAAATATGCTTCTACGACTTCAGACTATCATAATGTAAATATTGAATTTACTTCTATGGGAGAACTGGATCGAATAAATCAGCGATATGAAATTGCTCTGTTTAGATTAGCTCAAGAAGCAATACAGAATGCAATAAAACATGCAGAGGCAACCTTAATTACGGTCAATCTTGAAATTTGTCCTAAAAACATAAATCTAGTCATTAAGGACAATGGAAAAGGGTTCGATCCTACCATTAAACGAGATAAATCTTTTGGATTAATGGGAATGAGAGAGCGTGTTGAGATGTTTGATGGTATAATGGATATTAAGTCATCCATTGGGAAAGGCACAAAAGTAATCATTCAAGTTCCTTATGAAAGGGCTCTTGTTGAATAAATAGAGATATAGTAATTGTCTATCGTGGTACACGTAATAGGGGATACAATATTACGTATTGGGGAGGAAAAGACAATGAGTTTAGAAAAAAATATAAACATTGTATTAATTGATGATCATAAGTTGTTTCGCGAAGGGGTTAAACGTATTTTAGAGTTTGAACCATCTTTCCAAGTAGTAGCTGAAGGTGATGATGGTGTCATGGCAGCACAACTTGTTAAAGAATACAATCCAGATGTCGTATTAATGGATATTAATATGCCAACGATGAATGGTGTGCAGGCTACTGCGGAATTAGTTCGTAATTTTCCTAATTCCAAAGTAATTATTCTGTCCATTCATGATGATGAAAGCTATGTAACCCATGCACTTAAAACAGGGGCACAAGGCTATCTGTTGAAAGAAATGGATTCCAATTCATTAATTGAAGCGATTAAAGTGGTTAGTGAAGGTGGATCATACTTACACCCTAAAGTTACACATAACTTAGTTCAGGAATATCGTCGATTAGCTAAAGAGAGTGTTGCTGTTGGATTAGGTAGTCGAGTAGAATACCATCGTCCATTACATTTATTAACAAAACGTGAATGTGAAGTATTGCAACTTCTAGCAGATGGAAAAAGTAATCGCGCCGTTGCTGAAGCATTATATATTAGTGAAAAAACAGTTAAGAACCATGTTAGTAATATCCTACAAAAAATGAACGTAAATGACCGAACACAAGCAGTTGTATCTGCTATCCGAAAAGGTTGGGTTGAAGTACTATAATCGTTCACAAAAAATAGCTGGCTAAAATGTAGTCAGCTATTTTTTATTGGTAAAAAACCATTTCTAGTAGTATCTATTTAATCATATGTGCATAAGTAATATATGATGATGCATTTTTTATAGTGTTGATGTAAAATATAAGGAGCATATAACTATCTTTATATACACAAGAGAGGAAGGGGAAAAGATGAAAGTTGCTGTAATAACAGACAGCACGGCATATATCCCTAGAGATATGAGGAACGCATATAATATCCATATGGTTCCATTGAGTGTTAATTTTGGGGATGAAACATACCAAGAAGAGGTTGATATTTCTACAGAGGAATTTTATCAAAAAATTAAAGAATCAAAAGATCTACCAACTACATCTCAACCAGCAATTGGACTAATTACACAAAAATTAGAAGAACTACGTGAAGAGTATGATGCAGTTATTTCTATTCATTTATCAAGCGGAATTAGTGGAACATACCAAGCTATGGTCAGTGCAGGAGATATGGTTGAAGGAATAGATGTGTATGCTTTTGATTCAGAGATTAGCTGTATGGCACAAGGGTTTTACGCACTGGAAGCAGCGGAAATGGCAAAAGAAAATAAAACAGCTGATGAAATTATTGCCCGATTAAATGAAATGAAGGAAACGATGCATGGTTATTTTATTGTTGATGACTTAACGAATTTGCATCGTGGAGGAAGATTAAGTGGGGCACAAGCACTTATGGGTAGTCTATTACAAGTGAAACCAGTTCTACACTTTGTCGATAAAGTGATTGTTCCATTTGAGAAGATTCGTACCCGTAAAAAAGCAATTAATCGTGTTTTAAGTATGTTAGAAGAAGACGCGAAAGAAGATAAAATTGCTAAAGTTGCTTTTATCCATGCAAATAATGAGCAGGATGCAATTACTTTGCAAGAAAGTTTTAACGAGAAATATCCTAATACCGAAACAACGATCAGTTATTTTGGCCCGGTAATCGGCACACATGTCGGTGAAGGTGCAGTAGGAATATGCTGGTATTATAAATAAGCAATTATATTATTTTATTTTTTTATCGTAGGGATTGTTGTTATGGAACGCATAACTGCAATCCCTTTTATAGAAAGTGAGTGATATAATGGAAAAACAAGTATACCAAATTCAACACCTCCTTCCAAAATCATACATAGGTAAACTCCTTCTTGAAAGTGAACTCCCAGAAGACCCTAATATAATTAAGCATTTCACCAAACTGCCCCCAATTAAAAAAGAATTATTCCAAGTTATATGTCAGCGTTGTAATAACAAAACTCCTCATTTATTCGGAAATATCCCTTGTGCAAAATGTAACGGAAATCATATCTATTGTAGAAACTGTATCATGATGGGACGTGTGATGGAATGTGAATATTTGTATGCTTGCTCTGGAGAAGAAGTAAAGTGGACAAGCTATAATTCTTGTTTAACATGGGAAGGGGAACTAACCAAAGCACAGCAACACGCCTCCAATCAAATTGTTGATGCGATTCAAAAGGGTCAGAGTGAATTTCTTGTCTGGGCTGTTTGTGGTGCAGGAAAGACGGAGATGTTATTTGAAGGCATTGAAGTAGGATTAAAGCTTGGAAAACGTATTTGTATTGCTACACCACGTGCAGATGTCGTTCGAGAACTAAAACCAAGAATTCAAGAAGCGTTTCAAGAAGTTCCTGTTCAAGCATTATACGGCGGAAGTGAGGAAAAAGAAGGCTCCTCTCAATTAATTATAGCAACAACCCATCAGTTGTTACGGTTTTATCGAACATTTGACATCGTTATCATTGATGAGATTGATGCATTCCCTTATCATCATGATCCATCTCTGTCTTTTGCTGTAAACCGAGCAAAAAAGACGAAGCATACGACTATCTACCTCACAGCAACTCCACGCAAAGATTTAAGGCTACGAATTGCATTAAACAAATTACCTCATACATTTGTTCCACTCCGTTACCATGGCCATCCTTTACCAGTTCCAACATTACAAATCTCCTATTCTTTACAAAAAGCATTGAATGAAAAGAAAGTCCCCCAAATATTACTCCATTGGATGAAAAATCGCCAAAACCCGAATAGGCAATTATTAATATTTGTTCCAACAATTTCATTAGCTGATGAACTAACTACGTATTTAAAGGAACAAACTGAAGTACTTTTCAAGAAAGTCGTTTCTGTTCATGCTGAAGATGAGGATCGAGTCGTAAAAATTAATCAATTTAGGCAGAGAGAAATTGACTTATTAATAACAACAACGATTTTAGAGCGTGGGGTAACATTTCCATCAGTTGATGTCATTGTATTAGATGCAGGTCATGAAGTCTTTGATGAAGCGGCACTCGTTCAAATTGCCGGACGTGCTGGTCGGAGTGCTGATGACCCGACTGGAGAAATTGTTTTTCTCCATGATGGCAAGACAACTGCGATGGTGAATGCAGTTCGTTCTATTAAACAAATGAATAAGCGAGGAGGTTTTTAAGTATGCATTGTTTATGGTGCCATGAGGAGATATTGCAAGAAATCAATTGGATAAATTTATTATCTCCACCAAAGCAAACTCGCATTTGCTATCGTTGTTCAGAGCAACTCATTGTTATTTCAGGTAATCGCTGTCCACAATGTAGTCGTTTAAATGAGCGAGGGATATGTAATGATTGTTTAAGGTGGAAAGAATTATTTGAAGGAGAAGATGTCATTACTTTTAATTATTCCGTCTTTCCGTATACCTCCTTCATAAAAGAGGTGGTAGCAAAATGGAAATATAGAGGGGACTATGAACTAGGATTTATTTTTCGAGAGAAATTCCTGCAGTTTTTTAAGGAAGCATTCCAGAGTGTTTCTGATCCGATTGTTGTTCCTATTCCATTAAGTAAGGAAAGACTTTTTGAAAGAGGTTTTAACCAAACAGAAATGTTAGCCTCTTTTTTGCCAGTTGAGACGCAACATGTCTTAACTAGAGTACAGGGAGAGAAACAAGCAAAGAAAACAAGGGTGGAACGAATATCCTCAGAAAATCCATTTAATCTAAAAAAGAAATTAAACAACTCAGTCATTCTTGTCGATGATATATATACAACAGGAACTACGCTTAGGCATGCAGCAAAATTATTGAGAGAATCTGGATGTCCTGATGTATATACATACACGTTAGTTAGAGGCTAGCTTGTGTGGTATGATAAAGGAGAGAAGGAGAATTAACAATGGCAGAATTAGCAAACTGTATACAATGTGGTAAAGTGTTTGTCACACAACATAGAGAATTATGTTCTGAGTGTTATCGAGCGGAAGAAAAAGCATACAAAAAAGTGTACGATTTTCTAAGACAACGTAAAAATAGAGAAGCAACTACTTTGGAAGTTGTCGAGGCAACCGGTGTTACAGAAGAGTTAATTATAAAATTTATAAAAGAAAAACGACTACGCCCTTCGATGTTCCCAAAGTTAGGATATCCATGTGAACGATGTGGATCGTATATATTAACAGGGAAAATTTGTTTCAACTGTTCAATGGAACTTAAGAAAGAATTAAAACAGCTAGAAGAAATTGAAAAAATACAAGAGAAAAATGCAGATCCCCTAAAAAAAGATGATACGTACTATATCTTAAAAAAACATGAACGCTAGTACTTAACGTTTTTGAAAATAAACCGATACTATATATAAGAGATTTGATATTGGAACGGAAAAACGAGGTGATAGCTATGAAAATAAATGGTATGAATCAAACCAACTTTAATCCATATAAAAATCAAATGCAAAAATACCAAGATACGAAAAAGGCAGTTAAGCAGAATGATCAATTAGAGATTTCATCAGAAGCTAAAAAACTACAAGAAAATAATAAAGTAAACGAAAATCGACAAGCATTTGTTCAAGAAATTAAAAATCAAATTGATTCAGGAACATATAAAATTAACTATGAAAAAACTGTCCAAAAAATGATTGAATTCTGGTCAAAATAATAAGGAGAACGGTATGATGTCCGTACAATCTATAATTGAAACATTAAACAAATTAATTTCTATTCATAGACAATTATTAGATTTGTCCATACAGAAAACCGAAATTGTTAAAGAAGGACAAATTGAAAAGTTACAGTCAGTCTTAGTGAAAGAAAGAAAACTAGTTCAACAATTAGAAAAGGAAGAAACTGTTCGTCACGAGGAAGTAAAGAATTGGTTTGCTCAGCAAGGATTAAGCAATGATGAAGCGACCATGACAAACCTATTAAATCACATCGAAAATGAAATAGAAAAAATAGAGCTAGAGGAACATGCAGTTCAATTAACAGATCTTATTGTGAAATTGAAACAGCAAGAACAATTAAACCTGGCTTTAATTCATCAGTCTATGCAGTTCGTTCAGCTATCGATTGATTTACTAAGCCCATCTTTAAAAAATTTGAATTACGGTGATAAACAGCAACCAACTGTAAATCGCTCACTATTTGATTCTAAAGCTTAATTTATAATAAAGGAGAAAATCAATGAGTACATTCCACGGTCTTGAAATGGCAAAGCGTGCACTTGCTGCACAACAAGCTGCTTTATATACAACTGGACATAACATTTCGAATGCAAATACCGATGGCTATACGAGACAACGTGTTAATTTGGAAACATTACCAGCATACCCAGCAGCATCTCGTAATGCTCCTAAAATAGCTGGTCAACTCGGTCAAGGTGTAGAAGCTGCATCAGTAGAACGTATTCGAGATAGTTTCCTAGATTCCCAATATCGAACGGAAAATGGAACGGCAAACTACTGGGAAACAAAATCTAATGCACTACGACAAATTGAAGGTATTTTTAATGAACCATCAGATAGTGGTTTGGCTACTGTAATGAATAAATTCTGGCAGTCTCTTCAAGATTTATCTGTTAATCCTGATAATGCAGGGGTACAAGCTGTTGTTGTTGAACGTGGAGAAACGGTAGCGGAAACTTTTAACCACCTAATCAAAAATTTAAATGGGATACAAAGTAACCTAGAAAAAGAAATAGATGGGGCCGTTAAGGAAGCAAATGCTCTCCTTAATCATCTATCTACTTTGAATACAAAAATAAAAGAATTAGAGTTTACTGGGCAAACCCCTAATGATTTGTATGATAATAGGGATAAGTTAATAGATGAGCTTTCAGGATTTATTGATGTAAAAGCACTCGGACTAGAAAACAGTGAATCGATAAACATTGTGTACGAAGATAACGAAATAAAAGTAAATGGAAATACAATTGATGAAAAGTCTGGTTCTATACAGGCATTACTGGATACGTATCAGGATAATAATGATTATTTACAAGAGGTAAAGGACCTTGCCAGTTCGTTTGCTAATGAGTTTAACGATATTATTCAAGTAGAAACTGGAGAAGGCTCAATAAATTTCTTTGAGTTTAATAATGACGAATTACAAGTCTCTGATGAAACATCTAATGTTAGTGCCTTTATACTGAATAGAGATAAACTTAATCAATTTAAGACGTTTAATCAGTATGAACAGTTTATCGGAAGAATCGGTATTGATACACAAGAAGCAAATAGAATGACAGAATATACGAATACATTAAAAACGCAAATAGAAAACCAAAGAATGTCTATTAGCTCTGTTTCACTCGATGAAGAAATGACAAATATGATTAAATTTCAACATGCATATAATGCAGCTGCTAGAAGTATGACTGCAATGGATGAAATGTTAGATCGAATTATCAATAATATGGGAATTGTAGGAAGGTAGGCGAATAAATGATGCGAGTAACACAATCCATGTTGACCAATAATACACTTCGAAATTTATCTAATAATTATTCTAAAATGAGTAACTACATGGATCAGCTTTCTTCTGGAAAGAAAATTAGTCGACCTTCAGACAATCCTACAATTGCCGTTAAAGCTATGGGTTATCAAAGCCAATTAATGGAGATGGAGCAGTATAACCGTAATATAAATGAAGCCCATCATTGGTTGGATAATACAGATGCAGCTCTAGATGAATCGACAAAAGTATTACAACGTATGCGAGAGTTAGCTGTTTGGGCTAGCAATGATACGTTAAATGAACAAGAAAGAAAAGATATTAGTGTGGAAGCAAAAGCATTAAAAGAGCAATTAGTCACAATAGGCAACACGAAAGTGAATGGAAAATATATCTTTAATGGATTGGACCCAAGTGAGGAACCAATTATCAAAAATGGCGATGAGATTATAAGTTATCCTACTGATACAAAGGCTGTAATGTTTGATGTTTCTGCAGGCGTTAGTCTTAAGGTTAATGTAGATTCAAGTGAGATTTTTGGCAAGGATGCATTTGACAGAATTCAAGGTTTTATAGATGAGCTCGAGGCAAGTCCAATTGATCAAACAAAAATTGCAGCTAGTATTAGTAATATAGATGAAAATATTAATGACGTTTTATCTGTTCGAGCAGAATTAGGGGCACGAATGAATCGTCTAGATTTAATAGAAAACCGTCGGAGCTCTCAGGAATTATTAACAACTGATATGAAAGCTAAAAATGAAAATATTGACTATGAAGAAATAATTACAAAGTTTATGTCACAAGAAAACGTGCACCGTGCTGCACTTGCAAGTAGTTCAAAACTAATCCAACAAACACTTATAGATTTTCTAAGGTAATTGAGGCTGGGTCAAAATCATTTTTCTTAATTTAAACCTGAACAATACGATACACTAGCTCCGGAAATATACGCAGACTCCTCGAAAAAGGAGAACGCTTTTTCTTCGTGCGATGTTTCGCTGTCGAAGCGTTCCTTGTCCTGCGGGAGGAAAGGCATAGGAGAGACCCCGCAGTGCGTTAGCACGAGGAGGCTCACCAGCCGCCCGCGGAAAGCGAAGTATATTTCCGGAGCGGGTTAGTTGCACCCAAATCGTATAGTTTGGTTTTACTATGTAGAAAAAGCTTTTGTCCCAGCCCGTATTTTATTTCCTAGAGAGTTGAAGTAAGGTTAGATATAAAAAGGATTAAGAATAATGATGAAGGATGAGCAATATGAACATACAAACAAAATATCTTGGCACAGTCGCTATAGAAGAAAAAAATATGATCCATTTTCCTTCCGGTATTCCTGGTTTTAATGAAGAAAAACAATTTATCCTTTTAGATATTCCCGGTAATCCAGTTTTTCAATTTCTACAATCGGTACAAACAGAGGAACTAGCGTTTATCGTGACAGATCCATATCATTTTTATAATGATTATACGATTGAACTCGATGATCCGACATTAAATACCTTAAAAATTACTAGTAAAGAGGAAGTATTTGTAATGAGTATTGTGACATTAAAAGATCCTTTTGAAAACAGTACAATCAATTTAAAAGCACCTCTAATCATTAATCATAAGAAAATGTTAGGAAAACAGCTAATTCTTAATTCAGACACATTACAAAGTAAGGCAACGATTAAACCAGTGACTGTTCAGAAAGGAGTGTAGTAATGCTTGTACTCACAAGAAAGTTAAATGAAGCGATTCAAATTGGTGATGATATCGAAATCAAAGTACTAGCAATCGAAGGAGATCAAATTAAATTAGGCATTGCTGCTCCAAAAGCTGTGGAAATTCACCGGAAAGAGATTTATTTAGAAATACAAAAACAGAATAATGAAGCGGCGAATTTATCTGTTGATCCATTTAAATTACTAAAGCAATAATAACTTAACTTTTTGTCCATTTAAGCCGATATAAAAAGAAAATGTTTGTAAGGAGTTGTTTGAGCATGCGACTAGATTCACTCTCAGTTCATACACAGCCCTTGCAAAACAGTAACAACAATAGAGATACAACAGAGAACAAAGCTGTTGTGCAAGTCAATCGATTGAATCAATCGAGGCCAAGTAAAGATGAAAATGAAAGAGATGTTATAACAGCAATAGATAAATTAAATGATTTTATGGAGCCGTTAAATACGAGTTTAAAATTTGAATTGCATGAGGAATTAAATGAGTATTATGTTGCCATTGTAAATCCAGATACCAATGAAGTCGTAAAAGAGATTCCACCTAAAAAAATTCTGGATATGTATGCAGCAATGGGCGAATTTATGGGATTTTTATTCGATAAGAAGATATAAATGAGGTGTACGAGATGAGTATGCGTATCGGTGGCTTAGCTTCAGGTATTAATACAGATGAGATAATTCAAAAGTTAATGTCAGCAGAAAGAATGCCATTGGAACGAATGGAACAAGATAGAACACTACTAGAGTGGCAACGAGATGGGTATCGAGAAATCTATCAAAAGTTCTTTGAGATGGATAATAATCTAATGTTAGATATGAAATTAAGCCGAACCTATCAATCAAAAACGGTGAATTCATCAAATAGTAATGTTGTAACAGCGACAGCTAACCCAAGTACGATGGATGGTTCTTACAATATTACGGTTGAGCAGTTAGCAACGACAGCGATTAATAGAAGTACAAGTAGTATTGTTGCAGGCAATGCTCCGTTTGATCCAAATAAACCAATGGTAGACCAATTAGATTTATTTGCAAATACAATAGATTCTAGCAATATTACTGGTCCATTCACATTTAGTACGTTTAATGAAAATGGAGAAGCAGTTGAACATACGTTTACAATAGGGGAAAACGATTCCTTAAATGATGTATTAAAACAGATTTCTGATGCAGACAATAATGTTCGTGCTTTTTATGATTCTACAGCGAAAACCGTTATTATTGAGTCGACGAGAACAGGAAATTTTAATAAAGAAGGACAAGGAGAAATAGTATTTAATGAAACTGATAATGCCTTCTTTACAAACGTTTTAAATCTTAGTACGGCTAATGAAAAAGGTGGTACGGATGCGAAATTCACCTATAACGGTTTAGAATTTACATCAAAAGAAAACACATATGAGTTTAGTGGGTTGAAACTGGAGTTAAAAGGTGTTTCCAAAGTAGGAGAAAGTACGAATCTATCTGTAACGAATAATGTCGATGGTGCCTTTGATTCTATTATGGAGTTTGTAGATAAATATAATGAAATTGTTGAGATGATTAACAAAACCCAAACAGAAGAAAGATATCGAGATTATAAGCCATTAACAAAAGCACAGAAAGATGAAATGGATGAAAAACAAATTGAGCTGTGGGAAGAAAAGGCAAAGAGCGGCATTTTACGTGGAGACAATATTCTTACATCTGGAGCATTTAATTTACGCCAAACTTGGTACTCCACTGTCCAAACAGGTGGGGAAATAACTTCATTAACACAAATTGGTATAACGACAACATCGGATTTTAGAAACGGTGGAAAATTAGAAGTTAACGAAGACAAGTTAAAAGAAGCTTTAAGAGATAATCCAGAAGAGGTATATAAATTATTTTCAAATGCAACTGATGATAAAGATGATCCGAGTCGTGGAATAATTGATCGTTTAGATGACTCTATTAATTCAATTATGAAACAGATGGAAGAACGTGCTGGAAAAACAACGTCAACATTAGATAACTATACATTAGGTAAACGAATTAAGGATTTAAATACTAGAATTACAGACTTTGAAGACCGCCTAACACGAATTGAATCACGCTATTGGAAGCAATTTAGTGCGATGGAGAAAGCAATATCGCAAATGAATGCTCAATCGACACAACTATTCTCCCAGTTTGGTGGAATGTAATCCGATAATTCGATAAAGGAGTATGACTGATGACTTTACAAAAACCATATCAAGCGTATCAAAATAATGCTGTCAATACTGCCTCCGGTGGTGAATTGACACTAATGTTATACAACGGGTGTTTGAAATTTATTAAACAGGCAATGAAAGATGTGCAAGAGAAAAACTATGAAAACAAAAATACAAATATCCAAAAAGCACAGGCTATCATCCAAGAACTAATTGTTACATTAGATCAAAATGCAGATATTTCAAAACAGATCATGCCGTTATATAACTATATGTATCAGCGCTTAATGGAAGCAAATATGAAAAATGATTTAGATATATTAGAGGAAGTCCAAGGATTAGTAACAGAATTTAGAGATACATGGAAACAAGTAATTCTATTAAATAGAAAGAAACAATATACACAAGGTGGTCACGTATAATGAATCGTGTGCAACCAATCTATGAAATTACAACTAAAATGAACGAGTTGTTAGATGGAGAAATTACTTCGAGTAATCGAGAGGTCGTTATTGAATCTATTTTATCATTATTAGATGAAAGAGAATTGTTAATAAATCAAGAAGTTGACACTACAACCTATTCAGAGGAAGAACATTCGCTTGGAAAAAGCTTACTCATATTAAATCAAGAAGTGCATCGAAAAATGAATGAATTATTCCTAGATTTAAAGTTTGAAATGAAACAAGTGAAGAAACAAAAACATTCCAATCGCCAATATACAAATCCGTACGCAAATGTACAAACATTAGATGGCATGTTTATGGATAAAAGAAAATAAATTGATTTAATGAGTGGGAGTGTGCATAATCCTACTCATTTTTATTATACTTATATAGATTGTCTTTAAATCTTTAAAAAATTGTAACCGTTTTAAAAGGATTTTTAATGGTAAATATAGTATAATGTAAATATAAGATAGTAAAGGAGGACACTTTAATGAAATTCAACATTCGTGGTGAAAATCTAAAAGTTACTGAGGCAATCCGTGATTACGTAGAGAAGAAGATTAGTAAACTGGAAAAATACTTCGAGAATCCTTTGACCTCAGATGTACATGTTAATTTAAGTGTCTACAATGATAAGCAGCGTATCGAGGTAACGATACCGATGACTAGTCTTTTATTACGAGCTGAGGTTGAGCATGCTGACTTATATGCAGCTATTGATTTAGTTGTTGACAAACTAGAAAGACAAATTAGAAAATATAAAACAAAGGTTAACCGTAAGTCTCGCCAAAATGGTATACCAAAAGTGGTGCCATTAGCTGATTTGGCAGATCAAACTGATGACATAGAATCTGATGACATAGAAATAGTAAGAACAAAACGTTTTGATTTAAAACCGATGGATTCGGAAGAAGCAGTATTGCAAATGGATATGTTGGGGCATGCCTTCTATGTTTTCCAAAATGCTGTTTCTGGAGATACAAATGTTGTATATCGTAGAAAAGATGGGAAATATGGTTTAATCGAACCAAAATAACGACTGATTACTACAAGCGATCTCAAAAAAATGAGATCGCTCTTTATTTTTATTATAACCAAACAATTTACGTTGAATATAAATAACTAGTTTTCGTTTTAACGAATAACAGTTGTTGGCATATCCAATTAAGTAGTGTTATTATTTAATATATAATATATAGTAAAAGGATATAAAGTATAGAGATAGTGCATCTACTATATTGTGTCAATATAGTAGGAATAGTGGGGCAATAACACCACTATTCGTTACACTATTCGGATTGAGGAGCGTAACGATGGCAGGTTTTCTAAAAAAATTATTCGATGGAAATAAAAGACAATTAAATCGGATTCAAACTATGGTTGAACAAATTGAATCATTAGAACCTGATATGGAAAAATTATCAGATGATCAATTGAAAGATAAAACAATTGAATTTAAAAATCGCTATGCAAATGGTGAGAGCTTAGATGACTTACTTGTCGAGGCTTATGCTGTTGTACGAGAAGCTTCAAAGCGTGTATTACATATGCGTCCATTTAAAGTCCAGTTAATGGGTGCGATTGTACTTCATGAAGGAAATATAGCTGAGATGAAAACGGGGGAAGGTAAAACACTTGCCTCAACGATGCCAGCTTATTTAAATGCGATTTCTGGTGAAGGTGTTCACGTTATCACGGTAAACGATTACTTAGCAGACCGTGACTCTAAACAGATGGGACAACTGTTTGAGTTTCTTGGATTAACGGTTGGGTTAAATACAAACGGTTTATCTAAAGAGGAAAAACGGGAAGCATATGAAGCAGATATTACGTATGGTACGAATAATGAATTTGGTTTTGATTATTTAAGAGATAATATGGTTCTATATAAAGAGCAAATGGTGCAACGCAAATTGAACTTTGCAATTATTGATGAGGTTGACTCCATACTTATTGACGAAGCAAGAACACCTTTAATTATATCGGGTTCTGCTCAGAAATCAGCTACTTTATATACACAAGCTAATTCATTTGTAACTACATTAAAACGTGAAGTGGATTATACGTACGATGAAAAGACTAAAGGTACACAGCTTACAGAGGAAGGGATTAACAAAGCTGAGAAGTACTTTAATATAGAGAATTTATTTGATTTAAATCATGTTACCCTTACACATCATATTGGACAAGCATTGCGTGCTCATGTAGCGATGCAACGTGATACCGATTATGTCGTTGAAGAAGGTGAAGTGGTTATTGTTGACCAGTTTACTGGACGTTTAATGAAAGGACGTCGTTACAGTGATGGACTTCACCAAGCAATTGAAGCAAAAGAAGGACTGAAAATCCAGAATGAGAGTATGACCCTTGCTTCTATCACTTTCCAGAACCTATTCCGTATGTACAATAAACTTGCGGGGATGACAGGTACGGCTAAAACGGAAGAAGAAGAATTCCGAAGCATTTATAATATGAATGTTGTTGTAATTCCAACTAATAAACCGATTGCTCGTATGGATTACCCGGATAAGATTTATAGTACAATGAACGGGAAATTTAGAGCTGTTGTTGAAGATATTAAGGAACGAAATAAAAAAGGACAACCAGTACTAGTTGGTACAGTAGCTGTTGAAACTTCTGAATTAATTTCTCAATACTTGAAAAAAGCTGGCGTAAAGCATGATGTTCTAAATGCGAAAAACCACTATCGAGAAGCTGAAATCATCGAGCATGCAGGTCAAAAGGGTGCAGTTACAATTGCAACAAATATGGCAGGTCGTGGTACAGACATTAAACTTGGTGAAGGTGTGCTTGAACTAGGTGGTTTAGCAGTAATTGGTACAGAGCGTCACGAGTCTAGACGTATTGATAATCAGTTACGTGGTCGTGCTGGACGTCAGGGAGATGTTGGGATGTCGCAATTCTATCTTTCCATGGAAGATGAATTGATGCGTCGTTTCGGTTCAGATAACTTAAAAGCAATGATGGAAAAAATGGGAATGGATGACTCCCAACCGATTGTGAATAAATTTGTCTCACGAGCAGTAGAGTCTGCCCAAAGACGTGTGGAAGGTAATAACTATGATGCACGTAAGAATGTTTTAGCATATGATGATGTATTACGTGAACAACGTGAAATCATTTATAAGCAACGTTTTGAAGTAATTGATGCTGAAGGTAATCAACTTCGCACTATTATTGAAAATATGATTCAATCTTCGCTAGAACGTGTTGTTCAATCACATACACAAGATGAAGACGAACAAAACTGGGATTTACAAGCTATTGTTGAACATGTCAATGGTAACTTGTTAGATCAAGATTCCTTAACAATCGAAGACATCAAAGATAAAGAAACAGAAGAAATTTTAGAACTAGTTATGGAGAAAGTTCGTGCGAAATATGATGAGAAAGAAGAAGAACTTTCAGAAGAACAAATTCGAGAGTTTGAAAAAGTAATTCTATTACGAACAGTAGATACGAAGTGGATGGACCACATTGACCAAATGGATCAACTACGACAAGGAATTCACTTACGGGCATATGGTCAAAATGATCCATTAAGTGAATATCGTTTCGAAGGATTTGCTATGTTTGAAGGTATGGTTGAGAGTATTGAGGATGAAGTTGCTCGCTATATTATGAAAGCTCAAATCCGCGATAATCTAAAACGTCAGGCTGTAGCTAAAAATACACAAGCAGTATCAGGCGGTGGAGAAGAAAAGAAAAAAGTTCGTAAACCATATGTGAAAAAGGAAACAGTCGGAAGAAACGATCCTTGTCCATGTGGAAGTGGCAAAAAGTACAAAAACTGCCACGGAGCTAATTAAAGGGTTTCAAGAAGTTCACTATTAAATAATTTCGCGTTTTATTAATGAAAATAATGAACAAATACCACACTAGCCCCGGAAATATACGGAGACTCCAGTGGGAGGATAGGCTTCGGTAAGACCCCGCAGGAGCGATAGCTCTGAGGAGGCTTACCAGCCGCCCACGGAAAGCGTAGTATATTTCCGGGGCGAGTTCTGTGCACTGACTATAAAGAATAGTTTACTCTTGAATGACTTGATTTTTTCCAAATATTAAATAGTTATAAAACAGGTGCTTTAATTTATATTAGTTAAGCATAATAATTTATAGAGGTGAACAAGATGGAATTTAGTGAAATAAAACATGAATTAGACCATATCAGCAAACGAATTACAGAATTTAGGGGGTCTCTTTGACTTAGATTCAAAGAAAGCGCGTATCCAAGAATTAGAACACGATATGACAGCACCAGGATTTTGGGATGACCAAAATGCTGCTCAAACTGTAATTAGTGAAGTAAATGGCTTGAAAAACTTTGTAAACAGCTTTGAAAATATTATCAATCAACACGAGGATTTAGAAGTAACATACGAATTAGCAAAAGAAGAAAACGACCGTGAATTAGTTGATGAATTAATTGAAGAACTCAGCAACTTAAAACAAGAAGTAAATGATTTTGAATTACAAATGTTATTAAGTGAGCCATATGATGCGAATAATGCTATTTTAGAATTGCATCCTGGGGCAGGTGGGACCGAATCACAAGACTGGGCAAGTATGTTATTAAGAATGTATCAGCGTTGGGCAGAGCATCATAATTTCTCTGTTGAAACCCTAGATTACTTGCCAGGTGAAGAAGCGGGAGTAAAGAGTGTCACATTGCTAATTAAAGGACATAATGCGTACGGTTATTTAAAAGCAGAAAAAGGTGTGCACCGATTAGTACGAATTTCACCTTTTGATTCTTCTGGCCGTAGACATACTTCCTTTGTATCTTGTGACGTTACACCAGAAATGAGCGACGACGTTGATATTGAAATCCGAAGTGAGGATATTAAGGTAGACACGTATCGAGCAAGTGGTGCAGGTGGTCAGCACGTCAATACAACTGATTCAGCAGTTAGAATAACACATATACCAACGAACACAGTCGTTACATGTCAAAATGAACGTTCACAAATTAAGAATCGTGAAGCAGCAATGAAAATGTTAAAGTCAAAACTTTACCAATTAGAGATCGAAAAACAACAACAGGAACTTGCGGAACTTCGTGGGGAGCAAAAGGAAATTGGCTGGGGTAGTCAAATCCGTTCCTATGTTTTCCATCCATATTCCATGGTTAAAGACCATCGTACTAATGTTGAAATAGGAAATACAAATGCAGTGATGGATGGGGAAATAGATCCATTTATTGATGCATACTTACGATCCCAACTATAAATTTTTAAATAAACCCGAATTGTGGTTAACGTATATTCGGGTTTATTTGTATTTAACCAAATTTTTGCAACTACAATTTAAATTGCTAATTTTGTCAAAAAGTCCCAATAAGCTTGAAAACACTTGCACTCTCGCCAAAATATGGCAAATTTGTGGCTAGTATATTTCCTAAAAAAGGCTATACTAAAACTGATAGTAATTACACTTATGATTGGGGGATTTTTAAAATGAAAAAATGGTTATTAGCTATTCTATTTGGTTCAGTTCTTGTACTAGCTGCATGTGGCGGCGATGATAACAATGGTGGAACTGATAACAATGCCGGCGGTAATGATAATGGTGGTGAAACTGCTTCTGTTGCTGAAGAAGTTTATGAAGCAAACTGTGCAGCATGTCATGGTGCTAACTTAGCTGGTGGTGCTGGTCCTAGTTTAGAAAAAATCGGTGCCGAATATTCTGTTGAAGAACTTAATGAGATCATTTCAAATGGAATCGAAGGGACTTCAATGCCTGGATTTGGTGATCGTTTATCCGAAGATGAAATCAACCAACTATCTGAATGGTTAGCTGCGAAAAAATAAGCATAAGGTTCAAAAGAAAAGCTTAGACTGCTAAACGGTTTAAGCTTTTTTTATTTTTCAACTATTTAACTTATCACTTCTAATTCAACTCCTAATCATAAATACCTACTTCTTTTTTTGCTAACCCTCGACATTTATCTTTATATTTCATCCCTTGAAATATAAATGTAATATAATTTTGTCTAAAAAAGCTGTTGAATGATGCTATAATGTAAGAGAAACTTGAACAAAATAAGACTTTTTAACTAAAGGTGATAAATAATGATAACAATGAAAGATGTATATAAAACATATGATAATGGTGTAACTGCTCTAAACGGCATAAACGTTGAAATTGACCAAGGAGAATTCGTATATATTGTTGGTCCTAGTGGGGCTGGTAAATCATCATTTATTAAGTTGATGTACCGAGAGATTAAACCAACTAAAGGAACCCTTTATTTAAATAATAAAGATGTAAGTCAAATAAAAGAAAAAGATGTGCCATTATTACGTAGAAATATTGGCGTGATTTTTCAGGACTTCCGTTTACTACCTAAACTATCAGTCTATGAAAATGTAGCATTTGCTCTTGAAGTTATTGAAGAATCACCACGTAACATACGAAAACGTGTAATGGATGTTTTAGACCTAGTAGGGTTGAAAAACAAAGCACGATTCTTTCCGAGAGAATTATCCGGTGGTGAACAGCAACGTGTATCCATTGCTAGAGCAATTGTCAATCGTCCGAAGATTGTTATTGCCGATGAGCCGACTGGTAATTTAGACCCGGAAACTTCATGGGAAATTATGCGTGTCTTTGAACAAATAAATAATAGTGGTACGACAATCATTATGGCAACCCACAGTAAAGAAATCGTTAATACAATTAAAAAACGTGTTATCGCGATAGAAGATGGCTTAATTGTACGAGATGAACATCGAGGTGATTACGGATATGAGAGCTAGGACAATCAATAGGCATTTTCGTGAAGGTATAAAAAACATCTTTCGTAATGGCTGGATGACTGTTGCATCAGTTGGTGCAGTAACAATGACGTTGATTTTAGTAGGGGCTTTTTTAGGCCTCATTCTAAACTTAAACCACATGGCTAAGAACATCGAAGAAGATGTTGTTATAAAAGCATTTATAGATTTAACTGCTGAAGAGGATCAAGTATTAACCCTCGGTAAAGAAATAGAAAAAATCTCAGGTGTTGAAAGTGTTATTTTTTCATCTAAGGATGAAGAGTTAGAAAGCTTAATTCAAAGTATGGGTGAAGGTGGAGAAGTCTGGCAGTTATATGAACAAGATAATCCATTAAATCATGCGTACATTGTAAAAGCAGAGGATCCACATAATACCGAACAAATCGCTCAGAAAATTGTTAATTTAAAAGGCGTAGATTCGATTACTTATGGACAAGATGTAGCACAAAACTTGTTTAAATTTACTGATTATGCACGAACAATCGGAATTATCTTAGTAGCAGGTCTTGTTTTGACAGCAATTTTCTTAATTTCTAATACTATTAAATTAACGATTATGGCTAGAAGTCGAGAGATTGGAATTATGAAATTAGTAGGTGCAACTAATTCATTTATTAGGGGCCCATTCTTCGTGGAAGGACTGTTACTTGGAGTGCTAGGTTCGATTATTCCAATTGTTGCTGTACTTTCTCTTTATAAAGTTATTGAAAATAGTATAGTTGGGATGACTTCTATCGGATTTGTTGAACTGTTACCATTCAATCCATTTGCATGGCAGCTTGCGTTAGTTATTTTAGTCGTAGGTGCAGGAATTGGTATATGGGGTAGTCTGATGAGTGTTCGTAAATTCTTAAAAGTATAACTACTAAGCAGGAGGAGATAGGACTCTCCTCTTGCTCTTACATAATGCTAATGTACTAGTTTTATAGATGACTTGGAAAGGCAGGGGAATAAGGTGAAAAAAAGGGTTTGTATAATAGTATTAACAGTCCTATTAGCCTTTGGTCTTCTATCATTAGATTGGAATGAAGTATCGGCTCAATCTAAAGAAGACTTAGAGAAAGAAATCAAGGAACTAGAGAAGGATATAGAGAGTAATAAAGAAAAACAAAAAGAATTACAAGATAATAAAAGTGAAACGGAAATAAAAATTAAAGAAAATGAACAAAGACAGGAATCAGTACAAAGTCAAATTGATTCAATTGACCAACAATTAGCAGCAACTAAATCTTCTATTCAAGTAAAACAAAATGAAATAGATGCAACTAATAATGAAATTGAAAATTTAAATGCACAAATTGATGAGTTAGCTGCAGAAATTGAACGTCTAGAAGAAGAGATTGACATATTGCTAGAACAAATTGTAAGCCGTGAATTATTATTAGCTGAAAGATTACGTTCTATTCAAAAAAATGGCGGAGCAATGAGGTACTTGGAAGTATTACTTGGTTCGAAAAGTTTCTCTGATTTTATTACAAGAGCAGCTGCTGTAAATATTATGATGGACCAAGACAAAACGATACTTGAGTCATTGGCAACAGATAAAAAGGAAGTTGAATCTAAAAAGAACTCCGTCGGAGAAAACAAAAAAAATATTGAAGCAAAACGTTCAGATGTGGAGAATAAAAAGATTGCTTTAGAAAGTCAGAAAGGTGAACTAGTTGCTCTAGAGAGTCAACTGGATCAACAAATGGCAGAGAGGCAGCGTCTCTTAGCTCAACTTGAAAAAGAGCATGAACAGCTAGAAGAGTATAAATTTACTTTAGAAGATGAACAAGCCCTGTTACGTAAACAAGAGCAGGCAATTGCGAAGGCAAAGCAAGTTGCTGAAAATAACTTAAGTCAATTTTCATCTGATACAAGTGTGAGTAGTTCTAATTTTATTTGGCCCGCTTCAGGAAGCCGGTCATCTAATTATGGGTATCGGGTAGACCCAATTACTTATCAAAGAAGCTACCACTTAGGAATAGATATAGCTGCTCCTACAGGTACACCTGTTTATGCTTCAACAAACGGTGTTGCAGTACGTGGAAATCTTTCTAGTACTTACGGAAACCATATTTTAGTTGTAACGAAAATTGATGGTGTTGATTATACAACGCTTTATGCTCATTTAAGCGGGTTTGCTGTAGGGGATGGAGAAGTTGTAAAACAAGGACAAGTAATAGGTTATATTGGTTCAACAGGACGTTCTACTGGTCCACATTTACATTTTGAAGTTCACCGAGGAGGGTGGAAAGGATTTTATCCACCAAACTCTAATAATGTAAATCCATTAAATTATCTTCCTTAATTAACGGAACAGGCATTACACATTCTGTGTGATGCCTTTTTATTTCGGGTTTAAAATAAAAGTTTGGCGTTACGTCTCATTATTCGATATGATATTAGAATAAGTAGTTGTATCTAAACTGGAATGAGACATACTTTATCTATAAATACAATACAGTATAGAATACACTAATTTATCCACCATAGCCGAATCGGTGTTCTAAATGAAGAATGCCACTATAATTTTTTGGATACATAGCAACTAAACATACAACTTATACTGGGGTGATAAAATGAAAATAAGTAAGGTACAGTTAGCGCTCATTTTGATTGGTGCACTAGTTCTAGGTTTTGCAGGTGCATACATTGGTGTTTCTATTGCCAATCCAGATCAAGCAGATCAAATTGTAGAAAATAACAATAACGATCCAATAAGGAACAATGACAATAATAGCCAGGAAGATGAAGGATCAAATAATAATGAACCTCCACAATGGGCTAAAGTATCTCAAGCTTATAATTTAATTAAAGATAATTATTTAGAAGAAGTAGATGAACAACAACTAATTGAAGGTGCGATAGAAGGCATGCTTCAAACATTAGGTGACCCATATAGCTCATACATGGATATTGAAACGATGAAGAACTTCAACGAACAAATCGAGTCTTCTTTTGAAGGTATTGGTGCTGAAGTTAGTATGGTAAATGGAATCGTTACGATAGTCGCCCCTATTAAGAATTCCCCAGCAGAAAAAGCTGGAATTAGACCGAATGACCAAGTATTAGAAGTAGATGGAGAGTCGTTAGAAGGATATAATTTAAATGAAGCTGTTTCAATAATTCGTGGCGAAAAGGGTACAGAAGTTATTCTTACGATCCAGCGTCAAGGGACTAGTGAGCCATTTGAAGTCTCCATAATACGAGATACTATTCCAATTGAAACAGTTTACTCTGAAATGCACACGATTGACGGGAAGAAAACAGGTGTTATTGAAATTACCAATTTCTCTGAAACAACGTCTAAAGAATTTAATAATCAATTAAAAGACTTAGAAGATGATGGAATGGAAGGGCTAATCATTGATGTTCGAGGTAACCCTGGTGGCTTATTAAGCGCTGTAGAAGAAGTATTAATGAATTTTATTCCAAAAGACATTCCGTATATTCAAATTGAAGATGCTGATGGTAATAAATCTCCTTATTACTCCAAGCTGAATGAGAAAAAAGATTATCCAATTACTGTGTTAATTGATGAAGGAAGTGCATCTGCATCAGAAATATTGGCAGTTGCAATGAAAGAAATCGGTTATCAAATTATTGGAAAGACATCCTTTGGAAAAGGGACTGTTCAACAAGCCGTTCCTTTAGGGGATGGAAGTACTATTAAATTAACTTTCTTTAAATGGCTGTCTCCTGAAGGAAATTGGATTCACGAAAAAGGTGTAGAACCGACAACTGAAGTAGAACAACCTAAGTATTATTACACCAATCCAGTTCAGATTGAAGACCCACTTAAGTTTAATGATACTGGAAATCAAGTAGAGAATATCCAAGTTATGTTAGATGGATTAGGGTACGATGTTGATCGAACAGATGGATACTTTAGTGAAAAGACAGAAGAGGCTGTAAAACAATTCCAACAAGATAATGATTTATCGGCAACTGGTGTAGTGGACCAAGATACAGCTGGAACGTTAGAAGGAAAAGTGATTGAGAGAATCCGTAGTGGTGAAGATGATATACAACTAGAAAAAGCACTAGAAGAAATTTATAAATAAGAAAAAGGAATCCACATCATATTGTGGGTTCCTTTTTTATTAATTTTAGGACAAAATATAATGTTTTATTGAAAAGCAGGAAAATACTTCCCATTTGTCGAATAAATAAGGTTATAATTGCATTAGTGACGTTACTGCATGTTGGAAGGTGAATATAATTGTTTCAAGATTGGATAATTGAAATTGGACAAGGTGCTGGAAAGTTATTTTTCAACCCATTATTATATTGGTCGATTATTTTTATTGTATTAGTCGGTATTCGGCGAATTAAGAAAGAAAGACAATTCATTGGTACAAAGGTCTTTGATGTCTTTACTGAATGGAAATCAACATGGGTGTTTTCTATATTTATTGGTATTTTTTATTCTGTAATTACAATTGGTCTTGGATTAGTTCTGTCTAATGAAACTATTTTTCTGTTATACTTTGTGACAATCTTACTTAGTTTAAATTTTCGATTTTCGTTACTTTCGCCAAGTTATACAATCGGCGTTACGGTATTTATATTATTACTTATACCGAATCTATTTGATGCTAGTCCTATTAGTGGAGATGTTAATCTATCTGCCTTAGTAATTATTATGGCTTTATTTTTATTTGTAGAAGCACATTTTCTAAATAGAATAAGACCGAACGAATCATTTCCAGAGTTAGAATTAGGTGGACGAGGCAGTTGGATAGGGCGTCATGCAATTAAAAAATATGCAATCATACCGTTCTTTACTTTAGTACCATCAGGCTTTATCGAACCATTTGCTGATTATTGGCCATTTCTTTCAGTAGGTGATACTAACTTTTCGATGATTCTTATTCCGTTTGTATTAGGCTTTGAATTCAAAGTTCGAGGCATGTTACCACATGAGGCAGCAAATAGATTGTCTCTGCAATTGCTAGCCTTAAGTGCTTTTGTTCTGATTATTGCTATTGGAAGTATCTTTATTCCATGGATGGCAATAGTTGCAGTAGGGGTGGCTATTATTGGAAGAGAGTTTATCCTTTATCGATTTAAGACAAACGATCAAGCGAAGACTCCTTATTTTAATCATACGAATCGTGGATTAAAAATTTTAAGCATTATTCCAGGCTCTCCAGCAGAGCGCTTAAATATTGAAGTGGGAGAAACAATAACTAAAGTAAATGGGATTATCATTAATAATGAAGAAATCTTATATGAAGCATTACATCAAACCGGTTCTTTCTTTAAAATTGAGTTAATTGATACGAATGGTGAAATCCGGTTTGTACAAAGTGCAATGTATGAAGGAGATCATCATGAGTTAGGGATTCTATTTGCAGGCGAGCCCTATCGAAAAACAAAATAGAGTATATTTAGCTTCCCCCTCTAGATATTTTTAGAGGCGGAAGCTTTTTTATGATAAGGCTTACTAAGGGGATAAATTTTGTGTTGAGATTTTTCATATTTTTTTTGTATTCATACAAACTATAACTATAAAAATGCAAATTTTTTACAGGAAGGATTATTATATGGATGAAAAGTTACATATTAGGGGTATGGAATACTGTCGATCCCATTTATTACTCATTAACTAGGTTGAAATATGTAATGGATGAAGAGAAGAATCGTTCTTTATTCCGCGTTAGATTAACCCGGTTCAAAGGAAAAAGTACGGTATTATCAGATGGAACAGTTATTAAGAAAAATGATCTATTATTAAAAATTCATCTTCATAATGTAAAAATTATGAATGAATTATATGCTATCTCTAGTGATACTAAGCGTGCTGTATATTTTTATCATATGGTTAAACGTGCGATGCCTTTACTTGCAAAATATGTTAAAGAACATGAGCGATTTGAAGAGATTAAAGGAGTTATTGGAATAACGACTTTACATAAGGGCTCAAAGCGATTAGGGTTTGATAATGTGAATATATCAAATACGTTTTATCGAACTTATAAACAATTTACTTTTACACCAATTAATTATTTAGCTAGCTCATCCAAACAACATCATCCAATCTACTTATTTATGTCGAAGGATGAGCTAGTAAAAAGGTATCCAATTTAAATTGCTAAGTTGTGATACGTAATCTCTGGACGACTTCCAACTCGGATGTTTACACCGGTTTGGCCAAGTCCTTCACTAATATAAAAAGGAGAGTCATTATGCGTGTGTAACCCCTTCACTATATTTAGTCTTGGAAGTTGTCCCATTTTTACAAGGTGATACGCTTTTGGGTATCGTATTTGTCCTCCATGAAAGTGACCAGCTAACAAATAATCGAAATGGTAATTATCCATTTGTAAGACAATGTTCGGATCATGGGTTAAGACAATGTTGATACCTATTTTTATTTGTTCGTATGATTTTTCTAAATTACTTCGGTTTGTGCTGTAATCATCTATGCCGATAATGTTAATAATTTGATTATTAACTTCGATTGTTTTATTAGAGTTTTGCATCACAACAACATTATATTGTTCCAACGTACTTATTAAGTTGGTTAAGTTTTCCCCTTTTAGGACGTAATCGTGATTTCCGAGTACGGCATACGTTCCATAAGTTGGCTGTAGTTCTTGGATTACTTTTAGATAAGGAATTAGTTTTGGGATTGTTCGTTTTCGATCCAAGAAATCACCGGTTAAAGCAATGAGATCTGGTTTTTCCTGAGAAAGTTTTATCGCTAGTTCTCTAGGTGAAATAGATATATTTTCTAGATGCAAATCGGACAAGTGAAGGATAGAAAGGGTTGATTGACTTGACTGATGTTTAGTAGGTACTTGAATGTTGTTAATTTTTACGTCTTTTGTATTCTTATTTGCTTTATATATAAAATAACTAATGATAATGAATAATGTCGCAGAAATAATATATGCCAAATGAATTCCTCCCCACAAGTGAAATTATAACATGGGATTCTTAAGGGAACATTGGTAATTGTAGGGATTACTTTGACGATGATAGGATGAGGTAAATGAACAGTAGACAACATGAAGGAGCATTATTCTTACCTTTTATGCAAATTCCAACCGGTCATCATCATGTCGCAGATGCTGTTATGGAAGAATTGGAACATATTATTAATGAGATAACTTGCGAAAAAGTAGATATACTTTCATATAGCTATGGCAAGATAGAAAAACTAGTAACTGCTACATATTTAAACAGTATAAGAATTATGCCGAAAGCATATAACTCACTGTATCATTTCTTAGCTGTAAAAAATCAATCAAAGCGTTCTAGGCAATTTTTATATGAGTTACTATTTACATCATTTTTTAAGAGATTAATCTTACAACATCATCCGAGGGTTTTGTTTTGTACTCATTGTTTACCTTCAAATATTGCGAGCGTTTTGAAAGAGAAGGGAAAGCTTCAAGCCATTACGGTAAATGTGTATACTGATTTTTTTGTGAATAGAGTATGGGGAATTAGAGGTATCGATTATCATTTCGTACCCTCCATCAGAGTCAAACAATTCTTATTAAATTTAGGTGTGAAGGAAGAGAAAATATTTGTTACTGGTATCCCAATACATCCTATTTTTCATAAGCATCAAGACAAAAAAGGAAAAATGAAAAACCATATTCTTATCGCAGGTGGAAGCCTTGGGGTTGGTTCAATGGAAAAACTGATACCGAAAAATCCTACACTAACGTATTCCGTATTATGTGGCCATAATCGTAAATTGCATGAACACATAATAAAAATGAATCACCCACAAATTATACCAATTCCTTATCTTCATTCTAAAGAAGCAATGAATCATCTATATCATCAAGTAGATGCTGTTATCACCAAGCCAGGTGGTGTTACGATAAGTGAATGTCTTCATAAACAAATCCCTATCTTTACATGTAATGCACTACCAGGCCAAGAGAAAATAAATGAAATGGAATTAAGGGAATTAGGCATAATTAACTCACTAGATCCATTTATCAATATTGAAACTCAAATTTTGGACTTCTTTCTCGACCAAGATAGACTTTTTAATTACCAAGAAAATATAAAAGCCTACCATCAAGATCTAGACATCCAGTCCCTTTCTGACATTCTACTTTCGATTTACAAATAAACGGTCTAAACACTAAATTGGAAAATTCGTATATCTTCACTAAAATAATCGAATGTTAGTTCGTATTTCTGTTACAATAGAGGGAGAATATGGTACAATATTAACTAGGTTTTTAGGATGGAGGGAAGTCTATGGAAAATAATAAATTTGAATTGGTATCCAGCTACACGCCACAAGGAGACCAACCAAAAGCAATTGAAGAATTAGTTAATAAAATATTAGCCGGTCAGAAGCATCAAACATTACTAGGTGCTACGGGAACAGGAAAAACCTTTACTGTATCCAATGTAGTAAAAGAAATTAATCGTCCTACACTTGTTATTGCTCATAATAAAACATTGGCTGGGCAATTATACAGTGAATTTAAAGAGTTTTTCCCGAATAATGCAGTGGAATATTTTGTTAGCTATTATGATTATTATCAGCCAGAGGCATATGTCCCGTCCACCGATACTTTTATTGAAAAAGATGCCAGTATCAATGATGAAATTGATAAATTACGCCACTCAGCGACATCGGCACTTTTTGAACGAAATGATGTGCTTATTGTTGCCAGTGTTTCATGTATATATGGATTAGGTAATCCGGAAGAATATCGTGCTCAAGTGTTGTCCCTTCGAATGGGAATGGAGAAAGACCGTGACCAACTACTAAGAGACTTAGTGGAAATCCAATATGCTAGAAATGATATCGATTTCCAACGTGGTACATTTAGAGTACGTGGTGATTCGGTTGAAATTATCCCTGCATCAAAGGAAGAGCATTGTATTCGTGTCGAGTTTTTCGGAGATGAAATAGACCGAATACGAGAGGTGGATGCCTTAACTGGAGAAATTGTAGGGGACCGAGAACATGTCGCTATATTCCCAGCATCCCACTTCGTAACACGCGATGAAAAAATGAAACTAGCAATTGCCAATATAGAGACAGAACTAGAAGTAAGATTAGAAGAACTAAGAAGTCAAAATAAATTACTAGAAGCCCAACGCCTCGAGCAACGAACAAACTATGACTTGGAAATGATGCGCGAAATGGGTTTTTGCTCCGGAATTGAGAATTACTCTAGACATCTAACTTTAAGGGAAGCAGGGGCAACACCGTATACATTATTAGATTACTTCCCTGATGACTTTTTAATTGTTGTGGATGAATCTCATGTTACATTACCTCAGATAAGAGGGATGTATAATGGGGACCAAGCTCGTAAACAAGTATTAGTTGATCATGGTTTTCGATTACCCTCTGCACTAGATAATAGACCATTAAAGTTCGAGGAATTTGAAAAGAGAATTAGTCAAATTATTTATGTTTCTGCTACACCAGGACCATATGAACTCGAACATACACCTGTAATGACCGAACAAATTATTCGACCAACAGGATTACTCGATCCAGTTGTAGAAGTGCGTCCAATTGAAGGTCAAATTGACGACCTAATTGCAGAAATTAATAAACGAACGGATAAAAATGAACGAGTTTTAATAACGACGTTAACGAAGAAAATGTCGGAGGACTTAACCGATTATTTAAAAGAAATTGGAATTAAGGTTGCATACCTCCATAGTGAAATAAAAACATTAGAACGGATCGAAATTATCCGTGATCTTCGTGTAGGAAAATACGATGTGCTTGTTGGTATTAACTTATTACGTGAAGGACTTGATATACCTGAAGTATCTTTAGTTGCCATATTAGATGCAGATAAGGAAGGTTTCCTAAGGTCTGAACGATCCTTAATTCAAACGATGGGTCGAGCAGCTCGTAATGCAAATGGTCAAGTAATTATGTATGCAGATAAGATTACCGATTCTATGCATAAAGCGATCGAAGAAACCGAACGTCGTCGTGAAAAACAAATCGCATATAACGAAGAACATAATATAACACCAAAAACGATTATTAAAAAAGTTCGTGATGTCATTCGTGCAACTGTTGCTGCAGAAGAACAAGAAGGATACAAAGAAAAGTCGAAATCAATTGCCAAACTAAGCAAGAAAGAACGAGAGAAAGTAATCGAAACTATGGAAAAAGAAATGCGAGAAGCAGCAAAGGCTTTGGATTTCGAGCGAGCTGCAGAGCTTCGTGATGTTATATTTGAACTAAAAGCGGAAGGATGACCAATATATGACAAATAAAATGATTAATATAAAAGGTGCAAGAGCACATAACCTGAAAAATATTGATATATCTATTCCTAAAAATAAATTAGTTGTCGTTACTGGTCTATCAGGTTCCGGAAAATCATCTTTAGCCTTCGATACGATTTATGCAGAGGGACAAAGGCGCTATGTAGAATCACTATCTGCATATGCACGTCAATTTTTAGGAAATATGGATAAGCCAGATGTCGATATGATTGATGGCTTATCCCCTGCAATTGCAATTGATCAAAAGACAACAAGTCGTAACCCGCGTTCCACGGTTGGAACTGTTACAGAAATCTATGATTATTTAAGACTTCTTTATGCGAGAATCGGACATCCAACTTGTCCAAAGCATGGAATTGAAATTTCATCTCAAACTGTTCAGCAAATGGTTGATCGAATTATGGAATATCCGGAAAGAACAAAAATGCAAATCTTAGCCCCGGTCGTATCTGGAAGAAAAGGTGAGCATGTAAAAGTATTAGAGAAACTTAAAAAAGAAGGATATGTTCGCATTCGTGTCGATAAAGAAATGCGAGAAGTTACAGAAGAAATCAAGCTGGAAAAGAATAAAAAGCATTCTATCGAAGTAGTAGTAGATCGTATTATCGTCAAACCAGATATTGAAGGACGTTTAAGTGATTCCATCGAAACTGCATTAAAACTAGGAGAAGGTAAAATTATTGTTGATGTAATGGGTGAAGAGGAACTTGTTTTTAGTGAAAATCATGCCTGTCCAATATGTGGATTTTCAATCGGTGAATTGGAACCGCGCTTGTTTTCATTTAACAGCCCATTTGGAGCATGTACTAGCTGTGATGGTCTTGGCACGAATTTAATTGTGGATCTTGATTTAGTTATTCCTGACTGGGATAAAACATTAAATGAACATGCTATTGCTGCTTGGGAACCGATTAGTTCACAATATTATCCTCAGTTACTGAAAAGTGTATGTGACCATTTTAATATTGATATGGACACACCGGTAAAGGATTTACCTAAAGAACAAATGGATAAAATCCTTTATGGTAGTGGTACAGAGAAAATACATTTCCATTATAAAAGTGAATTTGGTAATACACGAAATGGAATGATTCAATTTGAAGGTGTCTTAAATAATATTGCACGCCGTCATAAAGAATCTTCATCAGACTTTATTCGTGAAACATTAGAAAAATATATGAGACAAAAAGATTGTCCAACTTGTAAGGGCCATCGATTAAAAGATGAAGCTCTAGCTGTGAGAGTAAATGGCCTTCACATAAGTAATGTAACGGATTTCTCCATTACAGAGGCAATGACGTTCTTTCAAGAGCTAGACTTATCAGAGAAAGAAAAACAAATTGCTAGACTTCTATTAAGAGAAATTAATAATCGATTAGAATTCTTGAAAAATGTTGGGTTAGATTATTTAACTCTTTCACGTACAGCAGGAACATTATCTGGTGGAGAGGCGCAACGTATTCGACTGGCCACTCAAATTGGTTCAGCACTTACAGGAGTATTATATGTACTAGACGAGCCATCCATTGGACTTCATCAACGAGATAATGATCGATTAATTGACACGCTCAAATATATGCGTGATCTAGATAATACATTAATTGTGGTGGAACATGATGAAGATACGATGCTAGCTGCTGATTGGTTGATTGATATTGGGCCGAGAGCAGGAGAGCATGGAGGTCAGATTGTTGCCAGCGGAACACCAGAAGAAGTGATGAAAAATGAAAGTTCATTAACAGGTCAATATTTATCTGGTAAAAAATTCATTCCACTTCCGATTGAACGAAGAAAATCTGATAAACGTTATCTAGAAGTTGTTGGTGCGAAAGAAAATAACTTGAAAAATGTATCTGTAAAAGTTCCAATTGGTCTATTTACAGTTGTTACAGGTGTATCAGGTTCTGGAAAAAGTTCGCTTGTTAACGAGATAATCTATAAAAGGCTCTCCAAAGAATTAAACCGTAGTAAACTTATCCCTGGAAAGCATAAAGACATGAAAGGGATGGAGTATTTAGAGAAAGTCATTAATATTGATCAATCTCCTATCGGTAGAACACCTCGTTCTAATCCGGCAACCTATACGGGAGTATTTGATGATATCCGTGATTTGTTTACGTCAACAAACGAGGCGAAGGTCCGTGGATATAAAAAAGGACGCTTTAGTTTCAATGTAAAAGGTGGACGTTGTGAGGCATGTAAAGGAGATGGAATTCTTAAAATCGAGATGCACTTCTTGCCTGATGTCTACGTCCCTTGTGAAGTATGCCATGGTAAACGATATAATCGCGAAACGTTAGAAGTGAAATATAAAGGAAAGAGTATTTCCGATGTATTAGCTATGACAATAGAAGAGGCTCTGGAATTCTTTAATAATATACCTAAAATAAATAGAAAACTACAAACAATTGTAGATGTAGGATTAGGTTACATCCGTTTAGGTCAGCCAGCTACAACATTATCTGGTGGAGAAGCACAACGTGTGAAATTAGCGAGTGAATTACATCGTCGTTCCAATGGGAAGTCTCTTTACATTTTAGATGAGCCAACGACAGGTTTACACGCAGATGATATAAGTCGTCTATTAAAGGTATTACAACGTTTAGTTGATAATGGAGATACAGTTCTAATCATTGAACATAACTTAGATGTTATAAAAACAGCTGACCATATCATTGATATCGGGCCAGAAGGTGGAGCTCGCGGAGGAGAAGTAATTGCATCTGGAACACCAGAAAAAATTGCCGAACATGAAAATTCACATACAGGTAAGTATTTGAAAGCAGTATTAGAACGCGACACAAAAAGACAACAAGAACTATTAGAAGCAAAAGAAAGTGTGAAATCTTAGCAAGCAAGGATGCTTTATACTCTGCAAATGATAAAGCATCCTTGTTCTTACATATTATGTCAATAATTGTAAGTATTAATTTTGACGGAATTATTTCCATTCGGTAATGTTACAAGTAGATATGTAAGGAGGAATATGATGAAACCAATAGAGTTAGATGTTGTTCAACAAAAGTTGGAGAGTTTTATCGATAAAGATGTATATGTGCATCTAGAAACAACGAATGGAGCTTATGCAAGCCATGTGAATGCTAAAGCATATAATGTCGGGGTTTATATTCGCAATGCTAAAATCCGTTTTAACCAAGCTAAAATTGTAGGTGATGGAAAATCATATCGTGCGGGATTAAAAATGGATATCGGTTGGGTCTATGCAGAAGGACTTACAGACTTTGAGATGTTTCAAGGTGAGAAACTCTTAATGGCAGGGCATGATCGTGAAGGAAGATTGATGGTCGCATTACAAATTAGTGAAACACCATTTAATTATTAGAGATGGATTAGAGGTGAATAAGATGGAAAAACATGTTGTTGTGATTTATCCACACCCAGATGATGAAGCATTTGGAGCGGCAGGTACAATTGCTAGTTTTCGAGAACAAGGAGTACCAGTAACATATCTTTGTGGGACATTAGGTGAAATGGGAAGAAATATGGGCAACCCAACGTTTGCTAATCGAGAGACATTACCAGAGATTAGAAAACAAGAATTAATTGCAGCATGTAAAGTGCTTGATATGGAATTACATATGCTTGGATATCGAGATAAAACAATAGAATATGAAGACCGTCGTGAAGTTGCTACACACTTGAAAAATATTCTAGAAGATCTGGAACCTAGCCTTGTAATTACACATTACCCAGAACATGCTGTACACCCAGATCATAATGCACTAGGAGCAGCTGCTATTGAAGCAGTTCGACTAATGGATCGAGAGAAACGTCCAGTTGTTTGGGCACAAGCAATTACGAATACGCATGTAGAAGATTTAGGTATGCCAGATGTAGTAAATGATGTGAAAGATAAATTCGATATAAAAATGGATGCAATCCTTTGTCATAAATCCCAAGCAAGTGGTGTTATCCGTAGTTGGAACCAAAGTGATGATATGGATAATGATTTAAAGGAAGAAGCAAAAAAACGTTTAGGTGTAGAAGCTTTTTATATTTGGAAATATAAATAGTAATATCGGTCTATATAAAGTATCTTGTTTTCGCAGATGCTTGAACTATATTAGCTTCCTTGATGCATTGTATCAAGGAAGCTTTTCCATTATTAGCAGGAATGATTCGTATGAATAATGCATTGAATGTTGCAAATAAACATTTTGAGTAAAAAATATTGAGAAATGTTGTTGATAGCCGTTTTCGTAAACATTCAAAGCTAAATTTATCAAGAAATGTTCATGATAAAATCCCTCACAAGAAATTACTCATGAAATTTAGTTCGTAACTAAACAATTCTAGAAATAAATCCTAGTTTTCTATTAAAATATTTAATTAAGAAGGAAAATATATAATGGATATCGAACTAATTAACTAGAAAACTTAAAAAGGATGTGAACAAATGCTTAAAAAGGGGTTATTATCCTTACTACTAAACGCAATCGCTTTAATTACAGTTGCACAGCTCTTTGATTCCTTTCACTTAGAAGGATTTGGTACAGCTATACTTGCAGCGTTTGTGCTAGCAATCTTAAATATCATCGTTAAACCAATATTAATTATTTTGACATTGCCTTTTACAATTCTGAGTTTGGGATTGTTCCTTTTTGTCATTAATGCCATAACATTAATGATTACGCAAGCTGTGATTGGGGATAATTTTGTCATTACTGGTTTTGGCACAGCCTTACTAGCTGCAGTAATTCTCTCGATTTTAAACTTACTATTAAATAAATTAGTAAAAGACACTCTAACAAAATAAATATATTTCTTTACCCTAACATAGGATTATCCTATGTTTCTTTTTGTTCCTATACAATTCATCTTTTTTCCTTCCATGAATTAAAATGTGCTACAATGGGAAACAGTTAGTACTGCTCATGGAGGAAAGTCATATGAAGACAATTGTACGTACAAAAGACTTGCTAGATAACTTTAATTTAGAATTGGTTGCTGGTGAAGAAGGAATACATAGAGAAATCACTACAAGTGATATTTCTCGTCCGGGAATTGAAATGACTGGGTATTTTGACTATTACCCAAAAGAGAGACTCCAGTTAATAGGAAGAACTGAGATGACCTATTTTTTAGGCCTAAGTTTGGAACAACAAGCAGATAGAATGGCAAAGCTATGTACAGATATTACACCGGGTATTGTGATTACTAGAGGAATGGCTATCCCGCAAGTAATGATTGATGCGGCTAATAATTCAGGTGTACCTATCTTACACTCTCCTCGAAAAACAACGAGAGTCATTAGTCGATTGACAAACTATTTAGAAGTTAAATTTGCCCCATTTACTGCTATACATGGTGTACTTGTAGATATTTATGGAGTAGGTGTATTAATCACAGGTCAAAGTGGAGTGGGTAAAAGTGAAACTGCACTAGAACTCGTGAAAAGGGGACACCGCCTTGTAGCAGATGATAGTGTGGAAATTCGCCAAGAAGATTATGATACTCTAATCGGTAATTCTCCACCATTAATTGAACACTTATTAGAAATACGTGGATTAGGTATTATTAATGTCATGACATTATTTGGTGCTGGGGCAGTTAGGAGTCATAAGAAAATCTCCTTAATTATTAATTTGGAGAATTGGGATTCCAAAAAACAATATGATCGTTTAGGGTTAGATGAAGAAAAAATGAAAATCATGGATGTTGAACTACCTGTAGTAACGATTCCTGTACGTCCAGGACGTAACTTGGCGGTAATTATTGAAGTAGCCTCAATGAATTTCCGATTGAAACGAATGGGAGTTAATGCTGCAGAAGAGTTTTCAGAACGCTTAACAAATATGATTGTTCAAGAAAAAGGCCAAGAATAGGAGTGAGTATATGAGTTGTGCTGCACCTACACTCGACCGTGTCTTCTTACAAATAGGCTCATTACCAATTTATTGGTATGGAGTAATTATTGCTGCTGGAGCGTTTCTAGCTCTATATATAGCAATGAAGGAAGCGGATCGATTAGGACTTAATAAAGAAATATTTGTTGATTTATTAGTATTTGCAATACCTATTTCCATTCTCTTTGCAAGAATTTATTATGTTACATTTGAATGGGATCGTTATGCTGGTGGCCCTTGGTGGAAATTATTTGCTGTATGGGAAGGTGGCATAGCTATTCACGGTGCTCTAATAGGCGCAGTGTTAACGGCAGTAGTTTTTGCTCGTGTAAAAAAAATACCATTCTGGCAGTTAGCAGATATTGCTGCACCAAGTCTTATCCTTGGGCAAGCAATTGGCCGTTGGGGTAATTTCATGAATCAGGAAGCACATGGTGGCCCAATCATGGACCAAGGAGTTATCGATGCTCATTATGCTGTACTACCTGATTTTGTTATGAACCAAATGTGTATCGGTGGAACGTATTATTATCCGACTTTTCTTTATGAATCATTATGGAATATATTAGTTCTCATTTTATTATTATGGTTACGTCGTAAAAATCCAATCCGTGGTACTGTATTCCTTACGTATTTAGCAACTTATTCTGTAGGAAGATTCTTTATTGAAGGAATGCGAACAGACAGTTTATATATTGTTGGAAACCTACGAACGGCACAGTTTATTTCCATTTTACTAATTGTTGGTGCGGTTATTTTAATTATTTATCGATATAAAACAGTGAAATTGCGCTACGCAGATATCGATGCGAAGAAGAAAGTAAAAACGAATAAGAAGAGCAGTAAGAAAAAGAAAAAATAGTATTATTGGAGAGAGGATATCAGAGCGTGTCAGGGATGTTAATTCGAGGTCTAAATCAAGGGCTTCAAACAACATGGGCATTAGGAAAAGTTATTTTTCCAATAACGTTAATCATTACGATTCTACAGTATACACCAGTGTTACCTTGGCTTATTGAGTGGATTAGCCCATTGATGGGATTAATTGGTTTGTCAGGGGAGGCAGCGGTTCCGATCGTATTAGGAAATGTGTTAAACCTTTATGCAGGTATTGGAGCAATTATCTCCTTTGACTTTACGGTAAAAGAAGTTTTCATTATGGCAGTAATGCTTTCTTTTTCCCACAATTTATTTATTGAGTCAGCTGTAGTCTCAAAAGTTGGTGTGAAATGGTGGTTAATTGTTGGAATTAGAATTGGCTTAGCTTTAATTGCTGCCGTTGTAATAAACCTTCTTTGGAATGGTGGAGGAGAATTAGCGCAGTATGGGCTCATCACTCAAAGTTCAAAAGATTTAACAGGATGGGGAGAAATAGTCTTTTATGGTCTCCAAACAGCTGTCATTGCTGTATTACAATTAGCATTAATCGTTATTCCATTAATGGTAGTTATGCAAATTTTACGAGATAAAGGATGGTTATCGAAACTGTCCAATGGATTTGCACCAATGGTCAAAGTATTAGGTATGGAAAAAAATACTTCGATGACGATGGTAGCTGGACTAACAATTGGTTTAGCGTATGGAGCAGGTCTGATGATTCAAGCTGTTAAGGAAGATGGGGTATCCAAACGGGATATGACATTAGCATTAATATTTCTCGTTGCCTGCCATGCAGTTGTTGAGGATACTTTGATATTTATTCCATTAGGTATACCAGTTTGGCCACTGCTTCTTATTCGGTTAATTACAGCAATTGTATTAACAATGACAATTGCATTCTTCTGGAGACGAGGAGAATTAAGGAAGAGAGAGGATATCACCAATGAACATTCGTACAATACTATTTGATTTAGATGGCACATTGATTGATACAAACGAGTTAATAAATGAATCTTTCCTGTATACGTTTAATAAATTTGGACTCGAATTTACAAGAGAGGAGTTATTATCATTTAATGGCCCCTCTTTACAACAGACTTTTGAACAAATTGATTTGGATAAAGCAGAAGCGATGATTACGACATATAAACAACATAACATAGCTCATCACGATGAATATGTAGAAGCTTTTCCAAATGTGAAAGAGACTTTAACCATATTAAAAGAGCACGGTATCAAGCTTGGTATCGTTACTTCAAAGATACGGGACACGGCAATAAGGGGTTTGAAGATCACTGGTATCTATGAGTTCTTTGAAACTATTATCGCAATTGATGACGTTTCGAATCCAAAACCACACCCAGAACCGATATTAAGTGCGATGAAGAACTTGAACGCTGATCCAACCTCCACATTAATGGTTGGAGACAATCATCATGATATTGATGCAGGTCACAATGCCAATGTGTTAACTGCTGGTGTTGCTTGGTCACTTAAAGGAGAAGAAACTTTACTAACATACAAACCGACATATATGTTACATGATATGAAAGACTTATTAGAGATTCTTGAGGTGTAGCAAAGATGCGTAATACAGAGCGCCATCCTGTTCGAAATGCCAATTCCCTTTGGCAAATTTATAAAACTGTTTCATTCTGGAAGGTAGTTAAAAATTTTATCGTCATACAAATTGCTAGGTATACGCCTTTTTTAACTATGAAAAATTGGTTGTATCGGGTATTTTTACGCATGAAAGTTGGGAAAAAAACGGCATTTGCACTAATGGTTATGCCTGATATTATGTTTCCAGAAAAAATTACAGTTGGTTCAAATTCAGTTATAGGCTACAATACAACGATTCTTGCACATGAATACTTAATTAAGGAATATCGACTTGGTGAAGTGATTATCGGAAATGAAGTATTAATTGGTGCAAACAGTACCATTCTTCCAGGAGTGACAATTGGGGATGGAGCTATCGTATCAGCTGGTACATTAGTACATAAAGATGTTCCTGCTGGAGCCTTTGTCGGTGGTAACCCAATGCGATTAATCTATACAAAAGAAGAAATGGAATTAAGAAATAAACAAGGAAAATAACATATTATTATAAAAAGGGATTGTCTTCATAAACACGTGTATATTGCATGTGATTTGTGTCGACAATCCTATTTTTTTGAAAAATATAATATATAGAATTATTCAGCAATCATTTAAGTTTACTTTACTGAATATTGACGTTATATTTATCTCGAATCGGAGATAAAATGAAAGGATGATTTACATGGTAAGAGTAGGAGTAGTTGTAGGAAGTCTTCGCAAGAAATCATTTTCAAAACAGGTAGCAACAAACGTAGCATCACTTTTTGCTCCAGGTTATGAAACAGAGTACTTAGAAATTGGAAATCTACCTTTATTTAATCAAGATTATGAAGGAGAATTAGAAACACCTGCTGAGTATACAGAGTTCCGCAAGAAAGTTAGCGAACTAGATGCTGTACTATTTGTAACACCAGAATATAATAGATCTATTCCAGCGGTGTTGAAAAATGCTTTAGACGTAGCTTCTCGCCCATATGGAGAAAATGTATGGTCAGGTAAACCAGCTGCTATTGTTAGTGTTTCACCAGGTGCTTTAGCTGGATTTGGTGCAAACCATCATTTACGCCAAGTACTATCTTTCTTAAATATGCCAGTTGTTCAACAACCTGAAGCTTATATTGGTAATATCTATGAACTACTTGATGAGAATGGTAAATTAAATGAAGATACTACTCAGTTTTTACAAACATTCGTAGATACGTTTACAGATTTAATTAAAAGATATAATGCTTAATTAAATAGTGAGTTTATAGAGTTGTTATAGACGATGGTTAATTCATCTCTATAACAACCTTTTCTATTAGACAGATGCTAACAAGATTTTATCATCCACTCTATAATTCTTTCACCACTTATGGTATACTTTCTTCGATATGTGAAAAAATAGGGGGATATGCATGCAAACAGCGAACAAAAAGGAAAAACAATCAAATAATGTTATCCCTTTTATTCCAACAGGTGATTTCTATTTTGCAAAAGGAGTAGAGTCCTTCCGCAAACGTAAATTTGATATAGCTTTAAAATGGATTACAAAAGCAGTAGAATCCTCACCTCATAATCCATTATATCAGTGTCAACTGTCTATTATTTATACTGAAACAGGAGCTTTTCATAAAGCCAATCAAATACTGACAAATGTTTTGCAAACTACAGGAGATAATTATATTGATTGTTATTATCTACTAGCGAACAACTATGCCCATTTAGGATTATTAAATGACGCAAAGAAATTTGCAAATTCCTATCTGGAAAAACAGCCAAATGGGGACTTTAGTGAAGATGCGAAAACGTTATTAGAATTAATTGAAATAGATGATGATCTTGATGATGAGGATTGGGAGATTGAAGAAGAAGATGAGTTAATCATTTATCAAGAAACAGTCTTCCATCACTTGGAAAATAAGGAATGGGATAAGGCGTTAATTTTATTGGAAGAAATGATGGTTCTCTTCCCTGAACATAAAATTGCACAGCACGAATACTCGTATGCATTGTTCTTTTCAGGACAACAGGAAGAAGCTATTGCAATGGAATTAGAACTAATGAGAGAAGATCAAAGTAATCTTTATAGTCATACAAATCTTGCGTTGTTCTACTACGAAACAAATCAGGATACAGAATACAAACAACATATAAGTGCATTACTAAATATATATCCGATTCATGAACAGCAGAAGCTACGAATAGCTGTTACACTGGCACGGACAGGTTTTCTTCAAGAAGCATATAATAGGTTCCGTATGCTTAATAAGTCAATTGTTAAAAGCCATATCTCCTATTATCGTTGGTACAGTACAACTGCTTATCGATTAGGAGAGCCAGCGAAAGCGTTAAATTTATGGGAAGAAGGATGTAGAAAGCATCCAAACCTTTCTAAAGAAGAAGGACCTTGGAATTACATCTTAACTTAATAAATTTGGATGGACTGGAACACTGTATGTAGTGAAAATGAGCAGATAATTAGACGTAAATATGTAAATCCTTTACTCTTTAATTAGTATTATTATTGTTTTAGTAGAAAGGGGCGTTACATTATGTCCGAAGAGAAAATATATGATGTCATTATTGCTGGTGCAGGACCTGCTGGGATGACAGCTGCAGTATATGCATCTAGAGCAAATTTAGATACATTAATGATTGAACGAGGTATCCCAGGTGGTCAAATGGCTAATACAGAAGATGTAGAAAACTATCCTGGATATGATCATATTCTTGGGCCAGACTTATCTAATAAAATGTTTGACCATGCCAAAAAGTTTGGAGCAGAATATGCATACGGCGATATTAAAAGTGTTGAGGACCATGGAGATTATAAAATCATCAATGCTGGTTCAAAACAATACAAAACAAGAACTCTTATCGTTGCCACTGGTGCACAATATAAGAAACTAGGTATTCCAGGTGAAGAAGAATTAGGTGGCCGTGGAGTCAGCTATTGTGCAGTATGTGATGGTGCTTTCTTTAAAGAACGTGAGTTAATTGTCGTTGGTGGAGGAGATTCCGCAGTAGAAGAGGGAGTTTACTTAACCAAATTTGCAAGCAAAGTTACCATTGTACACCGTCGAGATGAACTACGAGCACAGAAGATTCTTCAACAACGTGCATTTGACAATGAAAAAGTTGATTTTATCTGGAATAAAACTGTTGAGAAAATAAATGGTCCAGAAGGAAAAGTAAGCAGTATCACATTGAAAGATGTTCATACTGGAGAAGAGACGGAAAAATCTGCTGATGGTGTATTCGTATATATTGGTATGGTACCGTTAAGTGAGCCATTCCAATCAATAGGAATCACAAATAATGACGGATACATTGAAACAAATGCCAATATGGAAACGTCAATTCCTGGAATTTTTGCTGCAGGTGATATTCGTGATAAGAAATTAAGACAAATTGTTACCGCTACTGGTGATGGAGCGATTGCAGCTGAATCTGCAATTGCATATATAGAAGAACTGAAGGATAAAATAAAAGCAACAAATTAAGAAAAAATTGGTAAAGTAAAAGCATCTTAACTTTGTTGTAACACGCACGAAATATAAATAGGGTACAATTAAGTTAACTAATTGACCCCCTTTTTAATAGATAGATTAGTTATTTGCGCAGATAATAGTATCTGCGCCCTTTTTTTGTCCTACAAAATCTTTCCAAATTCACCCTTTCTAAGAAATAATATCATTTTCTTGTTTCCACAAATTGCTTATATGTATAATGAAATATAGTTATAAATAAATTTATCTATAAGCATATCATTCATGCTATAATAATATTTTTAATGAACGGAAAAGAGAGGTGATTCATATGACTAACCAAATTGATACAAATGAAACAAAAATGGTTATTATTACAGGAATGTCCGGAGCTGGAAAAACTGTAGCTATACAAAGTTTTGAAGACCTAGGATATTATTGTGTCGATAATTTACCACCTGCATTATTACCGAAATTCTTAGATTTAATGAGGGATGCAACGAATAATATTCATAAAGTTGCACTAGTGATGGATCTTCGCGGTAGAGAATTTTTCGATTCGTTATTTGAAGCACTTGACTTATTAAGTGAAGAAGATTGGTTAGATGAACATATACTATTTCTAGATGCAAATGATGAAAAATTAGTAACAAGATATAAAGAAACAAGAAGATCTCATCCACTTGCAATTGGGGATTTACCTCTAAAAGGAATTAAGCAAGAAAGAAAAATATTAGATGAAATGCGTGGTCGCGCACATCGTGTCATTGATACATCTAGTTTAAAACCTAGAGAATTACGAGAGAAAATCCTGAACTATTACTCAGAGGAGAAACAAGAAATTTTTTCAGTTCACATGGTATCCTTTGGTTTTAAATACGGTATTCCTATCGATGCAGATTTAGTATTTGATGTACGATTTCTACCGAACCCACATTATGTCACTCATTTACAGCCATTAACTGGTTTAAACCCAGATGTTTCATCCTATGTCTTTAAATGGTCTGAAACACAGAAATTTCAAGAGAAAATTATGGATTTACTTCAATTCATGTTACCTCAATATAAAAAAGAAGGTAAATCTCAATTAGTCGTTGGAATCGGTTGTACTGGTGGACAGCATCGCTCGGTTGCATTAGCTGAATACTTTGCTAAAAGATTAGGAACGAACTACATTACCCATGTCACACACCGAGATATTGAAAAAAGAAAGGGCCATTAAACATGACAGAACAGAATCAACCTCGAATAGTTGTTATTGGCGGAGGAACTGGTATGCCAGTTCTTTTACGCGGGCTCAAGGATCTTCCAATAAAATTAAAAGCATTAGTAACGGTGGCGGATGATGGTGGAAGTACAGGTAGGATAAGGAACGATATGGCAATTCCAGCTCCTGGGGATATTCGAAATGTGATTGCTGCATTATCAGAAGTTGAACCAATGCTTGTGCAATTGTTTCAACATCGATTTACAGATGGTAAAGATTTATCCGGTCATTCGATGGGGAATTTACTCCTAGCCGCTATGACTTCTATTACAGGGGATTTCTATACTGGGATTAAAGAAATTTCGAGAGTGTTAAATGTAAAAGGGAAAATCTATCCTATCTCCAATGAAAATATCTCACTTTGTGCTGAAATGGTGGATGGCACTATCGTTTCAGGTGAATCAAATATTCCACTGTCAGGGAAACTAATTAAACGAGTGTTTCTTGATCGTGATGATGTTACACCATTACCAAATGCGATTAGAGCAATTGAAACAGCGGATTTAATTGTTATCTCACCAGGAAGCTTATTTACTAGCATAATGCCAAATTTAATTATTCCAAATATAGATGAAGCATTACGAAATGCTAAGGCAAAAAAGGTTTATGTTTGTAATGTTATGACACAGGATGGGGAAACAACAGGTTTTTCAGCAAGTGATCATGTTCAAGCCATTATTAATCATATAGGTAATAATATATTAGATGCAGTTGTAGTGAATAATAAATCAATTGATGAGAAAATCCGTAATATTTACGCAGGAGAAAATGCTGCTCCAGTAGTCTATGATATCGACAGATTATTAGATATGGGGTTAGAAGTTATTGAAGGAGATATCATCGACTATTCGCGAGGAATGATTCGTCATGATACAAGAAAAATTGCTAAGTTATTATTTTCACTAATTAAATAATATAAATGTTAATTATAAGGTAAAGGAGGGAGAAAAATGTCCTTTGCTTCAGAAATAAAAAAGGAACTAACTACAGCTGAGTTAGAGGACTGTTGTAACGATGCGGAATTAGCAGCACTTATTCGTATGAATGGGACAGTTTCCTTTTCTCAGTTTAACTACTCATTAGATGTACAGACAGAAAATGCAGCAATAGCAAGGCGAATCTATACATTAATTAAAGCAAGTTTTTCACATATGCCAGTAGAATTGTTAGTCCGTAAAAAAATGAAGTTAAAGAAAAATAATGTATACATCGTTCGGTTAAAAGAAGATGTACATGAAATGCTTACAGAATTAGGGATTCTCCAGGATTCCTACACGTTCATTCGTGATATTCCAAATGATATTATTCAAAAAGAGTGTTGTAGGCGATCTTATCTACGCGGTGCCTTCTTAGCAGCTGGTTCTATAAATAATCCTGAAACTTCTTCTTATCATTTAGAAATTGCTAATACAAATGAACAACATAATACTGCACTCTGTGAATTATTAAACTCCTTTGATTTGCGGTCAAGAGTTCTAGAACGGAAAAAAGGATACATTGTTTATATAAAAGAAGCGGAGAAAATTACTGAATTCTTAAGTGTTATTGGAGCTAATAATGCTCTCTTCAAATTTGAAGATGTGCGTATTGTTCGAGATATGAGGAACTCTGTAAACAGGCTAGTAAATTGCGAAACGGCTAATCTAAATAAAACAATTGGTGCAGCTTTTAGGCAAATTGAAAATATAAAATTAATTGAAAATACAATAGGATTAGAAGCGTTGCCAGAAAAATTACGGGAAGTAGCAGTGTTGCGTGTGCAACATGAAGATGTATCTTTAAAGGAATTAGGTGAACTAGTTTCTAGTGGAAAAATATCTAAATCCGGGATAAATCATCGGTTAAAGAAGATAGATGAACTTGCTGAAAAGATAAAACGTGGTGAAAATCTGCCACTGTTAAAAAACTCGTAAATATTTTTTATTTTCTTTTTTCATGATATAATTAATTATCATGAAATTTATTTAATAGTAATTATTAAATTATAAGAAAAACGATGAAGTTTGTTATACGTTTTTCTTATAATTTTAATCAGAATGAGACCGCTTACTTTAAGGGGAGGATGATGAGGGAAATGGTAGAGAGAGTAGTTACAGTTGAGTTGGAGTCAGGATTACAAGCAAGACCAGCTGCACAGTTTGTTCAAGAAGCAAACCGGTATGCTGCCCATTTATTTTTAGAAAAAGACGGAAAAAGAGTCAACGCTAAAAGCATTATGGGGTTAATGAGTTTAGCTGTTACAACAGGTGAATCTATTAAACTAATAGCAGATGGTTCCGATGAAGAGATTGCATTGAATCATTTAGTATCGTTTGTTAGTAAAAAATAGAGTTTTACTATTAGATGATTATGTGAAAGAAATAACATAATAAACAATATAAAAGGGTGGGCCTAATCAGTCCACCCTTCTCTGCATTATTCTGGTTTACGTTCTAATACTTTATCAATTAACCCATACTCCACAGCACTTGCAGCAGTCATGAAATTATCTCTTTCTGTATCGCGATTGATTACTTCAATAGGTTGACCAGTGCGCTCGGAAAGAATTTTGTTTAGGTTTTCTCTCATTTGTAGAATTCTTTTTGCGTGGATTTCGATATCCGTTGCTTGCCCTTGCGTACCACCAAGTGGTTGGTGAATCATTACTTCACTATTAGGAAGTGCATAACGTTTCCCTTTTGCGCCAGCCGCAAGTAGAAAAGCTCCCATTGAAGCAGCCATACCAGTACATATTGTAGATACGTCTGATTTAATAAATTGCATTGTATCATAAATTGCCATACCAGCTGTAATAGAACCACCTGGTGAGTTGATGTATAATGAGATATCCTTACCTGGATCTTCTGCTTCTAAAAATAGCAATTGAGCAACAATAGAGTTTGCGACATTATCATCGATAGCACTACCTAACATAATGATTCTGTCTTTTAATAAACGAGAGTAAATATCATATGCACGTTCACCGCGGTTTGTTTGTTCAATAACTGTAGGTATTAAATTCATTGGAATTCCTCCTTTAATCTTTTCAAATGGATATCCAATCTTTGGATAATTTTATCATATAACAATGGTCAATGAAGGTCAAACGAAAACGTTCGCCAAATCTTGCAACTTGTCTATGTATGAAATCACACATTACATCATGCCCGTTGGTAAGGGGATTTAAACCTTTTCCTATTAAAAATACTTGTTTATTAAACGTTTAAGCGTTATAATAACATTTGTGTTCCAATCAAACATTTAATGATGCGCCCATAGCTCAGCTGGATAGAGCACTGGTTTCCGGTACCAGGTTTGCCGGGGGTTCGAATCCCTCTGGGCGCGCTAAAAATAAGCAAGGGTCAATTAGACTCTTGCTTTTTTGTTGACCCAATTTCGAAAACTGCCTCTGTATCACTTTCCTCATTGCATAGATTATTCTCCTCAGCTACTAATGCGTACGATCGTAACAACACCTAAGGTATTTGACGAATAGAATCTATATTAATAATTCACTTACTAATAAATACTGGAATTTAATTGAACCCTTTAATATTCTTTTGGTAGAAAGGGATATTTTTGCTCTTCGGCCATTTTCTAGTATACTTAAACTATAAACACTTCATGAAGGAGAAAATCACATTGAATAAAGTAATATTTTATACAAAGGAAATATGCTCATTATGTGATGATGCAGAAGCATTATTAGAAATGTTTCAACAGGATTATGAGTTTGAAATTGAAAAGAGAGATATTTATACAAATGATGCGTGGTTGGAAGAATATCAATTGCTCATTCCATTGTTAGACATAAACGGTATAAAACTGGATTGTGAACATGTTGATTATTATACAATGGAGAAAACATTAAAAGAAAACTTTCCATTACGACACAAGTAACAATGTTGATTGTGTATTTTAACTAATAGAAATGCAATTTCATTGTATAATCTAGCTATTATGGTATAATACTAATGTACATAGGATTCTATGTGTATTTTTTTGGGACGTGTGGGACGTTTTGTTAATGTGCGGGACGTATTTGCTCCCGATTATAAAAGGGGAAATGTCATGAAGACATTAATCGACATTCAAAAAAAACTTGTTCCCGATTTGTTAGAAGTATTGAAAACAAGATATTCTCTTCTTCACTTGATTAATCAGAATCAACCGATCGGAAGAAGAGGGCTAACTGATGAAAGTAACTTAACAGAAAGACAAGTTCGAAGTGAGATTGATTTTCTCCATGAACAGGGATTGATAGAAGTTACAACCAAGGGAATGCTTATAACAGATCAAGGGAAAGATATATTAGAAAAACTAACCCAATATATAGCTGAAATTAGTGAATTAAATCAGTTAGAGATTCATTTAAAGGAAATATTACGAGTAGAAAATGTCATTATCGTTCCTGGTAATAGCGACGAAGAAGATTGGGTAAAACAAGAAATGGGCAAAGCTTGTGTCCGTTATTTAAAGAAAATAATTATGCCTAATGCTACTATTGCCGTAACCGGTGGAACTACGATGGCTTCTATTGCAAGTGTAATGTCTCCTTTAGATAAAGTTGATAATTATTTATTTGTCCCTGCTAGAGGCGGTATTGGTGAGAAGGTTGAGAACCAAGCCAATACGATTGCCGCTGAAATGTCCCTGAAAGCACAAGGAAACTATCGATTACTATATGTACCTGACCCACTTAGTGAAACTTCATATCAGAATCTAATAAATGAACCTTCTATTATTGAAGTTTTACAGTTAATTAAGAATGCAGACATAGTCTTGCATGGGATTGGGGATGCATTAACAATGGCTGAGCGCAGGAAAACGCCTGAGAATATTAAGCAAAAGCTGTTGGAGGAAAAAGCAGTGAGTGAGGCATTTGGGTATTATTTTACCCAAAAGGGAGAAGTGGTTCACAAAGTGCGTACCGTTGGTTTGCAATTAGAAGATCTGGATTCGAAAGAGTATGTTATTACTGTTGCCGGAGGAAGTTCCAAGGCAAAAGCAATCGAATCTTATTTCAAACAGGCAAAAAGCCATATGCTCATTACGGATGAAGCAGCAGCAATACAGATTTTGAGGGATTCTTCCCTTTAAATATATTTATAACAAGATTTTAGGAGGAATTAATCATGGCAGTAAAAGTTGGTATTAATGGATTTGGACGTATTGGACGTAATGTATTTCGTCAAGCTCTTAAAAGAGATGATGTAGAGATTGTAGCAGTTAACGATTTAACAGATGCAAATATGCTAGCACACTTATTAAAATATGATTCAGTTCATGGTGTATTAGAAGAAGAAGTATCTGTTAACGGTTCAAATATTGTTGTAGGTGATAAAGAAATCCAAGTATTGGCAGAACGTGACCCTGCTAATCTTCCTTGGGGTGAACTAGGTGTAGATATCGTTGTAGAATCAACTGGTCGCTTTGTTGATCGTGACTCATCTCAAAAACATATTGATGCTGGTGCGAAAAAAGTAATTATCTCTGCTCCTGCTAAAAATGAAGATATCACGGTTGTAATGGGTGTTAACCATGAACAATATGATCCAAGCAACCATCACATTGTTTCTAATGCATCTTGTACTACAAACTGTTTAGCACCATTTGCTAAAGTACTTAATGATAGTTTCGGAATTAAACGTGGATTAATGACAACTGTTCACGCTTATACAAATGACCAACAAATTTTAGATTTACCACATAAAGACTATCGTCGTGCACGTGCAGCTGCAGAGAACATTATTCCTACAACTACAGGTGCAGCTAAAGCTGTTGCGTTAGTATTACCTGAGTTAAAAGGTAAACTTAATGGGATGGCAGTTCGTGTTCCTGTTCCAGATGGTTCCATGGTAGATTTAGTAGCAGAATTAGATAAAGAAGTGACTGCTGAAGAAGTAAACCAAGCATTCAAAGATGCAGCTGAAGGCGAACTAAAAGGTGTATTTGAATACAGTGAAGCTCCACTAGTATCTCGTGATATTGTTGGAAATACACATTCTTCAATCCTTGATGGTCTATCTACAATGGTTATGGAAGGCAATATGGTTAAAGTACTTTCATGGTATGACAATGAAATGGGCTATTCAACTCGTGTTGTAGACTTAGCTGCTTACATGGGACAAAAAGGACTATAAGAATAAGTGAACTAGAAAAGGTGGGGGAGGTATTCTCCTCCTTTTCACTTTTCTCTTGAGTATTGGTAGATTATAAGGGAAAATTTATATCGTAATGCTTACATATATTTCTGGAGGGATTTCGAATGAGTAAAAAAACGATTAAAGACCTCAATTTAAAAGGAAAAAAAGTGTTTTGTCGTGTGGACTTAAACGTTCCAATGAAAGATGGAAAAGTGACAGATGACACACGTATAAAAGCAGTTTTACCGACAGTCCAGTATTTAACGGAACAAGGAGCTAAAGTTATTTTAGCAAGTCACCTTGGACGTCCGAAAGGCCAGGTTGTTGAAGAACTAAGACTAGACCCAGTTGCAAAGAACTTAAGTGACCTATTAGGAAAAACGGTTATTAAAACGGATTCTGTTTATGGTAGCGAAGTAGATGAAGCGATTGCTAGTTTAGAGGAAGGCGATATATTACTTCTTGAAAATGTTCGCTTTGAAGCTGGAGAAGAAAAAAATGATCCTGCTCTTGCAGATGCATTTGCTAAAATGGCTGATGTCTATGTTAATGATGCATTTGGAACTTCACACCGTGCACATGCATCGACTGTAGGAGTTGCAGAAAAAATTCCATCAGCTGCAGGTTTTTTAATGGAAAAAGAAATAGCTGTTATTGGAAAAGCACTAGAAAATCCTGACCGTCCTTTTACTGCTATTATTGGTGGAGCAAAAGTAAAAGATAAAATTGGAGTTATTGATAATCTATTAGATAAAGTGGATCATCTAATTATTGGTGGAGGTCTAGCTTATACATTTGTAAAAGCGCAAGGCCACGAAATTGGTAAATCCCTACTTGAAGAAGATAAAATTGACTTAGCTAAAGAATTTATGCAAAAGGCAAAAGATAAAGGTGTCAACCTAGTTCTTCCTGAAGATGTTGTTGTTGCAGATGATTTTTCAGAAGATGCAAACAAAAAAGTTGTTGCTATCTATGAAATTCCTTCTGATTGGGAAGCGTTAGATATTGGTCCAAAAACAAGTGAAAAGTATGCCCAAATTGTGAGAGATTCGAAACTAGTCATTTGGAATGGTCCAATGGGCGTTTTCGAAATGAATGCATTTGCTAATGGTACAAAGGCAGTAGCAGAAGCTTTAGCAACTACTGAAGGATATACTATCATTGGTGGTGGCGATTCAGCAGCTGCAGTTGAGAAATTTAATCTTGCCGATAAAATGGATCATGTATCAACTGGTGGAGGAGCATCCTTAGAATTTATGGAAGGAAAAGTACTCCCTGGTGTTCAGGTCATAAACGAAAAATAATTATTCTTAAGAGGTGATCCCATGCGTAAAAAAGTAATCGCAGGTAACTGGAAAATGAATAAAACGATTCAAGAGGCTAATGAATTTGTTGAAGCAGTCTCTGGAAAAATCCCTTCCAATGAAAAGGTAGAAGCAATTGTATGTGCACCATATCCATTCTTAGCTTCTTTAGTTGAAAAAACTAAAGGAACTAATCTACTTGTAAGTGCTCAGAACATGCATTATGAAGATAGTGGAGCATTTACAGGGGAAGTAAGTCCGGTTATGTTAAAAGATTTAGGAGTAACTCATGTCGTATTAGGCCATTCTGAGCGCAGAGAATATTTTGCTGAGACAAATGAAACAGTAAATAAAAAAGTACACGCAGCATTTAAGCATGATTTAACACCAATTGTTTGTGTTGGAGAAACATTAGAGCAACGTGAAGCAAATGAAACAAAGTCCTTCGTAGGTGAGCAAGTGAAAAAAGCTATCGAAGGTTTATCGAATGAACAAGTTGCTAAAACGATTATTGCTTATGAACCGATTTGGGCAATCGGAACTGGAAAAACTGCGTCTAGTCAAGATGCAAATGAAGTATGTGCACATGTTCGTCAGGTCGTTCAAGAAGTGACAGATGAAGCAACAGCCAATGCTGTAGTTATCCAATACGGAGGAAGTGTAAAACCTTCTAATGTTGATGAATTACTTGCACAATCTGATATTGATGGTGCGCTAGTTGGAGGAGCAAGTCTAGAAGCTGAATCATTTATGCAGCTTGTGGAGGCAGGAGCAAAATGAGTACAAATAAATTAGCTGCTTTAATTATCTTAGATGGCTTTGCTATTCGAGATGAGGAAAAAGGTAATGCAGTAAAACAAGCAAACAAACCAAATTTTGACCGGTATTGGAATACTTTTCCTCATAATCAACTGGAAGCAAGTGGTGAAGCAGTAGGATTGCCGGAAGGTCAAATGGGAAATTCAGAAGTTGGTCATTTGAATATTGGGGCAGGACGTATTGTTTACCAAAGCCTTACAAGAGTGAACCTATCTATCCGTGAAGGGGACTTCTTTGAGAAAAAAGCATTTTTAAAATCGATGAATAGTGCCAAACAAAAAAATAAGTCTTTACATATTTTTGGACTATTATCAGATGGCGGTGTTCACAGCCATATTGAACATTTATTTGCTTTACTGAAACTTGCGAAACAACAAGGATTAGAAAAGGTGTATGTCCACGCATTTTTAGATGGTCGTGATGTTGGACCACAAACTGCGAAAGGATATATTGAGTCTACAGAAGAGAAGATGATAGAGTATGGAGTAGGAAAAATAGCTACTGTATCTGGGCGTTATTACTCAATGGACCGTGACAAGCGATGGGATCGAGTGAAAAAATCATACGATGCAATGGTCTATGGTGAAGGTCCAACCTACAAGAATGCTCTAGATGTTATTGAAGATTCCTATGCGAATGGTATCTATGATGAATTCGTTATTCCATCTGTCATTGTAGATGAAAATGGTGAACCAGTAGGTAAAGTAGAAGACGAAGACTCGATCATCTTTTATAACTTCCGACCAGACAGAGCGATTCAAATTTCTCGTACATTTGCGAATGAAGATTTCCATGATTTTGACCGTGGACCTAATGTACCTAAAGATTTAGATTTTGTTATGCTTACGCAATTTAGTGAATCCGTTGATGGATTTGTTGCATATGAACCGACAAATCTGGATAATACAATTGGAGAGGTTTTATCTCAACATAATTTAAAACAGCTCCGTATTGCAGAAACAGAAAAGTATCCACATGTTACGTTCTTTATGAGTGGTGGACGAGAGCAAGAATTTCCAGGAGAAAAGAGAATATTAATTGATTCTCCTAAAGTAGCTACTTATGATTTGAAACCTGAAATGAGTGCCTATGAAGTTACAGATGCCCTTCTTACAGAACTGGATAAGGGTGAAATTAATGCCGTTATCTTAAATTTTGCAAACCCTGATATGGTAGGACACTCTGGAATGTTAGAACCAACCATTAAAGCAGTAGAAGTAGTCGATGAATGTCTTGGTAAAGTAGTGGATAAAATAATCGAGTTAGGCGGACATGCCATTATTACGGCAGATCATGGAAATTCAGATGAAGTGCTAACATTAGAAGGAAATCCGATGACTGCCCATACAACAAATCCAGTACCAGTCATTGTGACAAAAGAAGGTATCGAATTACGTGATGGTGGGATTCTAGCAGATTTAGCACCGACATTACTTGATTTATTACAGGTTGATAAACCAAAAGAAATGACAGGAACATCACTTATTAAAAAGTAAAAAGAAAAAAGGAGAGAAAATCATGCCTTATATTACAGATGTTTATGCACGCGAAGTTCTAGATTCAAGAGGAAATCCAACAGTAGAAGTAGAAGTTTATACAGAATCAGGTGGATTCGGTTCTGCAATGGTACCTAGTGGTGCTTCAACAGGTGAATATGAAGCTGTTGAGTTAAGAGATGGAGATAAAAGCCGTTATTTAGGTAAAGGTGTAGAAAAAGCAGTTCATAATGTGAACGAAATTATTGCGCCAGAACTACTAGGTTTGGATGTAACACGTCAAAATATCATTGATGCGCTAATGATTGAATTAGATGGTACAGAAAATAAAGGAAAACTAGGTGCAAACGCTATTCTTGGTGTATCCATGGCAGTAGCTCGAGCAGCTGCTAACTTCTTAGAAACACCATTATACAACTACCTAGGTGGATTTAATGGTAAAACTCTACCAACTCCAATGATGAACATTCTAAATGGTGGAGAGCATGCAGACAACAACGTAGATATTCAGGAATTTATGATTATGCCAGTTGCTGCACCTTCATTTAAGGAAGCATTACGTACTGGTGCAGAGATTTTCCATTCATTGAAAAAAGTATTAGGTTCCAAAGGACTAAATACTGCAGTTGGTGATGAAGGTGGATTCGCACCGAACCTTGGTTCAAACGAAGAAGCATTACAAACAATTATCGAAGCGATAGAAGCTGCTGGTTACAAGCCAGGAGAAGAAATTAAACTAGCGATGGATGTTGCATCTTCTGAGTTTTACGAAGGTGGAAAATATGTTCTTAAAGGTGAAGGTGTAACTCGTACATCTGAAGAAATGGTTGCATGGTATGAAGAGATGGTAAACAAATACCCAATTATCTCTATTGAAGATGGCCTTGATGAAAATGACTGGGAAGGTCATAAACTGTTAACAGAGCGCCTAGGAAATAGAGTACAATTAGTTGGTGATGATCTATTCGTTACGAATACGAAAAAACTAGCGCAAGGTATTGAACAAGGAGTAGGAAACTCTATCCTAATTAAAGTAAACCAAATTGGTACTTTAACAGAAACATTCGATGCAATTGAAATGGCTAAGCGTGCAGGTTATACTGCAGTTATCTCGCACCGTTCAGGTGAAACAGAAGACTCTACAATTGCAGATATCGCAGTTGCAACAAATGCTGGTCAAATTAAGACAGGCGCACCTTCTCGTACAGACCGTGTAGCGAAGTATAACCAATTACTACGTATTGAAGATGAACTAGCTGGCATGGGTGAATATGCTGGACTAGATGCTTTTTATAACTTGAAGAAGTAATTAAGAAATTAGAAAAGACTGCCTATCAGTTGGGCAGTCTTTTTGTGCGACGGGCAGTTGCACATGGCGCTGATAATTCAGCGCCTGTTTTATTTCTTTTAGGACAGAGACGTCACTGAGGTGAAACGACTGGATGACAGAAAGAAATTAGATTTCCAGATGGT
>NZ_BMEY01000004.1 GCF_014637405.1 Ornithinibacillus halotolerans
TTTATTTGATGTAGTGGTCGGGAAACCAACTATATCTTATCACGAAGAGAGGCCTTTTTTAATTTTAATACCACGCTATAAGCTCTCCGGAACCCCCGGCATAGCCAGGGGTTTTCAAATGACATAACAAAAAAGGCGTTTAAATTGAACGCCTTTTACATTTAATTCTATCTCATAATTTCACCATATGTTATTCTCATGCTTGGCGTATATAATAAAGTTGATTCTAGATGAAATACTTTGGAAAATAACAACTCCGCCTCAAATTGTTCTTGTGCTTCTATATATGTAAGCCCACGTTTTAGTAGATTTTCAATAAACTGTTCTTTGTATTGTGGCTCGCCTCCAACACCTTCCTCTTGTAAGGAACGAAACAACCTTCCCTTCTCTTGTTCTTCCATATCAGGATGAAGGAAATTGACCTTATCACTAGCTCTACAATCTATATTCTGTACTCCCAATTCTGCTAAATATTGTGGTACTTTTATCCCGACATTCCCATCTTTTCCATTTTGCGTAGCTCCTTCTTCGAATAACTTCTGAAGAATACCTAGTGGAATGAGTTGTGATTGGTTACTTCCTTTTAAATAATAGGATGCCATTCCTGAAATCCAATGGGGTTCAAAGCAAATAATCTTGCCCTTATCAACTACTGAATCGATCATTCGTTGCAATATTTCTGTAGGATTATTCATATGTAATAAGAATGCATGACTAACAGCAACATCATATTTGCACTCTAACTCCACTTCATTAGAATCTGCTACAATGAATTCTGTTTCATACGGAAGATTTGCGAATAACTCTTTTGCTTTTCGGATCAATTTTTGCCCTTTGTCTACTCCTGTATATTTCGACCCTGCCGGTAGTAAAGGTAATAATTTTAGCCCTAAATAACCGTACCCACAACCAAAATCAATCATATGTACTGGTTCTGAGATTTTCCAAACCTTTTCTATTAAAAACTCTATGTAGTCATCGTTATAATATAAATCTCTCGTTCGTTTAAGGTATTCCAATTGCGTATCCCAATAGTAATCCTCCATCGTAAGTCCTCCTTCATTAGCGTCTTTAATAAGTTATACAATTTTTTGAAAAGTTAAGCTATACTTAGTTTATATATTGTCGAGATTGGGGGAAGTTTGTGTTGACTAAAATAGCAATTATTTCTGATATTCATGGGAATCTAACAGCTCTAGAATCTGTATTAGCAGACATTGAAAAACGTGGTGTAGATAAAATTTATTGTTTAGGAGATCTAGTCGGTAAAGGTCCTCGTGGTTCTGCTTGTATCGAATTAGTAAAGAAATATTGTGACAAAGTAATCCGTGGGAATTGGGATGTATTTATCCAAGATGAAACAGATAATGAACATTTGAAGTGGATCCAAAGTCAATTGACTACTGAGGACTTCGACTATTTAGCTTCCTTGCCATTTCATATTGAATTTGAATTAAATGGAAAACTTATTCGCTGCTTTCATGCATCACCGAGAAGTGAATTTGAACGAATTGCACCAGAGTACTATGATAAGGAAAAATGCTTATCATTGTTTGAAAATAGTGAAGAGACGAATTCGCTACATACAACACGTACGCCAGATTATGTTTTTTATGGCGATATCCATGTGACTTGGTTAAGGCATTATTATGAAACAGGATTTCTTATTAATGTAGGAAGTGTTGGTTTAGATTTAGTGGAAGCAACCTATGTCCTAATTGATGGTTCACATGGTGCCATTTCGACTAATTTTGTTCGTGTTCCTTATGACCGAGAAGCAGAACTAAGAGCAGCAAAAGATTTAGGCATGGCTAGCTATGAGGAGTATGAAAAAGAGATTATGTATGAAATCGGAAAGTAAGAGCAGTCTAAAAGTTAATGAAAATATGGCACTTTCAATTGATTGGACAAGGACTTTCCTCCTTGTCCACTAATTAATCTTCTTTCTCCATTAAAGCAATTATTCTATTGTTTTGCTCGATAATGATATCAAGCTTTTTCCCAAGTTCATTCGTTTCATAAGTTGTTGTTGTTGTATTTACTACCATTTTCTTTATGAACATCGTAAAAGAAATGACAAATAATGAGATAAGTCCAAATATGACTAGTAAATTAAATCCTTCAAATCCCATATTTCACTCTACCTTTCTCGATAATTATATATAGCCCCTTATTTAATGAATTTTCACACTCTCCGTTTATTTACCATCTTATATTCCATTATTTACGCATTCGATCTCCGAAATAATTTGTTTCCAATTTTGATTGTATTCTCTTACTTGGCATGAATCGATTACCTTTGAAATATCTAAAAGCGATTGTTTTGTTTCTTCACTTATTTCTCCTCCGTAAGCGATAATTTGTCCGTGTTTGCTAGTAAAAGTTTCTTGTAATTCCTGAATTTCCTTATGTATTCGTTTTGGTATTCCTTCGAGATGGGGAGAGTCTAGATGACGCATTCCTTCCTCTAAATCAGATATTAAAGTTCTCAGTTCTTCTACGTAAATTGGTTCTTCCCAGTTTACTATTTCATATGGTTCAACACCTAAATGGTAAGAAATTGCTACTAATGGTTCTTCCACCTCTAACTCATAAAAATACATTGCTGTGTTATTTAAATCTTCACGCTTCACAAAGTAAAGGATGGTAACTGTGACAACTAGTAAAGATAATATCCAAATAATTACAGTACTAAGTCTCCTACTTGTATATTTATCTGTCAAAATCAAAGACTCCTCCTTACGTATTACTTAAACGAACTAAATTTGACATCGTTTTAATAATAACATTAAATTTCAGACTTTTCATTATAATCCCTTATTTGTTTTAATCTTTTACATAAAAAAAGAAGCCATTTTGATTATTATCAAAGTGGCTTCTAGATACACAATTATATAGAGATTACAGGATAAGAATGAACTCTTTCTTTCGGCATATCATGTTGATATTCTACTAATCTACCTTCATAGATTAATTCAAAATTAGCCGAACGTAGTAAATCGTTTGGTTGTATTAATGCAACGTCTTTTTCAAAATTTATATTTTCACTTTCCTTTAAAACTGAACCTACAAATTGTGAACAAAAGAATGCATTTTTTCGTTTAATTGGTTTCTTAACTACAACACCTAATAACCCAATTAAATTATATCGATATAAATCTTTGTTCTCAGCAATAAGCTGGATAAAACGATTCATTTTTTGATAATCTTCATCCGATACGGTTAAAGAATATATTGCACAATCTGCTCGTTTAAACAAAACAGAATTAATATCTTCTCTTACGAATCCACCAATAAAAGGATTTCTCGGTGTTTTTCTTCCAAAACTATATACTTCCTCTAAATTAGGATCAAAGGCGATCGAGGCATGATTATAGGGTTTTTTCGTATAGGACTTGATTAGTCGAGTAAATGCTGTACCTGTATCTGTTAAAAGAAGATAGATCTTTTTTTCTCCTACCATATTCCCCACCTCAACTGTTGTCTAGTTTATTCCGTCGATATCTTCTTCATTTCTATATTCTAAAATGTCGCCTGGTTGACAATCTAATGCTTTACAAATTCCTTCTAACGTAGATAAACGAATTGCTTTTGCTTTTCCGTTTTTTAAGATAGATAGATTTGCCATCGTTATTCCAACTTTTTCAGACAACTCTGTTACACTCATTTTCCGCTTTGCTAACATAACATCAATATTTATAATAATTGCCATTGTTTTCACCTCAGACCGTTAAATCGTTTTCTGATTTAATATGAATTGCTTCTTGTAGTAGTCTCTGAAGTACCGCAGCAAAGACTGCAATTACTAACGAAGCAAAAACAGGAATACCGCCGATAATAATCAGACCTGGGGCATCGTCTAGCTCTGCTACCATATAAACGAATGGTAAGATAACAACGTATATCGCACTAAACATAATTGAACTATACTTTATTTTCGTTAAAGCCGCAACAGAAACTTGTGAAAAAGCTTTATTTCTATCAATATAGTTTAATAATTTAAATGCTTGATAGATTGCCATGTAAAAAGGAATCGTCGATACATACATCCCAATGACAATCGGATATAGGATTTGATCATAATCTGGATTTGCAGGATGATTGATCAAATAGATTGCACCAGTGATTGCTAACGCTAGCACAGGCACTGCAATAATAACTAAAGCTAACTTTAAAAAGAGGGTTGATCCTCGTTTCATATAAAACACCTCGCATATTTCATGTTGTAAAATTATATTATCACGATATTTATCGTTTTACAATAAATATTTATTAAAACTTATCAAAAATTTATTGTAAATATTAACCGATTGTAAATGGATTTGATTTAATTCTTGTTATTTTATGTGTTTATTATAAATGATTTACATATGTTACCTTTTACTGCAAAAACTTTAGTGAGGGAATATTGAACCTTTCTATGTTACTTTTGCATATAAATATTCTTGATAAAGGAGTATAGGCACATTCTATGTTACCTCTACATAAGATTTTTCCTTAGAAAGGTCTATAGAACCGTTCTATGGTACCTTCTCTCGATATTTTTCATTTGAAGGGAATATAGACTCTCTCTATGTTACCTTTACACAAGATTTTCCTTTATAAAGGTCTATAGAACCGTTCTATGGTACCTTCTCACGATATTTTTTATCTGAAGGGAATATAGACTCTCTCTATGTTACCTTTACACAAGATTTTCCTTTATAAAGGTCTATAGAACCGTTCTATGGTACCTTCTCACGATATTTTTCATCTGAAGGGAATATAGACTTCTTTCTCCTCCTTTATATTTCATTCTCCACTTGATAAAATAATAGCTATCAATAAAAAGGAGCATGTAATCTATGCAAACATTAAATAAACTCTCAGACAGACTATTTTACCTTTCTCCATTTCAAAAAACAGACCGCCCGATCTTAGCAGCAATTAAGGGAGATAATGATACACTAATCATTGACGCTGGGAATTCAACTGCACATGCTAAATTATTTAAAGAACAATTAGCAGCACATCAAGTGTTTGGAACTTTTCTTGCTTTAACTCATTGGCATTGGGATCATGTATTTGGCCTAGAGGAAATGGATATGCCAGCTATCGCCAACAACATGACTTATGAAAAGGTAAAGGAATTACAGCAGTATTCATGGGAGGATAAAGAGCTAGATGAACGGGTAGAAGCAGGAATTGAGATTCCGTTTTGTAGAGATGCAATAAAGCTTGAACTTGGAACCAACCGAGAAATAAAAATACCTGACCCTACACTAATTTTTGAAAAACAAATTCAACTTCATCTAGGTGGAGTATCTGTTTTCATCGAACATATTGGTGGGGATCATTCACCCGATTCCAACTTAATATACATTCCAGAAGAGAAAGCTTTGTTCCTTGGAGATAGTCTTTATGCAAATATGTATGCAACAAAATGGCATTACACAATTGAAAAGATGACCAAATTACTGGAAAAGATTGAGCAGTACGTTGCAGACTATTTCTTTTTATCTCATCACCCAGCTCCATTAAATAGAGAAGAGTTTTCTTCATTTGCCACACTTCTGAAAACAAGTGCAGAACTAACAGATAAGCATGTTGGGAAGTTGGAAGCAATAAAAGAGGATATGTCACGTACTTTTGGACGTGGCTTGACCGAAGATGATTTGGAAATTGTAGAGTACTTTGTAAATGGATACAAGTAAATTAAAAAATAGAGGCCGGGACAAATCTAAAACAAAGGTAATAAAAGACGAACAATCGCCACATTAGCCCCGGAAATATACGGAGACTCCTCGAAAAAGGAGAACACTTTTTCTCACGAAGATGTATCACTGTTGAAGCGTTCCTTGGGACTGGGACTGCGATTACTCGCCCCATCGTAAAGCGTCTGTCCTGTGGGAGGAAAGGCATCGGTGAGACCCCGAGAATGCACCTGCGTCTGCAAGTATCGCTACGCAGTGTGCTTCCTCGGTGCAAGGCAGCAATGAAGCAATCTCAAGTAGTTGCCTGGCTCACCAGCCGCCCACGGCAAGGTAGACACCGCGATGGTACTTCCGAGCAGATGTCGCCCCTGTACTCGAAAGTGCAAGGTAGACACCGCGATGGTACTTCCGAGCAGATGTCTCCCCGGTACTGGAAGTGAAAGCGCAGTATATTTCTGGGGCGGGTCTGATGCTCTAACTTTAATGTTCGGTTTTTCCTATGTTAGAAATAGTTTTGTCCCAGCCTCTTCATGTATATTAATCAATATCTAATTCTAAAATTTCACCTGTTACCGCATCAATTGTAATTTCCGCTTCACCGTTTTCCGTTCTTAATTCTAATTCATACTCATAACGACCGTCATCTTTATCTAAGTCCACTTCGACTACTTTTCCACCTAGTTCATTAACCGCAATTTCTTTTGCTTTTTCAACACTCATAACATCTTTTCGGCTCTGTTTTTCTCGTTTAATATCTTCGTCAACCGCTAACACTTCACCAGTATTTGCATCAATATAAATGTCTACATCATCATTAAATTCAGTTTCGATTTCCACTTCATAATATGCACGACCATGTTCATATTCTAATTCAACACTATCAACAAATCCATCATGTTCAGCGAGTGCTATTTCTTTCGCTTCGGATGCAGAGATTAGCTCATTTTTATCCACTTTAACTTCAGATTTGTTTGTATTATCTTCTACTTTCACAATCGGCTGTTCGTCTTGATTCATATTTGCTGCTGCGATTGTCGTACCTCCTAATAAAAGTCCTACAGTTGCAACACCAATAATAAGTTTCTTGTTCATGTTTTATTTCCTCCTCTTAATCTGTTATATATACTATATCCTTTTAAAATGAGAGAACAGATATAAAAAGATTAGAATTTGATGAGATAACGAGAAAAAAAGAACAGATCCACTTCACTATAAATGAAGCATGACCTGTTCTCATATTTTTCATTAAGCTCGCATTAACACACCATTCGGCTCTGGTATCTCTTCTTCCTTAATTCGATTCAATGCACAAAAATGACTCAGGAATTTTTCTGCCAGCTCTCGTTCCTCTGTTTCCTTTTTCATGGACACAATATCAGCTAAAATTTGCGCCATCCATAAATTATCAAAATATCGATATTTCCCTGTATTCCAGGTTGTCTTTTCTGGATATTTTTCATTAATATAGTACTTCCAGAAAAGCATCTGATTTGCTTCTTCCTCTGTAAGCTTAAGCTTATAGACGGAATGTGCTGGAATCATACCATCTTCACAAATTTTACCGATAAATTCTTCCTTCACCATATATACACCTAATATACGTCTATCTTTTTCCGGTGTCTTCGGGTTTACTTCCGTCAGAAGTACAGCACTATTTTGATGCAAACGAATAGGCTTATTTGGCTTTCCTTTATTATTTCCGCTTTTAATCACACCAGAAAAGACTTGCCAGTCAGTTAGCGCGCTGTTACGCTCCTCTTCATCACACCAAAATACCATTTGTGATTGAGGATGCAATTTATGGTTTTTCATTAGTTTTGCATGCTCCATACGTAACTGTTGCTCTTTCAACCGAAGTTCTTTTTCTTTCCTCTTTTGCCATTCAATCTTTTTCCGTTCTATTTCTTGCTTTTGAATGACTTTTTCAAGCGAACTAGCTGCTTTTTCATCATGTAATTTTAGATGATTTCCAAAAACATCTGGAAAAATAAACTTCTTCTGTTCCTCACCGAAATGGATCTCAATGATTGAATCATCATGTCCAACTATATTCCCCGTCCCAAAACGCTTGTGTGTTACTTTCTTATTGACTAGATTCATTCATCTATTCCTCCTAATAGTTTTCTCAATTTGCTATCAAATAGGAAATTGATTGTCATCCATCTTTTTTTAAAGCTCACACAATTGTTTACATCCGAGGGGTTTTGCAAATTTATCATTTAATTATCTACTTCCCCATTTAAAAAGGATAAAAAAATTGTACCTATTATCCTTATTGCAAAACAAATACATCGGAATTTAAATACGTTCTAAAAACAATTGTAAAACTATTGTAACATTATTTCTTAAAAACCGCAAATTTCCTGTTGACACTGCATTTACTTGCATTGTATAATAAAAGTTTTAATTGAGTAGGAATAAAAAAGAGACATAACACATCACCAAGTGTACGTCCCCATAATCATGGTAAAATTAATCAATTACTTTAAAGTTAAATAAAAACTTCTCTGGACCTTTCTCCCCCAACTCCTTCATCAATTCACTTATTTCTAGACGGTCTACCATTTCCCCATCTAATGTATAGCTTTCAAGAACATGGATTTCTTGATCATCATCATAATAAAAATAATAAATTGTATTACCGTTAATTTGGATATTTTTATGGTTATCATACATACCTATTTCTGATTCAGGTAAGCTAAATTGCAATTTTTGTTCGCCTGTTTCCAAATCAACGGTATGAATTTCACCATATCCATTACTATAATACAAAACTCCATCATGAATCGTTAAACTATCTTTATTATAAGGAAAATAATATGGATCTTCTTCATAATTATATGTATGGAGAACATAATCATTTGTAATTTGCATTTCCTCTTTATTAATTTCTAATAATCTCATTTGCCGCTCTCCCATTACATCATTTACATCCGCAAATTGAAAGTAAAGAACGTATAAGAAATCACCTTCACTAACAATCCTGGAATGACTAATTTCAAATCCTTCCTCCCGTAAAAAAGTTCGGTTATCAGATAAAGAAGCATCTTCCATATTGTACTGGATAATTTCTAAGTTTTTAGGAATACCCAATTCGTCAATCTCTGAGGTCATCACATAGACATGTTCTTCATCATTTCCATCGGCAATACTATACACAGGAATGTCCTCACAATAATGATCAGCTTCATTCCCCCAACGAATGGTAGAACGATAATCGACAAGGTTTGAATCTGGATTTTGAAATCCTTGATTGAAAATTTCGTAATAGATGTCTTTTGCTTCTAAATAGTCAGAAGAATAACCGTAGCTCGCATATATTTCACATTCACTGGCAATTTGTTTCATTTCTTCTGTTTGTTTATCCCAATTCATAATTTCCTTTATGCCGTTCATCACGATTTTGTCCTTCGTATTAATAACTGTACCCCACTCAACATTTTCCGTCTTCAAATGGTCTACATCCCCATCTTCATCGATAAATACTAAGTGGCTATCTACTGGACCTGCTAAAGCAGAGACTCCATAATAGGCTACTGCTTTCACGTTGGAAATAGTAATATTATCTGAATCACTATCTTTATTAGTAAAAATAATCATTATAAATGCTATCAATGACAATACTAAAATACAGCCAACATATAATACTATTTTTTGACGTCGCATACGATTCTCCCCCAACCTAGTAAAACTAATATCTTATAATGATAAATAGAGGGCAGCTAACTTCTAGCTGCCCAATTTGATTAGTACTGTACTAAAGTTAATACTCTACTATGATCACGTATATCTTTCGGGTAAACACCTAGGCCGCCATTATGATCTAAATCAAGTCCCATTGTTAGATTATAAGCACACCATACTAATTTAGAACAATTTTTATCCCCAACACAGGACGTACTACGATTATTAAAGAAATTATAGGAATAATTTTCTCCTACTCTACCATTTGCCCAGTTAGCTGCATTGGACTTTTGGGTTGACGAAGTACTACTAACTGTTTGAATTCTAGCACCTGAGGCAACTTGTTTATTAGTTCGAGCGATTCTACGGACACCAGTACTCGGCATTGATTCTACCAATGTACTACTAGAATAATATATCCCAACATGCCCATGCTGAATTCCTGCTGTTGCAGCTGTTTCATAATAAATATTCCCTTTCGCACTACTACCAATCACTGTTGTTCCGCCTCCACCAGGTCCTTGCAAATTAATCTTTTCTTCTTGTTTAGCTAGTTCTTCTTGAATGAGTAACTCATCCAATATGATATTTGCAGCTTCATCTAAACTCATTCCTGAATTCTTTGCAATATCCTCCAGTTGATCCATGACAAAATCTTTTGTTACTTGATGATCCATTAGTTTAATAATTTCTTCTACCTTATTCCCGTTCACATCTTGAGACATTGCAAATCCTTGCAGTGGAAACATAAGTAAAATACATAATACAATAAACCTTACCTTCCGCATGTTTTCCCTCCTTGAACAATTTTTGATGTTCAAATATCATTAAAGTGAATACTGATACAGAATTGTACTAAGACTCTGAATTATCTACTTGTGAACATCTCATTCCATTATAATATAACGTTATTTGTTCCATACCTTTTCCATTCAAAAGTATACGAAAGACTCATGAAACACTTGATATTAGCTACTTCTAAAATACTATAAATCTTTCAAAGTCAGATAAATACAAGACTATTTAATTATATTGAAAATGCAAGGAACAGCGCCCTTCCTTAGGTACTGTTCCACATGTTATTTGTTTCAGGATATAATTTTGTAATGTATCCTACTAATTACTTCTCGTTTGATTTCAAATCGCACAAAATGTTTGATATGGTACTGCAGAAGGGTGGGGAGGTTTGGCATATTCAACTTGTTCTTTGGAGCGAATGGGTTAGATAGTACATTTAGTAATGCTTCCATTACAGAGAAATCACTGTTTTTTACTGCTGCTTCTAAAGCCCCTTCTACACGATGGTTGCGTGGGATAATAGATGGGTTATTTTTTCTCATTAATTCGTTGATCTCTTCTCTACTTTCTTGTTGCATCTCAAGTCTTTTCTGCCACTTATTAAACCATTGCTGAAACTCAAGCTTGTCAGACATGCCCGTCTCCTCTATACGATTTAAAGTTAACGCGCGAAATGTATTCGTATAATCAACTCGGTACTTTTCCATCATTTTTAAGAGATTATCAATGATGGATTGGTCCCATCTTCTTCTATAGTTAGCCCTAACTTTGCTCTCATACCAGATGTCCAATTGAATTCAAACTGTCGTGAAAAGTCTAATAAGGCATGTTGTGCTATTTCTATTGCTTTATCTTCCACATCATGAATTAATGGCAGTAACGCATCTGCAAATGCAGCCAAATTCCAAGCACCAATCTTTGGCTGATTACCATACGCATAACGTCCTTCCCGATCAATTGAACTAAACACAGTCTCTGGATTATACGTATCCATAAATGCACATGGCCCATAATCAATCGTTTCTCCGCTAATTGTTATATTATCTGTGTTCATGACTCCATGAATAAATCCAACTAATTGCCATTTTGCAATTAATTTAGCCTGACGTTTAATTACTTCTTTTAGCAAGGAAAGATATGGATTTTTTGCACCTTCAATCTCTGGATAATGGCGACTAATTGTATAATCTGCTAATGCACGTAATTCCTCGACTGTTCCCCACCTTGCTGCATACTGAAACGTACCAACTCGAATATGGCTTGCTGCAACGCGAGTTAGAATCGCACCTGGTAAAGGTAGCTCCCGCATAACGATTTCTCCAGTTGTCACAACTGCTAAAATGCGCGTTGTGGGAATATGAAGTCCATGCATCGCTTCACTAATAATATACTCTCGTAGCATCGGACCAAGAGTTGCGCGACCATCCCCTCCACGAGAGTATGGCGTTCTCCCGGATCCTTTTAGTTGAATATCGACTCTTTCACCTGATTTCGTTAGATGTTCCCCAAGCAAAATAGCACGGCCGTCACCTAATTCATATATAAAAAAACCTATTATCTCATAAAGAGACGATAGGTTTATTATCGCGGTACCACTCTTCTTGTTTCATAAAATAAATGAAACATCTTCTAACTTAATTACGGAAGTTAGCCGTATAGATTTTTTACTATCTATCCACTCTTAGGTAAGTTGGGGAAGTTACTGACTATCTTACACCAACCGATAGCTCTCTTAGCAATAACGAATACTTAATACTCCTAATCATTGTGTTTCATTTATTAACTTTATAATATTGTAAATATTCGAATACCTATTGTCAACATAAATTCCGAATTTTTAACATAAAAAAACGACCATTACAAATGATCGTCATAATTTCACTTTATATAGTACACACTGGAGTTGAGATAAACGGATTTAACATTCCTTCTGGACCTGATAATCGAAACATCCCATTGACAAAATCCAATTTCATATTCTCTGCGAAGAATACTGATTGCATTTTGTCAACTATTGTAGGAATCGATTCATTCTCAACTTCCATATGGGTTTCATACTTATCTGCAACGAAATCGATTGTTGGTACACCATTTACCCCACACCCACAACCATCCGTATCATATTGCAATAATAAATAAGGATTACTACTTCCCTTAAGTTCATTTATCTTATCCATTGCCAATTCTGTAATTGTCAATTTCATCTTAATCCCCACTTCCTATATTTCTTTGGTGTCTGACACCTGTCGGTTTTTGACAGATACTGTCGAACGACTACCCCAAAGTTGCGCATTTCGACATAATTCACCATTTTTCGGGTGGTGCCTGACACCTTTTCCGCCACACCATTTCCACCACACCGTTACTTCTTATTAAACTGCTTCTTGAGTGCTTTTTCCATCATACTTGGAAATAGTTGATATAGTCTACTTCCGAAGTCCATCCAGAGTGGCATGTTGATTTCGCGTTTACCGGTGAACAGATGATTTGCGATCTTTTCTGCGACTTTTTCCGGGTCGAGCATATATTTTCCTACATTCTTTTGGTAACTTCCTTCTGGATCTGCATGGGAGAAAAAGTTAGTTTTTACTGGACCAAGATTCACAGCAGTCACATGAATCGATTTACCCATTAATTCTTGTCGCAATGCATTCGTAAACCCTAGTATGGCATGCTTTGTCGATGCATATACGGCAGATTTCGGAGTCGATATCTTTCCAGCCTGTGAAGCAATATTCACAATATGACCATCATTATTTTCAAGAAAATGCGGTAGAAACAGCTTCGTCATTCGAATGACTGCTAACACATTCAACTGAAACATCATCTCTACATCTTCCCATTTCGTTTTATCAACATATTGGAACACACCAATTCCCGCATTATTAACTAATGCATCAATCTTCCCATGCTCCGTTCGTATAACACGAACAACATCATCCATTTCGTCATGATTTGTTAGATCTACTTGGTAATAGAAAGCCTTGATTCTATACTCTTCTTCCACTTGCTTCTGGATTTGTCTTAATTTCTCGATGGATCTGGCAAGCATAATGGGAATACCGCCATTTGCGGCTATTTTTTTAACAAGCATCTCCCCAATTCCACTGGAAGCACCTGTTACAACTATTTTTTTCCCTTTATACTGCATGATAATATAATACTCCGTCCTCTACAGTTTTTACTACTAATCCTTTATCCTCTAAATAATCAAGCTGTCCAATAGTCTCAGACATTGTTAGGTCAATTTGAGTTTTGTAATGCATTGGGAAGATTTGCTCACAAATTTGATACGGTGTTTGAGGATATGCTTTTAACAAGTTTAATACTTTGTTAGCCCGGTTTTCTTGCTTGGCAAACCCTCTAGCCACTACTTCTTCTACATTACTGAACACTTTCCCATGGCCTGGCAATACCTTTTTAATGTCTAATTCCAAACACTTTTGTAAATTCGCTCGATATTGTAATAATGGTGTTGGTCGATTTTTCTTGCCGATTTTAGGCGGCTCCATAATCGGATTTGGAGTCATATGTTCCAATAAATGATCCCCACCGATAAACGTTCCATCTTCACTCAAAAAGGATAGATGGCTTTGGGCATGCCCTTTCGTCTCCACAACTGTGAACTCAGAATGACCTGGCAATTTGTCACCTTCATTAATCTTTTTCGTTAACTGTCCTACCCCTGCCCAATCTAATTGAGCCCTTAGCTTCTGCAAATACGAACGAAAATGCTCTGGAACACCATTTTGATCAAAGTACTCATAATAAAACTCTTCAAAATGATCAAAATAAGCTTCATCTCTCGTTAACCATGGTTCTACATTCGCATGAGCAACAATGTCTTTTACGCGCTCGAAACGATCCACTAATCCTGTATGATCAGGATGATGATGTGTTAAAATAATTTGTTCGATATCATTCGGTGTATAGCCGAGATCCTTTAATTGAGTCACCAATGCTTCCCATGCTTTTTCCGTACGAACGCCAGCATCTACTAGGGAAAGTACATCCCCTTTTAAAACATATATATGTGCATCTCCCACTGCAAATGGAGTTGGGACGGTTAGTTGAAAAATCGCTTTATTAATAACTGCCATTAACTTCCCCTCGCTTTGTCATAATTACTTCTTGATCTATTTTTATTTACATCTATTAAGATTTTTTCACAAAAATGAATAACGATTCATTCCCTTATCTCTATTTTAACGCTAAAATAAAAATAAGTCACATATCAAATTTTCTCCACATGAAGCATACCCTGTATATCAGTTGACTTTCCTATCCTTTTCAAACAAAATCAATTTTAGAGGTGAACGTTATTGACAACTAAAATTATTGCCCACCGTGGTGCAAGTAAATTAGCACCGGAAAACACGATGTATGCCTTCGAACTAGCCTATAAACTCGGCGCAGAAGGTATTGAGACCGATGTTCAATTAACAAAAGATCACATACCGGTTCTTATACACGATGAAACGGTTAAACGTACAACAAACGGAACAGGATATGTAAAAGATTATACATATGAAGAACTAAAAGAGCTTGATGCTGGTTCTTGGTTTTCCGCTGAATTTAAAGAAGCTCGAATTATTACCTTAGACTCATTTTTACAATGGGTAAAGCCAAAAGATTTATATATTAATATCGAGTTAAAAAACAACAAAATTGATTATCCGAACTTAGAAGCAATCGTCTTCGACCACTTAAAACAACATCGTATATTGGAACGGACAACTTTATCTACATTTAATCCGAATAGTGTACAAAGGCTAAAAAACTACAAAGAAGCCGTTGAAATAGCGTTCCTTACTTCTAAACGACATCCAAATCTAATAGATTATGCGAAAGAGCTCGGTGCAAATGCCTTACATATTAAATATCGACTAGTACAAGAACTCTTAATAGAACAAGCTCATAATGCTGGCATGCCAGTACGTGTTTACACAGTAAATAAATTAAAACAGATGATGCATTGTTTCCGAACGAATTGTGATGGAATTTTTACCGATGTTCCATTTAAAGCAATGAATGCTAGAAAAGTATTACAGCAATAAATCTGGAGGTATTAACATGGCTAAATTATTCTCACCAATTACATTTAAAAATATGACACTACCAAATCGAATTGTAATGTCCCCAATGTGCATGTATTCCTGTGATAATGAGGACGGAAAAGTAACTCCTTTTCACATGACACATTATGTATCCCGTGCGATCGGTGGAGTTGGTCTAATTATGTTAGAAGCAACTGCAGTCGAAACGGCTGGACGGATTACTGCTCACGACTTAGGAATATGGGACGATGAACATACGATAGGATTAACAGAGCTAGTTCAACAAATTCAAGCAACTGGTTCAAAAGCAGGTATCCAATTAGCACATGCTGGACTAAAAGCACAAGATGAAGAAGTTACGTATTCGTCATCTCCTACTACTTTTAATGACAGATATAAAGTTCCTACTCCATTAGACGAAGTAGGTATAAATCGAGTGATTCAAGCTTTTCGAGCTGGAGCAAAACGTGCTATTGAAGCTGGTTTTGATATGATTGAAATCCATGGTGCACATGGTTACTTAATTAATCAATTCTTATCTCCGTTATTGAATAAACGCGAAGATGCTTACGGGGGAAATCGCGAAAATCGTTTCCGCTTCCTAAAAGAAATTATTGAAGAAGTAAAAGCAGAATTCACTGGAGCAATCTTTGTACGAATTTCTGCTGAAGAATATCATAAAGATGGTAATACATTAGAAGATTTTCTTTATTACACTACTGAAATGAAAAAGTTAGGAATTGAGTTAATCGATTGTAGTTCAGGTGGTGTTGCTCCAGTACGTATTCATACATACCCTGGCTATCAAGTGAAACGTTGTGAAACGATAAAAGAACAAGTAGGTATTCCAACCGGTGCTGTTGGTCTAATTACAACAGGTATCCAAGCTGAAGAGATTTTACAAAATGATCGTGCCGATCTCATCTTTATCGGTCGTGCATTATTGAAAAATCCATACTGGGCGAAAGAAGCTGCCGATGAGTTAGGTTACAAACTGGAAGCACCAAAACAATATGTAAGAGGTTGGAATTAATTATGGAACTATTTTTCCTTGGTACAGGTTCTGGTGTTCCTTCTAAAGAGAGGAACGTGTCTTCCCTAGCACTAATGCTACTTCAAGAAGTGAATAGCATTTGGCTCTTTGATTGTGGGGAAGCTACTCAACATCAGATTTTGCATACATCAATTAAACCACGAAAAATCAATAAAATTTTCATTACTCATCTCCATGGTGACCATATTTTTGGTCTTCCTGGTTTATTAAGTTCGCGTTCTTTTCAAGGTGGCGATGATGAGCTGACAATCTATGGGCCTGAAGGAATTCAGGAATATGTAGAAACATCACTAAATATTAGTGGTACTCATTTAACCTACCCCCTTTCCTTTGTCGTTATTAACGAGGGGAAAATTTTAGAAGATGAGCATTTTATCGTGACCTGTAAAAAATTAGAGCATGGTATTCCAAGTTACGGGTTTCGAATTGAAGAAAAAGATAAGCCTGGAGAGTTACAAGTAAATAAATTGAAGGAAGCAGGTATTCAACCAGGACCTATTTATAAGGAGATTAAAGAAAATGAATGGACTATCTTGGAAGATGGCCGAGAAATTAGACGGGAAGATTTTATAGGTCCGAACAAACAAGGTAGACATGTAGTTATCCTCGGTGATACACGTTCAACGGAGAAAAATAAACAGTTTGTACAGAATGCAGATATACTTGTGCATGAAGCTACATTTGATAAAGAAAAAGTGAAGTTAGCGAGAGACTATTTTCATTCCACTACCGAACAAGCTGCATCACTTGCAAAAGATGGTCAAGTGAAACAGCTCATATTAAATCATATATCTTCCAGATATCAAGAGGACGAACTCGAATCACTTTTACTAGAAGCAAGAGCCATTTTCCCGAATACGATTATTGCTCATGATTTTAGTAAAGTAACAATTCCGTCAAAATAGGAGGTTTAAAGTGGGACAAATAAAAGAATTAGTTCAATCACAGCGTAAGTTTTTCTTAAGTGAAGCTACGTTTGATTATGACTTCCGTATTAAGCAATTACGCGCATTGCGATCCATGCTTGAAAAATACGAAAAAAGTATTTACCAAGCATTAAAACAAGACTTAAATAAAGCACAATATGATGCCTTCACTACAGAAATTGGATTTGTGTACAATGAGATTAAACATACGGAAAAACATTTGAAAGAGTGGATGAAAGATGAGCCTGTTGATGCACCAGTGACTCATAAAGGGACAAAAAGTTTTATCCGGAAAGAGCCATATGGTGTAACCCTAATTATCGCACCGTGGAATTATCCACTGCAGTTAACACTTGCACCGGCAATTGGAGCAATCGCTGCAGGAAATACGGTTATCGTCAAACCATCCGAGTTTAGCCCATCGACCTCTTCCCTAGTTGCTAAAATGATTGGAGAAACGTTTGATCCAAAGTTTTTTGCCGTTGTGGAAGGTGCACAGGAAACAAGTGAAGCATTATTAAATGAACGCTTTGACTATATTTTCTTTACTGGAAGTACTGCTGTTGGGAAAATTATTATGCGGGAAGCAAGTAAGCACCTTACACCGGTTACTTTAGAACTTGGTGGGAAAAGTCCAGCAATCATTGATAAAGACGCTAATTTATCCCTTAGTGCGAAGCGAATTGTTTGGGGTAAATATACGAATGCTGGTCAAACATGTGTTGCGCCAGATTACGTATATGTTCATCATAAAATTAAAGATAAGCTACTAAAGGAAATAAAAAAGCAGATTACAAGTCTATATAGCAAAAAACCACTCGAAAACAATGATTTTGTTCGAATTATTAATGAAAAACATTTTAATAGATTATCTGGCTATTTATCGAACGGAAAAGTAGCTATCGGAGGGAACACAGACCCTGAACAATTGAAGATAGAACCAACTGTTCTGGAAGATGTCAGTTGGGATGATCCGGTTATGCAGGATGAAATTTTCGGTCCAATTTTACCTGTCTTAACGTTTGAACAGTTAGATGATGTAATAGTTGACTTAAAACAACGTGAAAAACCGCTAGCACTCTATTACTTTGGAGAAAAAGAAAAGAAACAGGAGAAAGTGATGACGAGCCTTTCTTTTGGTGGTGGCTGTATAAATGATACACTATACCACTTAGCAAATCCGAATTTACCATTCGGTGGGGTTGGGTCGAGTGGAATGGGTGGCTATCATGGAAAACATAGTTTTAATACATTCTCCCATCAGAAAAGTATTTTAAAACATACGACTAAATTCGATTTACCACTTCGATATGGAGGTGGGAAATTGGCGTTGTCGGTGATTAAGAAGATTATGAAGTAACGATAGAAAAAAGTGATAGATGGAAATACTGCCAATTCCGTCTATCACTTTTTTTGGTCATCGCTACTAATCAATAATCCCCTTCTAACCGTTGATTAATCTTATCAACTATCTCATGAGGAACTTTCCCATGAAACATATCGAATATTTCTCCTTTTGATCCAACGTAATGTTCAAGGTCCATCAAAATTAAAGTGAGTTTTCTAACATGTTCTTTATAAATCTCGATGTCTTCATTAGACACTTTCTTTTGTTCTGAAGCCTTATTTAATAATTGAATTAACTCATTGAACATCAAGCCTATATCACTTATAGGAGCCGGTTGACTAAAGAGGAAATTAGATTCTGCTTGATACAACCCACCCCGAAAAGTCTCTATTAACTTCTTACCATGTTCAGTTTGGAGTGCCTCGTTTAAATCTACCTCCCCCATACTACTTACCATAGACCCTGTACTTTGAATCATCGCATAATAATCATATCCAACATCAACTTTCATTCGCTTATTCTCTTTATAAAAATGAGAACTAATAATCATCAAGCCAATAACAATCAGGCTTAACACTAAGATGGTCATATTCTTTTTCACAATCAGTCACCTTTCTCAATAAAAAGGAAGTAGTCCATTTCAAGCTATTAATAAGGAAAATTATCCTCAACATGAGTTATCGTATTCTTCTCCCAATCTTCCCTTATCATTGCGTATCCAACGGAGTCAAATAGATTCCTATTTTGCCTCCAAGCTTTTCTATGATAGGATTCTTTAACAAATCCACTATTATAAAATGTTTTCCTCATTGCATAATTATCACATCTTGTATGTCCTTCAATTCGAATCATATGTGGATAATTTTCAAATATATAATTACATAACCATAGTAGAGCTTGTCTACCAATACCTTTGCCCCTAGCTATTTCTTTTAATCGCAAATCAAATAAACAAATTGGATCTTCTAAATCAAATATTCTAATCAAACCAATTTTTGTTTCGCCTTCTACCATCCAAAATGTCCGGTTCCCGTCTCTATTATAATATCCATTAGCAACATTTTCTCTAATCGATTCCTCCGTAGGATATTCTTGCCCATGGAACTTCCATTGTTCAGAAGTTAGAAATTCTACTAACTCATCAACCTTACTACTATCAAATTCTTCATAGGTGTACATCATGCTCCTCCTAAAATCTTTCAAACTACGTTATAAATATTTATCATACTTATCTATCATGTCTGGATTGATTCCTGTTTTTTGTTGTACTTCTTCTTTCATTGATTTATTACACTTTTTGCACACATAATATGCTTTGGGATTTCTCTTTATCTTCTGATACTGAGAGTCTGAATGATCAATTGTATAGTTCTTTTTACATAAAAAACATGTTACATGAAGCATAAATATCCCTCCATATTCGAATTTTCACTTATTCAATTATGTCAGTGTTCACTTCGTCTATGTAACTTTCTATCGGTTTTTTATCGTCTACTATATTCTTATTTTTCTTCGCATAAGTTACTTCTATCTAATCCGTCTTCAACTCATAATCTACCGCTTCATTATCCTCATTAAACCATATAATTAACCAGTAACTATCAATTTTAATCATGCTAGGTTCATCGCCAAGGTAATACACAATATTTTTCGGGTCTTCGAAATAAACATTCTCAGGTTCCCCAAGTAATTCCATAATTTCTGCTTTATCCATCCCGATAATTCCATAGGTAGAAATAAAATCATCCACCATTTCACCGCGTTCTTTCGGTTCATTTTTCCATCTTTCAGAACTAAATTTATCCTGATTAAAAAATAAGAAATAAGCTGCAATTGCTACGATCCCTACTAATGTGATTGCTACAAATATTTTTTTATTCATGCGTCTCTCCTAATTTTGTCTCTTTAATAAATCGTGCTTCATATTCTGAGTATATTCTATTAAACTACCAATTTTCTCAACTAAACGATCGATTCATTAACACAATGCGCCAACCATCTGGATCAGCAATGGTTACGCCAAGTTCTTTCCAATATTCATTTTCAGGCTCTACTTCAGGGTAACCCATGTTATGCAGTCGTTCTGCTACTTTTACAATTTCATCTTTGTTTATGATATAGAAAACGAGTAAATTATCTTTCGTTGGAGCAGGACATGGACTACCATCTATATGACGAGTAAATTCTAAATGGTAGTTAACATCTGGCAATCCGTAAATAACTCCTTCATAGCCCCTATGTCCTTCAAACTGACCGATTCGTTTTAATCCTAGCCCATTCTCATAAAAATCAATGACCTCTTCAAACTTATCTGTTGGCCTAGCTATTCTAACTTGTGCCGCGGAAAAATCCTTGAATTCCAAGATTTATACCATCCTTTCCTTCATTCTAGTTTCAAAAGAGCTCCTTTTCCAATTACAGGTATTTCAAACCAATTAACAGCTTTTTCGTTATTAACTCTACTTGTCTACTAATGGTCGATAATTTATAAAGAATATAAATAATGACTAAACTTAATAGTATAATAATAAATATCAAAGTATTTTCCCCTTACATCCTGTTATTATCTATGTCCATCTTTCCTTGCTGGAATATAGCCATAATAGACACAATTTCCATTCTCTCTTAAGTCTTTCACTTCAAACCCACATTTTTCATAAAAACTAAAATTATTCGCAGAAGTATGTGCAAACCAATCGCCATGCGGGAGCTTCTGAACACAGAGTTCGACTAACTTCTGCCCAATCCCTCTCCCACGATACTCCGATAAAACGACTAAATCCATAATATTGGCAGCCATAATCTTATCAGAAATAACTCTGGCCATTGCAATCATTCGTTCCTCGTCCCAAACGGTAAATGCCCAGGTTGAGTTTTCGAATATGAGACTATTTTTTTCTTTTTGCCAATTTGGTACATTTCTAGTCCATCCGGCATCTTTAAATAATGCTTCAGCAGACTCAGCAGGTACACCTTGTGTTCCCTCTCTTAATACTAAACCATGGAAATATTGATACAACTTCTATACCTCCAAATGAACACGTTATCTATTAATCTGTTGTTATTTACATACTAACATAATTTTCTAATAATATTAGAATTTAAACAATAAAAAACAATTTTCATGTATCGTTTTCATTTAAGTTATTTAAATTGAAATTAATCTCCTGCAATATCTTTGCTGGTTCATCACACCTAAATACAATAGAGTTAACAAATTTCTTTCTTCCGTAAGCACTTGTTATGAATGCAGTTTCCTTTAATAGAATTTCATATTGCGGAGTATCTATACTCAACATGGCATAGTATGTATCCTTTGGAGTCTTCTCTCCAAATCCATTCTGTGCTTTAGCTGTTTTAATATTTTCTATATTACCCATATCTATTTCTATTCGAGTCTGAAAACCAAGTTGAATAAGGAGTTTATCATCGTAAATAGCATGAGGTAATAATCGAGTGGAATGATAAAGTCCTGCCATATAAAGTAAAGGGTAAACATTAAGTATGGTGACAATCCACATTTAATACAAACGATATATATGTAAATAGGATTGGCTTCGAATTAGGTCGAATCCATAACCAACATTTAGTTATTGTTGGGATTATCATTAACATGATGGTTACTATGAATACGATAAGATAATAATACTATTCATTCGTAGAAGACTGAAACTCCCACCCCAAAAGCCAATGAGGATTAAAAATAAGAATGGAATAGAGTATATTTTAATGATAACTACCTCCACTACAATTAATACCTATCGCATTAAACAACTTAGCTATTATTCAAGTACTGACTCCATCCAAAGATTCTTTTAAACAACATTTATATTTACTTTCCAATAATCTTTATTTCTTTAAATGGAAAATATACAATATTTGTTGTTCCGATTACTTTATCCATCGGGATCGCTCCTATATGGCGACTATCTCTACTATTCTGTCGATTATCTCCTAGTACAAACAAGTGTCCTTCTGGAACAACCTCACTACCTACAGCAGTTTCTTCTAATGTAAAGGAACCAGTTAAAGGACCATCTACCTCTTCTTTGAAAGTATCTAGATAAGGCTCTTCATAAGGGATCCCATTAATATATAAAATATCGTCTCTATATTCAACACGATCTCCTGGTAACCCGATGACACGTTTTATGTAATCTTCTGTTTCTGACTTCTGAAATACAACAATATCAAACCTTTCAGGTTCACCTAATTTAGTTACTATCATTCGTTCCTTATTATGTAACGTTGGTTCCATCGAAGAGCCCTTCACAATAACTGGCGTAAATAAAAATGTTCGAATTAAAAAAGCTATTAAAATAGCAATTATCAATGCCTTTGTCCATTGCCAAAGTTCATTTTTCCCTTTAATCGTTTCCAATTCAAATCATCCTCCCACATTCAAACTTTCTATCTATTGATATATGATTAGTTTCCAACTACTATTAACACAATGTTATCTACTTTAGAACGCATTACCGCAAGATGGCCACCAAACGGCTTTTCAATCGGCGTCTGTATCCAGTGAATTTTTTCATTTTCTTGATGTGTTTGATAAAAATCTTTTACGTCTTCCACTAGTACTTCGATATCAGGATCTTTAAACTGTTCACTATCATGTAATACAAACTCTGCACCACCATCAATAAATGTTAGACCAACCATATTTGAGCCATCTATTTGGTTCGATTGAAACAACTCTATTCTCCAAAAGTGCTTTTATAAAATGCAACAGACTGTTCCAAATTTGGTGTAAAAAGTGGAACTGCTTGGATAGTTCTAATATTGCCATTATTATTCGTAGTCATCAAACCTCTCCTTTTTATCCAATCTACCGAATCCGTTAACTAAATATTACCATAATTCACATCTAACAAGAGGAAAAATCACATAAAAAATCCGCCAAATTGATTGACGGATGTATTTTTATTATTCTTAAAGAAATCTATTCACTCCACTCAGCTTTCATAAATTCCTCTTCTACTAAATTCTCGATCCATTCGATATTAATTGGACCGTTTAATACCTTATAATAACCGTCTCTCGTTCCCATAATATATAGTCGATTTTCATATACTGAAGCATAAGTGATTTTCCCATTTGAATAAATAGTAATGTTAAAATGCTTCTTCTCTTGAGATAAATCGTACTTATCCCATTCCCTGTCTTTCATCTTTTTAACACGATATTGACTGAAGAATTCCTTTATTTCTTCCGCATGTTCCCTCTTATCTGTCCACCATATATAGTGATTCACATATAACTCTTCAAATTTATTAGTATTAAAATTAATCACATCATCTAGGTCTTTTTCTCTATGATCATTAATAGTGATGGCGATAGGAATAGCAATAAGAATGACGAGAAAGATAATAAAATTCTTTCCTTTATTCAGCCCTCTTCTTAACGCAAATACTGCAATTTTCTCAGCTAAAAAAGCCATAAGTGGGATGACCGCTAATACATACAATAAAATGGCTATGAGTGTAAAATCCCGCGTATTCCAAGGAAAGTACCTATCGAAGAAATTAGCATAAAAATAAAAGCTAAATGGAATTAAAATAATAAAAAATATGTAAAATAACGCCTTGCCCTTTCCTTGATTCACACCTTGCATACTTCTTTTATGTAAGTTCTTTGGAATCTCAATCTTTTCCATTTCTTGTTTTATCTTATTTTTCATCATCATCACCTCTTTTCATCTTTTTTCGTAGCTTGGCTAGCGCTCGATAAAGTATTGTTTTAACTGTACCTAACGGCATTTCCAAAGTTTCGGCTATTTCTTTCATCGTTAAGTCTTCATAAAACCGTAAAATTATAATACTTTTTTCATCTGGATGTAAATATTCCATTAAATCCTGGAGAGATAAATCTAATTCAATATCATCATTCAACTCTTCGGTTAATTGATCCTCATATTCTTTCGGTAAGTGAATAAGTTTTCGTTGTTTCTTTAATAAATCAAGTGAACAATTTATCGCTATCCGAATTAACCATGTTTTAAAGTAGTTCGGTTGTTTTAACTTTTTTATTGTTTTAAATGACCGGTAGGCTGTCTCTTGTACAACATCTAGGGCGTCATTTTGATTTTTCACATAGATAAAGGCAATTCGATAAATGTCTTCTTCATACCGTTGGAATAAAGTTAGAAATGCTTGATCACTGCCTTTTTGGGCTTTTTTGACTAAATCTTTCAAGTTACAGACACCCCCTCTTTTTTCTCTCTATCTATTAGACAGTTAAAAGTAACATTTGGCTTTATAAAATTATATTTATTTTTATTTGGGCGTAAAAACCCGCCCCGTAATATACTTCGCTTTCCGTGGGCGGCTGGTGAGCCAGGCAACTACAATGAGTTTGCTTCCTTGCTGCCTTGCACCGAGGAAGCCTACTGCGTAGCGTTACTTGTAGACGCAGGTGCATCTCGGGGTCTCACCGATGCCTTTCCTCCCACAGGACAAGGAACGCTTCGACAGCGAAACATCGCACGCAGAAAAAGCGTTCTCCTTTTTCAAGGAGTCTCCGTATATTCCGGGGCTAGTGTCTGCACATCTGCTTTATAGCTAATATGCCATTGGTTTATTTTTATGAATACAAGATATCTACTTCCTAAAATCATCCAAAAAATCTTTCTGAAAGCTTGTTCGTGGTTGGTCTTTTATTTCTTCTTTTATTTCAACGAATGGATTTTTTCCAAACTTCTCTGTTAAATGTTCTATTGTTGTATAAAGTTTTTCTTTTTCTGCGTCTTTCTTATACGTAAATAGATCTAATTGGTGCACAATATTCTGTTTTTCTTCTATATCTTGAATCGTTACTCCTAACAATCGGATTGGTTCATTATTCCAATGTTGGTTAAAAAGTTCTAACGCAACTTTTAATATATCTTCTTTCTTTTCGATAAAATTAGGCAATTTCTTACTTCTCGTAATCGTTTTTCGGTCATGAAACCTGACAGTTATTTGAACCGTACGACCGGCTGCATTTTTTCGCTTTAGCCGAGTTTCCACATTCGCAGCTAGGGAAGAAAATAAAGCGCGTATTTCTTGTTCATCGGTTGTGTCCATTGGTAATGTCTCTGAACTACCAATACTTTTAAAATCATTCACTGCATCGGGATCAACCGGCCTCAAATCAATGCCATTGGCACGGTTTTTTAACCGTTCGCCATTAATCCCAAGTAACTGTTTCAATTGATAGACATCTGCTTCTGCTAAATCTTTTATCGTATAAATTTCAATTCCATTCAATTTTTCTGCCGTTTTTTTACCGACACCATACATCTCACCAACTGGTAAAGGCCAGAGAACGTTTTGAATATCACGTTTCCTTAATATCGTAATTCCCATCGGCTTCTTCATATCGGAAGCCATCTTAGCTAGAAACTTATTTGGTGCTATGCCAATACTACAAGGTAAATCTAGCTCTTTTTTTATTTTTGCCTGTAGATTTCTAGCTAGCTCGACCGTTTTCGACGGTGGAGTTGCATCGGTTACATCCATATAACCTTCGTCTATAGATACTGGTTCTACATAAGGAGTAACTTGATACATAATTTTAAATATTTCACTGGAAGCCATCCGATAACGTTCAAAGTTTGGTCCAACAACAATTAATTCGGGACAAAGCTTTCTTGCTTCCCAAATCGGCATTGTTGTTTTTACTCCTTTAGCACGAGCTTCATAATTACTTGTAATAATAATTCCGCGTCTTTCTTCTGGATTACCAGCTACCGCAAGAGGCTTACCACGGTAAGCAGGGTTGTACGCCGTTTCCACAGAAGCATAAAAGCTATTCATATCTAAATGAAATATAATCCGCGCATTTGTAGCTTTCATTTCGACTAGACACCTTTCCGAACAGTTGTTTCTTTACTTTATTATAACACAAAATGAAAAGGCCCTTTACATGTGTAAACGACCTAACAAATTGTTATTCTATTTTGTCCGGGTTAATAAACTGTTCCATATCGTCACTAAGAACATTTGTGTCCCAAGGATGCCAGTAATACGTATAACCATCATATTTTAATCCATATTGATAGGCTATTTCATCTCCAGTATAGAATATCATCTTATAATAAATTGGATCACCATTCTGGGTATTAGGCTGAAAATATGGAGTAACTTCTCCTTCATCTAAATAGTTTAGTAAACTATGAATATCTTCTTGTTTAGTTACTTCATTGAGTAATTGATAGTCTGGCCATAGATGTTGATAAATATCGATTTTCTCCACTTCATCATGAGCCATATCATCGTAATGCCATTTATAATCCCCATCAACTGAATAATAGAGTTGATAACCATTAATTTCATCATCGGATTCAACCGCTAATAAATTCGGATGTCCTTTCACTTCATACAAAGGTGTCCCTTCGTCCAGAAATGCTGCATCCCCATCTTTAATGGCGTAACTAGGGTTTTTAATATTTTTTTCTACATTAAATTGTACTTCCCCTATTACCTGACCAATTGATTCATCACTCGTTATTACTGCATCATATAAATAATTGTATTCTACTCCATCCCATTTAATAAAATCTACCCAATCAATGATAATATGTTGATTATTCGGGTTGATTTGAGTTATCGATTGGCAACCATATAAAAATAGCGGGACAATTAATATGGGTAATAACTTTTTCATGTCATAACCTCCAAACAGCATTGAAAAATCGGTACTTCTATACTATCAGACGGTTCTTTTATGAAGATTGTTTCATCTTACTTTAATAATGCTAGCCTTTCATCTCGTGAGGCATCATAAAAACTAGAAAACATCATAAAACTGTTCATATAGCTGACATGAAGGTTATGAAATTGTATGCGTAAGTCCTTTTTGGAAGCGAAACTATTATTCTTCAAATTCAATAGGTCTTTCTCTAAGGCTAATATATCTCTAATACTCTGCATTAAATAGTTTTTACTTTCTATTGAATAATCCACTTTCTCCACTAAGTCTAGAAGATTATCTCTCGTATTTTCTACGTCAAATAATAAATTATCTAAATCAGATTTTTTCATTTTTAATGGATCTTTGCTTAATAACCAATCCTGCTTAAAAAATGGAAATATGTATTGTGATCTGTCTAAAGTTAAATCAAAATCTTGGTTTGAGTACAAATCTTTTAAATCATTCTCCAGTTTTTCCTCAAAATCATTTATATCTCTTACGTATTCACCAACCATTACTGGATCAGGGGAATACGAATATGTTTTGTAAACACTAAAGATTGAAAATGGATAAAACCAAGTCATGATCAGGATAAAGATTACTACTAAGCTTATAATACTTGCTGTAATTACTTTTGTTGTTTTTGACATATTTTCCCCCTAGGTAAAACTTCCTTTTCTTTCTATCTCTATTCTAATGCAATACATCAACGTGTTAAATAGTCTCTTACATTTTCCACCTGAAAACGTCCACTTTCTTGTAAGAACTGCAATAACAAATGAATATGCCCTGCCCCATATAAAACAAAAATTCGGTCTTCATTAGAGGTAGCCATATTAACGATATTCTTATAGATAAGCAAGTTCCGATAATACCAATAATGTGCTGTCCATTTTGCCCCAACTGGATTCTCCTTACTCCCCATTAACGAAAGAGTCATATACAGTTCATGATTCTCTCTTACCGTATTCGGATCATTTAACCAAAGCAAAAATTCACCGATCGTATGATTATTAAAATACTCTTGCATCTCATTCGCTATGCGCTGTCCCTTTTCCATCGCTTCTCTAAAAAATACAGTCTCTTCAGTCCTTCCTTCTTCCTCTAAATTAGGTAAACCCTCCATGTCCTCATTCCAATCCACAGCATGAATTTCATGAAGGTTCATTTCTTTCGCCAATCGATAACCAATTTGATCACGTTCATCTGCTGTTAATTGATATGATCCATCTAAATAAGACAAATATTGCTGATTCATTTCTTGTTGGAGTTTAGTAGTTTGCTCCAGTGCGATTTTTGTAGGTTGAAATTTTTTCAAACATTCAACCACATGCTGCATTTCTTGTTGCCTTGTATTTGATAAAATATCATCTAATTGTGTGTTAAACATATCTTGATTTGGATTCCCGAAATGATCGGACCCAAGAACAAGTATCGTTGGTTTTTCGGCTTTCGTCATTTTTTATCCCCCTAATTTAATTTTATAAAGAGTTGGTTAGACCCACTTTCTACAATAACACAATTTTCAAACAATGAACTATAAATTCCAACTACATTCGTTCAGCTAAATAGTGTATGATAAAATAAATTACTAGATTTCATACATATATGATTCCTTTGGAAGGAGCGAGCTTGATGGAAAATTTAACACTTAATGTTGCTTTGCTACGTAAACGAGTTCCTAATTTAACCGTTGCTGCGAAAGAAAAAGGGTTACGGCCAGCAACTGTTTCTAATTTATGTACCGGGAAGACCCCAGTTGGTCGCGCAGAACTTCGTACAATTGTCGCATTAGCCGAACTTGCAGAATGTAAAATTGATGATTTAATTATCCGTGGTCATGAAATGAAAATGATTGAGACAGGGATTAAAATAGTAGACTTCTTTTCTCCAATTACTAGGGGAGGAATTAATGGATTCATTGCAAGATCAGGCATGGGACAACTCGTCCTTCTTGCTGAAATACTTTACCGATTAAAAAAAGAGAACTACACGACAATGCTATTCATGCCAGACACTAGTAGTCCTGAGTTAAAAGAAGTAATTGAGTCGTCTGACATCCTAATTCGTAATTTAACTTCTGCGTTTGAAGCGATTCCTAATTTAAACGGTAATGTAATACTTGCTGCTGATAAATCTTTGGTTGCTACTGGTGAAATCTATTCCTTACTTGATAAACTAAATGCAATTGATGGTCTATCAACAACTACATTCCTTGTCGATCCAACTGGAGAGGCCGTAGATGAAGAGCTTCCTTATGGTCCATTGGATTCTCATATTGTCTTTGATACGGAATTAATTTCTAGAAAACTATTCCCTGCTATCAATCCGATTTCCTCCACTTCCATGATTACGGAGAATAATGAAAATGATAAGAAACATATGGAATTACTACAAAAAGCAAGGAAAATACTCCGCCGCTATCGTGAACTAAGATTCTTGGTTAATGCATTTGGTTTTGATAGATTACAGTTTGCTGATAAAGAAATATATAAAAGAGGTGAGCGACTAGAAGCTTATCTGACACAACGCTTCTTTGTGGCAGAACCTTATACAAAAAAGAAAGGTGCTTCTATTTCATTAGGAGTCGTGCTTGATGATGTGAATCGAATTATTGATGGACAAGTAGATGAACTATCATCAGAGAAGCTGTTGTATATTGGATCACTGAATGAAGTAATGTGACTAGTTGTTTCCTATTAAATTAATTTAAAGTCCTTCATTTGAGTGGTGATGAAGGACTTTTGCTTTGGATTATTAACGTATTTGGCTATGGGGCGGGATGAGTGACCGTTGCAACGAATTTTTGATTGCTATAGGCACTCATTGCCACTATGAGTGACGATTGCAACGAATTTTATCTTGCTACGGGCACTCATACGCTTCATGAGTGACCGTTACAACGATTTTTAGCTTGCTGTGGGCACTCATTTGCTTCATGAGTGACCGTTGCATCGAATTTTGTCTTGTTACTGGCACTCATATGCTTCATGAGTGACAGTTGCATCGAATTTTGTCTTGCTACGGGCACTCATTGCAGCTATGAGTGACCGTTGCATCGAATTTCATCTTGCTATGGGCACTCATACGCTTCATGAGTGACCGTTACAACGATTTTTAGCTTGCTACGGGCACTCATTTGCTTCATGAGTGACGGTTGCAACGAATTTTGTCTTGCTACGGGCACTCATACGCTTCATGAGTGACAGTTATAACGAATTTTAGCTTGCTACGGGCACTCATACACTTCATGAGTGACGGTTGCAACGAATTTTGTCTTGCTACGGGCACTCATACGCTTCATGAGTGACAGTTATAACGAATTTTGTCTTGCTACGGGCACTCATTACCGCTATGAGTGACGGTTACACTGAATTTTCCATTGCTACGGCCACTCATTACCGCTATGAGTGACGGTTACACTGAATTTTCCTTCGCTACGGGCACTCATACACCCCATGAATGACAGTAACAATGAATTCCCCCTTGCTTCAGGCACTCCCCCCTCCTATAAACGCCCAAAAAACTCTACTATACTATTCAAAAACTCTTCTATTCTATCATGATGTACACGATGTCCCGCCCCCTCAATAGATACAAATTCACAATTAGGTATTAACTCAGCTACTTCACGTAGTTTATCTTGAGGAATGTTACTATCAGCACCACCAATAATAAGCGTTGGTGTTGAAATTATTGGGAGCTGCTCCCACCATTCTGGATTTGGTTCATTTAACTGAGTCATAATAGATTGAAAGACATTCCAATCAAATGGCAAAGGGTAGTCTGGCTTTGGTGGAATTTCCTTAAAGCTCTCTGGAAATGGTGGCGGTGTATCGACTATGATTAACTTTTCTAATCTTGATGCATACTTTTGTGCAAATAAATAGGAAACCGTCCCTCCCATTGAATGGCCTAAAAGGATAAATTTATCCAATTTCAATTCATTTACGAATTGAAATAAATCCTCACACATCTCCTCAAAAGAGTAGTTCTTCGTTCTTGCACTATCACCATGTCCTCGTTGATCCAGCGCTAGAAAACGATAGGAATCTCCTAATCTAGCAGCTACTTGTTCCCAAGAATCAGAACTTGTTCCTAGTGAATGTAATGCAACTATTGTTGGTGCTGCTAGATTCCCACTCTCCATATAATGAAAGATATTTCCATTCAGCTTTATTTTTCTACTCAAACGCTCCAATCTTTTTCCTCCTTAGGTTTCTATTATTTGATTAAAGCATCAAAAGGTAAAAATGCATGAACACCTTTCGAAAAATTTACAACTTGTGTAATACGTAGATCAACAACCATGGTTGCGCATGTATAGGCTTCTGTTCGGGAAATATTAAATAATTCCGTCATCCAATCAATCATGTCACTTAACGCAAGCCACATCGCTTCGGCTAGATCTTCATGAAATGCCATCGTGATCCATCCAGTCTCTGTTTTAGCTCGAGGTCTTTCAATTTTCATATCTTCTTTAACTGTCAATGTTAAGCTGACTCGTTCCATTGGACATTCTAATGCTGGCCCAGACACTTCACCATCCCCTTGTGCAGCGTGGCCATCACCTGTAGAAAACAATCCGCCTTCAACGGCTATTGGTAAATATAATGTGCTACCGGCTTGTAATTCTTTACAATCGATATTTCCACCCGTGTTTCGAGGAACAAATGTAGAATGCTGCCCAGCCTCATCTGTAGGCATGCCCATAATCCCCATGAATGGTCGTAGTGCAACTCTGTAATCAAAATCACCGAATTGACTTTTTCCAATCATATTTTCTATATCTAACTCAAAATCAAAAAGCACTTCTTTCTCTTGCTCAAACCCTAAATTCTTATTCCAATAGCTTGGAAATCCACCTCCTGAAGTCCAGCCCCATATACCAGGCTGAATCTCTTTTATCTGGATCTCTAATGTTTGCCCAGGCTTAGCATTCTGAATATAGATTGGACCAACTAATGCATGACCAAATTGATTAGTTTGTCGTTCAGGCTTTAAACCAGTAAATTTCTTCCGTGGTGCACCTGGAGCTTCTCGCTTTTCTAATCCCCATGCAGAATCTAATGTTCGAAAAATGACCGTATCTCCAGATTGAATCGTTAGTGCAGGTTCTAAATCTTTGCTAAAAAATCCATGTAACGTCTCTGCCGTAGGCTCTAGCTTATAAATATTGGACATTGTTATAAACCACCTTTTCTTAGGTTTTTGTGGGAAATAGCTGAATATCGATTGTGGTCCGGACACAATTTCAACAACCTCAATTTCAACTACATAGTAACATAAATTACTCTATAAAGTAAATATAAAATTTAGATAATTATATATTTTTCAGTTAACAATTTCCTTTGATGTATTTCGTCAATTTTTTCGACAAAAAAAGTATGTCCGTTACATAGAACATACTTCTTTCTTATTTTCTCTTTATTCTTGTAGTGAGTTTTTTCTATCTTGACTTTCAGCTATTTCTTGAGCGCCAATATAACAGATAAATCTATTTGCTCCTTAAAGATTCCAGTAGGATTAATCTTTAAAAGCTCATCTTTTAAGTTATCTTCAAAAGCTTTTACATTTTCTCCAAGAAACCTTTTGTTACCATAAGATGTAGAGTATAAGTTTCCTAGAATGGAAGCGATCGTCCATTTTTGTTCATAAGCTGGAAGTTTATGTATTTCAAGTTCAAAATTTGATTGACTTACCACTTCTTCGTGGGTCATTTTAGGATGATTGTAAGTTGTTTTTCCTGCCCTTCTCTCTGCACCATACCACTGTTTTACAAGGCTAGTAACTTTTTTTTGCCAACGTAATGGTTCTTGACTTGGATTATAATGATCAATGATTGCCACACCACCACCATTATCGACTAACTCATATAAATCAGCCAGCACCTTTTCTCTATCCATCCAATGAAATGCTTTTGCAATGGTGACTAATCGAAACGTTTGTTTGAAATTATCGGTATATGTATCCAATTCACCAATGTACCAGTCAATGTTTTCGACTCTTGTTTCTGTTGAAATTCGTTTTGCCTCTTCTATCATTTCTGGTTCCATGTCAATGCCTACAATTTCATCAAACCAATCAGAAAATCGACAAGTTAACTGCCCAGTCCCACATCCTAAATCAAGCATCCTACCACTTCCATCTAATGAAAATTTGTATACTAAGAAGCGAATAAGAGAGGAGGGATACATTGGTCTATAACGAGCATAATAGGTTGCTGTTCCTTTAAATAACTCCCTGCCGTAATTTACCACTTTCATACTCCTTGTCTGTATAAATTTACTTCCTATGCATGACAACTTGTTTTTTACTATGCTTAAAGCTATTAGTCTCATAAAATGGAATCAGTTCACTTTCACAAAACAAGCTAATAACATCAATATGAGAGAGTTCTTCTAATAAGAAGGAAACTAAATCCTTACCTATTCCTGACTTTTGGTAATCATTATGAATCACAACATCTTCTATATAAGCTCTAAATTTACCATACGTAACAGCTCTTGCAAAACCTATCAGTTCGTTGCCTTGCCATGCACCAACAGAAATCCCTTGCTCTAACATCCTTTGTATATCGCTTTCTTCTCTTTCTTCCCACCAACCAATATGGTTATATAGTTCCTTAACTTGCTTAGCTGGAATTGGTCTTTCAATATAACTCTTAACCTGCATCATACAGCCTCCATGACATTGGTAACTTTCCAATTAATCTCATCCAAAATTACGGTCCAAAAATAATAGTAAATAACTAACTATACAAAGGTTTATTGCAATTTGCGTTACAATATAAACAAATCTTTCCTGAGAAGTTAATTTTCTTTCTCTTCTTATCTTTTTAAAATGACGATAATAGTAGATTGCACAAAGAAGTAATATGACTGCCGATATTTGGAAAATGCTCTCCAATATGTTAATCATTATTACGTCCTCCTCTAACTTCCTGTCATTCTCAAAAAAAGAACAATATTATATACGTTCTACTTTCACAAAAAAAGGAACAATTAATGTAATAACTAACCCTAAAAGAATTATGGATGGTAATCCGATAAAGATACTCCAAGGGAGAGGTAAGAAACGGTTTATATACCAACCCGATACCATCATCGGAATCAATATAGCTAGTGATATATAGTTATGAGATGTTATTTTATAGATAGAATCGCACGTATTACACTGTATTGTTTTATTAGGAAACCATGTTGAAATGTAGACACTTTTCCACTGAATATTTTTTTGACACGACATACATTTTGGCATTTTGTTTTGATCCCCTTAGAATATACTATTTCTACCACAATACTAACATAATATTTCGAAAATAATATGTAAATAAACAAAAAACACTGTTCCTTTCAACTTGGAATCAGTGTTTCTTATTTATGGTTTTCTTAAAATCTTCTCCATTGCCTTACCTTTTGCTAATTCATCAATCAGCTTATCCATATATCGAGCTTCTTTCATTAAAGGGTCCTCAATCTCTTCGATACGAACACCACAAATGACACCTTTAATCAATGCTCGTGATGGATTCAGGTTAGGTGCTTCAGCAAAAAATGTTTCGAAGTTTGTCTTATTTTCAATATGTGCTTCTAATTGCTCCTGGCTATAACCGGTTAACCAACGGATGATTTCATCGACTTCTGATTTCGTGCGTCCCTTTTTCTCTGCTTTTGTTACATAATGCGGATATACACCTGCGAAACTCATTTTATAAATCCTATGCTTGGCCATCATTACCCTCCCTTACGTTTCCTTTATTATAAATCGATATTTACTATTAGTTCAAATAAAATAGGAATTATATCCTTTGACATTCACAACATGTAACCTTATTCTATATATGAGCATATAATTATATATTAAATTATTCATATAAAAAGGAGAATAAGCGATGAGTGGAGAACAGGTTCAAGAAAAGGTCTTTAACGAAAAAGATCAACACTTAGATGAAGAAACGTTATTTGTTGTATCACAAACATTCAAAGCGTTGAGTGATCCAACACGAATTCGCATTTTAAATTTCTTATGTACTGGAGAACATTCTGTAACTGACATCGCAGAGACGTTAAATCTAAGCCAATCTAGTGTCTCCCATCAATTACGATTCTTGAAAAATTTACGTTTAGTTAAATTTCGCAGAGAAGGAACAACATTATACTATTCAGAAGATGATGATCACGTGATGAATCTATTGAAGCAAGCAATTGACCATGCGGAGCATCATTAATAATAAGGGAGGACAACAGTTTGGGACACGATCATGGTCATGACCATACTCATGGGGCAAATAAGAAAGTATTGTTAATTAGTTTTATCATTATTACACTTTATATGATTGTCGAAGCGATTGGCGGATTTCTAACAAATAGTCTCGCCTTGATAGCAGATGCAGGACATATGTTAAGTGATGCTATCTCACTTGGTATTGCTTTACTCGCTTTTACATTTGGTGAAAAGGCTGCTAATTATAGTAAAACATTTGGATATAAACGATTTGAAATATTAGCTGCTGTGTTAAATGGAGTAACACTAATAATAATTGCCATTTTTATCTTTTATGAAGCAATCATTCGTTTCCAAAATCCACCGGAAGTAGCTTCTACTGGTATGTTAATTATCGCTTGTATAGGGTTACTCATTAATATTATAGTAGCCTGGATTATGATGCGTGGTGGAGATGTTGAAGATAACTTGAACATGCGTGGAGCATATTTGCATGTAATTAGCGATATGCTAGGCTCCATTGGTGCAATCATCGCTGCATTACTTATTATCTTTTTCGGTTGGGGTTGGGCTGATCCACTAGCAAGTGTCATCGTTGCTATACTTGTGTTGCGAAGTGGCTACTTCGTTACTAAGTCAGGTCTTCATGTTCTGATGGAAGGAACACCGAAAAATGTGGATATAGAAAAGGTAGTACAAACAATAAGTCGTGCTAATGGGATCAAAGCTGTTCATGATCTTCATGTTTGGTCTATTACGAGTGGATTAAATGCACTTTCATGCCATGCTGTAGTCGATGATAAAATGACGATTGCTGAAAGTGAACAAGTGCTTCGTCAAATTGAACATGATTTGGAACACGAAAATATACATCATATGACGATTCAGCTAGAAACTTCCGCCCACATTCATGACAATTCGATCCTTTGTAATGTGCAAGCCGAATCTAGTGGCCATCATCATCACCATCATCATTGATCGGCTGGATAATAAAATAAAAATCCTCTCAAGCTATCCATGCCTGAGAGGATTTTTTATGGTTCATTCCAGAATAATACGCCATATAAGAGTGGTCCAATGAAAGTCAAAAGGAGAACAATGATGTTTCCAATGATACCAATTTTTCTGATTGTTCCTTTGCCTCCAAACCATGGAAGAATAATACCAATGATGGAACCAATTATTAGAAATGGAAATACTGCCTCATCTGGTACAAAATGAACGCCATTTAAAAATAGTAAATAAAGTATCACATTGAAAGTAAAAATAGCTACTGAAATAGTATGTACATATCTTTTCAATTTACAACAACTACTCCCCTCAATTGGATTAGATCATACCTATTTTTCTAAAATCCTTTTTAAACTAGTACTTATCATTTCAAATTCTTTCTTTGAAACAGAATTATCTGGCTCGATCCAAGAGAACCCATCATTTATATAACGTGGAAAAACGTGCATATGATAATGTTCTACATCTTTGAACTGACCATTATTCTGTAAAACTGTAATTCCATCTGTTTCTAGTAATCTTTCAAGAGCTATGGCAACTCTTTGAGCGGCATGAATAACATGTGCCAAACTATCTTGATCCACATCACTAAATTCTTGATAATGTTTTTTCGGAACTACTAATATATGACCGTTGGTAATTGGATATTTGTCCAAGAAGCAGCATACGAATTTATCTTCATAAACAATGTAAGCCTCTTCTTTTTTAGAAATGATATCACAGAAGATACAAGTTTCCAATGAAAATTTCCCCTTCTATTTTGAATTATGATTTAGAATTGGTGGATGAGTACTGTTATTATGAAATTATTAGTGCTTAGGTTACTCATTAATCATATGAGTGACGGTTGAATGACGAATCGCGGTACTATGGGCACTCATTAACCTTATGAGTGACCGTTGAGTGACGAATCTCGATGCTACGGGCACTCATCAGCCACATGAGTGACCGTTAAACAAATAATCACAGTGCTAACGGCACTCATACATAATATGAGAACCATAATAAACATCCCAAATACAAACACGTTTTATAAGTCTTCTTTATAAACAATTCCATGCTCTAAATATACTTTTAAAAGAGTAAGGGCTTCTCCCCAGCCAACCGCACACTGGATACAAGCTCTTAAATCCTTCTCAGAATTTGTATACCCTGTCTCATAAAGTGTAACTGCAGTCCCTTCCCTATAAGGTTCTAGCTCAAATCTAACGGTAGAAGGCTGTTCTCCAGGTGACCACTGAAATACAAATCGTTTATTGGATACAACCTCAAGTATCTTGCCACCATCTTCTATATCCACTTGGTCACTACCAAAATTTTCCCACCGCAGTATTATTTCGCCGTTTCCTTTATAATCCATTTCTAACATCGTATTATCTGTAAACCAAGCATTCCACCCTTCAGCAGAAGTCAGCGTCTGATACACCTTTTCAACAGGTGCTTTTATGTACGTACTATGATTTATTTCTGGCATAACAGATTCCTCCAATATCGGTTATTGTCATCCCTCTGCCTGAAACCTTTAGATTCATAGAAAGGTATGCCATATTTATTTCCTTCTTGGACTGACACATATTGCTCAATTGCACCTTTCCTTACATGTTCCTCAGTAAAAGCCGCCAATAATTTTGTACCTATTCCTTGATAGCGATATTGTTCATCAATATAAAATACATAGATTTCACTAATCGTCGGTTCAGTCATCATTCCACCAATCGTACCTACAACGCGGTCACCAACTAGAGCTACATGAGTATAAACTCCTTTTACAATATCCTCATGTACTCGTTTGTGATTGTACCAATGTTCTACATTTTTCTGTTGGTATTCCTCACTATATATTCCTTGAACAGTTTGCCGCCAACCAACCGAACAAATTCTACTAATCTCTTCTGTATGCTCTGGAGATGCTTGTTTAATCGATACCTTCATCGTTCACACCTCTTTAAATAGCTTGTACTATCCAAATTTTATATCCATCAGGATCCGCAATCACTGCTTCTTTAACACCCCAATCTCGATCAATCGGTGCTTGGACAATATCATAACCAGCTTCTTGAATGGATGAAACTGCGAAATGAACATCATCTACTAAAAATTCAATAACGATACCTTTTTCAACTGGTTCTGGCTCATCAATAATATGAAGTAAAATCGTTGGAGATTTATTGTCCGTTCCAATATGAAAATATGCCATACTTTCATCAACATATCCCTTTTCCAATCGCAATATTTTCTCATAAAAATAAATTGATTTCTCTAGGTCTTTTACTGGAATGACAATGGTGTTGAGTTTTTCAATCTTAAAATCGACCATTTAAAGTTTCCCCCTTATTTCAACATATCTTCTAATACTTGCATCACTCTTCTAATTTCCGCTTGATTCATCGAATAGTATTTTGTATTTCCAACTTGACGAATCAAAACAAGATTTGCTTGGTGTAGTTGATTTAAATGACGTGAAACGGTGCTTTGCTTCAAACCCAATTCAGTAATGATTTGTTGGGCATACATTTCTTTTTGTTTAGCTAGCAAACTAATAATTTGTAGCCTTGTTGCATCCCCTAATCCTTCAAATGTAGTAAACACATCTTCATTTTGAATTACCGTTTGATCCTCATAATGCTCATCTACGGACGGTTCAAACATAAGAAACATTTGATTTTCAAACTGAAAATACGTCATCAACCTGCCCATATTTGGAACAGGAATGAACGTTATAAGATGTGCTCTATTAATCTTCTCGATGTCATTTGTATCCGGATATAAACCAGTAATGGCATAGATACCTTCTACATTTGTTCCATAAGATTTATGTAATAGAGAAGTAGTTTTAGATTGCCATCCGTCTAGCTTATTCTTCTGGAGCTGCCAAATATCTTTAAAACCCGCTTCCCAAAATTCGTGAATTAAATTTAATATCCTTTCTTTCACTTCTCCGATATCATCATAAAAAGGCAACACTTCTTCTACATTTTCAATCGACCAACTGAGCAAAACTGCTTTGAGAGCTTTTCGTCGGTTCGATACATTCCTTAAATGTTCATTTGTAAGGGTAACTTCTTGCAACGTCTTTTCTACGGATTCAATTTTTGGTATGTACTGATTGTAATAATGGATAGCCTCTTGTATTCCATAGATCATCAAATCTACTACTTCCTCTTCCTGTAGAGCTTCCCACCATCCAATAAAGCCCTCGCAATCTTGATTAATATCATTCACATTACTAATATAAAAGTCACGTAAAATAACTCCATGTGCAAACACCGTACGCAAAATGTGAAGATTTTCTTTAACTTCCTTAGGCAATAAATCTGATAGATATTGAATGGACTCAATTTGGTTGGCGGAACTATTTAAGAAGTAATCAACTAATTGAATGTTAGTCAAAAGGCTTATCCCTAATGATTGTTCTATGACTAATTTTGATTGTGGATATGTATTTATGAGTAGATTTCTTTCCATAACATCACTCCCTTATCCCAATATTCAATATTCAAATATTAATTACTATTATTTTAATAAATCCATTACAAGAAATCAATAACACTTTAAAATATTCTGCCTTTTTTATTCATAAAAATAAAAACGAACCAGCATCATTTTACATGACTGGTTCGCCTTTACACTGGATAGCTAAAGAAATTCACTTCTCTTTCTCATTTTCACACTAAAAAACTTACGTCTATACTGTCTTATCGTAAAAAATTTAGAAAGCAAATAGTGAATGACAGCAATTGATAGTAATAGATCGATATATACAACTTTCGTTCCACCGACTGTCGAAACAACCGTTACGAAAAAAGTATACGAAATTAACAGTAAAGCAAGGATATAATACCTTCCTTTTAGTTCCATTTCATACCTCCTAATTTTATATTTCTGCTTCAATTTGAAAGTACAATTCTTTCAAACCAAATCTATTACATTCAAGGTATTTTAACAATAGACCGTTATACCTATTTATATTAACTTTTTTCATTACAATTTGTTATTCCATGTTTAATGCTATTCATCCAGTTTAAAACTCTTCTACTAACGAAGAACTAACGATATCTCATTGTTCAATTCTCTACACATCATGAATATATTTTTATCAGGAAATTCTTCAGTCATCGCTTCACCTCCAATAGTACAATCTATTTTGTATTGTAGTTTTATAATTTCCTAGTCAATGGAAACAACACACAATCTTTAATTGTCTCGCTATCAGTAAGGACCATCAACAATCGTTCAATCCCAAATCCAAATCCTGATATTGGTGGCATTCCGTACTCCATGGCAAGTAAATAATCTTCATCCATTTCCATTGCTTCTTCATCCCCATTACTCTTAAGCATAGCTTGAGCTACTAACCTACTTCGTTGTTCGGTTGGATCTACTAATTCCGAATAAGCATTAATTACTTCAGCACCATTAATGACTAATTGGAATCGGTCCGTTATACTCGGATTCATATCATTTGCACGGGCTAGTGGTGAAAGGTCAATCGGATGATTGATTAAAAATGTTGGCTTCATCATATAAGGACGACTTACTTTTTTATAAAGAATATCAATGAAATTTCCTCGTCCTAAAGATTCTATATCTGCATGTTCCAATTCGATACCATTTCGTTTTGTTTCCTCCCGTAATGCTTCTACAGTAGGATAAAGGTCAATGTCTATTCCAGTATCCCTAAAAATTAAATCCCTAAAAGAGATGACCTCCCATTCTTCAGAAAAGTCTACTGTATGTCCTGCAATAGAAATCGTTGTTGTATGAAATACTTCATTTAACACATGTATTATCATGTCTCGCATTAGTTTCATCGTATCTTCATAATTCCAATAAGCAGCATATCCTTCTACCATCGTAAATTCTTGTAAATGTTGTGGGCTAATTCCTTCGTTTCTAAAACATTTCGCAAACTCAAATACTTTTGTAAATCCACCAACAATTAAACGTTTTAAATACGTTTCTGGTGCTATACGTAAATTCAACTCCGTATCTAAAGCACGGTGATGGGTTTGAAAAGGCTTAGCAATCGCGCCGGAAGACGTATGCTGCAACACTGGCGTTTCTACTTCTAGGAATTGATGATCTTCAAAAAATCTACGTAGAGCGCTTATCATCTGAATTCGTGCTAACATCCGTCTCTGTGTTTCTTCAGTCATCAATAAATCCAAATAACGTTGTCTATACCTTGTTTCCACATTGGTTAATCCATGCCATTTTTCTGGAAGGGACCGAAGTGCTTTTCCCAAAAGCTGCAAACGTTCTATTCGAAGCGTTTTTTCATTCGTCTTTGTCGAATACATTCGCCCTTCAACACCGATAAAATCCCCTATATCGATATAATCTTGAAACTGACGATATAATTCTTCCTCAATCTCATCCATTTTTAATAACAGTTGTAATCTTCCTGCTATATCAGAAATCGTTATAAATGTTAACTTCTTAAATCGACGTATTCCCATTATTCTTCCTGCTACTCGAACATGATTAACCCCATCATCGAGTTTAGCCGCTTCTTGTAGCTCATAATTTGTATTAAACTGGTCTGGATATACGGGGACACCTTGTTGTATTAATGACATTAGCTTTTCATTTCTTACTTCATTGATTCCATTACTCATTTATGACTCCTCCATCCTAGAATTAATTTACAAAAATCACCGATTACGAATTTTGGAAAACAAAAAAACTCTCACCCCAAGATTATTCATCTTGAGGACGAGAGTTTTAACTTTCGTGGTACCACCTCAGTTTATTGGTATGTCACCATACCAATCTCTTCAGGTACGACAATACATAATTGTTTATACCCTATCTCTATAACGGGAGATCCCGTCGCAGTATCACTAAGCAATCCTTAGATCCGTGCGAAGCTCCGAGTCTTTTTTCATTAAGATCATTATTACTCCATCCCACCAACCGGAGCTCTCTGTTCAATAATGCATCAAAACTACTCTTCTCTTCATAGCCTGTGTATCGTGTTCAATATTTCTGTATATTATAGAATGTTGCGATTAATTATGTCAAGCACCTTTTTAAATATCACTATATTATTAAGAGAAAAAAGATGACCAGTTTGGCCACGTCATGTAGATTAATATTTAAAATAGCTACTCTATAACAAATTCCGCTGTCAAAAAGTATTGGTCATAATCTCCAGGCTCTCTAGAATCGATTATATCTTTCACGATTCGAAATTCTCCTTTTTCAAGACTTCCATACAACCATTCCCAATCAACTGGCCATTCTTGTACTTCATCTTTATATAATTCAAATCCAATATCATTAAACCCATAATTACCATCTACAACGTCAGGAACTTTATACCATTTCCCATCAACTTTCTTCTCTAATGAAAAGTCTTCTCCATACACACAACGCTTATCCGTTGTATTCTCTAAGATAACTATCAATCCAGTGGAAGTAACAGTTCCTTCTTTTACCTCCATAGATACACCATCAAGATTATCAACAACTTCATAAGTGCTCAATTCTAATTCTTTATTTGATGCACCTTGATTAGCACTTCCACAAGCCGTAATGAGAACCACTCCTACCGATAACATGATAAATAAAAAAATATATTGCTTCAAATCATCACTCCTCTCTTCACTAAAAATCGATTTCACTACCACTTACTGTCCTCAAAATCTCTTTCAGCTTATCCGCTTCTGTCGTTATTAATCCACCATAGCCTTCTTTATCATTGGAACTAATGAAATTGGCCGTACCACCTTGATTAAACCAAATCTTATACTCTAATTCTTCGCCATTAGCATCTTCAAATGTAAGAATCATAGTAATATCCTCATACCTAGCCATCTCCGGATCAATATGCGGATCCCAAATTATTTCCTCTAATATATTTTTTATGGACTCCAATGTTTCTATATCCGTAATAGAAATAAGCTTACTGTAATTTCTATCCTCATCTGCCGTATGGACATCTATTTGAACTAAATTTTTATATGAACCACTACAACCAATTAGAACTAAAACCATGAACACAAACAATACAATTTTCTTCATTGCATCTCTCCTCATCCCTCACCTTACTATATAGACGTATGATTCAAAGACTTTGTTTCACGTTCCAAAAAACAAAAAAGCTACTAAATTTGTACAATTTAGTAGCCCTCTTATAGTATTTTGTTATAAATTTACTTCGCAACTTCCTGAATTATGGCCGTTACAAGTTCTGTTACTTTGACAAGTTCTTCAACTGGAATACGTTCATTCGTAGTATGAATTTCTTCGTAACCAACAGCAAGGTTTACGGTAGGAATGCCGAAGCCAGCAATAACGTTAGCATCACTTCCGCCACCACTTTTCAGTAGTTTACTTTCTCTACCGATAGAAGTTGCAGCACGTCGTGCCACTTCCACAACCTGATCTCCTGCACCTTGTTTAAATCCAGGGTACATCACTTTAATATCGACAATCGCTTCCCCGCCCATTTCTTTTGCGGTAGATTCATATGCTTCTTTCATTTTCGCAACTTGTGCTTCCATCTTCTCAGGAACAAGTGAACGAGCTTCCGCTAAAATTTCAACATGGTCTACAACAATATTCGTTTGTTTTCCACCTTCAAAACGACCAATGTTTGCTGTAGTCTCTTCATCAATACGACCAAGAGGCATTTTTGCAATTGCTTTAGCTGCAATGGTAATCGCAGAAACGCCTTTTTCTGGTGCAACTCCAGCATGAGCTGTTTTACCTTTAATAATTGTATTGATTTTTGCTTGAGTTGGAGCTGCAACAATAATATCGCCAACATCACCATTACTATCTAATGCATAACCAAATTTCGCATGGATCATCGATGGGTCTAGTGCTTTTGCTCCAACTAAACCAGATTCTTCCCCTACCGTAATGACAAATTGAACATCGCCGTGTTCGATATTATTCTCTTTTAAGGTACGAATTGCTTCTAGCATTGCTGCAAGTCCTGCTTTGTCATCGGAACCAAGAATCGTTGTACCATCGGAAACGATATACCCATCTTTAATCGATGGTTTTATTCCTTTACCAGGAACTACTGTATCCATATGAGAAGTAAAGTAGATTGGCTCTACCCCTTCTTTTGTTCCTTTTAATGTACAAATTAAATTATTAGCACCATGTCCCGTAATTTCTTTAGCATTATCTTCTACTACTTCTAGTCCTAAATCAGTAAATTTTTTCTTCAATACTTCTGCAATTTCTGCTTCATAACCTGTCTCTGAATCAACTTGGACAAGTTCCATAAATTCTGTTACGACTCTGTCTTGATTAACCACTAATTTTACCTCCTATGTTACAGTGGAATATTCCCATGCTTTTTCTTAGGTCGTTCCTCCTGTTTGTTTGCAAGCATTTCTAATCCTTGGATAAGCTTCATTCTTGTTTCTCGCGGATCAATTACGTCATCAACCATACCAAGCTTTGCAGCAATATATGGATTCGCAAACTTTTCTCGATATGTATCAATTTTTTCTTGACGCGTTTTCTCTGGGTCTTCACTTGCTGCAATTTCTTTAGCATATATGATGTTGGCAGCACCTTCTGGACCCATAACAGCAATTTCCGCATTTGGCCATGCATATACAAGATCTGCTCCAATTGCTTTACTATTTAATGCCACATATGCACCACCATAAGCTTTTCTAACAATAACTGTTAGTTTTGGAACAGTTGCTTCTGAATAGGCGTAAAGAATTTTAGCTCCATGACGTATGATACCACCATGTTCTTGTTTTATGCCAGGAAAGAACCCTGTGACATCTTCAAAAGTAATAATCGGTATATTAAAGCAATCACAAAAGCGGATAAATCGAGCAGCTTTATCACTTGAATCAATATCAAGTCCACCTGCAAGATGCTTTGGTTGATTACAAACTAATCCAACTGATTGTCCGTTAATTCTAGCAAACCCAACAACAATATTTTTAGCAAAATCTTGATGTATTTCGTAAAAACTATCCTCGTCTACTACTTCATTGATTACTTTTTTCATGTCGTAAGGACGAGTCGAATCAAATGGAACAATATCAACTAAATCAGGTCGATATCCACTTAATTCATCATCCTGGAAATCAGCAAGATCTGGTTTCTCTTGATTATTATTTGGTATGTATGATAGTAGCTTCTTGACATGGTCTAATGCTGCAGCTTCATCTTCCGCTTTAAAATGAGCATTTCCCGTTTTACTATTATGAACATCTGCTCCACCAAGTTCTTCTGAAGAAATTCTTTCCCCAGTAACCGTCTCAATTACTTTCGGTCCGGTAATAAACATTTGTGATGTTTTCTCTACCATTATAACAAAATCAGTAATGGCTGGAGAGTAAACGGCACCACCAGCACTCGGCCCCATAATGACAGATATTTGCGGTATATAACCGGAATAAATCGAATTTCGGTAAAAAACATGTCCATAACCATCTAAAGAGGAGACACCTTCCTGAATACGTGCACCACCAGAGTCATTGAGCCCAATAAATGGGACACCGTTTTTTGCGGCTAGATCCATGACGGAAGCAATTTTCTTCCCATGCATTTCTCCGAGAGCTCCACCATAAAGGGTAAAATCTTGGGCAAATAAATAAACAGGACGTCCATTTATTTTTCCATACCCAGTGACAACACCATCACCAGCCCCACTCGATCCATTCATTTCAAAATCGGTTCCGCGACTTTCTATAAAAGCATTTAGTTCAACGAAAGTTCCTTCATCAAGTAAGTAGTCAATTCGTTCTCTTGCTGTCCACTTTCCCTTGGCATGCTGTTTTTCAATACGCTCGTCTCCACCACCAAGTTCAGCCATACGTCGTTTATCATAGAGTTCGTTTATTTTGTCAAACATATCCATCATGTTTCTTCTCCCCCAGCTTCTTGGCAAAGTTCGAATAATACCCCATGTGTTGACTTTGGATGCATAAATGCGATTTGAGCTTGATGTGCCCCTAACTTCGGTTCCTCATTTATTAGTTGGATTCCATCTTTCGATAAAGCTCGTAGTCTCGCTTCAATATCATCTATTGCCAGGGCAATATGATGGATTCCTTCCCCTTTTTTCTGTAAGAAAGTATGGATTGGAGAAGTTTCATTCGTCGGCTCTAATAATTCAAAGCGACTTTCCCCAATTTTCAAGAAGGCCACTTTTACATGCTCCGATTCGACTTCTTCTATTCCTTCGAGTTGTAGTCCTAACTGTTTTGTATAAAATGGCAGTACTTTTTCAATCGAATGTACAGCAATTCCGATATGAGATATCTTTTTAATTGGTTCTATTTGATTTGGTTGAATAAGTTCTTGAATATAATTAGCTAATTCATCAATTGAAGAGCCACTTGTAAAGATTTTCTTAATTCCTTGCTCTAATAGAAAAGGAATATCTTCACTCGGTATGACGCCCCCACCAATTACCGGGATATCCGCAGCGTTATTGGCTTTTAATTCTTCTACTACTTTTGGGAATAATGTTCGATGTGCCCCAGATAATGATGATAGACCAACTACATCAACATCTTCCTGAATAGCAGCTTTGGCAATTTGTGCTGGGGATTGCCTTAACCCTGTATAAATAACTTCCATTCCATGGTCTCTTAATCCTTGTGAAATAACAAGTGCCCCACGATCATGTCCATCTAAGCCTGGTTTTGCTATTAATACCCTTATTTTCGCCATGTGATGTTCTCCTTCCCCTTTTGCAATTAGATGCTTCCATATTCTCCAAATTGATCACGAAGAACGTGACAAATCTCCCCCACAGAAGCATATGCTTTTACTGCATTGACAATATAAGGCATGAGGTTTTCATCTTCTTGTTTTGCTGCCCATTCTAGTTGTTTTAAGACACTTTCGACTAATTCATTATCTCGCTCATTTCTCGTTGCTTGTAAAGAAGCTTTTTGTTCTCTTTCTAATGCCTCATCAACCTTTAATAGTTCTGGGTTTACTTCTTCATCAATTTTATATTTATTTAACCCAACAATGATTTCTTCTTCTTTTTCAATCCGTTTTTGTGTTTCATATGCTGTACGGTGAATTTCTCGTTGCATATAGCCTTCTTCGATTGCCGCTACCGCTCCGCCTAATTCTTTGATTTGTTTTAAGTAAGCTTCAATTTCAGCCTCAACTTGGTCTGTTAATGCCTCTACAAAGTATGAGCCACCTAATGGATCTACTGTATCGGCTACACCGCTTTCATTTGCAATTATTTGCTGCGTACGTAAGGCAATTCTTGCAGATTCCTCTGTTGGTAAAGCAAGTGCCTCATCTCTTGAATTCGTATGTAAACTTTGGGTTCCCCCTAGCACAGCAGCTAATGCTTGCATTGTTACTCGTACAATATTATTATCTGGCTGTTGTGCAGTAAGTGTGGAGCCACCTGTTTGGGTATGGAAGCGTAATTTCCAACTTTTCGGATTTTTTGCTTGATAATGTTCCCTCATGATTTTCGCCCAAACACGTCTCGCCGCTCGAAACTTCGCAATTTCCTCAAAGAAATTATTATGAGCGTTGAAGAAGAATGCTAGTCTCGGTGCAAAGTCATCTACATCCAAACCAGATGCAATTGCTGCATCCACATAAGCCATACCATTTGCAATCGTAAAGGCTGCTTCTTGAACTGCAGTTGAACCAGCTTCACGGATATGATAACCTGATATACTAATTGTGTTGAACTTCGGTAAGTACTCCTTACAGTATGCAAAAATATCTGTAATCAGGCGCATGGATGGTTTAGGTGGAAAAATATATGTTCCACGAGCAATATATTCCTTTAAAATGTCATTCTGAATAGTCCCAGTTAATTTCTCTTTTGGTACACCTTGTTTTTCTCCAACAGCAATATACATGGCAAGTAGGATGGAAGCTGGTGCATTAATCGTCATCGATGTACTAACTTTATCGAGTGGAATTTGATCTAATAATGCTTCCATATCATGTAATGTATCAATCGCTACACCAACTTTTCCAACTTCTCCTTCAGCCATCGGATCATCTGAGTCATATCCAATCTGTGTTGGTAAATCGAAAGCAACGGAAAGTCCTGTTTGCCCCTGTTCCAGTAAATAGCGGAACCGCTTATTCGTTTCTTTCGCAGAACCAAATCCGGCATATTGGCGCATCGTCCAATATTTGCTCCGATACATGGTTGGTTGAATTCCCCTTGTGTACGGGTATTCCCCTGGAAATCCTAGTTTTTCGTGATATGTATCATCATTCTCCGGATAATATAGGCGCTCAACCTCAATGTCAGACGATGTTTGGAACGATTGCTTACGCTCTGGAAAGCGCTTAACTATTTGTTCGACGGAATCCTTCCATTTCTGTTCAATCCCCTTATTTTCTGTTGTCATACTTGCTCCCCCATTCTTTCAGATGAATCGTAAATTCAATAAAAAAAGGCTAATTTTAGGAAAATTTTTTCGAAAATATTACTTTCCTACTATTTTTCACTTGTCCTATTCCCATTTTAACGTTAAAATTAATAAAGCACATGGGATTTAAGGGAGGACTTAAAAATGTCTGCAAAAAATACTAACAACGTTGCTCCAAGAAGAAAATCAAAACGTGAGCGACGCATGAAAATAGCTATTTACATTATGATTTTTGCAATGGTAATCTCTACGATTACGATGGGCCTAGCTTATTTTATCGGATTGTAAACTAAAGGATAAGACTGATTATGTATTTACATATTTCAGTCTTTTTTTATTTTCTCTCTTTTTCAACAAATTCGCAAGTTATTTCTAACCATAAGAAATAAGGCTGGCCTATACAAAGGTCAGCCTTATAGTCATTCACTTATAATTCTTCACAATGCTTCTCGAATACTTCTTGAAGCTTGCCCATTACTTCCATTGCACTATGACCTTCAATTTCATGACGCTCTAGCATCGTAACAATTTTCCCATCTTTTAAAAATGCAAAAGATGGAGATGAAGGAGGATATCCTTCAAAGTATGTACGAGCTTTCTCTGTAGCTTCACGATCTTGACCAGCAAAAACTGTAACTAGATGGTCTGGGCGTTTATCGTAATGGATAGCGTTTGCTGCTGCAGGACGAGCCACTCCACCTGCACAACCACATGTAGAGTTAATCATAACTAATGTAGTACCTTCACGTGTTAATGCAGCATCGACTTCATCAGGAGTTTTTAATTCTTCATATCCTGCTTCTGTAATATCTTTTCTTGCAGCATCAACTATATCATTCATAAATAGATTAAAATCCATATTTGCCACCCCTTATGTTAAGTTATTGTTACCTAACACCTAGGTTATCAATTTTAGTTGTAAAATTCAAACCTAATAGCTTGGTTTAATACACTTGTATTGTATTTTCATTCATATTTTCTAACGTTTCCTTCACATATGCGAGGAACTGACCACAAACTAATCCGTCTAAGATTCGGTGATCTAGTGATAAGCATAGATTTACCATATCGCGTGCAGCGAACATATCGTTAATAATTATTGGTCGTTTTACAATTGATTCCACTTGTAATATTGCAGCTTGAGGATGGTTAATAACTCCCATCGATTGTACAGAACCAAATGAACCAGTGTTATTCACAGTAAATGTTCCACCTTGCATATCTTCAGGTGACAATTTATTGGAACGTGCTTTTTGGGCTAGTTCATTAATTTCTCGCGCAATGCCTTTAATACTTTTTTCGTCTGCATGTTTAATGACTGGAACAAATAATTCCTGGTCTTTGGCTACTGCAATTGATAAATTAATATCTTTACGCTGAATTATTTTATCCCCGGCCCATGTGCTATTTAATTGTGGGAATTTCTTCAGACCTTGCGCAACCGCTTTGACGAAGAAAGCAAAATACGTTAAATTATACCCTTCATTTTGCTTAAATTCATTTTTAATACTATTACGGAATTTTACTAAATCAGTTACATCTACTTCAACAGTCATCCAAGCATGTGGAATTTCTGTTTTTGAACGAACCATATTTTGAGCGATAACTTTACGAACTCCTGTAACCGGAATCTCAATATCGCCAGCCTGTGATGTAGGTTGTGGTGCAGCTGGAACTGTTTTCGTTACAGACGTTTTTGCAGTTTCTTGCTCTACTGGAGCAACGACAGACTCAACTGATTCACTTGATTTTGTTGGTAATTGACCAGATTGGATGATTTTTTCGATATCTTTACGAGTAATCCTTCCACCTCGTCCTGTACCTGTTACTAATTCTAAATCAATATTATTTTCTTGAGCCAATCTTAATACAGCAGGTGAATAACGCTTTTTCATCGATTGGTCCGAACTTTCATTTGAAACTTCTTCTGGTGCAGCTGTATTCTCTTGTGCTACTTCTTTTGTATCAGCAGTGCCGCTTGATTCTGTTTCGATATAACAAATGAGTTCACCAACTGCAACAGTTTCGCCTTCTGCTGTAACAATCTCCTTAATTGTACCAGTGAATGAAGATGGAACTTCAGCATTTACTTTATCTGTCATTACTTCTGCAATCGGATCATATTTATTAACTTTATCTCCAACCTGAACTAGCCAAGTATTGATTGTACCTTCCGTTACACTCTCCCCTAGTTGAGGCATTAATATTTTTTCAAGAGCCATCAAATACCCTCCAATCTATTAGAATTCTGCTAAGTCACGAATTGCCTTTTCTATTTTATCTGGATTCATCATAAAGAATTTTTCCATCGTAGGTGCATATGGCATTGCTGGAACATCAGGTCCAGCAAGACGTTTAACAGGTGCATCAAGGTCAAATAAGCAGTTTTCTGCAATAATCGCAGCAACTTCACCAATAATACTACCTTCTTTATTGTCTTCCGTAACTAGAAGCACTTTACCAGTCTTTTTCGCTGCTTCGATAATAGATTCTTTATCCAGTGGATAGACCGTACGTAAGTCAAGGATATGTGCATCAATACCTTCTTCTGCTAATTTTTCTGCAGCTTGTAAAGCAAAGTGTACGCAAAGACCGTATGTAATGACGGTAACATCAGATCCTTCTCTTTTCACATCTGCTTTTCCAATTGGTAATACATAATCTTCTTCAGGAACTTCCCCTTTTAGAAGTCGATATGCTCGCTTATGTTCAAAGAATAATACCGGATCATTATCACGAATAGCTGCTTTTAATAGTCCTTTGACATCATAAGGTGTAGAAGGCATAACAATTTTCAAACCAGGTTGATTTGCAAAGATAGCTTCAACTGACTGGGAGTGGTATAGTGCCCCATGCACTCCACCGCCATATGGAGCACGAATTACAATTGGACAATTCCAATCATTATTTGATCGATATCTAATTCTTGCAGCTTCTGAAATAATTTGGTTTACTGCCGGCATAATAAAATCTGCAAATTGCATTTCTGCAACAGGACGCATTCCGTACATTGCTGCCCCTATACCAACACCTGCAATAGCAGATTCTGCTAGTGGTGTATCTAATACTCGATATTCTCCAAATTGATCATAAAGACCTTCTGTGGCTTTAAATACACCACCTTTTCTACCAACGTCTTCTCCTAATACAAATACTTTCTCATCACGCTCCATCTCTTCACGCAATGCAGCTGTAACAGCTTGTATATATGACATGATGGCCATTGGTTTTCCCCTCCCTACTCTTCATATACATACTTCAATGCATCTTCAGGCTCTGCATAGGCAGCATTTTCAGCATAATCGGTTGCTTCATTTACGATGTTATTAATATCATTAGTCATTTCAACTTCAATTTCATCCGTCAAAATATTTAATTCTTTTAAATAGGAAGCAAATGTATAAATAGAATCTAATTTCTTCGCTTCTTCTACTTCTTCACGATTACGATAGGCACGATCATCGTCATCACTTGAGTGAGCAGTCAATCGATATGAGACAGCTTCAATTAATGTGCCACCTTCTCCATTTAAAGCTCGTTCACGTGCTTCTTTTACCGTTTTATACACTTCTAATGGATCATTTCCATCAACCGTATATCCTGGCATTCCATAACCTAATGCACGGTCGGATACTTTTTCATTACCTAATTGTTTTTCACTCGGAACAGAAATTGCGTATTTATTATTTTCAACCATTGTAATAACAGGTAATTTATGAACCCCTGCAAAGTTTAACCCTTCATGAAAATCACCTTGGTTAGAAGAACCTTCACCAAGAGTTACGAAAGAAACAAATTGTTTCTTTTCCATTTTAGCTGCTAAGGCTACACCAACAGCATGTGGTACTTGTGTTGTAACTGGTGATGACCCAGTTAATATACGGTTTTTCTTTTGTCCAAAGTGACTTGGCATTTGACGTCCACCAGAGTTAGGATCTTCTGCTTTTGCAAATGCAGAAAGCATTAACTCTTTCGGTGTCATTCCAAATGCAAGCACAACTCCCATATCACGATAATATGGTGCAACATAGTCTTCGCTTCGGTCTAGTGCAAACGCCGCTCCAACTTGTGCTGCTTCTTGTCCTTGACAAGAAATAACGAATGGAATTTTCCCGGCACGGTTTAGTAGCCACATCCGTTCATCTAATTTCCGTGCTAAAAGCATCGTTTTATACATTTCTAAAACTTGTTCATCTGTTAGTCCAAGTTCTTTATGACGATTTGTTGCCATTACAAGTCCCTCCCTTTACTGTTAACCATAAATTATCCATGTATTTGTCGTCCATCCACTGCAAGTGCTGCTTCACCCATCACTTCAGATAACGTTGGGTGAGGATGAACGGTATGTGCAATTTCCCAAGGTGTTGCATCTAACACTTTAGCAAGACCTGCTTCTGAAATCATGTCGGTTACATGTGGACCAACCATATGTACACCTAACAGATCTTCATTTGCCTTATTCATAATGATTTTTACAAATCCATCAGACTCACCATAGACTAAAGCTTTTCCAATTGCTTTAAAAGGAAATTTACCTACTTTAATGTCAAATCCTTGTTCTTTTGCTTGTTTTTCCGTTAAGCCAACACTTGCTGCCTCTGGATTTGAATAAATACAAGCTGGAATGTTGTTATAATTCAGTGGTTCTGTTTGTGTGTTATTCATATGTTCGACAGCAACAATGCCCTCATGAGATGCAACATGTGCTAATTGCATTCCTCCAATTACATCACCAATAGCATAAATATGTGCCTCTTTTGTTTGATAGAATGGAGAAGTTTTAATAACTCCTTTTTCCACTTCAATATCTGTGTTCTCCAGACCAATGTTAGTGACATTTGCTTGGCGACCAACAGATACTAATATCTTATCTGCAGCGAATGACTGTACAGAATCACCAATCTCAGCGTTAATTGTTACACCTGAATCTTTCTGAAGTGTATCAGCTAATACTTTTGCGTTTTTTACAAAAGTAACACCTTTACGCTTCAGTTGCTTTTCTACTTCTTTTGCCACATCAAGATCTTCAGTCGGAAGAATTTGATCCATATATTCTACGACTGTCACATCAACACCAAAATCGGTTAACATGGATGCCCATTCAATTCCGATGACACCGCCACCGATAATGATAATTGACTTTGGTAATTCATCCATATCTAATGCCTCATCCGAGCTCATTACAAATGTGCCATCAATTTCTAGTCCTGGCAGCGTTCTTGGTGAAGAACCTGTTGCAATTAATACAAATTTAGGAACAATCATTGTGTTTTCTTCGCCACTTTCATATTCAATTGAAATCGTTCCTGGAAGTGGAGAGAAAATACTCGGGCCAAGAATTCTTCCAAAGCCATTAAACACATCAATCTTTCCTTTTTTCATTAAACCTGTAACACCTTTATGTAGTGTTCCAATGATACTATTTTTTCGCTCTTGAACACGACGGAAATCAAGTTGGACATCACTTGTCATAACACCAAAGTCATTGGCATTTTTAGTTTGTCTATATACTTCTGCACTTCGAAGCAATGATTTTGAGGGGATACATCCACGGTGTAAACATGTCCCACCAAGATCACTCTTTTCAACTACTGCCACTTTCATTCCTAATTGAGAGGCCCGAATAGCAGCAACATAACCGCCAGTTCCCCCACCAAGTATAACTAAATCATACTCTTCAGCCATGATGTATCCCCCTTTACTTTCTTCTGCTTAGAACGTGGTGCTCATTTAATAAAAATTGGTTACGTGAGCGTCTTACTGATTCTATTCTTTCTTCTGCCATTCGGTCAGCAGCAAGGTATGTCGGAATATTGTCACGCTTAGAAATTTCAAATACTTTTACAAGACTATCATAAATTGTTTCAACTTTTTTCATCGCACGATTTCGGTTATATCCACTTAATTCATCGGCAACATTAATAACCCCACCAGCATTAATAACATAATCCGGTGCATAAACAATTCCTTTTTCGTAAAGAATATCGCCATGCTCTGTTGATTTTAATTGGTTATTTGCAGAACCTGCAACTATTTTTGCTTTTAGACGTGGGATTGTATCGTCGTTAACTGTAGCACCTAAAGCACATGGGGCATATATATCACAGTCCACATCATAAATGTCATCTGGGTCAACCGCTTTAGCTCCAAATGCTTCTACCGCTCGTTCAACAGCAGCTTTATTAATATCTGTTACTACAAGCTTAGCCCCTTCTTTATGTAAATACTCACATAGAGCATAAGCGACATTTCCAATTCCTTGTACAGCCACTGTTTTTCCTTCTAGCGAATCATTGCCATAAGCCTCTAAAGCTGCAGCTTTCATACCTTTATAAACACCATAAGCTGTCACCGGTGATGGATTTCCGGATGAGCCTGCACTTTCAGCTGATATTCCTGTTACAAAGTCGGTTTCCATATGTATTAGATCCATATCTTCTTCCGTTGTTCCAACATCTTCAGCAGTTATATAACGGCCATTTAAGCCTTGTATGTATCTTCCAAATGCGCGGAACATTTCAGGATTTTTATCTTTTCGAGGATCACCGATAATAACGGTTTTCCCTCCACCTAAATTAAGTCCAGCAGCAGCATTTTTGTAAGTCATTCCTCTTGCTAAGCGTAAAGCATCAATAATAGCTTCTTCTTCTGAAGCATATGTCCACATTCTTGTACCACCTAGTGCTGGTCCAAGTGTAGTATCGTGTATTGCAATAATTGCTTTTAAGCCAGAGTTCTTATCTTGACAGAAGACTAATTCCTCGTAATCGTATAATTCCATTTCTTTAAAAATATCCATTAAAATTCCTCCTCTAAATATGTAATATTTTTATACGGACTATCTTTGACATTATTTGCTGACGTTAATCATATGAAAGAAAATACTTCCAAATACATGAATCTTTTATATTATACTATAAAACCCATTATCATTGTAAATGTAAGCGCTTTATTTTTCAACAAATAAAAAATATTTTTTAAATATTAAAAAATATTGTGGTTAATGCTGTATTGTATTATTATAAATTAATTCTACTTTTCTATCATAATAGATGAACAGAATTTAGGCAAATCATTATATTTTCACCATCTAATTATCTTCTGATATACTAGTTATAATAAAGAGATTGAGAAGGAGAAAATATGGTTAGATTAGTTGCAGTTTTAATTATCTTTATTCCCGGTGTTATCGCAGCTATTGGTATAAAATTAATGAGAGACACATTATTTGATGACTTCCATCCGATATTCTTTCATACAGGGATACAATTTACGGTTGGTTTAATACTTTTCCTTGCTGGACTGGCCTTTCTTGGTGGCTTTATTATTCATCGAGATCGGAAAAATCAAAAGGTGAAAAAATCAAAGTTAAAAGAGAATAGATAAACCAGAAATAAAAAAAATTACTGTACATAACATACAGTAATTTTTTTTATGTATTAGCTTGCTTTATGATCCAAACGAAGACGGTCGGCAACCATCGCGATAAATTCAGAGTTAGTTGGTTTCGCCTTAGAAATACTAACCGTATATCCAAATAATGCAGAAATAGAATCAATATTACCTCTACTCCAGGCAACCTCTATAGCATGTCGAATTGCACGTTCAACCCGTGAAGAGGTAGTATTAAACTTTTTAGCAATATCTGGATATAGAACTTTCGTTATTGAGCCGAGTAATTCGATATCATTATATACCATTGTGATTGCTTCTCGTAAATACATATATCCCTTAATATGTGCTGGAACACCAATTTCGTGAATAATGTTCGTAATACTTGCTTCTAAGTCCTTTTTCTTTCTATCTTTTTTAAATACAGAGTTAGATTGACTAGAAACTGAAGACCTGCCGTTCACTTGTCTAATTTGTTCAGCTAAATTTTCTAGATCAAATGGCTTTAAGATAAAGTAAGATGCGCCTAAATCGACTGCTTTTTTCATTACCTCTTCTTGGCCAAATGCCGTTAACATAATCACGTACGGATCATTACTCGGTCTTCCTTTTTCTCTCAGCATACTCAATACTGCAAGTCCATCTACATGCGGCATAATAATATCTAGTATTAATACATCTGGTTTCTTCTCCTCAACTAGTGTAAGGCAGTCTTTTCCATTATATGCTGTTCCAACAACCTCGATATCTGGTTGATCTTCGAAAAATTCCTCCATTAAATTAATTAAATCTCTATTATCGTCTACTAAACAAACTGATATTTTCTCCACAAATGCTCCTCCTTTAATTCACTATATGTCTTTTTATGTATTCGACAAAAGTTTAGAGATTCCTTCTTTTTTTCGAAAAACATTGTATTTTTTTATTTTTTCTTTTATTTACTTGAATTTGCTTGATTTTTCATGGTTATTCGATTTTATCCGACAAAGGGATTTGGTGTTTTGTCGAAAAATATTTATTAGCATTTTAATGCCAATTAAAGATACTCTATACAATGTAAAAATAGAGAAATGTGTTATTAAATCACTGCAACAAACACGCCCCGGAAATATACTTTGCGCATCCTAAGGCGGCTGTTGAGCCAGGCTACTACAAAGAATTTGCTTCCTTGCTGCCTTGCACCGAGGAAACACACTGCGTAGCAATACTTGCAGACGCAGGTGCATTCTCGGGGTCTCACCGATGCCTTTCCTCCCGCTGGGCAGACGGTTTTCGATGGGGCGAGTAATCGCAGTCCCAGTCCCAAGGAATGCTTCGACAGCAAGACATCTTCGTGAGAAAAAGCGTTCTTCTTTTTCAAGGAGTCTACGTATATTTCCGAAGCTAATGTATCGTATTGTCGGTTTTAAAAATAGAAAATTTAGTTTTTGTCCCTACCTCAATTCTAATCACTATTATTAGTGCATATAAAATGCCCCGGAAATACACTTCGCTCTCTGCGGGTGGCTGGTAAGCCTTTCCTCCAACAGGAGTCTTGGTGTATTTTCGGGACTGTGTAATGAGTATTCGTTATTCTATTGACGTTACCTTAGGTTGAGTATAGTACAACCAATAAACTCACTTACCTGGTCTTTTAGAAAATTAAACGAAATACATTTTCTATTTCAAAATTAACTTGCTTTTTTATCATCTTTTTTATAAATGTCTACTCCTGCGTCTTGTAACATCCATTCTATGTGAACTCCATAACCGCTTGTTGGGTCATTTACGAAGACGTGGGTAACTGCACCGATTACTTTTCCATTTTGAATAATTGGGCTTCCACTCATTCCTTGGACAATACCGCCGGTTGCTTCTAATAATCTTGAGTCGGTTATCTGTATAACCATACCTTTTGTAGCAGGAGATTTTTGTGCAACACTACTCACTACTTCAACATCGAATTCTTCTACTTTTTCACCATCTATGACGGTTAATATCTTTGCCGGTCCCTCTTTTACTTCATGAGATAAAGCAATCGGCATTGGCTCGTCATACTTTCCATTCTCAATAGCATTATCTAATTTACCAAATATCCCAAAAGGGCTGTTCTTTGTTATCGTCCCAATTTTATTTTCTTTTATAGAAAACTTTGCTTGTTTTTCACCAGGGGTTCCATTATTCCCTTTTTGTATAGATGTCACTGTGGAACGAACAATTGTACCCTCATGAATTTCAATCGGTTTTTTAGTGTCCATATCGGAAATAACATGACCAAGTGCACCATATTTTTTAGACTCAGGTTCAAAAAATGTCATCGTACCAATTCCAGCTGCAGAGTCACGAATATATAATCCAATTCGAAATTCATTTTCTTTCGTGTCTTTGATTGGCTTTAATTCGGTAATAAAAGTTTCATTTCCTCTTTTAACTTTTACTTTTAATGGTTTTGAATCTTTACCTGCTTCTTCTACAATTGGTTTGACATCTTTCATTTCCTCTATTTTCTGACCGTTAATCTCCATGATTACGTCACCGACTTTAATATCTGCATCTTCCCCTGGTGACTTTGTGCCATTCTCACCGTTTACAAGATGATGACCTACAACTAGTACTCCAAGTGTTTGTAATTGAACTCCTATGGATTGACCACCTGGAATAACTTTGACATCCTTTAGTACGGAAACATCTACTTTTTTAATTGGCAATCCAGCAACAGAGTAAAATAACTGACTATCGCCGAGTTCATCAGACTCAAGATTTGCTGCATGGATAACTTCTGACCGTTCATCAGTTGTGGAGGCATGTACTTGGACAGCTTGTCCTAATTTTGGAATTGAATCTAAGAATTGACCTTGGAACGTTACAATCTTATTGGGAATGGTAAAATAATTTTGTATCGGGGGTGTAAAAGGAACAATTAACAATGCGAGTAGGAGAATTACTCCTGTAATGATGCGTATTGTATTCGACTGTTTCACAGATTTCCACTCTCCTTGTTCCTAAACCCATACCATATTTTTTATCTGTACTTCTAATTTGACCTTTAATGGGTAATTTTAAACTGGGAAGTTTTAAGAAAAGCTGCTTAACATTTCCTTGTAAAAAAATGTATATAAAAACAACTTTACTAAGTGAATTACTGGGGACTTTTTCTTGCCAAGGGATAACTGGATAATATAAATAGTGGACATAACCTGCCTCGGAAATATACTTCGCACATCCTTTGTCGGTTGGTCCGACTTACATGAGAGAATAAGTATATTCCGAGGTTTGTAAAGCTTTATTGAGGTGATTTTTGAAAATGATAAGTAACTTCATTAATACTATTATGATTCCTATTTAATTAACTATTACTTCTCTTTTAAATTGTTGTGCTAGTTCGTGAAGTTCTTTAGCATGTTCAATAGCCGTATTTGTTACTTTAGTACCTGTTATCATTCTTGTTAATTCATGAATTCGATCTTCCTCGGTTAATTCTGTCACATGTGTAATGGTGCGATTTTCAAGTTCATTTTTCTGAATGAATAAGTGGGTATCCGCCATTGCTGCTACTTGTGGTAAATGGGTAATACATAACACTTGGGAATCAGTGGATATTTGAAATATTTTTTCAGCAATTGCTTGGGCAACTCTTCCACTAACACCTGTGTCCACTTCATCAAATATAACACTTGTGACTCCTTGATGTTTTGCAAATAATTTCTTTAGAATTAACATAATCCTCGATAGTTCTCCACCTGAGGCTACTTTATTAATTTCTTTTAATGGTTCTCCTAAGTTTGTTGAAATTAGAAAACGAATCTGATCGAATCCGTTACGATGTAGTGGAGCATTCTCATCGGCATGATTAGGATGAAATTGAACAGAAAATGATGCTTTTTCAAGATATAAATCCTTTAATTCGGTTTGGACTTCTTTCGATAAATCATTTGCTGCTCTTTTTCTCAGATCATGTAACTGCTTCGCTTCCAAAAAGGCATCTTTTTCAACATCAGCAATTTCATTTGCAATCTTTTGGAGATGAGAGTCTTTGTTTCGAATTTGTTCTATTTCTTCTTCAATTTGGCCCATATATTCAATCATATCACTAACAGTAGAACCATACTTTTTCTTTAAACGATTGAGTTCTGCTAGACGGCCTTCAATATCATTTAAACGATCCGGGTCAAATTCTAATGAATCCATAAAATTACTTAATTCATACGTTAAATCCTCGATCATGTAATATTGGTTAGATAGCATTTCTGACTTTTGTGAAATAAACTCATCATGATGATTAATTTCTTCTAACGACTTTTGAGCAATTTGTAACCACTCTAATCCTTTTTGCTCACCATATAATGCATTATAAGCTTCTATTACACCTTTATATATCTTTTCATAATTAACTAATTGATTTCTCTCTTTTTCTAATTCGATATCCTCATTCGGGACTAGACTTGCTTTTTCTAATTCACTAAGTTGAAATTCTAATAAATCAAGACGTTGTGCCATTTCTTGCTCATTTTCACTTAATTCTTTATGACGCTTTTTTAATTGTTCTAGTTTGTTGTAAATAGACAAATATTCTTCTTTTACCGATTCAATTTCATCTCGATTATATAAATCCAATAATTCAATATGATTTTCAGGATTCATTAAAGATTGGGTTTCATGCTGACTATGTATATCAATAAGCGTTCTACCAAATTCCTTTAAAATAGCAAGTGTAACTAATTTTCCGTTCACTCGACAAATACTCTTCCCTGAAGCTGTAATAACTCGTTTAAGTACAACTTCATTATCTTCCATTTCTACACCGTACAGCTTTCCAACTTCTTTAATTGGATGATTAGTGGATTCAATAAAGAATAGCCCTTCTATTTCAGCTTTTTCTTCCCCATGTCGAACAAAGTCAACCGAGGCACGTCCGCCAGCAAGAAGTTGAATTGCATCAATGATAATGGATTTTCCAGCACCAGTTTCCCCAGACATTACCGTTAATCCATCTTTAAACGTTATCGTTATCTCATCAATTATCGCAAAGTTATGTATAGATAATTCGGTTAACATATGCTTACCTCATTCCCTTTACAGCATATTAATAAATCGATCTTTAATTACTTCTGTACTTTCTTCTGTACGACAAATAATTAAACATGTATCGTCGCCACAAATCGTTCCCATAATCTCATCCCACTCTAAATTATCGATTAAAGCACCAACCGCATGTGCATTACCAGGTAATGTTTTTAAAACAATAAAATGGCTCGTATGGTCAATCTTTACGAACGCATCCATGATTAATCGTTTTAACTTCTCAAGTGGATTAAATCGTTGGTCTGCCGGCAAACTATATTTATATTTCCCACCATGTGTCGGCACTTTAACGAGTTGCAATTCTTTTATATCTCTTGATACTGTAGCTTGTGTTACGTTATAGCCTAAATTTTTTAAACGATCAACGAGTTCATCTTGTGTATCAATGTCATGTTCCGTAATTAATTCTCTAATTTTAATATGTCTTTTTATTTTACTCATCTTGTACACCCCCAAATATATAATGAAATTTTAGCTATGAAGTTTTTTCTCTTCACAAATATAAAAAAGAGGATGACTTCATCAGCTCCATACCTTACATAAAACAACAAGTAGAACTATTACTATCCTTCATTCTAGATGTTGTAGTGCTGGACTGACCCATTCATCCTCACTAACTTATATATTCTGTGCTGACTTCAATTCAGAATGAGCTTCATTCACTACTTCTTCAGGATTTAACTCTTCCAATGTCTTTCCCGGTTCTTCCTTTTTCCAACCTAGATGGGCTAAAAATTCAACATTACCATCGCCACCTGTAATTGGGGAAAAAGTTAGACCATGAAGTGTAAATCCTTCCGCTTCAGCAAAGGTAAGAATTTTATTTAATACTTCAACATGAATCTTTTTATCTCTCACAATTCCTTTTTTACCGACTTGTTCACGTCCCGCTTCAAATTGAGGCTTGATTAAGGCAACGGTATCACTATTTGCCACTAATAGTTTTTTTAAGACAGGTAAAATTAACTTTAGTGAAATAAAGGAGACATCAATTGATGCAAAGTTAGGAAGTCCATGTTCTAAATTCTCTTCTGTCACATAGCGAAAGTTCGTTCTTTCCATCACAACAACACGAGGATCATTACGGAGCTTCCAATCCAACTGATTATAACCGACATCAATGGCATAACAACGTGCAGCACCGGATTGTAATGCACAATCAGTAAACCCTCCTGTAGATGATCCTATATCCATCATAATTTTATCACGTACATCAACAGAAAACACTTGCAAGGCTTTCTCCAATTTTAATCCACCTCTACCGACATAAGGCATAACTTTTCCTTTTACGGTAAGTGGAATTGTCTCATCTACTTTCATACCAGGTTTATCTAACCGCTCTTGGTCGGAATAGACTAATCCTGCCATGACAGCCCGTTTCGCTTTTTCTCTTGTTTCTACTAAATTCCGTTCTACAAGTAGAACATCCAGTCTTATTTTACTCATAGTTTTTATCCTTTACCAAACTAAGTTTTAATGGTCTCTTTCACTAATATAATTTGTCAATTGGAGTAATTTATCTGTATCCGCATTTGCTTTTCTCAAATGTTCTAATGCTTTTTCGGTATAATGGTTCTTCATTTCGATGGCACCATCAATCCCAAGTAGTTTCGGGTATGTACTTTTATTATTAGTTTCGTCACTTCCAACCGCTTTACCAAGTTTTGCCTCATCACCTGTAACATCTAAGATATCATCTTGTACTTGGAAGATTAATCCTAAATAGTATGCAAAATCTTGCAAATGATTAATTTGCTCTTCTGTAGCATTACCTAAATAAGCACCAGCAGTAACTGCAAACCGTAATAATTCCCCAGTTTTTAATGCGTGAATTTTTTCTAATTGTTCAAGGTCTACTTGTGTCTTCTCTGCTTCCATATCTAATATTTGTCCTGCAACCATCCCGCTTGGTCCACTCGCTTTTGACAAATATTGAATTAGATAAACTTTTTCCTTATCGGAGAGTAGTGGGTCTCTACTAATAATTTCAAAGCTATATGTTAATAATGCATCTCCTGCTAAAATAGCCGTATCTTCTCCAAAAACTTTATGGTTTGTTAATAATCCTCTTCGATAATCGTCATCATCCATTGCTGGAAGGTCGTCATGAACTAAAGAATACGTATGAATCATTTCAAGCGCTACTAATGAACTATATGTCTTTTCCACTTCAGTAGCATACGCTTCATAACTTGCTAATAATAAAATAGGACGAATTCTTTTACCGCCAGCTTCCAATGAATAAAGCATAGATTTTTTAAGTTCAGTTGGAATATCAAGCTGTTCAAAGTAAGACTTTACTTTCGAATCAAATAATTGTTGATTTGTATTAATATAATCCTTTAAGACCGATTCCACTATTTCTCCCCCTCTTGCATATCAAATGGAACAAGCTCTCCTTGCTCATTCATAATTTGGACCATTTTTTCTTGTATATTAGTGAGTTTATCTCCACAAATTTTGGAAAGGATCATTCCATCCTGGTAATACGCAATTGCTTTTTCTAGTGGAACATCCCCTTCTTCTAGTTTGCCAATAATTTCTTCCAATTTCTCCATTGCTTCTTCAAAACTTAAATCTTTAAATCGTTCCATTTTTGCACTCCTTTACATCTAATACTTCACAATTTACAACCCCGTCGTTTAAATTAAGCTCAATCACATCTTTTGGTTCGATTTGCTTACTCGACTTAATAATTTCACCAGTTGAAGTATACGGAATAGCAAATCCTCTTTTCATAATCTCTAATGGGTTAAGTAATGTTAATTTATCTAAAGCTCGATTTAATTGTACAGATTGTTTCTCTATTTGCTGACTCATCAGTTGATTACTTTGTTTCATTAATTGATTTAAACTCCGTACTGCCTCATCTAATCTTTTCTTTGGATGTTGTGTATAAATTCGTGTTTTTAGGCTTGTATACCGTTCCATCTTATTTCTAACGGTATGTTGAGTGGAGCGCTCTAACCGTTCTTTATATCTATCCAATTCTAACTCTTTTTGTCTAATTAGTTGCTCTGGATAACGAAAAGCATAAGACTGAATCATTTGATCTAAGCTACTTTGGTGATGCTTAATTGTTAAACTAACTAAACTCGTTAAAGATTGTTTTTGTTTCGCAATTTTATCTAATAATTCAGCTTGGGAAGGTACAGCCATCTCAGCTGCTCCAGTTGGAGTGGGGGCACGTAGATCAGCAACATAATCACTTATAGTTACGTCTGTTTCATGACCAACTGCAGAAATGATAGGGATTTGAGACCGAAAAATTGCATCCGCAACTATTTCCTCATTAAAACTCCATAATTCCTCAATCGAACCTCCACCACGCCCAAGAATAATTACATCAAACATGCTCATTGCGTTTGCTTGTTCGATTGCTTTCTGAATGGAACGAGCTGCATTCACACCTTGTACTAATACAGGTAATACTGTTAGTTGAACGACTGGATATCTTCTTTTAATAGTAGTAATTATATCACGAACAGCGGCACCTGTCGGGGATGTAATAACTGCGATATGGTCTGGAACTTTTGGTATTTCTTTTTTATAGGACTCTTCAAAATAACCTTGTTTACGTAGCTTTTCTTTTAATTGTTCGAATGCTAAGTATAACGAACCGATACCATCTGGTTCCATTTGTTGAATATATAATTGATATTGACCTGTCGCCTCAAACACACTAATTTCTCCACGTACGAGAACTTTCATCCCATTCTCTGGTCTAAACTTAAGAAAACGGTTATTCCCTGCAAACATAACAGCATTAATTCGAGACTGGTCATCTTTGAGCGTAAGGTACATATGTCCACGTGAGTGCAATTTAAAGTTAGATATTTCCCCTTTTAACCAAACATTTCGCAAATGAGGATCGATATCTAATTTTCGCTTAATATATCTTGTAAGAGCTGTGACTGTTAAATATTTATTAGTCATTTTATCAACCCTTTAGCAGCTTTAATTGTATTATGTAATAGACTTGTTATTGTCATCGGTCCAACTCCTCGTGGTACTGGAGTAATATAAGAAGCCTTTTTCATTGCGCTTTGGAAATCAACATCACCTGTTAACGTCCCATCCTCCAATCGATTGATCCCGACGTCTATTACAACTGCACCGGATTTAATATATTCTTCATTAATTACATTCGGTCGCCCGACAGCTACAACTAATATATCAGCCTGCTTCGTTAATTCTTTTAAGTTTTTTGTTCGAGAATGACAATAAGTAACGGTTGCATTTTCATTTAACAATAACTGTCCAACCGGTTTACCGACAATATTACTTCTTCCAATAACTACCGCATGCTTACCTTCAATAGAAATATTTTTAGAATGTAGCATCGTTAGTATTCCATAAGGTGTGCACGGTAATAACGTATCTTGGCCTGTCATCATTTTTCCAATATTAATTGGATGAAACCCGTCCACATCTTTCCTAGGATCGATTGCTTCGATAATATGAGCAACGGTTATTTGTTTTGGTAATGGGAGTTGAACTAAAATTCCATGTACAGCATCTTCGTTGTTTAATTTATCAATTACGTCTAATAGTTCTTCTTCTGAAACTGTTTCAGGAAGTTCGATAATTTCAGAGCTTATGCCTACTTCTTCTGATGCTCTTTTTTTACCATTTACGTAAGACCTAGATGCTGGGTTATTCCCTACTAAAACAACGGTTAAATGAGGAACTAAATTTTGTTTACGTAACAAATCTACTTCCTGCTTCATTTCTTCCTTTAGTTTTGTGGATAATTCTTTTCCATTAATAACCTCAGCTACCATTCATACCCTCCCCTTCTAATCTTTAATAATTTTTGAAAGTACTCCATTAACGAATTTCCCTGACTTATCATCGCCATATAGTTTAGCTAAAGTAACAGCTTCATTAATAGACACATTTTCAGGTATATCTTCCATATGTTTTATTTCATACGTCGCAATTCGTAATACCGCTTTTTCTACTGCTGCTAATCGGTTAAAGGACCACTTCTCTAGATTGGCTGAAATAATTTCATCAATTTCCTGTCTCTTTTCAACAACTCCAGTTACTAATTCTTGAAGGAATTGATCTTTTTCAACTTCTTCTAACCTCTCTTGAATCGTTTCTTCTATATCTTCATCAATTAAGTCTAATTGAAATAAAGTTTGAAATGCTTTTTCTCTTGCTTCGTGACGTTTCATCTACACTACTCCTTTAATAATCTCTTTCAAATAATATCATGATTATCTTTCTGACGCCACATTCGGAAGTAAATAACAAAGAAAGGCCAAAAGGTATCCCATACCCTTTGACCCCCTATCAATTATTCTGAATCTTGTTCTTTCTCCATTTGTAGCCCAACGACATGGACATTAACTTCAACAATATCTAATGAAGTCATATTTTTTAATGTTTGTCTAATGTTAGCTTGGATTTTTTGTGCCACTGATGGAATGGAAACACCATATTCTAAAACGACAAACAAATCAATTACAATTCCATTTTCGGTTAGTTCTACTTTTACACCTTTACTATGCGACTTTTTACCAAACTTCTCTACGACGCCAGTAGCAAAGTTCCCACGCATATTAGCAAGGCCTTCTACTTCAGAAGCAGCAATACCAGCAATAACTTCAATTACTTCTGGTGCTATTTCTACAGTACCAAGTCCTGTATTCTCTTTCATATTGACTATAGATTGTTCAGCCATATTTTCACTCCTCTATTGTAATAATGTAGAATCACCCATCTACTCATTAACCGGTTCTAAAATTGGATTATCTTCCAAGAAGTTCGTATTAAAATCACCTTCAATAAATACTTGATGATCCATAATTAAACGATGGAAAGGAATAGTTGTATGTACTCCTTCAATCACGAACTCATCTAATGCACGCTTCATTTTTGAAATTGCATCCTCTCGTGTAGAACCATACGTAATTAATTTTGCAATCATTGAGTCATAATATGGTGGTATGTTATATCCAGGATATACTGCTGAATCAACTCGTACCCCTAACCCTCCAGGTGGTAAGTACATATTAATTTTCCCAGGTGATGGCATAAAATTCTTAAATGGGTGCTCAGCATTTATACGGCACTCAATTGCCCAACCGTTAAATTCAATTTCTTCTTGTTTCACGGATAATACTTCACCATTGGCAACTTTTATTTGCTCTTTAATAAGATCAATACCAGTAACCATCTCTGTTACCGGATGTTCTACTTGAATTCTTGTATTCATTTCCATGAAGTAGAATTCTTTAGACTTACGGTCAAAAATAAATTCAATGGTACCAGCCCCAACATAGTTAACAGCTTGGGCTGCTTTAACTGCCGCTTCTCCCATTTTAGCACGAATTTCCTCATTTAGGGCAGGAGAAGGTGTTTCTTCAATTAATTTTTGTAATCGACGTTGAATTGTACAATCTCGTTCACCTAAGTGAATGACATTTCCATGTGTATCTGCTAGTACCTGTATTTCCACATGTCTAAAATCTTCAATAAATTTCTCAATATAGACACCTGGATTACCAAAAGCAGTTTCAGCTTCTTTTTGAGTAATGCGAATTCCTTTTATTAAATCTTCTTCTGTTCTTGCAACTCGGATTCCTTTTCCGCCACCACCAGCAGTTGCTTTAATAATGACCGGATAGCCTATTGTATTTGCAATTTCAATAGCTTCTTCTTCACTTTCAATTATACCATCGGATCCAGGCACAATTGGTACATTCGCTTGTTTCATTGTTTCTCTTGCAACGTCTTTAATACCCATTCTTTGAATCGCTTCTGCTGTTGGTCCAACAAATGTAATATTACAAGCTTTACATATTTCAGCAAAGTCAGCATTTTCAGCTAAAAATCCATAACCAGGGTGAATGGCATCTACATCTGTTAATGTTGCGACACTCATGATATTCGTAAAGTTAAGATAACTGTCCTTACTTAATTTTGGACCGATACAATAAGCCTCATCTGCTAATTGAACATGTAATGATTCGTGATCTGCTTCTGAATATACGGCAACCGTTTCAATACCCATTTCTTTACAAGCACGAATGATTCGGACAGCTATTTCTCCCCTGTTTGCAACAAGTAGTTTTTTAATCATATTAGCACGTCCCCTTATTTTGTTTTCACTCTAAACAATGGTTGCCCGTATTCCACTAGCTCTCCATTTTCCACTAAAATCTCGACAATTTTACCAGATACTTCTGCTTCAATTTCATTAAATAATTTCATTGCTTCAACGATACAAACTACTGTATCTTTATTCACTTTACTTCCAACCGATACATATGGATCACTCTCTGGATTCGGTGCAGCATAGAATGTCCCTACCATTGGAGAAGTGATTTCATGGTCAAAATTAACTGTGCTTTCTTTCGCAGTTGGCTCCACCGTTTCTTTCACTTCTTGCTGTACTGGTTGAGCTGTCGCTTGTGTAGGTTGTACAGCTGTCACTTCTTTTTCCACTTGAACAACTGGCTGTGACTGAACAACAACATTTTCAGCTGCTTTTTTCATAGACACTTTTGTCCCATTTGTTTCATACGTAAATTCATTAATTGAAGATTGATCAACAAGTTTTATTATTTCACGAATTTCTTGTACTTTTAGCATAATTAATATAACTCCCTTACCTTGTTTTATAGTTAGGTACTAATAACTCCTCTTAACATTTTACGATAAATGTTAGGAAAACATCAACATTTATTTATATGTTTATGAGTAAAGCGTTTACACTTTCCCTAATTATACCAATGATATCAAGAGAAGGCGAATATCTAATAGGTTGGATTTAATTGCTTATGACCGGTGCGTTCCTTCAAATTCATTCAAAATAATGGATAGTAGGCTCTCATACGTCATTTTATTACCTAAATCCATTTAAAATGATGGATTGCAAGCTCTCATACGTCATTTCATTGCTTCAACCCTCGCCAAATGATTGATGGCAGCATCCCATTAATCTTTTCATTACCTAAACCCTCGCTAAATGATGAATAGCAGTATCTCTTACGTCATTTCATTACCCATACCCTCACCTAATGATGAATGGCAGTATCTCTTACGTCATTTCATTACCCATACCCTCACCTAATGATGAATGGCAGTATCTCATACGTCATTTCATTACCCAAATCCACTCAAAATGATGAATGGCAGCCAAACAAAAAACATCAAGCCTGTTAGACTTGATGCTAGTAACTTATAAATCTATTTATTTAGCTTTCTGTCATTGGTTGTAAAATTACGTCTACTGTAATATCACCAAACTCGTCACGAACCATTTGCATAATATTGACTACTTCTGTTTTTGAAAGTTCATCAGCTTGTACATGTACATGTACAACATCATCTTCTGAACGAACTAATACATCTTGATATTCCGCAGATGCAAGAATGGATTCCTCGATAATTGTTTCTTTCATTTTCGCTGCATCAATTGCATCCATTTCGTCATAGGCCTGTTTCTTTTCTTCTGCAGAGGCCGTACTGCTTGCTACAATATCTTGTAATCTATCTTTCTTAATACTTCTTTCATCTTGAACTTCCATGCGCAATACAGTAAATAACTCATTTCCTTCTGGAGTTGAAGGAGTTACATTGACATCCTCATCACCTGTCGTGGTTTCTGAAGATGCATCCTCATAATTAGCTTCATCACCATTATTAATAAATGCTAGGTCGTCACGATCTTGTGACATATAGTATACACTTAATACAATCATTAAACTCAACATTGTTAATAACCAAACCGTTTGTTTTTTCAACATTATTTCATCCTCCCTTAATTTTTAGGCATTACTGATACTCTATGTGTTGGAACATCAAGCACCCTTGACACTGCTTCTACGACCCATTGTTTTACGGTCGCTTTCTCTACACCTTTTGCTGTTACAAGTACCCCTCTTACTTGGGGTTTTTTTGTTTGTACTAGCACTGGAGATTCTTTATCTCCTTGTCTAATAATTACTGTTTGTGTTTCTTCTGTACTATCTTCAATTTGTCTTGTTCCGCCATTGCGGTCATTTTCTTCTGTTTGCTGCTGTCCATGAATGAGATTTTTTTCATACACTTTTACATTCGTAGAGTCTAAATTCACCATTACGGTTACTTCAGAGACGCCATTGATATTTTCTAACATACTCTCTAGTTGTTTTTTATAGCTTTGTTCAAGTACCTCTACATCAGACGTTGCCCCGCCTTCATGGGAATTTACTTCTGTTGACTCAGGTTCTGATTCTAATTCCAACCGTGGTACTTCTTGTCCTAAATCTTGTTGGGATGAGGTAGAAAACATGTTAGAAACTAAGATTACTAATAAAGCAGCTAGTGCAATAACGATGACATATCCCGTCATTTTAGAGCCGTTTATTTTATTTTTGATATACTCGATAAATTTATTCAAGATGCCCCTCCCTCCCATATAACAGTTAATTCCTTATCCGTTAATTCCCAGGATTTTCTTAACAGGGACTCAATCCCTTCCAGATCAATTTGTTCTTCCGAAGATTTCGGTTCACTCCCTGATCCGATGACAACATCCTCTACAACATTTACTGTTCCCTCCCCTGCATCTGATTCTCCTAGATAAACAATGACCTCTTGTAGCCCCTCATAGGTATATGCTCCACCTTCTGAGAATGTAAAAGATATATCTTTAATCTCTACTTGGTAGTTGTCCAATAGAGGAGCTGTAGCAATTTCTTTTAATTGGACAGCCATCTGTTCTGAAATATATGCGGTAGTTGATGATTCTATATCACTTTTTTGTAAATTTATTAAACTTTCTACTCCAGATTGATTAGAGTTGTCATTTATGATCGTTTGAAAAGAGCTTTGGACCGCATGTTGGATATCAATCTTAAAGAAATAAAAGATAGGCTGTAAAAATATTAAAATTAATACTAATCCAACTACAAATTTAATATATTTCTTCATTCCGCCATTCGGGATGAGCAAATCTATAACTGTAGCAAGCAAAATAAAGATGATTATCTGTGCTACCCAATTTATTATAAAATCCATTTCTATCATCCTAACGAAGTAATAATGTAATATTACTTGCAGTTACTATAATGACAATGCTTAAGAAAAACATGAGAGAGACTGCTAGTAGACAAGCTAATATATAAACAATATATTTACTAATTGTATTTAAGCTAGTAATTATTGGTCCATCGGCAATTGGTTGTAGTATTGCTGCTGCAACTTTATAGATTAACGCAATGGCAAATATTTTAATGGCTGGAAACAATGCAATGAATATAATGATTGCAACTCCAACGATACCTACTGCGTTTTTCAATATGAGTGATGCACTAAGAATCGTATCAGCTGCATCAGTAAAGGTTCGACCAACTACCGGGATAAAATTTCCCGTAACAAATTTTGCTGTTTTCATCGCAACCCCATCTTGAATAGCACTTGCTGCTCCTTGTACAGATAACACCCCTAAGAATATAGTTAAAAAGATACCTAAAGCACCAATACTAATGGAGCGAAATAAATCTGCTAAGTTCGTCACTTTATGGCTATCACTTAAACTACTAATAATTACTAATAAAGCCGATAAAAATAATAATGGCATGACAAAGTTAGAAACTAACACCCCACTAAAGGGGATTAAGAATATTATGATCGGATGAAAAAATGATACAGAGATGACACTTCCAAAAGATGCCATTAATCCAAGCACTAAAGGAATGAGCGCAATCATAAAACTCCCCATCATATCGATGGCATCGGTTGCATAGGAAACTGCCAAGTAAAAACTATTCAAAGCAATAAAAATAAGTACGATATAAACGACAAAGTATGCAATTTTGCTTACAGAAGTCTTCTCAAAGGCAGTATGCATCGTTTGCAATAATACAGAGAGTAAGGTTAGGAGTAGTAGGGATCCTAGTAGTTTTCCGTTCAAAATAACCTCATGTAATAAGTACTCTAGTCCCCCAGAAAATATATGTTTAATAGAAAATTCATCATTTCCTTTAATCATTTCATATAAATTCGTCTTTTGAAGCTCTGGTACATATCCCCCATATTCATCCACAACAGCATTCCAATAATGCTGCATTCCTTCAAAATTTATCTCATTCATTAGTACATCTTCTGGAGTTTCCAAGTCATTCTCAGCAAATACAACTGGTTGTCCCCAAAAAAGGATGAGAAATATGAAACTACAAATTCGACTAAACTGCTTCATGCACTACCACCTATTCCTTCCCTTCTAAAACTTCTTTTCCTAGGTTGCAGGCAAGAAATTTAGAATTGCTTCAACTACTGCTGATATGATTGGGATTGCGAGTAAGAGAATAAATATTTTCCCAGCAAGTTCAATCTTGGAAGCAACTGCGCCAAGGCCAGCGTCTTTCGTAATACTGGCACCTAACTCTGTGATATAAGCAATGCCGATTATTTTTAAAATGGTTTCGATATACATGCTATTGATTGAAGCTTTTTGCCCTAATGATTCGATCAATCGAATAATCGAACCAATTTGACTAATGACAGCTAAAAATAAAGCAATTCCTGTTATGAGAATAATCGTAAAAGCAAAGGGACCGCGCATATCTTTTAGAATAATGTACAGTATACTTGCAATAAGCCCGAGTGTAACAATCTGAATGATATCCATGCTTCTCTATCCTTGAAATAAAAATACGGACCGGATTTGTTGGAATAAGTCTGATATTCCATTAACAACAAAAACAATAACAATAATAATCCCGATCAACGTAACAAACTGCGCTATTTCTTCCTTCCCCATTTGCTTTAAAATCGTGTGTATTAACGCGACGATAATACCAATACCAGCAATTTGAAATAATATTGATGCATCTGATAGCATTTGGTGCGCCCCTTCCTTCTTAAATAAGCAACAAAACGATAAACAAGCCGGTTAAGAACCCTAAACTTTTAGCCATTTTCCCATACCTATCTTGTTCGTCCCTTGCATCTTGTAATTCTCTTTCTAAATGTTTAATCGTAAGTTGGATATGTTTTTGTTGTTGAAAGAAATCATGTTGACCAAGTGTTCTTCCAAACTGTAGTAGTATTTCTTTTTCATTAACACTTAAGCTAGATTCTTCAATATATGTTGAAACACATTTTTCCCATAGCTCATCAAAGTCACTACTCGATTGTTTCATATCATCAGCAACCATTTGAAAAAAATTAGCACACGGTTTTGGAATTTGTTTCGCAATTGTAGTAAAAGCATCATGTAGTGGTAATTGACTATACGTAATTTCTGCTTCTAACACTTGTAACGCATTAATTAACTGACGGATATGTTTGGGACGTCTCGTTAATTTGCTACTCCACTCGAATCCGAGCCATGTCGTTGCGCCTATGAAGAGAAGTGCTCCTATCCATTTCATCAGAGAAAGCCCCCCGACTTTTATACATATTTACTTCATGTTCATCAAAAATAGAATCAATTGTCCCTGGAGAATTTTGTCCTTTCAAAATGACAATCCGCTGAAACATTTTTTTCTCTAAAAGAGGTTGAATAGCTGTTCGGTTCTTTAACTCTTCTAAAGATTGACCATGGATTGTACAAATGATAGTCACCCCCGCGTTGATGGCATTAATAAGTGCATGTACATCTTTGTCACTGCCAATTTCATCTACAACGAGTATCTCCGGAGACATAGACCTAATCATCATCATCATACCTTCTGCCTTTGGACATGCGTCTAACACATCTGTACGCTTTCCTAAATCATGTTGTGGAACACCTTTTAACGAAGCTGCAATTTCAGAACGTTCATCAACTACACCAACTTTTTTGGGTGGAACATGATTCCAACCAGAAGAAATAATTCGAATAACATCTCGGATGAGCGTTGTTTTTCCTGATTGAGGAGGACCTACAAACAAAGTGTTTAGAAATCTCTGGTTATACAAGTGTGGAATTACTTTCGAAGCAACTCCAATTTTTTGTTTAGCAATTCTTATATTTAAGAACGTAATATATTGAATTGCTTTCACTGATCCATTTAACGTGTTCACTTTTCCAGCAAGTCCAACACGATGCCCACCTTCAATGGTGACATACCCTTCTCTTAGTTCATCTTCCATTCGATATAAAGAAAACTCACTTAACTGGTTGATGATAAACATACTATCCTTTTTATTTGGTCTTGCTCCTGTGATCCACTCTAATCCTTCATCAAAAATTAGTTCTATTGGTTGATTTAAGCGGACTCTGATTTCTTGGAGCTTGTCCCATCTGTTATTTAGTTTCTGTATAATGGCTGGTTGAATTTGTTTAGGAAATAAACGTAGGATCTCCTCCATAGCATGTCCTCACTTTATTCAGTATTTATAATTTGATTTTCTATAAGTAAATGTATGTGCTAATGAGGATTTTATGACAGATAGAGGGAAATAGTAGAGTTAATATTTTGTGTGGTAGAGTTGTAGTTGGAGCAAAAGAAAAAACAGTCTGTTCTTTGTGACAGACTGTTTTAAAAATTAACTATTGGACTTATAATTAAGTTTTTCATGAGATTTTAAGAAATATTCCTCTTGTAAAATCCCCATATGGATGATGTCGTGCCATTTGCCATTGCGGAATAGGGCTTCTCGACTTATTCCTTCTTCAATAAACCCAATTCGTTTATATAGGTTCACTGCTCGTTGATTAAAAGAAAATACTCGTAAAGAAATACGATGGAGATTTAACTCAAGAAAACCAAAATCTAGTAATAATGACAACGCCTCCTGACCATATCCTTTTCCCCAGTAATCTTTTTCACCAATATCGATAATACATTCGGCATTTCTATTTTTTGTATCCATATGGATTAAGGAAGTAATACCAATTTTCTTTTGGGCGTCTTTATCCACAATCATATAGCTTTTGGAAGTGCTTGACCCAACAATGATATCCTCAAAAAATTGTCTTTTTTCTTCTAATGTATATATATCGATGGCTGGACTAGTAGAAGACATAACTTCCAAGTTATTTCTCCATGAATGATATAATTCGACATCCTCTTTATCAACTTTTAACAGTTTAATTCTACTGGATTCGAACATGTCAACCTCCTAAATCTTGCTATGGTGTTCACTACTTAAATTCCAATCGACCAAATGCTTCCAGTTTCTTATATCTTTCGACAGCAAGAATTCCTTGCCAATAAATACTTGCCTTTTCAAATGCTTCAGGAAACATTCCCCATTCCCATGAAATATTCCAAACTCCTTCTTCAGACATCTTCTCTATATAAAAATCTAAGTTTTTCTCTAATAAATTACCTAATCGTTCACATAAAGGATTATCTGGACTATCGATAAAATCTAGTGGCAGCGGTACATATCCCGAATCCCAGCTACTCGTATCTTTATTTATACAGTGAAAAGCTAGCTCCTCTACTTTATTTAATATGATTTGATAGGAATGACCAGTTTCTGTTTCTAATAAAGATTGATGAGATTCTATAATAGTAACGAATGCTTGAAAATTATTAATTTCATGTTTGTCCATTTCCTTTTGCTCCATTAAATAAGAAACAGCTTGTTTAATAGAATCCCAACCAATAGTTGCGGCAATGCTTTCTGGTTCTGACCAATGAATAAGAAATGCTGCTAATTCAATACTTGGATTAAAAGACCAATTCTCTTCAGCACCTTCTTCCCAATGCCACCAAGGTGCATGAGGAGCATCATTAATTTCCGGTATAACTGATAGCCACTTTCCAGTTTCTCGGTTGTAATGCTCGATGAGATAATCAATCATTTGTTGGACCATTGGCTCATTTTTATCTGCATCTATTTCGAAGAGAATCTGTCCAGCAGCCCATGTAGCCATCGGAGAAGATACAGGTGTCCAAAAGTCTGGCTCAATTCCATTCCCAAATCCTCCGTCACTATTTTGATAGACTTTTAGCTCCTCTAACACTTTTTCCTTTTCGCCATTTGCATAGAAATATTTAAATCTTGCCCTTTCCAATTGACGACAATGATTGTCTAAATAAGCTTTTGTTTTATGTAAATCTGCTTTTAATAGCTTTTTCAATGTTTACCCTCCTTATATTTTATCTATTTGTATTCTATCACAATTATTTTCAATAGATTGATAATTACAAACAAAAAAGATGACCATCTATTTTTTAGACGGTCATCTTTATAATATGAGATATTAGCCTCTAGAAACGTATTTTCCATCAGAAGTATTAATTACTAATTTATCGCCAACGTTTACGAAAAATGGCACTTGAACAACAAGACCTGTTTCTAATGTTGCAGGTTTAGATCCACCACTTGCCGTATCCCCTTTAATACCAGGTTCTGTTTCCACTACTTCAAGTGTAACGTTGTTTGGTAAGTCAATACCTAAGATTTCACCTTGATACTGAATCATTTGAACTTCCATGTTTTCTTTAATGAATTTAAGTTCATACTCAATTTGTGTAGAAGTTAGTTCAATTTGCTCATAAGAAGCAGTATCCATAAATGCATGGGAATCACCAGATGCATATAGATATTGCATTTTTTTATGCTCAATATGTGCTTTTCCTACTTTTTCACCAGCACGGAACGTTTTTTCTTGAATATTTCCGTTACGAAGATTACGTAATTTTGAACGTACAAAAGCTGCACCTTTACCAGGCTTTACGTGTTGGAAGTCAACAACTTGATATAGGTCATTGTCAATTTCAATCGTTAAACCTGTTTTAAAATCGTTTACTGAAATCATAAATATCCTCCTTAAATAACCAAACGAACTTAAAGTTGAATAAGTTCTTTCGTAGATGTTGTTAGTCGTTCATTTCCTGTTTCTGTAATAACAATATCGTCCTCAATTCGGCATCCACCTACATTAGGAATGTAAATACCAGGCTCTACTGTTACGACCATTCCAGGTTCTAGTTTGACATCGCTGCGGAAGGAAAGTCCTGGACCTTCATGAACTTCTAAACCAATTCCATGTCCTGTAGAATGGCCAAAATATTCACCATAGCCTTGTTCTTTAATATAATCTCTTGTTAAAGCGTCCGCTTCTATTCCAGTCATTCCAGGCTTAATTCCATTAACACCACGTAGCTGTGCCTCAAGAACAGTATTATAAATGTTCTTTAGCTCATCACTAATTTCGCCAACAGCTACAGTCCTTGTAATATCCGAAACATAGCCATCATATAGTGCTCCATAGTCCAGTGTTACTAATTCACCAGCTTGAATTTCTTTCGTAGATGCAACTCCATGCGGCATCGCAGAACGAAAACCAGATGCCACGATAATATCAAAACTAGACTGTGTTGCACCTTGTTTACGCATAAAGAATTCAAGTTCATTTGCAACTTCAATTTCTTTTACACCTGGCTTAATTACCCCAAGAATATGCTCATAAGCTGCATCAGCAATTTGCGCTGCTTTCTTTAGTGTAGCTAGTTCCTCTGGAGTTTTAACTAGACGAATTTGCTCAATGATATCACTCGTTGGAACTAACTCTGCGTCCAGTAAACTGTTATATCGATCATATGTAGCATATGTGAGGTGGTTTTTCTCAAATCCTAATCGTTTAACATGTAGGCGTTCTAATTGCGCTTTCACTTCTTCTTCGATTAGTGATTTATGTTCTATAACTGTGAAACCTTTAGCTTGTTCACTTGCTTGTTCCGTATAACGGAAGTCTGTAATAAAAATTGCTTCTTCCTTACTAACAAGTACAACACCTGCAGTACCAGTAAATCCGGTAACATATCTACGGTTAATTGGGCTGGCAATCAGTAGTGCATCAAGGTTTAATCCTTCAAGTGACTTTCTAATTTTATTCAACTTTTCCATCTCTTCATCCCTTCCTCACTTTTTTATGGCTATGTAGCTTCCTTTACTTTTGTATATAATGGAATCTATTACGACTTTATCAGTTTACCATAAATAGACAAGTTTGAATATTGATTTAGTAGAAGAGAAGGAAAGTAGGTCTTGATTATGCCTTTTTTGGTTCTTTATTAGAGACATTAAGAACTGTATCATGATAATCAAAGGAGATAGAATAACCTATAAAAGTACCATAAAGTATATATAAACAAATGGTAGATACGATTGTTTTCAATTCCATCTCTGATAAATTCGGTATATTAGCAAATATAGGTTGCAACACAAAAAATACAATGGCCCATAATATGAGTCCGTAAACGATACCGCCCCATAGAGAGGAAGCCTTTTTAAACACACCATAGTATATTAGTGCAACTCCAATGGATATTATTCCGATTAGAATAATTGTTAATAAGTCACCTAACCATGAGTCTGTCCATCCTGCCGTTGTCCATGAACGTAAGATGAATGATTTTGCAGATACTTCCATAAAATTAAAATAATACATAAACCACCCAATTAGACTTGCTAGAATTCCTCCAACGAAGCCCGTTAATAATGATCTACCTAGAAATGTAGATGAATCTTCGGGTTTATTTTGCTCTAATTTCTGATTATCCAACATATCCACCTCCACGTTTAGTATTACCCACCTATTGAAAATGAATTACACAATGTTATATATAAATAATAAAAGTATTTGAATATTTTCAGTTTGAAAGGAAACAATTATACTAATAATAGAGAATGAATATCTATTAGATTTTTAATCTCAATGATAATTAATAAGAATACATAAGAAAATGAAAGGAAGATACCTATGGGCAACAGTCGTTTTATGAAGTTTATTATATATGGAATTATCGGTCTAGCTGCTGTTGGGTTAGTAATGCAATTATTAACGAACACAACTGGTTTTCTATCAAATATTTTTATGACAGTTATCATCGGTTTAGCAATTTTTGGTCTGTTTTATTACTTTGTTTTAGGTGGAAGAAATCGTTCATCCGATGTTAAAAAATATAAACAAGCGGTTAAACAGTCGAAATCAAAATATGCACAGTATCAAAATACTTCTACAGCTAGAAAACCGAAACAACCAAATCCAATCAAGAAAAAGGCAAGTAAACGTCCTTCCCATTTAAGAGTTATTGATGGAAATAAATCAAAAAACAAAAAGCGAGTTTCCAATTAAAGAAACTCGCTTTATTTTTATATTAAGTTGACCAATACTTTAAGAACTTTTCTGCACGCTGCCTACCAGTATTAATTAACTCTTGTTTCACTTTCTCGTCAATCATGAAGTTTGTTGTTTGTACGCCTTTAACGGGAATAAAAATAATATTTGCTTTTTCAGATGTGGAGATATATCTTGCATCATGGGCCTGTTTCATTGTAGAAAATAGTGCATGAAGCATATCAAGTGCATTTTTAATCTTTTTTGGACTGGTTTCACTTGGGGAATCACTAAGCTTTAAACCGAGAATTGGTCTCAATCGTTTATTTGTCTCATCTTCAAATACCCAGAGTGGAAAGTTACTTAACAACCCTCCATCAACAATTAAACTCTTTCCTCTTTTTTTCCCATAAATCTTACTTGGCATAAAGAAATAAGGAAATCCTGAACTCATTCTAACCGCTTTAGCTACCGGGAAATTCTCAGGCTTTATCCCATAAACTCTCTCTAAATCATCTGGGATAACAACTAGTTTCCCTAATGAAAGATCACTAACTACGACTTTAAGATATCCTTCCGTCACATCTGCAAATGTATATATATTACGATGTGCTAGTTGTCGATAGACCCACTGTTCAAACTTATCTCCTTTATTTAACCCCATTTGAAAATATAAGAAAAACCATTTACTTCCTGGGAGGATTTTTGTTAGCATTGGAGGATCTAATAATTGTGTTAGGTCTAGTTCATCTAAGATATTCTTTAGTTCATCTACACGATATCCTGCCGCAATTAATGCAGCTACTATTGAACCAGCAGATGTCCCTGCGACACGTTCAAACTGTAGGTTTTTCTTCTCAATAATTTCTAGGGCACCAATAAATGCATAAGCTTTTACACCACCACCAGAGAAGACACCATCTATTTTCATAGAATATCCCCTTATCGCTTTTTTATATATGTAAGCGATCGTTTGGTGGTTTAGAACAATGTCCTTTTTTATTTGGTATTATTTTTTTTCCTCAGTTGGATTTCTTTTAGATCGTCTAAACGTTTCTTGTCTTCTTTGAAATAAGTTACTAAATCACCTAATCTATCAATTGAATTCCAACTTAGATGGTGTTCAATTCCCTCAACATCATTATAAATATTCTCTTCTTTCACACCAATAATTTCTAGAAATTCTTCTAATAATTCATGACGAAAAACCAACCGTTCTCCTACTTTATTTCCTTTTTCAGTTAAAATAAAGCCTCGATATTTCTCATAAAGAACATATTCTCCTTTATCTAACTTCTGCACCATCTTAGTTACAGAAGATGGATGTACCTCTAGTGATTCAGCAATATCAGAGACCCTTGCATATCCTTTTGATTCAATTAGATTGTATATAATTTCTATATAGTCCTCCATACTAGGTGTAGGCATGTTGTTCTCCTCATTTCATAGAATAATTTTTTATCAAAGGCAAAATTGTTTCTATATCGAGGATACCGAAAAAAGTATTTTGATACAAGCTTTTAGGTAAAATCGAACAATCTCCATAAACCACGAAAAACCCAGAACACTAGTCGGAATGGTAAAATGATTAACTCCGGAATCCAAAATAAAACATCCATGATAAAATCACCAAAAGTATATTTCTCACCATGTTTTCGATGCTTTCGAGTCCGCTCTTTCTTATTCTCCCACCAATTATTCATAGTTCTCATCTCTCCTAAAGTTATATAGTTTCTATACGTTATAGAGAATTAATTTGTTTCATTATTTCTTCAACAACTTGGTGAGACGACTTTTGATCTGTATTTATTTTAATTTGAAATATATCATCTTGAAATGCCTCAAGACATCTGTCTGTTTGTTGGAAACACCAATTTCCTGCTTCCTCTCCTCTTTTTAATAACCGATTATGTATAGTGGATTTATTGGCAATTAGGCAAAAATGAAAAGTATTTGGATCACATTCTTTTATACCATTTATGATGTATGATAAATATTCTTTCTTATAGATTGTCATTGGTATGATTAAATTTTTCTCATAGGTTGTTATTAATTCTTTCGCTACTGTAACTACTAGCCGTTTCCAAGGTAGTAGGTCCTGGAAATTGTCAGTATGCTCCTCCTGTTTCTTCATATCATCAGTGATGATGTTACGAAGCATATAGCCTACTTCTTCAGGGTCATAGAGTATACTGTTATCTACTTTTGTGAGTAGTTCATTGGCAATGGTTGTTTTCCCTACTCCGTAAGCACCATTTAATAAAATAATCATGAAACATTCCCCTTTAATTTTAAGTAAAAAAGACTACCAAGTATCTCTCTTCATTTGGTAGTCTTTTGATTCGTTATAAGTTTATAAACCACATTTCAATTGCGCACCACAGCTCGTACATGTGTTACATCCGCCAATGTCTTCGACAGAACCTTCTCGACAAACCGGGCAAGTGTCTCCTACTTCTGACCCAATCGTTACATCAGTTGAATTCAACTCTTGAATCGTGTCCATTAAGACAACTTTTTTCGGTTCTTCTACATTCTCGAATAATTCAGTTTGTTCGAAAGTGTTTTCTTCTGCTTTTAATGTTAGTACTTGAGAGTCACGGCTTCCATCCACATATACCGTACCACCTTTTGCACCACCACGGTATAATCGACGGTATACACTTTCTACTTGTTCAACAGTATATCCTTTTGGAGCGTTCACTGTTTTGGATATTGAGCTATCTACCCAACGTTGAATCACACATTGTGTATCTGCATGAGCTTCTGGAGATAATTCCATAGCTGTTACAAACCAGTTTGGTAAGTTGTTCTCATCCGCTTCAGGATTTGCTTCTAAATATTCTTGTACGATATCTGCTTTTACTTCGATAAATTTACCTAATCTTCCACTTCTGAAGTAGGAGAAGGAGAAGTAAGGTTCGAGACCTGTTGATACGCCAACCATTGTTCCTGTGCTCATATTTGTTACTCTCTATTTCTAGAGGGCGGGGTTATTAGTACCCGCTCCATATATCGCTATATGGATCAGACTATATCATCAACCATATTTTATGGTGCTCGGCATGTAGTCGTTGAGGGGTCAGCCATGACTTCCCTGCGAATTGTCTGGTAGGCATATATAGCCAACACTTTTGCATTTTTACCTTTATCAAATAGCTGGCAAAGCTAGGTAGCAAAAGATACGCCAGAGTTTCCCGCATATAGCCAAGTTTACGCTACATTTTTACAAATGTAGGGGGCAACGCGTTTACCCGTAGGTGCAACAGTTAGCAAGTGAGAATTACGAATACCATATTTCAGAATATCTTCTCGAATATCTTCAGGCATTCCTCTCATATAACCTGTATCAATAAATGCTTCACGTAATTGTTTCGTTTCTTCATCTGTTTCCCCTACTAAGAATGGGAAGCTTCCCTTTTCTTTTGCAAGTTCAATAGATTCACGATAAGCAGTCGTCGCAATCGTTTCAAAAATTTGGTCAACTAATTCATTACCTTCATTTGATCCATATTCTGTTTCACAATAGATGAGAAGATCATGAAGTCCCATTACACCAAGTCCAATACGACGCTCTCCTAATGCTTGTTTCTTATTTTCTTCTAAGAAATATGGAGTCGCATCAATAACATTATCCTGCATGCGGACACCAGTTTTCACAGTTTGTTCTAACTTCTCAAAATCAACTGTTTTTGTTTCTTTATTCGCCATTTCACCAAGATTTACTGCTGCAAGGTTGCAGACAGAATATGGTGCAAGTGGTTGTTCCGATTTTGTTATCCTACCGGCTTTTTATCCAATAGTTCTTACAGTTGAATTCCTGTAAGTTCAGCATACATTTTCATTACACACTTTTTTCATGAATTTTAGCAATTCTTTTCTACCGCAGTCCTTACCAAACACAGCTTTAGAGATAACTCTCATATCCTTTACACCATATAATTCTTCTATCTTATTTATTAATGGCGCTAAACTTGAACTAATTCTATTATACGGAATTGAGAGCACTAATTCTCTATTAGAAACTGACCACTTAATAATAAATTTCTTAATATTAATATGGATATCATTTCTTTGAATCACATATGCTTGGGTTGCTTTTCTGATTGCAGAATTACCAGAACAAGTACGACTACAATATTTTTTTGTTGAAGTTCTAATAACAATATATTTGCTATTACATTCTATACAAGTTCTCTCTTCTCTTGGAATCTTTATCTTACCTTTTTGTGATAGACCAGAATTTCTAAGTCCCTCAACCATTCTTTGCTTTGAAAGACTATTTGACTGCCATAACTTTTTTGTATGATTTCCAATAATTCTTTTTGTTTCTTCACTGTGAACCATATTATAATGGCCATTTAGTTTTCCAAAAGCAGCTTTGTTAATAGTAGTACTGTTAGAATTTATCCACTCATTTATTGTTGCTGTGAGGGAGAATGGAAGCTTCTTATATATTTCTAATAGTTCCTCATAAGAAACTAATTCGCAATCTATATTGTATCTTTTCGAGATAATTTCCAAAGCATTTAATGCTTTTGCTTTTTCATTTCTATTTCTAGATTTTACCTCTACAATTTTTGTTAGATTACCATTTTCATCATACAAGAAAAAGTCTGGCTTATATAATTTATAGCCAATATCATAGACCTCTGATTCATAACTCCAAGAGATTTTCTTAAAATCAAGATACCTTGCATAGGCATATTCATATGAACTTCTCAAATAGTGTTCTTTGTAGTAACCGGCATATCCTCTATTCATCAAATACTCAATCCTTTGTTATAATTATAGAATTGTAGTAGTTGCGATTAGTGCAATTAGTGTGTAATGTTGCGGCCTCTTGGATGGATTATATTCTCATGTAAAGAGTTTCACCATCTATGCGTTGCCCCTGACTAGAATATTACTTCTAGCCTTCGGTTCGGATTAGCATCTCAGCCTTCCCGCTTCATTCCGCAATTTTTAACGTGAGGCAAACTAAGCCACTTTACCACACGGATTTGTTGCTACAACTTGTTGACCGTACGCTTTAGCGTTTGTCATTTCATTTGCATTGTCAATAAAGAAAATTCCTGGCTCTGCTGAATACGTAGCACAAATGTTAATTAAATTCCAAAGCTCTTTTGCCTTAATTCGTCGATATACACGGACACCGTAGCCCATTTCTTCCCATTTACGTACATCGCCAACATTGTGCCAGTTTTCATTATAAGCTTTCATTTCTTCTTCGTTGTAATTCTCCACATCTGGGAATTTCAATTCATACCATGTATCATTTTCAACTGCTTCCATGAAATCTTTTGTAATACATACAGAAATATTAGCACCCGTTAGGAATTCAGGATTATGAACTGAATACGTTCCACCAGTTCTTAACTTATCTTCCGCTTCACGTAGTACTTGATTTGTAAATCCACCTTGTCCAGGAATATTTTTATAGTTTAATATTCCTTGGTATAAGTCAACTTCAGTATCGGTTAAAGGAGTAAATTTTAATTTTTCTTGCGCTAACTTCTTAATTTGTTCATCCTCGGTATTCTCAATTAAAAACCTTAGGATCCTAGGATTTTGCATTTTAGAAATTATAAATTCGATTATGTCAGGGTGATTATCTACTAACATAATCATTTGTGCTCCTCTTCGCGATCCACCTTGCTCAACAAGGTGAGTCAATTTTGCAATATCATCTAACCAAGATACTGATCCAGATGATTTACCATTTACTCCTCTTGCTAGGGCATTACGTGGACGAAGGGTGGAACCATTCGTACCAACACCGCCACCTCTACTCATAATTTCCATAACTTGTTTCCGGTGCTCAGAGATTCCTTCACGAGAATCTTTAATATAAGGCATAACGTAACAATTAAAGTAAGTTACCTCGGTTTCTGAACCTGCACCATACAGTACCCGACCTGCTGGAATAAAGTTTAAGTTAGCAAGCTCATGGTAGTACTTGTCAACCCACTTTTCACGTAACTCTTCCGTGGGTTCTACACTTGCTAGACCAGTAGCATTACGCTTTGCAATCTGCTCATAGAACACTTCAAGAGGCTTATCAATACTATCTAATCCTCGTTTTACAATTCCTGTTTCTGCTTCTTCACCATCTAAAACAGAAACATAATCTGGTTCTACTTGTACTAGAGCTTCGTTATTAGCTTTATCAATAGATTTTATAAACCCTAAGCCCCTGGCTGGAAATTTTGGATCTGCTTTAACCGTTAAGACAACAAAATCCCCTTCTTTTAATGTCTTTTTCTCTGTATCTTTAAACGCGTATCGGTCTAACATGACCAACCTCGATACACCCTTATGTAGTAATTTCATATCTGGGGTGATTGGATGTACCTGTGGAAATTGCTTAATATCTTCGTTAAGCATGTCCACATTAATGTTAGTTCTTGATTCGACAGCCGTTGACATTTAATCTCTCCTTTAAATATAAATCTTTAAATCTACTAATAGATTTGTAAGCTAGTAATACCATACCATATTTAGGTAATGGATTTCAATATCTAGTGTGTAAATTTTAACACAAATACTACATATTGTGTTTTGAGCATATATGATTAATTTTGTCAAACATGATAAATAACAAAAACATAAGAAAAATAAAGATAATTAAAGATAACAATGTGAAAATCTACTAAATCTAACAAATTTTAAAATTGCACTAGAATATATAAATATGTTAGTGGACAACTTAAATATAGATATATAATCAATATGATAATAAATACTTTGAAAAAAATAGGGTTTCAGCCTATAATAGGATAGTACAAAGTGAAAGACGGGGGATTTATTAGATGGAATATCTATTATTAGCATTAATCATTTTAATCGTTATTTCTGTATTTCGTTTCTTCAGACAACGCAATTATTTAAAGACGCTTACCGAGGAGCAATTCCGAGAAGGCTATCGAAAAGCACAATTAATTGATGTGAGAGAGCCTCAAGAATTTAAAAACGGTCATATTCTTGGCGCTAGAAATATTCCAGTTACCCAAATGAAACAACGTTTAATTGAAATTCGTCCGGATAAACCAGTTTATCTTTATTGCCAAAGTGGAGCTCGTTCTGCTAGAGCAGCTCAACTACTTCATAAAAAGGGATACAAAGATATTAACCAATTAAAAGGCGGATTTAAGAAGTGGACTGGGAAAGTTAAAAGAGGATAATCTTCTTTATAAAAATAAAAGCGAACACATACACTTGTCCATAGTGCATATGTTCGCTTTTTTTATTTTCTGTGTTATTCAAAAAACTCTATAATGATGGATGAGAGCTTCCCATTCTTCATTTCCTACTTCATTCAGCTCCAAAATGATATAAGCGGTCTTCCCATTCTTCATTTCACCCATCCCCATAAAGCAATTTGATAAATACCAAAATAAAAACGCCAAAGGAGTCCACACCCCTTTGGCGTTCTAAATTTAAGCCTTCTTATATCGTAACACTGGTTTTCTTGCTGCAGTTGTCTCATCCATCCGCTTCACAATCGTATGATGTGGAGCTTCTTGGACAATTTCAGGATTGTTTTCTACTTCATCTGCAATTTGTAACATCGTATCAATGAAGCCATCCAAAGTTTCTTTTGATTCCGTCTCTGTCGGTTCGATCATCAATGCTTCCTCTACATTTAATGGGAAGTAGATGGTAGGCGGGTGATAATTAAAGTCTAACAGGCGTTTAGCGATATCTAGTGTACGTACACCTAGTTTTTTCTGTCTTCTACCCGAAAGAACAAATTCATGCTTACAGTGTTGTGTATATGGTAAATCATAAGCTTTCTCTAGCTTACGCATCATATAATTAGCATTTAGAACCGCATATTCACTTACCTTTTTCAGTCCTTCCGCTCCCATTGTACGAATATACGTATACGCACGAAGGTTAATGCCGAAGTTACCATAGTAAGGTTTCACTCTACCAATAGAGTCTGGGCGATCATAATCAAATGTATAGAAGTCATCTTCTTTAACAATAACAGGTTTTGGTAAGAATGGTTCTAATTCAGCGGAAACCCCAACTGGTCCAGAACCTGGTCCTCCCCCACCATGTGGTCCAGTGAATGTTTTATGCAAGTTCAAGTGAACGACGTCAAAGCCCATATCTCCTGGACGAGCATATCCCATAATTGCGTTTAAGTTGGCACCGTCGTAGTATAATTTCCCACCGACACCATGTACAATTTCTGCCATTTCAAGAATTTCTGTTTCAAAAAGACCTAGTGTATTTGGGTTAGTTAGCATTAATGCTGCTGTGTCATCACCAACAACACGTTTTAAGTCTTCTAAATCTACTAATCCATTTTCATTAGATTTTACTGTTACAGCTTCAAACCCGGCAACCGCTGCTGATGCTGGGTTTGTTCCATGTGCAGAGTCAGGAACGATAACTTTTGTACGCTGAAAATCACCGTTTGCTTCATGGAAGGCACGAATCATCATAAGCCCTGTCCATTCTCCATGTGCTCCAGCTGCTGATTGTAAGGAAACTGCTGCCATGCCTGTAATTTCTTTTAAAGACTCACCAAGGTCATACATCATTTCTAATGCCCCTTGGACAGTCTTTGGATCTTGTAATGGATGAATATGACTAAACCCATCCAAACGAGCAACATCTTCGTTAATCTTTGGATTGTATTTCATCGTACATGAACCGAGTGGATAGAATCCAGAATCTACTCCGTAGTTACGGTTAGATAGACCAGTATAATGGCGCATGATCTCTAGTTCACTTACTTCTGGTAGTTCTGGTGCTTCACTCCGCACATATGTGTCTGTTAATTCAGCGTCTAAATCCACTGCTGGAACATCAAGTTCTGGTAGATTATAACTCACTCTACCTTCTTTACTACGTTCAAATATTAATGGAAAGTCTTTATTACTCATGGATATCCCCCAATTCTTTTACAAAAGCATCAATTTCTTCTTTTGTACGAATTTCTGTAACAGCAATTAACATATGGCCTTCAAGTTCAGGGTAATATACAGCTAAATCATAGCCACCGATGATGCCTTTTTCTAATAATCTATCATTTGCTACTTTAACCGTAACTGGTAATTTCACAACAAATTCATTGAAAAATGCTCCATCTGAAAGCACTTCAAACCCAGCCTCTTCCAATTTCTTTTTAGCGTAACGTGCTTTTTGCATGTTCAATTCAGCCATTTTCTTTAGTCCATGTTTACCGATTGAACTCATTGCAACAGAACTAGCCAACGCATTTAGAGCCTGGTTCGAACATATATTAGATGTTGCTTTCTCGCGACGAATATGCTGCTCTCTAGCTTGTAAAGTTAATACAAAACCACGTACTCCATCTTCATCAACAGTTTGTCCCACTAATCGACCTGGTATTTTACGCATTAATTTTTCTGTTGTAGCGAAGTATCCACAATGTGGCCCACCAAATTGAGCAGGAATTCCAAAGACTTGTGTATCACCGACAACAATATCTGCACCAAATTCCCCAGGAGGTGTTAAATATCCTAATGCAAGTGGATTACTAGAAACTATAAACATCGTTTTCTTCTGTCCATCTAGTAATTCTCTAACTTCTTTTAATGGTTCCACTTGGCCAAAGAAGTTTGGATATTGGATTACAACACTTGCTGTATCTTCATCAAGTTCACGTGCTAATTGGTCTAAGTCTGTTCGACCGTCAACATGATCAATGTAGACGATTTCTAAATTTGGACCTTTCGCATATGTTTCAATTACTGCTTGGGACTCTGGATGAATAGCTTTAGAAACTAATACCTTCTTCTTTCTTGTTTGTGCTGCACTTAAATTAACTGCTTCAGCAAGTGATGTTCCCCCATCATACATGGACGAGTTTGCAACAGGCATACCAGTTAGTTCTGAAATCATCGTCTGGAACTCAAAAATTGCTTGTAATTCCCCTTGTGAAATTTCTGGTTGATATGGGGTATACGCTGTATAAAATTCTGAACGTGAAATGACATGATCGACAACTGATGGGATGAAGTGATCATATACCCCCGCCCCAAGGAACGATGTGTATTCTTGTAAGTTGTAGTTTTTCTTACTCATTCTAACAAGCTCTTTTTTCAATTCGATTTCGCTTGTAGGAGCTTTCAGATTCATTTCTCTTTTAAGTCGAACTTTATCTGGAATATCAGAAAATAACTCTTCCGTTGATTGGATACCAATCGCATCTAACATTTCTTTCTTATCTGTTTCTGTCATCGGTAAATAACGAAATTCCATTGTTGTTCCCTCCCTATTAATCCTGCTTTAAAAATGTTCTTGGAATAACTTTTGCACGAAGCTTACGCTTTCTCACCTGAATGGTTAGTTCATTATCTAGCGTAGCATATTCACTCTTAATTATAGCTAAGCCAATATTCTTTTGTAGAGTTGGTGATTGTGTACCAGAAGTAACAACACCGATTTCCTCATCTCCATATAAAACTTCGTACCCATGGCGTGGAATACCTTTATCGATCATCTCAATGCCGACTATTTTACGAGATGTTCCATTTTCTACTTGTTCTTTTAAAACTTCTTTTCCAATAAAATTCTCTTTCTTATTTACTTTAACAGCAAACCCAAGTCCAGCTTCAATTGGTGTAATTGACTGGGATAGTTCTTGTCCATAAAGTGGTAGGTTTGCTTCAAAGCGTAGCGTATCACGAGCCCCTAAGCCAACTGGTAGTAGTCCTTTCTCTTTACCTGCCTCTAAAATACGGTTCCAAAGAACTGGCCCTGCTTCAGCATCAATATATATTTCAAACCCACCTTCCCCGGTATAACCAGTTCTTGAAACAAGTGCTGGTTTTTCAATTCCAGATAAATATACTTCCTGATCAAATCGGAAGAATGTTATTGCACTTAAATCTGTTTCTGTCATCGTTTGTAAGATTTCTTCTGCTTTTGGTCCTTGTAATGCAACTTGTGCATAATTAGCCGATACATTTTGTATGGTTACTTCCTCAGCTGCATATTGATTATTTTTAATCATCCATTCAAAATCTTTATCGGTATTTGCAGCATTTACTACTAGTAAATATTCATTTTCACGGAGCATATAAATGAGAAAATCATCAACTGTGCCACCATCTTCGTAACACATAAAAGCGTATTGGGCTTTGTTAGGAACTAATTTGGATACATCATTTGTAGTGACATATTGTAGATACTCCAAACTTTTTGGACCTGTCACTAATATTTCTCCCATATGAGATACATCAAACAATCCAGCAGTCGTTCTTGTTGCTACATGTTCCTCTTTAATACTGGAAAATTGTACAGGTAAATCCCATCCCCCAAAGTCGATAGTTTTTGCCCCATACTTTTCATATTCAGAATAAATAGGTGTTCGTTTCAGTTCACTCACGATAACCACTCCCTTTTTAAATTTTCTAATAATTAACCATAAAAATAGAGACAGCTTGAAAGGGGCCTGTCCCCCTTCAATACTGCCTCTGTCCTGTAACCAGAAAGTTTAGCATTTATTGATAAATGCGTGCTTCGTGGGTGGTTTGTTAAGACAAACACTCTCCAGAGGTGCGTCCTACAAGGGTTCTTTTGCCTGAGAGATTCGCAACTTGCTTGCTCCTTCGGCGTTACCTGTTCTCCTCGAGTGGTAATCTCTCCCCTTGTACTCATTCGCCATAATGAAATTCTATCTTTATGGTTATACTATGTATCAAAACAAATTTTACGAAAGATATCGCTTACATTATACCATATTACAATTGAAAATGTATCCTTTACGTTCAATAAATTATGAAACTACTGATAAAGGAAGTATCAAATGAACAATATTGAAGTATCATATGATAATAATTTTATTAACGATTTACAAGAAAAACTAGACCATGATGGTCCTTTTTCATCTTGGGAACTTTTTAAAATGGCCTATGATGCAGAATTAACAACTTTCACAAAGGATTTCCATGGTTTAAGAGCATTAGAATTCTTACCAGAAATGAATTTTTTACCACATCAAGTGCAAACGGCAAAACAGGCAATTGAAGAAATGAATGGAAGAGCTATTTTAGCTGATGAGGTAGGGTTAGGAAAGACGATTGAAGCTGGATTAATCTTAAAAGAATATATGATTCGCGGACTTGCCAAAAAGATACTTATCTTAGTCCCCGCATCCTTAGTTAACCAATGGGTAAAAGAGTTAAATGAAAAGTTCTACATCCCTGCCGCAACATTTAAAAAACATTATCCGTGGGATAGTTATGACATTATTGTCACTTCTATTGATACAGCTAAAAGATCTCCGCACAGGGAAGCAATTTTAGATATTAATTATGATTTTGTATTAATAGATGAAGCACATAAATTAAAAAACCATAAAACAAAAAACTATGCATTTGTTCGTGCCCTAAAGAAAAAGTATTGTTTATTGCTAACTGCAACACCCGTACAGAATCAACTAATAGAAATTTTCAATCTTGTTTCAATTTTAAAACCTGGACATTTAGGAAACTATGAATCCTTTTTAGAAAAGTATGGAAAAGACCGTAAAAAGATCAATCAAGACACGTACTTAAAACAATTAGTTCAAAAAGTAATGGTTAGAAACACGAGAAAAGATACGTCACTCAATACAACAAAACGAAATATTGAAACCGTGTGGGTAGATTTTACCGATGAAGAGTATGAAGTTTACAACGAACTAGATAAGACGTTCCAACCGTTCTCTTCTTTTTCTAAAATTACCTTTTTAAGAGAATTATGTTCCTCCAGAGAAGCTTGTTATTTATCATTACAAAAATTTGTTAATAATGAAGAACATCATGGTAGGGAAATATTACAACCAATAATTGAAAGAATTGGTCAACTCCCCCATCATGCGAAAGCACAAAAAGTAGTGGAATTAATCAAAGAAATTGGCGATGAAAAAGTTATTATTTTCACCGAGTATCGAGCATCTCAACTGTACTTACAATGGATTTTACAGCAACATGGCATTACATCGGTACCATTTCGGGGAGGATTTAAACGTGGAAAAAAAGATTGGATGAAGCAATTATTCAAGGATCGGGCACAAGTATTAATTGCAACAGAAGCAGGAGGTGAAGGGATTAATTTACAATTTTGTAATTATATGATTAACTATGACCTTCCATGGAACCCAATGCGTTTAGAACAGCGTATTGGTAGAATACATCGTTATGGACAAGAAAAAGATGTTCATATCTATAACTTTGCCATTCGGAATACATTGGAAGAACATATTATGAAGTTACTTTATGAAAAAATTGCCCTTTTTGAAAAGGTTATTGGTCATTTAGATGATATATTAGCGGAGTTAAAAATAGATAGTTTTGAAGAAGAAATTCAATCCATAATGAAAGAATCATCATCAACTGGAGAAATAAAGATAAAGCTAGATAATTTAACGTCTATTATACAAAACACGCATCAAAATACCATGACGGAGGAATCACAGTATGGCAATTGAACTTCATTCGTTTCTAAAGGATTACTTCACCGCGCATCACTGTGAGATAATTTCCAATCAAGATGGCGTTCTTCAAATCCAACTAAACGAGAAAATGGATCGGGCACTTATGAATCGTCCTTTTTATTGGCACTATATTAAAAATATGGGTCGTGAAGGCGACCCAATGCAACTGACGTTAATAACTAATCAAGAAATTCAAGATCTCAAAGGGGAACGAATCCACTTTGGGAGTCCCCGTCTTCAGCAAATATTAAATCATTTAAAAGAAAATGAACGATTTACACGATTATTTCAAGTCGTTCAAGCAAATCAAAATACAGCCCTACATCCATGGTTAGTTGTTAACTTAAAAATAAGCTACATTGGAAAACATAAAAAGGATGAGATATTTTCGATTGGACTAAATTTAATCAATGGAGTTATGAAAACAGAAATGATGGATGCGTTACATGGGATAGAATTTGGAATGAAAATTTCAGATTTTTGTTATACGATTACACCCATTATTAAGCCTCAAAGTGGTTATAAACGAATACTTTCCGTAATTGATCAATATATTAGCGATTTAGATCATGACTGGGCAAAGGAATCACTAGAAACTTTAGAAAATGAAATGGAGCTTCTTAAACACTTTTATGAAGATGAGTGGGACGAGGAGATCGATCAGATGGAAAAGGAACTGCAAGATTTAAAAGAAAGATACCATCCAAAAATTCAAGTGAATATCGTAAACGGTGGGATTTTTTATCTGAATGGAAATTTTATAAACTAAACGATAAGGTCTAACTATTTGAACATATAATTAGACCTTACCCACCCTTTCACTCTACTTTCTTAAACATAGATTTAATAGCAAATGGCAATGCTCCAAACCATTTGTTTCCAATAGGTAGCATTTGGGAATTTGCTTTTTGTTCTAAACGTTTTTGTTTCCTTACTTCTTTTGGTTGATCAATATACGATACAACTTGTTCTGTCATATATTTTACATAATCATTTCCCTTTATCGTTATCACCTCTTTTTTCAAATGATTATTATTACTCTTCACGTTTTAAAACAGCTTTATACGTTGATAATTCTAATATGCGTAAGCCAACTTCTTCAATCGTCATATCATCACAATCAATTATGTAATCAGCATTCATTTCGTACAATCGAGTTCTTTTTTCATATAAACTATTAATATCTTTAGAATTATTCCATAGTGGACGTGTTCCATCATTGGTAATCCGTTGTTTAATTATTTCGAGTGACGTTTTTAAATAGATGAGAACGCCCGTTTCTTTCATAAATTGAATATTTTCTACCCTTTCGACAATGCCACCACCGGTTGAAACGATTACAGCATCGTTAATAGCCATTAATGTCTCCGATTCATACTGCCTAAAAACGGCTTCCCCGTCCTCTTGAAAAATGGACTTAATTTTCTTCTGTTGATTTTTTTCTACTAATTCATCAATATCTACATGGGTTAGGCCTGTTTTTTTACTAAGATAGTGAGAAGTGGAAGTTTTCCCGCATCCCATAAAGCCAATCAAGTATAGTTTCTTCATTTATTTCACCCTCTAAAATTTTTTTAATAAAAAAGAAGGATTTTGCATGTATATGTCGAATAATAATAAATAGAAAATAAGATGGAGGTGTAACTGATTGAATTCTGCACAGCTTCTGTCAGACAAAATTCTTCAACAAGCCCTTAAAAGTCAAGCCACTGATATTCATTTCTATCCCTTCACGCAAAATACCAATATTTATTTCAGAATACAAGGCAAGCGAATTCTACACACAACCATTTCAACTGTAGAATACGAATTACTTCTTACCTATTACAAGTTTACATCAGGGATGGATATTGGTGAAATAAGAAAACCCCAAAATGGTACTATTCCATACCAAACAAATTCTCAAGATTATTCTCTTCGATTATCTACATTACCTGTAAATCAATTAGAAAGCCTTGCAATGCGGATCCTTCCTCAAGGTAAACACTTTTCCCTCGATCAATTATTTTTATTCAAAAATCAATTAACAAAAATTAAACAATGGATGAATTTCCGTGCGGGATTAATTTTAATTTCCGGTCCAACTGGTAGTGGGAAAACAACTACACTTTATGCATTACTAGAGGAGACGTTAAAAAATGGCTCTTTCCAAACCATTACACTCGAAGACCCAATTGAAAAGAATATTGATGACATCTTACAAGTACAGGTTAATGAAAAAGCAGGGATTACGTATCAAACTGGGTTAAAAGCTGCACTACGGCATGACCCAGATATAATCATGGTTGGAGAAATAAGGGATAGACATACTGCAAAATTTGCATTGGAGGCTTCTTTAACAGGGCATTTAGTCTTAAGTACTATTCACGCCAAAAACACAATTGGTACGATTCAGCGACTATTGGAAATGGGATTGACTAGAGTTGAGTTGGAACAATCATTAATTGGGATTTCTTCTATTCAATTAATACCTATCATCTCTAGTAACGAATCAAAACGAAGAGCAGCTCTACTAGAAATATTGGATGGAAAATTATTAAGCAAAGCTATACAAGGCGAAAATATTAATTTCAATCATTATAAACATACTTTCTTCTATTTAAAAAGGAAGGCATGGAGCTATGGATTTATCTCTAACGAGACTTTTGAGAAAGAATAAACGATTACCTGCTTCCATCCAATTATCGTTTCTGAATAGACTATCTAGATCCCTATCCAATGGGTATTCATTATTAGCTGCTTTAGAGACATTAAAATGGGATAAAACATTACAATCACTTGCAATTGAGATTATCGATCAATTAAAACGTGGTATTTCCTTCGAACAAGCACTAGAAAGACTGTCCTTCCATTCCCTCATTACAACATATATCTATTTTTCAAAGGAACATAGCGATTTAGAAGAAAGTATTCTCCAATGTATAGACATATACGAGCAAAGGCTAATGTATAAGAAAAAATTCGCGCAAGCAATTCGCTACCCTATCATCCTCACTATCATTTTTACAATTACATTTATGTTTATTCAACAGAAAGTACTCCCGTATATAATGAATTTATTTCAAACTGGTAGTGGCGATAGTTTTTTTCTTATGTCGATAATACATTTATTTTCCATCTTGTATATTAGCCTCGTCATCATTGGTGTCATTATTGGCATTACGATTATATGTTGGAAGTATTGGAAACACCGGTTGCCAATCTCAAAGCAAATTAGAATATATCAAGCCATCCCATTTTATCGAAGTTACTTAACATTGAACACATCCTTTTTATTTTCTACTCATTTTGGCTCCCTACTCGGTACTGGCCTATCAATTAGAGATGTGTTAATCATTCTAGCGAATCAAAGTAAACTTCCACTACTTTCCTATTATGCAACTCAATTAACCGAAAGCCTAAATAACGGAAGACATATCTCCATGACTATGAGTGAATTATCATTTATTAGTCCACAACTTGCATCTATTTTCCAAAAAAATACGAATCAAGAAGAACTAAAAAATGACTTAACTATCTATGCTACTTTTTTAACGGAGGAAATTAACCAGAGAATTATTAAATTTATTACGTATATTCAGCCTATCTTTTTCATTGTTTTAGGGCTTGTAATCATCATGATTTATTTATCCATTATGTTACCTATGTATCAATTAATCGAAACATTTTAAGGAGGAGTTCAAATGTTTAGAAATGAAAAAGGATTTACTTTAATAGAAATGTTAGTGGTGATGATGGTCATTTCCATCATATTATTACTTGTTATTCCAAACTTAGGGGAAAAGAATAAAAAAGTACAAGAGGACGGTTGTGATGCTTTAGTTGCAGTCGTACAAGCTCAAGTTGATACGTATTACTTAGAAAATGGAACGTATCCTGAAAACCTTGAAGTACTGCTAGATGAAAAATATCTCCGTAGTGAAGATCAACTTTCCTGCTCTGGGAAACCTCTATCTCTCGAAAATGGGATAGTGACCGATAATGGATCTACAACAAACTAAACAATCTGGATTTACCCTGATTGAAATTTTAGTAGTACTTTCAGTCATCAGTATCGTGCTTCTCATCTCAATACCAATCTCCACGTCCTTTATCGAACGAAAAAACGAAGAAACTGTTTTACACATACTTGAATATGATTTGTTATATTTACAAAATCAAACCCTTGGGTCTTCATATTACAATCGAATTGTTCTTTATGAAGATCGATACGTTATTGAGACGTCAGATAATAAAGACATTATCCGAAACCTCCCAACTGGATGGAGAATTAATAGGCGTCAATATCGTTCTATCGCTTTTAATGAATATGGGACAATTCGTCAAGCTGGAACAATCCAGTTAATATCTCCGAAGAACAAATATAATATAGTATTTCCTCCTGGTAAGGGACGTGGATATATTGAAAAACAATAGAGGTTTTACAGTTATAGAAGTTATCGTTTCCTTAACTATTTTTTTACTTCTATGTACACTACTTATCCCCCTAGTCACTCACATTTCTTTTGAAAGAGAAGTATTGAGTGAGCGAAGAGCTGTCACTTACGTTTTACATGATGAAATGCAATCTAAAGTTGTACCATCGTCATTCCAAAGAGAAATAGATTCCATCTCTGTAACGTTTACATTTAACAGGTTTGAAGATTCACTAATAATAGGCTGTGCAACATGGCTTAATATCATGCAGCGCAAAGAAGAGGTCTGTCTATATGGTTGGGAAGAATAATGAAAGAGCCTTTACTTTCTATACTGTTCTGTTAATGATTACGTTAGCTATCATATGTATTCATATATATGGTGCTATTGTAAAAACATTTCCCCGGGAACATCATTATGATGAGATTTCCATCCAACAATTATTTCATTTTATTCAGCATAATGTAAATCAAGTGAACGAACTGTCTATTAAGAATAACAAGGTTAGTATGACTACATTAACAGGAGATCTTGTTTCTATCGAAAAATATGGTAACGTCATTCGTAGACAAGTGAATAATCAAGGTCATGAAATATTATTAAGAAATATCCGGGATTTTCAATGTCAGCTTCTCCCCCATGGTTTCAAAATTATTATTTCGTCAAGTAAAGGAGATACATATGAAAAAGAAATCGTATTTCTTCCAGAATGAACAAGGGTTCACATTGCCACTTGTTTTAATGTTAACAGCAATAACTTTACTGTATGTATCAACGAACTTGATTAAATATCATCATGACAGTAAAATGACGGCAAATCTTATCGAACAAATAACAGCACAATCACTATTTGAATTAAGTTATAGGAAGTATAAAAGCGAACAATACTCACAATATAATAATGGTGTAGAAAAAATTAATTATACTTTTCCAAATGGGATTGTTACGATTGAGATTTCTCAATCAGTTGATTACATCCATTTAACCTTTATTATTCAAACAAATGGTGGCTATTTATATGAAGTTACTAAATCATTAATCATGCACCCGAATGAAGATTTCTCTTCGTATACATGGAGGATTTGATTTCTAGCCAAGAAATAATTCACCATTTATTCAAAATGTGTTTCGTTTACATTATTGCATGACTTGTATATAATAACATTGAGACAGAGTGAAAAGGAGGGGAAATGATGGACAGAATGTTTCGAGTCCTTGCCTTTTGGACTGGTATTTTCACAGTAATGTTCTATGCCGGTGGTATGACTGGTCCCGCATTACTATCCCTAGTTCAAACAATATTTTTCCTAACAATAGGTTATTTGAAATTATCTGAGCGTATGTACATGTACTTGTTCGGAGCTTACTTAACTGTTTTCATGATAGGTTTTACGTGGTATTCAGAATTCCATTTAGTGCCTGGTTTCGGGCATTAAGTAAACAAAAAACCCTGCGCATACATAACATGCCACTTGCAGGGTTTTTTGTTTTCTTAAATTGCATTCACAAAAGGATTTAATCGTTTCTCTTCTCCTATAGTCGTTTGCGGGCCATGTCCTGGATAAACAATAGTTTGGTCCGCTAACGGGTAGATTGTACGTTGAATCGATTCTTCTAACACGGAAAAATCGCCACCTGGTAAATCAGTTCTACCAATACTTCTATGAAATAACACATCTCCACTTATAATAATTCCCTCTTTTTCAAAATAGAAGCTAATGCTACCTGGAGAATGCCCTGGGGTGTGAAAAATTTCCATTTCAAAAATATCAAGTTGATATTTCCCAGGCTGTAATAATATATCTGGTGAAGCTGTTTTGATTTCTCCACCAAAAAATCGACTGGAGCCATTTAGAGTTGGTTCTTTTAGCCATTCTTTTTCTAAGGCATGCATGTATACCTTAATATTATAATGATTGCGTAATTGCTCTACAGCTCCAATATGATCAAAGTGTGCATGAGTTAACAGGATAGCCAAAGGTTCTACTCCCTCTTCAGTTAGCCAATTTATAACTTTATCCCCTTCTGCTCCTGGGTCAATAATAATCGCTTTTTTATTCTTATAGAGGATATAACAATTTGTCCCTAAAGCCCCTAGTGGAAAGTTCTTAATTTGCAATGCATTTCCCTCCTGTTATTGTGGTTGTGAAGAAATTTTTAACTTTATATGATTTCCTCGACAAATAGTTAATTTTATACTAGAATAAATGTGGTAGTATAATACATATTAATATAAATGAATTTTTTAAACAAACAAAGATCAATGGTTATCTGTAAGGAGGTAAAGCTTCAATGCCAATGCAACATATTGTATTAGGAATTATTTTCTTAGTTGTAGCAATTGTTTCGGTTGTATCTGTTATCCGTCAGTTAAAGTATAGAAATTTCCTTGCATTAGGATTCTCAGTTCTATCCGTACTTGCTTTTGGATTTTTCTCGATCGCCACAATCATTTCTGTTTTAAAAGATAATTTATAAGAATAAAAAACTAGCGAAGTCAAACGATTTCGTTAGTTTTTTTATTTTTATTGGAATGATTAAGTTGATGTGAGAAGAATTAATGATTGCAATTAACGCATAAACACCACATTCACCCACGGAAAACAATATATATTTCCGGGCCACATGTGGTGTTTATTCATTTAAAACTATTTTTATTTAGTAAGATTCTACTTTTCTTCACCAAAATCCACAAATCGGAATAGATCTCCGTAAATGATGTCATCGGAATAACTTAATTCCTGATTTACTTTCTCTGTAAATTCAAAACAAGCATTCGCATCAGTTTCATCCAGCAATTCGCCTGTTGTAAAATTATAACAATTGTCGCTCGTATAGATATAATCTTTTGTTATATAATCTCCATTACGTAAGATGACATATCCTTTTCGATCTTCGTTAAATAAATCATTTCCAAAGTAAATATCCTCATCATTTTCAATTCCAAGTAGACTTAGAATAGTTGGTTTCATATCAATTTGGCCGGAAATAGTTGATTTTACTTCCCCTTCTCCATGACCTGGGATATGAATAAACAATGGTACACGCTGTAATTGAACATGATCATATGGTGTAATTTCCTCTTTATCAAGATATTGACTCATTGCTTTATTATGGTTAGAACTTATTCCATAGTGATCTCCCATAATAATGATAATCGAATCTTCATAAATCCCTGCATCTTTTAATTGGTTAAAGAATAATTCAATGGATTCATCCATGTAACGAACAGTTGGAAAATAATTGTTTAACGTATTTGAGTTTGAATCATAGCGATCAATTGACCGATCTTTTACATCAAGTTCAAATGGAAAATGGTTTGTTAATGTAATGAACTTCGCATAGTACGGTTCTTCAAGAGTCTGTAAATACTTCATAGATTGCTCAAAAAATTGTTTATCCTTTAAGCCCCAACCAATACTATTATTCTCGTTCACTTCATATGCATCTTGATCATAATAATAGTCAAACCCTAAATTAGGATACATTTGGTCACGATTATAGAAACTATCATTATTTGCATGGAATACCGTTGTATAATACCCCTCATTACCTAAAATTTCTGGCATCGCTCGATAATCATTTTGTGCATGGGTATAAAACACTGCTCCCCTTGGTAAAGGGTATAATGAATTTTCTGTTAGAAATTCTGAATCAGAAGTTTTTCCTTGTTCTGTTTGGTGATAAAAATTTTCAAAGTAATACGTATCTTCATCTTCAACTAAGCGATTAAGGAATGGTGTAACTTCTTGCCCATTTACTGTATTACCAATTACGAAGCTTTGAATCGATTCTGCAGAAATAAAGATAACATTTTTTCCTTCCGCAATTCCAAATAAATCTGATTTGCCATTTTGTTTTATTTCGTTATTAACATATTCGTCAATGGATGGTAACTCACTACCATCTGCAAAAACATGCTGTGTTTTAACTTTAGAATGAAGTACAGCATCATAAATATGATAATTAAACAAACCAATATATTTTACTAAATATTCCCTGTCAAATGCTCTAGTAAATAATTGGGGACGTTCCATTTCTGCTAAAAAGAAATTACCCACTAATAAAGCAAGCGATAAAGCAAAAGCACATATTTTTCCACTTTTTGGATAGCTGGTCTTTACTTTAATCACATGCTTTTTACTTAAATACCAAACTATGATGACATCAATAAATAGTATAATATCATATACTTTTATTAATGAAAGAATACTGGAACCTAAATCCCCTGCATTTCCACCTTGCCCTAGTTGTGGAAGAGTTATAAAGTCCGAAAAAGACCGGTAGAATACTAGGTTTGCATAAATTATAAGTGTCCCAATTAACACCATATACCGTAGATACTTCATTTGCCTTTCCGGTGTCTTAATCCATACACTTACAGCAAATACTAGAAAGGCTGATACAAACGGATTAATAAATAAAATTAATTCTTGCATACCATTTTCTAGATCAAGACTGAAAAAGAAACGGTATACGATGTAGGTTTTTAACCCGAATATTAATGTCGCTAATACATATAAAGGAATATTTTTTCCTTTACGTTTCATATTATTTCCTCCTAAAAACTACTACTTTACTATATGCAGATTTATTTTGATAGTAACGGCATGAAAACCATTTGAACTAAACAAACTATCTATTAAGACGAATAAAACAACAAAAAGGTTTCAAGATTGTTACAATTTATAGGAGAAATTATTATCGATTAAGCTAGATTCTGTTGAACTAAGTATGCAGCACCAATGATTCCAGCATCATTACCTAATTCTGCAATTTTAATTTCACATGCTTCACTTGTTCTTCGTAGAGCATATTTTGTAAATGAATCTTTAATCGGTTGTAATAATTGTTCACCAGCATTAGACATACCCCCACCAATTAAGATCATCGAAGGATTAATGGTCACTGCTAAATTTGCTAAAGCCATTCCCAACGTATTAGCAGTATAGTCGATAATATGATTACAATCTTTATCACCTTGTTTAGCCAAATCAAAGATTAGCTTAGATGTAATTTTACCATTTTGTGCGTATTGCAAAGCAAGTGGACTAGAAGGTTTATTTTCAATTATTTTCATTGCTTGCCTTACCACTCCTGTTGCAGAAGCAATGGTTTCCAAACATCCTGTTCGACCACAATTACAAGCATATCCATTTGGATCGACAATTATATGTCCTATTTCCCCTGCTGTCCCGTTAATACCATTTAAAATTTTACCTTTAGCAATGATACCACCGCCAACTCCTGTTCCAAGTGTCACAGCAATCACATCTTTTGCCTTATGGCCTGCACCTAACCAGTTTTCACCTAATGCTGCAATATTAGCATCATTCTCAACATATACTGGTAATCCAGTTTTACTAGTCATATAATCTCTTAGATTAAATTCTTTCCACCCAATATTAACTGCTTCATATACATACCCATTTTCTCCATCAATAAATCCTGGTGCACCAATGCCGATACCCAGTACATCGTTTGTATCCAATTCTAAAGTCGTTAATTTAGCTAATACAGAGCTCCAAATCTGATCAATTACGATTTTACCATCATTTGATTTTGTAGTTTCAATTTCCCATTTTTCAATTATTTCACCAGTAGATTGTAGTATACCAATTTTTACTGTAGTACCTCCTATATCTACTCCAATGATAATGTTTTTATTCATTACAATTCACCCTTTTTTTGAAATATAGTTATTTATCTCATGACGGATGACTAATATAGCAGTTCGATAAGATTCTATATCTATTAAACCTGCTTTGTATAATTCGGTTATTTCGTTTTGCATTAACTCCAAATCTCCAAGTCTATCCCCTGTATAAATAAATGTTCCAAATCTTTTTAATACTTGCTGTACGTCATATAACGTTTTCACTCTTATCACCAATTTCTATTATATAGCAAAACGCACCAAAAGAAATAGTTTTTTGTTAATGTAAAAAAGACCCATACCTTTATCGGTCTGGGTCCTCAGGATGTAGTATGGAAGGCCTTTTTCGTTTAAGTGGTATTGGTGTGCGAATAAAGACATCACGAAATGCACGAGGTGAAAACGGTAATACCGGCCAAAAGTAGGGTATTTCAAATGACCTCATACGGACTGTATAAATGAGCAAGAATAATAATGCTATCATATACCCAACTACTCCAAACGCAGCAGCTGCAAGTAGTAAAAATAGCCGGACAATCCGGTTAGCAAGACTCATTTCATAACTTGGTGTTGCATAAGTACCAATTGCTGCAACAGCTAAATAAAGAATCACTTCATATGAAAATAATCCTACTTCAATAGCAACTTGTCCGATGAGTATTGCAGCTACTAGCCCTATTGCAGTAGCTAAAGAGGTTGGAGTATGTATGGCCGCCATTCGTAACATATCAATACCTAATTCGGCTATAAGAAACTGAATTAATATTGGAATAGTCCCCATTTCATTGGGGCCAATAAATGCTAGTTGCTCTGGTAGAAGTTCAGGATTAGTCGAGAATAAATAATACAATGGCAAAATAAAAATAGATGCCCATACAGCAATAAACCTAACAAATCGTAAGTAAGCACCAATTAACGGTTTTTGCCGATACTCTTCAGCATGCTGTAAATGATGCCAATACGTTGTTGGTGTAATAATAACACTTGGTGAACCATCAATGATGATTAATATATGTCCCTCATACAAATGGGCAGCAGCTGTATCTGGTCTCTCCGTATAACGTACGGTAGGAAATGGGTTCCAATGTCTACCACTTATATACTCTTCGACTGTTTTTTCAGCCATCGGTAATCCATCAGTATCAATTTCTTTTAATTTACTTTTCAGATCCTCAACTCTTTTTTTATCGGCAATATCTTCTAAATAACAAATACATATATCAGTTAACGAGCGTCTCCCAATTTGCATATATTCCATTCTTAACGAACGATCACGTACTCTTCTACGGGTTAATGCAGTGTTAAATACAATTGTCTCTACATAGCCATCACGTGAACCCCGAACAACTCGTTCTAAGTCAGGTTCACCTGGAGAACGGACAGGATATGTTCTAGCATCAATAATTATTACTTTATTTACCCCTTCCACTATTAAGGCGGTTGGACCTGCTAGAATGGTATCTGCCGCTTGATTTAAATCATCTACTTGATCTAATTCAACATATGGTAAATATTGTTTCAGTAATTTTGTTAAAGCATCTGGTTCTAAATGTTCTGGTTCGAGTTTAGCTAAAAATTTCATCAACAGATGTAAAATATCGTCTTTTGCAAAGCCGTCAATAAAAAACATCGACATTTTTCTTCCAGCATATTCTAAGTCTAAATTAACGATATCAAAGCTTTTGTCTATTTGTAATCGTTCTTGCATATAGGAGTTATTCTGTTCGTATGACGAAAATACTGGTTGCTTTTCTTTTTCCATAGTTCCTCCATGCAATATTATTTGATATCTGTTAGTTTATGTATGGTAACTATTTCTATACACTACTATTCTCTTTAAACGAGCATACAAGAAACCCCAGAAAGTAAACATTATTCTGGGGCCATCAATATTTATTCATATTAAAATTCTAATTTTTATCAAGACTTTCATATAACTCGATTACTCGTTCATCATTAGGATTTAATTCATATGCTTTCTGAAGCATTTCCTTAGCACGTTCATCTTCTGTTTCAATATACAGTATACTTAAATTGAAATAAGCTTGTGGCAATTCTTTTGGATCCTCCATTACTTTTATACACGCTTCTAAATCCTCAATCGCTTTTTCTAACTCATTTAATTGTATATATGCATAGGAACGTTGAAATAAAAGTAACGCTTCCACATCTTCTGGATTTTCGAGTCCTTTTGTTGCACTATCAATTACTTCTTCATATTTTTCATCTGGTAGTAACTGATCAATCTTCATTAATTGATACGTTGCATTTGCTTCGTTATTGTCTACACCAAACAAGAACATCCAACCGACAACAATCAAATAAATACCGATTCCAATTACTTGAGTCATTATATTTTTCTTCTTTGGAAAGTGGACGATAGCACTAGCAACGAACCCAGCAATTAATCCCCCAAAATGAGCTGTAACATCCAGTTGTGGCATAGAGAAACCAAGAATGATATTAATTCCTAATAAGAATAATATATTCGTTCCAATCGTTTGAAAAAAGATACGTTTATGGAATATACCAAAATATAGAAATGCGCCGAACAACCCATATAATGCTCCTGAAGCACCAGCTGATAAGTTGGTTACAAGTGCAAAGCTAGCAACTCCCCCACCTACACCTGCAAGCATATAAATTATTAAGAATCTAACTGAACCATAAATACGCTCAGCTAGCGACCCAAAGAAATAGAGAAATAACATATTAGAAGCAAAGTGTAATAGACCAATATGTAAGAACATGGAAGTGACAATCCGCCACCATTCTCCATCTATTATTAATGGATTATATTTTGCTCCAAATTCAATTAACGTTAGATGATTTTCACTACCACCATTCCACTCTAATAATAAAAATAAGATGGCATTTATAGCAATTAACAGGTAAGTAAATATTGGTTTACCAAAAGAGAAAATACCTTCTTCTTTTTTCTGTTTTTCTTTAATTTTATTGTATAATTCTAGCTTTAATTGCTGGATTGAATGCTCTAGATTTTCTTCCGGTATTGTTTCTACGTTTGGGAATACAGCTCCAATATTTTCACTAAGGCGATTTTTTTCTGTGACAATTTCATCACCAGATAAATAATAGATTTTCATTTTAATTGGATTCTTCTCTTGTACCATTAATGGTTTCTTTAGCATTTCCCAGCTGTCAATAGGCGTAAAAGGGGAAATATATACATTATGTATTTCAATTTGTTTACCTTGTAATAATTTTCGCATTGCTCTTGTCTTTTGAAACACAATTGCAATATCTTTTTTGAGATGGTTTTTCCAGTCGAATCCAACAGTAGAAATACGAACAACACGAGACGTTTTCTCCTCATACTTTTCTAACCAAATTTCAGCTAAATTATTATTAATATGGATAGCCTCATATCCGTTTTCTACTGTAAGATGATGAGCAATTTTGTACATCATGTATGTTGATTTTATGTCCATTCATTCCCCTCCCTATACCTATCATACCAAAAAGAAGTAAAGAATTCTTTCCAAAAAAAAAGAACTGTTTAGACAGCTCTTTTAACATTAATTCGTAGGTTCCACCGTATCTTTAAATATACTTGGCAGTATATTTTTACGGATAGATGGCATATTCATGGAAATTGAAACAGCTATTTTCCTTAAAAAGCTCACTGCCAACATGGCATTCATCATTTTATAACGCCACTTATACAATATTGAAAAAAGCCCTACTATTACTGTTAAAATTACAAATACTCTCAACTATAAACACCCTTTCTAAAGGCTAACTATTTATAGTTTTATCCATCTATGTAAAATTATTCGAGCATCTTCTTATTTAATAAACCCTTGTTCCGTAAGCAAATGATCTACTGCAATATCATGGGACTCGATTGGCATCATTTCAATTAATTGTTTAGTATGCAATATGGATAATGAGATACCATTATAATACGCCAAAAACCGATCATAGTATCCTCCCCCAAATCCAATTCGATAACCTTTCGAATGAAATACCACTCCAGGAACAATGACTAAATCTATTCGATTCGGATGAACTTTATTACTTTCCACAGGTTTAGGTTCTAATAAATTAAAATATACCGTCTCTAATTCACTAAAGTTATGTAATTGGTAAAATTCAAGTTTCTTTTCTTCCGGTATACATTTAGGAACAACCATGATTTTTTCATCAGCCCAACCTTGTTCAATAATTAATTTCGTGTCCCATTCTATCCCGTTAGAGATTGTTATCCCAATAGTCTTTGCCTGTTTCCAATAGGTGGATTGAAATAACTGATTATGCAATCTTGTTTCAATCTCTACTTTTTCGTTTGCTAGATTTTTTAATAAGTTAATGGTCTGATTCCGTAATTCTTCTTTTTTTTCCACTCCAGATCTCTCCCTACTTTTAATATCCTGAATGTAGAAAAAAGCTTGCTCTAATGTGTTGAGAGCAAGCTTCTAAAGTAAAAAGATTATTTTGTTTCACGGTGTAACGTATGTTTTTTAAGACGTGGGCAATATTTCATAAGCTCAATACGTTCAGGATTCGTACGTTTGTTTTTTGTTGTAATATAATTACGATCTCCTGTTTCAGTACAAGCTAAAGTAATGTTTACTCTCATGTTTTTCCCTCCAAACTTATCTTAACTTGCAAACTTGCATTATTAGTTCATTTCAGACTTATTAATAATAGCAGATGTTTGCTAATCAATCAAGTGTATGGAAAAAAATTATAGTTTCATCTTGTCGAATTGTGTGATATAAATAGTAATGAATAGATTGGAGGTAATAAGATGCTACTTGCAGTTGGAGTATCCATTGTGGTAATTGCTATTGCTCTATTTATCCTTTCATACTTTATGAATGACCGTTTCGAAAAGATTGAAAGTGAATTAGAACAATTATCAGTTTCTACCATGCAGGATACGTATCAATTAAAGAAAAAAGTGAAAGTTCTAGAAGAAGAACTTCTAACAGATGGTATTGGAGAAAGTGAATACTATTAATCTATTAATTTAAGGTGGGAAACATGAAACAAACAATACGTGGATTTGCAGTTGGTTTATTTACCGCTGCAGTAATAATGTTAGCCGTTAACTACTTTACTAATGGAACTAAACAAGATATATCAGAAGTTCCAATTGAACATATTGTCGAAGAATTAAAAGACAAAGGTTACCGAGTACTTACTGAGGATGACTATATCTCTTTATCAATCAGTGGTGAAGTAAGTAAAAAAGAAACTGAAATAGCTTCTGATGATACGAAGAATGAGGATTCTGAGTCCAATGAAACTGAATCCAAAAACGAAGAAAGTTCTTCCGATGAAGATACGGAGGAAAATAACCAAGAACAAAAAGAAGAAGTAGAAGATCAAGAAGAGAAGGAAACTACCAAAACATATACTGTATCTATCACTTCAGGTATGGCACCATCTACAATCAGTAAAGAATTAGAAAGTAATGGGATTATTGAAAATGCCGATGAGTTTATAACGTACTTAGAAGACGAAGGATATGTTGTTCGAATTCAACTTGGTGAGTTTACAATAGCTAGTGATATGAGTTTCTATGAAATTGCAGAAGCATTAACAAAATAAAAAGGAAGAGGTATATTAGGAGTTTACATCCTTTCAATACCTCTTCCTTTTTTTATTAATTTTTAACTTAATCGTTTAAATCAACAATTTCACCTTTTACTAAAAACACAATGCTTTCGCCAATATTTGTAATATGATCGCATGTACGTTCAATAAAACGTGCACTAAAAGCAATTTGCATGACATATTGAACTTGATCTGAGTTCATCGCTTTTTTACTTAACATATCTGTTACAACTTGTTTATAGAGTTTATCTACCTTATCATCCATATCGGCTAATTTGAGAGCAGTCTGAATATCTTCGTTTTGAAAAGCACTTACTGCTGTTTCTAACATTACCAATGCATGATCACGCATAATTTTCAATTCTCTAGGAAGTTCATCCTGGTAGTCTTCTCCTAAGCGCATCGCTGCTTTTGATATATTTTTTGCATTATCCCCAATTCTTTCTAAGTCAGTCACAACACGAAGAGCAATGATTAAACGCCGTAAATCAGTTGCAACTGGTTGTTGCTTGGCAATCATTAAAATTACTTTATCATTAATTGCCGCTTCATTCTTATCGATTATTTTGTCATCTTCTACAATTTTCTTCGCAAGTTCAATGTCTTGATTAAATAATGCATCAATCGAATCACTAAATGCTTTTTTCGCTTGATTAGCCAACGAAATTATATCCTGAATTAATTCATCCATTTCGTTCTGATATTGTTCCCGAATTCGCATATTTCGTCTCCCCTTTACTATAATCATAACTTCTTAATATGAATTACGTATTAACAGTTTGTAAAGTTATTGTGAAGTTACAAATCTTAAATCTATAAAAATACCCTAAGGCACAAAAATTAGCCTTAGGGTTCAACTTATTCATTTTCTTCCTCTGTCTCTTCTTCATTCTCATCATTTTCTTGTTCAGTATTATTATTTGCACGTTTTTCTTTTAATTCGAAATATGCATCGAAAATTCGTTTCGTAATGTCACTATTAATTCTTGTTTCATCCAGATCAAGCTGAGGAACAATTACTGATATTGCAATTTCTGGATTATCATGTGGTGCATAGGCAACCATTGTTAAATTAATTGTATCAATTTCATTTCCATCAACAAAGAATTTAAATTGGGCGGTTCCAGTCTTTCCAGCGGGACTATAGTCGACGTCTCTAAAGTAACTATACGCTGTTCCACCTGGTGCTTGGAACACTTGTCGGAAACCTTCTTGAACTCGATTAAGTAAAGAATCATCCATTGTAATCTTGTTTAATATATTCGTATTCATACTTCTATATATATTACCAAGCCCATCCTCTTCTGAAGTTGGATTACGGACTTCTTTAACAAATTGGGGTTGGACGCGATACCCTCCATTAGCTATAGTCGATACATACTGAGCTAATTGCATTGCCGTATACGTATCGTATTGTCCAAATGCAAATTGCTGAAATAAACCTGCAGCACCTTCCACATTTATTGAGCCTACATAACCAGGTGATTCTTCTGGAAAATCAACACCTGTTTTTACCCCTAATCCAAATTGGTTAAAATAATAACGCATGTCATAAAAGGCATTCCGATTAAAACTAACTGACTTCCCAGGTTTATAATTATACTCTCCACCCATTCTCATCGCTATATATGCCATATAGACGTTGGAGGATAATCGTAATGCATCGATGTCATTTACCATCCCTAAGTTTTTCCAGGAACTAACAGTTGGTGACCCTGCTATTTTAATTGGTGTATCAAATTCGCGATGACCAGGGCTAATTACTCCTGAATCGTAACCTGCTAACACGGTTGCACCTTTTATGGTAGAACCGGGTATATGGGCATCGTGTAATGCCTTGTACGGGGCGTCTATTATTTTAGTTTTATCTTTATTAAGAGACTGACCTGATACAGCTAATAGTTCACCAGTATTCGGATCCATAGCAACAGCAATCATATCACGAAGATATTTATTGTTACCACCTCTTGTAGCTGCTTCTAATTCAGAACGCAATATTTCATCGACCATCTGTTGAAATTCCATATCGATTGTCAATATTAAATCTTTACCACTTTCTCCTGGAACTACAACTTCAGAATTTAGTATGACACCACTTTTACTCATCGTATATTTTACTTGTTCTTTACGACCTCTTAGAATGTCTTCATATTGGAATTCTAAACCTTCTTGGCCTACCCGATCATTTCGGTTATATCCTTTCGCTAAATAATAATCTACTCTTTCAGCCGGAATTCCTTGTTTTTCTGTTGACACATCTCCAAGTAACCCTTGTATTGTATCTTCATAAGGGTATTCCCTTACCCAATCTGTTGTAGCATTGATTCCTGGTAATAAGGCTAGATGTTCTGCTACTCTTGCATATTCTTCTGGTGTTACATTTTCACTTTTTACTACTTGCGGAGTTAGTGCAAAAGCTCGGTCTAATTCTCTTTTAATAAGAATAATTTCATAATCATCTTCTGTCAGATTACTATTAAATTCTTGTTCCGTAATCCTCTCTAAAATCGTTCTGTATTGTTCTGCCGGCTTCATTTCACTTGCTTCTTCATCCGTCAGTTTATTAAGTGCTTCTTCTTCATTTAGCAAATACCAATATTCCTTTTTTTCCCGATCTGTTATTCGCTCAATTTGTTCTTTTTTATCCTTTTTATTTGGTTTAAACATATTAATATACTTAGAAAGTTTTTGAGCTACTTCCAGTCGTTCTTTTGCCTGTACCCCTTTTTGAGGTGTATACGTAATAGCATACATCGGTTTATTTTTGACAATTACATTGTAATTTCTATCATAAATTTCACCACGTGGAACAGGTAATTTCGTTATATCTTGTGTAGTCTTTTCAATCTCTTTTTGAAACTCTTCACCTTTAAGTATTTGAACTACACCTAGTTGCAAGATGAGTACAGCAAATAATAAAAACACAACGAAAAATAATATATTTAAACGAAAGGGAAGTTGGGCCTTTTTCTTTTTTTCTTTTTTCATTTTTCTCCCCCAAAACAATTAATAGTCTCTTTCTCATGGTATATTATATCATTTTATATAATGTTTAACGATTTTTTTCATCGGAAATTTGGTCTTTAATCATTACTGCTTTTTTAAAGGAACTCTTCAATCCAATTTTCCTAATAAAGAAATATACACCTAAATGTAAAGCACCAAAAACAACTAATAATATTGGTATAATCGATTCCGTTTCAAAGATAGTTATTCCAATGATAAAAAAGACAATAGAGACTACCCTTCCTATATTTAAAAATAACTCTCTCACAACAATATACTCAATTCTTAAATCAGCAGCTTTCCACGCTTTTCCTATCACATCATACGTCATCGATATATATGGTACGTTAATAATTGGATAGGCTATTCCAATAATAATTCCATATAAGATTAATGTGAAATAACTCGCATGAGCAATGATAAGAAATAGTGATAAGTACAACATAAGGCTACCAATTAGTATCGCTTTTCTTCTTCGATTGGGTTTTATAAATTTGGTAGCAAGATAGTAAAACACAAATGAGAAACCAGAAAAATATAAATTAAACATTCCAAGCGATAACTCACTTTGTGTCACAATATAAACCCAAATGGTTATAACAAAAAGAAAGATCCCTTCCCGTAGCCCTTGAAATAGGTGGGCATTTAAAATTCGATTCCAGTTTTTATTATTCTTTCTTTCTTGAACAATCCTCTTAAATAAATATACTCCTTCAGCAGGTCTTCTTTGTAAAAAGAAACTGCAAATAACGGCACAAATAAACAAAAGAAAAGATACTGTAAATATAGTACTATATCCAATATTCGCTTCCATCTTGGAAATGATAAAACCTGCAGAGAATGGCCCTACCATACCGCCGAGTGATTGTAATATCCCAAGAAACCCATTAAAAAAGTCTCTCGTTTCTGGCTCAGTAATTTCAAATGTAAGCACATTGAATGCTAACCAATAAAATCCATAGCCAATACCTAAAAGACTCCCAAGTAAAAAGTTAAAGTATGCTGCATGCTCTCCAATTAGTAACACAGTTAAAAAAAATAAAGATAAAAAGGATACTCCTAACCTCAATACAATGACTCGATCTACTTTTTTAGCAATTTTACCTGCAATAATAAATGTTATTGGTTGCAGAATAAATATCGCTAAATTGTAAGTTGCAATGGTGTAGAAATTTCCCTCTGCTTGCTTCCATAAGTATACGTTCACAAACGTATTTGATAGGTAAAGACCGAGTGAGTATAAACCACCTATTACTAATAAAAGAATTAAATCTCGATTAATTTCTGTTGTTCCAATAACCTTTTGTAAGGTTTTATTCATAGTGAATTGCCCCTTTTCTCTCTCTTTCTTTAGTGTGAACAATTCAATATGAGATATACGAAAAGAAAAAAAGAAGGATACTATGGAGAAACCATAGATATCCTTCTCATCTTTTCAATTAACTTATTTTGCTTCGTTATAGTTTTTAGCTACTTCTTCCCAATTTACTACATTCCAGAATGCAGAAACATAATCAGGACGACGGTTTTGATAGTTAAGATAATAAGCATGCTCCCAAACGTCTAATCCTAGTAATGGAGTTTTACCTTCCATTAATGGAGAATCTTGGTTTGGTGTGCTCGTAACTTCTACTTCACCATTGTTTAATACTAACCAAGCCCAACCAGAACCGAAACGACCTTTTGCTGCTGTTTCGAATTCTTCTTTAAATTTATCAAAGCTACCGAATTTAGCATTAATTTTTTCAGCTAGTTCACCAGTTGGCTCACCGCCACCATTTGGAGAAAGAACTTTCCAGAATAGGCTGTGGTTAGCATGGCCACCACCATTATTACGTACAGCTGTACGAACACTTTCAGGAACAGCATCAAGATTGCTAACTAGATCCTCTAGTGACTTCCCTTGTAGATCTGCTTGCCCTTCAAGAGCAGCATTTAAATTTGTTACATAAGTATTATGATGCTTTGTATGATGGATGTTCATTGTTTCTTTGTCAATATGTGGCTCTAATGCATCATATGCATAAGGTAATTCTGGTAATTCAAATTTTGCCATAATGAATTCCTCCTAATAAATTAAGTTATACAAAGGATATGGTACCCTTTAATAGAAAGATTATCATTCGTTACCATATCTTGCAAATTTTTTGCCTAATAAAATCAATCTGGATCTCATATACTTTTTAAACGGAATTTAGATGAGTTTGTGCATGAGACCTGCTCTCATAAACTATTTGAATAGAATTTAGATGAATTTGTGCATGAGACCTGCTCTCATGTACTTTTTGAATGGAATTTAGATGAATTTGTGCATGAGGTTAGTTCTCATATACTTTTTGAATAGAAATTTAGATGAATATGTGCATGAGACCTGCTGTCATATACTTTTTAATTAGTTTTTTTATAAAAATGCACATGAGACTAACTCTCATATACTTTCCAATCAGAATTTAGATAAATTTGTGCATGAGAAACAATCTCATATAGTTTTTAATCAATGTTAGAGGGAATTGTTCAAGAGGATGTTAATTGTTACTTGTACATTCATTTTTATAACAATAAAAAAACAAGCCTATCAGCTTGTACATAAATGGTGGCTTGGGACGGAATCGAACCGCCGACACATGGATTTTCAGTCCATTGCTCTACCGACTGAGCTACCAAGCCATAGCTTATTAAGTTAACTTTTTAAAATAGTATAGACATTATGTTCCTAGTAGTACCACTGTGTCCCTGCTTCTACTAGTTTAATCAAGGATGTGTATCCATCGGGACAGGCCTGCACTTAGATGTTAATTCGTGGATGCAAGCGGCCAGCTACCAAGCCATAGGTTATTAAGTTATAAAAATTAAAATGGAGGAGGTAGAGGGATTCGAACCCCCGCGCGGTTTGACCCGCCTGTCGGTTTTCAAGACCGATCCCTTCAGCCAGACTTGGGTATACCTCCGAGTTTTAATGGTGGACCCTGCAGGACTCGAACCTGCGACCGATCGGTTATGAGCCGATAGCTCTAACCAACTGAGCTAAGGGTCCGTATTACATTATATGGGGCGATCGGTGGGAATCGAACCCACGAGTGCCGGAGCCACAATCCGGTGCGTTAACCCCTTCGCCACGACCGCCATGATGTTAATGTTTTAAAAGTAAATGGTAGCGGCGGAGGGGATCGAACCCACGACCTCACGGGTATGAACCGTACGCTCTCGCCAGCTGAGCTACGCCGCCATGTTTATTGGCTCCACAGGTAGGATTCGAACCTACGACCGATCGGTTAACAGCCGATTGCTCTACCACTGAGCTACTGTGGAATAATTAAAATTTAATTACTTACTACTTTAAAAACTTAATCCAAGGTGCTGACCCCTGCGTCTTCTAGTTTATTCGAAGATGTATATTCCTCGGGGTTACTCGTAGCATATTCGGTGGAAGTGATGCTCGTCTCTACCACTGAGCTACTGTGGAATAATATCTAAAATCTGAATTCTATTAAAACTTGTTTTTTAAAGTAGCACGAGATTTAATTTATCATATTCTAGAATTAATGTCAACAACTTTTTTTAAAAGAAAGAATATGTATTGAAAACGACAATATTTACTATACCACCATTAATAGATTAAAGCAACAAAAAAATTAATAAAATATGAATAAATTTCTTATACACTTATCCGTTAAATAAAAAAACGAGCCAGAGAAATGTCCCCTGGCCCGATATACTTTAGGTTTTTAATGTTCTTCAAGAACAGATTCTGCAATATTAACTGCATGGTCTCCAATTCGTTCTAAGTTGGAGATTATGTCCACAAATACAATACCTGCAGATACACTACATTCCCCTTCATTCATACGAATGATGTGTTTTTTACGGTATGTTCTTTCCATCTTATCTATTTGTTCCTCTTTTTGCATAACAGCTAATGCTTCTTCACGATCTTCTTTTTCTAATGCTTTCACTGCTTGTTTAACAGTTGACATCGTCAAATCAAACATATTCGCTAGATCTTCCTGAGCTTTATCTGTTATAACAACTTTATTGGAGATTTTATAGTCGATTAATTCGATAATATTCTCGAAATGGTCGCCAATTCGTTCGATATCTCTTACCGTGTCCATTAACATGGTGTGTTTTTCACTTTCAAATTCTGATAAAGAACCTCCGGAAATATCAATTAGATAATCTGTTATACTTCTGTCGAGACTATTTAGAGCACCCTCTATTTGTTTAGCCATTTCCGAATGCTTCATTTGGTTCGTAGTTAAATAAAGATTAGTTTCTTCTAGTCCTTGATGAGCGTATTCACCCATACGAATAATTTCCGCCTTTGCCTGATCTAAAGCTAACGCAGAAGACTGTTGAATGAAAATTGGATCCAAATGTTTTGGTTTATACTCAATCGTTGTATCTTTACCTGGTATAATTTTTGTAACAAACCAAGCCAGGAGAGCAATAAATGGAAACTGAATTATAGTGTTAAAAATATTAAAACTACCATGGGCAAACGCAATAGTCATTTCTGCATTAAGGGATAATTGAGTTTGTAAAAACACGATAAATTTTTCAAATAATCCAAGGAAAATAACAAAAATAGTTGTCCCTATTAAGTTAAAAGTAACGTGGACAGCAGCTGCTCTTCTCGCAGCAACAGAAGCTCCTAATGCTGCTAATATAGCTGTTATAGTTGTCCCGACGTTATCCCCAAATAATACTGGCAATGCAGCATCTAATGAGATAGCACCTTCGGAATATAATCCTTGTAAGATTCCAATTGTCGCACTAGAGCTTTGAACAATAAGTGTAAACAATGTACCAACCACAACTCCAAGTACTTCATGTTCACTCATACTAATAGTCAAATCTTGAAATGCTTGCAGAGACCGTAATGGTTTCATCCCACTGCTCATTAATTCTAAACCGAAGAACAATGCACCAAAACCAAATACCGCTTGTCCAACTGCTGTTACCTTTTGATGTTTAAAGAAGAAGATTAAAAAGGCACCTACAGCAAGAATCGGTAATGCATATTCACCAAGATCTATCCCGATAATGAATGCCGTAACAGTTGTCCCAATGTTAGCTCCCATGATAACACCAATAGCTTGTCTAAGTGTCATAAACCCAGCATTAACTAGCCCTACTGTTAGTACTGTAGTTCCTGAACTACTTTGGATTAATACTGTTACAATAATACCTGCTAAAACACCTAGGAAAGGATTACTTGTAAAACGATCTAGAATATCTCGTAATCGATCTCCTGCTGATTTTTGTAATCCATCGCCCATAAATTTAATACCTAATAAAAATATTCCTAAACCACCGATGAATTCAAAAATCAATTTCTGAACATCTATTTCCAATGGATACTCTCCCCCTTTTAGTTAGAAATTATATGTATTTACTTTTAAACACACCTTACTCATTATTGTAAAAACAATTCACTTTGTAAAGTGCTTATTAAAATATTTACATAAAATTTACATTCATTCATGTCAATTTTGTCAAAATATGATGATTACATAGGAGTAGTTTGCCTTTAACCAAAAAAATAATTCTTAAAGGAGATCCCTTAAGAATTATTTTTTAGCTTCAACTAATATTTTTGTACCATCAACTTGAACAACTACAATATTTGTACCCTTTGGAATCCATTGTCCATTAGAAACAGCACTATAATCTTTTTTCCCAATGCGGATAGTACCAACAGGACGCATATCATTTAAAGTAATTCCTTCTTGGTTTAGCAAAGTCAGATATTCTTTATTTATAGAATTGTATCCTGCTTCACTCGTTAATTGATCTTTTAATGTGATTTTGTTCCACATATCTCGACGTTTAAATACTTTTAAGAAGAAAAGTGATCCTCCAATACCTAATAATACTCCTAATACTGCATAAATACCTGCAGCGACGTTTGGTGCTGGTAGCGCTACTGCTGCTAACATGCTAGCTGTACCAATTACCGCTAATGTACCATCATTTAATATTTTTCCATCAATAATAATAAGGACAATTCCTACAAAATAAATAAGTAGCATAAGAATAAGTGAGTTTGTTTCTAAATATACTGAGAAATAAATAGTAATAAATCCTATTCCTAACAAAGCAAAAATCCCACGCATATTAACTAAAATCTCACCAATTAAAAATAATGTAGCCAACCCTGTAATTACTAAAGCAATCCAGTCATAAGAAAATATTTCCATTTCCTTCTCCCTCTCTCGGTAATCTTTCTATATATACGTACGATGATAATAAATGGTTTCATTTATAAGGAGACAAAATAAAAATGAGAAAAACAATTATCACTATTGTTATTATACTATTTTTTATAAGCCTCTATAAAGATTTAACTATCGGTACACCAATTTCATCCAATATAAATCAAAAGAAGGACAACTCTGTAACAGCAGTTAACAATAAATCATTTGATATCGTCAAAATAAAAATTAATCCTGGTGATACGGTAATCACGGTTATAGATCGTTTAAATCCAGAGCTAAATTCATATGATATAGAATTGTTATTAAAAGACTTTTCAGAACTAAATCCAAATGTAGATCCAAATGCACTAATGGTTAATAGGTATTACTTTTTCCCAAAATACAATTAAAAAGAGACTAGGAAAACCTAGCCTCTTTCTTTACACAAATGGTAATATGAATAATGTGATTAAAATCGATATTGCTCCAGCAGCGATTGCAATATTCCCTAAAGTGTTTGCATGACGATTTCTTGCGATGAATCCGACGATAATTCCTGCACCACCTAAAAGAATCGGTGCCCAGAAAAACGAAGCAATGGATAATGCAAGTGCAATCCAGCCAATAGATGTGTTCGCTTCTGCGCCATCGTCATCTTCTAACGTAATGTTTCTTCTGTAATCGTCTGCAGTTAACTCAGCTGCTGTTTCCTCATCACCGCGACTGCTAAATATCCCATCGGTATGTTGAGCTGTATAATGATCGTCTTCGCTGTACTGTGGAGCCTTTTCAACATTATCTGTACGATGTTTATCGTCCATAATTGACCTCCTTCTAATGGATGAGGTGCAATTATAGTTTGTGATGTTTTACTAAATATATAATGGTACTTGTTTCCATGGAAAGTGTATGATTTTTTAAAAACAAGTTGATAGTACAAATTGTATTGCATATAGTGAAACATAAAGGAGTTGTTCCCAATGTCTATATTTATTAAACAAATTATCATCAATAAAATGAGACATATCACTACCGAAGACGTCGCTCATTATTCCAAACAATATGGTTTCTCTATATCAAGAGAACAAGCACAAGAAATTTCTAATTACGTTAGAAGTAAGCAAATCAACCCTTTTGAACGTAGAGAAAGGGAAAAGATGTTGCATGACTTAAGTAAAATTACCGATCGTGAAACTGCCATAAAAGCAAATAAGTTATTTCATGAATTAATTAAGTCTTATGGTTTAGAACATTTATTCCATTAAAAATGCTACCCAAAGAAGGAAAACCTTCTGGGTAGTATTTTTTTATTGGTTCATTATTAATTCTTGTAATTCAGGATTAAATGACCCATTTTTAATCATTTCGATTTCAAATTTATAAGGTGCTTTTTTGCTCTTTTTATCTAGACCAACATATGGTGTTTCAAGTATTTTTGGTAAATCTGCTAGTTGAGGGTGAGTAATAATATAATGTAAAGCATCAAAACCAATATGACCAAAGCCAATATTCTCATGGCGGTCTTTATGTGCTCCACGTTCATTTTTAGAATCATTAACATGAACTACTTTAATTCGATCGACACCGATAATTTTATCGAATTCCGTTAGAACCCCATCAAAGTCATTAACGATATCGTAACCAGCATCATGCACATGACATGTATCCAAGCATACAGATAACTTTTCATTTAATGTTACACCATCGATAATCTTTGCAATTTCATCAAACGTACGACCAATTTCAGAGCCTTTTCCAGCCATTGTTTCTAATGCGATTTGAACTTGATCTTCTTTTTGCAAGACTTCGTTTAAACCTTCAATTATTTTTTTGATTCCATCTTCAGCTCCTGCACCGACATGGGCACCTGGATGGAGTACTATTTGTTTCGCACCAATTGCTTCTGTACGATCAATTTCACTTCTTAGGAAATTTACTCCTAGTTCGAACGTTTCTGGTTTAGTCGTATTACCGATATTAATTATATATGGCGCATGAACAACTATATCTGCAATACCATTTTCTTGCATGTGTTTTAATCCTTCTTCAATATTTAATTCTTCAATAGGCTTTCTTCTAGTATTTTGTGGCGCACCTGTGTAAATCATAAAAGTATTTGCACCATAAGAAACAGCCTCTTCACTTGAGGCTAATAACATTTTCTTTCCACTCATTGATACATGTGATCCAATTTTTAGCATCGTTATTTCTCCCCCTATTTACTTCTCTTTTGCTGCGACTTTTTAACAATCCTTCTCTTTATTGATTCTTGTTGCTTCTTCATCTTTTTCTTATAACCTGGTTTCACCTTTTTCGGCTTACGAACTTGTTTCCATGCTTCTTTTTCAACATTCGTTGTCGTTTTCAGGCGGAGATTACGTTCATTCCACGCTTTAGCATCTTGCCACTGACCATCTCTGACATCATAGAAAACAAATTCAAGCCCTTTTTGCTGTAATTTCTCAATTAATTTAATATCTTCTTCACGATAAAGGCTAATTGCAGTACCTTCCATACCAGCTCGAGCAGTTCTTCCAACACGATGTATATAAAATTCCTCTTCCTTTGGTAATTGAGCATTAATTACATGACTAACCCCTTTAATGTCAATACCTCTAGATGCCAAGTCCGTTGCCACAATGTACTGATACTTCAAGCTCTGTATCTCTTTTAATATCCTTTTTCGTTCTCTTGGGGACAGTCCCCCATGAATAATCCCAACATTTAAGCCTCTCTGAAGGAGTTTATCATGAAGTTTATCTGCATTTTCTTTCCCATTTGTAAAAATAATTGCTAAATAAGGATTTATCGCCTTTGAAATTTGAAAAATAATGTCATCTTCTTCACGATGTTTAACAGAAATTAACCGATGTTCCATTGTTTCTGGTGACAATTCATTATCAATTTTTACATGCAATGGATTTTCTAAATATTTCTTGAAAAAATGTTCCAATCGTTGTGGAATCGTAGCTGAAAACACCATTAGTTGAATATCTTCTTTACAACGCACTAACAGTTGATCTACATCAGTAATAAATCCTAAATCAAGCATTAAATCAGCTTCATCAATAACAAAAGTAGTTGCTGAATAAATGGAAATTGCCTCTTCTTTCACTAAGTCAAGAATTCTGCCAGGTGTACCAACAATGATATGAGGTGGCTCCTTTAACTTCTCAGCCATCTTATGTCTATCTGTTCCCCCGACTAGCAATTTGGCTTTCCATTCTTGTTCCTTATTTGCAAGTTTAATTATTTTCTTAACTTCATCATACAACTGTGTTGCAAGCTCACGTGTAGGTGCGGTAATTACACTTTGCACTTGTTTTTTCTCACTAATCAGCTGATTGAATATTGGGATTAAGAAGGAATGCGTTTTACCTGATCCTGTATGGGATTGACCTATTACGCTTTCTCCTTTTAGAATTGCAGGAATTACTTTAGACTGAATTTCTGTAGGTGTTTTAAATTGTAGTTTTTCAATTACTTCTAACATGGTTGAATTTAAAGATATTGATTTAAACGTTCTATTCATGGAACTTCTCCTTTAACTGCCTAACATACAATAAATTATCTATATTGAAATGGGTCAGTATTCGTTTCTGATATAATAATATCAACATTAGTAAGCTTATCTTGCAAATACTTCTGTGTACCAGTTTTCATAATTTGTTCTATATAGTGTCCAGCATCAATTACAGCAAGTCCAAGTTCAATTGCTTCCTGTGCAAAATGAAAAGTCATATCACCTGTAATAAGTACATCGGCCTTTTGACGTAGTGCATGATAAATATACTTCTCACCACTCCCCCCGAGGACAGCAACACGGTTTATTCTTTTTGACAAGTTACCAGATACTTTGACATGGCTTAGTCCTAGGGAGTTTTTAACATGATCGACAAATGAATCTAAAGACATTTCTTCATTTATGGTGCCGATACGACCAATCCCTAATTTCTCCCCATCCATTTTTAATGGGTAAACATCATAGGCTACTTCTTCATAAGGATGGGCAGCAATTACTGAATCTATTACATTTGGTAATATAGATTCTTTTACAATTGTTTCTACTTTTACCTCTTTTACTTTTTCTAATTCATTCTGTTTCCCAATAAACGGTTCCGCATCAGCTAACGGCATAAACGTTCCAGTACCTTTCGTTTGAAACGTACAATGACTGTAATTTCCTAGATGTCCTGCTCCTTCTTTTGATAGAGCATCGACAACTTGATTTAAATGTGTTTCTGGAACATAAACAGCTAACTTATAAAGAAATTTCTCCCCTTCTGTTTTTAAAATCTCTTTATTGTTTATTCCCAATACTTCACATAGCATATCATTTACTCCACCATCTGCGATATCTAAATTAGTATGAGCAGCATAAACGGTGATATTATTGGCGATTAACTTATGGATAATTCGTCCTTTCCAAGTATCCAAATTTAGTTGATTCAGTGGTTTAAACAGAAGTGGGTGATGGGCAATTATTAAATCAACTTTATTTTCAATTGCTTCATCAACTACAGATTCTATTACGTCAAGGGTAACCATAATTTTTCGTACCGGTTGGTTATGGGATCCTATTTGTAATCCAACATTATCCCAGTCATAGGCAAGGTTTTTTGGAGCCCATGCCTCTATCAATTTAAAGACATCTGAATTAGTTACCGTTTTCCCCATCTTGTAACACCTCCTCAATCCAACTTATTTGTTCTTGGAACCCTTTAATTTTGTTAGTATCTCTTACTTTAGCTTGTTTCATTTGTTCAATCACTCGTTGTAACTTTTCTTTCTCTTGCTTCCACTTTTCTAAGAACAATCTATCTTTTTTCTGTAATAAGAAAGGTCCAAATAATAGCTCCTGTTCAGTTAACTGATACTTGTCTGAAGTTCTGACACCGACAATAATTTCATAAATATGGCCATTTTCTTCAAGTATAACTTCATCAGCTATTTTAAAGCCATTGACCACATACCACGTCCTCACATTTTTCTCGTCAACATTAGGTTGTGCTACTATTAACTCAACATTTCCTAGCTTTTCCTTCCCATTCTCTAGTATTGATCGTATTAAAGCTCCACCCATTCCGGCAATGACAAGTTGATTGACCTCATTTGGTTGTAACACCGCTAACCCATCACCTAGTCTAGCATCAATGACATCGTTTAAACCATATTTATTTATAGTCTCTAAGGCACTGCTAAGAGGTCCTTTATTCACTTCACCAGCAATCGCTTGTGCACTAGAGTCTTGTTGACAAACATAACATGCTAAATAAGCATGATCTGAGCCAATATCAGCAAAATTTGCACCTTTAGGTAGATAGGAAGCGACCTTTAATAATCGCTTCGACAGTTTAATTTCTTCTGTCATGTTTTACCTCCATATCAATAAAAAGTATAAAAGAAAAGCTTTCTGAATTATAGCAGAAAGCTTTCCCCCATCTTTATTTATTTTTTCTCACTTAACCACTCAGATATAATATCAATTTCTTTTGGATCTAATTGATTTGAGAATGCAGGCATAATACCTTTACCATTTGAGATGACTTCTTTAATTTCATCTAATGATAATTCTGCACCGATAGTTGTCAGTGCTGGACCAGCTGCACCTGAAAGATCTGCAGCATGACAGCTTAAACAACTAGCTGCATAGATTTCTTCCGGGTCTTCCATAATTTGTCCTTCTGCTTGTCCTTCATCTCCACCTGCAATTTCATCTCTTTGGTTTACACCAACGAATGAAATTACAATTGTTGCAAGAATCCCTATAACAGCAATTATTGCAAAAGGAATGATTGGGTTTCGTTTCATTAGTATTTCCTCCTTATGTATCCCAGGAATATAATATTCCACATAGCTATATCTATTCTATATGAAAAACTCAATAGTTAAAAGAAAAAAGATGTGAAAAGTTTGCGAACAATAAAATTATAAATGCAATAATACTTGAAATCATTAAATAGCGATATTTAAATATGATACCACATACTAACCAACTAATGAAATTGACACCAAATAAAATATACGCATATAGTGATTGGAGTGTCAATATAGTAACAAGTAAGTCGGTTACAACTAATAATAAAAGCAAAGAGACAACAATAGGAATATGAATATAGGTGGATTGTTGATTCCACAAATATATAAAGACCCAAATTGCGTATGAAACAAAAAGAATTAAAATACTAAGTTGCAAAAAAGAATTAAATTGAGTAAAATAAACTACAAGAAATGAAAACGGTACCATCAAAAACAATAATATTACTTGAACAACTAGCAACGGATTTAGTTTCCATTTCTTTTTAGTAGAAAGTGATTCATCCCCTTGCGTATATAAAGCAAGTAAAAAATCACACTGTGTCTCTGGAAGTAGTTTATGATCTTTCCAATATTTGATTTCTCGTACAATTATTTGTGTACGATTGTCTGCCAACTTCATCACCCCGTTGCAGTCAAAAGCTGATTTTACTAGACAATATAAAGAAGAAAAGTCTATGCCCTTAGAACACGACAAAGACTTTTCCTAATTTTAATCTAAAAAGTCTTTCAAACGCTTACTACGACTTGGGTGTCTTAATTTACGAAGTGCTTTTGCTTCAATTTGACGAATACGTTCACGAGTAACACCGAATACTTTACCTACTTCTTCCAGTGTACGAGTACGACCGTCATCTAGTCCGAAACGTAATCGAAGAACATTTTCTTCACGATCCGTAAGTGTATCAAGTACATCTTCAAGCTGCTCTTTTAGCAGTTCATAGGCAGCGTGATCAGATGGCGAAATTGCTTCTTGATCCTCAATAAAATCACCTAAATGAGAGTCATCTTCTTCACCAATTGGTGTCTCAAGTGATACTGGTTCCTGAGCAATTTTAAGTATCTCGCGAACTTTATCTGGAGTTAAATCCATTTCTTCACCAATTTCTTCTGGTGTTGGTTCACGCCCTAGATCTTGTAAAAGTTGTCTTTGAACCCGGATAAGTTTATTGATTGTTTCAACCATATGAACTGGTATACGAATTGTTCTTGCTTGGTCAGCAATTGCACGGGTAATTGCTTGTCGTATCCACCATGTTGCATACGTACTGAATTTAAAGCCTTTTCGATAATCAAATTTTTCAACAGCTTTTATTAATCCCATATTACCTTCTTGAATTAAATCAAGGAATAACATTCCTCTACCAACATATCGTTTAGCAATACTTACTACAAGTCGTAAGTTTGCTTCTGCTAATCGTTTTTTAGCTTCTTCGTCACCTTGTTCAATACGTGTAGCTAACTCAATTTCTTCCGACGCAGATAATAAATCAACACGCCCAATTTCTTTTAAGTACATTCTAACTGGGTCATTTATTTTTATCCCGATAGGTACACTTAAATCATGTACATCAAATTCTTCTTTTTCTATCTCTTTCATTTTAGGGTCATCTTCTGATTCACCAATTACGTCAATCCCTTGGTCTGCAAGGTTTTCATAGAATTCATCCATTTGATCTGGTTCAATTACGAAATTCGATAAACGATCGGCTATTTCCTCATAAGCAAGAACTCCTCTTTTCTTACCAATTTCAAGAAGTTGTTCTTTCGCTTGTTCTAAAGTTAACTCAGGCTCATTTTCTTTTGTTTGTGAAGGTTTATTTTCAGCCATGAGTCCCCCTCCTTCCATACTACTTCAATCAATTTAAAGTTTAACTTGTCGTTGTAATTCAATAATTTTTAGTGCTATTTTAGCTGCTTTTATAGGGTCATTTTGTTGTTCTGCAAGCTTTTGTTCTGCTTTCAGCTGTTTAATATCAACACCTGTACTACTTTCAGCTCGGATTATATGAAGATAATCATTAATCTCCTTATCACTTATATCTGTCTGTATTGGAATCATTGCAAGTTGTGTGACAAGTGTTCTAATTTTTTCATCAGACAATCTTTCAACAAACAAACTCACATCTTCTCTGTTGCCTTCTTCGTAATAAGCATACAAATGGGTTGCGATAATTTTATGTTCATCAATGTTAAAAGAAGCTCCAATTTCATCTTTCACTTTATTTGCAATAGATTCATTTCCAAGCATATATGCCAATAATTTTCTCTCAGCATTATGAAATGCTGGTAATAATTTACCTCTTGACTTTTCTACCTTATTAGTATATCTGTCTTTCTTGCTCTTATCCTTTACAACGTCTGATTTTTGTCTATATTGTTGGATTTGCGCTAATAATGATTCCATCGAGATATGATATTCAGAACTTAATTCTTTCACATACAATTCTCTCTCAACGGAACTTTCTATTTTGGCTAGTTCCATTAGCACTTTTTCAATGTATTGGATTCTATCAGCTTCAAGACTTAAGTTGTAGTCTTTTTTCAAATATCGCATATAGAAACCAATAAATGTTTGTGCCGTAGCAATGACTTCTTTAGTAAAGGCTTCTCCACCATATTCCCTAATAAAACTATCAGGATCAAGATTATCTTTAAGGCTGGCAATTCTTACTTCTGACCCAACTTGTTGTAATAAAAGGGAAGCTTTATAAGCTGCCTCAACACCTGCATTGTCTCCGTCATAACAAATAATAACCGTTTCTGCATATCTGTTTAGTAATTTTGCTTGTATTTCAGTTAATGCAGTTCCCATAGTTGCTACAACATTTTGGATACCTACTTGATAAGCAGAGATTACATCAATATTTCCTTCAAACAAAATTACTTCATTTTGTTTTCGAATATGTTTCTTTGCTAAGTCAAAATTGTAGAGCATCTTTCCTTTTTGAAAGAGATCCGTCTCTGGGCTATTTAAATATTTTGGTTCCTGTCCTTCAACTGCCCGAGCCGTAAAAGCTACCGTTTTTCCAAGATGATTCCTTAACGGAAAGATAATTCGACCTTGGAAACGGTCCGATACAGAATTGTCTTGATTTCTCCTTAACAATCCATACTTTACAAGCATTTGCTCGTGAAACCCCTTTTTTTGTAAGAAGGTACGAATGAAATCCTTTGTTGTAGGAGCAAAACCTAATTGAAAGGTATCAATTGCTTCTTCTGTAATACCTCTTTCTTTTAAATAAGTTAGCCCATTTTTACCATCCTTCGTATAACGAATGAGATGATGATACAATTTGGTTAACCATTCATGCGCAGAATATGCTTGCTGTGTTTCTTTCGGTAAAGAGGATTCTTTATGAATTGCCTCTGTTGGCAACTCCATTCCCGAACGATCCGCAAGAAATTTCATTGCTTCGTAAAAAGTGAAACTTTCCATTTCCATTAGAAAAGTAATAACATTTCCTCCTTTTCCACAACCAAAACAATGAAATATTTGTTTTTCTTGTGTAACGGAGAAGGAAGGAGTTTTCTCACCATGAAATGGGCAAAGCCCAAAAAAGTTTCTTCCTTGTTTTTTTAATTGAACATATTCTCCAATAACATCAACAATATCATTTGAGTTTCGAATTTGTTCAATTAATTCTTCTGATATTTGATTAGACAATTTCACCACCAGATTTCAGGGATTTATACTTCTAATAATTCGATATCCCAATAATAAAATCCTTCATATTTCGACAAGTTTTTTGCAATTGTCGAAAAAAATACCTTCTATGTATGTAAATTTCTTAGAAGGAAAAGAAGTTATCATGTGCCACAATATTGATACATTAGTTAATTGTTGGCCTAATTGCAGTGTAGAACTTTTATAGTCTTATAATACTATTCTACAAAAAGTTTCAGATTCCTTCTTTAAAATGAATGTTTTATTTTTCTGAATATCCATTCTTCTACAATTGTATAATTTTATACATATCATCTATTTTTACACAAAAAATTATTATAATACATTTTAACAAAAATTACTACTAAACAATTTAAATTATGCACAAATTTTATTAATTATCACCTAAAATTCGTATAAAAGGAGCATTCCCATTAGGGATGCTCCTTTCGTTTAATTACTATTCTTTTAATAAACGTAAGATATGATTTGCTGTTTCTTCTACAGCTTTGTTGGAAACATCAACAACCCTACATCCAATTCTATCCACAATCTTATCAAAATAATCTAATTCCTGATGGATTCTTTGGATATTTGCATAGGTAGCTTGATCTCCTAACCCTAATGCTTTTAGACGTTCTTTTCGAATATCATTTAGTTTCTCTGGACTTATTCTTAATCCAATACATTTATTTGGATCTACCATAAATAATTCTTCTGGCGGTTCTACTTCAGGAACTATTGGAATATTAGCTACGCGTATTCGTTTATGCGCTAAAAATTGAGACAACGGAGTCTTTGACGTTCGAGAAACACCAATTAAAATAATATCGGCTCTCGAAATTCCTCTTGGATCCCTACCATCATCGTATTTAACAGCAAACTCAATAGCTTCCACTTTCTTAAAGTAGTCTTCATCTAATTTATGGACTAATCCAGGTTCCAGACGTGGACTCTTATTAAAATATCTCTCCATAGATTGCAGCATAGGACCCATTATATCAATTGCTTCCACTTGATATTCCGCTGCCTTATTATTTAAATATGTTCTTAAATCTGGATCAACTAAAGTAAATCCAATAATTCCTTGTTCTTCTTTTGCACGGAACAATGTCTCATCAATGGTCTTCTTATCTTCTACATATGGAATCCGCTGAACTTTATAGCTTTGGGTAAATTGGCTTAAACCAGCTTTAATGACTAATTCAGCAGTTTCCCCAACGGAGTCGGATAAGATAAAAACAGATTTTTTTGTATTCATTCATATCATCCCCCTGGGATTATATTTGATTATCTGTTATTAATTCTACAAAAACTTTCGTAATCGTTGTCTTTGTAATACGCCCAATTACTTCTAGCCCATTTGGGGTATCCTTTACAACTGGTAATCCATCAATCTGCTTATTAATAAGTTGTTTTGCTACATCTATAATGAAATCTTCTTTTCTACAAACAGTAATGTTTGGCATTCTAGTCATAATAATATGGACAGGTAAAGCACTTAGATCCTGATTTCCTATAGCAGCACGTAACAAATCTTTCCGGGATACTACTCCTGTCAAACAAGAATTCTCATCTATTATCGATAATGTTCCTACATCTTCAAGAAACATTGTTGATATTGCATCATATACTGATGCACTTTCTTGTACAACGATTGGTACAGAATGATACTCTTGGACTTTATATTTTTTTATTTTCTCTGTTAACAATTCTGAACCAGTTTTACCTGTATAGAAATAACCGACTCTTGGTCTTGCGTCTAAAAATCCAGCCATCGTTAATATGGCTAAATCTGGTCTTAATGTTGCACGAGTCAAGTTCAATCTTTCTGCTATATGCTCTCCTGTAATTGGCCCATTATGTTTAACAATTTCTATTATTTTTTCTTGTCGATTGGATAACTCCACAATTTCACACCACCCAACGGTTAAAAAAGACATACTACATAATAATATTATAACCTATTTTCTATCCAAACAGGTAATAGTATGGCTATTCTATTAAAAATGCTGTTTCCACTCGATTACATTTAAATCCGCAAAGCTGTTTAGTAACTGTGCAATTCGTTTTAATAATGCCAATCGATTTCTTTTTATAGTTTCATTATCAGACATGACCATATTATTATCGAAGAATGCATGAATTGGTTCTGCTAATTGTTCTAGTTCAGCAAATGCTTTCTCAAATTCATCTTGATCTACTAATTTCTCAAAACTTTGCTGTACTTGATTATACATTTTATATAAATTAGCTTCTGAATCAGTTTCAAAGTATTCTTCATTAACTACTGTTTCTTCAGTCTTCTCTGCTAAGTTCAATACTCTAACAAGTGCTTCTTGTGTTGATTTAAAGTTCGCATCATTACGTTTCGCTGAAAGTATCGTTGCTTTTTTCATTATCGAAGCCATTTCACCAATACCATGGTTGGTTATAGCATGGATGATGTCTTGTTCAATTCCATTCTCTTTCAATACAAATGCTACCCTTTGTTGAATAAATGAATGTAGTTCTTGATTTACAACACTTGCATCAAAATGCTCTAATTGTATTTCTTTGTAATGATTCAAAGCGATTTGGAAAAGTTCACTTACTTCAATTTCCCACTCTCTATCATTTGCAATACGCAAAATGCCAATAGCTTGACGACGTAGACCATAAGGGTCTTGAGAACCTGTTGGTTTTAGACCAACACCAATACAACCAACAATCGTGTCCAACTTCTCTGCCACACTAACAACCGAACCGACAATTGTTTCTGGTAGCTTACCGCCGGCACTAGTTGGCATATAATGTTCCTTAATTGCAGTTGCAACAGTATCATCTTCACCAAAAATATGTGCATATTTTTCACCGATAATTCCTTGAAGTTCAGTAAATTCATTGACCATATTTGTCATCAAATCAAATTTACTAATCTTCGCAGCACGACCTATATGATTCAAATCAACTTGGTTTAACTTTAATGCTACCGCAATCTTCTCAGCGATAGCTGCAACACGATTAACCTTATCAGAGATTGTTCCAAGCTTCTCTTGAAATACAACACTTTCTAATTTTTCAAGATAAAAATCAATTGAATTTTTTTGGTCTTCTTCATAGAAAAATTGTGCATCTGACAATCTTGCTCGTAATACTTTCTCATTTCCTTTTATTACTGTTTCTATATGGTTAGCATCACCATTTCTTACTCCAATAAAGTATGGGAGCAATTCACCTTCACTAGATTTCACAGGGAAATATCGTTGATGTTCCTTCATAGACGTAATTAATACTTCTGCTGGTAATTTTAAAAATTCCTCTTCAAATGATCCAATAAATACGGTAGGATATTCAACAAGATTACGTACTTCATTCATTAGTTGTTGATCAATTGGAATAAGTACATTCTTCTCTGCTTCAATTTTCTTAATGCCTTCGACAATAAGCTTCTCTCGTTCTGTTGGGTCTACAAGCACATAATTTTCCTTTAATAATAACTTATAGTCTTCTGGATTATTTATTGTAAGTTTACCACTTAGGAAACGATGTCCAAACGTTGTATTGTTTGTCTCGACATGCGCAATTTCAAATGGAATTACTTCATTTCCATAAAGAGCGACTAACCAACGTATTGGTCGAGCATAACGCATCGTCTGTTCTCCCCATCGCATATTCTTACCAAATGGAATAGACTCAATAATTTCTTTAAATTGTGGTAACAGATCATAGGTTGGTTTTCCTTCGATCACTTTATTCACATAGATATACGTTGTTCCTTTTAAATCTTTTGTATAAATATCATCAGTTGTTTTCCCTTGTCCTCTAGTAAAACCAATTGCTGCTTTTGTCCAATTGCCCTCATTATCCTTTGCTACTTTTAATGCTGGTCCTTTTGCTTCTTCTTCAATCGTTTCCTGCGTTTCATTCATATCATGAATAAGTACTGCTAGTCTTCTTGGCGACGAAAATGTTTCCACCTTTGAAAAAGAGATACGTAAATCATTCAGCCACTGCTCTGTTTTCTCACCTAGTAGCTTTTCTGAATCATCAATAAAACGAGCTGGTAATTCTTCTAATCCAATTTCAAACAACACATTTTTGGCCATTATTTCTCCTCCTTATCTAATAGCGGAAAGCCAAGTTTTTCTCTTTCTGCTACATACGCCTTTGCAATATTACGAGCTAAGTTTCGAATTCGGCCTATATATCCAGTACGTTCTGTAACAGAGATAACCCCTCTTGCGTCTAGAAGATTAAACGTATGGGAACATTTCAACACATAATCATACGCTGGGAAAATCAGTCCCTTTTCCATCGTTCTTTGAGCCTCTTCTTCATACATTGTAAATAACTGGAACAGCATATCTACATTAGATTCCTCAAATGTATACTTTGAATGTTCGTACTCAGGTTGTTTGAAAATATCCTTATACGTAAACCCATCTGTCCACTCTAGGTCAAAAACATTTTCTTTATCTTGAATATAAGAAGCTAGTCGTTCTATCCCATAAGTTAATTCGACTGTAACGGGATTTGCTTCTAAGCCTCCAATTTGTTGGAAGTATGTAAATTGAGTAATTTCCATTCCATCTAGCCATACTTCCCACCCTAAACCAGCAGCTCCTAGAGTAGGGTTCTCCCAGTTATCTTCTACAAAACGAATATCATGCTCTAGAGGATTGATCCCTAAAGCTTTTAAAGATTCCAAATACAGTTCTTGTATATTTTCAGGTGATGGTTTTATAATCACTTGAAATTGATGATGCTGATATAATCGGTTTGGATTCTCTCCGTAACGACCGTCTGCTGGTCGACGTGAAGGTTCGACATAAGCCACTCTCCAAGGCTCCGGACCTAAACTACGCAGTAATGTCATTGGTGACATTGTACCAGCACCTTTTTCTGTATCATATGCTTGGACTAATATACAATCTTGTTCAGACCAAAACTTTTGAAGTGTAAAAATCATATTTTGTATATTCACCTAAAAAACCTCCATTAATTATTATTCTTACTTCTACAAGGTAGGGAAATATAAAAAAACCCGTCCCTATGCCTATAATAATTTATAGACATAGGGACGGGTTTTAAGCCGCGGTTCCACCCTACTTGCTTTACCTTTGTAAAGCCACTTGTATCCGTTCATGCTCCAGAGCGCCATTCCTAACTGATTTATTACTCAGCTTACACTATCCTGAGCTCGCTATTAATGAAATACAGAAAGTACTCTTCTCTTTCATAGCACGGTCTTTTTGAATATGTATCATCTTACTGAAAATAATAGTTTTTGTCAAATATTAGTAATACAATTACTTAAATTTATTTAATTGATTAAGGAATTTCCTTGTTTTTAAATAATAACCACCATAACGATCGTAATAATTATCTAATAACTGCCTTAATAATAATTTATTCTCTTCTTTGACAGAAACATTCCCTACTCTTTCTAACCCTACTTTAGCAAAAAGATATAAAAGCTTTACTACATTAGTAGATAATTGTACGGACTCCATGTCTACATGTCGGCACCTTGAACATAGAAGGCCACCTTCTACCATAGAAAAAGAAAAAGGAGCATTTTTACCACCACAGTTAATACAACGGTCAACTGTAGGAGCAAAACCAGCCACTGCAAATAATTTCATTTCATACATCATAATTGGAATATCTGCTTGTTCATGCTCACTAATCCACTCTAAAGTTTTTACAAATTGAGTATATATCTCTAAATTGGGCTTTTTCTCATCTAGTAATTTTTCTGTTAGCTCTACGATGTATGCTGCGTAGGAAGTTTTAATAATATCTTCTCTGATCTTGCGAAAAGAATCAATAATTTCCCCTTGTTGAATGGTACCCAATCCTTTATTTAAATAAACAAAGAATTCTCCATAAATGAAAGGCTGCGTGACAGCAGCCATTCGACTTTTAGGTTTTTTCGCTCCACGTGCAATCGCAGAGAATTTACCGATTTTCTTACTAAAGATTGTTACAATCTTATGTGTTTCACCATAATCCTTCGTTTTAATAACAATTCCATCTATTCTTTCTAGCATACATTCAAGTCCCCTCTAATTATTGCATGCTACAAATTTGAATCTACCGGTAAGTTTTCCAGATTATTTATAGAGCCTTTATCGAAGTCAAGCTCATCGGGTTCACTTTCTAACTCTTTCATTAGTAAATAGGTCTCTATATTTCCTGTTTGACTAAATAATTTCCATACTAAGTCTATCACAAGAAAACACACCTTTCTTTATACTTTTCAAAGAAGTATCTTTTTCTAAGTTAGAACATTGATTTTTTCCTTTTGTAATCTGGAATACCAATTGCAATATTTGCAATGATGTTCCGGATAATCTTATCTTTTCCACAACCGTTAAAACGATGTATTTTAAAATTTTCCAACTCTAATATTCATCTTGGCGGAATCCAAATTCATGTAACTGACTTTGTTTATTTCTCCAGTCTTTTTGAACTTTAACCCACAATTCGAGGTAAACTTTTGAACCTAATAAAGCTTCAATATCTTTTCGAGCTTCCTTACCGATATTTTTTAGCATGCTTCCTTGTTTCCCAATAAGAATTCCTTTTTGTGATTTTCTTTCTGTCACGATTACTGCTTGAATAAATACAGCATTCGATTCTCGTTTTTCGATATTTTCTATAACGACCGCTATCGAATGAGGAATTTCTTCTCTAGTAAGATGAAGAACTTTCTCTCTAATTAACTCACTTATTATAAATCGTTCCGGGTGATCAGTAACTTGATCAGCTGGATAAAACTGTGGTCCTTCTGGTAAGTGTGACTTTAACACTTCCAGTAAACGATTTACATTGTTTCCTTCCAATGCTGAAATTGGAACAATTTCTTCAAATTCATATTTATCCTTATATAATTCAATTAAGGGCAATAGCTTGTCCGGATGGACTAAATCAATTTTATTAACAACTAAGAAAACAGGGCTTTTCACTCGTTCTAGACGATCAATGATAAATTGATCTCCTCTACCATACCCTTCATCTGCGTTAATCATAAATAATACGGCATCCACTTCATTTAGTGTATTTTCTGCAATTTTTACCATAAAATCACCGAGTCGGTGTTTTGGTTTATGTATTCCAGGTGTATCTATAAAAATAAATTGTGCATCAGATTGTGTAAGGACACCTTGTATTTTATTTCGTGTTGTTTGCGGCTTGTCACTCATTATAGCGATTTTTTGACCAATTACTTTATTCATAAAGGTTGATTTTCCAACGTTTGGTCTGCCAATGATTGCAATAAATCCTGATTTGTAATTTTCCATGTAAATCCTCCAAGAAGTTTCAATAGATTCGTTCAATATTTGCTTTATTATACTACATAATCTTTCACGTTTCATGTAATCGACAAAACAATTGAAAAGATTATATAGTTCGATAATTATCAATTTAATGCTACATAAATAAATAGGGACATAACTCTTTCTTACAAAGGTAAAAGCAAACATTGTAGCAAGTGCATCTAACCCGCCCCGGAAATATACTTCGCTTTCCGCAGGCGGCTGGTAAGCCTCCTCGTGCTATCGCACTGCGGGGTCTTACCGATGCCTTTCCTCCTGCAGGAGTCTCCGTATATTTCCGGGGCTAGTGTAGTGGGTGTTCGGCTTTAATACCCTTGATAGAGTTATATCCCATACGTTTAAATATATTATTATTTCAAATTATTAACTTAAAACAACTTCGGTACAAATATTAGTATTCCGACGAGCAGGGCTGTTAGGGATGTGATGAGGACTGCTGCGGCGGCGATGTCTTTTATTTTTTTTGCGGCGGGGTGTATTTCTGGTTTAATATAGTTTATGATTTCTTCAACTGCTGTGTTTAATAGTTCTGCAGATACAACAAGTCCGATCACTACTATAACTGCTATCCATTCCATTATTGATATTTTAAAGAATAACCCCGCTAATGTAACAAGTATTGTCGATAGAACATGTAACCGAAAATTAAATTCGGATGTAAAAACTTCTTTCAATCCATTTATTGCATATAAAAAGCCTATGGAATTTTTTTTATCTGCCAAGATCAAATTCCCCTAGTATATCCTCTTGTTTTTGGAACATTTCTTTTTCATCTTCTTTTGTCATATGATCATATCCTAATAAATGTAGAAAACCGTGCACTGCTAAGAAGCCTAGTTCTCTTTCAAAGGAGTGATCATAATCGATTGCTTGTTCTTTTGCCTTCTCAACTGAAATGATAATATCTCCTAAGACTACAGGAATATCATCACTTTGTATTTCTATTTCACCTTCTACAGATTCTTCTAATGCAAAAGAGATAACATCCGTTGGTTTATCTAACTTGCGATAATCACGATTGATTTCTTGAATCTCTTCATTATTAACAAAAGTAACGGAAACTTCTGCATCCTCATTCACATTCTCTTTTCTCGCTGCGAGCTGAAGTAACCCAGATATTAATTTTAAATGATCCTCTTTTACAGAATTGGTATTATCATGGAAGTCGATTTCCACTATTTTGCCTCCTTCATTGGATATTGAATTCTAGAATGGAAAATTCCTTTTAATGTTTCACAAATTGTTTGATGAATTACTTTTACTTCTTTTATAGTTAGTGGACATTCATCTAATTGTCCATCCATTAATCGGTCATTAACAATACTAGACACTATTTCTTCTATTTTCTCTTCTGTCGGCTCCTTCAAAGAGCGAACTGCTGCTTCAACGGAGTCACAAATAGAAATAATTGCAGCTTCTTTTGTTTGTGGTTTTGGACCAGGATATCGGTAATCTTCTTCTCTAGCTGCTTTATTAGTTTCTTTCTCTTTATAATAAAAATACTTTAATAAACTAGTACCATGATGTTGCATTGCCACATCAATAATTTCTTTAGGCATTTTATGTTTTTTTAGTAACTCGGCCCCGTCATATGGATGTCGAATAATAATCTCTGCACTTTGCTCAGGTGATATGACATCATGTGGATTCTTTATTGATAATTGGTTTTCAATAAAATAATGAGGTCGAACTGTCTTTCCAATGTCATGGTAATAAGCAGCTACACGGGCTAATAATCCATTTGCTCCTATTGCATCACATGCTGTTTCACTTAGATTAGCAACCATCACAGAGTGATGATATGTTCCTGGTGCTTCCGTCAAGATTTTCTTTAATAATGGTTGATTCGGACTAGATAATTGTAGCAGTTTAATATCTGATAATATACCAAGTCCTGTTTCAAAGAATGGCATTAAACCAATTGTTAATACTGCCGAAAGAAAAGCAGCTGCCACCCCAAAACTGGATAACACAATTACCTCACCAAGTGAATATTTTTCAAAGGACAAGAATACAAATAGAAGTATAGTAAGTATGTTTACAACTGTCATACCTATCCCAGATCGGACAATCGAAAGACGATCTTTCACATTTGTCAAAAATATGATTGCTCCAAACTGGGAGAAAAAGAAATAAATAATTACCTCTACATTAAGTGTACCTGGTATGCCATTATTAAAAATAATGCCTCCAAGTACTGCATATAAGATAGATAAAACAATTGCTAATCGCTCATTAATTAATTGTTTCAACAATAATACACCTGTTGCTACTGGTACGATAAAGAAAAGCTCATTTGATGCTGTCGTATAAATACTAATTATTTTCATGACAGAAATTACAAAGAAGCTAATTAATAAAATGGATGCAATTTTTCCTTTATCCAAATGTTTCAGATTATCAATTCGGTTCATCTCATACGCAATGACACTACCAATTAATAAGACTAATAAACCTAATGCAATAACAGGAAATACATTTCGGTCTTTATTTAATAGACCAACTAGTTGCAGTTTTTCATATACATCATTTGTAATTGTTTCCCCTTCACGTACAATAACTTCTCCTGCATTGATCATGACTGGTTCAACATTACTAGCAGCTTGTTTTTTAGCTTCAGCGGTTTTCTCCGCGTCATAAAAAGAGTTCTCAACCATTGCAAATGAAGTTAGTTCATGAAATGCTTCAATTAAGTTTTGATCAAGTGTTGAATACTTAATATTTTCCCGAACACGATTAATCGCAGAATTAATATTTGCTGTCCTAACCCCGTTTGCATACTCGTCCTGAAGGTAAGAGATGAATATTTCTTTCCCTTTCTCGCGCTCTTCTTTTGGTACATCTAATAACCTTAAGAATACACTATCTTCTACTTTATCTGTAATGCTATTGGAAAGTAACTGCTTTAAACGCTCTACCTTTTCTTTATTTGTAAGTTGAACTGGAATACCATCTTTATCCTCTTCCAATTTTGCATCCGTTTCAAGTTTATCTAAAGCAACAAAGATTTCTTCAATATATCCAATCTGTTCATCTGCTATATTAGTTAGAATATCAAACCTGTCTTCAACCGCTTCTAAAGCTTGACGTGTTTTACGTTCCGTTTCCTCTTGATTTTCAATCGTAATTGGAGAACGAATCGTCTCTCTCGCAGTTGTTAACGGTTCAATATCGTAAGTCTCGGTATAGACATTTCCGATTGTTATTATAAAAAAATAAAGACATAACGCTAATACTGGGACAATAATTCGCAACCATTTAGATCGTATTTTTACAATAGTTTCTAGCATTCCTTTAAATACTTTCATCTTTTTCACCTCTTTTTTGTAAACATTGTAAATATTTAGTAAGTAAAATTAAGAAATAAGACCCTATTCGGGTCTTTTTTAATCAATCTGACTTGCTTTTTCATAAGCGTCTATTATTTTTTGAACTAAAGGATGTCTAACTACATCCGTTTGAGTTAAGTAAATAAACGATATATCTTTAATTGATGCTAATAACTTATCAGCAACTTGTAAACCAGACTTAACACCTTTAGGTAAATCTACTTGTGTTATATCTCCTGTAATTACCATCTTTGAACCAAAACCTAGGCGGGTTAAGAACATTTTCATTTGTTCTGGTGTAGTATTCTGAGCTTCATCTAAAATGACAAACGCATCATCTAATGTTCTACCTCGCATATATGCAAGTGGAGCAATTTCGATTGTTTCTCGTTCAATAAGACGTAACGTATGTTCAGCTCCCAACACGTCATTTAATGCATCGTACAACGGACGTAAGTACGGATCGACTTTTTCCTTTAAGTCACCAGGCAAGAAACCTAAGCTTTCTCCTGCTTCAACCGCTGGTCTTGTTAAGATGATTCGTTTAATATGTCCATTTTTTAATGCCTGTACAGCCATCACAACTGCAAGGTATGTTTTTCCAGTACCTGCTGGTCCAATGCCAAAGACTAAATCGTTCTCCTTTATGGCAGATACATATTTCTTTTGACCTAAAGTCTTAACTCGAATAGACTTGCCTTTTACAGTCTTTGCGATCACATCTTCGAATAACGTTTCAAATTGATTAATCTTACCTTGTTTTGCTAATTCAATTGCGTAGACAATATCTCTTTCAGCAATGGTTATTCCTTTTCTGACAACATTTAATAATGTTAGAAGAACATCTTGTACAATCGAAATATCTTCGTTAGTACCAGAAACACTTACTTTTTCTCCTCTTGTCACAATAGATACATTTAACTTATCTTCTATATGCTTTAAATATTTGTCATTATTACCAAATAGCTCTAGAGCTTCTTCTGGGTTTGTCAGTTCGATATCAATTGCATTAAGTTTTTCGGGCATATTCAATCTCCTTGAGTAATTGGTTGTGCTTTAGCAATATTTTCTTCAACTGTCATATATAAGTATAATTTTACTTTACCATTCTCCACCGATTCATGCAAAACTTTTTCCGATATTATTGTAGCATCTGGCCCTAGTTGTAATTGGACCTCTTCTCTTGCTTGCTTAATCCCTGCTTGTATTGCTTGCTCTTTTGATCTTTCTATTTCTTGAATTTGTTTCTCACTTAAGGTTTGTTCTACTATAGAGAAGGGCAAGTCCCATTTTAAAAACTTTATAGGCGTTTCAAGACTATCATAATGAATCTCCTCAAATTCTGGTTTGCCAAATCCCCAAATTGGTAATTTAAAGTTCTTTATGCCAAAATAGTATTTTTTCTCCTGTTGACCTGTTAAGTGTTCATACCTCTGTTTTAATGGAATGGTTACATCTACTTCATACCATGTACTTGCAATGATTTCACCTTCAGCCGGAACTAAAACTTGCTTCTTTGGCTTTTCTTCATCCTCTTCTTCATTTGATTGCTCCACTTCATTTAAGTTTCCAGAAACTAGAACTTTTCCAGGTTCCACATAATCATTAATTTTAACTTTTGGTAGACCCTTTGCTACATACATTCTTTTAATAACGCCTTTTTTAGTTGCAACTAAATTTCTAGGACCTGCTACTTTTTCTTCTTGAACAATAATCTTCTCTACACCTTCTAGTTGGTAGGTTGTCCCTTTTTGGTTCACACCAACCCATAATAACTCAGGAATATCTTCCGTAAGTTTTTGCTGAATTTTACCTGGTGGATCGATAGAAAATATCCATGCACCAGGATGAACTCCATATTCATTCAATTGTTTTACGATTTTTTCTTCTAGTTCTAAAGGTAATTCTCCTGTTATCTCTACTTTCCATATAATATTAGACATAAAGATGATTAGTAAAATACTCATTATAAAAGAAAGCACAAATTCTTTTCTGCGTATAAATCGGTGAAAGATAAAAGGATAACCCCTTCGTTCCTTAAAAGAGATCTTGTACTCATATTTCCGTCTCAATTGTTTAACCTTGGAAACATCAGCCAATTTAATATTCCCACTACATGACTTACTACTCTCTCTCTTAATATCCCAGACAGTTATTCCATTTGAAACACAACTTTGAAAAAACATTTCTGGCATATGTCCTGTTACCACAATTCGTACATAACCTTTTATAAACGTTCCTTGAATCTGTTTCATAATATCCTCCTGGTAACTATCATTTATCCCGGAATAAATCTAACATCAGTAATCTTGCCTTCTAGTAATATCTCTTCCGGTAACATCATCTTTAAAACAAATGAAGACCCTTTAATTTGTATGTATCCCTTCGTCGTTTTCAGCCTTAACTCATTATCTGAAAAGACAGCTAGGCCTTTATGGTTTTCGATATAAACATGAAGCTGTCCAATAATCGTTATTCTCGGCAATTCCATAATGACATCAGAAGGTAGTGCTAAGTACTTTACTAGCCATGGTCGTAATCGTTGTTGGAATTTCTTCACTAGTGAAAGCCCCCTCTCACATACATATTTATGAGAAAATGAAACAGATAAGAACTAAAAAACCCAAAAGCATCCTTTCGAATGCTTTTGGGTTTTTATTACCGTGTATTTCGTTTTCTTTCTTGTATCACACTTCGGTATGGTTTTCTTGCTCTTGGTGGTCCAAGCACCTCTGACATTATTACACCTTGGACAAGACCTTTATAAGTTAATCCTGTTTGCACATCTTTCTTGAATGCTTCTTGCTTTTCATTCAATTTAGTCGATGTCTGATGCCTAATTGCATCTGTAATGGCAGGACCTATTGACATATCAAGTTCAGTAATGTCTTTTCCTGTAAGATCGTTAGAGGAACTTACTGATGTAATCATATCAGACGAAGACCTTCCCTGTACTCTTTGCTTTAACTCTTCCATCTGCTGTTTTTGTTGTTCTACATAAACATTCGATGGGTCAGATTGATAGACAGTCTGTTTCGGTGTTCGTTTAGACCTTTCCTTATCAGAGTTCGCTGTTTTATAAACAGTTTGCTCAGGATTCGGTTGACCTGAAGGGGTGCTAGAAGGCCGAGGTCTTGGAACATTTGGACGTTGTTGCTTCTGTTGTTTTTCATTTTGATTTCCACCAGAAAGTGATCGAATAATCCCTATTATAATAATAATTATAATCGGTAGAAATTGTTCCATCAAAGTCCCCCCTTCTTCCAGTTATTATTAATTAGATAAACATTAATTTTCATCATCATTATTATCTTTAGATAGTTTTCCAATAGAGTCACGCATATCTGTATCGGCGTTAATATTTTCATAATTTAAGTAATCCATAACACCTAATTTACCAGAACGTAACGCTTCAGAAAGTGCAAGTGGTACTTCTGCTTCAGCTTCCACAACTTTTGCACGCATTTCTTGAACACGAGCAACCATTTCTTGTTCTTGTGCAACTGCCATTGCGCGACGTTCTTCTGCTTTCGCTTGAGCAATTTTCTTATCTGCTTCCGCTTGGTCTGTTTGTAGCATCGCACCAATGTTCTTACCGATATCCACATCAGCAATATCAATCGACAGAATTTCAAAAGCAGTACCAGCATCTAGCCCTTTAGCTAATACAGTGTGAGAAATCATATCTGGATTTTCTAATACTTTTGCATGAGTATCTGAACTACCAATCGTACTTACAACACCTTCACCAACACGAGCGATAATGGTTTCTTCACCAGCACCCCCGACAAGTCGGTCAATGTTTGCACGTACTGTAATTCTAGCCTTAGCTTTTACTTCAATTCCATCCATCGCAATACCTGCAATAAATGGAGTTTCAATTACTTCAGGGTTTACACTCATTTGTACCGCTTCTAATACATCACGACCTGCCAGGTCAATAGCAGCAGCACGTTCGAAGGATAGCTCAATATTAGCACGATGTGCAGCAATTAATGCGTTTACTACTCTATCCACATTACCTCCAGCTAGATAATGACTCTCTAGTTGGTTTGTTTTTACGTCAAGACCTGCTTTATGTGCTTTAATTAATGGGTTAATTACACGACTTGGAACAACTCGACGTAAGCGCATCCCGATCAGTGTTAGAATACCTACTTTTACTCCTGCAGCAAGTGCACTAATCCACAGTGTTACTGGTATAAATGTAAATAGGATTGCTACTGCAATCAATATCACCGCGATTAATATCACAGGCATAATTAAACTTGGATCCATAATGAATTCCTCCTAAAAAATTTATATTATAGGTTTAATAACCTTATAATTCTCTAACAACAACTCGTACTCCTTCTACTTTTACAACTTTAACCGGTTGATTAATTTCGACAAAACTACCTTCTGAAACGACATCAACCCGCTCTCCACCAAACACGGCAACGCCTGATGGCCTTAGAGCTGTTGCGGTGAAACCTTCCATTCCAATCAAATCTAATCGATTTTCATTGGATACATATCCTAATTCTGTCGTTGTGCTTTCTTTTAGAATCACATGTCTAAAGACACCTTTATCTAAACCTATTCTTCTAAACAAAATGACAGAAGCTACTATCACAACGATAAGCGCAATCGCGATACTCATTGTCATGTCTGCAATATTTGCGCCAGATATAAATAATGAGGCGATTATTGCTCCAACTCCTAGTAACCCTAATATGCCACCAGGTACAAAGAATTCTGCTATGATTAAGGCAAGTCCAATAAGCAATATTATAATTGCTTCCATACCTGCTAGCCCAGCAACTACATGACCATAGAAAAATAATACTAATGAAACTAAGCCAATGGTGCCTGGCACTCCAAATCCCGGGGAATATAATTCTACAACGAGTCCAAGTCCTGCTAAGGATAAAAGAATAGATACTACAATTGGATTTGTAATAAATCTTGCTATATTTTCCGCTATAGTTGGTTCTTTTTCCACAACAATGGATTTGGATAACCCTAACTCATATAATAGCTCTGTTCTATCCGAAGTAATACCTTCAGCATAACCTACTTGTAAAGCTTCTTGAGGTGTTAACGTTAAAAATTCTCCTTTAGGTGCATCTAATTCAGGTAGATCTATCGAAGAATCTGCCATTGCTGCAGCATAAAGAGGATCTCTTCCGCCAGCTTCTGCTGCACTTGTCATAGCTTTAAGCCATGCAGATTGTGCTTTTTTATCTGCAGCATTTCCATCACCGGTGATTACTCCACTTGCTCCCATTGTTGCTCGCGGGGTCATATAAATGGTATCCGTATGTAATGCAATATAAGAGCCTGCAGATAATGCTTGACTAATAATATAGGAAGTTGTCGGAATTTCTAAATTTGCGATGATCGTCCCTATATTATCTGCAGCAGCAACACTGCCACCAGGTGTATCTATTTCAAAAATGATATGATCTGCCCCATTTTCTAACGCTTCTTTTGTTGTACGTGATAGGAATGCTTCCAATCCTCTTTCCACATCATTTTTAATAGGGATAATATATACAGTTTTCCCTCCACCTTGGTCATCAGCATAAATGTGACTAGTATATGGTATTAAAAATAGAAAAATAGCGATAAACAGGAAAAAATAACTTATTAATCGTTTCTTTGGCAAGTACTACACCTCCCTCTCATTATACATCATTATATACGGATAATAATAAGCTAAGGTTTCAAAAAATTGATATGAAATAGATATATTATAAATAGTATCATGATTATTACAGGAAGGATAGAAAAATGAGACATGCATATTGTATGGGAAAATGGGGAAAATAATAAACCCTTGCTTAATAATAGCAAGGGTTTATTTATTGGGTACGTTAATTCAAAAATTGTTGAACTAATTTATTTATTTTAGAACCATCTGCTTTACCTTTTACTTTAGGCATAATGGCACTCATGACTTTACCCATATCTTTTTTTGAAGATGCACCAGTTTCTTGAATCGTTTCTTGAATGATAGCTGAAAGCTCCTCATCAGATAGCTGTTCAGGCATATATTCTTGAATAATCTCGATTTCCATTTCAAGCTTTTCAACAAGATCTTCGCGTCCAGCTGATTTAAATTCTTGGAGGGAATCTTTTCTTTGTTTCAGTTCTCTTGATAAAATTGTTAAATCTTCGTCTTCAGATAACTCACTTTTACCAAGCTTTATCGATTCATTCTGTAATGAAGCTTTAACCATGCGAATAACACTAAGTCTTTCCTTGTCCTTATTCTTCATCGCTTGCTTCATATCGTCATTTAACCGTGTTAGTAAAGACATTTGTAGCACCTACTTTAGAATTTACGCTTTCTAGCAGCTTCAGATTTCTTTTTACGACGAACGCTAGGTTTTTCGTAGTGTTCACGCTTGCGATATTCTTGTAGTGTTCCACTTTTAGCTACACTACGTTTAAAGCGACGAAGAGCATCCTCAAGAGACTCGTTTTTACGAACGCGAGTTGTATTTGACATGCTAATTTCCCTCCCTCCGAAGCAAAAAAACAGATTAATTAGAAAGGCATATGTATATATCACATGCCTTTTGTAATTATAATATATTGTTATGCAATCGGTCAACTATATATTTTGCTTTTCTTACTTCTCCTTTGTATCTTTCATAACTTTTGTATACTTGCAAAGTTATTTAAAAATAAAAAGCTTGAAGCTATATTTGATTAATAATCGGAAGTTCCTTGTTTTCCTTGAACAATAGCAATACCAGAACTTGCTCCTATTCTTGTTGCTCCTGCTTCAATCATTGCCTCTGCTTGCGCAAGATCTCTAACGCCACCAGAAGCTTTTACTCCCATTTCTGGACCTACTGTTTGACGCATTAATGCAACATCTTCCACAGTTGCTCCACCACCAGAGAATCCAGTAGATGTTTTGACAAAGTCTGCACCTGCCTCTTTTGATAATTGACATGCAATAACTTTCTCTTCCTCAGTTAATAGAGACGTCTCAATTATAACTTTTGTTAAAGCTTTTCCTTCAGCAGCTTTTACCACTGCCTCAATATCTTGCTTTACAAATTCTCTATTACCAGATTTTAGTTCACCTACATTAATTACCATGTCAACTTCTGTTGCTCCATCAGCAATTGCTTGTTTTGTTTCAAAAATTTTAGTTTCTGTAGATGTTGCTCCTAATGGAAACCCAATTACTGTACAAACTTTTACACTTGTATCTTTAAGATAATCATAACAAAGTGAAACCCAATGAGGATTTACACATACAGATGCAAATTCATATTCCTTTGCTTCCTCTACAATTTTCAAGATACTTTCTTTTGTTGCATCAGGCTTTAATAATGTATGATCAATATATTTTGCTAAATTTTGAGTCATTATTTTAACTTCCTTTCTTAAGTTGTACGTACCTCTTGTATAATAGCACTTTATAATTGGAAATGCTATCAATTAAATTCTACAGATTCGAAATCTATGGTAGATATCTTGCTTCAATATATAAAATGCCCAGTCATTAGACTAGGCATTCACTTTCATTTTACCATGTGTAGCAAAATCCATTATTCGAACAAATTTACCTTCATTATATGGATATCCTGATTTCGTAATCTTGACACGAACAATTTTTCCAATCATATCTTGGGTACCTTCAAACTTAACTTTTAAGTAGTTATCTGTATATCCGACTAACATATTTTCTTCTTCCAAATCACGCTCTTCTGGAATAACTTCAAGTACTTCATTCTCATAACGAGCGGCATATTCTTTTGCAAGTTCTTCTGATAAGTCAATCATTCGTTGTACACGTTCATTTTTAATATCTTCGTCTACTTGATCATCCATTCTTGCTGCAGGTGTTCCAGTTCTTCTTGAGAATGGAAAGACATGCAGTTCAGAATATCCAACTTTTTTAATGAAGTTATACGTCTCCATAAATTCCTCTTCTGTTTCGCCTGGAAAACCAACGATAACATCAGAAGTAATTGCTAAATCTGGTAATGCTTTTCGGATTTTTCCAACTTTTTGATAGTAAAATTCGGTAGAGTATTTTCTACGCATCCGTTTTAAAACTGTATCCGAACCAGATTGTAACGGAATATGTAAATGACGAACGATTTTTTCTGATTGGTCAAGAACTTCAATAACTTCGTCCGTAATCTGACTTGCTTCAATGGAGGAGATACGAATTCTTTCTAAACCAGACACTTTAGACTCTAAGTCTCTTAATAATGCTGCAAAATTATAATCATTTAGGTCTTCTCCATAACCGGCTGTATGAATTCCGGTTAATACTATTTCTTTATAGCCTGCATCAACTAGCTTCTGTGCTTGACTTATGACACTTTCTGGATCACGAGAACGTAATAATCCACGGGACCATGGGATAATACAAAACGTACAGAAGTTATTACAACCTTCTTGAATTTTAAGAGATGCACGAGTTCTATCCGAGAATTCAGGGACATCCATTTCTTCAAAAACTCGGTTTTTCATTATATTAGAAACACCATTCACTGGAACTCTCGATTTTTTATGTTCTTCAATATATTGGATCATGTTTTTGCGGTCTTGTGTACCGACAACGACATCTACTCCAGGAATTTCTAAAATTTCACCTGGAGATGTTTGTGCATAACAACCAGTTACACAAACAATCGCATCTGGATTTTTACGAATTGCTCGTCTAATAATTTGTCTACTTTTCTTATCTCCAGAATTAGTGACTGTACATGTGTTAATAACATATACATCTGAATCATGATCAAAATCAACACGTTCATAGCCTTGATCCATGAACATGCGCCAAATACCTTCTGTTTCATAATGATTAACTTTACAACCTAATGTATGAAATGCTACTGTTGGCATGAGAGCCCCTCCAATTCTTCCAGATGATACGAAATACTACTAAGTACGTACAGTGCGGCTGTTTCCGTTCTTAAAATCCTCGGACCTAACCGAACAGGAATGAAGTCATATTCTTTAAGTTTATTTACTTCTTCCATAGATAAACCACCTTCAGGACCGATACAGACTAACACTTTACTATCTTTCGATAAACTTTTTACAATACTTGCAAACGATCGAAAGGTATCTGTTTTTGCTTCTTCCTCATAAGCGATTATCTTTACATCGTAACGTTTACTTTCCATAATCAAAGCTTGTAAATTCATCACTGACTTTATTTCTGGCAAATAGTTTCTATGTGATTGTTCGCTAGCTTCCTTTACAATTTTAGCATAACGTGATAATTTTTTCTCTACTTTACGAGAATCCCATTTTACTACCGAGCGTTCTGCTTGAAAGGGGATAAAAGCTTTGGCCCCAAGTTCTGTTCCCTTTTGTAGTACTAAATCCATCTTATCCCCTTTCGGTAGACCTTGAGCAATGGTAACAAAGACAGGAAGCTCGGAGCTTTTATCCAACCAGCCAATTATTTCAGCTACGACTTCTTTTTCTTGAATCATGGAAATTTTGCATGTTGCACTCTGACCTTGAGGCGTATTACAAATTATTTCATCTCCTATTTGCATACGCATAACTCGAATAATATGGTGAGCATCTTCTCCATCGATTGATACTGAATTAGATTGCCAATTATTTTCTGGGACAAAATACCTTTGCATTCCTACACCTACTTCTTCTTAGCGACAATAGAAACCCAATCTTCTATCTCATTTATTTCAATTATCTTAAATCCATGTTCTTGCATTTTATTTAATACCATTTCTTTTTTGGACTGAATAATTCCAGACGTGATAAAGTAACCACCATCTACTAGATTTACCCATGCATCATCAATAAATCGAATAATGATTTCGGCTAAAATATTGGATACAATAATATCAGCTTGTAAATGAACATCTTGTAATAGATTATTTTGTTTGAGATGGATTAAATCATCTACCTTATTATATTCTGCATTCGTTTTAGTACTTTGCACAGCTACTTCATCCAGGTCAAATGCATAAACTTCCTTAGCGCCTAAGCGAGCGGAAGCGATACTAAGGACACCCGACCCACAACCAACATCAATAACAGAATCCCCCATATTTACATACTTTTCTAATGCCTGAATACTTAACATCGTTGTTGGATGTGTACCTGTTCCAAAAGCCATTCCAGGATCTAACTCAATTACAATTTCATCCTCGCTTGTAGGTTGGTAATTTTCCCATGTCGGTGTAACGGTTATCTTTTCTGATACTTGGATAGGTTTATAGTACTTCTTCCAAGCAGTAGCCCAATCTTCTTCGTCCACTTCACTCCAAGTTACTTCATTTTTTCCGAGTTCGATTCCATAGGCTGTTAAATTATTTACAGCTAACTTTATCTCTTCTACAGTTTCAATAATGGAGCTATTTAAAGGCAAATAAGCTTTTATATATACACCTTCATCTGGATAGTCTTTTGGATTCAATTCGAATATTTCACCGTACACATCTTGTTTATCAATTATCAAATCAAGTGGATTTTCTATGACAACACCACTTGCTCCAATTTCATGTAAAATATTGGATATCGGTTCTATTGCTTCGTTAGTAGTATGGATACATATTTCCGACCATTTCAAACGAATCTCACTCATTTCTATTATTATTGTTCATTTGTTGATAACTATTATGTATAAAGGAATTAGGATACTAGCCTAATCCCCTTTAAATGCTTTTTTAAATTTTTGAAAAAGAGAATCCTCTTGTTCCTCTGTTTTATTATTACCATTAATATCATTAAATTCTCGTAGTAATTCTTTTTGACGTTCTGTTAATTTAGTAGGTGTTACTACACGAACTTTAATGTGTTGATCTCCATGACCATATCCTCTTACATTAGGCGCACCTTTTCCTTTTAATCGGAAGATTCTGCCTGTCTGTGTTCCAGCAGGGATCTTCAGCTTCACTTTACCATGAACGGTTGGAACTTCTAGTTCATCCCCAAGTGCAGCTTGTGTAAATGTTAATGGTAATTCACAGAATATATTGTCACCTTCTCTAGTAAAGAACTCATGACTACGAACTTTAATAACAACATATAGGTCACCACTTGGTCCACCATTTTTACCCGGTTCACCTTTACCAGCAACACGAATTTGTTGTCCCTCATCTATACCAGCAGGAATGTTAATTTGGATTTTCTTATTCTTTTTAACGGTTCCTTTTCCACTACATGTTGTACATTTTTCCGGTATTATCTTTCCAGAACCATTACAATGGTGACATACGCGACGGTTCACTACTCGACCGAATGGTGTATTTTGTTCTGTATTTAACTGACCGCTTCCTTGGCAATGGGTACATGTTTTTGGTTTTGTTCCTGGTTTTGCACCTGAACCATGACATGTTGCACATTCTTCATCATTTGGAATTGAAATTTCCGTTTCTTTACCGAAAATAGCTTCTTCAAAGTCTAAAATCATTGTATATTGAAGATCAGCACCTTGTTGTGGTGCGTTAGGGTCACGTCTACGTCCCCCACCTCCAAAGAACATATCGAAAATATCTCCAAAACCGCCGAAATCTTGTGCCCCACCAAAGCCACCAAAACCTTGGCCACCATTCATTCCTGCATGACCAAATTGATCATATTGTGCTCGTTTTTGATCGTTGGATAATGTTTCATATGCTTCTTTTACTTCTTTAAATTTATCTGCTGCATCTGGTTCTTTATTAACGTCCGGATGATATTTTCTTGCTAATTTACGGTATGATTTTTTAATTTCTTCTTTAGTTGCGCTTTTCTCAACACCTAATACTTCATAATAATCTCGTTTTGACACTAGCTATCACTCTCCCGCTTCACTTTCACATAAGGTAAATCATAACATTAAAAATATTGTAGTGGCAAATGGTTGTTGTTAATCATTATAAATTGCTTCTTGCCATATCCGCGGCCCGAATACACTTCGCTTTCCATGGGCGGCTGCTGAGCCTCCTCGTGCTACGCACTGCGGGGTCTCACCTATGCCTATCCTCCCATAGGACAAGGAATGCTTCGACAGCATTACATCGCACGCAGAAAAAGTGGTTTTCTTTTTCAAGGAGTCTTTGTGTATTCGGGCCGCTCAGTGCAATAATTGTTTATATCAATTTACAATAATTTTAAATTCTAAACAGGACTAACAACAAAAGTCAAAGTCAAGAGGGTCCTGACTTTGACTTTCATTTGAAAATGATCTTATTTTTTATCGTCGTCTACTTCTTGGTAGTCTGCATCTACAACGTTATCATCTGCGTTACCGCCTGCTTGTTCTCCAGCAGCTTGGTTTTCTTGAGCCATTTGCTCATATAGTTTAACGGATAGTTGTTGTACATGTTCTTGTAAAGCATCTTTTTTCGCTTTGATTTCTTCAACGTCGCTACCTTCAAGTGCTTTTTTCAATTCTTCTTTTGCTGCTTCCGCTTTACTCTTATCTTCTTCAGAAACTTTGTCGCCTAAATCTTTAATCGTTTTGTCAGTTGTAAAGATTAATTGGTCAGATTCATTACGAAGGTCTACTTCTTCACGACGTTTCTTATCTGCTTCAGCATTTTCTTCTGCCTCACGTACCATTTTTTCCACTTCTTCATCTGATAAACCTGAAGAAGATTTGATTGTAATGGATTGCTCTTTATTTGTGCCCATGTCTTTTGCACGAACATTAACAATTCCGTTTGCATCAATATCAAATGATACCTCGATTTGAGGAATACCTCTCGGTGCTGGAGGAATATCAGTTAATTGGAAACGGCCAAGTGTTTTATTGTCAGCAGCCATTTCTCTTTCCCCTTGAAGCACATGGATATCTACAGCTGTTTGGTTATCAGCAGCAGTAGAGAATACTTGTGAATGACTTGTTGGGATTGTTGTATTACGCTCAATTAATTTCGTAAATACTCCACCCATTGTTTCAATACCTAATGAAAGTGGTGTTACATCAAGTAATACAACGTCTTTTACATCACCTTGAAGCACTCCACCTTGAATAGCTGCACCTAATGCAACTACTTCATCTGGGTTTACACCTTTAGAAGGTTCTTTACCTGTTTCACGTTTGATTGCTTCTTGTACTGCTGGAATACGCGTTGATCCACCTACAAGAATTACTTTATCAATTTCACTAGCTGTTAAATCAGCATCGCGTAATGCTTTACGAGTTGGGATCATCGTACGTTCAACTAATTCAGAAGATAGTTCTTCAAATTTTGCACGAGTTAGATTCATTTCTAAGTGTAATGGGCCAGCTTCTCCAGCTGTAATAAATGGTAATGATATTTGAGTTTGTGTTACACCAGATAAATCTTTTTTCGCTTTTTCAGCAGCGTCTTTTAAACGTTGCATTGCCATTTTATCTTGAGAAAGGTCAATACCGTTTTCTTTTTTGAATTCTGCAACTAAGTGGTCAATGATTACATCGTCAAAGTCATCCCCACCAAGGCGGTTATCTCCAGCAGTTGCAATTACTTCAAACGTGCCATCTCCAATATCAAGAATTGATACGTCAAACGTACCTCCACCAAGGTCATATACTAGAATTGTTTGATCTTCGTTAGCTTTCTCAATTCCGTATGCTAATGCTGCAGCAGTTGGCTCATTAATAATACGCTCCACTTCTAGACCTGCAATTTTACCAGCATCTTTAGTTGCTTGACGTTCTGCATCGTTGAAATAAGCCGGAACAGTAATAACTGCCTTTTCAACTTTCTCACCGATATAATCCTCAGCGTAAGATTTTAAATGTTGTAAGATAATTGCAGAAAGTTCTTGTGGTGTGTATTCTTTACCTTCCGCCTCAACTTTATAATCAGTTCCCATATGTCTTTTAATGGATAGAATTGTATTAGGGTTTGTAATTGCTTGACGTTTCGCAACTTCCCCTACTTGTCTTTCTCCATTTTTAAATGCTACAGCAGATGGTGTTGTACGATTTCCTTCTGGATTCGGGATAACGACAGCTTCTCCACCTTCCATTACTGCAACACATGAATTTGTTGTACCTAAGTCAATTCCAATGATTTTGCTCATAGTTATTTCCTCCTTGATAGTAAGCCAAAAAAATTATTTATTTACTTTAACCATTGCAGGGCGAATGACACGATCTTTAATCATATAACCTTTTTGCAATTCTTCTACTACAACATTTGACTCAGCATTTTCATCCTCTACTTGCATGACTGCTTGATGAACATTTGGATCAAATTCTTTTCCAACAGCTTCAATTACTTCGACACCTTGTGACTTAAGTCCATCAAGTAATTGTCTGTATACCATGGAAATCCCTTCAAGTAAGCCTTTATTTGCTTCTGTTTCCTCTACTTGAAGCGCCCTCTCGAAGTTGTCAATTGCTGGTAATAGTTCAGAAGCAAGATCCATCGCTTTATACTTTCTTTCTGCTTCTCTTTCTTTTACCGAACGTTTCTTGAAATTATCAAACTCTGCTTGTAATCTAAGTAATCTTTCGTATAGTTCATCTTTTTCTTGCTGGAGTTTTGTAATCTCATCTTGATTATTAGTACCTACTTCTACTTCTTCTATTACTTCTTCTGTTGTTTCAGTAGATTCTTCTTGTTTTACTTCCACTTCGTCTACAGTTTCCTGTTCTTGTTCTGTCACATCTTTTTGTTCCATAATTGGCACCTCCATATGCAGTAGGTAATTTATCACCTATCTTATCTATCCGTTGTTTTTATACCACAAGTACAACGCATCTGTCATTTCATTTGATAATGAATTTAAAAGAGTAATCACTTTTCGGTATTCCATCCGTGTCGGCCCAAGTAATGCAATTGTACCTTTTTGTTCATTTCCTAATTGATAAGATGCCGTGATTAAGCTAAAGTCCTTTATCTCATCTAATTTATTTTCATTCCCAATCGAGACTCTAATCCCATGTTGTGGTGTTTTCAACAAATTGACAACTTGATCTTCATTCTCCATCATTTGGTAGAATGATCGTACTTTATTAATATCATTAAATTCAGGTTGTGTTAGCAAATTTGTAATGCCACCGATATAGAGTTTAACTGGTTGTTCCTGAAAGAAAGCTGATTGTAAGTAGTTAAATGATTTTTCAAAGTCCCTCACATATACTTTCATAAGGGAAACTACTTCAGTTGTAATCACTTGAGGTAATCTAGCTAAAGAGACTCCTTTTAATCGTTCATTTAAAATATTGACGAGTTTTTCTAAATCAGAAGGGCTAATGTCCTCAGGAATAGTAAATGAACGATGTTCCACATGCCCGGAATCGGTAACTAGAATTGCAACTGCTGAATAGTCAGATATTGGGACAATCTGTAATTGTTTTACTTTCGTTTCAAACAATTCTGGACCTAGGATAATAGACGTATAGTTTGTTAAATCAGATAACACTTCAGCTGACTTTTGTACTAGCTTTTCAAAGTCAATGAACTCATCCCGTATTAAGTCCTTCATAATTGAGAGGTTGCCTTCTTTTATAGTTGGTGCAATAACATGGTCAACATAATAGCGATATCCTTTTTGGGAAGGTACACGACCAGAAGAGGAATGGGTTTTTTCAATATATCCCATCTCTTCCAAATCGGCCATAACATTTCTAATGGTTGCAGCACTATAGGATATTTCATCTTTTTTTGAAATAGCACGTGAGCCAACTGGGTGAGCTGATTCAATAAAATCATCAATTATAACTTGCAAAATCAACAATTGCCTATCTGTTAACATTAATGATCACCCCTGTTAGCACTCTCAAGTCTTGAGTGCTAATTCTAATAATAAATTATCAAATCATTATTTTTTTGTCAATGCAATTGACTCTAAATCATCATCTTCTATCAAAAAGTATTCAAATACATTATTACCAAATAATACACCTTGTTCAGAAAGATAAAATGAATGTTGTTCATCAATTAACCAACCTTTCTGAACGAGTTTCTCTATTTCATCTTTATATAACAATTCATGAGAAAAACCGAATTTATCATGGAATTTTTGCTTACTTATCCCACTTAATTTACGTAACCCTAAAAATAGTTCTTCCTCAATTTTTTCTTTTAATCCAATCTCTTCAACTTTTAAGTAAGGGTACCCATCAAGTTTTGCCTGTTTAATGTATGCTGGTAATGGTCTTATATTCATTGTCCGTTTTCCCGGTAAATATCCACTCGCACCAGCACCAAATCCGTAATAATAATCATTATTCCAATACGTTAAATTATGCTTACTTTCAAAGCCTTCCTTGGCAAAGTTACTAATTTCATATTGACGTAGCCCTTTAGCTCTCATTTTTTCCTTTAAAATCTCAAACATCGCGACTTCTTCTTCTTGTTGCGGTCGATGTAATTGCCCCTTTTTATGTCGATTATAAAAGATTGTTTTTGGCTCAATTTGCAGCGAATAAGCTGAGTAATGTGGTAAATCAAATGATAAAGCTTCTGTTACTGTACGTTCAAAATGTTCTGGTGTTTGATGAGGTAAAGAATAAATAAGATCTAAACTAATATTTGTAATTCCATTTTCTTTTAATAAATCTACAGTTTTATACACATCTTCAACCCGATGAGCTCTTCCTAATTCCTCTAACATATTATTATCGAATACTTGTACACCTAGTGATACACGGTTCACTCCATATTCTTTAAGCAGCTTTGCCTTGGCTTCATCAAAATCACCAGGGTTAGCTTCTATGGTGTATTCTTCGCAATTCCAAACATCAAACTTATCATGTACTAACGTTAAGAGTGTTTTTAACTGGGTATAGTTAAGTGCTGTCGGTGTTCCTCCGCCGATAAAAATGGTTTTCACTTTATTGTTTGAACCAGCAACTTGTACTTGTATTTCATTTGTTAAAGCTTCTAAATATTCCGTAGCAGACTCTTCATTATAGAAAAACTTTGTAAAATCACAGTAATGACAGATATGCTGGCAAAACGGAATATGAATGTATACTGATTGAATCATCTTTTTTCTCCTAACGTAAAAATATGAGATTTCACAGAGTGTTTACATTACAATTCTCTGGAAACTTATTTCTTTTCCTCTAATTACACCGGAATCAACTATGTGAGAGTAATTTATTAGTGGAAAGTTTATCCTATTAATCCACCAAAAAAGAAAAGGAAAAACTTTGAAAAGTTCTTCCGTTCTCTCATTTCTATTCATCATCCATCTTTAATACAGCCATAAATGCTTCTTGTGGTACTTCAACCGAGCCGACCATCTTCATGCGCTTTTTACCTTCTTTTTGTTTTTCAAGTAATTTTCTTTTACGTGAGATATCTCCACCGTAACATTTTGCAAGAACGTTTTTACGCATAGCTTTAATCGTTGATCTAGCTACAATTTTATTACCAATAGCAGCTTGGATAGGTACTTCGAATTGTTGTCTAGGAATTAATTCTTTTAATTTCTCTACAATAAGTTTCCCACGCTCATATGAAAAATCTTTATGAACAATAAACGATAGTGCATCAATTGTTTCGCCATTAAGAAGGATATCCATTTTAACAAGTTTGGACGGACGATAACCGATTAATTCATAATCGAATGAAGCATACCCTTTTGTATTTGACTTCAATTGATCAAAGAAATCATAAACAATCTCAGAAAGTGGAATATGGTAAATAACATTCACACGAATATCATCTAAATATTCCATATCAATAAATTGGCCCCGTTTTTTCTGAGCTATTTCCATTACTGCACCAACATACTCATTAGGAACCATTATCGTTGCTTTAACATACGGCTCACGAATTTCTTCAATTTTCTGTGGATCAGGCATTTCAGATGGATTATCAATAGATATCAGTTCACCATCTGTCTGTTCCACTTCGTAAATAACACTTGGTGCAGTTGTAATTAAATCAATTTTAAATTCTCGTTCAATTCTTTCTTGAATAATTTCCATGTGAAGTAATCCTAAAAATCCACAACGGAAACCAAATCCTAACGCTTGTGACGTTTCTGCTTCGTATTGAAGGGCTGAATCATTTAACTCTAATCGTTCCAACGCTTCACGTAAGTCATTGTATTTATTAGAATCTACAGGATAAAGTCCACAATATACCATCGGATTTAGACGTCTATAACCAGGAAGTGGTTCTTTAGCTGGGTTATTAGCAAGTGTAATCGTATCCCCTACTCGAGTATCCCCAACATTTTTAATTGAAGCAGTAATATAACCTACATCACCAACATGCAATTCCTTAAGTGGAACTTGTTTCGGTGTAAATACCCCTACTTCATTAACTTCAAATTCTTTTCCTGTCGCCATCATTTTAATACGATCGCCTACTTTAACAGAACCTTCTTTAATACAAACATAGGCAACTACACCACGATAGGAATCGTATAATGAGTCGAAAATTAACGCTTTAAGAGGCTCTTTAGGGTTTCCAACTGGTGGTGGAACGGCTTCTGTAATTCGTTCTAATATATCTTCTATACCTATATTTGCTTTTGCGGAAGCTAAAATGACATCATCAGGATCAATTCCAATGACCTCTTCTAACTCTTTTTTTACCCGTTCAGGATCTGCACTTGGAAGATCAATTTTATTTATAACCGGAATAATTTCTAAATCATTATCCATTGCTAAATAAACGTTCGCTAAAGTCTGTGCTTCAATACCTTGCGCTGCATCGACAACTAAAATTGCACCTTCACAAGCAGCAAGGCTTCTCGAAACTTCATATGTAAAATCGACGTGTCCTGGGGTGTCTATTAGATGAAAAATAAAATCTTCCCCACTTTTACTTTTGTAATGCAATTGAACTGCATTCAATTTGATTGTAATTCCACGTTCTCTTTCCAAATCCATCGCATCAAGGACTTGCGATTTCATTTCTCGCTCTGTAATTGTATGTGTATTTTCTAGAATACGGTCAGCCAGTGTCGACTTACCGTGATCAATATGGGCGATAATTGAAAAGTTGCGTACATTATCTTGATTTCTTGCCATACGTGTTGTTCACTCCTATTGCCTTTACCAACGAACAGTAAAAGTAAAAATTAAATTTCTACATAAAAATACGATAATTGCTAGCATGATTATAGCAATTGCAACCTTTAGTTTCAAGAAAGAGTTGTTAAAATAGCTATATATACTACATTACTATAATTCAAATGATAAGTATAACCCCAAATTTTTGTATCCAAGTAACCAACCCCGAAAATATACGGCCTTTTTCTTTTTCAAGAATTATCCGTAGTTTTTTCCGGGGCTAATGTAGCGGTTCCTCAAATATAAAATTAAAAAAACAATTGTGATATTTGGTATAAAATTTCAACCAATATATCATAGAATCCTTGTACGATAACTTCAAAAAAGGATGCAGTCTTTTGACTAAGGTGGTCTTGATTGGACATAGAAAGTTCCTGTGCGATCATTTGTTCATTTACCACTTCTTGTTTTTGTTCTGTTGTATTTGCAGTATGTGTCACTTCTTCTGTTACTTTTTCCGTGGTGTTCTCTTCTTTAAAAGTCGGTAAAATAGATTCCCCTTTATGTTCAGCACCGATAATAGTTCCTACTAAAAATACGATAACAAGAAGTAGTATAACTGATATATATTTAAACACTATCAAAACCTCCCTTATTCCGTACTAACTTTTTCTGCATCCCAATAATATTCACTAAATACTTCTGCTAGAATATCAGCCGATCGATATAATTCATCTAATGTGTTATCGACTCCACCAATTTCAACAGTTAATGCATTTTCATGTAAGTCTTGATTAAATAGTCCATTTGTTCCAACACCTTTTTTTGGTGGCAGTACGCCACGACTTAAACCAGGATATTTTTCCTCCATTATCTTCCAAAGCTTGCTAGCAATCTCTAGGTTCTTTTCATAGTCTTTATTTTCTCCGCCAATTACAAATGCTATCTTCGCATATGATTCACCATTTATTACTTTCGTTGTTACGTCTCTACGTACTCCATCTCGGTGAAAATCAAATACATATTGTACATCTTTATTTGACTTAAATGCCTCTTGAACTGGACCTCGAATTGCTTCATATGACTGCCAATATTCCATATTGTTTTCATCTAAAATTTTCATAGTATCTGTTTTATCTAAGATATTACCAATACCATATTTATCTAAAGCATTTGAAAATCTTTCACTTACTTTAGAAATATTCACTTTACTATGTTGAGCTAAGTTTGGATCTGTAACACCTGGTAAATGTGGTAAAAATGATTCATAATTATGCGTATTGTAAATAAACACTACTTTTTTATCTCCTGTTGAAGGAGTATCAATTGGTTCTTCTGGTTCACTTATTTCTAGTTCCTCATCTACTATAGCTTCTCTATCTTTCAGAACCTCCTCTAATGGTGGGGAGGATTCCACAGGTAAATTCGTATAGTTTGTCCCTTCACCGGCAATAAATATTTCGCTATCAAAAATAGAAAAACCAGGAAGTTCGTTACCCAACAGACTTCTTGGGTCATCTGGTTTAATACTTGTTGCAATCTGAAAAATTGTAGATGACACATTTGGTATAGAAGCATCAGGTGGAAGGCCCTCCATAAAAGCTCGATTCTCCATACCTAATAAATACATAAATGTTGAACTCTCTATTTCGTTTGTCCAGTTTGTTAATGTATTAGAGGACAGGCGTAGAGCTGGTGAGATTGTCGTAAATATACCAATAATAATAAATAGAAACAAAATACTGAAAATATACAACGTACTTCTCTTAAGAATATCTAATATGTTCTTATTATTCGGGTTATTATTCGGTAATTTCATACTGTTCCACCTTCCAAGTTCATCTATAGTTAAAATCTATGACGAATCTTCGGAAGGTAGAACTGTTTCTCTTATTTTTCGCAAAATTTAATAGATTTATACACTCACACTATCTAGAGTAATTAGCAAAGTTATCGACATCTACCGCTTCATGAAGAGCTGCATTGATTCCATTTGCTATTAAATGGGACATGTCTATCATAAATCCGTCGACTTCTTTAGGAGTAACCATCATATTATAGCCAGTTGGTGTTAATACTTCTTGTATTAATTTTCTTTTTTCCTCTTCAGACAACGTACCTACAATACCCATGAATGTTTGTCTTTTCTCTGGATCTGGTAAGTCTTCCTCTGTAAACTTCTTCCCACCAAATGTCATACTAGCAGGTGCTAGTGACTTTGAAGGACGATCTTTCTCACGCCATTCTCTTCCAAAATGCTTTAATATATAATCTATCGTATCGCTAGTTATTGTGACTGCATCAACAACAGTTGGGACACCTATAGCAATAACTGGCACTCCTAATGTTTCCTTACTTATTTCTTTCCGCTTATTACCAACACCTGAACCTGGATGAATTCCTGAATCAGAAAGTTGGATGGTTTCATTTACTCGCTCAATTGATCGGGAAGCCAGTGCATCAATAGCAATAACAAAATCCGGTTTAAATTTTTCAACAATACCAAAAATAATATTACTTGTCTCCATTCCAGTAACTCCCATTACTCCTGGAGTTACTGCTCCAACTGGACGATACCCTTCAGATATGGATTGATGTTCAAGCTTAAACAAATGGCTTGTAACTAGTACTTTTTCTACCGTCATCGGCCCAAGTGCATCTGGTGTCACATTCCAGTTGCCTAAACCAACAATTAACCCTGTACCATCTTTTGGGATATTATTTCTCTCTAATAGATTCTCTAGTTCCCTTGCCAGTATTTTTGCTGCATTTTCCTGGCTCTTTGTATCTTGTTTCTTAACCCCATCTGCGTAAATGGTGACATATGAACCAGGTTTTTTACCAATCACTTCTGCCCCATCCTTATCGATATCAACAAAAGAGATTTTAATTCCATTTTCATTTTTCTCTCGTAATTGAACTCCTTTAATTTGCTCTTCTGGAGGAGTTTCTTTTTCTACATACATATCTTTCGCTTCAATTGCTAAATCAGTACGTACTTGAAACTTATTCTCATTTAAATCCACTTAATCTCTTCCTTTCCAAGAAAATACAAGTATCCTATCACTATAGAATTAGCGTTCACATTTTCATAAAAAACATACAAATGTTAGCTATATAAATAATAGTTATTGAAAACAAGCCGTAATTTTGGTAAAATGTCTCTTGTTCGATGTATTGAACGTTCTGTATCTCTAGGAGGTGAAACAATGGCTAATATTAAATCCGCAATTAAACGTGTTGGAGTAAACAATAAAAAACGTGCTCAAAACCAATCATTCAAATCTGAAATGCGTTCACAAGTGAAGTTAGTTGAAAAATTTGTTGAAGCAAATGACGTAGAAAACGCTAAATCAGCGCTACCTACTACGATTAAAAAGATTGATAAAGCAGTTCAAAAAGGACTTATTCACAAAAATGCTGGGGACCGTCAAAAAAGTCGTTTAACTAAAAAAGTTAACGGTCTTGGTGCCTAATAAAAAAAACGATCCATAAACGGATCGTTTTTTTATTTTTGGCTGGATTCTTACACCTTCGTACAGTTCGGTGCCCATTTGATAGAAACTGTGCGGTATCTACTGTAAAATTAACCCTAATTAATTTGGATAGTGCAACGATGCCGCTCCGGCAGAATACTCCGCTTTCCGCGGGCACGGCCTCAGCCTCCTCGAGGAAAAACCACCTCTGCGGGGTCTTCGGACTCGTGCTATTCCCGCTGGAGTCTCCGTATTCTGCCTGCGCTAGGTTGGATTTTCTAAATATAGTTAGTTTTCTATAAATGTTTAATAANTATAATGCTCCAAACCATAATACTAGCCGCACAGTTTCTATCTACTATTTATTAGATTAAAACGAAATAATCTCTTAGAAAAAACTTATTTCTTAATGAGATTATATAATAGCAATTCAAACGCTAAATCTTTTTCCATTCTTCCTTGTTTCATGATGGCATCGGTTTCTGCTAATTGGTCCATGATGTATTCCAGTCTTTCCACCGAAAATTTCGCTTCACGATTCATCGCTATTTTTATAACATAGGGATGAACACCAATTTGTTTTTGCATTTGTCCAGAACTATAGCCCTTTTGCTTCAGTAATTTTACTCGGAGTATAGTCCGAAATTGAAATGCGAGAAGACCAATTAATGCAATTGGTTCCTCTTTCATCTTCTCTAAATCTTTATATACTCTAATTGCTTTTGCTAAATCCCCGTCCATTACGGAATCAACTAAGCGCAGCCCAGAACTAGTAATCGTATGAGAAAGTAACTCCTCCGCAATTTCCTTTGTAACTACACCACCTTCACCAATATAGAGTGAGATTTTTTCAAGTTCTTTTTCGATGATATTTAAATCTGTAGATAATTCGTTTTCAAATACATCAAAAGCTTCTTCCGCTATCGTTATATTTAGTTGTGATGATAAATTTTTAATCCAATCTCTTAATTCATATTCCTTTACTGGGTTACATTCCCCAACAAGACCTTTTTTCTTTAATAACTTGCTAATCTTTTTCCGTTCATCAATTTTTTCATATGGTGCAACAAGAACAAGAACGGAATAATCCACTGGCATTTCTAAATATTGTTCAAGTACTTCCAATTGATGTTCGAAGGAGAGCTTGTCCGGTTTAGCCTTAAGAAAGGTCGGATTAGTTGCTATAATTAATTTCTTATCACCAAAGAAAGGATATGTTTCTACATCCGCAATAACTTCTTGAATGGATATTTCTGTTAAGTCATATGTAGACAAATTATCTTCATCAGATAACACTTGTTTAACTAATAAATCCGTAATTTTTTGGATAAAATAGTTTTCTGTGCCATATAATAAAATGACCTCTGGTATATTTTGTTTTTTTATTTGTTTGACAACCTCTTTGTAAGTCATGCTATTCACTCCAAATATGATATAGTTAAATGGTAATCCGTCAAACGGTGAATAGCAAGAAAAACCTTGAGAGGGAAATTTGGGATAAGAAATTTCCCTCCCTATCTATATAAACGTTTACCATCATGCCCTAGGAACAGGATGATAAACGATATTTTTTGTTCATTTATAGCATGACCCTTCCAGCCTAAAAGTATAGTTGTTAAGTCTTTCTAATTTTGGAATGCAAATAAAATATGACTTTTTTGTATCATTGGTGGATTTTTTTATGTAATTAATTTATACTAAGGTTGAAATGGGAGGGTTAGCTATGAATGAATTTGAAAAAGATCCACAATCCAAAAATAATGATGTAGTTGATTCCATTAAAGGATTCGGATTTTCGTTAGTTTTCTTTCTTTTAATATTTTTTATTGGGGTAACAATTAGCGTAATTGGTTCGTAAAAGAAGTACATATGGTAATACGTAATAAAAGAGACTGGAATTTACCTGTCTCTTTTATTATTTTTAATTCCAATTCTATATTAGACTATGGTTGATAATGATAAAATGTTCCTTCTTTTTCTGTAAAACGAAACATAATTGCACCTAGTTGATCAGTACGAAATATTATCGTTCCTTCTTCTTTATATCGTTCAATGACTTCTTCTGAAGGATGTTGATACCGATTATTTTCACCTACTGATATTAACGCATACCTTGGACTGATACTAGATATAAATGCAGGAATTGAAGATGTATTGCTCCCGTGATGAGCAACTTTTAACACATCTATTTTTAGATGAGGATAATTTCGAAGTAACGCAGATTCGGCTTGTTCTTCGATGTCTCCGGTAAATAACCAACTTTTGTTTCCTAACACCGTTTGAACAACTAAAGAGTTTTCATTACTACTATTTCTATCTACCCATGGTGAAAGCACTTTAAACATTTTCCCTTCAATATTTACTTCTTGCCCACTTTTCACTCGATGAAGCTCTGTTTTTTTATTTTGAATTTCCTCTAACAAAGTAGAATCTAATTGATAATAATCACTTACAATCACGGCTTCCACTTGAAAATCTCGAATTAGGAACGGAACACTACCTGAATGATCCACATCCTCATGACTTATAAAAATAGCATCAATGGTTTGAATCCCACGATACTGTAAAAACGGTTTTATGATTCGAGAATAATTTGAATCAGAAATGGTGTTATCTTCAAACGAAACCTTTGCTCCTGCGTCAATTACAATGACTCCTTTACGAAAAGGTAGCTCAATAATGATTGCATCACCCTGACCCACATCAAGCATTGTCACTTGGCCTGTCGGTGTTAAATATGGCTTTACAACGTTAGAGAGCAGTAACACAATTAACATAACGCCGAAATAAAAAGCCTGTTTCTTTTTCCCACCTTGAATTCGACCCATTAAAAGATACAGTAGAATATAATAACCAATGAAAAAGAAGGGCGTTGTATAACCGGTATACCATGGAAAGTATAAATAATGATCAATCAAATTTAAAGCTACTAAAAATAACTCTTCATGAATGAATGTAAATACTTTATCAATAATCGGATACAAAAATGGAACTATCATCATTATGATAAATAAGAACATGAGTGGGATAACAAAAAAAGTGAAATAAGGAACAACAATTAAATTTAGAAAAATGGAAAGAGGATTAAATTGAAAAAAGTAAAACATTTGTAACGGTGTAATGATAAACTGGGAAATGAAGCTTAATTTTAACATTTGCATCATATACGAATTACTATCTAGTAACCATGTTTTAGATAATATAATACTGAATGTAACAATGAAAGAAAATTGGAATCCGACAGAGTATATAATAAATCTATTCACCAAAACAAGGAGTATGAATGTAATACTAATTATATCTATTATAGTAAATCTGGATTTCATTTTTCTCAATATAAGACCTAATAAAATCATTATACTAGCTCTCCATACAGAAGGCTCCCCTCCTGCAATGACGGCGTAAATGGGCAAAAACACAATAATTAACGTTGTTGCTTTCTCTTTCGTTAACAGATTTATTTTTATCGTTAGTAAATATAGTAGTCCTACAACTAACCCAATATGTAAACCTGAAATAGCCAGTATATGCGATAGACCCCATCTTTGAAATAGCTCTATCACATCCTCGGGAATATCCTGATCATCTCCTATTACTAACGCCCTAATCCAACTACTGGTAAAGTTTGAAAATCTATTAGAGATAGTTTGTATTAAAGATTCGCGAATTTTATAAAGGATACTTAAATTAGATTTTTGATGACAAGCAATATCTTCCAACTTTGACACTTCGAATTGATAATGTATGTGATTAGAGGCGAGATATGCTTGATAATTAAATTGTCCCGGATTTCTACTTCCTTCTGGGCTTTTTAATATTCCCTTTATCTGGCATTCAGCCCCGTGTTGAATGCTAGTTGTCTTATATGAATAGTTATCATCGTCAAAGGTCATGATTTGAATGAGTTGGTTAGAATTGTTTTCTCGGAATTCAAATTGTAGGAAATGATTAGAGGAGGTAATTGGACTAGTAATTTCTCCATGTAATGTTAATTCTGTCGGAGTAATTGAATGTTGGTGTAACTCTATCGAAGGGACATATAAGGAGAAAAATATGTAGAAGAATAGGGAAACAAAATATAAGAGCTTCCCTATTCGTTTCATATAAAATAAGTAACTAATCCAGATTAGAAATAAGATACCAATATAAATGCTATTAAAAATTGTTGTCAAAATACTACATAACACACTTAGAGCTAAAATATAGCAATAACCTTTCATTTTACTTTACCTTAAACATTGAATAATTCATTTGCCTTCTTTGTTAATTGGTCTATTTCTGTTGAGGAATTATCTTGTACTAATTCCAATAATTGTTGAACGACTTCAGTTTTCTCTTTATAAGCCATATCAATCGCCAAATAATCAAGTTTTACCATTTCCATTTCGACACCAGCTTCTTCAAATAGTTGTATTGCATACGGATGGTTTTTATAATTCTCTGCATAATATACTTTCCTAATACCCGCTTGAATTAATTGTTTTGTACATTGAAGACAAGGAAAGTGCGTAACATAAATATCCGCATTTTCAGTAGGCACCCCAAATTTTGCACATTGTAAAAGAGCATTTGCTTCAGCATGGACTGTTCGAACACAATGTCCATCAATTACATAGCACCCTTCATCAACACAATGAACACCACCTGAGACACTCCCATTATAGCCACCAGCAATAATTCGTTTATCGCGTACAACCGTTGCTCCGACCATTAATCTAGTACATGTACTACGTAATGCGAGCAAGTGACTTTGCGCCATAAAATATTGGTTCCATGATATTCGTTCCATGACATTTACTCCCCTCTCTATAATATCTAGTTTACCTTTCATTTTTATGAATCGTCAATTAACTACGGTACTTGTATTTCCTCTTTTATGGCTTCTAAAACTTTTTCACCGATACCTGAAACTTGTAATAGATCTTCAACCTTCTGAAAATAGCCATGTTCTTCTCGATATTGAATAATCGCATTAGCCTTTGATGGACCGATTCCTGGGAGTGTTTCTATTTCTTCTACTGAAGCATAATTTATTCTAATCTTATTCGATTGTGAGGCTGTATTAGATTGTTTATCTCCTTCCACCATCTTCGGTACAATAATAATCATCTCATCAAATAGTTTTTGAGCTAAATTAATCTCATACTCATTCGCATCTTTCGTAAATCCACCTGCTTTATCTACAATATCTTTCACACGAGAATTAGGCTCCATTTCATAAACCCCTGGCTGATGTATTGCTCCTTTAATATCGACTATTATTTGGTCTGGAATATCTTTTTCTTCTACATTCCTATCTTGAGAAATAGGTTCCTCTGTTAGAATTGCGATAGAAGATTCATCCTTATCTATTAATTGAAAGAATAGAATTAGAATTGCAACGAGGGAGATGACTGCAATTACGATATTTTTTCGGAGTAATTCAATCAATATGATCACACCTTTATCATGCTTATGACACCATCATACTGAAAGAATATCTGATAAGCAAAATGAGAAAAGGACAAGGAAATAACATTATCCTTGTCCTTTTTGTGCAATAATAAAGATTCTCTCGGCATTTTCTAACGAAAATTCATTTTCTAATGAAAAATCCCCGTAAAAACTTATTTTTTCGAATCCACATTTTTCTAACAAATTTTTATAAACATGTACCGAAAATGTTCGTTGATAATGAGTTTCATCAAATCGCTCATAGTTTTCTCCGTTATACGCGAAAAAGGTAAGATCGTGAATCATTTCTCCTTGTTCATCGCCTTCGAAACAAAACCACACATATGCACTCTCATCATTAACATCTGAAAAGGTATGTCCAATTAGATTATCTTCTACATGAGATAACGAATGCACATCAAAGATAAATATTCCGTTATTATTTAATAGTTCATATACATTGGAGAACACTTTTTGAACGTCAGATTCTGATGTTATATAATTGATGACATCACAATAACTAACTGCTAAGTCATACCCGCTTAAGCCACTCAAATTTCGAATATCTTGATGTACCCAATCAATTTTCTGTTTTGATTCCATTGCTTTTTGCTCTGCAATAGCCAACATATCCGTGGAGAAATCAACACCGGTAATCGAATACTTTTCCGATAATTGTACGGTTATCTCTCCCGTTCCACACCCGAGATCAACAATGTTAGATACATGTAGATTGTTTCTGTTAATTATCGATTCTGTAAATTGAACCCACTTATCGTATGGTGCTTCTTCCATAAAGCGGTCATATAAGTTTGCCATTAATTGATAAGCCATTTTATTAATTACCCACCTCTAGTGGTACGTGTTGGGCATCTCCCCATAAACGCTCTAAGTTGTAATAGCTTCTCTCATCTTTATGAAATACATGACAAACAACATCCCCTAAGTCAACTAGAACCCATCTTGCCTGTTCAAATCCTTCTAGCCGCTTAACTGAAACATTATGTTCCTCCATCTGATCTTTAACAGCTCTAGCAATAGATTGAACTTGACGTTCATTTGTTCCATGACAAATAAGAAAATAATCAGCAACTAAAGATACTTGAGCTAAATCTAGGGCAACAATATCCTCAGCTCGTTTATCATCACATGCTTCCGCTGCTAGTTTCAATATTTCCAATGGCATTTTGTTCAAAATGATTACCTCCATCTAAAAGTCTCGTTAAATCATTATATGCATGAAATGTATCAGGATAAATCCGATTTTTCTTTTCCATCAAAAAGTTTATCGTATTTCTAGAAATCATCCAAGCAGTTTTTAGTAAATCAGTTGTAGCCATTTCACGAACTTCTTCTAGTCCTGGAAAACTTCTACCTGGTTCAATGTAATCTGCTACAAAAATAATCAGATCTAGTTTACCCATATGTGCTTTTCCCGTTGTATGACAATATATCGCAGATTTAATTTCTTCATCCGTAATTCCGTATTCTTCTTCTACTTTAATGGATGCAACAGGACCATGCCAAAGTTCATGATGATATAAAAGTAAGTCTTTCGGTAAATAAGAAGTTTCAATAATTCGCATCATTTCTTCTAACGAACGGTATTTACAATAATCATGAAAAATCGCTGCAATTTCTGCTTTCTTAGCAGATACCTGATATAAATTGGCAAGAGTTACTGCTGTTTCAGCAACTCTTACAGTATGTTCAAATCGCTTCTTTGTTAGATGGGTTTCAACTATGGAAAGGGCATCTTGTTTATTCATAAAAACTATGCTCCTTTATATAAGTATATACAGACTTAGGAACTAAATATTGAATCGTCCCTTTTTCTTTTTGTCTTTTTCTAATTAATGACGATGAAATATCAACCATTGGAATCTCAACTTCTCTAATTGGATACGTTGTATTTAAGGAGTATCCACTCCGTTTAACCCCAATAAACGTAACTAACTTCATTAACTCATCAATTTTATACCAATTTGGTAAATACTCGACCATATCTGCTCCAATTATAAAGTAAAATTCTGAGTCCGGGTACTTATTAGTCAACAAAAGCATCGTGTCATACGTATATGATTTGCCTTCTCTATCAACTTCAATTGTATTAAGTTTAAATGACTCATTATCCGCAATGGCTAACTTAAGCATTTCAATCCGATTTTCAACACTTACACTAGCTCGCCCTTTATGTGGAGGTTCATAGGTCGGAATAAACCAAATTTCATCTAAATCTAATGCTTGATTCACTTCTTCAGCAATAATTAAATGTCCAATATGGGGTGGATCGAATGTTCCACCTAAAATACCAATACGTTTCATGAAAACTCCTTTCGTACTAGTTTTTATTATGGAAGTTGTATTTGCTTATGTTCTTCTGATTCTTTATATAATACAATATTGTTTCCGATAAGTTGTACAATCTCAGCACCAGTACCCTCAGCTAATTCCTCTGCCACCGTATCTTTATCATCCATGCAATTTTGCAAAATGCTAACTTTAATTAATTCTCTCTTTTCTAATGCTTCGTTTACTTGAACGATCATGTTTTCATTTACCCCAATTTTCCCAACTTGAAATATTGGTTTTAAATGATGTGCTTTCGAACGAAGAAATCTCTTTTGTTTGCCTGTAAGCATAAATATAATCACCCTTCTAAAATTCGTTTTAATTGTTCATCCATTTGTTTTAGTGTTGGCTTTTTCCCGAACCATATTTCAAAGGCGTATTGAGCTTGATAGAGTAACATCGTATGCCCATGATGGATAGATGCATTTAATGCCTTTGCTTCAGTAAGGAATTTCGTCCAGATTGGTTGGTAAATAATATCACTAACAATTGTTCTACTACGTATTCCATCTAATGTAATTGGGATTTCATTTAATCTTGGTTTCATCCCAACACTAGTCGTCTGAATAACCAAATCATATTCTTTTAATTGTTTTTCTGCTACTTCTAATGACATGACTGATGATTTAGTTTCTACAGATTTTATTTTTGTAATTGCATGAGCTTTTTCGAGTGTCCGATTTGTAAGATCAATACTTATATAACCAGCACGATTTAACCCGTAGTAAATAGCCCTAGCGGCTCCACCTGCACCTATTATTAATATCTTTTGTTGTTTATCTTGTTTTAAATGCGGAAAATATTGTTCCAGAGACCGCAAATATCCTACAGCATCTGTATTATAACCAGTGAGTTGTCCGTTTTTAATTAGAACAGTATTAACTGCTCCAATATTTTGTGCCGAAACATCCAATTCATCCAATAAAGGGATAATTTTCTCTTTATATGGTGCAGTAACATTAAAACCGTTAAAGTTCTTTTCCTTCATTTTGTTAACTTGGTCTATTAAACGGTTTTCTTCAACTTCAAAAATAGTATATGTCCCTTTTATCTTTTCTTGTTTTAAAAATTGATTATATATCCATGGGGACAACGAATGACTAATTGGATAACCTAATAGGCCTAGTTTATATTCCATCCCCTCTTCCCCCAAACTAAATCAGTGATTTTCTAATTGAAACGTTGACACCTTTAGGACTATGGGCAACTACTGTACAATTTCCATTTACGGTTACCCAACCTAGACCTGGAAAAACAATATCCGTTTTCTCATTTGCAAGACGATAGGAAGTATTTATAAATTGGGGCAACAGTTTTTTCGTTTCTTCGTCTGGTGGTGACAATAGTTCTCCAACGTGATTTTCATATAGGTCATCTGCTTTTTCTAACTTTGTTCGATGAATCGGCAATTGATTAGCAAAATAACAAACAAAGGACTGCTTATCCCCTTTAATAAAATCGATTCGAGCAAGTCCCCCAAAAAACAAGGTTTGTTCAGCATTTAATTGATAAACACGTGGCTTGATTTCTTTAGTCGGTGTAATACCTTTTAAATCCTGATCAGAAACATAATGAGCAATTTGCTCCTGATTTACAATTCCAGGTGTATCAATTAGAACGGAATCGTCATCTAATGGTATTTCAATAAATCCTAATGTTGTACCTGGAAAATAAGATGTTGTAATTACATCACTTTCACCTACAGATTGTTTAATTAATCGATTAATGAACGTGGACTTTCCTACATTTGTTGTCCCTACGATAAATACATCTTGTTTATTTCTCAGTTTCTCAATTTGTTCAGTTAATTCGTCTATTCCAAATCCTTTTGCAGAAGAAATTAGAAAAACATCTTGTACTTTTAGTCCAGCATCTTTGGCAGATTTTTTTAACCAATGAATTAACTTCTGTTGATTTGTTGATTTTGGTAATAAATCCATTTTATTTCCAACCAAAATGATAGGATTATTACCAACAATCCTAGGTAAACTTTCAATCATCGTCCCATTCACATCAAATATATCGATAATATGTACGACTAACCCTTTCCTATCTCGAATAGAACTAACCATTCTTAAGAAGTCATCATCTTGAATTGAAACATCTTGGATTTCATTATAATGTTTTAAACGAAAACATCTCTTACATAATACATTCTCTTTTTCTAATGATGATTTGGGTGTATACCCTAATCCTTTAGGGTCTTCGGTCTGTATTTCTACGCCACACCCCATGCAATATATAGCTTCCAATATTAATCCTCCCAACTAATTAAACCTTTCTTTCGAAAATAATTCATAATTTTCCGCTCAATCTTCCGGTTGAATTGTGTTATTTTCTCATCAGTTTGTACAATCGGAACGACTAGAATCGTATATAAACCTGCCGAATTTCCACCTAATACGTCAGTAAGTAATTGATCGCCGATAACTACAATCTCATCTTTTTGTAAATCCATTTGCCTTGCAGCTACTTTAAATGCCCTCCGTAATGGCTTTCTTGCACTAAACACAAACGGTGTCCCGAGTGGCTCTGAGAACATTTTGACTCTTTCTTCCTTATTATTCGATATTATAGTTACTTTAATGCCATTATCCTTCATTTGTTTGAACCATTCAATTACTTCAGGAGTAGCACTTTTTACATTCCATGGCACTAACGTATTATCTAAATCTGTGATAATCCCTTTAATTCCTTTCTCTTTTAATACTTCTGGTCTAACCTCGAAAATATTCTTCACATGTTCATTGGGTAAAAAACGATTTAACAACAATTACACCTCTTCATTCACGTATTCTCTTGTATATACTATCCTATTCTAGGTTTATACAGTAGTTTTTTTGGTAATTATATAAGTAAAGTAACTAGATTATATCAGTTCTAGCACATCCACTATGCTAAGAAGAAAAACCTACGAGTATTAAAATACCATATTTATGTTAGTTAAGGTAGAAATATGTAAAAATCACGTTATTAATGCAAAAATCGTTCGACAAATTCCCTCAATTATCGCACTGTGGATAACTATATTCACAATATCAACAGTGTAATCATTAGGTTTAAAAGCAAATTTCCCTTCTTTTCCACAAGTTATCTACAGACGAATGTAGATAACTCACATCTTGTTCTAGTTTTTAAATCATGATAAGTTATAACTAGTTTAAATCTTGTAAAACATTCTATCAAATTTACTTTTAATAGGAGGGCTGCAATTATGGAGCATTTGTCAGATGAGCTATTACTGGAATCATATCATAAAGCAAATGAATTAAAATTAAGCCCTGATTTTGTTGCGCTAATTAAAGATGAAATCTTTCGAAGAGGATTGAGCCATAAAATTAAATATACAAGTTAGTCACAACAAAAACTGACATATTTCTCAAAATAAATATAAATAATACACTATTCCTTACCAATTTATGATGGTAAGGTTTTTTTATTTCCACTGGGAAATAACTAATATAGTATAATTTTATTTTCCTTATATATATGAAGCAAATAATTTCTCTTCAAAAAATCGGTATTTTACTTTGTTACTTTGTCGTTTATATATTAAAATAGACACTATCTATGGTGAAAAAGGAAGGAATCTATTTTTTTCTGTCATATTACAAACTAATCTATTATTGGGAGGGTTTTTCTTAAATGATTTTTGCAGTATTAATACCGCTTGTATTTGCTTTATTTATTCCATTTTTAAGTAAATTGAAAGATAAAGTACATACAGGTATATTCGTTTTATTTATCCCCTTAGGAATTTTCATTTACTTTATACGATTTATCGGCGAAGGCTTTTCTCCTTTACATCATACATATAATTGGATTCCTTCATTAAATATTAATTTTAGTTTTTATTTAGATGGGCTTAGTCTCCTATTTGTGCTACTTATTAGTGGGATTGGGACATTAGTCGTATTCTATTCCATCTATTATTTACACAAAACAGAAAAACTAGGACATTTCTATGTTTATTTGCTAATGTTTATGTCTGCAATGCTAGGAGTAGTTCTGTCTGATAACGTATTTGTCTTATATGGATTTTGGGAATTAACATCGATTTCATCTTTCCTACTTATTGGTTATTGGCATCATCGTGAACGCTCACGTTATGGCGCCCAAAAATCAATGCTAATTACTATATTTGGTGGATTAAGTATGTTTGGGGGACTTATTCTACTAACTGTAATTACAGGTACAACTAGCATCCGTTCTATGATCGATCAAATTGATTTAATCGTAAGTAGTGGTTATTTACCGTTAATTTTAGTTTTTATCTTATTAGGTGCATTTACAAAATCAGCACAATTTCCATTCCATATTTGGCTTCCAGATGCAATGGAAGCACCCACTCCTGTTAGTGCCTATTTACACTCGGCTACGATGGTAAAAGCAGGAATTTATTTAGTAGCAAGATTTTCAGCAATCTTTGTTGTCTATGAATGGTTCTTTATAGTAGTCAGCTTAGTAGGAATCATTACGTTAGTATGGGCATCGTATATGGCTGTGAGACAGACTGATTTAAAAGGTATCCTTGCTTTCTCCACCGTAAGTCAACTAGGAATGATCATGGCAATGCTTGGTTTCGGTACAGAAGCTGCTGTATTTGCTGCTGTATTCCATATTCTTAACCATGCAACATTTAAAGGTAGTCTATTTATGGTTGCTGGTATTATTGATCATGAAACTGGTACAAGAGACATACGTAAACTTGGCGGATTATTAACATTCATGCCAATGTCGGCGACATTAGCTTTATTCGGTACCTTCTCTATGGCAGGTGTACCATTCCCATTCCTAAATGGGTTTTATAGTAAAGAGCTATTTTTTGAGGCAACAACAAATTTGAATGAGAATAGTAATGCGATCGCAAGTTTCTTAACAGAAGCTATACCATATTTAGCTGTGTTTGGTAGTATCTTTACTTTCGTCTATTCCATGTACTTTTTCTTTGGCGTATTTACTGGTCCGAAGAAACTGGAATTATTACCAAAGAAACCACATGAGGCACCAATTGGAATGCTAATTTCTCCAATTATTCTTGTCTTAGGTGTAATTTTAATAGGATTGTTCCCTAATCTAGTAAATGGCTCATTAATTCAACATGCAGCAGAAGGTATACGAAACCATGCTGTAGCATATACAGACATTCATTTTTGGCATGGATTTATACCTCCTTTTATCATGTCATTAATCGTTGTTGGGGTGGGTATTATCCTATTCCTAACTCGTAAATATTGGACGAAGATTTATGAAGCTATTCCTGGTAATTTAAGTTTTAATAAAGTATATGACAAGCTTGTTAAAAATGTCGATGACTTCTCTGCTGGCATTACTAATTCGTATATGACTGGTTCATTAAAACTATATATGTCCCTTATTTTAGGGGTAATTATTGCATTTTCGTTTGCCATCATGTTTACAACAGGTGGATTTAGTAATATATCGTTTAATGATCTAGAAGAAATTTCAATTGTTGATATTGCAATTGTTTTAATAATGGTACTAGCTGCAATTTGTACTATTTTTATCAACAATAAATTATCCTTAATTATTGTAACTGGAATTGTTGGTTTTGGAATATCGATCCTTTTTGTATTATTACGTGCACCAGACTTAGCGTTAACACAGCTTGTTGTGGAAACCGTATCGATGGCACTATTCTTACTTGCTTATTATCATTTACCAGAGCTTAGAAAAAGAAATGAAACTACTGCTACATCGATTACCAATCTTTTCTTAGCTCTCGGCATAGGCACATTAATTACAATGGTCGGTATTGCTGCACATAGCTCTGATTGGTTTGATACGATTTCCGACTATTTCGTAGAAACTGCTTATACGTTAGGTGGCGGAACAAATATCGTAAACGTCATTTTAGTCGATATGCGTGGTCTAGATACCCTATTTGAGATTACAGTTCTAGGTATTGCCGCATTAGCAATCTACAGCCTCATTAAAGTGAGAAAGAATAAGGAGGCAGAGTAATGGAATATTTAATTCTTATATTAGCCGGAATTCTATTTGCAACGGCTATTTACAATATTTTGCAGAAACAATTACTTCGTATCATTATCGGTACGGTATTACTCTCACATGGTGCCCATTTAGTAATTTTAACAATGGGAAAACTGAAACGTGGTCAACCACCGATATTAGACGACAGCGTTACTAGTTATACAGATCCACTACCACAAGCATTGATACTTACATCAATTGTTATTAGTTTTGGTATTACGAGTCTTTTATTAGTATTAAGTTATCGTGCTGCAAATGAAAATAAAACAGATAATATGGATGAAATGAGGGGTGAATCGAATGAGTAATTTAGCAATTTTACCGATAATCATCCCGATGTTGGCAGGTATAATTGTTGCTTTTACAAACAAAAATGTAAAAGTTTCACGTTTTCTTACCAAGTTGTTTTCTATCATTAGTTTAATAGTAGTAAGTTACGTTACATTCGAAGTTTTTACGAATGGTTCTATCATCCTAGAAACAGGCGATTGGGTAGCACCATATGGTATTATTCTTGTGGCAGATGAACTTTCCATCATTCTTGTCCTAACGACTAATATCATTGCTGCAACTACTGCGTTCTATGCAGCCCATTCATTAAGTTTAAAACAAGAAACACATTATTATTACACGTTCTTCTTTATGCTAATTGCAGGTGTTTCTGGTGCATTTTTAACAGGAGATCTATTTAACCTTTTCGTATTCTTTGAAGTACTGTTAATGGCCTCCTACGCACTAATTGTATTAGGTGGAGATAAGGTTCAACTTCGAGAATCTGTAAAATATGTATTAATAAACTTATTCTCCTCTATGTTGTTTGTTACAGCAGTAGCATTGCTTTATGGTGTTGTAGGAACAGTAAATATGGCACAAATAGCAGAACGAGTTGCTGAAGTAGAGCAAAGAGGAATACTTACAACTATTGGGATATTATTATTCTTTGTATTTGGGACAAAAGCTGCCCTATTCCCACTGTACTACTGGTTGCCAAGGCCTTATATCGTTCCTAACCCTGTCGTATCGGCACTATTTGGTGCATTACTAACAAAAGTAGGGATATATTCCATCCTACGGGTGTTCTCGTTAATCTTTATTCATAAGATGGAAATTACCCATGAAGCCTTTATTTGGATTGCAGGCTTATCGATGATATTCGGTGTGATTGGTGCTCTTTCAACGAATAACATTAAACTTACCATTGCCTATAATATTATTCCTGCTATAGGTTACATCATTATGGGAATTGGTATATTTAACCAGGATGCGCTAAGTGGAGCAATCTACTACCTAGTTCACGATATGATTATAAAATCAGCACTATTTTTATTAGTTGGTGTCATTGCCTATGTGGCTGGCACTTCCGATCTCCGGAAAATGAAAGGACTTATCCACCACTATCCACTTCTTGGATGGTTACTGTTTATCGCTGCTTTTGTCTTAGCCGGCATCCCACCTTTTAGTGGTTTTATCGGGAAACTTCAATTATTAAAAGGTGCTGCAGCGGCTGATGAAATTGCGATCATCATTATTGGTCTATTATCTAGTCTATTAATCCTTTACTCTGTGATGAAAATATTCATTCGTGGTTTCTGGGGAGAAAAAGATGAACAGAACAATTATACAAAAAAAGCCCCACTTGGTACTATTATACCGATTGTCTGCTTACTAGCCGTATCAGTATTTCTTGGTGTTGGAGCAGAATTTGTATATCCTTCTGTGGAAGGAATAGCAGAATATTTACTTGACCCCGAAATTTATATTGATTCTGTGTTAAAGGAGTGATCGACGATGGCCTTTCAAGTATTAATTAATATTGTCATAGCGTTTATGTGGATGTTCTTAAGTGAGTCGTATACACTTCCTAGTTTTATAGCTGGATATATTTGGGGGTTACTTTTAGTTTTATTATTAAACAGGTTTATTCCAGGATCTTTCTATGGAAAACGTGTCGTAAAAATAGTAAAACTTATATTGCTATTTATAAGAGAATTAATCCTATCTAATATTAGTATACTTAAACTTGTTTATACACCAAAACCAGAGATTGAACCAGGAATATTTGCCTTACCATTAGAAGTTAAAAGTAATTGGGAAATTACATTATTAGCCCATCTGATTACTTTAACTCCTGGAACGCTTTCCGTAGCTGTCTCGGATGATAATAACACTCTATACATCCACGCAATGGATATTGATGAAGTGGATGAATCGATTAGGGAAATTAAAGACAGCTTCGAGAAAGCTATCTTGGAGGTGACAAGATAATGACAGCTGCTATTCAATTTACCGAAAAGTTAATAGGTTATTCTATCTTAATTGGTTCAGTGTTTATCGGTATTTCCTTAGTATTACTTTTATATCGAATTTTCAAAGGTCCAACTAATCCAGACCGTGCAGTCGGATTAGATACAATGGGAATCAATCTAATGGCAATTGTAGGTTTAGTTGCAATTCACCTTTCTACCCCATACTTAAATGACGTTGCCCTTCTCGTAGGTATACTAGGATTTTTGGGAACACTTGCTACCGCAAAATATGTAGAAAAGGGTGTTATCATTGACAGGGACATGGATTGATTTAATAGTAAACATCATTATTATTTTATTAATACTTTTTGGCTCCTTTGTAACATTATCGGCAACGATTGGTATTATTCGTTTTCCTGACATCTATACAAGATTACATGCAGCCACAAAGGCTTCCACTTTAGGTGTTGCTAGTATATTAATTGCAGCATTTCTATATCTCTATGTTAAAGAAGATATTGTTAGTGGTAAATTATTGTTAGGGATTATCTTTATTATGGCCACGGCTCCAGTTTCCGCACATATGATTGGACGTGCTGCCCATAACCAAGGTATTAAGCCAGTTACAAAAAATCGTCACGATGCGTTTGAAGCAGCCAAAAGTAAAATAAATGGATAAACATTTGTAAAAAATCGTTACTTCAGTCGAGTAACGATTTTTTCTTATTTGTAATTTTTATTGGACAGACACAAGACACGCCCAAACTTCATAGTGTGTTTATATAGGCTATAGCCCAGCCAGGTAGGAGGTGTTTGTGTTTGTCCGGAATCATGAGTGTCCTTGCATTACTAATAAAGGAAGCTCTATTCTTTGTTTCCTATGTTAAAAACCATGCATTTCCACAACCGCTCTCTGCGGAAGATGAAGCAAAATACATTAAAGAGATGCAGGAAGGTAGTGAAGATGCACGAAATAAATTAATTGAACATAATTTACGACTAGTAGCACATATTGTTAAAAAGTTCGAAAATACAGGTGAAGATATGGAAGATTTAATTTCAATCGGAACCATCGGATTAATTAAAGGGATTGAGAGCTTTTCTGTTGGGAAAGGAACGAAATTAGCTACTTATGCTGCGCGTTGTATTGAAAACGAAATACTGATGCATTTAAGAGCTTTAAAAAAGGTAAAAAAGGATGTTTCATTACATGATCCAATAGGCCAAGACAAGGAAGGAAATGAAATCAGTTTAATTGATATTTTAGAAGCTGAGAATGAAAATGTCATCGAGTATATCCAATTAAATATGGAAATTGAAAAAATGCAGGATTATTTTTCAATTCTAGATAAACGCGAAAGAGAAGTAATTATATATCGCTATGGATTAAATGACAAAAAAGAAATGACTCAACGAGAAATCGCGAAAAAACTTAATATCTCAAGAAGCTATGTATCACGTATTGAAAAAAGGGCTTTAATGAAAGTATTCCACGAATATTACCGAAATGAAAGAAAAGGATAATCACATAAAAATGGGGACAGTCCCTATGTGAAAAGTTCACATAGGGACTGTCCCATTTAACATTAGGCTTCAAGCATATGAAAGATAATTTCAGATGCATTTTTCGCTGCTGTTTTTAAAAAGGCATCAAATGATACAGAAGATTCTTTTCCTGCTATATCCGACAATGCACGGATTACAACAAAAGGACAATTATATTGATGACATACTTGTGCGACTGCTGCAGCTTCCATTTCAGCTGCAATTAATGCAGGAAACTTTTCACGTACAAAGTTAACTCGTTCTGGATCATCCATAAAGGAATCTGCTGTTGCAATTAAACCAATTTCACCTTGTATATCGATTTGTTCAACTGCTTTTATTGCTTTTTGGATTAGGCTCGGGTCTGCTTGAAAAGTAGCTGGCATACCTGGTACTTGTCCATAAGCATAGTCAAAAGCTGTTACATCAACATCATGATGTACTACTTCATTTGATATAACGACATCTCCAACATCAAGTTGTTTTGCAAATCCACCAGCAGATCCTGTGTTTATCACATAATCCGGTGAGAAACGTTCCATTAATATAGTCGTAGACATAGCTGCATTTACTTTTCCAATTCCTGATTTCAATAGAACGATTTCTTGTCCTCGTAAGTTACCTTTTACAAATAAACAATTTGCTATCGTTGTTTCTTCTTTATTTGTCATTTCCTGAACTATTATTTCGATTTCTTCATCCATTGCTCCAATTATTCCAATAGTCATGCTGTCTTTTCCTCCTAAGTGCCTTTTATTCAAAACGCCATTTTTGATCGTTTTCTTCAAGTATCTCTACTAATGTTGGTTGCCACCCTTGATTATCAATCCAACTTAAGTATACTCGGTAGATTGCTGTTTCTGCACGATTTGAGACAGTTGCAATTACTTGTTGATCTCCTCCACGTTCGAGCCACCAAGGAATCATGTCATCTTCAGCTAGTCCTGTTGCATGTAAAACAGCTTTTTCCATTTCTATTCTATCTTGAGAGTCTTCAGTAAAATTAATCGAGTGTGGACCTTCTTGTTCGGTTCCAACTGGTTCCCAATTATCATTTATTGTACTAATGACATTTTCATCTTCACTATTTACAGGGGTATCTTCTTCATTTTGTTCATCTACATTTTCAGAACTTTGATTATCTTCATTTTCAGAACTATTTTCCCCATCATTAGATTGGGAGGATTCATCATTTGTTGAAGCAGGATCTTCCCCATTATCCTCCGAAGTATTTTCGCTATTATTTGCATTATCTACTTGGCTTGAATTATTAGTAGAATCATCTGCTTGATCGTCAGGACCAAATAGCCATAGACCGATTAAGAGTAGAACTAGAATTGTTGCAGCAACCATTAAAATAGAAATTAACTTCGTATTTTTTCTTCTTTTTTCAAATTTGTTAACCCGAGAATATCTATTAAAATTACTCATTCTATTATCCCTCCCTATGTATACCTTATTATATTACCATAATTTATATGATAGGAATAATATCCCCGTTTATTATTTAATGTTTTTGTAATAAGTAGAATACCTATGCTGATGAGTTTTGTCACAAAACAAACACCCCAGATAAATTCATATTCCTCTTGCACTGGCTCGTACACCGCTTACAAAAGGTTACAAATCTATCCGGGGTGGTTTTTAAGATTATTTACTAACCAACTTTTACTATTTTAACTTTTATTTCTCCACCTGGTGTTGCGACAGATACTTCTTCCCCTACTTCATGACCAAGTAAGCTTTTCGCCATTGGTGAATCGTTGGAGATTTTACCTTCAAATGGATCAGCTTCTGCACTACCAACAATAGTGTATGACTCTTCTTCTCCTTCAGGTAATTCTACGAATGTTACTGTCTTTCCAAGTGATACCATATTAGGATTATCGTTATCATGTTCAATAATTACAGCATTACGAATCATTTTTTCAACTTGAGCAATACGGGATTCTACAAATGCTTGCTCGTCTTTTGCTGAATCGTATTCAGAGTTCTCCGAAAGATCACCGAAGTCTCTTGCAACTTTTATTCGTTCAACAACTTCTTGTCTTCTTTCCGTTTTTAAGTAAAGAAGTTCTTGTTCTAATTTTTCTTTCCCCTCTTGTGTCATATAATAACTTTTCTCTACAGCCATGAAAAACACTCCTTTTATCTACCTACTGCACAATACGATAATTACTTTATTTGATGTATGAAATTTTAAAAACATCAATTAAAAAGTATACTAACCATTACTATGGCAGATTTTATTTTAATTTTCAATACTTTTTTGCAAACTATTTTTATTACTTTTAGACAATATTTGTGCAATTTTTGTAGCCATTATGTCTATCGCTACATAATTCTCCCCACCTTCAGGGATGATAATGTCTGCATATCTTTTGGTTGGTTCTACAAATTGCAAATGCATAGGTCGTACAGAATTTAAGTATTGGTCAATAACTGAATCAATTGACCTTCCTCTTTCCTTTATATCACGAACCATTCTTCTAAGTATTCTCAAGTCCGCATCTGTATCAACAAATACTTTAATATCCATTAAGTCTACTAGACGTGGATCTTCTAAGATGAGTATACCTTCTAAGATAATGACATCTTTAGGCTCAACTTTAATCACTTCTTTTGAACGTGTATGAAGTTTATAGTCATATACAGGTTTATTTATAGATTTATGGTTTAATAATGACCGTACATGTTGAATTAATAAATCATTATCAAATGCTAGTGGATGATCATAGTTAGTCTCTAATCTTTCCTCAAATGGTAAATGACTTTGATCTTTATAATAATAATCTTGTTCAATAACAAGGATGGTCTTATCAGAAAATCGTTGGCAAATTGATTTTGTTACAGATGTCTTTCCACTTCCACTACCACCTGCAACACCAATTACAACCGGTTTGTCTTGCATAGGTGCTACCTCATTTCATTTATTTTTTATAACTTATAGCAACTCCATCACCTATCGGTAATATCGTCGTAACAAAGTTTGGGTGATTCACAAGCCATTCATTAAACACCCTTATTTTTTCTACCATTTTCTTGTAACGCGGATGGTCAAATTCTGGTTCAGCTACATACCCTCTGAATAATACATTATCCGTGACAACAAATCCATTATCTTCTAATAATGGAATGGAAAGTTCAAAGAATTTTTTATATTGGCCTTTAGCCGCATCTATAAAGATACAATTATACGTAAGCTTTTTATTAGCTAATTCCTCTAATTCCTCCAATGCATCACCATGAATAATAGTAATATTAGATGCTTTATTTTGTTTCGATATATTTTCAACAGCTTGCTTGTATCTTACATCGTCTCTTTCAATCGTTGTGATATGCGATTCGGGGTATGCTTCATGCATTCGTAATGCGGAATAACCAATTGCAGCTCCAACTTCTAATATTTTCTTTGGTTTATTTAACCGAATTAATTGCATAAGAAAATTCATCCCAATCGGATCCATGATTGGAATACGATCAATTTTCGCTTGTTTTTCTAACTCAATGACCCAATTACTTGATAATGGTAAATGCTTATTTAAATATTGATTCAATAGTTCGTTCATTTTTAACCCTCATTTTATACTATCCTATTAGGATACCAAGTTCTTCTAATAATATGAATATAATCTTTCATGATGGTAACATCAAAAAAACGGGAAATGTGAAATAAATTCACACTCCCACTTATTTAATAAATATGTTCATTTTTATAAGCATTATGTTCCTCTAATGTTTCGGAATAATAAATATTTCCTTCTCCATCATGGAGGAAATAGTAATAATTCGTTTCTTCTGGATTAATCGCAGCAGCTAATGCACTTTCAGAGAAATTTGAAATTGGTCCAATTGGTAATCCATAAATATGGTACGTGTTAAATGGTGATTCAACTTCTGTATCTTTTCGTAAAACCCTTGATTTATGGCCACCAATTGCATATAAAACAGTAGGATCCGTTTGGAGTTTCATCCCAATCTCTAATCGGTTATAGAAAATACCGGAGATTTTTTTACGTTGATCTTCTGTCACTGCTTCTCTCTCTATTATAGATGCCATTGTGACTGTTTCATGAAGTGATAAACCGTTAGCATCCATCTCCTCGAGATATTTCCCAAGAACAGATTGTGATTTATCTAACATATTTTCTATAACAGTTTCAATGGATGGATCTTCCTGATAAAAATCATAAGTCGCAGCAAATAAATATCCTTCCAATGAATATCTTAGCTCTTCGTGTAAAATATCTTCTGGTAAAAATGGATATCTTTCCATCAGTTCACTAATATAATCTGGATCGGTAACTTTTTCAATGAAATCCTCTTCTGTAATAGGTAATTTATCAGCATAAATAGACGCAATTTCCTCGATTGTTAAACCTTCAGGAATTGTTACTCGATATACTGGTTCCTTAATGATTCGTCCACTTTTTAGTGATTCGATAATTTCATCAAAAGTCATAGATTTTGTAAATGTATAGTTTCCTGCTTGAAATCCTGATTCATTCTTAAACTTTATGTAGAATCGAAATATCATAGAATCTTTAATAATTTCATTTTCTTCAAGTAGTTCAGCAATACTAGATGTTGATGAACCTAAAGGGATTTCAACTTCTATTCCTTGCTCATTTCCTGGTTCTACTGGTTCTAGACCAGATTTAATATAGGAGTAACCAGATATTCCACCTATAGCAAGGACGATAATTAAAGTGATAATTACAATCGCTACAATCTTTCTAACAGTACGTGCATCTTCACCTCTAGCAATTAAATTATCCTTAAAATTACCTTTATTCTTATCCTTAGACATTCATTATCCCCCTCTCATCCGGTATATTATACTAAAAAAAGACAAGTTACGCTAGAATTTTATTAAATTCTTATAGATAAGTGAATTTTCTAATGAAGTAGATGGCGGAAAATAGTAATAAAGGATGTATGGGAAGCTTTTATACTTCATTTTGAACTAGGACTGCTACTGATATGATGTATGGGACGCTCTTATTCTTCATTTTGAATCTGAAATTCGGCTGAAATGTTGTTTCGGATGCTCCCATTCTTCATTTTGAACCCTGAGTACGGCTAAAATGATATATGGGATACCCTCTCTCGCAATTGACCAAAGTTCCGAAGAAATGAATAATAGGATCCCTCGTAATAATCTTCACCTTCAATTACAAAGGATATATATTAACAATAAAAAAGGCGAGTAAACTCATCATGAATTTACTCGCCTTCCCCTTCATGCTTTATTATTCTTTTAATTCCTCTTCTTCAGAAAGTGTATTTAACATTTCTTCTACAATATCCCATTCCTCATCGGATTCAATTGCAAATAAAGAAATATCTTCGTCTTGTTTTTCTTCATAACGGAACGCATAAACTTCTACTTCATCATCATCTTTCTGTTCGACAGGAACAACTGTAATGTAGGAATATCCTGTTTCCTCGACATCAAATGTGAATAGTACCTCAAATAAATGCTCTTCACCGTTTTCATCTGGAATGATAATTCGCTCTTTTTCTTCAATAGCCATTTAATTCAATCTCCTTTTTATTTTTGATCAAGGTAACCTTGTAAGATCATCATTGCCGCCATTTTATCAATTACCTTTTTACGTTTTTTACGACTTACGTCTGCCTCTAGCAATACTCTCTCGGCAGCCATCGTAGTTAACCGTTCATCCCAAAGAACCGTTTCTAAATTAAATCGTTCTTCAATATGTTCAGCAAACTTCATGCAAGCTTCACCACGTTCACCAATGGTTCCGTTCATATTTTTAGGTAATCCAACAACGACTTTTACTATATTGTGTTCGTTTAGAATTTCTGTCAATTGACTGTCTGCTGACTCTATATCATTTTCGTCCCAATTAATAGTTGTTATACCTTGAGCTGTCCATCCCAATTCATCACTTACAGCGACTCCAATGGTTTTCGAACCAACATCTAATCCCATAATTTTCATATGTTAATTACCCTTATGTTGTTCCAAATAATATTTAACTAACTCTTCTATGACTTCATCTCGTTCGATTCTCCGGATCAAGTTTCTTGCATCTTTATAGCGAGGTATATATGCTGGATCACCTGATAGTAAATAACCAACGATCTGATTAATCGGATTATAGCCTTTTTCCTGAAGTGCCTCATGGACAGTCATCAATATTTCTTTTATATCTCGATTAAATGGCTCCTCTGAAAAGTTGAATTTCATTGTCTTATCAATTGAACTCATCACGACACCTCATTCCATTTATTGTCTCTAATTTATTCTACCATGTTTGGTGAATTAAATATAATATTATTTACCATTGGATAATTAACTATTAATGTTTTCACCGACATACTCTATCACATATTGAAGAGCATCATTAATCTTACTAGGATCTTTACCACCTGCTTGAGCCATGTCCGGTCGACCACCACCGCCACCACCACAAAGCTGTGCAGCTTTCTTAATTAGATTTCCAGCATGTAATCCTCTATCAATTAAATCCTTGGATACACCTGCTGCTAGTTGTACTTTGCCATTACTTTCTGTTGCTAATAGAATAATTGCAGATCCTAGTTTTTGTTTTAGTTCATCTAGCATCGTTCTTAATTGATTCATATCTTTTACATTTACTTTCTGTGCTAACACTTGAACACCACTAATTTCTTGAACTTGGTCAAGGATTGAGGAAGCTTCTAGATTAGAAAGTTTTGCATGTAACGATTCGTTTTCTTTTTGAAGTTCTTTCATTTCTAAGAATAAAGTATCTACTCTTTCTAATACTTGATCTTCATTTGTCTTTAATAGTTGAGCGGTATTTTGTAACAGTGTTTGTTTACCTGACAAGTAATTAAATGCAAATTTACTTGTAACAGCTTCAATTCGTCTAGTACCTGCACCAATTCCACCTTCAGATACAATTTTAAACAATCCGATTTCAGAAGTGTTTTGAACGTGACAACCGCCACATAATTCCAGACTATAATCACCAATCTTCACTATTCGAACAATGTCACCATATTTTTCTCCAAATAATGCCATTGCACCCATAGCTTTTGCTTCATCGATTCCTTTTAAACTAATATCTAATGAAATAGAATCCCAAATCTTTTCATTTACTATTTTCTCAATTTGTTCTAATTCATCTTTCTTCACAGACTGAAAATGTGAAAAATCAAAACGTAATCTTTCTGGAGCTACTAATGATCCTGCCTGATTTACATGTGTACCTAGTACATCTTTTAATGCTTGATGTAATAGATGTGTTGCTGTATGGTTTTTAATGATTAAATTCCTAGAATCAGCATCTACAACAGCTTCGACTTTATCTCCTACATGAAGTTCACCATTTTCAATGACTGTTCGATGAATATTTTGTTGTTTCGGAGATTTTTGGACATCCTTCACAAATGCACGGTTAGTACCTATTGAAATAGTTCCATGGTCAGCAATTTGTCCACCACTTTCAGCATAAAAAGGCGTTTCTTGTAAGAAGATTAACACTTCTTCCCCTTCCATTGCAACGTCAACTAATTCCCCATTATTAATAATTGCAACAATCGTTGTTTCTGTTGTTAATGTATTATAGCCGACAAATTCACTTTCAATATCTAATTTGCCTAGAACTTCATCTTGAACTTGCATCGAATCAACTTTTTGTCTAGCGTTTCTAGCACGTTCTCGTTGTTTTTCCATTTCTGCTTCAAATCCTGCTTCGTCAATTGTAAAACCATGTTCTTCTACATATTCAGCAGTTAATTCTTTCGGGAATCCGTACGTATCATATAAACGGAATACTTCTTCTCCAGGGAAAATCGTCGAATCTTTTGCTTTTTCTTTGGCAATTAATTCAGTTAAGATATCTAATCCATCGTTTAATGTTTCATGGAAACGTTCTTCTTCTACTTTAATGATATTTTGAATAAAGTCATGTTGTTTTGTTACTGTTGGGTAGAAGTCTTTCATGATATCTCCAACCGTATTTACTAATTCAAACATGAATGGTTTCTCTATTCCAATTTCCTTTGCAAAACGGACAGCACGACGAATTAATCTTCTTAGTACATATCCTCTTCCTTCATTAGATGGTAATGCTCCATCACTAATAGCAAAGCTAACTGTTCGAATATGGTCCGCAATCACTTTAAATGCAGTATCACTTGATGGATTTTCACCATATTTAACATTTGCTAACATTTCTGTTCTCTTAATAATCGGCATAAATAAATCTGTTTCGAAGTTCGTTGGAACATCTTGAACTACTGAAGTAATACGCTCTAAGCCCATACCAGTATCAATGTTTTTCTTCGGTAGAGGTGTATACGTATCATCTGGATTATGGTTGAATTGAGAAAATACTAAGTTCCAAATTTCTAAATAGCGATCGTTTTCTCCTCCTGGATATAGTTCTGGATCATCTGGGTCGTTTCCAAAACTATCTCCCCGATCGTAGAAAATTTCCGTATTAGGACCACTTGGACCTTCACCAATATCCCAAAAGTTTTCCTCTAATCGAATGATTCTTTCTTTCGGAACTTTAATATCGTTTAGCCACATATCATATGCTTCATCATCTTCTGGATGTACTGTGACAGAAAGTTTCTCTGGGTCAAGACCTAACCATTTTTCACTTGTAAGGAATTCCCAAGCCCACTCAATTGCTTCTTTCTTAAAATAATCTCCAATCGAAAAGTTCCCTAGCATTTCAAAGAAAGTATGATGTCTTGCTGTATACCCAACATTTTCAATGTCGTTCGTTCGAATTGATTTCTGTGCATTAACTATGCGAGGGTTCTCAGGAATTACTCGACCATCAAAATACTTTTTTAGCGTAGCAACACCACTATTGATCCATAATAAAGTTGGATCATCTTGGGGTACTAAGGAAGCACTCGGTTCTACCTTATGCCCTTTTTCTTGGAAAAAATCTAAATACATTTGTCTAATTTGAGCTGAAGTTAATTGTTTCATATTTATATCCTCCTTTATGTATTAACAAAACAAAAAAATCTCCTCACTGCATATTTGCAGGGACGAGATTATCGCGGTACCACCCTAATTATGAACAAAACAATTGTTCATCACCTTATGTAGCAAGTTAACGGTTGCTCAGCCGACGGGGATTAGCCGTACTCCGGTTTAGCTTTCCATGGTTCTAATATAAGATTTCTTTCAGCCTACGGAAATCTCTCTCTTGAAATTGAGTGCCATGTACTCAGAACCTTCATCGTGTTAAATACTTTAGATAGCGATATTATAGTTAACTTCGTCATAATTGTCAATTTTTCCTTCTAATTAACCATAGATGTTTAATGACAACTCGTAAAATAGTTAACAATGGTACGGCGATCACCATTCCGATTACCCCACCGATTTTTCCACCTAATAATAACGCAAAAATAATCGCAACCGGATGTACTTTCGTGCTCTTTCCAACGATATATGGGGACAATAGATTACTTTCAATCAATTGAATAGCAAATACCCCAATTAAGACAAAAAGAACCATTTTACCGGAAACCGTTAACGCAATAATAATTGCTGGAATTGCACCGATAATGGGGCCAAAATAAGGAACAAAGTTCATAATTCCCATAAATATTGCCAATAATAGGGCATATTTTAAGTCTAAAAATTGATAAATTGCATAACTCGTAATGGCAACAAATAAACAAACTAGTAATTGTCCACGTATATATCCACCTAACCCTTCATCCATTGAATGAAAAAGGTCACTAACATTTTCTCTATATTTACTAGGAATTTGCTTTTTTACATAACGATTAATTTTTTCATAATCCTTAAGAAAATAAAAAACTAATACTGGAATTACTGTAATAACAATGATAAAGTCAAGAATCTTAGAAAATCCACCAATTAATGTACCTAGTAATGCATCTATCCACTTTTCTAATGAATGAATAGTTTCATCGATTTTATCGTGGACAGTCTCCGGTAAAAACGAAGTAGAGTTATATAATTGATAAATTATATCTTGATACATATTAACTAATTGAGGAAGATACTCATCAAAATCCCGTAATTGTGTAACAATGGCAGGATAGACTCGATAAATTAGATAGCCAATTCCACCAAAAAAAAGAAGATAAATAATTAGAATCGCAATACCTTTTGGGATATTATAGCGATGTATTTTCATTACAATTGGATAGAGTAAATAGGCAATTAATGCAGCGATAATAAATGGAACTAATAAATGCCATAAAAAAGAAATAAAAGCTTTATAATAAGGAAAAAGCTTTACTAGTAAATAAATAAAAAGAAAAAACAAAATACCAGTGACAATCCAATAAAGAAAATTTACCGGTTTTTTCTTCAATATCATTCGGTACACCCCTTAGTTGAAAATTACGATTTAAACTAGAGGTTTACCATTCTAGCTTTCTCTCTTCCTCCGTAAAAAGATCATTAAGTGAACTTAAACTACCATCAGATTCTACTTGGTGAATGGTTAATTCATTTCCTGAGATAGACATTTCTATAAAACAATTCCAACAATAAAATTGCTGAGTACCTATTTTCCCTATATCTTTACTACTACAGTTCGGGCAGCGCATTAACATAATTTCAATCTCTCCTGAATTTAATTTAAGTATTATGTTATGCTTGCCCGAGTTCAAGTAAAATATACCTTCTCACATGAAATCATAAGGGGAAATTTCATATTCTTCTTGTGTATTTTCATTGGTAGGGTTGAAGTCATTTAGCCGTTCTTCCAACAATCCCTTCAATGTAGTATTCCGTTTATTTGTATCCAATGTTTCTATTCCTCTCAGAAATGCTTGTTTCTCTCCACATATTATAAGAGATTTTTTCCCTCTAGTAATCGCTGTGTATAAGAGATTCTTTCTTAGCATTCGATGATAAGATGAGACTACGGGTAGAATGACAATAGGAAATTCACTTCCTTGAGATTTATGAATGGATATACAATATGCATGCATCAGATTTGTATAATCTTTTCTTTCATAGACAACTTCCTTCTCATCAAATGAAACGACTAATTGCTCTACATTTTCTGTATTTTCATTTTCTCTAAATATCGCAACTACTTCCCCAATATCACCATTAAATACTTGGTCTTCTGGTTGATTAACAAGTTGAATGACCTTGTCACCAATTCGATATACAACGTCATTTGCTTGTACTTCTCTTTTTCCTTTTGTTTGTGGATTAATTAATTCTTGTAACGATTTATTAATGTTTGTTATTCCTGCTTGAGACCGATACATTGGTGCTAATACTTGAATATCTTTTGGATCTAAACCCTTATTCACTGCTTTTTGAAAAATTTGTGTAATAACCTCTACTACTTGATGCTCCTTACAGTTGATAAAGCTAAAGTCTTTATCATTTACTAGAAGATCAGTAGAACACGAGTTATTTTTAATGCTATGTGCAAGTTGAATAATTTTAGAGCCTTCTTTTTGTCGGTACACTTCATGCAAGCTAACCTTTGGTATTGTATGATTTTCTAGTAAATCTGACAATACTTGACCAGGTCCTACAGAAGGCAACTGGTCTTCATCGCCCACAATTAACACTTGCATATCAGTTGGAATAGCCTTAAACAAACTATTAGCAAGCCAAATATCAACCATTGAAAATTCATCTATAATTAAAAATTTTCCTGTTAATGGCTCCTGTTCATCCTTATCAAAACCATCTGCTCCATTCCACCCAAGTAATCGATGAATGGTCATCGCAGGTATGCCTGTCGATTCAGTTAATCGTTTAGCGGCTCTACCAGTTGGTGCTGTAAGAACGAATGGAAAATCATTTTTTTGCTCATAATCTATTGGATTAATAGAAACTTTATGGACTTCTGCATATGCTTTAATTATCCCTTTAATGACAGTTGTCTTTCCTGTACCTGGCCCTCCAGTTAATATCATTAACTTGGACTTTAAAGCTTGTTCAATAGCAGAAAATTGCTCTTTGCCATAACTTAAAACTTCTTCTTCCTCAATTTTTCCGATAATTTTCATGAGATCGGCTAGTGTCGTTTTTTCTTCAATTTGATCTGTTATTAAACGGTTTATACTTGATGCTAGTCCATCTTCTGCGTAATAAAGTGATGGTAAGTAGACATTCCCTTTGTATAAAATGATTTTCTTTTCCGTATTTAATTCTTCTATAGTATTTTGGATTTGGATATCTGTAAGAGCCTCTCCAGAAGCTGTTAATAAATCGCCAATCTCTTGTATACATTGTTCAAACGGCAAGAATACATGACCATCTTGGACACTTTTTTGTAGTATATAAATACATCCAGCCCCGATTCTATTAGGACTGGATAATGATATTCCATTTTTCCTAGCAATATCATCTGCTGTTCTAAAACCAAATCCTTCGATTTCAAAAACAAACTGATATGGATCTTCTTGTAACTTAGATATCGCCTCATCTTTATAAGCCGCATATATTTTCTGTGCCATTTTTAAACCAATATGATAATTTGATAAGTATACGACAACCTGTTCAAATCCTTGGTTCTCTTGAAGTGTCTTAACAATAGTAGTAGCATTTTCCTTTTTTAAACCAGAGATTGAATCTAAGACAGAGGGATCATTTAGAATCTTGGAAACAGCTAATTCTCCTAAATGATCAACCACTCTCTTTGCAGTTTTTTTACCAATTCCATAGAAAAGATCACTAGATAAATAGGCAATTAAGCCCTCTTTTGTATCTGGAATAAATGTTTGGTAAGACGATACATTATATTGTTGTCCATACTTTGGATGTCTTTCGAGTTGACCAGTAAAATGATAGACTGTTCCTTCTTGTAACTGTGAAAAATAGCCTTTTACGATCATTTCTTTTTCATCATAGTTAATATTTGTTTCTATTATTTTTACTTTTGCAATAGAAAAATGCTCCACATCATTGGTGAAAATAGTATAAAGAAGTTCGCCTCTTACAAATTCATTATTCTGTTCTAATTGGCTATTATCCATCTTACACACCTCACCTTTGGTCAAACTCGTTAATTTAAAGCTTCTTCAGCTACTCGTTTTCCGTTTGCAGCTAATATATGTTCGGGATTAATCGTTAGTGCTTTGTCAAAACTTTCGATAGCTTTTTTGACATCATCTTGAAATAGTGCAATAACACCTAGATTATAGTAGGCATCACTATGTTCTTCATTTAATGTTAATACTTCTTCGAATACTTTTTTAGCATCTGGAATCAGTTCACTTTGTGCTAAAGCTAATCCGTACTGGAATACAACTTCTTCATCATTAGGAGTAAGCTCTTTGGCACGTAATAGATAAGGAAGGGCTAATTTAAACTCTTGGCGATTCTGATGTGCCATTCCTAACATAAAAAATACATCCGCTTCTTCAAGACCGTTTTTAATCGCTTCTAAGTAATTTTCACGTGCTTTTACAAAGTCTTCTTTTTCATAATAGACATTCCCTAACCCATAATAGGCAGTTGCAGTTGAGTCTTTCAGTTCGATTGCTTTTTCAAAAAAAGTCACTGCTCTTTCTAAATCACCTAAATGCATTAATAAGTTTCCAAAGTTCACGTAACCAACTGGATCTGTTGGATTTTCTTCAATATATTCATTGAATAGATTTGCTGCTTGCTCAAATTCATTTTCTCTCATTAGTTCTACTGCAGTTGCTATTTTATCCATATAAAAACTCCTTTTTTCTGGGTAGGTAGAGACTTCTTTTCTAAAAAATAGTAATACGATTATTGATACACACCTACCCCGCTCCGGAAATATACTTCGCTTTCCGCGGGCGGCTGGTGAGCCAGGCTGCTACTTGAATAGGCTTCCTTGCTGCCTTGCACCGAGGAAGCCTGCTTCTTAGCGATACTTGCAGACGCAGGTGCATCAGCGGGGTCTCACCGATGCCTTGCTTCCCGCAGGAGTCTCCGTATATTTCTGGAGCTCTTTTAGCTATACATTTAAAAGACAAAAAGTCACTTTTGACACCACTACATCTAACCTACATAATCCAAAATTTTATCATGTTTTATGATTTTGTCGATTGTGCCTCCACCTAGGCATACTTCTTCGTCATAGAAGACGACTGCTTGGCCTGGTGTGATGGCACGTTGGCTTTCATCGAAGATTACTCGAACATTTCCATTTTCCAATTTTTGAACAGTTACACCACTATCTTCTTGGCGATAACGGAATTTTGCTGTACATGTAAAACTATCTTGTATTTCATCTGGATTAATCCAGTTTAGATCTGTTGCAATGAGTTCATCTGAATACAAGCTATCATTACTATAGCCTTGCTCTACGTAAAGAATATTTTCTTTTAAGTTTTTTCCGACTACGAACCACGGGTCACCTGCTCCACCAATTCCAAGTCCTTGTCGTTGACCAATTGTATAATACATTAGCCCGTCGTGACGACCTTTTACTACTCCACCCAATGTTTGCATCTCACCAGGTTGTGCTGGTAAATATTCACTTAGAAACTCTTTAAAGTTTCTTTCACCAATAAAACAAATTCCGGTACTATCTTTTTTCGTTGCTGTTGCTAAACCGTGTTCTTTGGCAATTTCACGTACTTTTGATTTTGGTAAATGACCAAGTGGGAACATTACCTTTTCTAAGATATCACTGGATAATTGATTTAAGAAGTATGTTTGATCTTTATTGGAGTCCACTCCACGAAGCATTTCATATTTACCATTATTTTCACGTACTTGTGCATAGTGACCAGTTGCAAGATAATCTGCACCTAGATCTAAAGCATGATCTAAAAATGCTTTAAATTTAATCTCTTTATTACACATAACATCTGGATTAGGTGTGCGACCTGCTTTGTATTCATCTAAGAAATACGTAAAGACTTTATCCCAATACTGTTTTTCAAAGTTTACGGAGTAATATGGAATATCTAATTGATTACAGACTCGTACTACGTCATCAAAATCTTCTGTAGCTGTACATACTCCGAATTCATCCGTGTCATCCCAATTCTTCATAAATATGCCTACTACGTCATACCCTTGTTCTTTTAAAAGCAATGCTGCGACTGAGGAGTCTACACCCCCACTCATACCGACAACAACTCGTATATCTTTATTTTCTTTCATATTAATTGCACCTACTTTACTAAACGTTTTATTATTTTTGCGACTCTATGTGCTGCATCCGTAACATTTTCCATTGTATTGGCCGCCCCAAAACTAAACCGGATTGAATTTGTTGTACATGGATTGTTTGCACCATATATGGCTGATAATACATGAGACGGCTCTACTGAACCTGCCGTACACGCACTCCCACTTGATGCCGCAACACCTGATAAATCAAAATTTGCCAACAACTTCTCTACATTTGTTCCAGGAAAACTAATATTGATAATGGAAGGAACAGTTGATGAAGGATCCCCATTATAATTAAAGTCAATCTCTTCTTCTTTCAATACCTCTATAAATCGATTCTTATAACCTTCATATGTGTTATTACGAATTTCTCTTTCCTCTAGCATTATTTCCACAGCCGACTGAAAACCAACAGCACCTACAACATTTTCCGTTCCCGGTCTCCGCTTACGTTCCTGCTCTCCTCCAAATTGGAGGGCGTTCAATTTCGTGCCTTCTCTTGCATATAAAAAACCAATCCCTTTAGGGCCATTAATTTTATGTGCAGAAACAGATAATAAATCAACAGCTAATTCATTTACATTCAATTCAATCGTACCATATGCTTGCACTGCATCGGTATGGAAGTATACTTTGTGACCTTTTAGAAGTTCACCAATTTCTTTAATCGGCTGAATAACTCCTGTTTCATTATTAACATACATTACTGAGACAAGAATCGTTTCATCTCTTAACGCACTTTTTACATCTTCTACTGAAATCTTTCCCTCTTTATTTACTGGCAAATAGGTAACTTCGAATCCTTCTTTTTCAAGATATTCAGCAGTGTGCAGTGTTGCATGATGTTCAATAGTTGTCGTAATAATATGGTTACCTTTATGTTTATTTGCTAATGCAGTACCAATTAAAGCTAAGTTATCCGCTTCTGTACCACCACTAGTAAATATTATTTCTTTTTCATTCGCATCGATACTTTTAGCTAAAACTCTTCTAGCTTCGTCAAGTAATTGTCTTGCCTTTCTTCCAAAAGCATGTACACTAGATGGATTTCCATAAACTTCTTCATATATCGGTACCATTGTATGAATCACTCTTTTATCCATCGGTGTTGTTGCAGCATGATCTAAATAGATATGTTCCATAAATTTAACTTCCTTTCTAAACTAAACACACTAAATGTAAAACATATATCCATCTAATGGATCGTCTTTATCGTGATTAATTAAATCTTCTAATGTAGTCGTATCTAATACTTGTTTTATAGCTTCGGTTACCCGTTTCCATAACGCTTGCTTTGCAGGCTCTTCTTCCTCAATGCCTTCTACTAAAGCAATTGGACCTTCTAATACGCGAATAATATCTCCAGCTGTTATCTCTTTTGGTTCTCTCGGTAAAATATACCCTCCATATGCCCCACGAACACTTTTAATAAGACCTGCGTTCCTAAGTGGAGATGCAAGCTGTTCTAAATAATGCTCCGATAAGTTATTTTCTCTAGCTATTGTTTTTAATGGAATTGGTCCTTCCCCATAATTACGAGCTAACTCGATCATAATCGTTAAACCATATCTTCCTTTTGTTGAAATCTTCATACTATAACTCCTCTTATCCGTCCATTAAACTAACGTATCTATTTTTATATTAACTATACCATTATCAACGTTAACTTTAAAATACATGGTATTATAACATGAAGCTAGTCTCCTTGCATTTTTTTCGAATCGAGATTAGGCTAAGATTATTAGACTATTATAAAAGGACGATGCAAATGAAAAGGAAACCACTAGCCTTTCGAATGAGACCAACACATATAAATGAAATAATTGGCCAAGAACATTTAGTCGGTGAAGGAAAAATATTACATCGAATGGTTCAAGCTGAGAGTCTTGCATCCATGATACTATACGGACCTCCTGGTACTGGAAAAACTTCCCTAGCGACAGCACTTGCCAAAAGTCTGCAATTACAAGTACGACTATTAAACGCTGTTGTTGATAAGAAAAAAGATATGGAAATAGTAGTGGAAGAAGCGAAAATGACAGGAAATCTAGTGCTTATTTTAGATGAAGTTCATAGACTTGATAAAGCCAAACAAGACTTCCTTTTACCTCATTTAGAAAGTAATTTAATTACGTTAATCGGATGTACAACTAGTAACCCTTACCACGCGATTAATCCTGCGATAAGAAGCCGCTGTCACATCTTTGAATTACATTCCCTTACTCCAAATGATGTGAAGAAAGCCATTACTAGAGCTATTACAGACGAAGTTAACGGATTTGGTGACAGACAAATCTATTTAACAGATGAAGCTTTAGAACATTTCTCTAGTAGCTCTGGTGGAGATATGCGTTCAGCTTTAAATGGTCTGGAGTTAGCCGTCGCTTCAACACCGGTAAATGAAAACAACGAAATTGTTATTAATCTGGAAATAGCAGAAGAATGTATGCAACGAAAGAGCTTTTCCCATGATAAAAATGGAGATGCTCATTATGATGTTCTCTCTGCCTTTCAAAAATCAATTCGTGGTAGTGATGTCGATGCTGCACTACACTATTTAGGTAGATTAATTGAAGCTGGCGACTTAGACTCTATAGCAAGAAGAATGATCGTCATTGCCTATGAAGATATTGGTCTTGCCAATCCACAAGCTGGACCTAGGGCAATTGCTGCGGTTGAGGCTGCAGAAAGATTAGGATTTCCAGAAGCGAGAATTCCTTTGTCTGTCGCAATTATTGAATTATGTTTATCTCCTAAATCTAACACTGCCTATCAAGCTCTTGATGCAGCCCTTCATGATATACGTAATGGTAAAAGTGGAGAAATACCAAATCATTTAAAAGATGCTCATTACCAAGGTGCAAAAAGCTTAGGAAGAGGAGTAGATTACAAATATCCTCATGACTATCCGGGAGCATGGGTGTATCAAGAATATTTACCAGAAACAATTAAAAATAAACAGTATTATCATCCGAAAGAAACCGGTAAATTCGAACAAGCTATGAAACAAGTGTATGAAAAAATATTACGAGAGAAAAAGAATAATAAATAAAGAGTGAGATGAACAAAATTTTGTCTAACTATACGTATAAAAAATGTTTCTCCAGTCAAAACTATTGAAAACGAAATAATGACCTAATAAGTCACCTCAAAACTTTTTATCTAATGAACTGACTTTTTTTGAACACAAATTACTAGTTTAAAAAGTATTGTTTGAATAGTTGTTATTTGAAAAAGGAGATGAAACATACATGACAAAAGTTAGACAAGATGCTTGGTCCCATGAAGATGACTTATTACTAGCGGAAACTGTACTAAGACATATTCGCGAAGGAAGCACACAATTAAACGCATTTGAGGAAGTTGGCGATAAATTAAATCGAACTTCAGCTGCATGTGGATTTAGATGGAATGCAGAAATTAGGAAAAAATATATTAATGCGATTGATTTAGCAAAAAGACAAAGAAAAGAGAAAAAACGAGCGTTAGAAAAGGCGAAGAAAACTACTCGCCCATCAGTAGTTACATTTCAACCTAATTATGAAACAACAATTTCTAATTCTAACGACGAATCAACAAATGTTGAGATTCCTCAACAAGCTACAACCATTACATTAGAAACTGTTATTCAATACTTAAGTCAGCTAAAGAAAGACTACTATGCTTCTAATCAATCAAAAGTAACATTAGATCACGTACAAAAAGAAAACCAGATGTTAAAAGAACAGATTAATAAACTAGAAAAACAGCTTTCTGAAACAGAGAAAGAATTAGTTACCATTCAAGAAGATTATAAAGTTTTCGTTCAAATTATGGACCGTGCAAGAAAGATGACCGTGTTGGAAGATCAAGGATCATTTAAAGCACCAGCGTTCCGCATGGACAAAAATGGTAATCTCGAGCAAATTGCTCAAGGTTCAAATTAGAATTAGAGATTATTGAAGTTTAGTTAATAGATTAAGACTGCCTGTAAATAAGGCAGTCTTATTTTGATTTAGTCAGGAGGGATTTGGTGTTTATGAGAGTTTCTATTTTCCACCTTAACATTGGCTACTTTCCATGGAACTCAGAATTTGTTACTGTGATAAGGTTTCTCGGTTGGCTTTCTCACACTTCATATAGGTTTCTACCGTGACAGGCCTTCTCTTGGTTGATTTCCCATACTTCACACAAGTTTCTACCGTGACAAGCCTTCTCTCGGCTGATTTTCCAACACTTCAGTCAAGGTTCTACCGTGACAAGCCTTCTCTCGGTTGATTTCCCATACTTCACACAAGGTTCTACCGTGACAAGCCTTCTCTCGGCTGATTTTCCAACACTTCACACAAGGTTCTACCGTGACAAGCTTCCTCTCGGCTGATTTTCCATACTTCACACAAGGTTCTACCGTGACAAGCCTTCTCTCGGCTGATTTCCCATACTTCACACAAGTTTCTACCGTCACTACCGCTGCAAATAAAAAAAGGCTATATACAAAAATATAGCCTCCCAATTATTCTATGTATAATACCAATCCCAATCATGCCGTCTATAACAAGTTTTGATCCCCGCTTCAAGCAGGTGGGTGCCTAGTTTCGAATTTTATACGTCCTTGATGAAAGGCATGTATGCCATGCGAAAACTTTCGGCTCCCTTCGTTAATCTGTTCGGTCAAAACATAATTTTATAGACTAACATGTCAGGATTGGTACTTTATGAAGTTATCTATGTTTGTAAAAATATCTTAACATAGACACAAGCGTCCATTCAATAATTCTTATATGAAGTCTTCATGACAATTGTTACAATTTATAAACAGAATTAAAATTATGTCATATTTTCTTATTTAGTTGAATAGATAGGTCTGTTAACTGTGCATCACTTACTTCACTTGGTGCGTCTGTAAGTAAATCAGATGCTGAAGCAGTTTTCGGGAATAGGATTGTATCACGTAAGTTACTTCTACCAGTTAATAACATTACAATACGGTCTAGGCCTAATGCAATCCCACCGTGTGGAGGTGCACCAAACTCTAATGCCTCTAATAGAAATCCAAATTGTTCTTCTGCTTCCTCTTGTGAAAAGCCTAAAACTTTGAACATTTGATCCTGAATTTCTCGTTTGTAAATACGGATAGATCCCCCACCTAATTCATAACCATTTAATACAAGGTCATATGCATTCGCACGTACCTCACTAGGATTTGTAGTTAGTTTTTCAAAATCTTCTTCAAATGGCATTGTAAATGGATGGTGAGCAGCAAAATATCTACCTAACTCCTCGTCATATTCGAGTAAAGGCCAGTCCGTAACCCATAAGAAGTTAAATTTACTCTCATCAATTAATCCTAATTCTTTACCAAGCTTAAGTCGTAGCGCACCTAAACTGTCATAAACAACCGAAGTTTTATCAGCAACAAATAACAGTAAGTCTCCATCCTCAGCTCCCGCACTTGTTAAGAGTCCTTGTTTTTCTTCCTCTGTAATAAATTTTGCGATTGGTCCTTTTAATTCTGCTCCCTCTACTTTTAACCAAGCTAATCCTTTCGCACCGTAAACTTTAACAAAATCAGTAAGTTTATCAATATCTTTACGAGAGAAGTTTGCAGCTTCACCTTTAACATTTAATAATGCAACTTTTCCGCCATTTTCGATAGCACTTTGGAATACTTTAAAGTCAGAGTTAGCAACAACTTCTGATATATGAATAAGTTCTAATTCAAAACGAGTGTCTGGTTTGTCAGAACCAAATCGTTCCATTGCTTCTTGATATGGCATTCTTGGTAAAGGAAGCTCGATTTCAACATCATTTACCTCTTTCATTACCTTTTGCATCATCTGCTCCGTCATCTCCATGATGTCATCACTTGTCATGAACGAAGTCTCAATATCTATTTGGGTAAATTCTGGTTGTCTATCTGCACGTAAGTCTTCATCTCTAAAACAACGAGCAATTTGGTAGTACCTTTCAAATCCACTCATCATAATTAACTGTTTAAACAGCTGAGGTGATTGTGGTAATGCGTAAAATTCACCTGGATGTACACGACTTGGAACTAAATAGTCTCTTGCCCCTTCAGGAGTACTTTTTGTTAAGATTGGCGTTTCCATTTCAAGAAATTCGTTATCGTTTAAAAAGTTTCGTACTACTTGTGTTATTTGATGTCGCTTCTTAAACGTTTCTTGAAGTGGAGCACGGCGTAAATCCATATAGCGATATTTTAATCGTAAATCCTCTGACACGTCTGTCTCATCCTGAATTAAGAAAGGAGGATTTTTAGCTTTATTTAGTACTTTTACTTGTGATGCAATTACTTCAAGTGTTCCAGTTTTCATTTGAGGATTAATTGTATTTTCGTCTCGTAATACAACAGTTCCTACTACTTCAATAACATATTCACTACGAACATTCTCAGCAACTGCTAGAGCATTTTCATACTCAGGATTAAACACCACTTGAATAATTCCAGACTTATCTCGTAAATCGATAAAAATTAATCCACCTAAGTCACGGCGTTTTTGTACCCAACCTTTTAATAGAATTTCTTTTTCCACATCTGTTTCTTGAATTGTTCCCGCTAGTACTCTTTCGCTCATCTATTTTCCTCCTATAAGCTTTTCTTTCATCGTAGTAACTAATTGTTGTAAAGGAACTTCAATTTGTTCACCTGTCGCCATATCCTTTACATTGATAACTTGTTTTTCTAATTCATCTTCCCCAAGTACTAACACAAATTTTGTATGATAACGATCTGCAGCTTTAAATTGTGCTTTAATTTTACGCCCCTGATAATCTTGATCGACTTGAATACCATTTATTCTTAGTTCGTGTACTAAACGTACAGCCTCTTTTTTCGGTAGTTCACCTAATGAGACAATATAACAATCTAATTCATCTTTTACCGGAATTTCTACTTTTTCAGCTTCTAGTGCCATTAATAACCGCTCAATTCCCATTCCAAATCCAATTCCAGGTGTATTTGGACCACCTAATTGTTCAGTGAGCCCATTATAACGACCACCACCAGCAAGTGTTGTAATCGCCCCAAATCCTTCCGCTTCACTCATTATTTCAAATGCGGTGTGATTATAATAATCCAGTCCTCTAACTAAATTTGGATCAACTTCATAGGAGATGTTCATTAAATCTAAGTACTCTTTTACTTGTTCAAAATAATTACTTGATTCTTCATTTAAGTAGTCTAGTATAGAAGGTGCTGTCTTCATCGCTGGATGATTACGGTCAGTTTTACAATCTAACACGCGCATAGGATTTTGTTCTAGTCGGGTTTGACAATCGCGACAGAGCTCTTCCTTATGTGGCGAAAAATGGTTAATCAATGCTTCTCTGTGTTTTTTTCTACTTTCCGTATCACCTAATGAGTTAATTACTAGTTTTAAAGAAGTTAATCCGAGTTTTTGGTAAACGGTCATTGCTAGGTCGATTACCTCTGCATCGACTGCTGGATCGGCACTTCCAAGCACTTCTACTCCGAACTGGTTAAGTTGTCGCATTCTACCTTGTTGTGGACGTTCATATCGGAACATTTGTGCAAAATAATATAGTTTAACTGGTTGATTTGGGTCACCATATAATTTATTTTCAACAAACGCTCTCGTTACGGAAGCTGTTCCTTCTGGTCGGAGTGTTAAGCTTCTACCTCCGCGGTCTTCAAATGTATACATTTCCTTTTGAACGATATCTGTTGTGTCTCCAACACCTCGTGCAAATACTTCTGTATGCTCAAACACTGGTGTACGAATCTCTTCAAAATGGAAGTCTTCACAAATTCCTTTAATTTTATTTTCAACATATTCCCATTTCTTCGCTTCTTTTGGTAGGATATCTTGTGTACCCCTTGGCGCCTTAATTTCCATTGGCCATAACCTCCCTATTTATAAAAAAATACAAAAAACTCCCGTCCCTTAAAAATAAAGGGACGAGAGTAACCCGCGTTGCCACCCTAGTTGATGCAAATACATGCATCCTCTTTCACAGTTAACGCCTGCAAAACGTCTATATTTACTAGATTACCGTTCAATATAGAACCTATGGAATGTCTTTCACTAGGGACCCATGTAAAATGCTTTCAGCCTATGGCATTTTTTCTCTGAACATGTTATTCGCACTAGTTACTTTTTCCGTCATCGGTACTAAAGTATGTATTAGAATCTACTTGAATGAATATTATCATAATGTTTTGTGTGTTGATTGTCAAGTACGATTGATCTTTTTCTTCAATGCTTTCACTTCACCTAATGAAATACCTAATTCCTGAGCTATTTCCATATGTCCTGAGGATTCTTCCAGCTCGATAAAACGATGTAAATTAACTCCAAATATATCTCTATTATTATGAGAGCCCCAATGTTTCTCATTCATACGCATGTAAAACGCCTCCTTTGATTACAAATAGTTTTGCCTAAATGACTATTATTTATTAAAATAGAAAGGTAATTTAATTTGAAAATAATTAGGAGGAAATTGGTTGCGTTATAAGAAAGGCTTAGTCATATTATGTGCTATTCTGATATTGGGAAATTTTTCAGTAAGTGCAGAGGCAAATGAAGTGATAATTAATGAAGATGGTGTCAATTTAAGAGGTGGACCTGGCACTGATCATTCTGTGTTAGGTCAAGTATATAAAGATGAAAAATATCCTTTTGTTTCTCGCGATGGAGAATGGATTGAGATTCAGTTTAATGGTTCTTCTGCTTGGGTAATTCAAGATTTTGTCACTATATTAGCTGACGAAACACCTGGCGATACAATAGAAATGGACGAAAGTGACACGATTAGTAATCCAGTCGAATCATTACATATCCGAAGTGGACCATCTACAAAATATGAAATTATTGCGTTTGTATCTAAAGGAGAAGAACTTGTTATTATCGGAGAAACAGATAATTGGTATAAAGTAAAGTTAGATAGCTCAGAGGGTTATATTTATAAAGCTCTAGTAGATGAATCCAATGAAACATCTTATGGTGATTTGAACGGTAAGACAATTGTAGTTGATCCCGGACATGGAGGAAATGATTCAGGAGCATTAAGTTCTACTGAAGTGTATGAAAGAGATATTGCTTATAAAACGGCGAAAATACTAGCACAAGAACTATCTATGTTAGGTGCCGAAGTAATCTTAACTCGTGACGAAGATACATTTGTTTCGCTAACATCGAGAGCAACTATTTCTAATACAGTGAATGCTAGTGCTTTTATTAGTTTACATTACAATAGCTTCCCAGAATCCCCATCTGTAACTGGGATTAGTACTTATTATTACAACGAACAATCAGAAAGTTTAGCTCAATATATACAAGAAGAAACAGTCAAAAAATCAGGTGACCGTGATCGAGGTTACGATTTTGGAGACTTCCAGGTTATTCGTCAAAACCTAATGCCTTCTGTATTAGTGGAACTAGGATTTATTTCTAATCCTGAAATTGATCAATTACTAGCAACAAATGCATACCAAAAAAAATTAGTAGCTGGAATGGTCAATGGATTACAGAGGTACTTTAATAATTAATGTTTTTTCAAATAACCTTATGTTTTATTTGTTAAAATAATATTTTAAAGCATACTTTACCCCCGGATACCTATTTTGTTATCCAGGGGTATTCATTTCTTATAAAGTTTCTTTCCTCACTAACTGCTATAAATTGTTGTTTTACTACAAAATTCTCTTAGTTTATTTAACCTTACTATCGAGAATTAAAGTAACTGGACCAACATTTGTTAATTGTACATCCATCATTGCTCCGAATATCCCAGTTTCTACTTTTATCCCTTGTTCTATAAGAAGTTGATTAAATTGTTTATACAATGTATTTGCTTGTTCTGGTTTGGCTGCTTGCATAAAGTTCGGCCTTCTACCTTTTCTAGTATCTCCATATAAAGTAAATTGTGAGATCGATAATATTTCACCTTGTACATCTTTTAATGATTTATTCATTTTTTCTTGTTCATCTTCAAAGATACGTAAATGCACAACCTTATTTGCCAAATATTTAGCGTCCTCTTCTGTATCCTCATGAGTAACACCAAGTAGGATAACTAAACCATACTCAATTTCCCCTACTATTTCCTGTTCAACCGTGACTTTTGCATCTTTTGCACGCTGTATAATAGCTCTCATTTTAAATCTCCTTTTACTATATATATAAGTAAAAAGACTAACTCTATTTGAGAAAGTCTCCCTCTTGAGTTAGTCCTTATTGAATCGTACGAGTTACTGTATAGACGTCTTTTATTTGTTTAATACGTTCAACAATCTTACGTAAATGTCCGGTATTATGAATCAGAATAGTGATTTGAATAATTGCCATCCTATTACGATCCGAACGCCCATTCACATGAGTAATATTTGTCTTTAACTCATTTACTGATTGCAAGACTTCATTTAAAAGGCCTCTTCTATCATAACCGGATATTTCCAAGTCCACATGATATTGTTTTTGGGACTGATTTTTTTCCCACTCTACATGGAGGTGTCGTTGTTTTGCCTCTTCTGTTTGTACGTTAGGACAGTCTTCCCGATGAACAGAAACTCCTCGGCCTTTAGTTATATATCCAAGTATTTTGTCACCTGGTACAGGATTACAACATTTAGACAGACGAACAAGTAAATTGTCTACACCTTCTACAATGACGCCTGAGTCCTTTTTATACTTTTTCTTATCCTTAAACTCATTCTTCGCTTCTTCAAGTGTTTGCGCTAAATCTTGTTCTTTTTGACGAGTTTGACGTATCTTATCAGTCAGCCTAGTTGCTACTAATGCAGCCGTAATTCCTTGATAACCAACCGCAGCATATAAATCTTCTTCCGAAGTAAAATTAAAACGTTCATAAACTCGTTGCAAGTTTTCTTCGGTTAATGCCAGTTTTGGTTCAATATCCATGGATCGTATTTCTTTCTCAACTAAGTCTTTACCTTTGGCAATATTCTCTTCACGACGTTGTTTCTTGAAGAATGCTCTAATTTTATTTTTTGCTTGTGATGTTTGCGTTATTTTCAACCAATCTTGTGATGGACCATAGGAATGTTTTGATGTTAGTACTTCAACGATGTCCCCATTTTTCAGTTGATAATCCAGTGGCTCCATTTTCCCATTAATTTTTGCGCCAATCGTTTGATTACCTATCTCTGTATGAATTCGGTAGGCAAAATCAAGTGGTACTGAACCAGATGGTAATTCAATTACATCTCCTTTAGGGGTAAATACATAAACCATATCAGAGAATAGATCCACTTTTAATGATTCAACAAATTCTTCTGCATCATGTGTTTCACTTTGCCACTCCAAAATTTCTCGGAACCAAGTAAGTTTTTCTTCAAAAGATTTTTTATCTTTATTTATTTGTTTTCCTTCTTTATAAGCCCAGTGTGCCGCAATCCCATATTCTGCAATTTCATGCATTTCTTTCGTACGTATTTGAACTTCTAAAGGATCGCCTTTAGGTCCAATTACTGTCGTATGCAATGATTGATAAAGATTTTGTTTCGGCATTGCAATATAATCCTTAAATCGGCCTGGCATTGGTTTCCAGCACGTATGAATAATTCCAAGAACAGCATAGCAGTCTTTAATACTATCAACTAGAATTCTAACCGCTAATAAATCGTAAATCTCATTAAATTGCTTATTTTGCTTATTCATTTTTTGATAGATACTGTATAAATGTTTCGGCCTTCCGGAAATATCCGCTTCTATATTTACCTCTTTTAATTGCTCGTTAACCTCTTCAATAACTTCCTCAATATACGATTCTCGTTGATCACGTTTTTGTTTCATTAATTGTACAATTCGATAATACTGTTGAGGATTTAAATATCGTAAGGAAATATCTTCTAGTTCCCACTTAATCGTAGAGATTCCTAGTCGATGAGCAAGTGGTGCAAATATTTCTAATGTTTCATTTGCTTTCTGTCTTTGTTTTTCGGGAGGTAAGAATTTTAACGTACGCATATTATGCAATCTATCAGCAAGCTTAATTAAAATAACTCGTATATCCTTTGCCATTGCGACAAACATTTTACGGTGATTTTCCGCTTGTTGTGCTTCCTTGGATTGGTATTTAATTTTACCTAATTTGGTTACACCATCAACAAGCATGGCTACTTCTTTATTAAATTCTTCCTCGATCATTTCAAGCGTTATATCGGTATCCTCTACAACATCATGTAAGAAACCACCCGCAACTGTTTCAGGATCCATTTTTAAGTCTACTAGAATTCCAGCAACTTGAATTGGGTGAATGATATATGCTTCCCCAGATTTACGAAATTGTTCTTTATGCGCATCATCCGCATATTTAAAAGCACGCTCAATAAATGCTATATCTTTCTCTGATAAATAACCCCGAGCTTTTTCAATAAGTTGTTCAATTGTAATAATGTCGTTTTTTGCCATAATATCACCTTTTTATTGTAGAAGATACTTTCCTTCTAGTATCAAAAAAATAGACCCAATTGTAAAGAAAAATTTATAGAAACAATATTATTTCATTATTCTTATTACTATAATACCTTATTAGAAGAGGTCTGACGAGGTATACCCCGCCAGACCTTGAAAATTAATTAATATTTCATTAAAGTTAGTACATCATAGCCTTTAAGTTTGTCTAATCCATCCAAGTAACTTAATTCGATTAAAAACGCACAGCCAACTACAATACCGCCTAGTTCTTCCACTAATTTTATAGTTGCCTCTATCGTTCCACCTGTTGCCAATAAATCATCCGTAATTAGTACTCGTTGCCCCGGCTTAATCGCGTCTTTATGAATAGTCAATACATTTTCTCCATATTCAAGGCCATAATCAACTTTAATAACTTCTCTAGGTAATTTTCCTTCTTTACGTACTGGAGCAAATCCAACTTCTAACGCATAAGAAACAGGACATCCAACAATAAATCCTCGCGCTTCTGGACCTACAACTAAATCAATCTGCTTATCTCTCGCAAATTCAACAATCTCATCTACTGCAGCTTTAAATGCTTTTCCATTATCCATTAATGGTGTAATATCTTTAAATTCAATTCCTTCTTTCGGCCAATCATGAACAATTTTTATATATTTTTTATAATCCATGGGTAATTTCCTCCTTAGGTTGTACCGTCTCACCTCTACACTCTTCAAACCATGTTAACAATTCGTTATATGTCGCGTAGTATAGTGTTTTTTCGATTTTTCCTTGTTTGATACGATTTTGATAAGCTCTGGCCTCTTGTAGATCTTTCTTTTGTGGCTGCTTATTCAATGTAATTAATCCATTATTTATATTAACAAATTCAAGCTCAGAAAACACGTCTAACATAAATTGAATTAATTCCTCTGTCCATCCTTTAGCTTTCATTATCTTGTTTAGTTCACTATCCAAGCTCAATTCTTGATTTTTCCATATCAATGAATACAACCATTTAAAATCTTCCCTCTTCGGAAATGGAGCCATATAAACACTATTTTCGACATAAAAACAAGCATGAATATTAACAGGTTTGAACTTAGTGATAATTTCATGTAAGTCATGTAAATGTTGTGGTAATTCAAGCAAGTATAATACTTCTACTTTACCATTAAATTCCAATGCTTCCTTATACGTTAAGTGCTTTATATGGTTTGGAATATCTTGATGAATCTCAAGTGTATTATAAATGACGAATTGATGACTAAAATGGGATTGATCGTAATTAAAATCAATTTTTCGTTTTCCTCGATGATCGAAAAGTTGCCAATGGTTGATTTTCACATCTTCAATCATCATCTGAACTTTCCTAATCCCATTCCACTCATTGATTCCTAGTTCACCTACTACAGAGACTGTTGCTTGAGGTGAAATAAGCGGGTGTAAATTGCCCATTCCAAAAGCAATTCCATCTAATGATGCTGTATCTTCTTTAAAGAGTAGCTTTAAGTGTTTTTTCATATTACCTAATTGACGTATATCAACTGGTCTACTTTCCACAAGGAATTTCGGTTTTGGATTTGCCATTCCAAAAGGAGCTAATTGACTAATTTCAGTAACAAGATTTTCACTTATTTCGCTAAGTTTCAGTTTCCTACTAATTAATACTTCTTGTTTAAAATCCTCACTAGTTAACTCATTTTTTATGATTTCATCTAGTTTTTGTTCAAGATGTTGTACATTATCTATTGGCAAGGTCATTCCAGCAGCTTGGGAGTGGCCTCCAAAATGAGTAAAAACATCTTTTATTTTCATACAACTTTGAAAGAGATCAAAAGCTGGGATGCTTCTAGCAGAGCCTTTAGCCAATCCCTTCTCTTCATTTATAGCTAATACGATAGCTGGTCGGTCATATTTTCTCACCAGACGGGAAGCAACTATCCCTAGGACTCCTTCATTCCATCCTTGTTTAGCAACGACAATAACGCCTTTTTTCGCATCGATTTCAACCGTTTCTTCAACTTCTTTTACAATAGATGCAACAATTTGTTGGCGTTCTGTATTTAATTGGTTCACAATTTCAGCTAGTTCTTCTGCTATTTCTTTGTCATCGCATAACAATAGTTCTACAGCTAAATCCGCATCCTGTAATCTACCAACTGCGTTCAATCGTGGGCCAATTAAAAAACCAATATCTTCCTCATTTACTTTTCCTTCTATTTTACATTGATTTTTTAATGCAATTAGTCCTTCACGAGCAGTACTGGATAGTTTTTGCAAACCGTAATAAACTAATATTCGGTTCTCTTCTACTAAAGGTACTAAATCTGCTACCGTTCCAATAGCAACTAAATCTAATAAATGTTCTGGAAAGTAACCGAGTAAACATTCGGCAAATTTAAAGGCAACTCCAGCACCTGCAAGTTCTTTAAATGAATAATCAGGCGAGCATTTTGGATGAAGAATGGCCAAAGCATCTGGGAGTTCCTCTTGTGGTTCATGGTGATCCGTAATAATTAAATCGATACCTAACTCTTTGGCAACATCTGCTTCGTGTATAGAAGCAATACCGCAATCCACAGTTATAATTAATTGAAATCCATTTTGATGAGCTTGTCTAAATGCTTGTTCATTCGGTCCATATCCTTCGGTGAAACGATTAGGGATATAGAAATCGCATTTTGCACCTAGTTCTTGTAATGTTTTTATAAGTATAGTTGTTGAACTAACACCATCAGCATCATAATCACCAAAGACGAGTATTTTTTCATTTCTTTCAATAGCTTCTAATACTCTTTCCTTTGCGATATCCATAGAACTTAATTGATTTGGATCAAGTAAGTTATTAATAGAAGGCACTAAAAAATCTTCAACTTCTTTCGCTGTTTTCAAACCTCGTTGTTGCAGGAGCTCTTTTATCACGGGAGATAATTGTGAACTTCCATCATTCCAATCGATTTGATTCTCTTCTATGCTAGCAAATTTCCAATTTGACTTGCTTTGTATCATAATCTCACCCCTGACTAATCTATTATACACAAATCATGTCGAGGGGAGCAATTAAATTTCTAGTTTATCCTATTTGCATCATTTTCGCCGTTTTCAGAATTAATTATATCGATATCCGAATTGTCTAATTCCTTTTCCTCAATTCGTTGAGCTAGTTCTACATTCTCTCTTTTAAGTACTTTTATTTCTCTTTTCATCTTAAACATCTTCATCATCCCAACTGCAGCACTTATTATTCCACCCATTAGCACTGAAAATAGTATGACTAATATTAACGGGGACTCAACTTTCCAGAAAAAATAGTTTACATTCACGGATTCAATATTTGTTACTGCAAAAATAGCAACTAAAATCATAAATAAAATAGCAATGATGACATATGTTTGCCCCTTCAATTAGATAACCTCCTTAGAAACTTATCTATTATTTTATACAAGATTAAAAAAACAATCCCTTTGTACATGTACAAAGGGATTGAGTCATATTCATTAAACTTGTGGTCCTTCTATTCGTTTTTTCTTTCTAAAATCAACTGGCTTTTCTTTAATATTCTTCCCACGCCATACTAACCATAATTGAGTTGCTAGGAATAAGGATGAATATGTTCCAGCAATTAATCCTACTGTTAAGGCAATACCAAATCCTTGAATTGGTTCGGCACCTAAGAATAAGAATGCCAAAACAGCAATTAGTGTCGTAATCGTTGTATTCACTGTTCTAGTCATCGTTTGAACGATACTCTTATTAACAATCGTTGCAAGATCTTTAAATAACTTCACAGGTTTCTTCTGCTTCTGTATATTTTCTCGGATTCGGTCAAATGTAACAATCGTTGCATTGATGGAATAACCGATAATCGTTAGTATTGCCGCAACAATCGTAACATCAAATTCAATACGGAAAATACTAAATACCATCAACATAATAAACACATCATGCAATAAGGCAATTATAGTTGTAATCGCAAAGAAGAACTCAAATCGAAATGCCACATAGATAATCATACCGATAGATGCAATTGCAAGTGCATAGATAGCATTTTTCACTAACTCTTGTCCAACAATGGATGACACAACACTCACACTTGGTTCTACACCATATTCCTCAATGAAATATGTATTAAGTTCAGCAATTCTATCTTCGTCGATGATCTCTTCATATCGTATGACAGCAATTTCATTATTTTCACCTGATAATACTACTGGAGCATCTAAGTCAAATTGGGCTAATTCTTTGCTTATTTTCTCTGAATCTAAACTTTCTTCGGCCACAATTTGTACTCGAGATCCTGAAGTAAAATCAATTCCAGGATTTAATTTAAAGATTATTAAAGATACCGCTCCAATAATAACTAATATAGAAGTAAATATAAAGAATCTTCTTCGGTAGTCAACGATATTCCATTCCTTATTAAGAAACTTCGCTGGCACTTCTGAGTTATCTTTAATATCTTTCACATCTGATTGTTTTACCCCAAACCAACTAGGATTTTTCTTAAGGAACTTAGCTTTCAACCATAGCTGTAATAACCATTTTGTTCCGAAAACTGCTGTTAAAAAGCTAACTAAAATACTGATAATTAACATCGTTGCGAACCCTTTAACAGAGCTTGTCCCAAAAATAAATAATACTGTTGCAGCTAGCATTGTCGTAATGTTAGCATCTAAAATTGCTCGAAGGGAGTTACTTGTTCCCGCTTTAAAGGAAGCATGTAATGATTTTCCTTCACGTAATTCTTCTTTAATTCGCTCAAATGTAATAACATTCGCATCAACTGCCATACCTACCCCAAGTATTAATGCCGCAATACCTGGTAATGTAAGTACACCGTTTAATAGTTCGAAGATAAGAAGTACTAAAAACGTATAAATACTAAGTGATATAATAGAAATAATTCCTGGGAAACGATAAACAACAATCATAAATAAGAAAATAATAGCTATACCGACAATTGCTGCAATTACTGTTTCATTTAATGCTTGCTCACCAAACTGTGCCCCTACAGACGTAGAGAAGATTTCTGTCATATCAACAGGTAATGAACCTGAATTAATAATATTTGCTAAATACTTTGCTTCCTCTACCGTAAAGGAACCACTAATCATAACATCGGTACCTGGAATTGGCTTTTCTACTCCAGGAGCGGAAATATATTTCGGTTCTTCTTTAAATACTTCTTCCTTAAACGAATCCCCTTCTTGGTAATCCATCCATATTACGAGTAAGTCTTCACGTTCCGGTAAAGGTACTCCTCTTACGAACTTTTGCGATAGTTCTGTTGTAACTTCCGTTAACTTACTAGCTTCCTTCACTTGTAAAGTTACAATTGGTGCATTTGTATCCGGATGAAAATCTTGTTTTGCACTTCCTTCTTTAATATCTGCACCATCTAAAAGAACATTATCATGTACATCACGGAATGATAGTCTAGCACTAGTAGCTAACATTTCTCGTGCTTGGTTTTGATCTTCAACTCCTGCAAGTTGAACTCGAATACGATTTTCGCCTTCAATATCAATAACCGCTTCACTAATTCCTAGCTTATTAACCCGATCATTTAATAATTGAACTGTAGATTCTAATAATTCTCGATCGGTTGTTTGTGTTTTATCAACCGGCTCTACTTCATATAAAACTTCAAAACCACCTTGTAGATCAAGCCCAAGATTAATATCTTTGGCAACCTTTGGTGTAAATAATCCAATTACTACCCCTAATGCAATAACGATTAGGAAAAAGGATACTATACGTCCTTTATTTTTCATTACATGTTCCTCCCTTATCTGTATCCAAACCGTGAATGTAAAAAATCAAGGGGACTTCTAACTTTTCCCTGTTAATGCCGCAATTGAAGCCATTAAGTCATCATCTTGTTGATATGTATCAATCGTTATGTAGCTCATATATATCCCTGAACTAAGGTGAAAGATGTCTTGGACAACTTCATATAATCTTTTATTTGGATTTCCCTTCCAAACTTTTTTTACGAGACAATTCCAGACGTCTTCTTCTGTAGCCTTGGAATAACCCATCATTTGAAACTCCTCTGTTTTACTTTTCAAAACAGGAATTAACTCTTTTTTCCAATCATTCACAGCTTTAACTATTTCCAAGAACATTCACCCACTTTAGAAAGATTATGAATTCATAAGACAAGTTGTCATGCTTGGCCACTATGTTTGCATATATATCATTGTATATGAAATTTTATTTTTTGAGAAGGCAGGTCATCAAAGTTGTCTAAACAAACTTTTTTACAAGGTACAATAATCTTAATATTAGCTGGTATGATTACTAGATTTCTTGGTTTCATTAACCGTCTAGTGATTGCAAGAGTGATGGGTGAAGAAGGTGTTGGTCTATACATGATGGCCCTTCCAACATTCTTCCTCGTAATGACTCTGACACAATTAGGGCTACCTGTAGCCATTTCCAAACGAATTGCAGAAGCCGATGCTCAAAATGATCGAGCAAAAATAAAACGAATCTTAGTCGTATCAATCATTATAACTGGTATATCAAGTATCTTTTTTACAATTGTTATGATTCTTGCAGCTCCATTCATTGCAACAACATTATTAACAGATGATCGAACACTGTACCCGATACTAGCTATAAGCCCAATTATACCAATCGTAGCTATTTCGTCTGTGTTGCGTGGCTATTTTCAAGGTAAACAAAATATGAAACCACAAAGTTATTCACAAGTCATTGAGCAAATTGTCCGGATCAGCTGTGTTGCATTCTTTGTTTATTTATTGCTACCTTATGGTATCGAATTTGCAGCAGCTGGAGCAATGTTTAGTGTCATATTAGGTGAATTTGCTTCATTACTTTATATGATCTATCAATTCAAGTCTAAAAAAACTATTCGCATTAGACATCGATTTTTTTCCTATTTGAAATCAAGTAAACAGACTGTTAAAGAGTTATTTTCGATTGCATTACCAAGTACCGGAAGTAGACTAATTAGCTCATTCTCCTATTTCTTGGAGCCAATCATTGTAGCAAATAGTTTAGCTATAGCAGGAATATCAAGTTCTTTAGCAACAAAGCAATATGGAGAACTGACAGGTTTTGTATTACCTTTATTATTCTTACCAACATTTATCACTCAATCGTTATCCATTGCCCTTGTCCCTAACATTTCAGAGGCAGATGCTAAGAAAAATAATACCTTAATCCATTATCGAATTCACCAATCGATTCGTATCTCATTCGCTTCCGGAGCGATTGCTACAGTCGTCTTGTCGATTTTTGCTGTACCAATCTTATCCTTTATGTATGGGACCGCAAATGCGAGTACAATCTTAATATTCATGGCACCATTTTATATTCTACTGTATATTCAATCCCCATTACAAGCTACATTACAAGCACTCGATTATGCAAAGCCTGCAATGTGGAATAGTTTAATAGGTGCAGCTGTTAAATTTGTTGTATTATTCATTCTAGCTTCCAATGAAAGTTTTGGTATCATGGGTGTTGCAATAGCCATGTCAGTTGGAGTGATACTCATTACACTATTGCATCTTGCAACATTAAGAAAAGAAATCAACTTCTTTATTCCCTTTAAAGATATAGTAAAAATGATTGCTTTAATTCTATCTACTTGGGGGATCGGGAAGTTCATTTACAATTATTACATCCAATATGATCCAAACATTATTTTGTTTGGTGTATCAATCATACTTCTTCTAATCATTTATATCTTTCTACTTTTCATCTTGAAATTCATTACAAGGGAAGAATTAGAACAGATTCCATTCTTACAAAAATGGTTTACTAAATAATTATTTCACTAATTTGAGAAAAACTCGTCTACTTTTTAGTGGACAAGAATATATATACGATAAAAGCATTAAACGAGGGGGATTTTTATGCGTAATCATCAATTTACTGCATTATTGTATGGTTGGATAGTTGTATTAGGATTAATATTAGTTTCAAGTATGGGGCTAGCAGTATTATTACGATTTTCTAGTTTTAGTGAATCAGCAACAAATTGGGTTACACTTGTCATTGGTTTAATCTCCTTATTTATTGGGGGAGCTGTTGCAGGAGGTAAATCTAAACATAAAGGCTGGATGGTAGGAGCAATAACTGGTTTAGGATTTACAGTATTTGTATTTCTTGTACAATTCCTTGGTTACCAAGTTGGTTTCGATTTACAACAAGCCATATACCACTTCTTCTACATTTTAGCAGCTCTATTTGGAGGAGCCGTAGGAGTAAACATAGCTTCTAATAATGAATGATGTATATAAGTTAAATCAAAAAAAGAGAGGCTACCTACATAGCCTCTCTTTATTTATTAATTCACTGAAACTTCACGGATCGCAGAACGATCATATGTAAGTTTAGATCCATCTCCTGCTTGTAATACAACTGTATTTTCATCAATCGCATGAATCGTACCATGAAAACCACCAATTGTTACAACAGCATCACCTTTTTTAAGTTCAGACTGCATTTGTCTTACTTGTTTTTGACGTTTTTGCTGTGGACGAATTAGCAGGAAGTAGAAGATTACAAACATTAGAATTAACGGTATGAATGCACCTAACTGTTCCATGAACTTGTCCCTCCTTTCTATACAATTCGTTTAAAAACCCATGTTTCTAAACGTTCCTTAAAAATTCTTTGCGTCCGGTTTGTTTAATCCGTATTGTTCAAAGAATTCCTCTTTAAAATCACCAAGTCGATCTTCGCGAATAGCTTGTCGTACTTGCTCCATTAATTTTAACAGAAAATGTAGGTTATGATAAGTAGTAAGTCTAAATCCAAAAGTTTCATTACATTTAATTAAATGTCTAATATAAGCACGGGAATAATTTTTACACACGTGACAATCACAATTTTCATCAATAGGTCCAAAGTCACGGGCAAATTTTGCATTTCGTACAACTAATCTTCCATTTGAAGTCATACATGTTCCATTGCGAGCAATTCTTGTCGGTAACACACAGTCAAACATATCAATACCACGAATAGCACCATCAATTAACGCATCAGGAGAACCTACTCCCATTAAATATCTTGGCTTATTGCTAGGCATTAAAGGTGTAGTGAATTCCAACACACGATTCATTACATCTTTTGGCTCTCCAACTGAAAGGCCACCCACTGCATAACCAGGTAAGTCGAGAGAAATGAGATCTTGCGCACTTAATTTACGCAAATCTTCGTATTCTCCACCTTGGATAATTCCAAATAATCCTTGTACATCAGGACGTTCATGGGCTTTTACACATCTTTCCGCCCATCTAGAAGTTCTTTCCACTGAAGCCTTCATATATTCATAAGTGGCTGGATATGGTGGACATTCGTCGAATGCCATCATAATATCAGAGCCTAATGCATTTTGGATCTGCATTGCTTTTTCAGGCGATAAGAACAATTTATCACCATTTAAATGATTACGGAAATGTACACCTTCCTCGGTAATTTCACGCATATCACTTAAACTAAACACTTGGAATCCACCTGAATCAGTAAGAATAGCTCCATCCCAGTTCATAAATTTATGGAGTCCCCCTGCTTCACGAATAATATCTTCACCAGGTCTTAGCCAAAGATGGTAAGTATTGGATAAAATAATCTTCGCACCCATTGACTCCAAATCTTCTGGACTCATCGTTTTTACTGTTGCTAGTGTTCCAACAGGCATAAAAGTTGGTGTATCAAACGACCCATGTGGAGTATGTACTCTTCCAAGTCTAGCTCCTGTTTGTTTATCTGTTTTAATTAATTCATAGCGTATTGGTGTTGTCATGTTATCGTTCCTCTTCTAAATTATTAACATTGCATCTCCAAAACTGAAGAAGCGATACTTTTCTTCTACTGCTTTATTATAAGCTTTAAGAATTAAATTACGGCTACTAAAAGCACTTACTAACATAATTAACGTAGATTTAGGTAGATGGAAATTTGTAATTAACCCGTCAATTGCCTTGAACTCGAAACATGGATAAATAAAAATATTCGTCCAGCCACTCGATTCAACAAATTTCCCGTTATTGTCTCTAGTAATTGTTTCTAACGTTCTTGTCGATGTTGTTCCTACGGATATAATTCTTCCACCATTTTCTCTAACATTCGATAATGTTGAAGCTGTTTCTTCTGACATCATATAAAATTCCGAATGCATTTCATGGTCATCAATGTTATCTACACTTACAGGTCGGAAAGTACCTAGTCCAACATGGAGTGTAATAAAAGCAATAGTTACTCCCATTTCTTTAATTTCTTCTAATAATTCGTTCGTAAAATGCAGTCCCGCAGTCGGTGCTGCTGCAGATCCTTTTTCCTTTGCGTAAACCGTTTGATATCGTTCACTCTCAGGAAGTTGTTCTTTAATATAAGGTGGTAATGGCATTTCACCTAATTCATCTAGAATCTCATAGAATATACCATCATAGTCAAATGATACGATTCGACCACCATGTTCTAATATGTCCGTGCAAGTCGCTGTTAATTTACCATTGCCAAATGAAAGCTTACTCCCAACCTTTATTCTTTTTGCTGGTTTGGCTAGAACTTCCCAACTGTCGCCATCCATTTGTTTAAGCAAGAGTAATTCTACTTTCCCTCCTGTATCTTCTTTTTCACCATATAGTCTTGCAGGAAGTACTCGAGTATCATTTAAAACTAAGCAATCACCTGGTTTCAAGTATTGCTTAATATCAGTAAAGTGTTTATGCTCGATCTCGTTAGTATCTTTATTTAATACCATTAACCTAGATGAACTTCGGTCTTTTAATGGTGTTTGTGCGATTAATTCTTCTGGTAAATGAAAATCAAAATCCTCTATATTCATGATGCTACTCCTTTATACGAAATTACCGAAACTTGCCAATGATGAAGAATATGAGCGATAAGATTATACTTACTATGATAGATGTCATAATTGGAAAATAAAACGTAAAATTCCCTTTTTTAAATGAAATATCACCCGGTAAACGACCAATAAACGTCCAAATGACACCAATTATTAAAAAGATAATTCCAATTATAATAAACATCTTTCCTAGATTCACTTTTCATCATTCACTTTCATACCAAAATGTTGATATGCCTTAGGGGTAACTACTCTTCCCCTAGGTGTACGTTGGATAAAACCAATCTGTAAAAGATAAGGCTCATACACATCCTCTATCGTTTGTGCTTCCTCACCAATTGTTGCTGCGATCGTATCTAATCCTACAGGCCCACCTTGGAATCCTTCGATTATACCTTTGATCAGTTTATGGTCAATATGATCTAATCCAGCATCATCTACTTGTAGCATCTGTAAGGCAACTTCAGTAGTTTCGAAACTAATCTCCTTTTCTCCTTTTACTTGGGAAATATCTCGAATACGGCGCAATAGACGATTAGCAATACGAGGCGTCCCTCTAGAACGACGAGCTACTTCACCAGCCGCTTCTTTTGAAATGTTCGTATCAAAAATATCAGCAGTTCTCTCTACAATCGCACATAAGTCCTTTGTTTCATAATACTCTAATCTAGATAGCACACCAAAACGATCTCTTAAAGGTGCTGACAATAATCCAGCTCTAGTTGTGGCCCCTACTAATGTAAATGGAGGTAAGTCAATTCTTACAGACCTTGCACTAGGTCCTTGTCCAATAACAATATCAATAAAAAAATCTTCCATTGCTGAATAGAGCACTTCTTCTACTGAACGTGGTAAACGATGGACTTCATCTATGAAAAGTACATCCCCAGCTTCCAATGATGTAAGGATTGCTGCTAAATCTCCAGCTCTATCAATCGCTGGCCCAGATGTGGAACGAAATTCAACACCCATTTCATTTGCGATAATTGCCGCTAATGTTGTTTTACCTAGCCCCGGTGGTCCATAAAGTAACACATGGTCTAACGGTTCATTACGCATTTTGGCGGCTTGAATAAAGATAGATAAGTTTTCTTTTACTTTATCCTGTCCAATATATTGGTTTAATGTTGTAGGGCGAAGACTAAGCTCCACAGAAGATTCCTCTTCTTGTAGTTGGCCAGTAACTATTCTTTCATCCATTATATTCTCCCCCTACTACCTTTTCATTAATAAACTTAATGCTTTTTTAATAATCTCATCCGTGTTTGTCGATGGTTTAATGACTTTTTGAAGTTTTGGCATAATAGACTTAATCTCTTTATCTACATAACCAAGTGCTTTTAGGGCTTCCATTGCTTCTTTTAAATCATCTGTATGGATAGATGGTGTCTCTGTATTCGTACTTGGTTCACTTGTTATTGTAATTTGTGTAGTTAATTTTCCTTTCAAGTCTAAAATAATCTGTCTTGCCGTTTTCTTACCGACTCCAGGAAAACTTGTTAGAAATTTATCATCTTCTCTTTCTACAGCGGAAACAAAGTCTGGTATATTTACACCAGCTAAGATACTTACTGCACTTTTCGGTCCAATTCCTGATACAGATATTAATTGTGTAAACAAATATTTCTGATCCTCATTTTTAAAACCATAAAGTATGTGTGCATCTTCTCGAACATGGAAATATGTATGTATGTGTAATTCTTTGTTTAAAGAGTCTTGAAAAACAAAAGGGTTTGGACAAATAACATTATACCCAATCCCATTTACATCCATAATTATTGATTCATCCTGTATTTGAACTAATTTTCCTCTTACATACGAAATCATTTTATCTTCTCCCCATAATAAATCCTTTTCCTATTCTACCACAATTTGCTGGAAGGTCATAACTTCGAAAACAAAAGAAAGAACCTTTGTAAGTACAAAGGCTCAATTATTATTGAAAAAGTTGTTTAGGTTTCTTTCAATTGTTATTTCTAGCTTATCTGGATTGCTATTTAGATTTCGCATTCTATCCCACCATGCTGCATCTGTATATACAACAATTTCTTTATCAGGTATCATTTCTTTAACTTCTTCTCGTATACTTTTCGGCAAATCAGGATAATATTTATTACCTGTCATTACGGCTACAATAACACGTTTATCAGTCTCAGCTACTTGTGCTTGGACTACTTCTTTTCGTTCAGACAATTTCTCGGCAATATAATAAGTTCGTTCATTAGTATAACGATCTTCATTTTTGGCGCCGAAATTCTTATCCCCTTCATTTACTCGTTCTTGTTCACTTTGAGGATAGCCACCTAATTCTCCAATTGATTGTTCATTTTGTCCTAATCGAGTCTTTTGTTCTTCTTTCGTTTCATAATTGATAGGCTGTATGTTGTCCAAGTTTTCTTCATTCGCACCTTGTTCTGAATCATTACCACAAGCAGCAATAAAGACTAAACTACTTACCATAAATAACATTTTCCAACGCATAAATATAACCTCCCTTAGAGCTATTTTGCTTAATGAGAGGTTATTTATTACCGGTTAAATTATCCTTAACATTTATTATTTGTAAAATCATTACTTTATTAATTTTATTGATTCCTTTAGAAACTCTTTTCGTTTTATCCATTCGTTTTCCATAATCTCCAAATACGAATGGACCGTTATGCGACGCTTCTTCGTTAGAAAATGTAACCATTCCCTTACCATATCACTTGGTATAAACACAGAGTATAAAAATCTTTCTATTTCTTCTTCTTTAACCATATTATACTGAAGTAATGTATTCACATCCCAATCAATATTTGGCAAAAATCGCTGACCTAATTGAATGACATCGTATAGTTGAGAAGTACAATGTAATAAATCAAAATCAATTAAATAGGTTTGTTCATTTTTTAGTAAGTAATTATGTGAAGCTACATCACCATGTACCCAACATCCTTTTCTTTCAGCTTCTAATTGTTCTTTTTTCCAATCATAGCTAGATACTACATGAATGTATTTTTTCATCAAAATATTCATGTCCTGAAATAACTTCATAAAGCCAAGTTTTTCAAAAATCTCTTCTGTTGATAAAAACTTCTCTTGCCTTGCATCCCATCTAGTAAAAAACAATTGCTTCCTTATAAAATGATTAACATAAATGCCACTCGCTTGATAATGAAACTTTTTTATAGTTGATACAGCTCGGTTGCGATCCACTGGGGATTTATAGTTCAATTTTCTACCAGAGATATACGGGGAAATCGTCCAACTATATTTTGTTCCTGCAGTTATCTCTTTTTTCCCATTCGGAAACTTAGTAAATGGAACAATATGATTGGATTGAATCCGATTAAAGAATTCCCATTGTTGCTGTACATTATTCATATTTGAATGACCTTTTAATACGTATGCGTCTCCACTAGTTGTTTCTATATAGTAAATATTACGTTTAATTGGATGAACTTTTTTTGTTTCTAAATTCCCCTCCCAGTATAAGAAAGAAGAGAGACGATTGATTCGGTGGTCGTCTCTCTCAAGAAATTTACTCAATCTGATGACTCTTCTTCATGGTTCATTCGTAATTCTCCAAAACCAGGAGGGGTAGGGAAATTGTTTGCATTAAATCCAGTCATAGTTGGATAAGTTACATTTGCTTCCGTTTGTTCACCTAAAAATGGCTGACCTTGAAATCCGATATTTGGTTGAGCAGCAAAAGGAGGCATAGCGCCCATTTCTATGTCACCATAGTTTGTTCCTCCACCACAGCCACAATCCTCACCAAAATCTGTTGCTGGCATTACTTGTGGATAACCCATTGGCGGCATCATGTGCATTGGATGCATTGGCATTGGATGACCTGCACAACATGGATGGATTGGGTAGCAAGGACAAGGAACAAAATGAACAGGTTGGTACATCGGTTGTTGAATTGGTTGATACATTGGCTGTTGCATTTCTTCTTGTGCTGGCATTTCCATAGTTTCCTCTTTAACTTCAGGTGCTTCTACACTATCTTTATCTGGGAGGTTAAATGTCAAATTCGTTGTAAAATCTTGATCTAGTGTTGGCATTATAAGAGGCATTGTCATTTGTGGAATCTGCGGCATTTGTGGCATAGGCATCTCTGGTTTAATTTCCATTATTGGTTTTTGATCGTCTTCTTTAATTACCGGCATCGGCTTTGGAGAAATATCCTTATATGGAACCTTAGCTTCTTTTTGGATTTGTTGAGTTGGTGCCTCTTTCACAGCCTCTTTTTTAACAGATTCTTTTTTAACAGCTTTTGCAGTAGTCGGAATGCGAATCTTCATTCCAGGCATAATCATATCTGGGCTAGAGAGATGAGCGTTTGCTGCCTTTAATGCTTCAAAATCAACCCCATATGATTTAGCTATTTCCCATAATGTATCTCCTTTTTGAACGATATGAATCTTCAATGTTAAATCGAACTCCTTTCAGTCCTAAGATTTCTGGGCTAATCACTCTATATCAAGATATGCAAATTTCATCCAAATGTTGAACTATATTACGAAAGAATATAAAAAGAGGCTGGGACAAAACCCCAGTAATAATTAAAAACGTAGCACTTCCATTTCGAATGGTAAGTGCTACGTTTATTTTTAATATTCTAACTCTTCCTAGTAAACAAAAAGGATACCATCTGATAAA
>NZ_BMEY01000005.1 GCF_014637405.1 Ornithinibacillus halotolerans
AATATTCCGAAAACAAAGTCTCTTGAGAGGCTTATTTTGTCATGCGTAAATTTATAGAAGAGATACAAAAAGCTAACAGAGGTGAGCATTTCTTATCTCACCTACTGTTAGCTTGATGGCTATGGGGTCAGACCCTTTCGTTCAACCCTCATACGTACGTACACTAATATTACATTCTTTACAAGCTAATGCTAATCGCGCACCATTTTGGTTAGCTTCTTGGATGAGTTCTACTGCTAGCGCGCGATCTGATGGGCTAATCATTCGTCCTCTTGGTCCCCTTAAGACTCGCTTGGGCCTTTTTTCTAAGTAGTAATAAGGCTGCAGCTTCTGAGAGTCCTTTCTCCTTTTTACGTAAGTCTTTTTCTAGGTCATTGGTTCGTTTTTTCTCCTCTTTTAATTCATAGTTTAGCTGCTTTGTTCGATTGGGTTCTTCTTTATTTGCGTTCAAGCATGTTTCACGCCACGCTTCAATTTGTTCTTTATATAAGCCTTTTTTACGGCAATACTCTACCAATTCTGCACCATTCAATGCGTAGGATTCCATTACGACAAGAAACTTATCTTCACTACTCCAATGTTCTGAGCTCTGTCCATCGCCAGGAGTAGGGTTTCCAGCTAACCGAGCTTTCTTTCTCCAGTTGTAGAGTGTAGGTTCGGAGATGCCAAGCTCCTTACTTAGTTGACTTACCGATTCGTTGTTTGGGGGCATCATTCTCTTGATGATGGATTCCTTCATTTCCTCTGTATAACGTTTTCCATTATTGTTTTTCATGTCGACTAACCTCCGTGTATTACTTAAACTATACACTAAAGTTCCCTACGACATCTATCCTAACAGAGGGGGGAACGGAGAATGTCTTATGTTGCATTACTTAGAGGAATTAACTTAGGTAAAAGGAATAAAGTGGATATGAAATCATTGAAGTCTCTCTTTGAGGAAATGGGCTTTCAAAACGTACGGACCTATATTCAAACGGGTAATGTCTTATTCGACGAACTTATTTGTGACGAGGAGCAAATTGAAACACAGCTGAAGAACACATTTGGATTTGATATTCCGGTCACCGTACGTTCTATAAGAGGTTCTAGAAAAGATTCAGCAGCATCCCTTATTTACTAGAGACAATGTGTACCTTCTATTTCTAAAAAAGCCAATATCAAACGAGCGACTCGAACTCCTTAAAGAAATCGTTGATGATGAATTTGATGTGATCTCTCACCAAAATATTATTATCCATCTCTCCAAGAATTTTCATCAAACCAGATATAACAATGCCTTTTTTGAAAGAAAGCTTCAAATGCATTCGACCGCCCGTAATCGTAATATGGTAGAGAAGGTTTTAGGGAAGATGTAAACTATACTATTATGAATTAATTTCTAATGGAATATTAAAAAACTCCAAGACTTAAATGAAAAAGGTTTGGAGTTCTAACATCAATAATTGAAATCTTCAAAGGGGTGTTAACACTTACTCAGAAGATGCTCGGTAAAGCCTATCAAGTTTTATATGTTATTAGTAACATATTCTGTTAATTCTGTTTCTGTATAATTATTTTTTAGTTGTCTAATTTGCTTATTGGAAAGAAGTAGAATTTCATCTGATAATTGATGTGCAATTGGAATGATATGGGTTGATATCAATACCGTTTTATCTTTATCTGCGAACTCCCTAAGCATCCTTTTGAATATCTCAATATTTATTGGATCAAGTGATGTTAAAGGTTCATCTAGTAAAAGAATGTCTGGGCTTATTAGAAATGCGCTAGCTAACGACAACTGATGTTTCATACCATGTGAATAGTTAATGACTAATTCATCAACAAAACTTTTTATGTTGCTATCTTTTAAGTAGTTTTCTAGATTAACAATAGGTATATTTTTAATTTCACATAGGAACCTTAGATTTTCATATCCACTTAAATAATCTAAAAACTGTGGAGTCTCAGGTACAAAGAAAACACTCTTCCCATTGGAGTCAATGCTACCAGAATCATATTCCATTAAGTTTGAAATAATCTTTAATAGAGTTGTCTTCCCAACACCATTTCTTCCTAGTAGGGAATATACCTTATTGCTATCTAGTCTGAATTTAACATCATGTAAAATCTCTTCCGAAAAACTCTTACTCAGATTATTAATAATCAAAATACCACTCCCCGCTGTACATCACAATTTCAACTATTTTTGGAGTTACATATGCTTCAATAAAACTACCAACTAATAACATTAATGTTATTACTAAAATAATCTTAAAGAAAGAATTAACTGATTGTATACGGAACATTTCTTTTCTATAGGTATAATTGAATAAATATCGTAAAGAAAGCGTTGAAATATATAGGCTAATAGCAATTGCTGGGATTTCTACAATACCGTGGGTCATAATGATAGAAAATGTGTACAAATAACTTTCACTAATGTTATAAGCATGATCAATTGTTACAGCAAACGTATATAAATTATAAACACCAATAAATATTGATATTATACCAAACGAGAATATTCCTAAGACAATCATTAAAAATGATACAGAGACATTCTGTATGAATATTTCATTCCATGGGGCTCTTATTACCATTTGGCTGTTATGCTCAATAGCAAATTCGGTCCTAATTAACCATGTTAGTGCCATTGAAGATAAAATAATAAAGAAATATATAATATTGATAGACATTAATAATTTATGACGCTGGAATAATTTTCTTATATATAGCATAGATGAACACCTTGATTTTATTTATATTTTTTAAGATAACGTTATTAATAATCAATGCTAGTATCACCGTAACTAAATACGGAACTAACAAATTTTCTATAAACGTGGCTACAATTCTAGTAAGTGAAATATTAATAATTAGGTATGCAATAATACATAGTTTAACAATCTTGTATATTATATTTCCTTGTAATGACCTAAGTAATGAATAGTTTATCTGCAGACCCCCTCTGTTAGGATAGTTGTCGTACGATACTTTAGTGTTATAGTTTAATAAATAACACGGAGGTTGATCGGGATGACAAGAAAAAATGGAGTACGATATTCACAAGAAAAGAAAGAAGCTATTATCAAGCGCATGATGCCCCCAAATAACGAATCTGTGGCGCAAATATCGAAAGAAGAAGGCATCTCGAATGTGACGTTATACAAGTGGCGTAAAGAAGCTCGTGCTGCTGGTGTGGCAACACCTGGAAATGGACAAACAAGTGAGAATTGGAGTAGTCAAGATAAGTTTTTAATCGTGATGGAGACTTTTGCGATGAATGAATCAGAGTTAGCTGAGTATTGTCGTAAAAAAGGTCTGTATCGTGAACAAATTGAATCTTGGAAAAGTGTATGTCTTCAGGCAAATGAACAGTCATTCGACGAAGGGAAAAAGTTGAATGGTGTATTGAAAGAAGAAAAAAAGCGTGCTAAGCAACTAGAAAAAGAGCTACAAAAGAAAGAGAAGGCACTAGCTGAAGCTGCGGCTTTATTACTATTGCGAAAAAAGGCCCAAGCGATTTGGGGGGACGACGAGGAAGAATGATTAGCCCATCAAATCGCGCATTAGCTGTCGAACTCATCCAAGAAGCCAATCAAAATGGTGCGCGAATGGCGAAGGCTTGCGAGGAGCTTCATATCAGCGTGCGTACCTATGAACGTTGGGTAGCAGACGATGGTGTGAAGGTGGATCAACGCCCACTTACGAAAAGACCAGTACCCCAAAATAAATTAACTGAGAAAGAAAAAGAAGAAATCCTAACGGTTGTCAAACACAAAGAATACGTTGATTTACCACCAACACAAATTGTACCTAAGCTTGCGGACAAAGGGACTTATATTGCGTCGGAATCCACATTTTATCGTGTATTACGTGAGGAAAAAATGCAAAACCATCGTGGTCGTAGTCAAAAACCTGTAAAAAGAGTCCCAGAGAGTCATCTCGCAACATCACCAAACCAAGTGTGGACGTGGGATATTACATGGCTTGGTGGGCCTGCGAAGGGTCTATATTATCGACTCTATTTAATTATCGATTTATTTAGTAGAAAAGTAGTTGGCTGGGAAGTTTGGGAAACGGAAGAGGCAAAACACGCAGAAACACTTGTGAAAAAGGCAGTAATCAATGAAAAGATCAAAGGGGCACCACTCGTATTGCATTCAGATAATGGTAGCCCAATGAAAGCTGAGACATTTTTAAGCTTACTAGAGAAATTGGGCATTCAAAGCTCTTTTTCAAGGCCTCGAGTAAGTAACGATAATCCATACTCAGAAGCGATGTTCCGGACACTCAAATATAGACCGGATTACCCTTACAATGGCTTTGCATCACTCACTGAGGCAAGGGAATGGGCACAAAAATTTGTCCACTGGTATAACGAGGTTCACATGCATAGTGGGCTGAAGTTTGTGACGCCTGTACAATGTCATACCGGGGAACACATAGCTATATTGGAAAAACGAAAAGCCATATATGAGGCAGCGAAGACGAAACATCCAGAGCGTTGGGCAAGAGGCATAAGGAATTGGAAGCCGAATGAACAAGTAGCACTCAATCCAATGCGAGATGAGGAGCAAACCGAAGCATAGAGTCAACCATAATATCTCCATTTCCCTAGTGATTTGAATCGAAAGTACGCTTTTCCTTTCGATTCAAATCACTAGGTCAGCAAGCGAAGCGCGGTAGCATTAATTGAACTCGGAGATTTATGACATTCTATTAAAATACTAAAGTAACTAAATGCGACAACTATATTGACAAACACCGTGGGAAAGTCAGGTGAATAGGCCTATTTCATTACTGATATTCGATTGAATTCGACAACATTTTAGGAAAGTGTCCATTTTTTTTACAAAAAACGACAAAACACTTCCATTGCCTGTAGTATTCAATTATACAAAAAAGATGTTTTCAAAATTTACATGTCTATCCTACTTTTGATAACTTTTGTCTATTTACTATAAAAAAATAACCCCTCAAACTTGTTTGAAAGTTTCCTAAGGGGCTATTGTATGTTTCTAATACTAATTTAAACCTTCATCTACTTATTGGGTTTCATGCAACCATATTATAAGAATATACTACTGTTAGTGATATCCCCATTTCTACTTCTTCGCTACTGCCTTAATACCCGCAACAGTAAACACATCATTCAGGCTAATAGTCCTTGCAAACTTTAAATTACTATTAGGGAAAAACCCTTCCCCATCATAATATTTGTCCGTATAGATATCGTCACGCTCAATATATGTATCATATTGTTTGTTGCCTTTCTTTGGATAGGCAAAGTACACATAGGAATTATCTTTCACTAACTTCTTCTCAATAATTTCATTTAGATGGCTGAAAAACTCGTCCATATTATAAATAAAAACAAAAATTAAATCATACTGTTCGTGATTAATGGAAGTATCATAATCAACCGAATCGAAATCCTGAATATCCTCTGGCTTATTAAGGATTAGCCTTGTTGTGTATTTCTTGAAGTTAACTTCTCAACTACACTCTTAGTGGATGTTTTCATACGAAAGCTCCTTTATTTATTATTACTTTCACTTTCACTTTCACATTCATAGGATTAACCCAATTCCGGTGAAAGTTATGACATGATAACTAGCATTAATCAGAAACAATTTCAATGATTTACGTTCAAAAAGATACGTAATCCCCATGGCTGTTGCTACCCAATTCATCGTTACCACCATTATGTATTTTTTTCGAGACTTATATTAGTGCAAATAGATTAAACTTTTTTAACAGGCGGGAAGGTTTTCACCGTCTCTGAAACCCTCCTCCAAATTAAACATCGTTCCTCCATTGACATATCCGTATCCAGTTCAAACTCACCCTTAAATTTATACATGATATGCCCCAGTGGCCCTTTTACTTTTGCAAATACAATTCTTCTGTGTTTTTGATGATGAATGACTTCATGTATATGATCATCAACTTTATGTTCATGGACGTTCTTTTCCCTAATTACTTTCCCGTCAGCTGATATGGAGTTATCCCATTCCCCCGTTCGGAAATAACTTTGGGAACCAAATCATCGTTTCACCATGGTAGGGGTGGGTTGTACCGCCTCTTTGGAATCCCTTATAGCTGTGTCCAAATACATTTGCGGATCGGCACATGTTCTGAATGCGACATTATCTTGTCCGATCCCATTTCTTCTACCTTACTATGAATATAGTGAACTACTTCATCTATTTGTTCATGAACAGTAATTAAATTTTTAGTCACATCGATTCTTTTAATTTCATGACCTGTAATACTAATGATATCTTGCTCCCTAATTAAATCGTTTTGGGCTTGTTCTGGTGATTGATGGTACCCTTCATCTATTTCAATATGTAAATTCAATTGTGGGAAAAACATATTGGTCAGGGCATACTTGCCATCTTCTCTTACTATGTATTGTTGCGTGATAAACTTAATATCGATATTGTCTAATCTATTCCATATTCTAGTAATCACATAATTCTCATCGTTCTTTTTATTCGTCTTAGCTAGCTGAGCCTTAATATATTTATATTTCAACACTAGTGTTGCATAAATAATGTCGTAATTTTCAGTTTTATCGTTTTATCTAATAGAGCCAAAAAAGTAAATACCCAAAATACCCAACTAAAGGTGGCTCCATCCATTTGGAATTTATTTACAGTTAGACTAAAGTGACAGCGACGTTCTGTTTATTAAGAAGCACCTTTTCCTTCTATTTTTCGTAACCAGTTATAAGCTGGTTTCCATAAGGCAGCTCTTAAATAACGGATGATTTGTAAGATTTTACGGGTACTATTCATTTATCCAGTACGACTTCTACACCATCCTCCGTTAACGTTTAGCTAGTTCTAAACTCCATTCTTCCCTACCTGGCACTGCTCAAAAGTCTCTCCCATTATTCTTCTCACACAATCTATAATCCTGTCTCCACCAAAACCAACCCGTATTCTAAACAAACAAGGCTAGAGCTATTTGTATAGAATGATTGAATCCTTGTGAACAAAATGTAACCATTCTGTGACATTTTATCGAATATCTTGCATTAAAGCATTTAAGTGACCAATATCACATTGTGAATCACATCACAGTGTTACCATGGAATTAAGATAATGAATCACCATATAGACGATAATTATCTCAATTATATTTTTTTATATTCTCTTAAAGGAGACTGAAAAATACGAACAAATTATCCGAATTAATTAGTCCAGAAGCAGTAATTAATTTTGAAACAGGTGCCATTAAAGCAAGCACATTGGATGCCATCCTTAATCTATTGCCATTTGAAATGGGTTTCTGTGATGCAGATGATCTTTTCCGCTGGTATTCTAATAATCCAGACCGCGTTCATCGTCGCTGTACAGAAGCGATTGGTCGCCATGTGCTAGAGCTTCATCCAAGAATGGCTCACCATGTTGAAAAGTACTGTAATGCAAGAGAACTATCCCTCTTTTTAATACTCATATTCAAACTTATTTATAAAATACTTTATCAACGTTGTATTTCGACTTAAGCTGATTCATGATATATGTTTCATAAATTTCTCTTTCCATTGGATCTTCTACTAAACAAATAGCTATTTTATATATTCATCTCTGTGCATTTTAATAGGTGAAACATTATCCTCAAAATGTTTTTTGATTCTTTGGCGTTGTTTCAGTGCTTTTCCAACAAAAAGAAGCTCATCATTTATATTATAGAATAGGAAAATGCCACCTTTATCTCTTGGTATTAGATGAAAGTCAATAAATCCATAAATAGGTTTGATTTCTGATTCATTATCCTTCAGAATTTGCTTCCGTTCTGTAATCGTAACACTCTGGATTAGGTATGCTAATATTTATCATGTTTTACATACGTCCCTTCTTTGTATAGATAGAAATGCAATATAACAATTATTTCACGTCCTTGCTTCCTTGGTAATCAAATAACTATTACTTCTGTTTCTAAGTAATTATTTTTTCCTAATTTCCTCTCTTCGTAATATTTATTTGCAACCATCTCATAACTGTGGCATACTTTGTGTTGTAATGCAGAATAAAAATTTCATACGTTATATGTGGGGGGGCTAGTGATGCTAGCTGAGATTGTATTCTTGAAATACTGACCCTTTGAACCTGATCTGGTTGGCACCAGCGGAGGGAACATTTCATTAGAATCATTTTTACATAAATGAGATACATTCCTGTGCGCTAAAGAACCAATCTTTAGCGCACTTTTTATTTTAGCAAGCTTGTGATCCGCCAATCTTTTTCAAGGGACCCTACTCATATAGCGAAAAACTAATGGGGGTATTAACTTGAAGCATTTGATTAGTATCATTTTGTTTATAGGTATCATTTTCATAGCAGGCTGTGGTCAAAGCAACGAAAACAAAGGAACTAACAAGGATAATAATGCAGACCTAACTCCTGTAAAATTTGCACTTGATTGGACACCGAATACGAACCACACTGGAATTTATGTTGCAAAAGAAAAAGGCTATTTTAAAGAACAAGGGCTTGATGTTGAAATATTACTACCTGGAGAAGTACGTGTGAATCAACTGCTAGCAGCAGAGAAAGCAGACTTTGGGATTAGTTACCAAGAAGGGCTAACACAGGCGCGCTCGGAAGGCCTCCCACTCGTCTCCATCGCTGCCGTGCTGCAACATAATACAGCTGGTTATGCCTCGCCTAAAGAAAAAGGGATTACATCGCCTAAAGATTTTGAAGGTAAAAAGTTTGGTGCCTACGGTTCTGACTTGGAAAAGGCGATGATGACAACATTAATGGCAAATGACAATGCCAATGTGGATGAAGTTGATTTCATCACAACTGGGGATGCTGACTTTTTTGTTGCTGTTGAGCGGGATGTGGACTTTTCACTTGTCTATTACGGTTGGACTGGAATTGAAGCAGAACTTAGAGGTGTCGATTTGAACATGGTGTACCTTGCTGACTTTTCCGACAAGCTTGATTTCTACACACCAATTATTGCGACAAGTGAAGAAATGATTTCTGCCGATCCAGAATTGGTAAAAGCTTTTACACATGCAACAGTAAAAGGCTATGAATTTGCAATTGAACATCCAGAGGAAGCCGCTCAAATATTAATAAATGCGGTACCAGATCTTGATCCGGACCTTGTAAAACGCAGTCAAGATTGGCTATCCCCTCGGTACCAGGATGATGCAGAACAATTTGGTATTCAAGAACAAGACAGATGGCAGAAGTTTGCTGACTTCCTATTAGAAAATAAAATTATCGATGAAGCAGTAGATGTTGATCAGGCATTTACGAATGAGTTTTTGCCAGATAAGTAGGTTTATAGATGATAGAAAAGTAGGAGTGATTGTATGGCAAATGCCTTGTTAAGTATTCAAATAATTCCCAAGGTCGATGATCAAGATTTATATTCATTTGTGGACGAAGCAATTGCTGTCATAGAGTCTACCAATGTGAAATACAGCGTACATCCACTGGAAACAACTTTGGAGGGAGAATTGTCGGAACTACTACAAATTGTACAGAAAATGAATGAAAAAATGGCAGAGTTAGGTGTACCAAGTGTAATCTCCCAAGTGAAAATTGCTTATCGACCAAATGGGATCACAATGGATGAGTTAGTGGAGAAATACCAATGAAAACAAGTTTACTGAAAAAAGTATGGAGACCATCCCTTGCCATATTATTATTTATCGGGCTATGGGAAGTAGCGACACGTTTATTTTCCATTGAGGAATGGTTACTCCCATCCCCTTCTGATATTGTGATGGAGGCTAGGAATGTCATTCCAACCTTTTTACCCCATCTAGGGTCAACAGTAACGTTATCTGTTTCTGGTTTTCTAATTGGGACAACAGTTGGTTTAGGAGTGGCAACGATATTACATCTCATGCCAAGAGTTCGAGAAACCTTTTTTCCCTTTATCATTATATCTCAGAATATGCCGATCATTGTTCTAGCTCCGTTACTTGTCATTTGGTTCGGATTCAATGCGTTACCTAAGTTGATTATCATTACCTTAGCATGTTTCTTTCCGATTGCCGTATCTGCCTTAGGGGGATTTACCCAAACGAATCGGGAGTTAGTCCACTATATGAAAATGATGGGTGCTAATAAATCTCAGTTATTCTGGAAATTGGAATTGCCACATGCTGTTCCTTCGATATTTTCAGGATTAAAAATAGCAGGAACTTACAGCGTCATGGCTGCAGTCGTATCCGAATGGTTAGGTGCACAGAAAGGGATTGGGGTCTTTATGACGCTTGCTGCCTCTTCTTATCGTACATCACGAGTATTTGTTGCCATTATTGTTGCAATGGTCATAAGTTTAGCCTTTTATGGACTGATTCTATTGTTGGAGAAGTTCTTCATTCGCTGGCAGCAGAAGGGGGAAAATGTGTAGATGTTGGAATTACGTCATGTGAGTAAGTCATTTGGACAAAAACAGGTACTCCAGGAAATATCACTTCATGTGGCCAGTGGTGAGTTTGTTTCCTTAATCGGTCCCTCTGGAAGTGGAAAAAGCACCCTGTTTAATCTGATCGGAGGCCTTTTAGGACCAGATGCTGGGGAAATATACTTAAACGGAGAAGAAATTACAAATAAACATGGCTTCATTAGTTATATGCCACAGCAGGCTTCCCTTTTCCCTTGGAGAACGATTATAGAAAATGTGTTATTAGGACAGGAATTACAAGGAAAGAAGGATTACGAACTGGCTGAAGCCATGTTAGAAAGAGCAGGGCTGGGGGATGTTATTCATGCGTATCCCCATGAGTTATCTGGTGGAATGAAACAACGGGTCGCTTTCATCCGTGCCTTGTTAAGTCCACAATCCCTCATGTTGCTCGATGAACCATTCTCTGCTCTTGATGAGTTTACTCGAACAGACATGCAAAAGTGGCTCTTGTCCATATGGGAAGATTACGAACAATCAATACTATTTATTACACATAGCATTGATGAGGCATTATTTTTATCCGACAAAATTATTATCTTATCCGTAAATCCTGCAGAAATTAAAGACGTAATCGAAGTACCATTTATAAGACCAAGGGATGGCGATTTATTGCTATCCGAAGAATTTCTTCAATGGAAAAAGAAAATTATTGATGTGATTCAATTTTAAAAAAGACTGAAAGAGACCTAGGATGGATATCTATGAAACGATTAAAATGAGGAGGAACTTTTATGCAAGAACAATCTTGTGGAAGAAATGATATCGTAAGTGCAAGTTTTTCCATTCATCCGATGAGTGATGATTTTATTGACATCATTCTCGGTGCGTTGGAAGAGGTAGATACATCAAACGTTTGGTCGAAAACTGATGATGTTTCAACTAGTGTACGTGGGACATCTGCTCATGTTTTCGATGTAACAAAAGCGCTATTTATGCATGCGGCAAAGACTGGGAAACATGTTGCATTTCAAGCAACTTATTCCTGTGGATGTCCTGGAGGGTCTTGCGAGGATGCTAACCTTGAAGTTGGTGATATCCCAGTAAATAATGAAAAGATAAAAGACACGAAACAATATGTTGCAGCGAAGTTCTCTCTCTACCCTTTAGGTGGTGGGAATTACATGGATCTTATTTATCAACAAATCGAAGCGATGAAGGCGTTTGTTACCGTTTCTTCCGCCCCCTTAGCAACACGATTAGAAGGTGAAGCAATCCAAGTATTCAATGGCTTAGAAAAAGTATTTAATGCGACGGTGGAAGGTGGATCCAGTCATAACGTCATGACCGTCTCCATTTCAGCAAATAGTCCATCACATAACTAAAAATAAGGTCAGTCCCCTACTAAGATATAGAGGCTGACCTTTTGGGGACTTGGGGACAGGAGCTCCGGACCAGGTCATATCTGGGCCAATTCTCCTGTCCCCATGGTATTCCTTAAATTATCCACTCCTTATTTATTATTACATTGACTCTTTGTTTTACGCTATTTGTGATACGGTTCAGCATTTCGCTAATGTAAATCAGATAGTACCACCTTAATTGATTATATAAACCCTAAACTCTCAATCAGCAAGTAAATTCCAGTAAAAAGTAAGATTATATATGTAAATATTCGAAAAACCCTTTGATTAATCCTTTTAAATAATAGTTGTCCCACATACAATCCTACAAATACCAAAGGTAAAGCCCATAAACTCGATACCCATATTGTCTTATTTGTCCCAGCAAAAGTCACTTGGATGATTAAACTAACAAAGTATATAAATAAATAAAAGGCTAATGTAGTACCTCTTAATTTTTCTTTTTGAGTATCAGTTCCTGAAAAATATAATAGTAATGGTGGCCCGGGCATACCTATACTTGTTGTGAATGAACCTGATAGTCCACCTACAAGTAAATCTCGCTTCTTATTTTGGTTGATTCGAATTTTCAGAATAAGCATTATCGTTAACACCAAGATAATAAGGCTCACTCCCATTTTTAATCTATTTATATCAATCAACAAGAAGAGCATTATACCAATAGGTAGACCCGTAACACTCCCTACTACAAATCTTTTAAGAATAGCAAAATCAATATCTCTTCTAATTTTCATTATTAATGCACTAGATATAACTAAAGACAATATTAAATTTATTTGAATTGCCTCAATCGGTTCAAATATCAAAAGAAGAAATGGAGTAGCCAAAATTGAAAATCCGAATCCTGTACTCGTTTGAAGTACAGAAGCGATCAAAACGATTATAAAAAATGATATTATCTCCATAAAATACCTACTTTGTCTAAATCATAAAGTAAAGATACCATTGATAAACAGTATCTCTTCACCTACAATTTTAATATTTCACCAATTGTAAAACTATCCAAAACTAATTCCACTCTTTGCTTTACCATAATTTATGGTACGGTTCACTATTTTTAGTGGTAAGATTAATATTACCACCACTTAGCAATCATCACTTCCGTAAAAACTTCCAAGTAAGTGAGGCGTCAATAAAACAACTGTATCCACAAAGTTATTTCTTCAGATTATTGTTCTCAATAAATTTATCAAAATCATCGTTTGAACTCTGCTCTATACGGTGTTGGTTAAATTTCTCATATTCTTGAGTCGCAATCTTATCTGCAACGACTTTTGATACCTTCCCTGCATTTTCGAGAATATCACGCTCATTAAATTGCAGAAATGCATTTAATTTATCAATCCAATCCTTCATATACATTGGGCGTTGACGATCTGCTTGGTCCTCAGCATAGTCTAAATACATCGTAACAATTCGATTAAGCGACTTTAATTCCTTTTCAGATAAGTAATTTTTAGCAATAGTAACATCTCGTTTGCGTACTTTATCACCTTTCCATGAAGTAAGTCCCATGTTTTTTTTCTCCGCATCTGCTCTATCTGATATGAGTTCAGCGGCCGTCTTACCATGGATTGCAAAATGTAACTTGTTTTGAACCGTTGCAAAGAATTCCTGTGTTACTTCTGCTTTAGGATCATAATCTACAGATGTAGCATAAATATCAGTAATCTTTTGATAGAACCTTTTCTCTGAAGCACGAATATCACGAATTCTTTCCAGTAACTCATCAAAATAATCCTGTCCAAAATTACGCATTTCTTTCAAACGATCGTCATCCATTGTAAAACCTTTAACAAGGTATTCATTTAACCGTTCTGTTGCCCACTTACGAAATTGTGTCCCTCTGTGAGAACGAACACGGTAGCCAATAGCAAGAATCATTTCGAGATTATAAAATGATACTTCACGTTCAACCTTTCTCTTACCTTCAGTTTGAACTATTCGGTTTTTCCGAATAGTTGATGATTCTTGAAGTTCACCCTCAGCATATATATTCTTTATATGCTCATTAATCGTATTTACTCCTTTTTGGTATAGTTCAGCAATGGCCTTTTGTGTCATCCAAACTGTTTCATTTTCCAATCTAACGTCTATTTTTGTATTTCCGTCCTCTGTTTGATAAATTAAGATATCTGTTCCATTATTCACTTCCAACACCTCCAAGAATTTGATATTAATTTTGACATCTTAATGTTCATTTTTTAAAAGTAACTTAATAACCTGATTTAGTCCTTGTAATTCCTTCCCCTCATTAACTCTAATAAATTGAACTCCTAACTTTTCCTCAATGTATTCTTGGCGTATTTTATCGTCCTTTATTTGTTCTTTGTGATGTTTTTCATCATATTCAATCACTAATTCTAATTGTGGTATATAGAAATCAACGATGTAATTGTCCACTTTATATTGATCATAAATATCAACAATTCCTTCTAAAGAGTTTTTTAACATTTCTCCAAATCTGCGTTCTTTAATTGGTACAAATACTAAGAACTCTTTTTTTACACCATTTGTTTGCGCGAAATTAATAAGATTATTAAACTCCTCAAAATATTGGCCTCTTATAGCGATATTAAAAACAGTATCTAGATTATAATGTAAAACTTTCCTTTTTACTTTTCTAGTTCCTTCTTTATTTTGTACTATATAATACTTAGTATCTTGAAGTAAATCTAATATTCTACTAATATTTTTCAAATGAATTGTTATATTTTGCGGAGTGGTTTGGTAAAGTGCTGCAATTGCCTTCTGTGTCATCCAAACTGTTTCATCTGCTATTTTAACTTCTACTGATGTATCCCTGCCCTCTGGTTGATAGATCAAAGTTTTTATGTTATTTAACATTGCTCTACCTTCCTTTTCTACGTTCTTCTATGTACTATTATACCATTAACCATCGAATAGTTTAACAAAAACAGAACATTTATTCCCCTGTTATAACTTATTCTAAGACAAATATAAAACCCCTTCAGACTTGATATAAAATCCTTAGGGGCTGTTAATTTATTTAATTTGTTCTAATACGGTTTTGCTTAATTCAACTTCCACTCTCTGCTTTACCACTATTTGTGATACGGTTCACCGTACCGGTTTGTAGGGTAAAAAAGAATTGACAATAAATGCGTAAATAAGGGTAGCGGTCATAAAGACCGCTACCCTTATTCACTGTTTCAAGATTAATTAAAGCTCAGTTGGTTAGTATCATCAACTTTTATTAATTATTTATTTTCAAGCTTATTATATTTAGTAGTAAGAGTTAATAACATCATTCATCATCTTCTTCTAGAATGTCAAATAGAGTTAGGTGCTCTTCTTCATCGTTAATTTCTTCATCTTCTATATTTGCCTCATTTTGCAATCGTTCCAATTCTGCTTCAACCTGATCTTTAATTTCATTTCCAAGCCTTTGTAAAAATTCTATCTTTAGTTGTGGAGACCAAACACCTCTGTTTACGTTATCTCTATAAGATTCCACAAGTATTGGTAATAATACAATATATGTATAGATAGCAATATTGTTTTTAAGTCTCTTAGAATCCAGAGCTAACCATCTACCCTGATATTCTTCTTCCCATATTCGACAAGTACCAGTTAAACTGATTTCCACTAAAAATACTTCGCCATTATACTGTAGCTGAGGTCTAACTGCTTTTAAATTTTCATTATTAAACAAAAAAGCTAGAGTACCTAATATTGTAGATATTCGATTTCCCCTGCCACGCATTGCATTTACATTGTCTCTTGTTTTTCCTGTATAACTTTTTAATGCAGTAACATATAGGGGGTTGTTAGGTGATAACGGTGATTCTCTTAGATCAATGAATTTCCTAAAAATCCAATACAATAAATCCTCCGAAACATTTATTTCGGCGGGTTCAACAGCACCCCATGTCTCTTCAGGCATACAAGTGTTTAATATAGTTTTAGCCAGGCTGGTACCCTTAAATACTATACTTTTAACGGAATTATTATGCTCAAATAATAGTATTTGAGAATTATAAGTGTTTACTCGTTCGTCCCTTGGTTTCATATTTCCTTCAGCATTAAACCAGAACTCAGGTCTTCTTGATCGCTCGGTGTAAAATTCAAATGTCACATAACGAATATTATTGTTTCCTATTTCAATAGTTTCTGGTACATTCAAATCAAACCCATCAATAGAATTAAAATGCGCCACAAGTGGTTCATCATCCCATTCTACATTAGTAACTATTGGAGCCATATCCCTTATAAGTACTATAGCATCATCTAGATTGTCTATATCGTTTAATTGCCACATTGAAAAACTTTGCAACATTTAACCCTCCTTAAGCTGTTCTACTGGAAATTACATCATGGTAGCTCTCATTTAAATCAAAAAATAAAAATATTAATATATAACTACACCATCTAAAATACCATCTTTTAGAGGATGGTTTAATCTCTAACATAATCTTATCTTCTACAAAAGAGGTCGCATTAGAATATAATTCTGAGCTAAGATAGATATTAGCAGTTTTCGCTCTCCTTTGCAGTCCTCTATCTAAGTTAAATGATATATATTCAAAATTTGAAACATCTAGTGCTTCCTCCCTAAAATTTGCCTTATTTCTGATTTCTATTGTGAGCCAATGTGGTATGTAAATATACAATTTTAATCCACCCAATATATTAAAAAGCCATTTAATAAAATGATTTCTGTAATCTATTTTCACGTCAATATCAAGCTTCTTACCACGTTGTTCTTGTCCTAATGGCAAAAATGTTGTTTGCCTTCTATCCTTGTTTTGAACACTAATATAAAACTCTCCGAAATGCCTATATACCTCAATAATTAAGTTTATTATAACAGTTATAATAGCCTGATTTATAAGGTATGACGTAGTTGAACTAGTTATAGATTCAAAAACTTCTTCCTTTAATATTCCTTTTAATAGATTTAAAGGCTCAACATTAAAGAAATATACAAGCCCTATTGCAATAATAGGGCTCAGAATTATTATTGTTTGGATAAGCTTTTTTCTAATTGCTAATACACTAAACAATATATCCACCTACTCAATACCTGTTAATAAATTTACAACCTTTTCTTTCACGCTTATATCATCCAGTAAAATGACCCCGTTATTATATATTTCTACATCTACTTGAATAGGTGTAGCGTCGGAATTAATTCTAATATTTATTTTTTTTATATCAATACTTTCATCAGTTATTAACCAATCTAATTCAGAAAACAACTTTGTAGCCATAGACTGTTTTTCAAAAGGATTTAAGATCGAGTTTATATTATTTTTATAATGTGTTATAAGTTCTTGATGTTCAGCAGGAACCGATTCTAAAAATTGTATATCCGATAAAAAATATCCTTCATTAATCGAGGAATTTAATAATTTAAAGAATTTCTCTGGTGTAATAATAAATTGTTTTACTTCCATGTTTTTCATTACTTCTAGAAGTTTTTTATAATTATTCTTTCCATAATCATAAGGAATTCCAACGGTGTAATCGCTTACAGTTAAGTAATCTGAGAAATACGAATCAATTTTTGGCAATGTTGATTCTCTGTTAAATACTCTGAAAAGCTTCAACTGCATCTCACCTTCCCCCTTATGGACAATTATTGTAACTTCATTTTAACCGAATATCGAGTATGATTTCAATTATTAATATAATATTATATTATCTAACTTTTGAGTTGTGACCGTAACAAGGTCTCAAATGCCTTATTCATCTATTCAACAACGAGATGTTGTGTCTAATTATATTCATTATAAAACGAATTATCTAATCAGTAATTTAGACGTTCCCTATCACTTATGAAAGTATTCTTAGGATGATCATATAGAAAACTTAGATTCACTCTTCAGAAAAAACTTTCCAAAGAATTTTTTGTTGTTTCCATAATCCATAAACAGGTATATGTATGCTCAATATAACTTCTAAAAATTATACATTGCTTTAACATTATACATTATTCTTCCTACTGTTTTTTAATAATTGGGTCAATAGGCTAACTTCACTTTCCTCAAATTCCTCATTATGCTCTATAAATATATCTATTTCGTCAACCTTATAATAGGTTAAAAAGGCTTCATCATATGGAAAATTTTTGTGTGAATTTGATTCTTTAACCTGTTTTAGAATCATACTATTAAAACTATTTTTCAACCTATTTGATTTTGTAGTAGTAAAGTAAAATGTCAATCCTTCATCACAATATATTGTTGCAACTTTATCCGAAAAGTTTGAAATAGTGACAGCATAAATATCGACATCGCTTAGTAAATGGACTTGACTCAATATTTCATCTATCTTGCTTTTATCTATAAACTGATAATTCAACAAATCGATTACACTTGGTAATCTTTTTTCTATTGTAAGACATCCTTCGTAATAACCTAGATAAATATTTGTTTTTTTATAAGATCTTATTTCATCCTCACCAATATACTTTGAAATAAAATCCTCTGTGAAAGGCTCCGTTAGAGATCCTGTTAACCTTTCATAAATTTCCTCTTCCAATAATAGTACTGGTATGGGGTCAATCGAAAGTCTAAATACAGCAATAGCCCCTATACAGGCTTCAACAAAACCTTCAAATTCCTTTATAAATTGATTATCATCTCTTGATTTATTTGCAAAATGATTACGAGAGACATAGAAAGTATTAAATCCCTGCTTGTGGACATATTTATTTAGTCGTTCTTTAACTAATTGAAGTTTATTAAAATAATTGCTCATTTGTTTTTTTATATTTGCAAATTCCTTTTCATTTTTTATCAGGAATTTAACCATTTCACTGTACATTGGAAATCTACTTTGTTTTTTCCAATTTAATAGTTCAATTTCACGATCTGTGGAATCTAGTTCCATTAAGTACACTATTGTAGTTGATACTTCTAATGATTGTCTAAGGGAATAATAAGCAGAGTCAAAATACCCCTTTTCAAATAAACTAATTGCATTAATTACTAATTGCACCGCTTCTTGGATAAATGTATTAGAAATTAAGGCATCCACTCTACCGGTCATGCTAAGCTCCAGATTAGCCAAATCACGATATGTTTCTTCTTTAATATTTAACTTCAATGGTCTAATGTTTTCATTTTCCTTATACAGTGTAAAATCAAATTCTATTTTAATCTCCTCCAACTTAATTTAAGTTAATAGTTTAGAGCGTAACTTTTCGCCTTACCTAACTATATACCTTTAATATAAGTTGCCAATGAATTATCCACTATGTCATTGCTTTGGCTTATATTATCCATCCATGGTTTTCTTTCCCCTTTAGGTAAGATATCGCCAGCAAATATTATCGCCCTTCTGTCCCAAGAACTGTACTGATCAAATTGATTTTTATATTTTCGTACCCATGAAATATCTTTTTTTCTTTTTGCTTGTATGGCTTTAAACCTGAGACCTTCACTTTTTTCAACATAATCCTTAATAATCTGGTTTTCTAAAAAATAATCTCTACTAGTAAAATAATAAGACAGCCAATATTGAACATAAGGTATGTATGAATATTTCCCTTCAGATATTATATTTTCAAGTTTTATAAGATTTTCTTCTGCTACACGTTGATTAGTAACCGCCTCCAAATACAAAATCAAATCTCTCATAACAGGAGCAAAAAAATCAAATTTATCCAATACAATTGGTAATATGGATCTTGTCCTATTTTTCTTTGCCTTTCTTAAAATATGTCTGGTTGAACCTAGATCAATAACGTCAAATTCAACTATTTGTTCCATTAAACTTACAAATGCCTCTGATTGCGCTTTAACAATCTGTTGTTTAGTTGGTTCTGCCTCAACTATTTCAAAATCAGGATAAGGGCCTAATTGAAAAGTTAGTTCATTAAGCGACTCGTGTATAGCTTCTTTCTCTTTTTCTTCATGAGTATCTATGTAATTTTGTTTAAAATCATCTATATACAAAATTTTGGTTTTAGAGGTGGACAAGGTTAGCCTATGATTATTGTAAAGGTACTTTGTTAAATTGTGTAGCAGTAGATTAAGATCATCGTATGAGTTTGAAAATACTCTAATATCGTCAACGTATCTTACATACTTTTCATTTTCGGATAGTATGAAGGAGTCAACATCTAACATTAAAGCTTCTGTCATAATAATACTTGCTGCTGGCCCAACAGGTACTCCCCGAGACGTTTTATTTGTTAACTTCATTAAAAACTGCTCGATATTATTTGATAAATCGGCTAAATCATCATCGCAAAATTCAATTGCGTTCTGAATCCTGTGTAGATAAACTTGATTATAAAAATCTGTTATGTCAGCTACCAAGACATATTTATAGGATTCTGCATAAGAAATACTTTTGTCTTTAAAGTTTAAATATCCATTTCCCTTTGAGAAAAAATTCCCCTCATCGTTAAGTTCAATCCTATAAGAACATACGGCATCATCTGATATTTCAATTCTTTTTTGCTCTACTTTTTCTGCAATCTCGTATGCTAGTGCCGTGTATATAAGTGAGTCCATGGGATCCAATTGATGAACGATTCTATATCCTACTTTTGATTTTGGTGCAGCATATGATAAAGGAGTCTTTACAATAAAGTCATTGATATCAGTTGTTGTAAGAAATTCCCTAACCTTTTGCCAATTACTCCATATTGCCTTAAATTCAAATGGTTTTACAAAAAAGTCGGAATCATAGTAATTCTGGATATGTATCTTGGCCCAGTCAACAGATTGACAAGTTAATTTCATTCCCCTTATTCCTTTCTATTCATATTAATGAAGGGATAACTTTTGTTTTTTATTATGGAGCTTCCAATAACTGTTCCTTTGCCTTCTACCTTCAAGAAGAGTGATATTTTAATAGAAGCATCTCATAAGATATATCTTTAAAATCCCCAAGATATTGGGGTTAGAGCCCTTTTTCTTGTTTATTATAAATTGTAGTCTATTTTTTCAATTAATAATTGATAATACATAGTGTACCACCCTTACCTCCTCATCTTATTTACTTTTTCTAATCATCTTTAATGCAACACCACCAGCAACTGCTAATACACTTAGGCCAGCCGATCCGCCATTTTTAATGCCTTTACCAACACATTCTTTACAAACGATTCCGTAATTAACGAGATTTGAACAATTCTTTACTTTACACTGTCTAAATACATTATTGCAGGATTCACATTCATATTTATTCTGTTCTTTTTCTATAAAGCTCCTTCTTCTTTTACAATATGGACAGTTTAATTCAGTCATTATTTATGTCTCCCATTAGTAATTGTGTATCGACATCATATGAAATTTGAATCTCTTCAAATTGTGAAACAAGTCTTTTATGCATGTTTTTAACTTCATCTACTTTAATATCGTTCGAATTTATTTCTTGTAATAAAGTTATAGGTAACTTTCTGTTTTTTAGCCTTTCAGCAATATGTAACAGAGAAACATCATCATTGATACTAATCCCATCAACATTCAGCAAATATATTAACTTAGAAACCAGTTCAGTCGAATAGTAGTTTATTTTAGATTCAATCTTCCTAAAATATTTGGAAGCATGATGGTATTCATTAGTTATTTGATAACAGGTTCCTATAAGACCCATAGTTTGGAAATATAATTCTAGTAAAAACCTATACTCATGCATAAATAACTGGATTTCATCATTATACTTTTTATTGTATTCATTCCTATCTTTACTTCTCCATTCCCAAACCTTCAACCCATCTATGAAATTCGGAATAAGTTTATAATCTATTTTTCTACTTAATACCTCTTCGATAGTTTCTTCAATAAAGTCGGATAAAAACTTCAAATCTTTAATGCAATCATTAATCCTAACCATGGCATTCTTGTTGGGAAGTGATTCAATGGCTTCCTCAATAACTGAATTTATACTATGCACCCTAGAAACTTTCTCTTTCCATAAAAACTGACCGAGTTGATCTATTTTTTCATGTATAACATCGAGTTTTTTTGAGATTTCAGCCATTTGTAGTTGCCCAGATATGCTGGCAATGTTTCTAGAAATATTAGAGAGTGTAGATGGCTTATTTTTCTTGATAAGTTCTTCTGTTGTAATCTCATTAAGTTGAGCCTTCCCAACAAATTTACCTGTCTTAGCATTTCTAATCTCTAGAGATCCTTTTTTAATAGATAGGTTTCCGGTATCAATTCCATTTTGAAACTCTGGTTTTATAGTTATTTTCCATAATTTATCTATTTTATTTTTATCTAAAGGAAAATCGCTATTGTTAATACTTTCTTGAATAATTTTATTTACAGAATCTATTAACTCCGAAGGAACTGAAACTTCATTACCCTTACTTTTTGAATCACGATAGGTTAACTCACCACCTATAGTGTTGATGATGTTTGGGGGATTATCCAAATCATACACTCCCTCTTGATTATTTCCTACTCAGGCACATACATCTTCTGCAAAGGCAACAACGCCCTAACATCATTAGGCATACTCTCATACCACTTCACAACCAAATCAACTAATTCCTCTAAATCTACTAGTCTTACAGAATTATGCCTAGCAACCGCTTCTGCTTGTGATGTAAAACCACCAGTTGAAACAAATAAACTATTAGCATCAATCGGATTTGCCCCCAATAACTGTTGAATCTCTGGTGCCGATGCAGAAGACTTACGATGCTTTACTTGAACTTTAATAATAGGCTTTTCAAATCCAAAGGCATCTTTATAAGCCAGTACATCCACTCCACCATCAGGCCCCTTTGGACTTACCCGTACATTGTAGTCCATCGCTTGCAAAAGTCCTCCAACCAGTTCTTGCATTTGCCATGGATCAAGTTTATCAACTTTGTCTTGTACCATTACCAGCGCCTTATTAACCAAATCTTCTATTATTTCACTTTCTTCAGCTTCATCTGTTTCCTCCGGTTCAACAAAGGGGTACTCTAATAATCTTTCAATCTCACTTCCCCATTCATCTACACGAAACACTGTTAATACCGAACCTAAACTATTCTTTGCTGCTTGTGATAGTGTATCTCTAATAACTGTAGTTTCTTCCCATTCCACCCTTATATTATTTGGGTATGCAGGATCCCCTATTGACTCATTATAAAAAGGATCTTCAGTTACAGTTCCAACTAGATATTCTCTAGTTTCTTTAAAATAAGTGATAACTCTATCGCCCTTCTTTATTTCTCTGCTGAAACGCCATACCTGGTTAATCCAGCTCTTTCTAGTATTAGGTTTACTATCAGCAAATACAGTATTTGCTTTAGTTAACATTTCTTCCTTTGAACGATATTGTTTAGGATCGCCTAATTTAGGCCATCCAATGGAAGCAATACCTTCGTCCTTCCATATTGGAATTAATTCATTATTATCTCCCGCACGAACCATCCACCATCTTTTCATCATTTATCCCCCTCGTTTAAATAAACATTGTGCCTTAATTTAATAGATGTTCAATAATTTCGTTTTCTCTTATTTCATACACGAATACACGGCTCTTAATCGCTTGATAATCTTCCTCTATCATCTGCTGCTTAAATTGATGTATATCGTTAGTTACTACAATTAGTCGATTATCCCCATCAACTTCTTCACTGATAAAATCTACTAACCCAAAAGCCTGCTGTACTCTTACGTTTAATCTACCCTGCTTTAATTCATGCGCTTCAATCATAGATAAATAGTCTTCTGGAATTACACGGCCATTTTCTATTCCATTTGGTTTAACTTTAAATTGTGCTACCCTTTTAATGGGCTTCAATTGAATAGATCGTTGACGGTCGATTTCGGTTAAACGTTCTTTACTCCTATCTTCCATTTCATCTATTTGTGCATAAGTTTGGTTAATTAAAGCACTGTTTTTACCCTCTACATTTTCTTCTTGGTACTTCTTCAACCGTTCTTGCAAGGTTTCCATTTGATCCTCAAATGACTTTCTCAAGAAAACTCTTTTTCGATTGGCATAATCTTCACGCTTGCGTTGTATTGACTTTAATAGTTTTCTAGCATGTTTAATCACGTGTCGCTTAATATCCTGTTCTTCTATGTTATACGTATTTGTAACATCCAACGATTCATTAAAAAGTATATAGGGTGAAATTTGTATAAACTCACCATTTGCCCGTTTACCAGTTAACATTAACTTTTGCTCAAGTTCACGGCCATTACCGTCCACAACTGTCACTTGATTTAGTTCAACTGTCATAGCTTCTGGAACCGATGCCTTCACTTCATAGAGTGGAAGCACGGCTTGCTGCATCTCTTTTGCAGTTAGTTTCATCACTAAGTTAAACAACGGGTTATCATTTTCGATCATTGGTATTGAATCCGATACTTTTGATGAAGATAAGGCAAAACGAATGGAATCATCAAAATTGAACATCAATTTCTGATCACGTGCAAAATCACGAATACGCTTAGGAAAACGGTCTATACGGGCAGTTGTGTTATCTGCTGAAATATTCAACCTCGTTCTTGTATTTTTTAATCCATCAACCACAAAGTGTCCGTATAAACGATTAGGAATGCTGTTTATTGAAACTTCATCAAAAGAACGCTTGGCCCCAGGTAAATCAAAATTATCATCTAATCGCTCACTGTGAGCCAGTTCTAATAGCCGTTTGTGTTCTTCCGATAATGTCTTTTCCATGTTTGCAATTATCTCATCTAAATCTTCACGACCTGTAATTGCTTGCTCCATAACTGAAGATAAATCTGCTTGGCGATCCTCAAGTACTTCACCTATAAAATCATAAACAAGGTCTTGTCCAAGGTCTTCACGCATTTGTTCCATCTTAGTGAGTAACCGTATTAATACGTCACCTTCACGTGTATTTGTAGCAACAAGGTTAAATACGAATACTTCATTTTTCTGTCCTATGCGGTGAATACGACCCATCCGTTGTTCCAAACGATTAGGATTCCAAGGAATATCATAGTTGACCATTTGGTTACAAAATTGCAGGTTAATTGATTCCCCACCAGCATCTGTAGCAATCATGATTTGTACATCATTTCGAAACTTCTCTACCTCTTCTTGACGTCTATCCATAGAAAAGTCACCAACTATTTTGGCTATCTCTGGAACGTATGCTTTCAATTTCTTCTCAAGATAATTAAGTGTGTCTTTAGATTCAGTAAAAATTAAAATCTTCTCACCTTGTGCCAACAAGCCACTTGCACCAAATAGTGTCTTCTCTAGTTCAAGATACTTGCGCTCATTTTGGCTTTGCCTGATGACATTTGCCTTACGAATTAGTTGATCCAGCATTTCAATCTCTACTTGTAATTCATCTAAATCTAGTTCTTCGTATTCGCCTTCAGCATACTCCTCAAGCAATTCCTGTTCTTCGAGTGAACTATCTTCATAGTCTTCGTAATCCAATATCATCTGTTTTACTTTTTGCCCTGTTTCTAACGCTTTCTGCAGTCGTTCTTTCCGACGTACAAGTGATAAATATATTGCTTCAACAGATGAACTTAATCGACGTTGTAATATCATCATTGCAAAAGCAACGTTTGGTTTATTATTCTGTTTTGCGCGGTTAAAGTGATGTCTTACATAGTCTGTGACAGCTTCATACAAATCAGATTCCGCTGGACTGAAGTCAAACCCTAACGTTGTCGTTGTACGTTTCGGAAATAGAGGGGTTCCATCAAAGTTAACCATATTTTCTTTTAGTCGACGGATAACATACGGATTACTCTTCTCTAGAATTGAATCACTTCTATTAAGTTGCGAGAAGATATCGTGATCGATCAAACTCATCAAATGACGGAAATTTTCTTTATCCCCTTTGTGAGGTGTTGCTGTTAATAGAAGAGCATGCTCAGTATGTCTCAACAAATTTTCACCTAGTTGGAACATCTTTGTCCGCTTCACTTTGCGCTTTTTTTGCCCAACTGTATACGCAGCCATTTTATGCGCTTCATCGACTATGACTAAATCAAACTGCGAGTTAATAATCATGTTTTTAATATCTTCTCTGGATGCCCAATACATCGATGCAATAACTTGCTGTTGCATATCAAACGGATTCAGTTCACCTGAGGCATCCAAATAAGAACGTGTAATTATTAAGAAGTCTTCATTGAATTTTTCCTTTAATTCCGCTTGCCACTGCTTCAATACAAGAGGTGGTACTAAAATCAATGTTTTTCGAATCATGTTTCGTGCCTTTAATTCACGAATTAACATACCCGACATAATCGTTTTACCTGCACCTGGATCATCAGCTAATAGATAACGCACTTGGGGCGCTTGTAGCATTTTGCTATAAACCGCTTCGATTTGGTGTGGCAATGGAATCATATTTCTATTTCCTCGAGCCCGTGATTGCGAGTATTCTTTCTCTGTTCGTAACACATGATATTGTAAGTAATGCTGAAATCTATCTCTCAATTGAACTGAAGCATCTTCATCGGAATAATGTTCAACCTCTAGTAATTGATGTTTCTCAAGGTAATTTTCGAAGAATTGATTAGACTCTCGACCAACTGCTTCTACTAAATATAAATCATCATCAATGCTTTCAACATGTTTGATTTGGACGGCTTCTGGCCAGAAAGATGCTCCAACAATTTCACCTTTTTTAAGCAAAAGTAACACCCCCGTTTCCTTTTTGACTTAATATAATGCCTCATATAATCGTAAGGTAAATTCTTCTTCCAAGTATGGCTCATTACCTTTCTTGGTCACAGTCTCTACTCTTAAGATACATGTTTCACCTATCTTGTAATGCTTTTCGACTAAGTTAAATATTACTTGCCTATTACGGTCGCGATTTTCTCCCTTTAGATCAAATACGAGTTCTACTTCATTAGAGATTCGTTCATCACCTTGGTAAAAAGCTATATTTACTTTTCGTGAAGTAAAGTTGTCTGTAATACTTTGCTCTTGATAGAAAGAAACCGGAATACGGTAATTTGTAATCACTTTATTAATCATTGCAACTGCAATGTCAACAGGTTTTCCTGCTTCAATACGACGGTAATCTATTAATGGGACAACCGCTTCCTGTGGTAAGGCTCCACCATGAATAAACTGAAGGCCTCCACCAGTTTTAAATCTATTAATACTTTTCGCCAAAACAACTTCAACATTTTGTAATGGCGTTTGTCGTTCCGTTAACTTAATCGATCCTTCAGGAGTTGATAAATTGTGTCCGATAGCAAAACGACGATTATGATTCATAACTTGTCCTTCAACAGCTGGAATCTTGCCATGGCTTTCAATTTGTTTAAATTGGAATAAAAATCCATGATCTGCTGTGATAAAAATACGTTTCGCTTGAAGACGTGACAATCGATCAACTGCATATTCTAAATCCGAAATCGCTTGATGTACCGCTCTATATGTCTCCCGTTCTGACTTTGCCGAATCACCAAGAGCGTCTATGTGATCATGATATAAATATACTAATCTTTTACCTTTCAACACTTGGTCAACTTCACTTGTTTTCATATCTAAAAGTTCCTTTAACTTCAACACTTCAGAATGTGGCTCAACTGACTGTAAAATGCGACGTCGATTATCGAGGCCTTTCGTCGATTGTCCATCAGCCAAGATACCTTTCTTTTCATCTGCTTCAAGTTCCTTATGAGGTAATAGAGATGCCATCCCTAATTGCGTATATGTTGGATAACTTGCTACCATAGGAATAATACTTGATTTTCCGTTTTCTCGTTCTTTTAATTTTTCATAAAGTTCATATGCAGCCTCATATCGCAAAGCATCTGATATAATAACGAATATTCTTGTCTGTTCCTTTTCCAAGATAGGAAGAATTACCTTAGAAAAGAATGTTCGTTGAGGCATTAGTTTGGATACATATCCATCTTGAATTCTGAAATTCATTTCCTCTGATATTCGACGTAGGTATTCATTTTCGTACCAATTTGTTAAGTAATTAGCAATTACTTCAAGCATTTCTTTCGCATCAAGACGTGTAAAATGATGCATAAAATGGCGGTAGGCATGATCGATCTCATATAGATATTTTGTATAATTTTCATAAAAATCTTCATGTTGCTGGATACGATTGACAACAGGTCTGAGCTTTTCAATCCGAATTGCTTCAAATAGAGTTTCATAAAGAGCTTTTAGTTTACCTTTTGACCCCCAATACGTTTGTAAACGTTCCTCTATTAATGATAGCCGTTCATCTACATGGATTGTTTGATGAATCAATTCATCGATACATTTTTCAATGATAAGTGCATCAACAACCGGGAATGTTTCAGCTAACTGGTAGTTTTCAATATCGCGCTTTAATAACACATCTCTTACTTGATGCACTTTTTCCCATTCTTTAATATGTTCTTCAAATTTTTCTCCATCGTGCTGTAACCACTCTTCAACGAATAATGCACAAATGTTAGGTGATGACGATGCCCATCGAGACTCCCAATCCTCAACGGTAAAACCAGCTCTCTGGCGAAAATGTTGGTAGATAAGGACATTCAGAAGTTGTAACAACGGTTCATTATCTCGTTCTAAAGAAACACCAAAATGGCGTCCAATAGATTCTAAAGTTCGTTCTAATGAATAGTTACGTTCTAATTGTTTTAACAACTCATTTTCTTCCATATATAACCCATTTAAAAGCAGTTGACGTGTAATCATACGTATATCGGGTACAGAGGCCTTTACTAAAACAGCCATCATACTTAGTTCGAAATGATAGTTATCGGAGTCCTTAGGCAATATTTTACTCAATCGTCTTTTCCGATCTTTACTATCAAAGAACAAAGAATATTGTTCCATCATTGGACGTAATACCTGATCCGATACTTGTAATGTTTCTGATAACATCGCAGTTTCATCTGCTTTAAATTCAGCACTGTATAATAAGATATCCAACAACATATTATCTGCATCTTCCGGTCTTGGCCCATCGGTATAGATTAAAAATGATTGATTTGGTTTCTCTAGTTCTATTTCAACTTTTAATTGGAAAAAGTTACGCTCATCTACACACCTTACTTCTACCTCATCTAATTGTTCTTTAAGTTCTTCCACATCCACTTGAGCTTGTGCATCATACCAAAATACAATAGCACGCCCTTTTGTTTCTTTCTCTTGCTGTATTTTTTCTTGTAATTTCTCTATTACATTCATGGCTTCCACCTCGTTATGTAAAGAGAAAGAGGGAAGATCCCTCTTTCTGTTATTTAATCTTTGCTAGAACTTTATCGAATTTGGCATAGTTGACTTTCACACCGTCATCTAAATCAATTTCGATTGGTTCATTTGCATATACTGCTAAATGCTTATCAAATTCCTGGAGTTCTTCTATCTTCTTTTGATAAGATATTTTAGCTTTTTCAAGGTTACGTCTATCTGTAGCAGATAGACTTGGGTTCGCTAACCGTGTATCGATCATTTCAATCTCATTTTGATATTTCGCTTGAATCTCCTGCAAATGATCAAAACGAATCGTTGCCATCGTATCAGGCTGATATCGATGCATATAAATTAGCGTCCGTAATCCTTTTTGTTTACCAGAATCAACTAACCAATAAATTGGTCGTTTTTGATATGTTTTACAATGCTCCTTGAAGAATTCATCTAAGAAATAACGTCGTAACCGTTCTTCTGGCGATTCATTCTTTTTCATTTTTAATGATTCAGCTAACCAGCGCATATTTTCGTCTACCGTATCTGGGCTAAAGGCAACGGATAAAAACTCTCTTAGACGGACAATGATATCATTTTCAAAATAGTGGTCATCTGTTAAGAGAATAAGACCATTGGGATTTGGCTTAAAAGTCTTATACTTTGATTCATTAAAGTCACCACCTGCATAAGTTAGTCCTTTAATATCTAGAGAATAACGCCCAACAATACATCCAATAAAATAAGATAGAAATGATCTAGTATCTCTTTCTCTATCAGCTTTATTGATTGAAATAAGTTTATCTTCTAATTCAGGTGAAATTTCTTTTTCTAAACCATATGTTTCAATTATAATTCTATTTAACTCTTCTTCATTCTCTTTTACTTCGTTAAATCGATAACTTGATTCTTCTTCCCATTTCACATAGGCTTTTTCTATATAATTAATGTTTTTTAATTTCCAATAAAGTAGCGGATGCATTATAAAATCCCATGATGTTTCAAATGTGTCCCAATCTTCCTTCGATAGTGCTATGCACTCTGAAACTAAATCATATAATATCTGTTCTTCATATTTTTTATATGGTACTTTTGCAATTGCACCGGGATTAAAATCTAACGTAGGTGCGATCAAACTTAAAAACATCATTCCCACTTTAGAATTACAAACTCCCATAGCATAAAGTAAATCTTCTCTATTATCCGAAAAGCACATAGGACCTTTAGAGTCAAAAATAAAACCCGGTTCATTATATCTAAAAGAAATATTTCCTGAAGTCAAAGCTGACCAACTTATACCACTTTTGAAGTAATATTCTGGATTTACAATTCTTCCTCCACTAGCACCTTTTGCAGCTTCTCTGATTTCCTCTCCATCATTTTTCCAATTAACAATGTATTCTCTATTACCATACCATTTTCTCCATGCTCCACCTTTATTATAGGGAAACCATTTTAATCTAGATTTAACGGCGTCTTCTCTATTATTAATATTAAATCCAATATTCTCGTAGTTTACTTCCCACCAATATCTTAGAAATCTAGTATTATCAGTAGTAGACAATCCAGCTTTTGGTTCAACGATATCCTTCAGCATTCCTTCATGTTTAAAAATCTTACTTGCTTTTTCACTAGCCCAATAAGCTATAGGTGAACCAGGTATATCGGAGAAAGTTATCGATTCACTTTTATAACGATAATCTACATTTGAGTTTTTAGAAGCAGCATGTAATTTTTGAGGTTGAAGAGAAGCCCCCTTAAATTCAGCTAATCTTATGTAATCTCCATTGGTATTTTGATGTTGCTTTTGCAAAACAAAAGTACATATAGGCACTGTAGCTTCCTCAAATGCAGAATATTCAAGTTGTACTAAACTTGAAATTGTCACATTACTTAAAATAGATTTACGTAATTTTTCATACGAGGATAAAAACATCCATGTATATGGTGTCATCAATGCATTAAAACCATTCTTTTTAGTCATCTGTAATGTTTTATAGATAAAAGATGAATAAAGATCCGTTTTATAATCATCATAATGTTCTTTCATAAACTTTCTTAGTACAGTATTGTATTTATTATGATAAGGAGGATTAGTTACAACCACATCATATTTTTGATACAACAAATACGCTTGTTTAAGAACAGGTAATAGCCTTTCTTTTAATTCCCGAAAATAGGATTCTTCAATTAAATCGTTTTGTCGATTTTTAAATTTATATATTCGAACAATCCACTCTTTATATGGAATTTTAATAGGATTAATTAATGAACCAAACTGCTTCCCATTTTCAAATTGACTCATTAATTCGTTAATTAGTGATTTTTCGGTTTCATTCTTCACAAAATAATCGATTGCTTCTTCAGATAATGTTTTGTCTGAATCAACAATTTCGTATACATTTAGCTTTGGTGTTTCACCTTTACGACTTAACCTAGAAATAAAACGCGGTTGTTTTTCCGCCGCCTTCATCAACAAAGCAAAATTTGCAATTTGCTGCGCACGTTTGTCAATGTCTAATCCATATATGTTATTTTCTAAGATTAACTGAGGGATTTCTCTTGATGGATACCCAGCTTCTTCATACATATCGTATAACATATCGAAGGCATAAAGTAAGATATGACCTGATCCACAAGCAGGATCCATAATTTTCAAATCTTCCAATGAATCAAATTCTGGATATAAATGATGGTTTTCTTCGTGTTTTAAATAATACTCCCAATGCTTTGCTAACTGATTATCTTCATACTTTTCATCGTATAGTTTTCCTAATGAATTTTGTACCATATACTGTACAATCCACTTAGGCGTAAATAATTGGGTAACAACTGGTAAATCTTCCTTTTTTACAGCAGTGTTTTTAAGACCCCCAACTTTCTCTTTCTTCTCTGACATGTAATATTGATAAAGCCAGCCTAATACTTCCACATTATCTTTTTGAGTGCCATCTTCTTGTACTTGATAAAAGTTCTCATCGGATAATTCATTGACAATCTTTCGGATGATGGATTCCTGATCCAATAAATAATCGGGAAGTAATAACTCCGTATAATCTTCAATTCTTTCAAATAGAAATGGTAGCAATTGATTTAATGCATTACATTGCGCAATAAACAGTTTCCGGTAAGCTTGTTCATTATCTCCTTTATGAATTAAATCTTTTATTTGTTTTTCATCTATATCCAAATTCATCGTTTCATATTGAAGCAAGATATCCGGTTCGTTCTTACCAGAGCTACTGGATAGAACATTTACGCGGTCAGGTAAGTAGTTATTTACTTCCATATACCGAATCGCTATAATCCGGTTAAACCACGTATAAGCCACTTCCTCAATTAATTGTTCATAACCAACCGTATTTAAACGGTTTTGTAGTGTCCGTAAGGCGTGCTTTAGGTCTTGAGGAAATGTCTTGCCATTGACAATTAATTGTCCATAATTCTCTTCAATTGTTAGCTCAGAATTTTCTTTCGTAATCCCATATTGTTCTGCCTTCAATGCCACTTTTTCAAGTAAGTCACGTCTCGCTTCTACAGCAAATTTTTTTAACTCTGTTTTATTCATTTACTTCACCCCTACTATGTAGAGGAGCAGATAATATACCTGCTCCTGAATTTAAGCTTTCACAAAGTAATGCGTCTGCAATTCCTTTAATAATTCTCGTTTTAGCGAATCAACTGCACGTTCCAAGTCTTCTTCCGTTTCAATTGTATCTACACGACTGAAAAACTTATCATACAGGTCTTTACCTGTAATTGGTTTTGGATCTCTTTCTACTGAATCTGTTTCTTCTCTTATTTCTTTCAACATTTGTCGTGCTTTTGATTTTGTCGAGTCAACCAGTTCACCAAGCTGTTGTTGATTAATACGAGCGCTTGAAATGCGTTCACTGTTCTTTATCTTTTCATATAGTTGAGTTGCACGGTCTATTCTCGACTGAATATAAGCTGTAATTGTCTCATATTGGGAGTATTGTTCATATAAATCTTTTAATTGCCCCATTGATTTATCAGATTGAACCAAAACAGCTTGTTTTTGTTTGTCTGTTTCTTCTTGGATGATGTTCTTTAAATCATCTGTTAACTTTGGTAATTGACTAATATCTTTCGATGGTTCTTCTTGCAATAAAATTTGTTTCATTCGTTGAGCAATATCTTGCAGTTCTTCATTATGAATAATTTCTAAGTCCTGTTGATGATTTTTTAGAACTTGAACTGCTTCATCAAACTTTACAATTGGATTTCCTTCATAGAATCCTTGAAGCATTTCGATAATATCAAACCATTCCTCCATATCATCTTCAAATTGAATGAAAGTCCGACAGAATTGTTCTGGGTCACGTATCGATAACAATTTTTGTGTATCTGTTACGACTCGTCGAATGTGACTTTCACCAGGATATGGATAGTCACTAGTAGGATCTTGTTGACGTCTTCTTTCACGAATCTTCTCAATCGGCTCAACAAACTCCTCATGTACTTTTTCACGGATGATTTCTTCATACGCATCGTACGTATCGAAAATCTGTGTTAACGAGAAGAAATCACGCACTAGTACAATAAGTTCCTGTTTAACTTGTCCATCCATCTCAACAATTGGCATTACGACAATCCGATCACGTTCAGATATCCTTTCCAATCTATCGTAGAACCTTTCTGAATTCGGATTAAATGGTTCACCTGCATAAGTAAATCGGACTTTTCCTGCATTCATCAGGCCTAACAAGATACCAATTGTGTCTTGTTCTTCCCATCCATAAGGCACTGCTTCATATTTTTGTACAATCTCTTTTAATGTTCGTTGATCATGATAACGTTCCAGTTCTTCGATAAAGACTTTTACTTCATCGACTGCATTTTTATTTACATCACTGAAAAGGTTTTGTTGTCCTAAATTTTCCGCAACCTGTTGCCATTCTTGTTTACTATTTCTAAAAGAGATTGGTTCTTCTATATAATGAAATTTTGTAAATGTATTTCGAATGAGCATATCCATTGCTTGATTCACTTTATGTTCAAAATCTCCATTAAAGTCTCGGCGCTGACTATGGATATAGAATTCCGCATTTTCACATGCTTTAGCTAACAATTCTTCTGCTTTTTGAGAATACTCATCCACTTCTGCTAGTTTTGCTTCAAAAATCCGTTTCTGTTGTTGCGTTGTAGTACTCGATTGTTTTCGACGAACATAACTGTCAACTTGTTGGATATATGCTAATGCTTTTTCTGCTTCTGCCACGTATTCTTTATCTAATAAAATAATCAGATGACCAGAATTCGCTTGCAGTGCTGCCTCCGAATCCGTCATTCCTTCTGTATACACTTGCATTGTTAATTCATGATTCATTTGACCCTTCACATAATTATCGAAGCGTTTATTATAATCAAAGTGTTTGGTTAGTTCATTATGTTTGTATTCGTATTTTGGATGACGATACATCACGTTGAAAAACAGATTTGCTAACCGCTCTTTAACTGCAGCTGAATTATAATCTTCCGCACGTATTTCACGATTAATTTCTTGTTCTTCATCGGATAAGAAAGAATAGGTTCCATCAGCATGTTGCTCAATGAACATCGCAGTTTGCAGACGGTTTAATGATTCTTTGATCTTATACTCTAAAGGCTGACGTTCGTCATATACCGTCTCCACCATCAAGGTAGCAATATTACTTGGAGTGGATTTGATTGCATCTATTCCTTTTATTAAATAGAGAACTTGTAATACTTGTACATCATATTCTGTTAATCCCTCGTCATTTCTGGCACGGTCTGCTGCTCTTGCAATCGTGCTTGTAATGGATGATTCTAAATAATCTCGAATTGATGGATAAAATTCAGCCATGGTGACCATATTGTCTACATTTTCACTCGCATTTAGTTGAGCTGCTTCTTGAAAAGCTTTTAGTAATGACCGTTCACCACGTGATGTATGTTGTCCTCCCTCACCTAGGTTACGAATCTTTGTAAAAATCATTTGTAATAATTCGATTTGATAAGGAACAAATGGATAAAAGGAAACAAATTCATCGATGCTACGATAACCTGAACGGAGTTGAGTGTTTTTTGGATCAAAAGCTAATCGATTTTGAATTAGTTTTCCTTCTTGGTCATGTATGGTTTTTAGTGTATCTTCTCCAACTTCTGTTTTCTCTAAGAGACGCTTTTTAATCACCTCATCGGTATTCGCACTTGATAGGTTAATTTTTGTTTCAAAGCGACCTTGAATTTTCGAAAAGTCCTTTGTACTATCTAAGTCTGATACAGTTGCTTCTAGCTTTTCTTGTGATGTAACAATAACCCAAGCTTGTCCTTGACACAAATCACCCAATTTTTCTGTAATCGTTTGTAGATTTAGCATTAAGCTCGTATTATTACCGATATATTGTCCAATTTCATCCGCTAGGAACACAATGCGATAATCTGGGCCTTGTTTTTTACAATAATCGGCAACTAGTTCCGCTACACGTTGTGCATCAATCGAAAACCATTCTCTACTTACATCAAAAAAAGTTTCAGCTGTATCCCGATCGTATCCTACTGTTTCTAATGCTTGAATTACCTTCTTTTTACGTAGTAATATTTTTAATCGGAATTCTTCCCACGGTTTACCATTTTGGTCAAAAATCGCTTGTTTAAATTCCTCATACTTTCCATCTTCATCTAATTGGCGTTCCATTTCTGCAACCCAAAGTGTATCAGAATACCCTAAATGGTTATTAAACACTCGTAGAAACACCTCAATGATACGTTCTTTTTCAGCATCTTTTGACGAAGAGGTGGAACGCGAATCAATATTAAATAGTAATGCATCTGTTTTTTTCTCAGATACCTTTTTCATCATGTTAAGTAATTCTTGATTATTGGTCTTGTCTTCAAAATATTCGGCAGGAGTTTTTCCGGCAATGGATTGATTATGTAATAAATAAGATAGAATCTTTAGGAAGTGAGATTTACCAGATCCAAAGAAACCTGAAATCCAAACACCTACTTTTGTTGAAGGCTGGTCATATACTGCTAAATAATTTCGATAGAATCGTTCTAAGTAATGTTCACTTTCTTCTGTCAGTACATATTCATCTAATTCTGTTTTTACTACCTCTTCGTCCACTTGCTCTGCTTGAACAACATTGTTAATTGGACGAAAAATATCTTTTTTAAATAGTTCTTTAATTTGCATCCCTTTCCCCCCTTAGGAAATACGTGATAATTGATAGTCGTCTTCATAGTCTAAAATGCCAAATAGTTTTAGCCTCAGCCCTGTAAATTCACCTGGATAAAACAATATAATTGGCTTTTTATAGCCTTTACTGGAAACAATTTTTAGTAATTGACTTGAGCGTAGAAACGGGTGAGCGGTACCAACACCTGTAATAAAAATTAAATCTGCCTCCTCCGTTTTTTCTTTAAACTGTTGGAACATAATATTACCTTCATTTAAAATCGGGTCGATGACATCTATTAATCCACGCATCCCTTCACTTTCTGTTAACTCATATAGTTCTTCTAGTTCATCTTCGTCAAAGAATGAAAGTAAAAATTCAAACAGATTTACTTCCTTTATCTTATGGGGCGTGCGTTTCAACATATTTTTTACATAAACACGCACTTGCAGCTCATCTTTCGCTGGATAATCCAATACAAAATGAGGAATATCACTCCCAATCCCTTTTGGTTGGGTGAATCCGTCTTGGTTAATTCGCTTTTCCATTTGTTCTAATCGTTCATATGTAGACTTCATGACTCATTCACCTTTTCTAAAACTGAAAAAGAATACAACAATGGCATATTCTTTTCAGCATAAGTTTTTAAATCTCGGCTTATATGTATCGGGTTAATGGTGTATTTTGTCTGGTCAATTTGTTCAATCATTTTTGCCTCTTTAAAAAATAACATTAAGGTACTAATTAGACGTTTAATCGTCTCAGGTCTCCATCCATTAACTCGCTCGCTTACACTTGCTTTACCTTCAAAGAAATAATGAAAATCATTACGATACAGTGGTTCCTGTTGTTCATACTTATAAACAATAACTTCTATATAAAACTCTAATGCTATTCGATAAACTTGAAGAAAGGTATACAACGTTAATGCCTTTCGATCATAATCATTCGCTCGTAAAAAGTGCTGTTTCATTTCATCGTCTAAGGAAGCTGCACGATTATAAACCATGTTAAATCTATTTTTTATACTCAAAGGACTTCTTAATTGGAATAAATTATTCTCCGTCACTTCTTCTAAAATCTCTTTCTTATTTTTCCCTTGCAGAATAAGATCGATTACTACCGCAATGTCATTCTCTGACCATTTTTCTTTCGTGAATCCTGCTGAATATTCCATTTATTCTATCCCTCCTCTCTATTGTGTTTTATTTATTTGGTTGATTACTTTATCAACTACTTCAAGTCTACGTTTTCCACATTGTTGACGAATTATCGTGGTATAACTCCCATTCTTCATAAGTTTATTCGTATTATTTATGTACAACTTTTGAATCAAATCCATCATTGCTACTTCATCAATTTCATCTTCCCAATATTTATCGATAACTTGGTTAATAGATGCTGCAAGATCACGTTGAGTTCGTTGAAATATTTTAATTTCCATTTAAGAGTCACCTACTCTTACTTTTTTTATACTTTATCTTTATTTTATTCTACCACGAAAGTACCATAATAGAATAATAAAATTGAGCCGCTACCAAAGGTAACGGCCCATTATTAATTGACAGACTTATTCATCTTCAAAAAATAATTTAGCAACTTTATCATTCTCTTGTTTGGATAGGGTGCTACGTACAGATTCTTCAGGCATGGGAATTGGAAAAGTCATTTTTTCCACCCGACTCTTTATACGACCGCTTGGGTATTTTCGGTCTAACTCTGTAATTGGCATATTTGAAGTTATAATGGTTGGTTTATTATCCATCATTCGTTCATCTAAAATCTGAGTTAAGATTTCTTCCACCCAATCCGTAGTTTTTTCCACACCTAAATCATCCATAACTAAGATATCTGCTTCAGTTAAAGATCGAATGATATCGTATGAATTTACCTCTTTTTGATGAAAAGTATTCTTCAATTCACTTAATATATTTACCACTGAAATATAAAGTGGATTTATTTGATATTTCATCATTAGTTCATAGATGATAATGATAGATAATAGTGTTTTTCCTGTACCTTTTGTCTTGCTATAAATGTAGAGACCCTTTCCCATATCATTCATTGTTTCAAAAGATTTGATAAATCCAGATGCTACCTTTTGCGCATATTTTGCATGCTTTATAGCATCTTTACTTTGATAATGGTTAACGTTAAAATCTTCTAAGCTCTTATGATGATATTCTTTCGGAATTCTAGCAGTTTTAATAGAATTTAGTAATTGTCTTTGCTCTCTACACTTGCAAAATGTCATCGCTTCTGTCCCATCTTCTCTGCGATAATGAATCATACCACTTCCATCACACTCATTATAAATACACTTATTTGACGGCTTAGTGATTTTCCCTGGCTTTTTCAACGACAAATCACCCATATCGTTCGAAATATTCATCTTCGACATAATCTCCTGTATTCTGTTCATTGTTAACAACCTCCTGAAAAAAATAGTTTTTATGCGCTTGATCAAAAATATAGTTTGTTACATATCGAAAAGAACGAATTTGATCGTTTTTGTGTTGTGGCTTAAACTGGCGAAAACAATCCTCAATCCATTTCAGAACTAGGTTAGTGTTCCATTGCTCTTTGACTACTTCTAAAATAGCTTTATAGTCATTAGATGATATTTTGGACTTTCCACTAAGCTTCAAATAAAGTTCACATATTTTATTAAATTGTTTAGAATCATTGGATTTCATATCATCATCAATTGACAATGAAGATGATATTTCTGATAAATTATTTGTATTAGTATCTGTAGTAATCTCTGGTATTGCAGTAATACCTGTGCGTTTCGAAAACTCATTATAATTATTCAACTGTTCAGTATTTGTTTCTCGAGCATCAAAATCTGCGCTTCCAGTTAACAAATTTTCATCTTCGAAACGGTATCCAATCTTTTTTAAATCTGATGTCACTTTTACTAGATTTACGCGATATTGAAATGTTTTATCCCATCTATAGATAGGATTGCTTCTTTTATTTAGATATCCCTTTTTTACCAGTTGATTTATGTGCTTCCGCACTGTATTTACAGATACGCTAAGCATCACTTCTTCTTTTAACTCTTCTGCCTTCTTATAAATCCATCCATATTTTAGGGAAACATCACCTTCCTTACTGCCATTTTCTAACCTTGTTTTTTCTTCTAGTAAATATTTACTTACATCCTTGGTACGTTCACTCCAGTAAATAAACTGATTTAGTATGATTGCTTCTTCTGTGCTGCCTGTTAATTTGACGTACTCCTCTTTAATTACAGCTCTTTTTAGTTTCTTTTTAATTTCTATCACCTTCCTCTCCGTTTTAATTGAATAATTTTTAGTCCTGTTGCTTTATCAACGATAAAGTCTAAATATTATAAAGTGGTGTTTTTCATATTTTAATAGGTTAGATAAAATTTTTTTATAAATTTAAAAAGATCACTACTGAAGCCCAGTAATACCTTTTAAATGAACGTTATTTAAGTTTGTCAAAAAGATAATAGTCTCTTTTTTCATTTGATCTGTGATTTGATTAGATTGATATATAACTTTAAAAATCCTAAATATAAACATGACTCTAAATTGACCGTTTATGACTATTATCTACCCGGTTATAGACAAAGTGTATATTTCTTACATGAGTATCGCTATAATAGTTTCATTAGATTAAAGGAAGGTCCGTAATCGTATATTTAAAATCTAAATCAACTGAAACATCACATCAGACAATGATTAAATACAACTTCGTATTTCATGAGTTATGGGACAAATGGTATAGAAATGGAAATAACAAAAATTTTTCTTTACATAATACTGCAGAAATGCCCAAAATATAGAAGTATATATGAAAAGAATATAAAAGGAGATTTTATTAGTGAGAGCATTTGATAGAACGGGCTTTTTTATCCACCAGACAACAAAGGTAAGAATACGTAAGTTCTTAGACAAAGGAATAGAGGTATATACCTATTCGAAAGATGGTAAATTAGGTTTCATACCATATTGTAACTTAGTAACCAATATAGATAATCTTTATGAAGGAAAATCACTTTATGTCCACTTTCTTGGATATAAAAAACCCCATCTCTTTTTTACCGAAGAGGGAACAGTATTATTTCCTGATCTTCCGTAACAGGAATATTAATTAAAGACCAAAATACTACAATTATTCAAAGCTTGAGGAGTTTGAACATACCTCAAGCTTTTTTGTGTAATTAAAAACTGTAAATGATATAGCTACTCTAAATGATCGATATAAAATTTCAAGTTGCAAAAAAAAGTTTTTATTTCCTCTTAAAATATCATTTTTTCGCGGTTATCATATTTCAGCAAATGACTAGCCGGCTGTTATTTGTGTGTTTAATCCACAAATAGATAAGGGGAGAGTTCATTCATTATGATAAAAAAAGAAATTTTAGATTTTGATAAGCATTACAAACTTAAACTCGCAACAAATAAAGAGTTAACAAAAATAAAAGGCTATGACTTTCTAAACTTCCTAACAGACTTAATGATTAAATACTCGGATACTTTTATTACTGAATTGGAGGATGAAAGATGATAACTAAATATACAAGAGCATACGCCTATGTTCGTATTAGCACAAATAAACAACTAGATAACACATCAATTGAACAACAAATTGAAGCAATAGAAAAGTATTGTAAGGAAAATAATATTATTCTTGTAAAAATATATGTAGAGGAACCCGCATCAGGAGAAAGCTTTTCAAATAGACCTGAGTTTAAAGAGATGTTTTATAACGTTTTCCAAAAGGAGAATAACATTGATTCCATCATCATATTTAAACAAGATCGTATATCACGTAATTCTTTAGATTCCCAATATATCTTTAGTCGTCTAAAAAAGGCTAACAAGAACTTAATTTCTATCGCTGATAATATCGACACAAATGATCCTAATTCAAAACTAATCTATCAGATATTAGGTATTATTGCAGAAGTAGAAAAAGATCTAATCGCCTTCCGTACATCACTAGGTATGGAGAAGACATTTGAAAATGGTGACTTTAACGGTGGAATGGTATTTGGGTACAATTTAATAAATAAGAAATTAGTAATTGACGAAGATGAAGCAAGAGTTGTTAAATACGTTTTTGATTGTTACTCCAATAAAATGTGGGGTTATCGAAAAATAGCTAGTAATTTAAATATGCAAGGTATCAAAACCAAAAAGGATAATCATTGGTCAATTACTGCAGTCAGAACTATTCTCAATAATAAAATCTACAATGGTTTTGTTAAATGGAAAGGTAAATATAAAAAAGGTAACCATTATCCTATTATCAGTGAAGAGCTTTGGGAAAGAACCCAAAAACTTTTATCACTACGTAGTTATACCCAAGAAAAAATACACAATGGCTCCTTTCCATTATCGGGTCTATTAAAGTGTCCTACTTGTGGAGGTGCAATGGTACAAGGGAATGCAAACAAAAAGTACAAATATTACGTGTGTGGCCGTTTTAAAAACAGTGGTTCTAAAGCATGTAAGTCGAACCTTGTAAAAAAGGAGTATGCGGAACAAGAGGTCTTATCACAGGTTATGAATTACCTAAACGATTTAAACCTCTCTGTACCATTACAAACAGTTGTTATGGATAACCTAAAAAGTGAACTTGAACCAATTGAAGAGGAACTTAAATTACTAGAAAAAAATTTAAGAGAACTAAAAAGAGAGAAGCAGGATCTCATACAACTTTATACGAAGAAAATAATCGACATTGATACACTTAGTGATGAAATGAAAAGAGTTCAGAATCAAGAAAGTGAACATAAGGAATTTAAAATACTACTAACAAATCAGATAGAATTAAAGAATAACAATGACTTATTACCAGTAATTAACCGCATTGCTAATGATTTTAATTCATTTTTTAACTTATTAGACGACTTTGATAAGAAAGAATTACTTCGGTTGCTTATCAAAGAAATTCAAGTAAATACTGGAGAAAAGCCTAAAGATCGAACCATCAAAAAAATAGTCTACGAGTTTGATCAGAAGTTATTTAAAGAGATAAATAATGAACTTGTTTGACAACTTGCTGGCATTTTACTGTAGATTTGAACAATTTTTAGTAGGAAGCTCAATTAGCAGTCTATTTTCTAGCAAATAGACTGCTAAAATTATAATCTTATTATTTTCCCTCTTCTACAAATGTAGTAGTCAATAGAAACTCTGACTTTAAAGCAGGTTTAATATCATTTAATATGACTAAATCTATCGGCTTCTGAAAGTGATCTTCTAGGCTTATTTTTAAGTCCATGTAATTATCAAAAGATAAATCCGAGTCGTTAAATTCTACTATTACATCAATATCACTGGATTCTTTTTGTTCATCACGGCTGTAAGAACCAAACAAACCAACTCGCTTAACACCGTGTTTATCTCTCCAAGTATTTAGGTTTTTTGATAATTCATCAAGGATTGCTTGTTTCGATAACATATTATCATCACCATTTTCCGACATTGGTTTTTTATTTTCGTTATAATTCCGAACCCATTAACAAATGATATAAGTCCTAATAATACTCTACCATTAATTACACATTCTACTGAACCGCAACCAGCCAAATTACTATTAAATTGCTGTTATTCCTGTAAAGGGTGAGATAGTTTAAGTGTATTAATTAAAGCTCCTATAAATAAGGAGCTTTATCCTGCACAACAAGATAATTTTGATACATCCTTATCAAATGTAAGGGCAGCTAATTTTATTCCCTCTGCCGATGTTAAATATGGAGCAAAGCTTTCTTTTAAATCCTCTACGGTTAAGCCAAATTTAACGGCTAATGTCGCTGCATAAATCACATCTCCTGCATTTTCAGCTACGATATGAACCCCTAATACTTTTAACGTTTTTGCATCAGCTACAAGTTTAAATACACCTGTTGTTTCCCTATTTACTATCGCTCTTGGGACTGCATCTAACGGTAATACTGATGTTTTTACTTCATAGCCTTTTTCTTTTGCTTGTTCTTCCGTTAAACCAACTGTTGCAATCGATGGATTTGTAAATATAACGCTTGGAACAACGGATAAATCTATTTTTTTATTTAATCCACCATCTGCATTATCTGCAACAACTCCACCTTCATAGGCTGCTACATACACAAATTGCGGTCCTAATGTCACATCTCCTGCTGCATAAATCTTTTCATTACTTGTTTGAGCAAATTCATTTATCAGTATTTCCTTTTGTTTTCCAACATCAACACCTGCAGCACGTAAATTTAAAGAATCCGTATTTGGTTTTCTTCCTGTTGCAATAAGTAACTGCTCTGATTCAACGACTTTTTTCTTACTGTTTACAGTTAGATAAACCTTTTTTATCTCCCCATCTTGTTCGACACACTCATATGTTGCTCCTTTGATAAGGTGTATACCCTGTTCGATTAACATTTTTTCTACTGTTTCAGAAATTTCCGGGTCATACTCTTTTAATAATCGCTCACTTCTTTGTATAAGTGTTACTTCTGAACCTAAATGATGGAAGAGTTGCCCAAGCTCAATCCCAATATATCCTGAACCTATCACCGTTAAACGTTTTGGAACTTTCTTTAATTCAAATAGCGTTGTACTTGTTAAATAATCAACTTTATTAAGTCCAGAAATCGATGGGATAGAAGGAGAGGCCCCTGTTGCAATTAAAAAGCGTTTTGCAGAAAGTTTTGTTCCATTTACCTCAATTGTATTTTCATCAACAAAGCTTGCTTCTCCCTCAATTAAATCAAATCCATATTCGTCTATTAAATCGACATATTTTTGATTCCGAAGTTCACTCACTAATTCGTTCTTTTGCTTGATTAAAGGAGCCAATTCCACTTCTCCAGCAGATGTTTGTAAACCTATAAACGGATTTATCTTAGCTAAATGATTGATTTCCCCTGCTCTAAGAAGGGTCTTGGATGGAACACAGCCAATATTCACACAGGTCCCTCCAATCGTTCCACGCTCAATCATTCCTACTTTTGCACCGTATTCAATAGCTTTAATTGCAGCAGAAAAAGCTGCACCACCAGAACCAATAATAAGAAGATCATAATTACCTTTAGTACCTAACACCACATTTTCTTGTTGTAGTAACTCTTCAATTTCTCCAGTTTGATAATTTGCTTCGTTAATTGCCCTTTTTGCACTTTCAACCTCTATACCATTAGGCAATTCAAATACTACTTCACCGCGACGGAAATTTGCTTCAGTATTTTTAGCACCTATACTTTCAAGTGCTGACTCTACGTGTTTTTCACAGCCTGTACAAGTCATTCCTTCAATATTTACCTTATATTTATTCATAATAAAGCTCCTTTCATTAATCTCTCATGTTAAAGTTTCTATTATTGGACACGCATGTAATTGCTTTTCATCAGGACATCGTTGTTTCAAGTCACCTAACATAGTTTCAATTCGTTTTAAATCCTCTATTTGCTTTTGAACTTCCTCTTGTTTTCTAGAAACAAATTCAAACATATCTTGGCAACGGACTTCATCTTTATCTACAACTCCAAGTAACTTGTAGATTTCACCTAAAGAAAAACCAAGCTCTTGTATTCGCTTGATGAATCCTACACGCTTAACGTCATAATCTGAATATAAACGATAACCAGTTTTTGTTCGGGAAGGTTCCTTTAGTAAATTTTTTCGTTCGTAATATCTAATCGTCTCTTTGTTAACTCCACATTTATCTGCAAACTCACCAATGCGATAAATCACTATTTTCACCTCAATAAAATTATAAACCATGTACTACAGTACATGGTCAAGTAGATATATATTATTAAAATTTCCCTACTAAAGTATTCTCCTTCAATGAAAAGTGGTTTTTTATTATAAAATTGCCCCCACTAGTAAATGGTTAAGATAAATTTAAAAAGGTTGGAAGTTCTCCCTACCTTTTATTTCACTTATCAGTCGTTTTATGATTATTGTTTTCCCTTTTTAAAACTCTGATAATTCTTATTCCCACCAGACAGGTTAAATACCTCTTTAAAACTCATATTAATTAATACATTCTGAGCCGCATTACCAGTAACACCCTTTTGTTCAAGGGAATAAACAGCTGATGCAACTCTAGTTAAATCTGGATCGACACTCGGTCCACAAACACCTGTAGAACAACATTTTGCTGGGTCAAACATTTCTACCTTTTTCATCATGAACAACTTCTTTATTGATGTATAGTTATATACTTATATAGAAACCGAAAAGATAAGGCTTGCGTATCAACATGCCTCATCATTCCCTATTATTCACCTGTTTCAGCAAATCGCTTAATCCGTTCTCCTATTTCATCCCGAACGCGCTGAAACACTTTCCAAACTTCTTCTTCCGTACCTTCTGCTTTGGCTGGATCGTCAAAGCCCCAATGTTCACGTTTTACGTGAGGTGGTGTCACTGGACAGCGGTCTTTGGCATCTCCACATAACGTTACCGCCAATGTTGCGGTATTCAAAAATTCTACGTCAATTTTCTCTGATTTTTGGTTAGAAATGTCAATTTTAACTTCATTCATTGCTTTTACCGCATTTGGGTTTAGTCCATGTGCCTCAATCCCTGCACTTCTAACTTCCCATTCATCTCCGAGATATTTTTTCGCCCATCCCTCTGCCATTTGACTACGGCATGAGTTCCCTGTACATAAGAAATAAATTGTTTTTTTAGCCATAATTCATTCTCCTTTTTAAAATAGTAGAAGTGTTAGATAAAGACCTACTAAAGTAATAAAAAGTATTGGGATAGTTAAAACAATCCCGGTTTTAAAATAGGTTCCCCATGAAATTTTAATTCCTTTTTGGGAAAGTACATGGAGCCACACTAAGGTTGCTAGTGAACCAATTGGCGTAATTTTTGGTCCTAAATCCGAACCAACTACGTTAGCATAAACAAGCGCTTCTCTTAATACACCAGAAGTATTCGTTTCAGCAATGGCTAATGCATCAATCATTACGGTTGGCATATTATTCATAATCGATGACAGGAAAGCAGCTATAAAACCCATTCCAACTGTAGCAACGAATAATCCTTGTTCAGCCACAGTTTGAAGAACACTTGCGAGCGCAGAGGTCAGCCCGGCATTTCCCAATCCATATACGACGACATACATTCCAATTGAAAAAATAACGATATTCCACGGAGCGCCTTTAATAACTTTTTTCGTATTAACAGCGGCACTACGTCTGGCCATTATGATAAAGAATATAGCTATGGCCCCAGCAATAATAGATACTGGTAAATTTATGAATTCGCTACTAAAATAGCCAATTACTAATAATCCGAGAACATACCAAGAAAGGCGAAACATCTTTATATCGTTTATTGCTTCTTTCGGTTCCCTAAGTTTCGATAAATCATAATTCTTAGGGATACTTTTTCTAAAGTAGATTAGTAATACCGAAATGGTTGCAATTAGTGAAAATAAGTTCGGAATAATCATCCGCGAAGCATATTCAACAAATCCAATGCCAAAGAAGTCTGCAGAAACGATATTTACTAAGTTACTTACAATAAATGGTAATGAAGTTGTATCCGCAATAAATCCACTTGCCATAATGAAAGGGAATATCATTTTTTCTTTAAAATTCAAATTTCGCACCATTGCAAGAACAATCGGTGTTAGGATAAGTGCCGCTCCGTCATTCGCAAATAATGCTGCAACAACTGCACCTAAAATACTAATGTAAACAAACATTTTTATTCCATGACCTTTTGCTACCCGTGCCATGTGCAGTGCTGCCCATTCGAATAATCCAATCTCATCTAGTATTAAAGAAATAAGGATAATTGCGACAAAGGATAGCGTTGCATTCCATGTGATGTCAATTACTTCAAGAACATCACTGAATCCTACTACCCCTACTAATAAGGCAATTACAGCTCCACCCATTGCGGACCAGCCAATGTTTAAGCCCTTTGGCTGCCATATTACTAGTACTAGGGTTGCAATAAAAATTAATATTGCGAGTATAAGCGTTGTAGACAAAATAATACCTCCAATTTAACAACAAGAAATTCGTGTACCATTTTCTTCAAGTTCTTTTAATTTGTAATCTTGATTAGGTAATTGATCAAGAATAGGTTTAATAAATGAATAATATTCATTTTCCTTATCTACGGAGTAAAATATCCATTGCCCTTTTCTTTCTTCCTTAACCAATCCTAAGTCTTTCAACTTACGTAAATGCTGACTAATCGATGGCTGACTGACTTGAAATATTTCAACAAATTCACAGACACAACAAGCTTGATTATCAATTAATTTCATAATCGTTAATCTTGTTTTATCACCCAATAATTTTAAAATAACTGCAGCCTTTTCCATTTCAATGGTTGTTTGCAGCACATCATCTCCTCCTTATAATTTCATTACAACATTAGCATATAACTATTTGCTTATATATACAATAAAATATTTCATTAAAATGTGACATTTAAAATGATGTTTTATTCAACAACCTGTATCAATAATACATAAAGCACGTTTAGCAATAATGCATGTATAATTATTGATGTCTATTTTACTTTATGTATTAAAGTTACAAACCAATAATATTTCTCAGTTACTAAAAAACTTAAAGTCGTTACTCTGTGGTAAAATGGCGTGAATAACAGTTATCTTGTCGTTGGGGTGATTATGAAATGGGTTTATTCGAAAAGATGTATACATTTATTATTTTCTTAGCAGTAATCATAGGCATAAGTCTAGGACAATTAGAACCAATAAGAACGAGTGCAGAGAGTTTTATTGTACCGTTATTAATATCAATGCTTTATATTACCTTCTTACAAATTCCTTTTGAAGAAATAAGAAAGTCTTTTAAAAACTTAAAGTTCACATCTACTACAGTCATCATGAATTTTCTTTGGACACCTCTTTTAGCGTGGCTATTAGCTTTACTATTTTTAGGTGATAACCCTGCATTATATATTGGTTTTATCATGTTAATGGTTACTCCTTGTACTGATTGGTACATAATCTTTACAGGTTTAGCAAAGGGAAATGTTGCTTTATCAACTGCTATTTTGCCTTTAAATTTACTATTACAGGTTTTCTTACTACCCGTTTATCTTCTAATTTTCGGTGGAACTACAGGATTTATTGAACTTTCCTTTTTGGTTGAAAGTATACTGATTGTATTATTCATCCCATTAGCTTTATCAGTCTTAACAAAAGCATTATTGAAAAGTAAACAACAGTTCGCTAAAAATCTATTATCGAAATTAAGTGCGCTACCAATTATTTCTCTAAGCCTTGCAATCGTTGCAATGTTTGCTTCTCAAGGACAATTACTACTTGATAACCTAAATTTATTGTGGAAGTTAACAATCCCTATTCTTCTATATTTTGTAATAAACTTTATCGTTGGCCGGAAAATTGGGCAGCTTCTGAAATTCTCGCAATCTGATAAAGTCAGTTTGAATATGACCACTTTAGCTAGAAATTCACCTATAGCTTTAGCAATTGCTATGACAGCATTTCCGGATCAACCTTAATTGCTTTAACATTAGTTATAGGTCCATTATTGGAATTACCTATACTTGCTATTATCACTCAGATTTTATTGTTTATCTCTAAAGGTAAGACCACATAAGAGAAAAAAAGAACACATCAAATTTTAGCTTATGATGCGTTCTTTCTATTCTATCCTGTGTCTCCATATTAAATAAATTGGTTTACATCTTCTTTAAAGATTCTCCCTTTAATTATCGGATATATTTTAAAGAAGTGAAAATAAGTCGTTGAATGTACCATTAACTGTTCAACACATTAAAATCTGTTACAACAGGAATCCCTTTTGTTAATGCACCAGTTTTGTCAAAAGCAATCGCTTTTAAGGCACCCATTTCTCCTAGATAAATTCCGCCTTTGATAAGCACACCTTTTTTAGCTGCATTTCCAATTGCTGAAACAATTGAAATAACTAATGCACAAGGACAACCAACGACAAGAACAGCTTGCCCTTGATAAGCCCAAGTTCCCCAGCTCCCACCAAATAATAATAGGTGTATAATATTTTGCAAATTTATCTACAAACGCTTGAGATGGTGTGCGTTCATCTTGTGTTTCTTCTACAAGGTGAATAATTTTGGAGTTTGTTGTATTTCTAACTAGCTCTGTTACTTAAATTCTTTTTGTATTCTTTCTTTTATTCTCTACTCTCTCCTTCTAGGTCAACTTTGTAGTTCTCCTTCCCTTTTCATTAAAATTTCAGAAGTGCATTAATCTTGGTGATTATTCCATAGTAGTAGCAACGAATGTTTATTGTGTCAGATAGAGTTATACAACTTACCTATATATATGTAAATAATAGCAAGTACCTCTCCCAATTCAACTACTAAAAAAGAACCTACCCGATTTGGATAAGTCCCTAATTTAATAATTATTCTACTGATGACAATTCACTTTCCGTTACCCACTTGTGGTTTTTTACTTCATCTCCTGTATCAGTTGTTACAAAATCAACCATATATACCGTTGTTTCTTCGGCAGAATCAATAACTGCATCAGCCCCGTTCATTCCTTCCATATGATCCGTATTTAAGGTCACCTCAGTACCCGGTTCAAATGGTTCTTCCCCGGCTCCTTCAATCTCCTCGTGGATGACCCATTTGTGATTTTCTACCGGTTCCCCACTGGTTGTAGGCGTGTAGGAAACAGTATATACCGTGGTATCATATGCTCCAACGATTGTTGCCTCTGCACCTTTCATTCCCGGCATATGATCAGATTCAATTATAGCTTGGCTGCCAACCTCATAAGTTGGGTTATCCGATTTTTGTAAGCCTTCTGGGACTTCGCCAGTGCTAGAATGGTTCATACCAGAATGATCCATGCCTTCCATATCTTCGTTGGTATCAGATTCTTCCATATCCATTTCATTATTATTGGATTTCATGTCCATATTTTCTTCAGTACCTGATTCGGTTTCTGTATTTTCTTCTTCATTTGCACCTGTACATGCAGATAAGAAAAGCACTGTGAATATAGTTAATATCCCTATTAAAAATTTTCTACTTTTCATTCAAACATTCCCTCCTAATTGAATTGCGCTTGCGTATATTCTAACCATCAAACTTGCAGATTATATGCAGATTTTTAGATACTATGAATCATTTTGATTCTAAGATAAACCATTCACAATTTATCCTAATTTTGATAACAAACATTATCAAAATGCTCTTTATATGCTATATTTTACCTGAATATCGATATTTTCATTTAGAACACAACCTACACTTTGAAAATTTAGTTATTCAAGTAGCTTTAACCTAATAGGCAATTATCGTGTGTTAAGTACTAGACCATTTTATTCATGTTGCATGAAAAAAGCTGATTTTCCAAATTGAAAATCAGCTTTTTACAATATTTTATTAAGCTCCCACATCGTAGCCTTGTTCTTCAATAGCTTCTTTCATGGCATCAACATTTACTTTCGATTCATCAAAAGTAACATCTACTTTGCCAGCTTCTAAATTAACTTCAGCAGAGGATACACCATCTAATTTTTTCAATGCACCTTCAACTGACATTTTGCAATGACCACAAGTCATACCTTGTACATCTATTGATTTATTTTCCATACTGTTTTCACCTCCTTTAAAGGATGTTTTTATAACTTCACTCGTTTTAGACGGAGTGAGTTAGTAACTACACTTACAGAACTTAATGCCATTGCTGCACCAGCAATCCAAGGCGCAAGTAATCCAATAGCCGCAACTGGTATTCCAGCCGTATTGTAGCCGAAAGCCCAGAATAGATTTTGACGGATATTTCGAATGGTTGCATGACTGATTTTAATTGCCTTCGGTATAAGCAATAGCTCACCGCCAAGAATCGTTACGTCAGCAGCTTCAATAGCCACTTCTGTACCAGTCCCAATGGCAATACCAATATCCGCTATAACAAGTGCAGGTGCATCATTCACACCATCTCCAACCATTGCAACTTTCTTACCTTGTTCTTGGATCTCTTTTACTTTAGCTGCTTTTTCTTCAGGTAATACTTCAGCGATTACCTGATCAATTCCAACTTGTTTTGCTATTGCTTTGGCTGTTCGTTCATTATCACCTGTTAGCATAAACACTTCTATTCCTAAATCTTTCAATTGCTTAATAGCTTCTGGAGCCGTTTCTTTTATAGTATCTGCAACAGCAACTGTTCCCCGGTACTCACCATCAATAGCAATCAACATCGCTGTCTTACCATCTGTTTCATAATTTATTAATTTTTCTTCATAACCTGTTGTATCAATTTGATGATCATTCATTAACTTTCTATTACCAACAAGAATGTTTTTTCCAGAAATTGTTGCTTCAATACCATGACCGGGTATCGCTGAGAAATGATCTACATCCAAGAAGTCGATGCTATTCTCTGTAGCGTATGCCACAATAGCTTCTGCAAGTGGATGTTCGGATCCTTTTTCTGCACTAGCCAATAATTGTAATGTTTCTTCGTCACCTGAAAAATCTGTTACTTCCGGCTTTCCTTTTGTGATTGTACCAGTCTTATCAAGCACAATTGCTTCTAATTTATGTGTCCCTTCCAGATGTTCTCCACCTTTAAATAAAATTCCACTTTCTGCTGCTTTTCCTGTTCCAACCATAATTGATGTTGGTGTTGCAAGTCCTAAAGCACATGGACAGGCAATAACAAGTACAGCAATTGCTGCAACCAAAGCAGGTTCTAAATGACCCGGTTGTACTAAAGTAATCCATATAATAAAAGTAAGGATAGCAATACCGACCACTATCGGAACGAAATAACCTGAAATAACATCTGCTAATCGTTGAATTGGAGCCTTTGAACCTTGGGCTTCCTCCACGACCTTGACAATAGATGCAAGGGCCGTATCTTTGCCTACTTTTGTTGCTTCCATTTCAATGGAGCCATTTTTATTAATAGTAGATCCAATTAATTTTGCTCCTGAATCCTTTTCAATTGGAATTGATTCTCCTGTAAGCATGGATTCATCAACCGATGTTCTTCCTTTTACAACCATACCATCAACAGGTATCTTTTCTCCCGGCTTGACAATTAAGTGATCCCCAACGACAACTTCTTCTACAGGAATCATTAATTCTTTACCATCTCTAATTACACGAGCTTCTTTTGCTTGTAAATTAAGCAATTTTGATAAAGCATTTGTTGTTTGACTTTTGGCTCTCGTTTCTAAATATTTACCAAACAAAATTAACGTAATCAAAACGGCACTCGTTTCAAAGTATAGATGTGGCATATATTCTGGATTGCCAATAGTCTTGAATGCTTCGTATAAGCTAAAGAAATAAGCCGCACTTGTACCTAATGCAACAAGTACATCCATGTTTGCTCCACCATTACGTAGGTTCTTATATGCTCCTTCATAAAATTGCCATCCGATGATAAATTGAACGGGTGTTGCTAAAGCAAATTGGAACCAAGGATTCATGAATATATCTGGTATACTCATTCCTAATAAATGAACAAGCATCGTTAATAATAATGGTGCAGATAGGACAGCAGAAATAATTAATTTCTTCTTCATATTTTTTAATTCTTTTTCTTTATATGTTTGTTTGTCTTCGGCTTTTGCCTTTGGTTTTGCATCATAACCAATATTTTTAATTTTATCAATTAGGTCTTTTACATCAACGATTCCGGGATTATATTCAATAGCCGCACTTTCTGTCGTTAAGTTTACAGTTGCAAGTTTCACTCCTTCTTGTTTATTTAATACCTTTTCAATACGGTTAGAGCAAGCTGCACAAGTCATCCGAAAGACATCTAGTTCTGTTTTCTCCGTTAGAACACCGTAACCAACATTCTCTATTTTTTCCGATATATCCTCAATAGAGGTTTTTTCTGGATCATAATCTATCGTTGCCTTTTCTGTTGTTAAATTAACTTGGGCCTTGACCCCATCCATTTTATTCAAAACCTTTTCAACACGATTAGAACAAGCTGCACAGGTCATCCCTGTTACACCAAGTGTAGTATGATTTGTTTCACTCATAACAATTCCCTCCTTACTTAGAAAACTGCTTCATGACATTCAATAATTCTTCAATGGTTTCCTTACCTTCACCTTGTTTGATAGCATCACTAACACAATGTTTAATATGTCGTTCCGTGATAGAAAATCCTACATTTTTTAATGCCGATTGAATGGCACTTATTTGTACTAAAATATCTACACAATAACGATCATCTTCCACCATTTTCTGTATTCCACGAACTTGACCCTCAATTCGTTTTAAACGATTAATTATTTTTTGCATTTCATCTTTTGTTCTTGGTTTACTCGGATGATCATGTAAGAATTTTTCCTCCAAATGAATCACTTCCTTATCTTTATATATTTACGATACCCCCGTATAGTATTATTGTCAATGGATAAACTTTATATTTTGTTATATTTCCCCTATTATTTAACAATCACATTAAAACGCACTTTCTATTAATATTTTGAGATTCTCTTTCTTCATTATTACCTTTGATTAATATTTGCTGAAATCTGCACAAAAAATGGACATATTTTTTATATGTTATTTAATGGATAAAACTATTAAGGGCAAAGTGAGTGAATAAATATGTTCGATCTTTTTAATGAAATAGCCATCATGCTAAATGGACCACTTCAGCAAATTGCATATGGATATGAACACATACCGCTACTATTTGCATTTTTTCTTGGGTTAATTGGCGCAGTTGCTCCCTGTCAACTTACAGGTAATATTAGTGCAATGACTATTTATGGGAATAAATCATTAATCGAAAAAGTCCCTTGGTTACACGTATTTCTATTTGTTTTAGGTAAAATATTCGTTTTTTCAATTATTGGTTTAGTGATTTGGTTACTCGGAAAGGAAGTACACAGTACTCTTACACAAATGTTCCCGATTCTAAGGAAATTAATAGGACCATTACTTATACTAGTTGGTATATTTATGCTCGGATTATTTAGTTGGAGGAAAACCGGGAAAATGTTTAAAATCCCTACTAGGCTTAGAGACAGCTATCTAGGAAGCTTTTTAATGGGTGCAAGTTTTACGTTAGCATTTTGCCCTACTATGTTTGTATTATTTATACTAACCTTAATGCCAGTTGTATTAGAAACATCATATGGATTTGTATTACCTTCTGTATTTGGAATTGGAACCTCTCTCCCACTTTTATTAATTATTTTTCTTATTTGGTATTTTGGGGCAAGTGGGATTATATTAAAGAAAAGCAGAAAAATAGGTTCACTCGTTCAGAAACTTGCAGGGGTTATTATTCTTGTTATTGGTATTCTGGATACTTTAACTTACTGGTAAAAGAGGGCGGGTTATGTTTAATAAATTATCCTTAAAAATTGGACTATTATTCTTTGTATTCATGTTAATTATCGAGGTTTTTGTTTATTTTATTCTATATACAAATATAGCAAATGAACGTATTGATGAAGTAATGAATAGTTTATTAGCTCGTGCCAATACACATAGTGCTGTCTTGGAAAATAACTTTAATTCATCCACGTTGGAGCATGTTGCTATCATGGAGTCAGAATCGGAATTTGCTGTTATTATTACCGATGCCAATGGTAACATCATCATTAATTCCGATCCTGTCGAAAAAGAAATGTTTGAAGTAATTGATCATACGGATTATAAGGATATACCCAATTTAGGAAAGGTAGTAGAACAACGTTGGTCGGAAAGACAATATATAGCAGTTGATAGTCCCATTACGATTGATGAAGAACATCAAGGGCATGTCTTTATGTTTGCTAATACCAATATTGTAAAAAATATGGTTAATCATTTGAGTGATCAATTTGTCATAGTTGGACTAATCACCATTGTTTTAACAATCTTTACCGTTTTTATTCTTTCTCGTTTTATTACGTTACCATTAATGAAAATGAAAGAAGCAACGGAACAACTAAGCAAGGGGAAAACTCAAGTGGAATTACATAAGGAACGAAAAGATGAACTAGGAGAATTAGCTGGTTCTATCATGAGGTTATCAAGTGATCTTGAACGATTAAAAAGTGACAGAAATGAATTTTTGGCAAGTATCTCTCACGAACTTAGAACGCCATTAACCTATATAAAAGGGTATGCAGATATCATAAGTAAGCAAGACATAACAGACGAAGAAAGAAAGGAATATCTGGATATTATACGTGAAGAAACAGAGCATTTAACAGTCTTGGTTAAAAATTTATTTGACCTAGCTAGAATGGATGAAAATAAATTTGTAATTAACCGAAAAAATATTATCTTTAGACAACTAATTCAAACGATTGAAGAACGAATTGCTCCAGTATTAGAAGAAAAAAATATTACACTTTCTTCTTCATGCCCAGTAAATATCATAGGTAATATTGATCCCGATAGGATCCAACAGGTATTATTGAATATACTGGATAATGCCAGAAAACATACACCCGAAGGAAAGTCTATATCATTAGAAGTAACCCAGAATGAAAGAGAAATTACTATAACTATTTTAGATGAAGGAGAAGGAATTCCAAAAGAGGAATTACCTTATCTATTTGAACGGTTATACCGTGTAGAAAAATCGCGTTCCAGAGAAAGTGGCGGAACGGGATTAGGATTAGCTATTGCAAAGGAAATTATAGAATCCCACGGAGGGACGATTGAAATTGAAAGTGAACTTGGGAAAGGTACAAGGGTTATTATTCAATTAGCAAGAGGTGAATAAAATGGTTAAAGCTCTGTTAGTAGATGATGAAAAACGAATGCTAGATTTATTAGCATTATATTTGAGACCATATAATTACATATGTAAAAAAGCTATTAGTGCAAAAGAGGCATTATCGTTTTTAAAAGAAGAGACTTTTGACATTGTACTTATCGATATTATGATGCCTGAGATGAATGGTTGGGAATTATGTCAAGAGATAAGAAAAGATTCGGATATCCCCATTATCATGGTAACCGCTCGTGAACAGAAAGAGGATATTATTAAAGGCTTAAAATTGGGTGCAGATGATTATGTAACAAAACCGTTTGACGGGGCTGAGTTATTAGCAAGAATAGAAGCTGTATTACGTAGAATGAAACCTGCGAGGAAGATTGAAGTAAATGATCTTTTATGGAATGAAGATGAGTTTGAGTTGTCATATAAAACTAATACAATAAAGTTAACACCAAAGGAATTTACCATGCTAGGTTATTTTATGAGAAAACCAAACCAAGTGTTTACTAGGGAACAATTAATTGAATTAATTTGGGGATACGATTCACACACAGAAGGAAGAACGGTTGATTCCCACGTACGGAACATGCGAGATAAAATTCGTCAATCTGGATTTCCAATCGATGATTATTTAAAAACTGTTTGGGGTGTTGGATATAAATGGGTAAACAAGCCTTCATTATAGGAATAAAAAGGTCTTTAATACAATTATAAAAGAAGACCTTTTGTTTTGACACAAATCTTTTACATAAAATCATAGCCTTATTCAATACTGTACAGGGGTATAGTATGATATAGTATGGATAGAAGGATGAATAATACAGAAAATAATAGGAAATTCATCTAAATATCCATACCAAAGGAGGAGTAATAATGAATAACAATGGAAATGAAGAGAATCAACACAACCACAATAGGCATAGAGAACATGACCATCATAATCACAAACAACATGAGAAACAAGAACATCGCAGTCATCAACATCACAATCATGAACATGAAGAACACAAAAATCACGACCACAGTCATGGACATAGTGGGCATCATGGTGGACATGGTGGACACGGCGGACATCACGAACATATGGTAGAAGATTTTAAGAAACGTTTTTGGATATCCCTAGTTTTATCAATTCCTATTTTATACTTGTCTCCAATGATTCAAATGCTGATTGGATATGAAGTAAATTTCACAGGTGATACCCTTTTACTTTTCTTGCTTTCCACGATTGTCTTTTTCTATGGTGGAAAACCATTTTTACTTGGTGCATGGGATGAGTTAAAAGAGAAATCGCCTGCAATGATGATGTTAATTTCTTTAGCTATCATCGCCGCTTATGTATATAGCACACTGACAGCATTCTTTATCGAAGGCAGCGACTTCTTCTTTGAATTAGCTACTCTTATTGTAATTATGTTGTTAGGACATTGGATAGAAATGAAATCCCTGATGGGTGCTTCAAAGGCACTGGAAGAGCTAATCAAGTTAATGCCAAAAGAAGCCCATAAACTGGACAAATCCGGAAATATTGTTGAGGTAACAGTCGAAGATTTACAACCGGGTGACCTGATTTTAGTTAAATCGGGTGAAAAGATTCCAATTGATGGTGAAATTTACGAAGGAGAATCTACCGTCGATGAGTCTATGCTTACAGGAGAATCTGTCCCTGTTGAAAAAGGACCCGGAATGGAAGCGATAGGTGGTTCCGTCAATGGTGATGGTGTATTAAAAGTTAAGGTAAGTAAAACAGGAAATGACACCTACCTATCCCAAGTTATTAAATTGGTAAGCGATGCAGAAAAATCAAAATCAAAGGCCCAAGGCTTTGCGGATATTGCTGCTAAATGGTTATTCTATGTTGCTCTTGTAGTAGGGATTATAACCTTTGCAGTTTGGTGGACTAACGGGGATTTAGATTTTGCTTTGGAACGAATGGTTACCGTTTTAATTATTGCTTGTCCACATGCACTTGGTTTGGCAACACCACTAGTAACAACTAGATCTACTTCCATTGCAGCTAAAAACGGCTTGTTAATTCGAAATAGAGTAGCATTTGAAAGTGCATTTAAATTGGACCGCGTGGTGTTTGACAAAACAGGAACACTTACGGAAGGTAATTTTGGTGTTACAGATATCCATCCAAGTGAGGGAATTAGTGAAGAAGAATTATTGAAATTAGCCTATTCTGTTGAAACACAATCAGACCATCCAATTGCTAAAGGAATTGTGAAAGAAGGAAATGATCGTAATTTAACCCCCCTTGATGTTAAGGATTATCAGAATTTAACTGGGAAAGGGTTAGTAGCTAAAATCGGTGATGCAGAAATTGCTGTTATTAGTCCCGGTGCTATGAAAGCAAATAAAATTTCTTTTGATGAAAAAATTTATGACCAACTGGCTTTACAAGGGAAAACAGTCGTATTTGTTCTTAAAGATAATGTCTTACAAGGAATGATAGCCCTAGCTGATATCATCCGTGAATCTTCTTATAAAGTTATTAAAGAATTAAATGACCGTGGCATAGAGACGGTTATGATGACTGGTGACAACACACGTGTAGCAAATTATGTAGGAGAAAAATTAGGTATTTCCAAAGTCATCGCTGAAGTACTTCCCCATGAGAAATCAAATAATGTGAAGTATTTAAAACAAAATGGAAAAAAAGTGGCGATGATTGGAGATGGAATTAATGATGCCCCCGCCTTAGCGGAAGCTGATTTGGGAATTGCTATTGGTGCAGGTACAGACGTTGCGATTGAAACAGCTGATGTCATACTAGTTAACAGTAATCCAGTAGACATTTTAAATATCATTAAATTGTCTAAGGCAAGTCGCAGGAAAATGGTTCAAAATTTAGGATGGGCTGCTGGGTATAACATTGTTGCTATTCCTTTAGCTGCAGGTGTATTGTACAATGTTGGGTTTGTCATAACCCCTGCCGTCGGAGCCGCAGTTATGTCACTCAGTACTATTATTTGTGCAATAAACGCTCAATTATTAAAAATCGATTAATAGAAACAAATAGTTTATGTTTGGCTAAGCATGTATGGTATTGCTTAGCCTTTTATTTTTCTGTAGGTAAATTCTGTTCATAAATAGTACAAAGAATCTGCTTAATTTCTGCAAACTTGTAACGTAATCTAACAGAGAGTGTCTTTAGATAATACCACCGTTATACTATATTTCCTATAAGGAGTGATACATACTTATGAGTTTGGAGGAAACGAAAAAGAAGAAGAAAAATAAAAGGAAAAACAGATTAATTTTTAGAACTTCTATATTAATTGTAATGGTTGGAGCTATTATATTTGCATTAGTGTCTAATATACAAGCGGATAAAACCATTTATCAAGTCGGAGATGAAGCACCTGACTTTGAATTAAAGCAAATTAATAAAAATAATGAATTAGAAACTATACGACTAAGTGATTTTAAAGGGCAAGGTATTATGCTGAACTTTTGGGGTACTTGGTGTAAACCGTGTGAAGAAGAAATGCCTTACATGCAAGAGCTTTATCCCGTATATAAAGAAAAAGGAATTGAAATCATTGCAGTTAGTTTGGATAATACAGAATTGGTTGTAGATCGATTTATTGATAAATATGATCTAACCTTTCCAATTCCCCATGATAAAACAGGAGAAGTCAGGGATTTATACAAAATAGGACCAATTCCAAGTTCCATATTCATTAATCCGGATGGGGAAATTCAAAGGATTGTAAATGGGGCCTTATCATTAGAAAGTTTGGAGAGTTACTTTAAAGAAATATTACCAAAACAATAGACCGCAATTTTCTAATAAAGGGGGATAAAATTTTTGAATGAAATAAATATATTTCTAGCTTTTGGTGCTGGTTTCCTTTCTTTTATTTCACCGTGTGTATTACCACTATATCCGGCATTTTTATCTTATATTACCGGAATGAGCGTAAGTGAGATAAATGAAGAAAATAAAAAAATGAATAAAAAAGCTCTTTTACATACCGTTCTATTTTTACTAGGGTTCTCAAGCATTTTTATTATGATTGGTTTTACCACCTCTTATATATCGGAATTCCTATTAACCTACCAAGATGCCATTAGACAAATTGGTGCTATTTTAATTATTTTCTTTGGACTAGTGATTGTTGGAATTTTTAATTTTAAATTTCTAATGAAGAATAAAAAAATCACATTCAAAAATCGTCCCGGCGGTTATGTTGGTTCTTTCATCATAGGAATGGCATTCTCTTTGGGATGGACTCCTTGTACCGGTCCAATACTAGCTATTGTGTTATCATTAGCTGCAACAAATCCTGATGTTGGTATGATTATGATGATTAGTTATGTTTTAGGTTTTTCGATCCCATTTCTATTATTAGCATTGTTTATTGGTAAAATTAAATGGATTAAAAAACATAGCCTAAAATTAATTAAAATTGGTGGATACATTATGATTTTCATGGGAGTAGCACTATTCTTTGATTGGTTGACGAAATTAACTTCCTTCTTAGCTGGATGGTTTGGTTTTTATGGATTTTAAAATATATTTTCCATAATTTATCTATTACATCTGCACGAATAATGCATATTTGAACATTATAATTTGTCTTGTAGATTTTGTTACAATGTAGAATATCGTTTGTTTTACATGGTAGTATATATTAAGATTTAACAAATTAGATGAAAGAGGAGTCGAACAATATATGAAAAAAGGATTATTGGCAGTAATTGGATTATTACTTATTTTAATAGTTGCTGCTTGTAGTGAAAGCGAAAGTGCATCAAATGAAAAAGAACCACAAGATATCAAGAAAATGGTCCAAGAATACAGTGTCGGGGATTCTGGTGATGTGTCTGCTTCTATTACTTCAGAAGAGCTGATTGTAACTGATAGTGATGGTAAAGAGACTACCTACGATCTTCCCGAAGATGAATTTTTTGTTTCCATCGCACCATTTGTTGAGACAACACACCCTTGTACTAATCACAGCTTAACAGGTTGCCAAGGAGAATTAGTGGAAAAAGAATTTGATGTTTATATTCAAGATGAAGATGGTAATGTGGTTGTTGATGAAACTATGACATCATTCGAAAATGGATTCATTGACTTTTGGTTGCCACGTGACAAAACATATAACGTGAAGATTCAATATGATGGAAAAACAGCTGAATCTGAGATTTCCACTTTTGAAGGTGACAATACTTGTATAACAACAATGCAATTAATCTAGTATTATTACCTCGTGATACTATTTAAAAAATAGAATAAAGATTATTTGGAAAAATTATATGGTTTTATAATATTTTCATTAGAATCGAGTGTTTTTAGATAAAGCACTCGATTCTTTTTTGCTAAATTTTACTATTTAGGATTCTTTCTTTGGCTCCCTTTTATCCTTATTACTACTGACTGTAAACGAACTAAGTTATAGATTAATACCTGATAATCAAATAATACAGAAAATAAAATTCACACTATGATTGAAGCACCCTTGTTGGATAAAAAATTATATCAAGGGGGATAGTAAAATTTGTACTTAATCTTGAATCAAAGGAGGATTTTCAGATGGCCGTGTCTTATGAAGAATGTATTAAAGCTTGTTTAGAATGTATGGAAGCTTGTAATGGGTGTTATGATGCTTGTTTAAAAGAAGAGAATGTAAAAATGATGGCGGATTGCATCCGCTATAATAGGGAATGTGCTGACATTTGCGCATTAGCAGCAAAAGCAATGCAATCGGATAGCCCTTTTGCTAAGCAGATTTGTAAGCTTTGTGCTGACATTTGCGAAGCATGTGGAAAAATGTGTGAACAACATAACCATGCTAATCATTGCAAGGAATGTGCGGAATCTTGTTTTAAATGTGCAGAGATTTGCCGAACAATGGCATCTTAAAAATAAAAACGGCAAAATTAGGTCTAGCAAGGTCAGTTTAGGAAAAGAAAAATAAAAATAGAGAAGCTAATAGCAATTATTTGGCTTCTCTATTGTTATAACAAGGATAGGGAGGTTATCAATACGAATTTAACATCGAAATTGGTATGTAAATTAGCAACCGTCTAATAATCAAATTCACGCTACATCCTTTGTTATTTTACTTGCTAATAACATGCTGTTTTCGTACAAGAAAAGGACGATTATTCTACTAAATAGATTAATCACCCTTCCGTATTTTAACTTCCGTTTTCAATTGTCTTCTTCAACTAAAGCACCATAGTTTAAGTATATTTATCGCATTTATCCTGCACAACAAGATAATTTCGCCACATCTTTATCAAATGTAAGAGCAGTTAGTCTTAATCCTTCTGCCATTGTTAAATATGGTGCAAGACTATCTTTTAAATCCTCCACAGTTAAACCAAACTTAACTACTAGAGAAGCTGCATAAATCACATCACCTGCATTTTCAGATACAATATGAACTCCGAGAACTTTTAATGTTTTAGCATCAGCAACAATCTTAAATACACCTGTCGTTTCATGGTTTACTAATGCTCTTGGAACGGCATCTAAAGATAATAGAGATGTTTTTACATCATAGCCCTGTTCTTTTGCTTGTTCTTCTGTTAAACCAACTGTTGCAATGGAAGGTTTTATAAACGTGACAGTAGGAACAACTGATAAATCTAATCTTTTATTTAACCCACCAATCGCATTATCAGCAACAACTCCACCTTCATAGGCTGCTACATACACAAATTGCGGCCCTAATGTTACATCTCCTGCTGCATAAATCTTTTCGTTACTAGTTCTAGCATAATCATTTATCAGGATTTCGTTTCTTTTTCCGACTTTAACCCCTGCTGCACTTAGATTTAAAGTGTCCGTATTTGGTTTTCTTCCAGTTGCAATAAGTAATTGATCGGATTCTACGACATTATCTTTGCCATTCACCGTTACATAAACCTTTTTCACCTCACCAACTTGTTCTATACGTTCATAAGTTGCTCCTGTTACAAGGTTTATACCTTGTTCTGTCAATACTTTTTCTACGGCTTCTGAAATCTCTGGATCATATTCTTTTAAAAGACGCTCACTTCTCTGTATAAGCGTTACTTCTGAACCTAAATTATGAAACAGTTGCCCAAGTTCCAATCCGATATAGCCTGAACCAATAACCGTTAATCGTTTAGGCATCTTTTTTAATTCGAGTAGTGTTGTACTTGTTAGATAATTCACTTCTTCAAGTCCTGAAATCGTTGGTATAGATGGCGAAGCACCTGTTGCAATTAAAAATCGTTTTGCAGAAAGTTTCCTCCCATTTACCTCAACTGTATTTTCATCAAAAAACTTAGCTTCACCTTTTATTAAATTAATGCCATATTCATCAATTAAATCTATATATTTTTGATTACGAAGTTTGCTAACTAATTCATCCTTTTGGTTCACCAAAGAGGATAAATCGACTTCCCCTGCAGATGTTTGTAAACCTGTGAACGGATTTTCTTTTGCGAAATGATTGATTTCCCCTGCTCTTAGAAGTGTTTTTGATGGAACGCAGCCAATATTTACACAAGTTCCTCCAACTATTTCGCGTTCAATTATTCCCACTTTTGCACCATATTCTATTGATTTAATGGCGGCAGAAAAGGCAGCCCCACCTGAACCGATAATTAGTAAATCATAATCATCTTTGTTGTGTAACTCAAAGCTTTTCAAGTCCAGCAATGAAATTTCTTCTATTTCTTCTGGTTGATAATTAGCTTGCTTAATTGCCTGTCTTACACTTTCAGCATTAATATCATCTGGTAATTCAAAAACCGATTCGCCACGCTGAAAAATGGTTTCGATATTTTTAGCACCTATTCCATTTAATGCAGTATCAATTTGTTGTTCACATCCTGTACAAGTCATTCCATTGATTTTAACCTGATATTTTTTCATTATTTATCCCTCCACTACCATCTTTAGATTCAACAGTATTTTCAATCAAAAATTAATGATTCAATAATAGGACATTGATATAATGCTTTTTGATCTGGACATCGACTCTTTAAGTCCTTTAACATTGACCCAATACGCTTTAAGTCTGCAATTTGTTCTTGAATTTCTATTTCCTTTTTTGATACAAATTCAAATATATTTTTGCAACGAATTTCATCATTATCGACAACACCAAGTAATTTATAAATTTCACTCAATGAAAATCCCAAGTCTTGCAGTCTTTTGATAAATTTTACCCGCTTAATATCATCATCCGAATAGATCCTATAACCTGCATTGGTTCGGGAAGGTTCTCTTAGTAATGATTTTTTTTCGTAATATCTTATTGTTTCTTTATTTACACCACATTTCTCTGCAAATACACTAATTTGGTAACTCAAATTATTCACCTCTATAAATATAATAAACCGTGTACCTTAGTACACGGTCAAGTATAATATTAGGTTTCTCTTCTTCAAGTATTCTGCCCGTTTAAGTAAGTAATATATTTACAAACTCTACTTATATCATACCATATTTATAAAATGCTCAGAAAACAATTAATAGAAAAATCGGTAAAAGTCACCGTTTAGTTTAAAGTTATGATCATGCCTTTTTCTAAATTTAATTATTTAACAAGTGTTGAAAATGTTGATAGGTTTTTACCTGTTCCTGAGCATCTGCATGGGGAACAAATGACCAACCCATACGATTGATAAAATCAGAATATCTTCTTTGAATTTCTAACTGTTGCAAAGCCATTTCCACATGCGCATTTCTAACATTTCTATCTTTCATTAATAAAGCAGAAGTATAATTTTCATTTGACATCAATTTGGCACCAGCATGTGCTTCTAATGCAATCCATTTATCGTTGTATTTATTAACTCCCGTACCATCTGCTCTTTGATTGCTTACATCATACATATTTAAATCTGGAACTTCAACATACTCATTATTATCAGGATTAATTAAAGATAACATTACCCTAACATGCGACATCATGACATTTATCTGGAGAGCAATAATACTTTTCAAATCTGGATTTGTAGTATTAATATGATAGACTTTTAACTTATTTATCATTCCTTCGTGTGTAGACAAATGTTCGGCCATTAAGCCAAGGTCTACAGATGGTAAAGTTGACATATAACTCACCTTTCATTAAATAAATTCCCTTTAATATATGCTGTTTAATGAAAATCTGTTATTAATGCCCACTCTTATCTAGAAAGTGAAAATCAAGTGGATCAATGTAATTCAATACCAAAAATAATATTACAATGGTAAAAATCATTAAGAATGGATATTTAAAAAAGGAAAGAATTTGTTGGTTGGCTTGTTTACGAATTGATTCTTCAGCTGCATATAAAACAAGTAACAAAACCATTGTTATCAACACAGCTATAATATTAATGATCGCATTCGGCCTAGTCATTGCTACCATATCTCCTAGCATGGCTCCCATCATCCCCCCCATTAGTCCGGAGAGTATGCCATCAATGACAGCAGGAAGACCTATAGGTAATCCTGCTAAAAAACCAACAACCAATCCAATTATTATAGCGTAAATGGTTGATTTAAATAAATCACCATGAAAGATGACCCCTAAAATAGTTCCCATTAGAATTCCTGCCGACATCCCTAATGACATGGATATCATCATTCCATTCATTTTTGTTACCCAATTTCGGTAATGCACTACATAGATAATGGTTGTTATAACTTGGGTGGCACACAACAAAAGTATAAAAAATAATGAAATTGACATTATTTCAACCCCAATCTTAGTTTGTCCACTTTTATTGTATTCACTGTTAACCCGCATTATGATATACCCATATAGGGTTTATTTTTATATTTACTGATAACAGTACAAGAGAGTTATCGTAAAAATAATCGAAACCTCCGTTCCTTCATCTAAGCTATTATCTATTTGAATTTCCGCTTAACCAAAAAATACGGTGAATTATGTCACCGTATTTTTTGATTATAATGAGTATATTTCCGAAATGCTCATATAGATTATTTATATAATATTTAAGCTTCCACTTTTTATTCCACTTTAAATTGTCCCATCATTCCTGCATCTTCATGTTCAAGTATATGACAATGATACATAAATACACCAGAATGATTAAATGTAGCAATAGCCCTAACTTTTTCTCCCGGATACACAATAAACGTATCCTTCCATCCAGTTTCATTAAGTGGCGGTGGATTTCCATCACGATCAATTATTTGAAATTGGACACCATGCGCATGGAAGGGATGAACAGTCCCTCCCATCATTCCCATTCCACTCTCATTGGAAACTTCCCATATTTCTGTTTCATGTATATCCACAAATTCGTCGATTCGATTCATATCCATTTGTTTTCCATTAATGTTGACCATAGGCCCCATTCCTTGAAAAACAAATTCTCTAGTTCTTACTGCTTCATAAGGATCAATCTTTTCAATGGTAGTTAATTGTTCTGGAATGGTATAGTTGGATTCACTTTCACCGTTTACAACAAACTTCATAAACTCTGACCCTTTATTCGATAATTGAATTGTATCTCCATCCTTAAAATTTGAAAAATCAACTAGGATTTCTGCCCTCTCGGCTGGACCCAGAATAAGCTCGTCCATTTCTATTGGATTTTCAAGAAAACCACCATCACTTGCAATTTGATAAAAGGTTTGGTTATTACTATAATGGAGTTCATACACACTTGCATTCGATCCATTTAATAACCGTAGCCTCATCATGCCTTTTGGAACTTCCAAATACGGATCTACAGCCCCGTTGACTAGCATTGTGCCTCCTTGTAATCCGTTCATCACATCATGCATTCCTAGTTCATATTGAAAACTTCCATTTTCATTAAATTGTTTGTCCTGAATGATAAGTGGAACATCATTCACCCCATATTCTTTTGGAATATCCAGAGAGTCAGAAACTTCATCTTCAATGAAAAATAATCCCGCTAATCCCTTATATACTTGCCTCCCGGTATTTTTTTCTGGGTGAGGGTGATACCACAGCGTAGCTGCAGGCTGATCTATCGTAAATTCCGGTGTCCAAGACTCTCCCGGTTGAATTCCTGAATGTGGGCCTCCATCTGCGTCTCCATCCACTTCTAGGCCGTGCCAATGAATTGTCGTAATTTCATCTTCTAAATTATTTTCTACCTGTACGGACACGTCTTCCCCATTTCGAACCCTAATGACAGGGCCTAAATAATTTCCATTATACCCCATCGTTTCTGTTTCCACTCCTGAAATAAATTCCTTTGTTGCATTTTGGGCAGTTATATGGAATTCAGCTTTATCTGGATCTGGATTTTTATCCTCTAACAATGGTGGGATGAGTAGAGATGAATTTCCAGCTATATCCGTTTTATTAAAGGAATACCCATTATCTGATTCATTAATTGGATGTATTGGAAATCCCGATACACCCGAACCTTGTATAAAAAAGAGGTAATACCCTCCGAAAATAATTACTAATCCAGCCAAACTAATACCTAAATATTTCTTCATACTTTTTCCTCCTCGTGAGTGAAGATGTTACCCAGCCATTCAGATTCTTATCTATTCATAAAGTTTCATGCTTTGGGAAGAAAACTGTAATTTCCGTTCCTTCCTTCCATTTACTGCCGATTTGAATTTTTCCACGGTGTGCATCCATTAATGCCTTGACAATAGACAATCCAATACCTATTCCACCTGTTTTTCTGTCTCTTGATTTGTCCCCTCGGTAAAATCGTTCAAATAGATAGGGTAGATCATCCTCTTTAATCCCAATCCCTTCATCTTGAACACAAAATCCAACATAACCATTAGAATCCACTATCTTAACATATACGCTATTCCCTTCAGGGGTATACTGAAGGGCATTATTAATTATATTCGTTAACACTTGTAAAACACGATCCTGATCCGCATGTAACCAATATTCTTTAGTTGGCTTTTGAATATTTAATGAAACGCCTTTTTCCTGAAAGGCTGGGGTAAATTGCCCATCTAATAAACGTAATAAATATCCTACATCTATATTGCTTTTGTTTAGTTTTATTTGTGGATTTTCAGCGGCAAGTAACTCTTCCAGTTCGCCCACTAGACGTACTAAACGCATCAATTCATCATGACTTTGCTGCAACCTTTTTGGCGTTGGTTCAAATATCCCATCTTGAAAAGCTTCCATTTGACTTCTTAATGTCGCAAGTGGGGTTCGTATTTCATGAGCAAAATCAGCAGTAAACTGTTTACGAAGTATCTCTTCCTTTGATAACGATTCAGCAAGTCGATTAAACGATTCACCAAGTGGCTTCATTTCATCTGACAATTCCTTAACTGGTACACGCGTTCGCCATTTATGGTCTTGTAATTCTTGAATAGCTTTTGATAACTTTCGATACCCAGTTGTTAGGCGTTTAGAAAACAATAGGCTAAACACGAACGCTAAAACAACTGTAACAATAATAGCAAGATAAATATTCGATTTAATTGTATTTAAAAAAGCAATGTCTTCCCCTATCATTTCCTCTGGATAATAAACTTCCATATTGCCTACATATCTTTCATCAAATGTTAAATCATAAGTATTTTTTCGGTATTCCGTTTTCATATCGATGTCCGAATCAGAATGCATTCCCATCCTATTCATCATTCCGAGCATCATCGTTGTATCTGCTATTACCTGTCCTTCTTCATCAGTAATTCTATAAAATAAATTGTCTGTCATAGCTTGTTGATGCATTAAATTTATTAATTGGTTATCAATAAGTTTCCCTGTTTCTTTATAAGAATTAATTGCTTCATCTTCTATAAGCTTACTTCTTTCCTCTCTATTAATTTGTAAATATTCGTTAAATTGATCTTCAAATCCCCATAGTATAGAGAAACTAGTAAGAAAAATACCAAAAAGTGACACAACTAATAGGTAAAAAAGGATTTTAGAACGAAGTGTCAATCGACGCATCAGACGCTCCTCCAAACTTATATCCCATCCCAAAAACAGTTAAAATAAATTCTGGGTGGCGAGAATCTGTTTCAATCTTTTTCCGAAGGTTTTTTATATGTGTATCAACACTTCGTTCATATCCTTCAAAATAAGATCCATCATCCTGAATTTTTTCCAGTAAATCCAAACGACTGTAAACTCGTCCGGGGTAGCTTGCCATAGCTATTAATAGCTTATATTCGATAGGAGTTAGTGGTATGATTTGGTTATTCAATGTCATCTCCTTTTTTAAAAGATCTACTGTTAGCTTTCCTTCATTGAACGATAAATGGTTTCCACTATTTACTCTTCTTAACCTACGTAAAATAGCCTTTGCCCTTATTACGACTTCTCTTGGACTAAAAGGTTTTGTAACATAGTCATCTGCCCCAATAACGATTCCATTAATTAAATCGTCTTCTGTCGATTTTGCTGTTAACATAATGATAGGAACATCACTTTCTTTTCTCGTTAATCTACATACCTCTTCACCTGAAATATCTGGCAACATAAGATCTAAAATAATAATATCTGGATTATTTTCTTTTATTTTTTTTAATGCTTCTATTCCATTAGAGGCAGGAATGGTTTCCCATCCCTCTTTTTCAAAGTATGCTTCTAACACTTCAAGAATCATATCTTCATCGTCAACAATAAGAATTTTAGTCATGTTAAACCACCTCTTTCATATAGTATCATCAATTAAAATGAAAATGATAATCTTCACAACTTCCACATAAGTTCACCACAAATTCTACATTTATAAGAGGTATGATTTAGTTAAGAAAAGGAGATGTTATAAATGAAAAAATTAGTAATAGGTATATTAACTGGAGCCGTTCTATTAGGAAGTGCAACTTTTGTTGCAGCTGAATCAAATGGTAATGGATTTTTCAACTTTGAAGAAATGAAACCTTATATTGAAGAAATGCATCCTAATTTATCACCAGAACAGCAAGAAGAAATGTTTAACAACTGTCACGGTGAAAATGGTATGATGCAAAACAATACCGGATTCCGTGATATGATGAATAATATCTAGTTTAGAGAGGTGATCCCATATGATGGGGATGATGAGCATGATGGGTTACGGTTTACTAGGATGGATCCTTAACCTTCTAGCTATCGGTATCGTTGTATATTATGCCACCAAATTAGCATTGAAAAATAATCATAAAAATTAATAGTAACTTACAATCCCTTTTAAGTGGTAAATGTCCCCTTAGTTGGACGACAACTAATTGACCATTTAGATAATAATAAAGAAGCCGCCACCCTTTGATCTGCTAAATCAAAATAAGGGTGACGGTTCGCTATGCAAAGTAAATACATTTTTGTTTATCCAGAAATAATTCATTCAGAACAACATTATCATGCTAACTAAAAATGCCAGCAGCATTCTCGGTATTTTTAAGATGTTTGATTTCTAGGATTAAAATTTGCCCCATTTGTTAAATTAGGAATGAAAATAAAGCGTTGAATGTACCATTCTCAAACATGATATAAATCCCTAGCCCTATAAATACAATAGGGACAATCCAACGTTCATATTTCTCAATTTTTTCTGATACAAAATCCAAAGAAGCTAAGCGATAGCTGACATAACATAGAACCCCAACCATAATGAAGAAGACAATACTAGCAATAAGTATTTCAACCGTGTTTAATGCCGTGAAATAAGGTATATAAATAGAAAAGTCATCTGCACTGGAAGACAGCACAATAAATATGACTGTTATATACAATTTATTAAACCGATTTGAGGAAAATAAAGATAATATATTGCTTTCATCTTCATCCTCCTCTCCCTTGATCCAAATCTTAATCCCCAGATAAAGTGGAATAAGCCCTAGAAGACCTAAAACCCATTGCTGAGGGATTAACCATGTAATACCTAGAGCTACTAAAAGACTGGCAGCTATAATAATTGCCGTACCTATGTATTGTCCAATCCATATATGTTTCGCTTGTCCTTTTTTTATTTGTGAAAACAAAAGGATTAAAATAATAAGATAATCAATCCCTGTTGCTACATAAACTGCAGCCGCAGTAAGTGCCGTTGTAATCATTTTTTTCATCTCCAATATTTCAGGATTGGGCTTTTCAATAAGAAGAAAAGCCCTGAGATTGCAAATTTAGTTAATATTTATCTTCTTCCACTCGCATTAGTCTTAAACCATTCAATGCTACTAAAAGAGTTGCTCCCATATCTGAAAGGATGGCAATCCAAAGTGTTAGCCAACCGGGGATAACCAATAATAAGGCAATGAATTTAATTGCTAATGCGAAGGTGATGTTTTGCTTAATTATAGTAAGTGCTTTTCGGCTTAGTTTCACAGAAAATGGAAGTTTTCTTAAATCATCTCCCATTAAAGCTACATCTGCTGTTTCAAGGGCAGTATCTGTCCCTGCTCCACCCATTGCAATTCCAACTGTAGAGGCAGCTAACGCAGGGGCATCATTGACACCATCCCCAACCATCGCTACGTTGCCATATTTAGATCTCAATTGTTTAATAAATTCTAATTTATCTTGAGGCAATAGTTCTGCTTGAATATCCGTTACCCCAACATGACCTCCAATTGCATTGGCTGTACCTTTGTTGTCACCTGTAAGCATGATGGTTTTTTTGATTCCAAGTTGATGTAACTTTTGAATGATTTCCTTGCTGGATTCACGTACTTCATCGGCTACTGCAATGACAGCAAGTATTTCTTTTTCAGTTCCAACCATCATTGCGGTTTTACCTTGATTTTGTAGGTTCTTAACAATTTGCTCTTGTTTATTATTAAAGTCAACTGACAGATTCTCAAATAATTTCGGATTTCCAATGTAGTAAGTCGTACCGTTGATAGTCCCCTTAATTCCTTTTCCTGTGATAGAAGAGAAATCATCCACGATTACATGAGTGTAGGAAATGTTCTCCTCATCTGCTTTTTTCATAATAGCTGAAGCTAGAGGATGCCCGGAACGATATTCTAATGCAGTAATGATAGACAACATATCTTCTGCATTTACCTGATTGTTCAACATTTTAAAATCTGTTACAACTGGAACTCCTTTTGTAAGTGTACCCGTTTTATCAAAAGCTATTGCTTTTAAAGCACCCATTTCTTCTAGATAAATTCCGCCTTTGATAAGCACACCTTTTTTAGCTGCATTTCCAATTGCTGAAACAATAGAAATAGGAGTTGAAATAACTAATGCACAGGGACAACCAACGACCAATACTGCTAGCCCTTGATAAACCCAAGTTCCCCAGCTGCCACCAAATAATAATGGTGGTACTACAGCTACCAGCCCTGCGATAATCATAATAATAGGCGTATAATATTTTGCAAATTTATCTACAAACGCTTGAGAAGGCGCGCGTTCCCCTTGAGCTTCTTCAACAAGGTGAATGATTTTGGAAATTGTTGTATCTTCAACAAGCTTTGTTACTTTAACTTCAAGTATTCCCTCTTCGTTTAATGTACCTGCAAAAACTTCATCATCCACTGTTTTCTCAACTGGGACTGACTCGCCTGTAATAGTTGCTTGATTAACAGCCGAGTAACCATGTACTACTACACCATCCATAGCAAGCTTTTGACCGGGTTTCACAATCATAATATCGCCAACAGCAATATCATCAACATGAATCATCATTTCTTGCCCATTTCTTCTAACAAGCGCCTCTTTCGGAGCAATATCCATTAAAGATCGAATTGATTGTCTTGCTCGGTCCATAGAGAAACGTTCTAAAGCTTCACTAATTGCAAAGAGAATAACAACAATTGCACCTTCTGCCCATTCTCCAATAATAGCTGCTCCAATAATAGCCACTGTCATAAGAGTTTTCATGTCAAATTCAAAATGTAGTAAGTTTTGAAACCCGACTTTAAAGAGTGAATATCCCCCAATAACGATGGCTGCTGCAAACAATAGGGAGGTAATAATATTTTCTTCCCCATTAACAAACTGAGAGATATAACCAAAAATGATTAATAAAGAAGCGTATAGTAATGTGCTGTGTTTTTTATAAAATGGCTCTTTCTCTTCTTTAACCTCTTGTTTCTCTTCCCTTAATGGTTTATCTGGAGCGACTTTAAGGTTTTCAAAAGCACCAGCTTTTTCTAATTCCTCGATAGTTGTATTCCCATATACCTCAATTTTAGATGCACCAAAATTTACTTTTGCATCATGAACCCCTGATAATTTTTTTACATTCTCTTCGAATTTACCCGCACAATTGGCACACGAAAAGCCTTCAACCCGATACACATTTTTATCCTGATGAACAACAATTGGTGTTTGCCGTTTTGGTTTTTCAGGCATTACTTTAAGATTTTCAAAAGCGCCAGCCCTTTCTAATTCTTCAACCGTTGCATCACCATATACGGATATTTTAGATGCACCGAAATTTACTTTTGCATCTTGCACATTGGGCAGTTTCTTAACATTTCTTTCAAATTTCCCTGCACAATTAGCACATGAAAAGCCTTGTACTCGGTAGGAAGTCATTTCCACTTCAGACCGTTCAGCTTGTTCAGACATTTACCTCCACCTCTTTCTTATGTGTTAATGCAATCATCATAATTTGTTTGATATGTTCGTCGTTTAATGAGTAAAAGGAAAGCTTTCCTTCTTTTCTATAGTTGACAATCCTTTGCTTATAAAGTGTTCGTAAATGATGAGAAGCATTAGCAACTGTAACGCCTAAGATATTAGCTATATCACAAACACATAGTTCATCTTCCTGACACAAAGCATAGGTGATTTTTGCTCTATTTTCGTCGGCAATTGCTTTTAACATTTGAGAAACACCTGAAATATCTACTGTTTGTAGATCACCCTGTATTCGATTAACCTTTTCCTCGTCATAACAAAAAATTTCACAAGTATCTTTCTTATTCAATTCATCACCTCATTCAAGTATTCGCTTGATTATATAATAACTTTTTCCAGCGCAACATTCAAGCATATACTTGAATGAAATAAAAAAGAAATGGGTATTTCCAATTCTAAAAAGTACTTCTTCAATTTCCCATTTAAGTCAAACAATCACATAAGGTCCCATTTCTCTTATCTAGTATTTCATTGTAATATCAGTATGAAGGAGGATTAGATATGGATATATCAAGAGTTGCAATTTATGCTCGTGTAAGCACAGAAGAACAGGCAAAAGAAGGTTTTAGTATAGCCGCGCAACTTCAAACACTTCGGCAATATGCTCAAATTTATAACTGGGAGGTGATTGATGAATATGTCGATGAAGGAATTAGTGGTAAATCCGTAAAAGGACGGCCTGAAATGAAAAGACTAATTAAAGATGTAGAGAATGAGAGATTTGATGCTGTAATAGTTTGGAAAATTTCCCGACTTTCAAGAAATATGCTAGAAACACTCATGATTCTAGATAAGTTTGAAAAATACAACGTGAAATTTATATCCTACTCAGAAAACTTTGATACCAGTAGTCCTATAGGTCGTTTAGTACTTCAAATTATGGCCTCAATCGCTGAAATGGAGCGAAATACATTAGCGGAAAACGTTAAGCTTGGGATGAAACAGAGAGCTTTGGAAGGGAGATGGAACGGCGGGGTTGTATTTGGATATGACACTGTTAAGAAGGAGCTAGTTATCAATGAAAAGGAAGCTGAAGTAGTACAGTTAATCTATCATATGTATGCAAATGGCAAAGGGCTAAGAGCGATTTCTAACCACTTAAATAAAGCTGGATATAAAACCAAGCGTAATCGTTATTTCTCCATCAATGGAGTAGCACAAATCCTAGACAATGTAATATATAACGGTAAAATCAGTTGGCTAAAATTTGAAAATTGGGATTCCAAACGAAGAAAAGGGAAAAATCCAAATCCTATTCTTGTAGAAGGAAAACATGAACCTATTATTTCGGACGAACTATGGAGCGTTGTACGAGCAAGGAGAAAAAGTAAATCATTTAAGCAGCGTCAATCAAACGAACCATTTTTACTTAGTGGCCTTTTACGCTGTCCTGATTGTGGTCAAGGAATGGTTCCGTCAATTACAACACATACACGAAAAGATGGGACGAAACGAAAACATCGTTATTACGTTTGTAGCGATTTTCATAACAAAGGATCTGCTGCTTGTAAAGCTAATTCCATTAAGGCATATAAAGCAGAAGAAACGGTTATCAAGAAAATTGAACATTTTAGTTCTAATAAGAAGAGATTATATAAGACGATCACTGACATAAGTTCAAGTTCTGCTCATTCGATAAGTAAGCTTAACAAAGAATTAGAAAAGATTGAAATACGATTAAAAGAGATTGAACAATTACAGGCAAAGTATATGGATGCCTTTGAGAAAAACACTCTCCCTGTTGATATTCTACAAGAACGGTTACAAAAGGTCTCGAATGATAAAAGGGGGTTAGAACAAAAGAAAAATGAGATTATAATACAATTAGGATCTATCGATTCAAAAGTAATCCAACCAGATTTGATTGAAAATTTACTGAAAAAATTCTTATCAGTATATAGGAAGACATCTAGGGAAAATAAAAAACAATTACTTCAGTTGTTAATCGATAATATCTCAATCAAGCAAATAGATAAATCTAGAACCATAAAAAACATAGAACTTGAATTTGATTTTACTGAACTGAATATATCGAAAACCTTTATACTAATCCACTTGTTGTATCGAGAAACGGATAATGAACATACATTTTCAATACCCGCTTCCGATAAAGAATTACCACCTTATCTACAACAGTTTTTGCCTCTATTTGTGGTACGGTTCCCCCCTAATAATCCTAAATCCCCGATACACTTGCTCAAGCAGCACTAATCGCATCAACTGATGAGGAAACGTCATCTTCGAAAAAGATAGTGCATAATCACTTCGCTTCTGTACATCCTCACTAATCCCAAGTGATCCACCTATTACGAATGCAACCTTGCTCTTCCCATATGTCGCAAGCTGGTCCATTTTATCTGCTAACTGTTCGGAACTTATCATCTTTCCGCCAATCTCTAATGTAATAACATACGTATCTTGACCTATATGGGAAAGGATGCGCTCGCCTTCCTTCCGCTTCACATCTTCCATTTCCGCTTCACTCATGTTTTCTGGTGCTTTCTCATCTGCGACTTCCACTACATCAACCTTTGCATAAGCTGATAGCCGCTTCATATATTCTGCGATTCCTTGTTTTAAATACTTTTCCTTTAGTTTACCTACGGATACAATGGTTATTTTCATATCTTGCCGTCCTTTTCATTTTTCTTTTCTTAGTTTAACAAACAGAAGAAAAATTAACACGCGATCTTGTCGCCATACAATTTTAAATAATAATAGTTTGTTAACGGGAATACATTAAAATGATGAAGAAAAAGGGGTTGAGATAAGTTAATGGATTACATAAAAAGTGCAAGTTTTGAACATAAATTTTGGTTACAAGCTTTATACAATCATACACAGCTCATCAATGATTCCCTCCATCACCAGGAGGAAAGTGATATACTCGATACGAATAATCTTTTAAAAACATTTGAACATCTATTAGAAGAATCAAATTATCTTTCAGATCGTAATGTCATTGCATTTACGAAAAAGGCAGAAACAATAACAGAACGGTTAAAGGAAATAAAACTCTCTATTATAGAAAGACAATTATTCGGTAGTATTCGTATCCAACTTAGTCCTTCCATAATTAATCAAATGGTAAATGAGATCGATGAGTATATGTTTCTTATAAGTTTTCTCAAAGAGGGGAAAGTAGTACCAGTGTTCCACGAATTACACTATCATTTACTTTGGCTACGAACGAATGCTATTCACGCTAATACCATTTATACAAATCTACATCCCTTAGAAGCCACACTTCGAAAGGAATTTACGTTAATACATGAACAATTCAATTCTCTCTACTTATTTGCTGTTGAATTAACAGGTTATTTGAGGTCCAATGTTACCCGATTCCCTTCATTGGAGAAATTCAATCAGCAAGTAAAAGAAGTCACTCATCACTTTCTTAAAATCCTGCAAGAAATTGATATATTAGATACTAATTCTTCAAATCTATTAAATCAGATCACTTATGAAATAGACTATTACACATATAAGTTAAAGAATTCTACTAATTTAAAATAAGTAAGCCCCCCAACTTTATATTGACATTAATCGACATACATTTACAATATGAATTAGGTTAACCAAATAACGACTCTATTAGTCTAGTTAATAGGGAAGCCTATATTACGAAATGTACTTGATTTGAAGAAAAGGAGGGGATCTAGTCTGAAGAGAAAAATGAGAAAACCATTGCTGATGGCCTCTGTATTGATGATAGTAATAGCTGGTCTTTTCTACACTTGTCAATTCTTTATGAAAGAAATAACAGCACAGCCTGTTTTACTAGCAAACTCACATGGCATCTACTCTAACAATCTAGCTCCATATAAAGATTACTTATACTTACCACAACCAACAGATGAAGTCGAAGTAGAGAAAGAACAATTTGAGATCCCTTTCTTTGAAATAGATGATTCATTCGTAAAAAGTATACCTGAAGGAAAGGTTGCGCTAACTTTTGATGATGGACCTTCCGAATATACAAGAGATATTGTTAATACACTGAAACAATATGAAGTTGGTGGTACTTTTTTCTTAATAGGTCAATACTTAGACAAGTATCCTGAGGAAGTTGCTTATATTCACGAAAATGGCTATACGATTGGAACTCATTCGATGAACCATATAAACTTCTCCAATAGTTCAACTGCAACACAAGAATATGAGTTACAGCAATCAATTGAAGCTATTGAAGCCATTATCGGAGAAGAAATTACATTATTCCGACCACCATTTGGTCAGTTTAATGATATTACTGAATCGGTCTCTAGTAATCTTGGTCAGCGAATGATTTTATGGAATAACGATCCAAAAGATTGGCAATCTCGTGATGCTAAAAAGATCATTCAACATATAAAGTCCTCTGATGTATCTGGTTCAATAATCATCTTGCATGAATATCCAGCAACTCTTGAAGCACTTCCAGAAATTATTACGTATTTACAAGCTCAAGGTCTAGAACTTGTAAATTTACGATAAAAATTATGTGAAGGAGACCATATATGAATAGTCCTATTTTAAAAGAGATTGGAACAGTTTTTATCCCGGTTAGTAATATTGAATATGCAAGAGATTGGTACTGTGAAATACTAGGATTGTTTCCAGAAGGTGAGATACAGTTTGGACATCTTTATGTCTTACCATTGAATGGTACAGATATTGTACTAGACAGTAAGATTTATGAAAAAGATAAAACATTCAAAACACCTGCCTTTCACTTTAACACACAAGATATAGAAGAGGCATATAACTTTATGAAACGTAAAGGCGTTAGTATTACTACCGATATTCAGTTTAATCACTATTTCAACTTTGAAGATCCAGATGGGAACTTGCTAATGGTCTGTAAATGTTAATAAATATAATTGCATAATAAAAGAGTGATATAGAAGATCATCAATTGATGATCTTTTTTTCTATAGTAATTGAATTTTTATAAACAAAATAATATAATGTTTATAAATAGATAAACATTTGTAAGGAGTGTTTGTAATTGAGTACTAATGAACGATTTTGGAGTGCTACATTAGAAGAACTGGGTAACGGATATTATTACAATGAAGAAAGTAATGAATATGTATGCCTGTTATGTGGGAAAGAATTTGAAGATGGGATTATCTATCCGTTAGAAGATATGTTGTATGAAGCGAAAAAAGCAATCGTACACCATATAAAGCATACACATATTTCCGTATTTCATTATTTACTTAATATGGATAAAAAATTTACAGGATTATCCGACCATCAAAAAGAATTACTTTTCTATTTTGAAAAAGGGTTAAGTGATAAAGAAATTGTAAATGAGCTCAATGGGGGCAGTACTTCAACAATTAGGAATCACCGCTTCAAGCTAAAAGAAAAGGAAAAACAAGCGAAAGTATTTCTAACTTTGATGAACCTTTTGAACAAAAAGAAGGATGATAAAACTGATTTTGTTAACTTTCATAAGGGGGCAACGATGGTGGATGAACGATACGCTACAACCGAAAAGGAAAAACAAAAGATATTGGAAACATATTTTAAAAATGGACTAAACGGTGAGTTACATATCTTTCCCAGCAAAGAAAAACGAAAATTAATAGTCCTTCAACATATTGTAAAGCGATTTAAACCAAATAATACTTACACTGAAAAAGAAGTTAACACCATTTTACAGTCTATTTATCATGACTTTGCAACAATAAGAAGGTACTTGATTGAATATGGCTTTATGAACCGCAGTAAAGATTGTACAGAATATTGGATTACTACTTAAGGGGAGATACAAATGAATGTTGAACTAACTAGATTTAAAGTAAAGAATGGAAAATCCAAAAAAGTTGATGAATGGTTAAATTTTCTAAATGATCATATGAAAGATGTACTCATAACGTTAGAAGGCGAAAAGATGTATGTAGAAACGATTTTTAGAGAAGTACTAGATGGAAATGAGTATTTGTACTGGTTTTCTATTCAAGGAGAGGGCGGCCAAGAAGTCGAGGAATCACAGCATTGGATTGATAAAAAGCACTTGGAATATTGGAATGAATGTATAGATCCCAATTATTCTCCAGTTGACCTCTCAACAGAAGTTGTAATGATTCCTGAAAATATTAGAAAAGTAATGCATTCCTAGTATTTATATTTAAACAAGACGGTCATCATTGATCGTCTTGTATTATTTCAAATGAAAAGGAAGACGAGACGGCCCTAGCATGATTCTCTCTACTAGTAAAACCTAATAATTTTAATAAGCTATCGGTGCTTATCTCAAGAGTAAAAAAATAGGAATTATTCTCATCATCGAATAGAAGTAAAAATGGCTCCTCTTCTTCAGGTACAATAACAATAACTTCATTAATAATGGCGTTTATCCACTTGTTTTCTAAATGGAAAGTTGGCTCTAACGGGATTTTAATCATATGTCCTTTGTTTGGAACAGGCCTAAATGCTTTCACAATACCATTTATTTCTTTCAATAGCTTTACCGTTTCTACCTGTATTTTATTATCATTCGGTATAGTTTTTATCACTTGATTCATTTCAATATTGAGAATCTCTATCTGTTTATTGTCCTCAGCATAAGTGACAGGGAAACCAATACAGATTAATACGAACAATAATGACATCATAATTTTTCGAAGCATATACATCACCTCAAGCTTATAATAACCGGAGATGACTTATTCATACTTCATCATTAAAGTAAGGATTGTATATTTACCAACGCGCTAATATTTCTTATTTTTCTTTAGTAAATAATCCATCTTTTGATTAGCTTGATGGAGAACTTGTTTCATTTCCTTTATTCGTTCTTCTTTTCTTAGAATGTCATTATATTTTTCTTGAAAAAGCACTTGGATTTGGCGGATATTTTCTGTTTCTTCTTCTGTTAATTTTCTTGTATGTTCTGCATTGTGTGACCAATCAAAAAGTAATTTAATTTCCTGCAATGTAAAGCCAGTATCTTTTAACTTGATAATTGTTTCTACGGTTTCTAAATCCTCAATACTATAATCTCGTTGTTTATTTATTTTTGCTGGTTGAAGTAGTTTTATTTTTTCATAATAGCGTATCGTATCCGTACTAATGCCTGTTCTCTCAGCAAATTCACTAATTCTCATGTTCCCACCTACATTACAAATTGTATAACTAATATTATAAGTAATACATGTACACCGAAACGAATAATATGATGTCTAAGACGGAGCTTTCCATTATTAATTAATCCTTCTGCAATTGCTAAAACATGCAGAGAAATGAAAGAAATTATTAATATCCAAAGCGATAATATTTTATTCGGGGCCCATATCGATAAAAAAATCATCAAAGCTACAATCATAAAAAACAATCTATGTATACGAAACCCTTGATCCTTCCATTGTGACATTGCAGCAATTGCAATTAACAATGCATACAAACTAATTAATAGACACGTAACAATTACCATCTTCCACACTCCCTTTCCCTTTTCATTAAGAACAGTGTAAAAGATGGAGTTAACTCCATGTCAATGATATTTTAAATAAATATTGCAATAATAGCTAGAATTGCTCCAATCCCAAACAAACTAATCCCAAATTTTAAATCTTTTAAACTGTGTTGAACCATTTCAGCTTCGATTGTATCTCCAATATCTAGTTTCCTAAACCGCTTCCAAAACCTTATATTTGGAATAAGTGAAGCTAAGATAAATAGGATGGCAACAATGTTTAGTAAGATTGACATACCATTTCCCCTTTGAAATTCTTTGATTGATTTCAATTAGTGTACCGCTTGGATCCTTAAAATGGGCTACTCGAATACCCCAATCTTCTCGATTATGTGGTTTCGTAATGAAATTTATTTTTTGGTTTAGTGATTGATATGTTGCATCCACATCATCCACTCCAAAAATAATCGCTACCTCGTGTAAAGTAGGAAAGTTTTTGTCAGATTCCTTTTGACCAATTCCTTCCAGCATTTGTTTTTTATCAAAGATAGATAGGTAGGTGTATCCTGTATCAAATTGGGCATAATTTGAATTCTCATCACCCCATGTACATGGAAAAGAGAGAATGTCTTTGTAGAATTGATAGCATTCTTGATAATTATTAACTAATAATCTTGTATGTGTTAGTCTCATTATATTTCTCCTTCTAAACTTATTACTTCTTGGCCATTCCTCTAAATATAAGTTCTATCTAGTTGCCATTGATAAATCCACAATTATCTATCACTTTTTTTTCACGCCAAACCAAGCATATTAATCAATTTATGGGCCTACAAATTCTATACAAACCTCATTAGGGCTCTTCGCACTTCCAATGCTACTACCACATATTAAGACTTTCTTTAAAGCCAATTGTTCTCCAACTGTTAATTTTATGTTCTCTAGTTTGTTCCCTAGAAATCTTGTAAAATCTTGGACATGAGAAGGTTCTTTAACAACAATTTCGATAGATGAAATAAAATCGCTTCCTCCCTCAACAACATCTTCCCTCTGTTGAAGTTCTAACCGTAATCGAGATGGGGTACCAATAAACGTTCTTCTATCACCTTCATTCACATTCCAACCAAACTGTCTTGCTAGATTGCATAATTCATCATGTTCTTCTTTACTTACTAGAAATCCAATATGGTCGAACATAATTCTTTTAGCCGCACCAAATGTTACATTGACTTTTCCTTTTCTTACTTCGATAATACGAAATACAGGATTCTCTTTTCGAAAATCATCCCATTGTAGTGGGGGGTGATATGTTTTCATTCCATCTTTTACTTTGGCAAATCTACCTGAAACTTCAAATCCATTTTCTACATAAAATTTTTCTGTTTCCTCTACTTGGTTTGTCCAATGATGATAATGAAATAGTTCCATCTCAACATCTCCTTATATTTCATTTCCCATACCAACAAGGTTCAAATTCCAAATTTAAAGCCATCCCAAATCGTACTCCCCACTCAATAAAGGCAGATCCCCATGCAGTGATGAAGTTCATATTCACTAAATAAAGGGTATAGTAACACCGCTGTTTTCTTCATCAAATCACCTAACCTTCAATCTTTAATCAATCAACTAAAACATAAAAAAGAGCACGAAAAACAATAATAACGTCCAAATATATGCTAAATGTATAGCTCTAAGATTCTTATCCCCTTTATATTCTATAGAAAAAATAAATAGATAAATTAAAAAGAGAAAATAGATCATGAATACATAAATGAGTGACCGCATCTGTTCCACCCATTGCACTAAAGGACCTATTGTACCTCCTAATAAAAAGAGAATAATAGAGGAAATACCAAGCATAATAGATATTTTTGGCATTCTATCCCATATTTCATTCTGGAAGAAGTTCGTCTTCTTCTTGGACTCTATTAGAAAGAAAAGATAAAAACAGGTAATTATTAATCCTACTACTAAAAAGACAGATAAAGAGGAGTATACAGGACTCCACTCAGCTGTTATGTTTTTTGTTCTATTACTACTTAATAATTCCAAAAGCCACATGAACAGTACTAATAAGGTGACTGATAGGAATTGTAATCCTGTCCACTTCAATAATATAGCCTCCACATACCGAAAGAAGAAATCCAAATAAACTTATTGGCTTTCTTCTCCGATGTCGATATTTTTATGATTAGTCATTCTTTTCCACAAGCAACACAGCGTTTATCCGTATCGTTTTCCCCATACATACGAAGTTCTTTTTCTTCTCCACAAATAAGGCAAACGTCAAAGTCTATTTGCGGAAGAATACCCGCTTCTGCAAGTGGTACCCATTCTTCTTCATATAGTTTTTTAGTCATGCCAAAATCAATGAATATGAGTTTATTTTCTTCATCCAATCCATAATTACTACTGTCCCTTATATCGAAACTATTAAACTCGTCATCTAATAGGTTAAATACCTTCTGATAGTTTTTTGGAATGAAATGTTGATGTTTGGTGGAGTCAATCTCATAGGTTTGATTATTGACTAATTCTAAGGGGGTGTAGTAGTGTTGGACAGAAATCTGTTCATCAACATAATAAACTTTTGCGAAAAATGAGTGTAGTTTCCGTTTCGCTATTTCATTATAAATTCTTAATTCATTAAGTGATTGTTTATAGCCTAGTGGGTGAATATGTACTTTAATAACAAATTCCTCTATGCGATAAGCTTTTCTCGTTGACCCAATTCCAATGAAGTTTGCTGGAGTACAATATGATTTCCAATTATTGATTATGTCTTGAAGTCGTTTCATAAAAAATCCTCCAACTTAATTAACTATGCTTCTTTTTAGCAAGGTATGAAGCTAAGATCAAAGCTGATCCAAGAAATATGAAACTTAGAGATAAGTACTGCTCTTGAAAAATAAAACTTCCCTCATACTTTTGAGTGAATAAAAATAACCCTAGAATAAACAGCACTATTCCGAGTCCTACATTCACTTTTCCATATAATGTAAGTTTTTTCACAATACATACTCCTTTGTATCGCTTTTATTTTTCAACGGCCCATAAATCTTTAACACCTAAAGCTAATTTCAAACTATTAATATTTCCTTGATGGACTGATTCATGAAAATTAGTAAATCCAATAGCTTCACCAAGGGTTTTGAATTGATATTCCGGCCCAAAGATAAGTGGGTTTGCACCAAGCTCTGAAACCTTGCCTGAACATAACGCAACCATACGATCATATTGTTCCTCAAGGGCTTTTCTTAACGCCGTTAATGTTGGCACTTCTTGATTCCAATCTCTTGGAGTTGTTCCTCTATTAAATAGAGTAGTATAAGAATCTGGTAAAATACCTTTTTCCCCTAAAAAATATGTAATGATATTTTCTTGCGATATAATGACATGTCCAAAATTCCATCGCAAGTTATTATTAAATCCAGTTGGTATTTCATCAGCAATTTCCTCAGTAGTTGCATCGAGTTGAGCAATAGTACGATAACGGATAAACTTCATTTGTTTAAATAACATTTCTTCATTCATAATACATTCTCTCCTTTTTCAAGATGAACGGAAATTACCAGAGGGGCTCCTCTTCATTTGATAGTTCTATAATGTATGGATACAGTGCCAAGGTTGCTAAAAGTACTCCAATTAAAATAAATAAGACAATGATGATTGGAATATTGAAAATCAATTTTAGAAATAAAACAAGTGGAGCGATAAATGCAGGTAATGTACTTCTTTTCCTTGTTTTTGCTGTCAGATATTGTTTTTCACTACAGTAAGGACATTCGATATATGATTTGATAGTAAACGATTTTTTAAATGTTTGTTTCCATTTCCACTCTTTTGAGCAATTCTGGCAAGTTGGCATATAATCACCCTCTTATAATTAAACTTATTTTAATTATAACAAAATTTAAACAGTATGGTATGATGAAATACAAAAAGGCAGAGGTGTTCAAAGGTGTTTACATTTGAAATAGATGAAGAAATCACATTAAAACTATTAAATGAATCGGACGCCGAAGAAATGTTTCAACTAATTGATAATTGTCGTGAATATTTGCGGGAATGGCTTGGATGGATTGATGGAACGAAAAATGTATATGATTCCAAGCAATTTATTAAAGGATGTATACGATTGTATGAAGAGAGACAAGGTCTTACACTAGGAATATTCTTTCACGGCAAATTAGCCGGCGTCATCGGATTTAATTCATTTGATTGGACAAATCGAATTGGAGTAATTGGTTACTGGCTTGGTAATCAATTTCAAGGGGAAGGAATTATGACAAGGGCTGTAATTGCTGTGATCGATTACGGTTTTCAACAATTAGGATTAAATCGAATTGAGATCCGTGCTGCCTATGAAAATTATAAAAGCAGAGCAATCCCAGAGCGTTTAGGATTCATGCAAGAAGGGCAAATCCGCCAAGGTGAATGGTTATATGACCATTTCGTCGACCTTATCCAATACGGATTATTAGCATCAGAGTGGGATAGTGAGAGGGGATTTTGATGAAATTTTATATAGCTTCAGGATTAGAGAATAAAGAAATTGTACAGATTGTCAGAGATGAACTAATAGAAGCAGGGCATATACATACATATGATTGGACACAAAATAACCGTGCTACTACGAAAGCTGAATTACAAGTAATTGGAGAAGCAGAAAGAAAAGCTGTATCCGATAGTGATGTTATTCTTATTCTGCTTCCTGGGGGAAAAGGAACACATACCGAGTTAGGAATGGCTATAGCACTTGGAAAGAAAATCCACTTATATAGTAAAGAAAAGATACAACCTACTACTGCTTCATCTTTTTATTATGTGGATAATGTAGAGCGCTTTGCTGGGAACTTAAAATTATTTATTGATGAGATTATCCAATTATATTCATAGAATACTAGTGTTAGGAGAGGGTTAGAATGACAACTATATATTTAGTACGGCATGGACAAACGGATTGGAATGTGGAAAGAAGGGCACAAGGACAAACCGACATTCCATTAAATGATACAGGAATAGGGCAGGCGGATGCATGTGGAAGGGCAATGGACTCAACTAATTATGACTTAATGATCACCAGTCATCTAAAACGTGCTCGTAAAACAGCAGAAATAATCAATAGTTACTTGGATTTACCTCTTGTTGTAATGGAGGATTTTGCAGAACGATCCTTTGGTAATGCAGAAGGCCTGACAATTGCGGAACGAGATGAGCTTTACCCAGATCGAAACTATCCTAATCAGGAGAAACTAGATGTTTTTTCAACTAGAATTTTGAAAGGCTTAGAACAGGTGCATCAGAATTATCAGGGAAAAAGAATATTACTAGTAACTCATGGTGCAGTTATTTATCGTGTACTTCAGTTAATTAATAAAGGAAAAACAGAATTCCGAGGTCAAAAGATAAAGAATACTAGTATTACTACAATCACTCGTCAGGAAGAAGAATGGCTTATTCAAGATTTTAACCAAATCAATCATTTGCAAGAGGCACAAACTGAAGCCTAAGGAGAATACTAGTTTGTTATTCTATTTTTGACACGCCAATTACTTAATTTAAAATAATAGACATTAGGAGTTGTTCAATTATGTTATATCAAAATACCATTGATGGGGTTTCTGCAAATATGTTAGAAGGATTTTTTGTTGATTGGCCAAATCCACCAAGTTCAGACACTCATTTAAAGTTACTCCAAAATAGTAGTTATATTGTTTTAGCTATTGATGAAGAGGCTAACCGCGTAGTTGGATTTATTACAGCAATTAGTGATAATGTGCTATCAGCTTATATTCCTCTTTTGGAGGTTCTTCCTGCATATAAGAACCAAGGAATTGGGAAGGAATTAGTCAGTCGAATGCTTCAACAACTCGATCATTTATATATGATTGATTTATGCTGTGATGACGACTTAGTTCCGTATTATGAGAACTTCGGCATGACGAAGGGGACGGGAATGATCCTTAGAAATTATGATAGACAAGCAGGAAAATAGTTATTACACTGCATCTCCAGGTGAGGTGTAGTTTTCATCTAGGAGGGGATTTAATGAACGACTTTTCGATACATTTTAGGCCCATATCAGTAGATGATTTTACTGAAGTATTAAAATGGAGTAGAGATCAAGCGTTTTGTCTAGCAAATGACTGGGAGTTAGATAGAGACAGAGAGGAATTATACGATTGGTGGTTACGATGCGTAAAACTGAATGAGACAAATTTTAAACGTATAGGAATAGAGTGTAATAGTAGATTAATTGGTTATGCTGACTTAGCTAATATAAATGAAACCAGTGCAGAAATCGGAATAGCAATTGGCGAGAGTACATTATGGGGAAAAGGAATTGGTACATACGCGCTTCAACACTTTATTAACTATGCTTCTAATCTATTTTACATATCAACCTTTCACGCAGAGACACATGAGACAAATTTACGTTCAAGAAAAATGTTAGAGAAAGTAGGATTTAAGGAAATATCTAGTGTTGGAACAGAACTGTATAACGGTGAGGTTACACAGTTAATCCAGTATCAACTTTTGAAAGATTAATTCAGTTTAAAAATACATTTAGGATACCTACGTTTATAAGAACATACATTTTTTATTAAACTGGGTGACAAAAATAAGATAAGTGGTGTTTCATTGATGAAATCTAATTTAGAAGAGTATAATAATCCCTCCCTTTATGATTTTGAAAACGATAGATATACAGAGGATATTTCTTATCTAATCAAATGGGCAAAGAAAACTGGAGGAGTGTTAATTGACCTTGCTTGTGGGACTGGAAGGGCAACGATTCCTTTGGCAAAACAAGGATATCGATTAGTTGGCGTAGATATTCATGAAGGGATGTTAGAAAAAGCTAAGCAAAAATCTGATAATCTTCCTATCCATTGGGTCACACAAAATTGTATGCACCTCCAACTTGATATTACAAGTAAGTTTATTTACATGGTAGGGAATTCCTTTCAACATTTCCTTACAAATGAAGACCAAAATCAACTTCTCAGGTCAGTACACTATCATTTAGAGAAAGACGGTGTATTTATTTTTAATACACGGTTCCCTAGTAGAGAAGAATTGTTACAACCTGCTGAAGAGGAGTATTGGAGAAATTATACTGATCCTTCTACCGGACTTAATGTCGATGTGTTTACGATTAGTGAATATAATTCTCTTACACAAATCCAGCATTATACGACAATCCGAAGGGCTCAGGATGGAAGCGAGAAAAGAACAGACATTCAATTACGCTATGTATATCCTCAGGAATTAGAAAGGTTAGCAAGGGAAAATGGTTTTAAGGTTCTACAATTGTTTGGAGATTGGAAGGAGACACCTCTATCAAGTAAAAGTTTGGAAATGATATGCATACTACAAAAGGAATTATAATCTAATGCATTTCCCGGGAAATATCGACACGATACATACCTATTTGTCGAACTTCATTAAAGCAAAAGTCAATCGTAAATAAAAGAAGACTTATCTCCGAATTAAGGAGTAAGTCTTCTTTTATTATTGCATTTGAACTTTATGGAGATTAGCAAAGACACCATTTCTTCTTATCAATTCATCATGGCTTCCTTCCTCTTCTATTCCTTTTTTCGTCACTACCATAATTCGATCTGCATTACGAATTGTTGCAAGACGGTGTGCAATAATAATAGTTGTACGATTCTTCGCTAACTCATTTAATGCCTGCTGAATAATCATCTCTGTTTCCGTATCTAGCGCTGATGTTGCTTCATCTAGAATTAAAATAGGAGGATTCTTCAAGAACATACGCGCAATCGCAATTCGCTGTTTTTGACCACCAGAAAGTTTTAAGCCACGTTCTCCAACTTGAGTATCATATCCATCCGGAAGTTCATTAATAAACTCTTCTAGATGTGCTCTTCTAGCCGCTTCTCGAATTTCCTGTTCGGTTGCATCAAGTTTACCGTAAGCAATATTTTCACGAAGGGTTCCTGTAAATAGGAATACATCTTGTTGAACAATTCCAATATGTTCCCGTAGTGACCGCTTTGTCATATCACGAATATCAATTCCATCAATTGTAATTTGTCCACTATCTACATCATAGAATCGTGGGATTAACGAGGAAATAGTCGTTTTTCCAGCACCTGAAGGCCCGACAAATGCAACTGTTTCCCCAGCATTAATATTAAAACTCATCGCTTTTACTACTGGTCCTTGTACCTTCTCGTAACCAAATGTTACTTTATGGAAAGAAATAAACCCTTGTAAATCTTTAACATCCTTTGCATTTTTCCTATCTTGTACATCTGGAACAGTATCAAGTATTTCTGTAAACCGTTTAAATCCTGCCATTCCCTTTGGATACATCTCGAGTAGAGCACTAATTTTATTAATAGGATTAAACAAAACATTGGTAAATAGGATAAAACTTACTAACTCCCCATACGACATTCGATTATTAAACGTTAACCATGCACCATAAACTAAGACAACGAGGACAACTAAGCGCATCATCATATAAATATTGGAATGAACAAACGCCATTACTTTATATGCTCCGACCTTTGCTTTTCTAAAGCTATAGTTATCTTTTGTAAAACGTTTCATTTCATAGTCTTCGTTTGTGAACGATTGTACAACACGTACACCTGATACTGCATCTTCTACACGGCCATTTACCTCTGCAATTTCCTCATACATCGATTTCCATGCCTTATTCATTTTGATATTACTATACGTAATTAGCCAAATGAGGATCGGTACAATAATTAAAATAATTACAGATAGTTGGAAATTAATCGTGAACATTAAAGAGAAAGCTCCTACAAATGTCATAAACGCAATAAATATATCCTCTGGCCCATGATGGGCAAATTCCCCAATATCAAATAGATCATTTGTTATTCGACTCATAATATGACCTGTTTTTGTATTATCAAAGAATCGGAATGATTGTCTTTGCACATGCTGGAATAAATCTTGACGCATATCTGTTTCAATATTTACTCCTAATTTATGTCCCCAATAGGTAACAACGTATTGCATAAACGTACTAAGTAAATAAACAGCTAACAGTAAAATAGCAACCGTTACAATATGTGTCCAATTTTCTTTTGGGAGTAAGTCATCAATAAATTGTTGCACAGCAATCGGAAACGCCAATTCAAGAATAGCTACAAATACTGCACAGGTAAAATCAATAATAAAAAGCCTTTTATGAGGCTTATAGTAAGAGAAAAATCGCCTTAACATGTCCATTTGCACTTCCTTCTTTTAGTAAAACTTGTCTTCACGCACAGAGAAAAACACTATAGAATCAGCGTTACTCAAAACAGTCTCTTTTTATACTATACATTTTTGTTTTTAAGAAGGAAAATTTTAAGGTTTATATGAACATAAAATATTTATAGTTTTTCAAATGCTTGTCAAGATTGTCCCAAATCCCGCATACATATAAATAAGATTTAATTGCACTTATTAGGGAGGGATTCTCATTAAATTTAATATGAATATGGCAACTTGGATTTGTTATGCAGTTGGTTATGTGTTTATTACATCTGGGGTTTTAAAATTGGTTATGGCGGATTCATTTGGTTTTCGTGGGTTATTTCATGAGCTAGGTGTACCATTTCCAGATTCTACTCTTTTACTAGTTGCTCTAGTAGAAATTGGTTGTGGAGCACTGATCGCTTCTGGTATGTATGTAAGGAAAGCAACTATTCCATTATTAGTGATTATGGCTGGCGCAATCTATTTTTCAAAACTTCCAGAGCTAATTGATTACGGATTCTTTGTATTTGCCTTCAAAGCACGTCTAGATATTGTGGTTATCATTCTTTTATTATTACTTTATAGGCATGTACCAGGGAAAAAGTTTTAGTGGATATTAACAGATTATCAACTGGTTTTTTAGGAGTTATGCACATTTTTATCCACATATGCACAAATGTTCGTAGTTATTTTGTGTTTATATGTAAATCCAACCACAAAATATAGATTATCACCTACTTATATACACAAAATGTGCATAACTTTTTAGAAATGGGGATAAGTTGTGAGTCCTTTGGCATCCGTTCTATTTCCTCATCTGTCAATAAAAGAAGAACTGTCTCACTATGAGTACAGTTCTTTTCATTTAACGCTGTATTCCTAGCTCTAATGTTGTAATGACTTTTTCTCCATTACGGTAGAATACAATCTCCACTTCATCACCGATTTCTTTTTCTTGATATAATATTTTTCTTAAATCAATCATATCCAGTACAGCTTTTCCATCTAAATGAGTTATGACGTCTAGTCTTTCTAGTCCTGCTCGATCTGCGGGAGATAGGCGGTCAACACTCCAAACATACACACCACCTTGCACATCCTTTGGTAAGTTTAGAGTCTCTTCCCACTCTAGTCGAGGTACTTCCTCTAACGAGTAAATCTCCACTCCTATATACGGCCGTTTCACTTCACCAGTTGCTTCTAATTCATCAATAATTGGTTTTGCTGAGTCAATTGGAATAGAAAAGCCAATTCCTTCAACTGCTTCTTGATTAATTTTCATGGAGTTTATCCCAATTAACTGAGCATCCATATTAATTAACGCACCACCACTATTTCCAGGATTAATAGCAGCATCAGTCTGGATAACCTCCGCTTGCCAATCGGCTCTTCCATCCAGGTTAAAATCCTGTGGAATTGTCCGCTGTTTTCCACTTACAATACCTTGTGTAACCGACCCCGAAAACATATGACCAAGCGGATTACCAATTGCAATGACCGGCTCTCCAACTTTTAAATTCTCTGTTGTTCCAAGCTCAATTGGATTACCAATTTGCTCACCGTCTACTCTCAATACCGCTAAATCAGAAAACAAGTCTGTTCCAAGTAATTTAGCCTCTAAAACTGTATCGTCATATAAGAGTACTTCTATTTCATCTGCGCCCTCTATAACATGATGATTGGTTACAATATATGCGTACCCGTTATCTTTTTTATATATTACACCAGACCCTGTCCCAGCTTCACTATTAGACTGCTGCTCCATAAAGTCTGCTCTATGTATAATATTAGTTATTCCAACAACTGTCGGGGATACAACTTCTACTATTTCCGTGATTCGTGTTGAAACATCTAATGAAACTACTTCTTGTGTGGTAATTTGATTATCATTTGTGATGTTCTTTTTTGCTTGTGGATCTTCCTTCATCTCCATCACTCTTGGTATAATTACGACCATTAATAGTGCACCAATAATAACTCCAGTTATTACTGGCCATATGCGACTGCCTTTATTTCTGTACGGGTTAGGCGGATAGTTCTGATTATAATACCCCATGTAATTGCTCCTTTTAAAATATATAGTTTTATTATGTGTTTTTTTAAATGGAATAAACATGAATCACTATTGAAATTATCAGATAATTATACTAGAGTTATTAATAGATTATTTAGTAAAGGATGTGACTCGTTATGGAGTATAAAGTTAGAGAAAAATCCTATGAATTAGAAGTTCTCGAAGTTCTAAATAGGAGAATGGATTTAATAGAACACGACAGGAAAAATTACTACAACTTGAAAAAAGGATATGAAGGAGAACTTGCCTTTGATGCACGAACTAGACAGTTAAGTTGTGATTGCTTAATCCTTAATGATCTATTACTTCAAGCTGGCACAACAACATTTCAAATTGACACATTAATTCTTGCTGATTTGTTCTATCTTTATGAAGTAAAGAATTTTGAAGGGGATTATTACTATGATAATGATAGAATTTATAACAAGGCAAACTATGAAATATTAAACCCAGTAAACCAATTAACTCGAACGGAAACCCTCTTCCGTCAAGTCCTTCAAAATATTGGAGTAAATACTTCATCCCTCAGCTCTTCAGTTGTCTTTATTAATCCGGAATTTACACTTTTCCAAGCCCCTATTGATAAACCATTTATATTCCCATCACAATTAAATCGGTACTTAAAAGAATTTAACTCCATCCCTTCTATAATCAATCGCAATCACAAAGCCTTAGCAGACAAATTAATCTCCATGCATCTAACAAAGTCACCTTATACAAAGCTACCCGAGTATCGTTATGATGAATTGAGGAAAGGAATTGTATGTATGATGTGTGGATCATATACAGTTTCAGTTGTGGGAAGGAAATGTGTTTGTGGGAGATGTGGGAGTGTTGAAGCTGCGGATAAAGTTGTATTACGCAATATTGAAGAGATAAAACTATTGTTTCCAGATTTAAAAATTACTACTAGTATCGTTCAGGATTGGTGTAAGGTTATTTCTTCTAGAAAAATGATTAGAAGAATTCTCTATGAAAACTTTGAGCTTAAAGGAAAAAATAGATGGGCGTATTTTGAATAGACTCCTACTTTTGAATAAAAGGAGAAATGGTAAGTTCTATGTTTCCTTTTTCTTTTTATGTGAACTAAGAGGGGCAGGGAATGTTACCTTATTAACGTGTTTCGTTTTTTGGGGGACATAGTAGGGTTCTATGTTACCTTGTTACTTTATTTTCACTTGAAAGGGAACATTGGAGCGGGCTATGTTACCTTATTAACGTGTTTCGTTCTTTTAAGGAACATAGAAGGGCTCTATGTTACCTTGTTACTGTATTTTCACTTGAATGGGAACATTGGAGCGGGCTATGTTACCTTATTAACGTGTTTCGTTCTTTTAAGGAACATAGAAGGGCTCTATGTTACCTTGTTACTGTATTTTCACTTGAATGGGAACATTGGAGCGGGCTATGTTACCTTATTAACGTGTTTCGTTCTTTTAAGGAACATAGAAGGGCTCTATGTTACCTTGTTACTGTATTTTCACTTGAATGGGAACATTGGAGCGGGCTATGTTACCTTATTAACGTGTTTAGTTCTTTTGGGTTACATAGAAGGGCTCTATATTACCTTGTTACTATATTTTCATTTGAATGGGAACATTGGAGAGAGCTATGTTACCTTAACTATACGTTTAATAATAAAAGTAACTTAGCCCGATAAAACAAGCCTTAGTCCACCATCCTCCACATCCAACACAACAAAAAAAGCGACTAAAAAAAGTCGCTCTCAACACAATCTATCCAACCTCATACATTGCAGTTGGAACAGCAGGATCTGTATCAAATAAATCAATCTCAATCCCGTGTTCGGTCAATATATTTCCTACAGACATACGGGCAAGGTCTTTCATATTGTTATCTTTACTTAAGTGTGCTAAATAAATACGTTTTGTATTATTATCGATAATATCAGTCAGTGCAAGTCCGCAGTCTTCGTTAGAGACGTGACCTGAATCACCTAAGATACGACGTTTGACACTCCATGGATATCGGCCCATGCGAAGCATGCCGACATCGTGGTTTGCTTCAAAGATATAAGCATCTGCGCCTTCTACAGTTTTCTTAATCCGCTCAGAAACGTAGCCTAAGTCTGTAACAAGGGCTACCTTTTTACCGCCGCTTCGGAAGACATAGAACATTGGCTCTGCGGCATCATGAGATACCCCAAATGACTCAACATCCATATCTCCAAAAGTCTTCACTTCTTCCATATTAAATACAAATTTCTGATCTAATGATATTTTACCAATAGAGTTTTCCATAGCTTTCCATGTTTTTTCATTTGCATAGATTGGTAGATTATATTTTCGGGCAATGATACCTAAGCCTTTAATATGATCACTATGCTCGTGGGTTACTAATATGCCTGAAAGATCAGTAGGGGAAACGTTGACTTCATTAAATAACTTGTCCATTTGTTTCCCGCTTAACCCAGCATCTACTAATATCTTTCCTTTTCCAGATTCAATATAAAATGCGTTTCCCGAACTCCCTGATGCAAGAACGCTAAAACGTAATGTCATTCAGATTCACTCCGATTACTCATAAGCTTTGCCATTAATATTTCAATCATTTGGTCATGCAACTCTTCATTTTTAGTTATACTTCTTGTACTCTCTATACCTTTTTGTATCATATCGTCCATAAATCCATCATTAACTGGAATAACAAAACGCTCAATCGCATTAACATAACGATTTTGTTTACCATCTATAGTAATTTTCCAAGTAGGAACGACAACAGGTGGAAACATGGAATAGTATCCTATCTTTATATCTGTCACTTCATCGTTTGGTAATAGTAAATTACTTTGGTATAGTCTCATAATTGCTTTTAATGGACTGATTAATGATTTCTTATCACTACTTGGTTCAACTTCACCAAGAACTGTTTGCGTATAAGCATCTATTTCATTATCGTCATTTAAATAAACAAAAATGATTCCACTTGAGTGATAATATACAGGTCGATCATTTTTTTCTTGGAAAAATACTAAGATATTACGTTCTTTATCCCAATAATCAAATGTATACTCACTACCTAAGTATACCGTACTAAATATAATTTGTTCTATAACTTCTTCTGTAGCATTTTCTGGAATTGCAATTTTCTCTTTTAACATGGATATGATAAAGCTATTGTTAATTACCTCAATATCTTGATTATCACGTGCAATTATTTCTTCTACTTCTTCTTTAGTAAAGGTTTTTTCCCTAATAGTTAAATAAACTTCATCTGGTAATGGATCTGGCAAATCAATTGATATTTTTATGTTTTCTAGTTCTAGTTGATCTAAATCTTCTAATTGACCCGAGTCATTGGCTGGCCCAAAGTCTTCATTACCTATCTTTTGGATGACTAGAAACAATAAGTAAATATCAAGAAGTAAGAAGCAGAGGATAAATAATGTTTTTATTTGACCCCATTGCATCCTCAGCTCACTCCTTTTTTATCAGATTCATCATCAATAATGACCTGTATCCATCTATTATTTACTTTAATAAACCATCCTGGTGTTAGGGATAATGAAATGTATTGACTATTGATCCCATGGTATCCTAAGCGATATCCTAGTTGTACATTTTGAATATCTTCTAATTCATAAAAAGCATGGTTCTCTAAAAATTCCATGACCGTATTAGTTGGATCTAGTTTGAATTCCTCTGGTGAAGTTGTACCTATTGTAAATAATGGCTGCCTATGCTCCATTAGTTCATCTGCCCAGCGCTGTTCTATCGTAGACAAGCCTTCAAAATTGTATATAGGATATCCTTTATGATACATCCGGTAACTAATAAAATTATTTCTCGACGTATCGATTGACTCCAGGTTATAGTCACTAGTCCAACCTTTATAGCCATTTATTTTATCAATACTACTTTCTAATAGCTCATTTAATGTCATCGGTTCTAGTATTTCCTGTGGAAGAATATATTCCATATTTAAGTGATTCTCAAATACTTGCATAATTCTAGGACCGTCCTGATACCAAATTTCATTGTCCTCTGAATTACTTATTTCCACATCTGATGGGTTAAAAAATAGTGCATTCTTTAGAATAGTTGGTTCTAATTTAGATGCAGTGAATATATACTTTGACATTTCAGGATTTATAGGTAAATAGATAGGGAATGCCTTATCCTTAAATACAATATATTCTTCTAGTCCCTCTAAGTTAATTATATAATCATAGAGCAAATCATATTTTTGTGTATTATTTACATCTGCCTTTATTTGTGTTTTTCCATCTGTTGATAGGAAAATAAATGTTAAAGTTTTGTTTGTCTTGTTTATAGTGATAAACATCCGCTCAAATTTCATATTAGGTAGCGTCATATTTTTCACATCATCATTTACGGTAAACAAACTAGGTATTAATTCCATCGGAAGTTCTAATGGATAAATAACTTCTAGCTGTAAATCACTATTCGGTCGACCATTTGCATCGACTACTCTGAGGTTATAGAGAACCCAAGTTTGCATATCCTCGTATAGATTATACATCTCGAGTGGATTGCTAAAACCAAAGTAGTTATCTTTGTATTTATCAAAAATGATCTGACTCGGTTGAACTAATGACTTCTTCGTTTCTTCCGTTCCACCTAGATTGATTTCTTCTTCATTTAGAAAATCATCTTCTTCTAAAAATTCATTATTTGGTTGGTAGCTCCACAGGCTATAAGAGAGTATTAGGCTTATTCCAACTAATATTGCTAGCGTATATGATTTAATCACTTCTAATTTCATACATTATACCTCCGCTTCTTACCCATTAGCGGTAGTGTAAATAAAATGGTTGTTCCTTTACCTTCTTTACTTTTTGCCCAGATTTTTCCGTGATGTGCTTCAACCAATTCTTTAGAAATAGCAAGTCCTAGACCTGTTCCACCAAATTTTCTTGTTCGAGCTTTGTCCACTCGATAGAAACGTTCAAATATTTTCTCTAACTTATCATAAGCAATACCCATACCTTCGTCAGATACTGATACTAGTAATTGATTCCTTTGTTTTACTACTCGACAAACAATGTTTCCACCCTCTGGGGAGTATTTAATGGCATTCGAAATAATGTTATCAATTACTTGAATTAACTTATCTTTATCGATATAGACAAATAACTTTTCATTGGGTAATTCACGGATAAACGTAATTTTTTCAGGTACATTCATCTCAAATCGATCAATAATATGATGGAATAAGGAAATAAACTCAGACCGCTCTTTTTGTAATTGTTGTTCCTTATTGTCCATTTTAGAAAGCTGTAATAAGTCGTTTACCATCCGGATCATACGCTCTGTTTCATTTTGTGTAACTTCTAAAAATCTTGGCGCAATCTCCTCGTTTTTCCATTCTCCATCAGTTAGCGCCTCGATATAACTCTTCATCGTTGTTAGTGGAGTTCTTAATTCATGTGAAACATTGGATACAAACTCCCGACGCTCTTGCTCAATTTTTTCCTGCTCTGTTACATCACTGATTACCGTAATAAAACCAGTGATTTCATCTCGATCATCGGTAACAGTGGAGAAGGCTGCTCGGATTAGAAATATTTCATCGTCATCACTGAAATCAATTATCATTGATCCACTTTCTTGTAATTCTGCTAACTCAACAACTTTTTCATCTAGCTTTAGCACATCAATAATTAACTCGCCATAACTTTCTTCTGGATTTATCCCCAATAATATTCCTGCCGCTTCATTCATTAAAGTCACTGCGCCAGTTTCATCTGTAGCAATAACACCATCCGACATATTTTCTAATACTGAATGTAATTTACGAGTTTCCTCTTCCGTTTTAGAATAGGAATGTTTTAGTTGATCATTTAAGTCATTAAATGCAATGGCTAACTGACCAATTTCATCTGTTCCATACACATTTACTTTCTGAGTGAAATCACCTTTACCCATTACTTGCGCTTGTTTACGCATTTCCATAATTGGTTTTGTAATTGCACGGGCAACTAGTACTCCTAATATTGCAGATACTAATATCGCAATGATAGAACCATTTAGAAAAAGTTGTGTAATATCATTTAATTGATCATAAATATCTTGTGATGGTGCTTCTACATAAATTACACCAACTACATTATGTTCGTCGTCAAACAAAGGAGTAGCTTGTTGATAATAGATATTATCATTACGATCTTTTTTCTCCCCTATTTTCTCTTCCCCTAAAAATAATGCCTTTTGAATAATATCTAGTGTTGTCTTCTTTCCTACTTTTTCTTGGTCTAAATAATTATTTGTAGCAGCAACACGACTTTGATTATCTACTACTAATAGTGTCCAATTACTTCCAGTATCAATATCTCTTATAATGGCTTGTAAATCTTGTCGTAGTGACGTCTCCATATCTTCCGTTCTTTCTTCATTAAAAGCATTTTCTAAGTAATAACTTAGTACACTAATTCTTCCATCAATTGAATTTTTAAAATTAGTAGTAAACTCTTTTTCTAATTCGGAAGAGAAGTATGAACCAATTATTTGTACCGCTACTAAAAGGAGTAGAATATATATTAAAACAAATTTGAGCTGAACAGATCTAAAAAAACCAACTTTATGCATAAAACCTACTCCTGTTCAGGACTTTTTAGATAGTATCCAACTCCACGTCGTGTCACAATCCAAATCGGATTACTTGGATTCTCCTCTATTTTTTCTCGTAATCTTCTTACTGTAACGTCTACTGTTCTTACATCGCCGAAATAGTCATAGCCCCATACTGTTTCTAGTAAGTGTTCTCTTGTCATCACTTGACCAATATGACGTGCTAAATAATGAAGTAATTCAAATTCACGATGCGTTAGCTCAATCTCTTTTCCATCTCTAGATACGGTATAAGCATCTGGATGAATTATTAATGAACCAATTGTAATATCTTTATTTTCATTTCCAGACTCTTCTGGAACATGTTGTTGTCTTCTCAGATTTGCCTTCACTCGTGCAATTAATTCTCGATTACTAAATGGCTTAGTTACATAGTCATCTGCACCTAATTCAAGTCCTAATACTTTATCAATCTCAGAATCTTTAGCAGTTAACATAATTATTGGCATTGTCTTTGTCTTTCTAATTTCTCTACATACTTCATTTCCATCTTTGTTTGGAAGCATAATATCTAATAAGATTAAATCTGGGTTTTCTGATAATGCTAATTCAATTGCAGTATCACCATCATTTGCAACTATTACTTCATAACCTTCTTTTTCTAAATTGAATTTTAATATATCTGCAATCGGTTGTTCATCATCTACAACTAAGATTTTCTGTCCCATACTACCACTCCTTCTTATTTCTATATATATATATTCTGAAAATAAAATAATTTTTATTTGTATTTTCTTTATTTTAACGCACTTTATATAAAATGTCTTGTTACTCTTTAATTTTATACATTTGTTAAATATTAATAAAAAACTGACTCACATTGGCTATGAGTCAGTTTTTTAATTTATTTTAAATAACTTAATGGATTTTGTAATGCTCCATTTTTATAAACTTCAAAGTGTAAGTGAATTCCAGTTGAGTTTCCTGTAGAACCCATTATTCCAATTTGTTGGCCTTTTTGAACGGTTTGACCTGGTTTTACATGGATGGAAGAAAGGTGAGCGTAGATCGTTTTCATTCCATTATTATGGTTAATCTCAATTTTATTACCAAAGCTACCTTGGTATCCTGCAAATACTACAGTACCATTATCCGCTGCTAAGATAGAACGGTTAGAAGGACCTGCAATATCAATTCCTTTATGATATGAACCCCAGCGACTGCCTTGATGGCTAGAAATATAGCCTCCAACTGTTGGCCACTTTAGACTGCCTGTTCCGCGTGAAGGAATAACTTTTGTCCCTTTAACGATTACTTTATTTACCGGTTCTTTTACAACGTCTTCTTCGAGAACATTTTGATTAACTACTTTTCCATTACGAATTTCGATTGCATAATGGACTACTTTCTTACCATCTGAACCTTGTTGTTGAACTTCTTCATCACCTTTAAATAGTTTATCCGAGTTAACAACTTCAGTCTGGTAAGCAATCTTTTCCTCTTTCTTTTCTTCTTTATGAACAACAACATCAACAAATGGCTTTAGTTCTGTTACATTGATTTCTTGTCCAATTTGAATTAAAGAGTCTTCTTTTAGTGAAGGGTTTAGTTCTAATAAAGTATTCAAGCTAAGGTCATATTTAGAAGCAATTTCCCCTAATACTTCTCCCTCTTGAACAATGTGTTTTTCATCTTCAAGGGTTCCTTTTTCTAATAGTTTCAGACCTTCTGAAATAGTTAAAACTTCTGAAGGACTAATTTTTTTAGTAGAATATGAAACTTCTTCGGACAAAGATACGTCTAATATTATAGAATCACCAACTGCAAGGTCTGCTGACTTTGAGTCAGAAGCGATTTGGGGACCGTTCGACTCAGTAGCAGATTTTGCAGACTCTAAAAATTCTAGTGTCTCTTCATCAATATATTTCAGTTTGTAATCTTCCACTACTTTTCTAGCATCATGTTCATCTTCAAAGTATCCTACAACCTCATCACCAATTGATAATTCAATTGCTTCAGCCTTTATCGACAAATTATCCTCTAAATACTTCGCAATAGATGAATTCTCAACTGTAGGTTTGAATACTAATTCTGATACTAGTTCAACATTTTCACCAATTGTTAAATCAACATCTTCGTAATTATCTTTTGCTTGATCAAGTATCCTTTGAATTACTTGATCAACAACCTGTTGACTACTTACTTGTCCAATATGTTTTCCGTCTACATATACATGCTGAACTGTTTCTAAGTGATTTGATTCTTCTGCAAAGGCTATTCCCGTAGCTAATACCGTAACTAATACAGTACTAACTAACGCTTTTTTAAGCAGCTTGCCTTTTGGCTGCTTTACTTTATTAGAAAACACACGAGCTCCCCCTAATTCACCAATCTATATATAAAATATTATAAAAATTTAATAGTTTAAAAGACCTATACTTTTACTCTACTAATCTACCACATATTCATTAAGGAAGGAACACTATCCGCCCTTTTGTAAACAAAATGTATAATAACCACCAAAATTTTACGAAAAACTTGTTTGTTATCATAAAATATTGTTGAAATCACGGGCTTTTCCACTTTTTAATACAGATATATTACATTCTTGTAACAAAATGTAATAATTTAGTCGTTTAATACTTAGAAGTAAGTTTATCAGGTAGACATTATCGAGAAGGGGATTATATTTAGATTAAGCTATTTGTTTAAGAAAAAATAAAAAAGAGAGCACTGACGCTCTCTTTTAGGATTACTACTATTACGTTATTTTTATTATGCATGAACTGGCTGTGGCGGAATATCACTCTCTTGGTATCGGTGATCTAAATCAACGAATTTATTATATTCCTTTACAAATGCAAGTTCCACCGTTCCAACAGGACCATTACGTTGCTTTGCCAGTATAATCTCGATTATATTCTGTTTCTCTGTTTCTTTATCATAATAATCATCACGATATAAGAACCCAACAATATCTGCATCTTGCTCAATACTTCCTGATTCACGAAGGTCTGACATCATTGGACGTTTGTCTTGTCGTTGTTCCACTCCACGGGAAAGCTGTGATAATGCAATTAGAGGAACATTTAGTTCACGAGCTAGTCCTTTTAAGGAACGAGATATTTCAGAAACTTCTTGCTGACGATTTTCCCCTGGTTTATTACCACTACCCTGAATTAATTGCAGGTAGTCAATAAGAATCATGCCTAGTCCGTGTTCTTGCTTTAAACGGCGGCATTTAGAACGAATTTCACTTACACGGATACCAGGTGTATCATCAATGTAGATACCTGCATTAGATAAGCTTCCCATCGCCATCGTTAGCTTTGTCCAGTCATCAGCTTCTAATTTACCGTTACGTAAACGTGTGGCATCAATATTACCTTCTGCACATAAAATACGTTGAACAAGCTGGTCAGCTCCCATCTCCAAACTAAAGATAGCAACATTCTCATCTGTTTTAGTAGCAACATTTTGCGCAATATTTAGTGCAAATGCCGTTTTACCTACAGAAGGACGAGCAGCAATAATGATTAAGTCATTTCGCTGAAATCCTGATGTCATTTTATCTAGTTCACGGTAACCAGTTGGAATTCCAGTTACATCACCTTTACTTTGATGAAGGCTTTCAATCTTATCATACACTTCAATTAAAACATCTTTAATAACTTTAAAACTTCCAGTATTTTTTCTACCGGATACTTCTAAAATACTTTTCTCTGCTTCGTTTAATACATCCTCAACCTCGTCTTCTCGAGAGAATGTAGTTGTTACAATATCTGTTGCAGTTCGAATTAGACGACGTAGCACAGACTTTTCTTCTACAATTTTGGCATAATATTCTATATTAGCAGCTGTAGGCACACTTTCGGCAAGTTGTGCTAAATATGTTACCCCACCTGCTTCTTCCAATTGGTCGTTATTTGAAAGAGCTGAAGTTACCGTAACTAAATCAATTGGCTCTCCTCGATCAGATAATTTTAACATCGTTTCAAAGATTCTTTGGTGACTTGCACGATAGAAGTCACCAGGCAATAATAACTCAGATGCTGTTGAAAATGCCTCTGGTTCAAGAAAGATTGCACCTATGACAGCTTGTTCGGCTTCAATATTATGTGGCGGAGTTCGATCGCTCCATTCACTCATACTCAGTCTCCTCCTTTAACCCGACCACAATTACTTTATTGTTCAACAACGTGCACCTTCACTGTACCAGTAACTTCAGGATGAAGTTTAACTGGGACGTTCGTGTATCCTAATGCACGAATGGGCTGTGCTAATTCAATTTTTCTTTTATCAATTTTTATACCATGATCTTTATTTAAAGTATCTGCAATCTGTTTACTTGTAATTGAGCCAAATAAGCGGCCACCTTCACCTGATTTAGCTTTTAATTTTACTTCTAAACTTTCTAGCTTCGTTTTAAGTTGTTCAGCTTTCTCTTTTTCTTCTTGTTCTAGCTGTTTTGATTTACGTTTCTGTGCTTCTAAAGCTTTCATATTTCCTGATGTAGCTTCTTCAGCTAGATTATTTTTTAGTAGATAGTTTCTAGCATAACCATCTGAAACATTTTTTACTTCGCCTTTTTTCCCTTTACCTTTTACATCTTGTAAGAATATTACTCTCATTCTGATTCTCTCCCCTCATAATACTCATCTAAAATGTCTTTTAATAATGCTTCTGTTTCATCTATTGTTGTATCTTCTAATTGAGTGGCAGCATTTGTTAAATGGCCACCACCATTCATTTGTTCCATAATAATCTGTACATTAATTTCACCTAAAGAACGGGCACTAATTCCAATTTTACCATCATTTCGTTCAGCAATAACAAAGGACGCTGAAATTCCAGTCATTGTCAGTAATGTATCAGCTGTTTGTGCTATTAATACTGGTCCAAATACATCACCAGCATCTGCCTTCGTAATCGCAATCGTATTACGGTATATACTAGCACGTTCTATTAATTTGCTACGTTTAATATATAGATTCAAATCCTCTTTTAGGAATTGTTGTACTAATATTGTATCTGCACCTTTAGCTCGTAAATAGGAAGCAGCATCAAACGTTCTTGAACCAGTACGCAAAGTGAAACTTTTTGTATCAACGATAATACCGGCTAACAATGCTGTTGCTTCTAGCATTTTCAGTTTCTTGCCTTTTGGTTGATATTCAAGTAGTTCAGTCACTAACTCAGCGGTCGATGATGCATATGGTTCCATATACACAAGAGTTGGATTTTCAATAAATTCTTCCGCTCGTCTATGGTGATCGATAACTACTCGATATTCCGATTTATTCAAAATCCGTTTACTTACTACCATAGATGGCTTATGAGTATCTACTATGACAATTAATGTACGAGAAGTAACTAAGTCTTCGGCTGATTCTGGATCTATAAAGTGTTGCCAAATACTTGGCTCTGCTTTTATCGCTTCAACTAAACGATACACTCCTGTACTAACGTCATTTGGATCAAATACAATATATCCATCAACACCATTTGTTTGGGCAATATTTAAAATACCAATAGCAGAACCAATCGCATCCATATCTGGTGCTTGATGTCCCATTATTATGACTCGATCACTAGCTCTTACTAAATCCCTTAATGCATGGGAAATTACTCTTGCTCTTACACGAGTTCGTTTCTCCATCGGGTTTGTTTTCCCTCCATAAAAACGAACCTTTCCAGTGTCATCTTTAATTGCGACTTGATCTCCACCTCTGCCAAGAGCTAAGTCTAAACTGGATTGCGCTAAATGCCCTAGCTCAGGTAAACTAGCATTACCTACACCAATACCGATACTTAATGTAACCGGGATATCCAATTCAGAATTTAATTCATGCATATCATCTAATATATCGAATTTGGTTTGCTCAAGATGATTTAAAATCTCTTTTGTTCCCACCGCTAAGAATCGGTCTTGTGAAGTTCTTTTTAAATACAGTCCGTTATCATGAGCCCACTGATTTAAAAATGCTGTTACTTCTGAATTCAGTTGGCTTTTTATCGTATCCTCCATGTTTTGAGTAATTTCATCATAGTTATCAAGGAAAATAAAAAATAATACCGTTTGGTCATTAAAATATAATTTTTCAAGATCTGCCTGTTCAGTGCGATCAAATAGGTATAATAAACGTTCATCCTTTTTAAGAATTACTCTAAATTCATAATTATTTATTGGGATATGAAATTCTTCTTCTTCCTCTTTTTCTTTAATTTGTGGAAGAAGATTCTCTGAAATAATATTTAGTGACTCACCAACGATTTTTTCTACTTCTGTTACTTTATGAATATAGTGGTTTGTCCACTCCACTTTATACTCTTCGTTAAATAGTACTATACCAATAGGCATTTCAAGTAGTGCTTCTTCTCCGACCTTCTTCACTCGATAAGACAAAGTAGAGATATATTCTTCTGTTTCAACTGATAATTCTTTTTCTACTTTAATTGAGTAATAAAAAGACAGCACAAGTAAAACTGTCAAGATAGCTCCAATAATCCATTCAAAATACCAGATAAACCCGAGTAAAATGACAGCTAAGCTATAAATCAGCCATATATGCTTACTTAACTTTGGTCTATTCAACATATCGGACATTCCAATCAGCTCCTACCAATGAGCATTCTTGATGATTTGTTCGCATTTCTCTATTTTACCATACGATCCCGAAGACCAAATCCTAAGTCAATTATACCTAAGATTCGAACCAATGGAAGTAATAATGGAGCAAAAAGTAAAGCAACTACAATTATAATAATCGGAATTGCAATTGAAAGTTTTTTACGATGGGCAAAGAAGAATATAAAAGATAATCCTTGCAATACCACAAAAAGACCGGTAAGCATTAATACATTTTGTATAGCAGTGAACACTGGACTTGTCGGATCGTTTTGGAATAAAGAAATAACTATTGCCAATAAGTAAATCCAGATAAGTACAGTTGGGAAACGTAAATTTCTAAACTTCGGAAATCGTAATTGTTTCTTATCAAACCTATTAAGTATTTTATAACTAATCCATTGGCTTAGGAAAGAAAGCACAAGTGAAATAATGACAATGGCAACTGGCACTAATTGTTTATAGAGCTCCAGTTGTTGTTCAACTACACTTATTTGGTCTTCTGTAAGATTTCCTAGACCTAATTCCATAGCAATTTCTTGACTTGTTTCTAAAGTTTCATCAAGTTGTTGATTAAACTCACTAAGAATATTGATATCAAAGACAAGTAAAGTAAATAAAATTGCCATCGTGATACCAACAGCAAATCCAATCGTACCTCTAGCCCATGTTTCATATGGGGTACGTTCTTGATTAATTGCTATTCCAATCATAATCCCGCTAATCCCAGCAAGTATAACGAATGGTAGCGATATTAACGTTGCAAATAGGATTGAAAGTAAACTAGCAGCAACAAACATAATGATTGAAGGTAAAATGCTATGTCTTGCAGCAAAAATAATAAATGGAACAGCAATAATAAAGGCTAACAACGGTACAATCATGGTCAATATAAGTAAAACTAAAAATATCACCGTTAGTAGTGCCCCATCTTTTAATTGTTTAGAAATATTCATTCAGTATGCACCTCATAGTTAAGAAAATGTTTATTGTAATATGATAACATGTTTGTTTTTGTTTATGGTATTAGAAACGAGAGAATCCTGGAAGAAGAAATGAGGGCTCCTTAATAGAAAGAGAAGAAATTGTACGTGATTGTTCAAGCTTTATCTGATAGGTTCTATTATAATATAAAGTAAGACATAATTAAAGGATTGAAAAGCAGATGATATTTTGGCAGACATTTTTATATAGTGTACAACTCCCAACAAAAAACGCAGTATTTAAGTTAAATCGTATCCCAATGGACATAACTGTATTCTACATGTTCTTTATGCTCTTTATCATATCTATTCCATCTTTAATCAACCAATTAACAAGAAGTAGTGGACTTGGTTCAGATATGAACATCGTATTCAAATTAATTTACTTCTTTATCTTTAATTATTTACCATTAACTATTATTGTTTTTCTATTAATTACTTTCGTTGCTTACCTGTTTACTTGGATTGCAAAAGTTATGCAAAGAAAGTTGAAATTACAAATAATATGGAAGATGATTGCCTACACAACAACTATTCCGTTTATTATTTATACGGTTGTTGCATTATTATTTCAAGTTAATGATACTTATTTACTGCTTTCTGCATTTTTTTCAAGTGCACTTTTGATAAGGATTATTTCTATTTATCCAAAAAGAAGAAGTAAATAAGAAGTTTATTGATTAAAACAAGAAATTAAAAAGACTATCCCTTTCTTAAAGAGATAGTCTTTTAATATTACTCACCAACATATGGTAATAAAGCCATTTGACGAGCACGTTTAATTGCAATTGTAAGTTTACGTTGATATTTCGCTGAAGTTCCAGTTACACGACGAGGAAGAATTTTTCCACGTTCTGAAATGAAACGTTTTAGAAGATCAACATCTTTATAGTCGATGTGTGTAATACCGTGCGCTGTAAAATAACACACTTTACGGCGTTTACCACCGCGTCCACGACGAGCTGCTGCCATTTATAACCCTCCCTTTTATTGTTTATTTATTTCAAGTTCATTAATTTAGAATGGTAAGTCGTCATCAGAGATATCAATAGGTTCCCCATTATCACTAAATGGGTTGTCATTAAATTGATTCTGGTTCTGATTACGATTTTGATTTTGGTTTTGGTTCTGATTTTGTTGGAATCCTGGTGATGGTGAATAAGAGTCTTGTCCTCCACGACCTTGAGATGATCCTTTAGATTCTAAGAATTGTACACTATCAGCTACCACTTCGGTTATATAAACCATTTTTCCATCCTGACCTTCGAAAGAACGAGTTTGAATTCGTCCATCTACACCGATCAAGCTACCTTTTTTCATGTAGTTCGCTAGAGTTTCTGCAGGTCTTCTCCAGATTACACAATTAATGAAGTCAGCTTCTCTATTACCTTGTTGGTTAGAGAAAGGACGATTAACGGCTACTGTAAAGTTCGCAACTGCAACTCCATTTGGCGTATAACGTAAATCAGGATCTTTCGTTAACCTGCCGACAAGCACGACACGATTTAACATCAGAACCACTCCTTATTATTAAACATCTTCTCGAACTACAATGTGACGAATAATGTCTTCTGAGAACTTAGCTAAACGATCAAATTCATTAACTGATTTTTCATCGCCAGAGAAGTTAATTAAAACATAATATCCATCACGGTAATCGTTGATTTCATATGCTAGGCGTTTTTTGCCTACTTCTTTAACATTTTCAATCTCCGCTCCATTATCAGTAAGGATACCATTAAAACGTTCGATTAACGCTTTTTGAGCGTCCTCTTCCATGTCTGGGCGGATGATATACATGATTTCATATTTTCTCATCCGTTACACCTCCTTTTGGTCTTAGCGGCCCTTATCTAGAGATGTTAAATTCTCCAATAAGAGCAAGGAGTAACATAATTTCATTACTCACAATAGTGTATTATAACAAAGTTTATATGAAATAACAAGTCTTCGAGAGATCCTTTTTACGTTTATACAGTTTCTTTATAACACTGCCTTATACATTAAAGCGGAAGTGAATAACATCTCCATCTTGGACAATGTATTCTTTTCCTTCTAATCGTACTTTCCCTTTTTCACGAGCATGCGTCATTGAGCCAGCTTCTAATAGATCATCATAGGAAACTGTTTCAGCACGGATAAAACCTCGTTCAAAATCAGTATGAATAATTCCCGCAGCTTGTGGTGCTTTTATTCCTTTTCGGAACGTCCACGCGCGTACTTCTTGTTCCCCCGCAGTGAAGTACGTAGCTAGTCCTAATAAGTTATAAGAAGCTTTAATTAATTTATCAAGACCAGATTCTGTAATACCTAACTCCTCTAAGAACATTTCTTTTTCATCTTGATCCAATTCAGAAATTTCTTCTTCAATTCTTGCACAAATAATAATAACTTCTGCACCTTCATTTGCTGCATAGTCCTTTACTTTTTGTACATTGGGGTTATCATCTGGATTAGCAACCTCATCTTCACCAACATTTGCTACATATAACATTGGCTTACTTGTTAGAAGATGTAGACCTTTTACTATTTTTTGTTGTTCTTCTGTAAATTCTAAAGCTCGAACCGGCTTTTCTTCTTCTAAACCAGTTTTTATTTTAGAAAGCACATCAAATTCAACAAGCGCGTCTTTGTCTTTTTGACGAGCAAGTTTCTCTACCCGCTGATATCGTTTATTAACGGTTTCTAAGTCCGCTAAAATAAGCTCTAAGTTAATAATTTCAATATCATCAATTGGATCAACTTTTCCTGAAACATGAGTGATATTCTCATCAACAAAACAACGCACTACTTGGCAAATTGCATCTACTTGACGAATATGGGACAAGAATTGATTACCTAGTCCTTCCCCCTTACTAGCACCCTTAACAATTCCAGCAATATCTGTAAACTCAAATGTAGTTGGGACTGTTTTTTTTGGTTTAACTAATTCCGTTAATTTATTTAAGCGTTCGTCAGGTACTTCCACCATTCCTACGTTAGGGTCAATCGTTGCAAAGGGGTAATTCGCTGCCTCTGCACCTGCTTGTGTAATTGCATTAAATAGTGTAGATTTTCCAACATTCGGAAGTCCGACAATTCCTGCTGTTAAAGCCATTCATTTCCACTCCTTAAGGATTCCATTCAATAGAACGCGTTCGATAGTTCAATTATAGGTTTAGGTATTGAAAAATACAAGCTAGTAAAACACAAAAATAGGCCTCATGTTGAAGCCTATTTTTGTGTTTTTACCCTATTATTTTTATGTTTTTCTATCTATCTATATAATAATATTACCATTTTATAGGATATTCGTCCAAGAAATTATTTAGTTGGAAGTTTTTTCCAATACCTTTTTTAGCTTTTTCGTGAATTCTCTTCTTGGTATCATGACACTATGATCACAACCCATACATTTAATTCGAATATCCATCCCCATACGAATAATTTTCCAGCGATTTTCTCCACATGGATGGGGTTTTTTCATTTGAACTATATCATTTAATTCGTATTCTTTATCTGCAATGTATACCACCTCTCCCTTAACTTTTTAAATTACTAGGCTTATACCAAATTGGAAACAATAATATTCTAGTTAACACATATAAATTTAATAAGCCATAAAGTGGGTATAGTACACCTACTAGTGTTGAAAAACCAACTGTTGTTAATGGTATCATTGTAGCTAAAATTATAGTGACTAGCAACCAAAAAGGTAAATTAAAATAACTAGCAATTCTTGTTGTTAAACCTAAGATTCCTGATGCTGCAGTCGTATATATAGCAAACCATAATAAGATTCCCATTAGTATGACCATATGAAATGGAAAATCAACTAAGATTGCAAACAATGGAATTTCATATACTAATATTTCCTCTGCAATTTGAATCAAACTACTATTATAAATATAGGTAAGCACTCCTAAGATGACTCCACTCCCAACACTGGCTACCCAAATCTCTTTTTTTGAACTTATTTTATCTCCTACTGCTCCAAGAACTGCAATTAACGGGAGAATATTAAGTGCAGTAAAAGGAAAGGCGGATGCCCAATTTTGTTGTTCATGCCAATGAGAAAATAACCGTAAGTCTTCATTAAAAATAAACACTAGTAAAACATATAATAGGCCTAGAATTAACACGGGTAAAATAAATTGATTGATCGATAGTAGTCCTCTAATATCTCTTAAAAAGAGTATGATTAGCATTATTGCAATAAACAAAACACCCCACCAATATGGTAAATTAAAGGCTTGTCCGGTTGCTCCACTACCAGACATCATTACGACTGTAGTTGTATACAAATAGAAAAATATCATTACATCGTAAACAAGAGACAATCTTTTCCCTACAATTTCTCTTAATACTGGACTATATTCTGTTGATGAACGCTTATAACTAATGAGCATTATTACATAACAGGACATAATAAAAAATATCGTAAATAATACGATGGCTAGTCCACTTCCATGCCCAAAAAATTCCCATAACTCTCTTCCGGAAGCATATCCTGCTCCAATAGTTGTCCCTATTATGAGAAACATCCATTTAAAACCCGCTCTTAACATACATTCTCCTCCATCTAAGTATTTCATTGTTTTCTATTAAAAACAATTTTCAAAAGCAAAACTTGACGTATAAAAGTGAAAGGAAATCCGTATACTAATAACAATATGTATGCGGAGGAGAACCTATGAATCTAAAGAGTCGTTTAACTCAAAAAAATAATATGATTAGGATGTTACACACAGATTCATCACTTGCTGAAATGATGGGAGAACAAGTTCTTTCTTGGTTTCCAACATCACCCAAAGAATATGTAGTAGTTTGCGTAGGAACTGATCGTTCAACTGGGGATGCACTAGGACCATTAACTGGGTCCTACTTACAAGAGAAGAAATTAAAACATATGACCGTATATGGAACGTTAAGCGACCCTGTCCATGCAACAAATTTGGAAGAGAACATTCACTTAATTAATAAGCAACATAAAAATGCGTTTATCATTGCGATAGATGCATGCTTAGGAAAGACTAGTTCTGTGGGTCAAATTATTGCTTGCGAAGGTGCACTAAAGCCAGGTGCTGCATTAAACAAGCCACTTCCTTCTATTGGTGACATTCATATTACCGGGGTGGTAAATATAAGTGGCTTTATGGAGTATTCTGTTCTTCAAAATACTAGACTATCAATTGTTGTTGAAATGGCAAAAAAAATTGCTGACCTATTAGAAACAATAGATAAGCAACTTTCAGCTAGTTTTGTAGCTCCAGCAGTTGTCTCACCAAAAGTTAGGAGAAAACCGATTTAGACTATATATTTAATTTGACGGGATTAATTTTATTTAATCCCTTTTATATGCTTCTCATAAATGTGGAATCTACTATATTAGTTGATAGAGATAGTAGACAATCCCAACTGTAACAATAGAGGGTAATAGATTACCTATTCGAATTTGGACAACCTTCAACATATTTAGACCAATCGCTACAATTAATAATCCACCAACAGCCGTTAATTCAACAATAACACCATTCAGAAATGCATCTGGAATCCACTGTTCGATTTGGGTTGCAAGTAGTGCTATAGAACCTTGATAAAGTAAAACGGGAACAACTGATAAAGCAACACCAAACCCTAAAGTAGTTGTTAATACAAGTGCAACAAACCCATCCAATATTCCTTTTGTAATAAGTATTTCATGATCACCCCGTAAGCCACTATCTAATGCACCTATAATCGCCATAGCTCCGACAATAAAGATGAGCGAAGCAGTTACAAACCCTTGGGAAATCGTACTTTCGTCTCTATTAGAAACAAATTTACTTCCTATCCAATTACCAAAGTCATTTAGCTTTTCTTCTATATTTAAGAACTCTCCTATAAGGGCTCCTGAAAGCAAACTAAGTAAGACAACAATAATTAACTCCGTCGAAAATGCCATTTGTAGACCGATTAAAATAACAGCTAGTCCTATTCCATTCATAACCGTTTCTTTATATCGTTTTGGGATTTTTGTGAATAATAATCCTAGTATACTTCCAATAATAATTAACCCACCATTAACTAAAGTACCTAACAGTGCCATGCTATACCTTCTCTCTTCTCAACTAAACTAGTCTTTGTTAAAATGTTTCACGTGAAACATTTTAAATATTATCTAATAATACTATGTAAATACTACGTCTGTCCATAAGATAAATAAAAAAACGGACTAAAGAGCCGATCTCTTTAATCCGTTCAATTCACACTAATTTATTAGCCTTCTAATACTTCAATAATGCGATCTAGATCATCATCATTATAGAATTCTATTTCTATCTTACCTTTCCTTTTTCCACGTTGAATAGAAACTGCTGTACCAAGTCTATCTCTTAGAACCGATTCCCTTTCCTGTAGAAAGATATCCTTTTTAGGGCTTACTTTCTTTTTTATAGGGCGTTCATTTAGTGTAATAATCAATTTCTCAACTTGTCTTACGTTTAGCTTTTCGTTTCGTATTTTATTAACTAAAGGTATTAACTTTTCTTTATCCTTTAGCCCAAGTAAAGCACGTCCATGTCCCATTGATAGCTCACCATTATTAATATACGCTACTACTTGATCTGGCAAACCAAGAAGTCGTACCATATTTGCTATATGCGAACGACTCTTACCTAAACGCTTTGATAACTCTTCTTGAGTGATGTTTAGCTCTTTCATTAAGTTCGCATAAGCTTGACCCTCTTCAATTGGAGTTAAATCTTCACGTTGAAGGTTTTCGAGCAACGCTAATTCCATCATCTTTTCATCAGTAAGTTCTTTAACTACCGCTGGAACTTCAGTAAGACCCGCTTCTTTTGCCGCGCGAAAACGCCTTTCACCAACAACTATTTCAAAGCCTTTAATACTTTTTCGTACAATTAAAGGTTGAATAATACCAAATTCTAGTATGGACTCTTTTAATTCTTCAATTGCATCTGTATGAAAGGTCTTCCTTGGTTGATAAGGATTAGGCCTACAATCCTTAATCGGTATTTGTTGAACGACATCATCTTCTTTTTCTTCGATTTCAGGAAAAAATGCATCAAGACCTCTACCCAACCCTCGTGCCATTAGCCATCACTTCCTTCGCCAATTCAAGATATACTTCTGCTCCTTTTGATTTTGGATCATATGTGATAATTGGTTGCCCATGACTTGGAGCCTCACCTAATCGTACATTTCGCGGAATAATAGAGTTATAGACTTTATCTTGGAAGTACTTCTTCACTTCTTCAATAACTTGAATCCCAAGGTTTGTCCTCGCATCAAGCATCGTCAATAGCACTCCTTCAATCATTAGTTCTTTGTTTAAGTGTTTCTGAACTAAGCGTATTGTATTTAACAATTGACTTAATCCCTCTAGTGCATAATATTCACATTGAACTGGTATCAATACCGTATCAGAAGCAGTTAAAGCGTTTAATGTTAAAAGCCCAAGAGAAGGTGGACAGTCAATGATGATATAATCATAATTATCACGTACCTCTTCTAAAGCTTTTTTTAACCGAATCTCTCTTGATATTGTTGGTACTAATTCAATTTCTGCTCCTGCTAACTGAATAGTTGCAGGAATAATATCTAGATTTTTCACACTAGTAGGAACGCAAACCTCTTGAGCAGGAAGGTCCTCTACAAGAACATTATATACACATTGATTCATATCAGCTTTATTTATACCAACACCACTAGTTGCATTTCCTTGTGGGTCTATGTCTACTAACAATACTTTGTTTCCTAAGTAAGCTAAGCAGGCACTTAGATTAACTGATGAAGTTGTTTTTCCAACGCCACCTTTTTGGTTAGCGATAGACATGATCTTCCCCATATTTTCACCTACCTAAAACAATATACTTTCTATTTTATCACTTTTTTTCAAAGAAAGAGTAATAAATGTAAAATTTTAATTAAAATGAAGTATATTTGTATAAAATTACTAGTTTTTATATAATACTACCCTTCAAAACATACTAGAGTAGTAAATTTCAAAAAAATAAGGCTTCCACGATAAGTACGGGATGAGCCTTAGTAACAATATGTTATTTATTTATTATTTCTTCTTAGGGATTTTAATTGTAATTTGATAATAATCATCTAGATCTTCTTCGTCCGATTCAATATCAATTCCCGTATCTGCAACCATAGTTAATGATTGTCTAATTGTATTCATTGCAATACGTATATCTTTATTAACACCTTTAAGTTTTGGCTTTTTACGTTTCGGTTTCTCTTTTGCACTATTAATATTTTCAATTCTTTCTTCTGTCTGCTTCACATTTAACTCATGTTCAATAATCTCTTGCAATAATTTGATTTGTAACTCTTCATCTTTTAATTTTATAAGTGCTCGTGCATGTCTTTCTGTTATTTGTTTCTGTAACAAAGCTTCTTGGACTTGTTCTGGTAGTTTTAATAAACGTAATTTATTTGCTATTGTTGATTGATTTTTACCTAGACGTTGGGCGAGCGCTTCTTGAGTTAGACCTTGCAATTCTAAAAGTTTAGCATAAGCAACTGCTTCCTCAATTACTGTTAGCTCTTCACGCTGCAAGTTTTCAATAAGAGCCACAGATGCTGTTTGAGTATCATTCATATCACGAATAATCGCAGAGACTGTTTCCCATCCAAGGACTTGAACAGCGCGCCATCGACGTTCTCCTGCAATGATTTCGTACCGTTTGTCTTCTACTTTACGTACAACAATAGGTTGAATAATACCATGTGTGTTAATTGTTTTCGCAAGCTCTTCTATCTTTTCTTCATTAAATACAGTTCTTGGTTGATACCTATTCGGCGCAATTTGGTTGACCGGTATTTGTATGACTTCATCTGGATGATAGGTTTCTTCCTTATTTACACTGCTATCCTTTTCTCCAATACCAAAAAGTCGGTTAAATGGACTTACCACCAACAGACACCACCTTTATCATAATAAGAAGATAGATTAATAGAATTAAATCCAATTAATCTAGATTTCTCTCTATATATTAAAATGTTTCACGTGAAACATTTTATGTTTTATTATGTAGAAAACATATTATTCTCTACTATATTTTATCATAAAATTTGCGTTAAGCCTATTTTACCACAATCCGAGTCACTTGGACATGCGAGAATGATGGATTCGACAAAAGAACAGGAAATACGACGATTTCCTGTTCTTTTTAGACTTTTTCTACTATGTTATTTATTCAATTGGCTCTTTATTAGGAGTCCCTGGCTTTCTTGGGTACTTTTTAGGTGTTTGTCTCTTCTTAGTAATAATAACAATGGACCGTTCACTATTTTCCACTGGTAGAGAAAAAGAATAGTTTGACTCTATTTCTCCTCCTAAAACTTGGATAGCAGTTTTACCCACCTCCAGCTCATCTTCTGCTTGTGCACCCTTCATTGCTATAAACACGCCCTGCTTCTTAACAAGAGGTAAACATAATTCGCTTAAAACAGACATTCTTGCAACGGCACGTGCCATAACAATATCAAATGACTCGCGAAACTTACTATTCTTACCGAATGTTTCTGCTCTATCGTGATAAAATGCAACGTCTGTTAATTCTAGTTCGCTTGCTAACTGATTGAGGAAGCCAATTCGTTTCTGTAATGAATCCACGATGGTAACTTTTAAGTGTGGAAAACAAATTTTTAACGGTATACTCGGGAAACCAGCCCCTGCACCAACATCACAAATATGTACTTCTTTTGTAAAATCATAATAAAATGCTGCAGAAATTGAGTCATAAAAGTGTTTTAAATATACATCTTCTTCTTCTGTTAATGCTGTTAAATTTATTTTTTCATTCCACTCTACTAATGTTTTAAAGTAAATATGGAATTGCTCTAACTGTCTTTCATTCAAGGCAATACCTTGTTTTTTTAACTCAGCTGCAAATTGAGTTGGATTCATCTCATTAACTCCTTTATCCATATGTATAAATAGGGTCAGATCCAAAAAAGAATCTGACCCTTGTATCATAGCAATTAATTAGCTACTTTTGCAATTTTTCCATGCTCAATATAGACCAAAAGAATGGATATATCTGCTGGATTCACACCAGAAATACGTGATGCTTGACCTACAGATAATGGTCGAACTTCTTCTAGCTTTTGTCTTGCTTCTGTAGCAAGGCCGCTAATTGCATTGTAATCTATATCATCTGGAATTTTCTTTTCTTCCATTTTTAACATACGTTGAACTTGCTCATTAGCTTTCTTTATATAACCCTCATACTTAATTTGTATTTCAACTTGCTCTTTCACATCAGCAGAAATCTCATCATTTGATTCGATAACCGAATCAATTAAGTCGTAATTTAATTCTGGACGTTTCAACAGATCATATGCCTTCATTGGCTCTTTTAATGGAGTGGCATTTGCTCCTTCAAGCATTGCTTGCACGTCCGGAGTTGGTTTTATTGTTACTTTACGAAGACGATTCTTTTCTTCTTCTACCAATTTCTTTTTCAATTCAAATCTCTTATAACGTTCTTCGGAAATTAAACCTAATTGATAGCCGATATCAGTCAAACGAAGATCCGCATTATCATGACGTAATAATAGACGGTATTCCGCACGTGATGTTAATAGTCGGTAAGGTTCTTTTGTTCCTTTAGTTACTAAATCATCAATTAATACACCAATATAAGCTTGAGAACGGTCTAGAATTACAGGTTCCTTGCCAAGCACTTTCGCTGCAGCATTTATACCAGCCATAATTCCTTGTGCAGCAGCCTCTTCATAACCAGAAGTACCGTTAATTTGACCAGCAGTAAATAATCCAGGAATATTTTTTAATTCTAATGTTGGCCAAAGTTGTGTTGGAACTACTGCATCATATTCAATTGCATATCCTGGTCTCATAATTTCAGCATTCTCTAATCCAGGTACAGAACGAACAATTTCATGTTGAACTGATTCAGGTAATGACGTTGAAAGTCCTTGAACATACACTTCTTCTGTGTCTCTACCTTCTGGCTCTAAAAATACTTGGTGTCGAGGTTTATCATGGAATCGGACAATTTTATCCTCAATTGAAGGACAATAACGAGGACCAGTTCCTCTTTTTGCACCAGAATACATAGCAGATAGTCCTAAATTATTATTAATAATTTGATGAGTGAATTCGTTTGTATATGTTAACCAACAAGGAATTTGATCCGTTACAAATTTCGTTGTTTCATAAGAGAAACCTTGTGGCTTATCATCACCAGGTTGAATTTCCGTTTTTGAATAATCAATTGTATGACTATTGACACGTGGTGGTGTACCTGTTTTAAAGCGAACTAACTCAATTCCAAGCTCTTCAAGATTTTCGGAAAGCTTGATGGAAACACGTTGGTTATTTGGACCACTTTCATACTCTAGATCCCCCATTAATACTTTTCCGCGCATAAATGTCCCCGTTGTAATGATAACTGTATCCGCAAAGTAAGCAGCACCTGTTTCAGTAATAACCCCCTTACATACACCATCTTCTACGATTATTGAATCTACCATTCCTTGACGTAATGTAAGGTTTTCTTGATTTTCAAGTGTGTTTTTCATTTCCTTAATATAAACTGGCTTATCCGCTTGTGCACGTAATGCTTGAACCGCAGGGCCTTTACCTGTGTTTAGCATACGCATTTGAATATAAGCTTTGTCAATTGTCTTTGCCATTTCCCCACCTAAGGCATCGATTTCACGAACCACAATACCTTTTGCAGGTCCACCAATTGATGGATTACATGGCATAAAAGCGATCATGTCTAGGTTTAGGCTTAGCATTAATGTTTTAACACCCATTCTTGCAGCAGCAAGACCAGCTTCTACACCTGCATGACCCGCACCTACGACAATCGTTCCGTAATGCCCTGCATTATATACCATAAACTGTTCATCCTTTCGTCATATTAAATAAGTTATTTATAATTATTAGTTCTTTTGTTTTTCCTCTGAGCGGTCCGAATACACGGAGACTCCAGCGGGAGGATAGGCATAGGTGAGACCCCGCAGTGCGTAAGCACGAGGAGGCTCAACAGCCGCCCGCGGAAAGCGAAGTGTATTCGGACCGCGGACATGGCAAAACAGCTTACTTCCCTAAACAGAACTGGGAGAATAGTTGGTCGATTAGGCTGTCGCTTGCTGTGTCGCCTATGATTTCGCCTAGAAATTCCCATGTTCGTGTAACATCAATTTGAACAATGTCTAATGGCATCCCCATTTCTAATGATGCCATAGCGTCTTCTAATGCTTGCATTGCCTGTCTTAATAGCTGAATATGTCTAGCATTAGATACATAAGTTAAATCACCAGAATCAATTTCTCCAGCAAAGAAGGAGTCAGCTATTGCTGATTCTAATTCATCAATGCCCTCTTCTTTTAATAAAGAAGTTGAGACGATTCTTTTATCTTCCACTAATTCTTTAACTTTTTCAATATCTAATTTTTGGGTTAAATCGGTTTTATTAATGATGACAATATATTCAAGGCCTTTTATCACTTCAAAAAGTCTTAAATCTTCTTCTGAAAGTTCCTCATTATAATTTAAAACAAATAATATAAGATCCGCTTCTTTTAACGCTTGACGTGAGCGTTCTACACCAATTCTCTCAACAATATCTTCTGTTTCTCGAATACCAGCCGTATCAATTAAACGTAATGGGATTCCTCTTACATTTACATATTCTTCAATAATATCTCGAGTTGTTCCTGGAATATCAGTAACAATCGCTTTATTTTCTTGTACTAAAGCATTTAATAAAGAAGATTTCCCTACATTTGGACGTCCAATAATTGCAGTTGCAATTCCTTCACGAAGGATTTTACCTTGTTTTGCAACACGTAGAAGTTCCTCGATTTCTGCATGTACTTCCTTCGTTTTCTCTTTCATCATTTCATGGGACATTTCTTCTACATCATCATATTCTGGATAATCAATATTGACCTCCACATGGGCAACTGTCTCTAGTAATGATTGTCTATATCTTTTTATTAAAGAAGATAAACGACCATCCATTTGCTTTAAAGCGATATTCATTGCTTTATCTGTCTTTGCACGAATTAAGTCCATAACTGCTTCCGCTTGGGATAAATCGATTCTTCCATTTAGAAATGCGCGCTTCGTAAATTCACCTGGTTCTGCTAGTCGTGCTCCTTGACTTAATACAATTTCTAACACACGTTTTACTGACACTAATCCACCATGACAATTTATTTCTACTACATCTTCCCTTGTGAAGGTTTTTGGTCCTCTCATTATCGTTACCATTACTTCTTCCGCTACATCATTCGTTTCTGGATCAATAATCTTACCATAATGAATCGTATGCGAATCTACCTCATGCAAATCTTTCCCTTTATATATCTTTGACGTAATCTCTATCGCATCTGGCCCACTCAATCTAACTATTGAAATTGCTCCCTCACCTATCGGAGTAGAAATCGCCGTAATCGTATCTGTCTCAAACATTATCCTTCACCTCCACTACATTTTTTTAGATTTTTATATATAAACATCAACCTGTATATTTTTATTAACATGTTAGCAACTAATTTTACCGTCACTAACTTAATAGAATAACACAATCTCATTCAAAAATAAACTTATCCACAACAAAAAATAATCTATTTTTGGGAATTACTCACATGTGGATAAGTTAGATGAAGGAAACTTTATTAGTTATACACAACATATATGCATTTAAAAAGAAAAATGGAATAAAAAAACTTCAATCCTGCTAAGCACAATTGAAGTTTTTTCTATCATTTCATATATAATTCCTCAGAATTAAGTAATTCGCTTACAAATTCTATCCAAACTTAAGTAACTCTGTATCTATGGTTGAAAGAATATTAAGTAGTAAGTTATATAAAAATTAAAGACTACATTCAGAGTTTCCTCCAAAACTGTAGCCTTATTTCACTTAATATTTATTAATATCTTCACCTTGATGAGTTTTCAATTCTCCTTGTTCATCTAATTGATCGATTTTTGCGTCGACTGTACCTTCCGTATAAGCATCAGTAGCTTGCTCGTGGGTAATTGCCATTCCTTTTTCTGCTTGGTTACTACTCTGATAACCTGCAGCATCATAATTTTTTTCAGCTACTTCTTTTGAATTGGAAAATTTATTTTTATCTTTACTCAAGTCTCTTCATCCTTTCTTATTGTTTGCCTTGTAATTGTTGTAGGATCTCTTCCAGGTCATTAAGTAGATTGCTCCTGTCCGCGTCCTCTAATAAAATCGGTATTTGGTCATTGACGGTAATATAACAAGAATCATGTTGTTCCTCTAAGTACGAAATCATTTTCACTAATTGATCTTTCGTTAAAGAAGATGCCGTAGTAATATTTTTGACCATTGTTAAATAAAAGCTATTCTGTTCTATATCTCCTTGAAATACGATTCCGTTATATGATTCCACTTGGCCTTCTCCTTTTAATAAAAACGTTGTTAATTAGTATGAGACAACAGCCATAAAACATACCTATATGATCGATAGATTTGCTCCTAGCGTGAAAGTAACACTTCTCACATTTTATTGGGAAAATCAGCTTTGAAAATTACTATCAAGTTGATTTCAACAATAATAAAGCCAAGAATAGCTTCGAAAACCGTCTATAACCTTCATTGCCCTATATTCTTAATAAAAAATAGCTCTGTTACCCTTTTTAACTTCATTCTCTTCTAATAGTCTGGTCAACATCAAACAATCTCAAATCAAGACAAAAAAAGATCTCTGGATTTGAATCCAGAGATCTTATAAATTAAGGTTTAATAACGACATGACGATGTGGCTCCACACCATCGGAATAAGTTGATACATCATTTTTATCTTGTAGTACACTATGAATAATTTTTCTTTCATATGCTGGCATTGGCTCTAGTGCAACTTTTTTATTAAAGCGTTTAGCCTTGTCTGCCATGCGAAGTGCTAATGTCTCAAGTGTTTCTCTACGTCGCTCACGATAGCCTTCTGCATCTAGTGTTACAGTAAAGTACTTGTTGCCCTCTTTATTTACTACTAGATGAATTAGATATTGTAAAGCATTTAGTGTCTGACCCCGTTTCCCAATTAATAAAGCAATTTTGTCACCACTTAATTCATAGGTCACGTGATTATCTTTTACTGTGGTTTTAATGTCCACTTCTATATTCATATTCTTTATAACATTAAGAATATACTTTTCCGCTTCTTGAACTGGGTTTTTTGCTAAACGAACTTTGACAATAGCACGTTTCGCACCAAATACACCAAGAATACCTTTTTTACCTTCATCGATAATATCAATTTCTACTTGGTCCCTAGATGTGTTTAACTGCTCTAATGCTGATTGGACCGCTTCATCAACTGTTTGTCCAGTAGCAGTTACTTCTCTCACTTTTTGTCTCCCCCAGTATTCGTATCCTTCATCATTGGTTTACGAATGAAAATGGTTTGTGCAATCATAAATAAGTTACCAATTACCCAATAAAGAGCAAGTGCAGCTGGGAACATAAATGCAAATACGGTAATCATAATTGGCATCATGTACAGCATTACTGTCATTTGTGGGTTATTTGCAGCAGGACTTCCTGCCATCATTAACTTTTGCTGTAACCAAGTTGTAATACCTGCAATAAACGGAAGGATCATATCTTTCTCGTCTAATGGGAACCAAAGGAAAGTATGTCCATCAATCGCTTCGGTACGCATAATTGCATGGTAGATACCTAATAAAATTGGCATTTGAATAAAGATTGGTAAACATCCAGCTAACGGATTAACTCCATGTTTTTGGAATAATGCCATTGTTTCTTGTTGTAGTTTCTGCTGAGTGTTTGCATCTTTGGAGCTATATTTTGCTTGCAATTCCTTTAATTCTGGTTGAATATCTTGCATCGCTTTTGAACTTCTTAGTTGCTTAATATTTAGTGGTAATAAAGCAGTACGAATAATTACCGTTACTAAAATAATCGCTAAACCAAAGTTCTCATTAAATAAATCAGCAAAATAAATTATTAACCATGATAATGGATAAACAAAATAAGTATTCCATATCCCTTCACTTTCAGGTGTGATTGGTTCATTTATTTCGGTACAACCGGATAGGAAAACGACCAATCCAATTAGTATTCCTATAAACAGTAACTTCTTACGCAACATCTGCTCCTCCTAACTAGTCAAAAAAAAAGAATTACTTTCATATTCTATTATTTATTATAGCAATCCTATCTATCCTATATATTACAATAAACAAGCCATATATTCTATTCTTAATTAAACTTTAATTTACCTTTTCAGTAGTCTTTCCTTCGACAATAAATGTGTTAAGCTTTTTTTTACTTCAAAGAACCCCATATCTTTTGTTGGCTGCCTAGCAATAATAATTATATCGTAATTAGGTGGAATTCGATCTCCTAATTCATGAAATGCTTGACGAAGATACCGCTTAATTCTATTTCGAACAACAGCATTACCAATTTTCTTCCCAACTGATAAGCCAACTCGAAAATGTTCTTGATTTTCTTTCTTTAAATAATAGATTACCAACTGACGATTCGCAAAGGACTTCCCTTTTTTAAAGACTAATTGGAAATCTTTATTGTCCTTGACACGAAATTCTTTTTTCATTGTTCATCACCTAACACATCCGGCATTTTCTTATATGTAAACAAAAAGCAATGGGTCTTTACCATTTTGAACCACTGCTTTGAAGTTTATTCTATATAAATAATTAATCCATAACCATTTTCTTACGCAAAAAAGACCACTGACAATTTCAGTGGCCTAAGCAGATAATACTTTTCTTCCTTTACGACGACGACGAGCTAAAACTTTACGACCATTTTTAGTGCTCATGCGCGCACGAAAGCCATGTACTTTTTTACGTTTACGGTTATTTGGTTGAAATGTTCTTTTCATTTATGTTGCACCTCCCCGAGGGATCTATTTTTAGAAAAACCGTGCCTATGGCAAATACCAAAGACCGGATTTATGCAGATGGATTTTTTTATATATCTGCCAACTGAAATAATCAAATCCTTAGACAGTCTTTGTCATTATACAGAAAATTTTTTTCATCGTCAACTTCGTTTAAAAAAATACTTACTAAAATCTCTTCTTCATCATTTTCTAATTATAATTTCTTATTCATCTAATAGATCCGATTCAAAAGAAATACATAATCAACATAATTCTCGAGAAGCTAAAACAAAATAGCATATTTTTAACTCATTTATATTATCCACAACATCTGTTTATCATTTTTTCACTCACATTTTTATATCCACAATAGTTGTCGACAGGTTAATCACAAAATATAGTACTGTGAATATAAATTGTCTACAATAGATGGATATTGTGGATAAGTGTCGAAAAACCATTGCATATATAGGTTTTTTTTGATATCATATTTATGTTTTATCATGTTAATAAGTATTTTCAGTATAAAAGTTATACACATTTTGTGGATATCCTGTGGACATTCATTCACACCCTGTTTAAACTATTATCCACAAATAATTTAATTCTGCGAATAACTCTATCTAATACTTATACTATATAATATAAATTATCCACAACTGTTTTTAACAACTTTTCTAACAAAGTCTTAAAAATAATAGAATCTACCTTTCCATCTTTATGATTAAATAAACAAAATTATTCAAAAAGATATGGAAGGTTTTTTATTCTTTTTATTTGCTAACTTCATTCTGTTAGCTGAAAGGGGGGAATGAATTGGAAAATATCCATGAATTATGGCAAGCTACATTGGAAAAAATTGAAGAAAAAATTAGTAAACCTAGTTTTGATACATGGCTAAAAGATACTAAGGCTGATGCTTTAGAGGGAAATACTCTTACTATTTCTGCTCCTAATGAATTTGCAAGAGATTGGCTTGAAGAGCAATATTCTCAACTCATTCAAAAGGTGTTACATGAAGTCACTGGAGCTAAATTAAACCTTAAACTTACCGTTCCCGATACAATCATTGAAGAAGAAATTAAGCCTAAACCTAGACCAAAACAACCAATTTCAGATGTACATGATGGAAAAACAATGTTAAATCCAAAATATACGTTTGATACGTTTGTTATTGGATCCGGGAATCGGTTTGCTCACGCAGCTTCACTAGCCGTCGCAGAAGCACCAGCAAAAGCATATAACCCGCTATTTATTTACGGGGGAGTTGGTTTGGGAAAAACTCACTTAATGCATGCGATAGGACATTACGTATTAGAACATAACAAAAATGCTAAAGTTGTTTACATTTCTTCTGAAAAATTTACTAACGAGTTTATTGATGCAATTATGGAGAATAAAACAACTAATTTCCGCAATAGATATCGAAATGTCGATGTCCTTTTAATTGACGATATCCAATTCATTGCAGGAAAGGAATCTACTCAGGAGGAATTTTTCCATACATTTAATGCACTCCATGAGGAAAATAAGCAAATTATTATCTCTAGTGACCGGCCACCTAAAGAAATTCCTACGCTTGAAGATCGACTGCGTTCAAGATTTGAATGGGGTTTAATTACGGATATTACTCCACCTGATCTTGAAACAAGAATTGCAATTCTATCTAAAAAGGCAAAAGCAGAAGGTCTAGATATTCCGAATGAAGTCATGCTTTACATTGCTAATCAAATTGATACAAACATTCGTGAATTAGAAGGCGCGTTAATTCGCGTCGTTGCGTATTCTTCATTAGTAAACCAAGATATTGATGCCGCACTCGCAGCAGATGCTTTAAAAGACATTATTCCAAATAATAAGCCTCGCGTAATATCAATTCCTGGCATTATGGAAGTTGTCGGAGAGAAATACAATTTGAAGAAGGAAGACTTCCTAGCGAAAAAACGTACCAAATCAATAGCATTTCCTCGTCAAATAGCGATGTATTTATCTAGGGAACTAACCGATCTTTCTTTACCGAAGATTGGTGAGGAATTTGGTGGACGAGATCATACTACTGTTATCCATGCACATGAAAAAATTTCTAAGCTAATTGAAAAAGATTCTTCATTAGCACGAGAAATTGATGATATTACACAACAGTTAAAATCCCTTTAATAGAAATCCACATGTTAATATCGTGGATAATAGGTACAAACTTACAAACATTTTATACACATGTGGATAACTATATTCATCTAAGGCTCAACTCGGTTATCCACATAATCACAGCCCTTATTACTATTATTACTATATTTTTATAAAAAATAATAAATATATAGAACTTCCATTGGAGGACTTTTTTTATGAAATTTACAATTCTACGTGATCAATTAATTAATAGTGTACAAGACGTTATGAAAGCTATTTCTTCAAGAACAACAATTCCAATTCTTACAGGTATGAAAATTGAAGCAAAACATCATGGAATTACATTAACCGGAAGTGATTCTGATATATCCATTGAATCTTATATACCCGCTGAAGAAGATGGAATCGTGAATGTAGAAAATATTGAAGAAGGTAGCATTGTTCTACATGCAAAATATTTCCCGGATATCGTAAGAAAATTACCTGAGCAACATGTTGAAATTACAGTTGACGAAAATCTAAAAGTAACTATCCGTTCAGGAAAAGCGGAATTTAATCTTAATGGACAAGATGCAGAAGAATATCCACAGTTACCTAAATTACAAACAGATGATAGCTTTGAAATTCCAACAGATATCCTTAAAAGCTTAATCAAACAAACTGTATTTGCTGTTTCAACAATGGAAACTAGACCAATTTTAACTGGGGTGAACATTTCACTCGTTGATGATCAATTGAAATTTACTGCAACAGATAGTCATCGACTTGCATCACGAGAAGTACCAGTGAACTCTAGTAATGTTCAAATACAAAGTATTGTTGTCCCTGGTAAAAGCCTAAATGAATTAAATAAAATTCTAGATGATACAGAAGAAACAGTTGAGATAAGCGTTACAAACAACCAAATCCTGTTTAGAACAAAGCATTTATACTTTTTATCTCGTATTCTGGACGGAAATTACCCAGAAACATCTCGTTTAATTCCTGAACAAAGTAAAACTGTTTTACACGTGAAAACAAAAGAGTTAATCAGTAGTATTGATCGTGCTTCTTTACTTGCAAGGGAAGAAAGAAATAATGTGGTTAAGTTATCCACACTCAACAATAATGTACTGGAAATTACAAGTAACTCACCTGAGGTTGGAAGAGTATCTGAAGAACTAAACGTTGTTTCAATCGAGGGAGAAGAATTAAAGATTTCCTTTAGTTCAAAATATATGTTAGACGCCCTTAAAGTGATGGATGTTGACGAAGTAAAGGTTGATTTTACTGGTGCAATGAGACCATTTATCATCCGCCCAGTCAATGACCCAAGCATGCTACAACTAATTTTACCAGTGAGAACGTATTAATCTATTTTTAACAACTTCTGGCCATGTGCTCAGTGGGTAATAGTTAATATTAAACTTTTCAAGTAAAATAAATTATTAAAGTTAACAAAAGGGACTTTTATCATCTGTCTGATGGTTAAAAGTCTTTTTTTATCCACGAAAAACGCATTTTTAGCCCTATACAGACTGTTTTATCCTCTTTCTAGGGGTCTAACCTTCCCTTTACACAAAAACTTTAGTAAAATAGTAAATAGCGTTATTAATTTATTATCAATTAGAAAATGGTGATACAAATGCAGACTCAAATAGAAATTAACACGGAATATATTACACTTGGCCAATTTGTTAAACTGACGAATATATTGGAATCAGGTGGAATGGTAAAAGCATACCTACAAGATGTAGGTGCAGTAGTTAATGGGGAGTTAGAACATCGCCGCGGTAGAAAACTATATCCTAATGATGTTGTTGAAATTGAAGGAGCTGGATCTTTTATCGTTGTAAAAAAAGATTAGTTCCTAAATGAGGAATTGACATGCATATTGAAGAATTAACGTTAACAAATTACAGAAATTACCAGAAAATGGATATTTCATTTGATAATAAAGTAAATGTCATTATCGGTGAAAATGCTCAGGGAAAAACAAACTTGATGGAAGCAATCTATCTTTTGGCATTTACAAAGTCTCATCGAACGTCTAAGGAAAAAGAATTAATCCGTTGGGACAAAGATTATGCTAAAATAGAGGGTAGGATTAAAAAACGAAACCAGTCGATACCGCTGGAAATTATTATTTCAGCAAAGGGAAAAAAAGCAAAATTAAATCATTTAGAACAAAAGAGGCTAAGTGATTATATCGGTAATTTAAATGTCGTTATGTTTGCCCCTGAAGATTTAACCTTAGTAAAAGGTCCTCCACAAACAAGACGAAGATTTATTGACATGGAGCTTGGTCAAATTCAACCTCGTTATATTTATCATCTTGGGCAATTTCAAAAGGTATTGAAGCAACGTAATCACCTATTAAAGCAAATGCAGAAAAATAGAAATACAGATCGGACGATGCTACATGTGTTGACGGAACAACTTGTTGAACATGCTGGCACCCTACTAGAAAGACGATTTATTTTTCTAGATTTGTTAAGAAAATGGGCAAAATCAATCCATTATGGAATTAGCCATGAACTAGAAACATTAGAGATAGAATACCAATCGACTATTGAAGTATTAGAAACGGCTTCAAAGGAAAAAATAGAAAGTAGTTATTTGGAAAAATTCACTCAAATAATAGAGAAAGAAATTGAACGGGGAACAACATTAATTGGCCCACATCGTGATGATATTATTTTTTATGTAAATGGAAAAAACGTTCAAACATATGGATCCCAAGGTCAGCAACGGACAACAGCACTGTCATTAAAGTTAGCTGAAATTGACTTGATCCAAAGTGAAGTCGGTGAATATCCAATTCTACTGCTTGATGATGTGTTAAGTGAATTAGATGACTTTAGACAATCTCATCTTCTAAATACAATTCAAGGTAAAGTTCAAACTTTTGTATCAACAACAAGCGTAGATGGAATTCATCATGAAACATTGCAGAAAGCAGATATTTTTAAAGTCCAAAATGGTACTTTTATAAGATAAAGTCAAGAATGGTAACTTTGTGGGGGAATATATCTTGTTTATTCACATTGGAAATGAAAATGTAATTCAATCAAAAGATATCATTTCTATTATTGATTATAATATTGTTTCGTCATCTACCATCATGACAGAGATGATGAATAACAGTAAGGACACCGTGATTGGGCCTGTTGAGGAAGCAAAATCTCTGGTGATTACAAAGGATCAAATGTATGCAAGTACATTATCGGTAGTAACGTTAAAAAAGCGAGCTAGTATGACTTCAACAATTAGTAAACTAGATGATTATTCAAGTGATTTAGAACTAGAATAATCCAATTAGAATAAGGGTGAGAAAATGGCAATGGAAGAAAACGTTAAAACAGATGAGTCGACCTATAATGCCGACCAGATTCAAGTATTAGAAGGATTAGAGGCAGTACGTAAAAGACCTGGGATGTACATTGGTTCAACTAGTGAGAAGGGTCTTCACCACTTAGTGTGGGAGATTGTTGATAATAGTATTGATGAAGCTTTAGCAGGGTATTGTGACCATATTCAAGTCATTATTGAAGAAGATAATAGTATTACCGTTATCGATAATGGACGTGGTATCCCAGTAGATATTCAAAAGAAAACAGGAAAACCAGCAGTAGAAGTCATTATGACTGTACTTCATGCCGGCGGAAAGTTCGGTGGCGGCGGTTATAAAGTTTCTGGTGGATTACATGGTGTAGGTTCATCAGTAGTAAACGCATTATCGACTAGATTAGAAGTATCTGTTCATCTACATGGAAAAATTCACTTTATTGCTTTTGAACGTGGTAAAAAAGTTAGTGATTTAGAAGTTATTGGTGAAACAGACCGCACTGGTACGACAGTCCGCTTTAAGCCGGATCCTGAAATCTTTACCGAGACAACAACATTTGACTTAGATACATTAGTTCAACGTATTCGGGAACTAGCATTTTTAAATAAAGGAATTCGACTAACCCTTGAAGATAAACGTGCAACAGATTTGGAGCCGATGACTTTCTATTATGAGGGTGGAATTAGCGAATATGTACAGTATATTAATCGCAATAAGGAAACACTTCATGAACCGTTCTATGCAGAAGGAGAAGATCAAGGTATAGCAGTTGAAGTATCGTTGCAATATAACGATGGCTTTGCAAGTAATATTTACTCCTTTGCGAACAATATTCATACGTATGAAGGTGGAACCCATGAGTCTGGATTTAAGACAGGCTTAACTCGTGTTATTAATGACTATGCTCGAAAAAGTAATCTGATGAAAGATAATGAATCCAATTTAACAGGTGATGACGTTAGGGAAGGGATTACAGCTATCGTTTCCGTAAAACATCCAGATCCACAGTTTGAAGGTCAGACGAAAACAAAACTTGGAAATAGTGAAGTTCGTGCAATTACGGACTCTGTATTTAGTGAGATGTTTACTAAATTTTTATTTGAAAATCCAACTGTCGGTAAAATTATTGTTGAAAAAGGATTAATGGCCTCTCGTGCTCGTGCTGCCGCTAAAAAGGCACGTGACTTAACTAGAAGGAAAAGTGCTTTAGAAATCTCAAGCTTACCTGGTAAGTTAGCTGACTGTTCCTCAAAAGATGCTTCCATAAGTGAACTGTATATCGTTGAGGGTGACTCTGCGGGTGGATCTGCTAAGCAAGGAAGAGACAGACACTTCCAAGCAATCCTTCCATTGCGTGGTAAAATTCTAAACGTTGAAAAAGCTCGTTTAGACCGCATCTTATCAAATAATGAAGTTCGTTCAATGATTACTGCAATGGGTACTGGTATTGGTGATGACTTTGATATTACTAAGGCTAGATATCATAAAATTGTCATCATGACGGATGCTGATGTGGATGGTGCACATATTCGTACTCTTCTATTAACGTTCTTCTACCGTTTTATGCGACCGTTAATAGAACATGGTTATGTCTATATTGCTCAACCACCACTTTATAAAGTTCAACAAGGTAAAGTCGTCCATTATGCTTATGATGATAAAGAGCTTGAAAGAATACTTGCTGAATTACCAGACTCACCTAAGCCTGGATTACAGCGTTACAAAGGTCTTGGAGAAATGAATGCGGAGCAGTTATGGGAAACTACGATGGATCCAGAGAACCGAACATTGCTTCAAGTTGAGCTAACAGATGCAATTGATGCAGACCATGTATTTGATATGTTAATGGGCGATAAAGTAGAACCACGCCGTCATTTTATTGAAGAAAATGCACAGTATGTGAAAAATTTAGATGTTTAATATAAAAATATTACGTTAGTTTATTATAAAGTTGTTAAATGTTTTTCTTAGATGTCTAACTATCTCAGGAGGTAGTTAGACATTATCAGGAGGTCTTAATCTATGGCAGATCAGGAACGTAGAAGTGTACAAGAAATAAATATAAGCCAGGAAGTGCGTACATCCTTTCTAGACTATGCAATGAGTGTTATTGTATCAAGAGCATTACCAGATGTTCGAGATGGGATGAAACCAGTACATCGAAGAATATTATATGCAATGAATGATTTAGGTATGCACTCGGATAAAGCATATAAAAAATCAGCTCGTATTGTTGGGGAAGTTATCGGTAAGTACCACCCACATGGTGATTCAGCAGTTTACGAAGCAATGGTACGTATGGCACAGCCTTTTAGTTATCGCAATCCATTAGTCGATGGACATGGGAATTTCGGATCAGTAGATGGTGACTCTGCTGCAGCGATGCGTTATACAGAGGCTAGAATGTCAAAAATATCAATGGAATTACTTCGAGATATCAATAAAGATACAATTGATTATCAAGATAACTATGATGGTTCAGAAAGAGAACCAGTTGTCTTTCCAGCTCGATTTCCAAACTTGTTAGTAAATGGTGCGTCCGGAATAGCAGTTGGGATGGCTACCAACATTCCTCCACATAATCTTGGCGAAACAATTGATGCAGTACTTGCAGTTAGCAAGGATCCAGAAATTACGATTGATGAGATTATGGAGAATTATTTACCGGGTCCTGATTTCCCTACAGCTGGGATTATTATGGGACGTAGCGGGATTCGTCGTGCTTATGAAACGGGAAAAGGATCTATTACTATTCGTGCAAAAGTACAGATTGAAGAGTTGAAAAATGGAAAACCTGTTATTATTGTGACAGAACTTCCATATCAAGTGAATAAAGCAAAATTAATTGAAAAAATTGCTGAGTTAGTTCGTGATAAACGAATTGAAGGTATCACAGATTTACGTGATGAGTCAGATCGTAATGGAATGCGTATCGTAATGGAATTACGTAAAGATGTCAATGCCAATGTATTACTAAATAACTTATATAAATATACAGCTCTACAAACGACTTTCGGTGTAAATACGTTAGCTCTAGTTAATGGAATACCAAAAGTATTAAATATTAAAGAGTGTTTAAAATATTACTTAGAACACCAACAAGTTATTATTAGACGTCGTACAGAATTTGAATTAAGAAAAGCAGAAGCAAGAGCTCATATTCTAGAAGGATTACGTATCGCTTTAGATCATCTAGATGAGGTTATTTCATTAATTCGTAATTCCAAAACAGCTGATATTGCAAGAGAAGGATTAATAACTCGTTTTAATTTGTCGGAAAAACAAGCACAAGCAATCTTAGACATGAGATTACAGAGGTTGACAGGATTAGAACGTGAGAAAATTGAAAATGAATATAATGAGTTAATGCAACTTATCGAAAAGTTAAAAGGTATTTTAGCAGATGAGGAAAAAATACTAGAAATTATTCGTGAAGAATTAAGTGAAATAAAGGAAAAGTATGGGGACGAAAGACGTACAGAAATCACAGTTGGTGGAGCAGATTTCTTCGAGGATGAAGATTTAATTCCTGAAGAAAATATTGTTATTACACTAACTCATAAAGGGTATATTAAACGTCTTCCATCATCTACTTATCGTGTGCAAAAACGTGGTGGACGTGGTATCCAAGGTATGGGTACTAATGATGATGACTTTGTGGAACATTTGGTAAGTACATCCACACATGATACAATTTTATTCTTTACGAATAAAGGGAAAGTATACAAAGTGAAAGGGTACGAAATACCAGAGTTTAGTCGTACAGCAAAAGGATTACCAATTATTAATCTCTTGCAAATAGAAAAAGAGGAATGGATTAATGCTGTTATCTCAGTGAATGAATTTAGTGAGGATTGGAATTTCTTCTTTACAACAAAACACGGAATATCCAAACGTACTTCACTAGCTCAATTTGCTAATATTCGTAAAGGTGGATTAATTGCTTTAGGGCTACGTGAGAATGATGAACTAATCTCAGTTCGCCTAACAGATGGTACAAAAGATATCATGATTGCAACAAAGCAAGGTTATCTAATACGTTTCCCAGAAGATCAAGTTAGATTAATGGGAAGAACAGCAGCCGGTGTTCGTGGTATCTCTTTACGAGATGACGATGAAGTTGTTTCTATGGAGATTCTGGAAAAGGGATTACAGATATTACATGTTACTAATAAAGGGATTGGAAAACGCTCGCCAGAAGATCAGTATCGAATTACCAACCGTGGCGGTAAAGGTATATTTACGGCAAAACTAACGGAAGAAACAGGTCATGTTGTTGCAGTTAAAGCTGTTACAGGTGAAGAAGATATTATGCTTATAACTGCAGCAGGTGTACTCATCCGAATTCCTGTTGAGGGAATTTCACAAACAGGTAGAAATACACAAGGTGTTCGCTTAATTCGTCTACAAGATGGTGAAGAAGTAGCTACAGTAGCTAAAATTGATCATGAAGATGAAGAGGAAGAACAAAGTGAAGAAGAAGTAAATGAGTCTGTTGATAGTGATTTAGAAGAATAGAAATTTAAAAAAGTGGCGAGGAAAATTAAATTTTCTTTCGTCACTTTCCATTCTAAGGGAGGGAAAATAATGCGTGTTTCCCCATCGCAATTAGTCCCAGGTTGTATGCTATTAAGTGATGTTTATGGAAAAACAAATCGCCCAATTATTCCAAAGAATACCATTCTAACAAAATCTCACATTACCGTATTACATAAGTTCTTAATTCATGAAGTTGATGTATCTGAAAGATTAAAGGATGAAGAACCTTTTGTCCCAAAATTATCCGAAGAAAAAAATGAAGAGATATCATTTGATGTATCCTCTCTCTCCTTTAAAGGGCATTATTACTATGTTGTAGGGGAGTATAAGAAGCAATTTGAAACATGGAGAAATAAAAATCAAATCGATATATCAGATATAATTAATATAATTGTTCCTTTAATGAATCGATTAGAAGATATTGGATCTACTGTATATACATTACATCAATATGCAAATCGGAAAGATTACTTTTATCATCATAGTGTATCCATTTCACTATTAAGTGCCTATTTAGCAAAGAAAATGGGTTATCCTAAACAAGAATGGTTTCAGGTTGGTATTGCTGGGTTATTAAGTGATGCAGGAATGGCGAGATTAGGACAATTTGCATTTAAAAAAGAAGGTAATTTGACAGTCGAAGAAAGAAAAGAAATTAAGAAACATCCAACTTTCTCTTATAGAATGGTTGAACATGTTACTAATCTTCCATACGCGGTCAAGTTAGCTATTCTCCAACATCATGAGCGAATAGATGGTAGCGGCTATCCTTTAGGTTTATCTCAAGATAAAATCCATCGATTTGCAAGAATAATTGCAGTATGTGATATTTACCATGCGATGACGAGTGAAAGAGTTTATCGGGATAAACAATCTCCGTTTAAAGTAATTGAGGAATTACAAGAAGAGCAATTTAGTAAATTGGACCCAAGAGTAGTACAAGTTTTTGCTGATGCTATAACTAATTTTTCTGTAGGAACAAAAGTATTACTTTCAGACAATAATATTGGGGAAATTGTTTTTATTGATCCAAAACAACCAACAAGACCTATTGTCAGACTTGAAAATGGAGAGATTCTATCATTAATCAACCAACAACGTTATATTACAGAAGTGTTATGAGGTTGGGACAAAACTTTTTCTCACAAGGTTAAAACCGAACATTAAAGTCAGTGCATCTAATCCGCCCCGGAAATATACTACGCTTTCCGTGGGCGGCTGGTGAGCCTCCTCAGAGCTGTCGCTCTTGCGGGGTCTCACCGATGCCTTTCCTCCCACAGGAGTCTCTGTATATTTCCGGGGCTAGTGAAGTGATTGTTCGTAATTTACTACCTTTAATCAAGTTATGTCCCAGCCTCATTTTTTGTTAAGTAAATATGTTCCAATCATTGTTGGCATTTTGACTGATGTTATGGTTAAGAAGCTTGATATAAATGGGTAATCTACATCCGGCTTTGTAGCTAGTAATTCTCCCCACCACTCTGCTTCATAACGAGATAACATGCTTAAATTATATAACAGTAAGTAATGTACCATAACTTCGGAAAACGGAATGAAAAATTGCTTGTTCGTTGGTAAATAAATGGCTTTATCCATTCCAAACTGAAACGGGCCACTCTTCATAGTTAAAGGCCTTTGTAAATGAATCGTTGTAGAAGATGGGGATGGTGTCACTTTTACTATTGGAATATACATTTCCAATCGATTAAGTAATGCCTTTTCAGTAAGATGATAGTTGTCACATAGTGATTTCGGAATAGTGATGCTATCCTCTCCTAAATTTCCAATCTTTACTAAGTTATCTTTGTTTTCATATTGAAAATATTGGTTTAATTCAGGAATTAAATTAAATAAAGATTCCATTGTAATTTTTTCGAATGGAAATTTACGAATTCCGAATAAATGCTCAGAAAAATATGGGAATAAACCTTTATGTTGTATTTTAACTTCGTCTTCTAAGAAACTATAATTCCTCTTCTTTCTTTTTCTTGTTGAAACACCATGTGCTAATACGGAAGTAGATTCTGGATAATCAGCTCTTACAGTTAACAAACAAGCCTTTAAGAGATGAGCCATACCATAAAAGAACATGACCGGTTTTAAGATAGTATCTATGTTTTCTCCTGCACGATAATATTCTCTACCATGGTGTAAGCAATACATAAACACATTACAATTCTCAAAACTCTTTTTTTCAGCATCTTGTTCATTGATCCGTTGATAACATTGAAATAAGTACTGTTGAGCAGTCTGTTGTGATTGCAAATACGTATAGAATGATTGAATCTCATCAAAAGAATACATACGAACTTCCTTCTCTTTAATAGAAAAATTAGAATATATTTACTTTTATTATTAACAAAAACTGTTATTGAAAAACTTATTTAGTTAGCGTATTGTATATAGAAATAGATTTACGAACTAGCTTTCCCAATGAAATATTTTAATATTCTACTTTACCTACTAAATAAGGGAGGATTAATGATGAGAGAGGATAAGTTTACAAAAGAAGGTTTAACATTTGATGATGTGTTATTAATACCAGCTAAATCTGAGGTTTTACCAAGAGAAGTAAATGTGAGTACTACATTAAGTCCTAACTTAAAATTAAATGCCCCATTAATCAGTGCTGGGATGGATACTGTAACAGAGTCCTCCATGGCTATTGCAATGGCTAGACAAGGCGGGCTTGGAATCATTCACAAAAATATGTCTATTGAGGAACAGGCAGAACAGGTGGATCGAGTAAAACGGTCAGAAAGTGGTGTTATTACTAACCCATTTTTCTTAACACCAGAACACCAAGTATATGATGCCGAACATTTAATGGGGAAATATAGAATCTCTGGAGTTCCAATTGTGAATAATGTAACAGAACAAAAGCTTGTAGGTATTATAACAAATCGTGATTTACGTTTTATCCAAGATTATTCTATTGTTATCTCGAAAGTAATGACGAGTGAAAATCTTGTTACTGCTCCTGTAGGAACAACATTAGAGGAAGCAGAGCAAATTCTACAACAATATAAAATAGAAAAATTACCATTAGTAGATGAACAAGGTGTTTTAAAAGGATTAATTACTATTAAAGATATTGAAAAAGTCATTGAGTTCCCGAATGCAGCAAAAGATTCCCAAGGTCGGTTATTAGTAGGAGCAGCTGTAGGAGTTACTGGGGATTCTATGAAGCGTATTGAGGCACTAGTACATGCAGGTGTAGATGTTATTGTAATAGATACAGCTCATGGGCATTCTAAAGGTGTATTAGAACAAGTGAGAACTGTTCGCGAAACCTATCCAAACTTGGATATTATTGCAGGAAATGTAGCAACAGCAGAAGGTACGAAGGCTTTAATTGAAGCAGGAGCAAATATTATTAAAGTAGGAATAGGTCCTGGATCTATTTGTACGACGAGAGTTGTTGCTGGAGTCGGTGTTCCACAAATAACAGCAGTATATGATTGTGCTCTAGCAGCAAAAGAATATGATATTCCTGTAATTGCTGATGGCGGAATTAAATATTCTGGTGATATTGTGAAAGCTTTAGCAGCAGGTGCTCATGCAGTTATGTTAGGAAGTATGTTTGCAGGAGTTACGGAAAGTCCTGGAGAAACTGAAATCTATCAAGGTAGAAGATATAAAGTATATCGTGGTATGGGATCTGTTGGAGCAATGAAAGCTGGTTCAAAAGATCGTTATTTCCAAGAAACAAACGATGCAAAAAAACTAGTACCTGAGGGTATTGAAGGAAGAGTTGCATATAAAGGTCCACTTGCTGATACTGTTCACCAATTACTAGGTGGGCTACGTTCAGGAATGGGCTATTGTGGAGCACAAACTATTGAATCACTAAGAAATGATGCACAATTTGTCCGAATAACAAATGCAGGACTAATAGAGAGTCATCCACATGATGTTCAAGTAACAAAAGAAGCACCAAACTACTCATTAAAAGGGTAATTATTAACTATACGTAAAAAAATAGATGGGCATTTTGTCCATCTATTTTTTTTCGTTAAAAAAAGATAAAATTAGCAAAGAAAGAACTAACATAGTTGTAATTACAGTATAACAAGAATCCTGCTAGATTTAGTGAATACGAAGTTTCTAAAACTGTGCATTATGTGATAAAATACAAGAGTGTTTGAAGAGAGAAAATATATATAATATAGGGTGGAGGTAAAGAAAGATGAAACAGATCTATTCAAAAGTAATGATGCTGTTCCTAGTATTTCTCATAGCGACAACATCATTTATAACACAACCAATGAATACACAAGCAGCCGAGTTAGAATTAGATGCTGAATCAGCAATTTTAGTTGATGCAGAGACAGGGAAAGTATTATTTGCAAAAAACCCTGATATTGCGCTTCCACCAGCAAGTATGACAAAAATGATGACAGAATATCTTGTCTTGGAAGCAATTGATAATGGCGAAATTAGTTGGGAAACAACTACTCAAATAAGTGATTATGCATATAGTATTTCAGCTAACCCGAACTTCTCGGGAATAGGCTTGAAACAAGATAAAAGTTATACAGTAAAAGAATTATATGAAGCAATGGCCATTATTTCTGATAATGGAACTACAATTGCCCTTGCTGAATTAGTTGCTGGTTCTGAGGGAGAATTTGTTAAACGAATGAACCAAAAAGCTGAAGAAATGGGTCTAACTGATTATACATTTGTTAACTCAACAGGTTTAGATAATGAACACTTAGGAGATAACTACCCGGAAGGAACAGATCCAAAAGGTGTTGACCTTATGTCAAGTAGAGATGCTGCCTTATTAGCTTATCACCTTGTGAATGATTACCCACATGCTCTAGACATATCTAGTCAATTAACTATTGAATTTGAAGGACATTCCGATGTAAACCTGAACTGGATGTTGAAACACGATGGTGTAAACTTACAGCAATTCTATTATGAAGGAATGGACGGCTTAAAAACGGGATATACTGGTCTTGCAGGATATACATTTACAGGTACTGCAGAACGTAACGGGAGAAGATTGATCACTGTTGTGATGCGTACAGAAAGTAAAGCAGCTCGTTTTGAACAAACAGCAAGATTATTAGATTATGGTTTTAGTCAATTTAGTGAACAAGAGTTGTTTGCTAAAGGATATCAGCTAGAAGATAAAGAGACAATTCCTGTGTCGAAAGGAAAAGAAGATACAGTTGATGTTTCCATTGCAGAAGGTATTACTCTTCCTGTGAAAAGTGAAGAAGAGGAGCTTTACTCCATTGAGTACTCGTTTGACGAAGACAAACTCAATGACGATGGTGAACTAATTGCCCCGATTGAAAAAGGGGAAAAGATTGGAACAGCTACTTTAGTATATTCTGGTGATAATGACTATGGTTATATTTTTGGTGCAGATAACCTTACTGTAGATCTTGTGACGGATGAAGCGGTAGAAAAAGCAAACTGGTTTATGTTAACACTAGGAGCTATCGGCGACTTCTTCAGTGGTATCTTTTCATCTATCGTAGATACAGTTAAAGGTTGGTTTAGTTAAATCACACATTATATTTCTAATAGAAAATTATTATGATGAATAAAACTTGCACTTTAGCAAAAAATTAGCTATGATATTGTTTAATTAAAATCAACTTTAATAGTAATGACAGGAAATAGTAACAGTACCCTTTTCTTAAGAGAGTCGATGGTTGGTGTGAATCGATGAAAAAATACTGTGAATCCATCCTTGAACTGGTTTACGGAAATAAAAGTAAGTAAACCCGGTACGAACCGTTAACACGTATAAAGCCGGAAGAGATTACTCTTCAACAAGGGTGGCAACGCGGGAATTCAAACTCTCGTCCCTAACCATAGGGACGGGAGTTTTTTGTATTTAAATTTTAGAACTAAATAAATTAGGAGGAAAAAAACTATGTTAGACATGAAGTATTTACGCAACAACTTTGAAGAAGTAAAAGCTAAATTACAACATCGTGGTGAAGATTTATCGGAATTAGACCGTTTCGGCGAACTAGATGAGAAGCGTCGTGACCTAATTACGAAAACGGAAGCATTAAAAGCAAAGCGTAACGAAGTAACAAAACAAATTTCTCAACTTAAAAAAGAAAAGAAAGATGCAGATGCGGCAATAAAGGAAATGCGCGAAGTTGGGGACCAAATCAAAGCATATGACGACGAACTTCGTCAAATTGAAGAAACATTAGGACATATTATGTTATCTATACCTAATATTCCACATGAAAGTGTCCCTGTCGGTGAAGACGAAGATGATAATGTCTTGGCACGTGACTGGGGAGATGTACCTGCATTTGGTTTTGAAGCACAAGCCCATTGGGATGTAGCAACCAATTTAGACATCATTGATTTTGAAAGAGCTGGTAAAGTTACTGGAAGTCGTTTTGTATTTTACAAAGGTTTAGGAGCAAGACTTGAAAGAGCTTTATGGAGCTTTATGATGGACTTACATGCAGATAAACATGGTTATGTAGAGATGCTACCACCACAGATTGTAAATCGCACAAGTTTAACAGGAACTGGCCAGCTACCTAAATTTGCAGAAGATGTTTTCAAATTGGCGGATACAGATTATTTCTTAATTCCAACAGCAGAAGTACCAGTTACAAACTACCATCGAGATGAAATCTTAAATGCTGAAGATTTACCAAAAAAATATGCAGCATTCAGTGCTAACTTCCGTTCTGAAGCGGGATCAGCTGGACGGGATACACGTGGTCTAATCCGTCAGCACCAATTTAATAAAGTAGAGTTAGTACAGTTAGTAAAACCTGAAGATTCATATGCAACATTGGAAGAATTAACAGGCCATGCTGAAAAAGTATTACAGCTTCTTGGACTTCCTTACCGTGTAATGAGTATGTGCACTGGTGATTTAGGTTTTACAGCAGCTAAAAAATACGATATTGAAGTTTGGATTCCAAGTCAAAATATGTATCGTGAAATCTCTTCTTGCTCAAACTTTGAAGATTTCCAAGCAAGACGTGCAGGAATTCGTTTCAGAAGAGAAGCAGGTGGCAAACCAGAATTCGTCCACACATTAAATGGATCTGGACTTGCGATAGGTCGTACAGTAGCCGCAATCTTAGAAAACTATCAACAAGAAGACGGCAGCGTAAAAGTCCCAGAAGTACTAGTATCATACATGGGTGGAGTAGAGGTTATTAAGTAACAATTTTTATAATTGTAAAAGGCTGGGTAATATATATTTTAAAGTTTTAGTATGTTATTACCCAGCCTATATTATGTAAAATTATCAATCAAATTAGAATTATTTTTTATCAATTTTCCACCAAAAAATCGACAAATTTTATTGACATTGTTTTTCAAATCCTGTATATTAATATTTGTTGCTACGGAGGTATACCCAAGTCTGGCTGAAGGGATCGGTCTTGAAAACCGACAGGCGGGTCAAACCGCGCGGGGGTTCGAATCCCTCTACCTCCTCCATTTTTTTAATAAGCGCATAACTTTGGAGATAAGAAAAACCGTTACAGGCATGTAACGGTTTTTTTAGTGCTCTAATTTATACATTTTGTTTCTTATCTTCTAATAATAAATTGAGTAATGGTTCTGGAAGCGGAAAGTTACCACTACCTAAGTCTAACCGTGTAAGATCTTCTTGAAAATTATCTTCTTTTATTTTATTAACCTCATTATGCAGTTTTTCCATTCGCCTATCTAAATCACTAGCCACAGTAGCTGCATCTTTCAACTGCATAGAAAATTCTTCGGGAATCAATTTATCATACTTATAATAAATTTTGTGTTCAAGGCTTGCCCAAAAATCCATGGCAACTGTTCTAATTTGAACTTCTACATAGACATTTTCTACTCTGTCTGAAAGAAAGACAGGAATGGTGAGAATTACATGTAAGCTTTGGTAACCATTTGGTTTTGGATTTTTAATGTAGTCTTTTACTTCAACAATAGTTATGTCTTCTTGTTTTTCTATCATATCTAATATTTTATACGTATCAGAAAGAAAGGAACAAACAATTCTAATACCAGCAATATCTCGAATACTTTCTTGTATAGAGTTCATCGTAATAGGTAATTTTTTTCGATACATCTTTTTTAGAATACTCTCTGGTGATTTTAGTCTAGATTTTATATGTTCAATTGGATTATAGTCATGTACATATTGAAACTCTTCACTCAAAATAGTAAGCTTTGTATTCATTTCATCTAATCCAAATTGGTATGTCATCATAAATCGCTTTATATCATTTCTAATTTGTTTTATTTGGCTTCGTTCTATTTCCAAAACAATTTACTTCCTCTCCTCTATCTATAATTTAATTATAATACAAAACTAAGTTTAGTGATGTGTATAAAGTAGGAACAAAAAAACAGTGGCAACCATACCACTGTTTTTTTAAAGAAGTTATTTTATCGTCTCTCTGATTTCCCAACGTCTTGATTGTTGAATAAAGTGTCCAATCTTTTCTAAAATTGGTTCGATCGATGTCTCTTTATTCATTAAATCATAATCGGCAATATTAATTCGTAAAATAGGACAAGCATTGAAGTTATTAATCCAATTTTCATAGCGTTGATACATCTCTTCCCAATAAGCAATTGGGGTGCTCTTTTCCATTTCACGACCACGCTCTTGAATTCGTTTTAACACTTCATCAAATGAACCCTCTAAATATATTAGTAAATCTGGGTGAGGGAAGTAAGGAGTCATTACCATTGATTCAAAAAGACTTGTGTATGTTTCATAATCTGTTTTGGACATAGTACCATTATCAAAATGCATTTTAGCAAAGATACCTGTATCTTCATAAATGGAACGGTCTTGGATAAATCCTCCTCCGTATTCGAAGATTTTCTTTTGCTCTTTAAATCGTTCTGCAAGGAAATAGATTTGCAAATGGAAGCTCCAACGTTCAAAGTCAGCATAAAATTTCTCTAGATAAGGATTAGTATCTACCTTTTCAAAAGATGTCTTGAAGTTTAGTGCATTTGCTAATGCCTTTGTCATTGTAGACTTTCCAACACCAACCGTACCAGCAATGGTAATTATGCTGTCATTTGGAATGTTGTATTTTTCACGTAAATTCATTTCTTGATCCCCTTTATAAATGTTAGGTTATTTCGGTGCAACTTGAAATGTTTGTAATTGCTTTTGTACTTCATGAATAATGTATTCTAAATCATTTTGGTTCTTAACGTAGTCCAATTGATCCCCATTGATCCGAATGACTGGAATATTTGGGTGCATGATTTCGAATTCATTCATATATGTTTCGTAATCTTGTGCTAGCTGTGCTAAATAAGATGCCTTTATATTCTGTTCAATTTCTCTTCCACGCATTTTTATTCTTTCTAAGATAGTATCAAGACTAGCATGCAAATAAATCATCATATTCGGAACAGGCATGTCAGCAGTTAAAATATGATAAATTTGCTCATATTTTTCGAACTTATCGGCCTGAAGTGTCCGTTTTGCAAAGATCATATTTTTGGAGATATGGTAGTCTGCTATAACAGCCTTTTGCTTTAAGAGATACTTTTTTTCAATGTCTTCTAGTTGTTTATATCGATTGCAAAGAAAAAACATTTCGGTTTGGAAACTCCACTCATCTATATCGTCATAGAACTTTCCGAGAAATGGGTTTTCTTCGACAATTTCTTTTAGTAAATGAAAGTTAAATTGATCTGAGAGTCTTTTCGCTAATGAAGTTTTTCCAATACCAATTGGACCTTCAATTGCGATAAATGGGACCTCTGCCATTCTATTTCCCCCTATTCCAACAAATACTGACAGATATCTTTTAATTTTATCATACTCTTTTATGGGCTTCTACAATAGAAAGAAAAGATTACAAAGTAATTTCTGGTATTCTTGAGAAGAGAACTATTTTTGAATTTATTCGGCAATTTTTGTATAATAGTGGATGTTCCTAAAAAATTGCCTTCGTAGCTCAGGGGATAGAGCATCGGTTTCCTAAACCGTGTGTCGCAGGTTCGAATCCTGCCGAGGGCATTATGAAAACCTTGTTGTAGCAAGGTTTTTTTTGTTGTAAACAGGCTAGCAAATTACTAACATTTTGCTAACGCAATCCAGTTAACAACCCGTTAAGAACGTTACAGCCGGAATTTTAACAAAACATTAACTTACCGCAATCTAAGAACACCAGGTTAAAGATATTACACACTCTCACCATACGGGAGGCATGATATCAGCTGCTATTCTTTTTGATTGGTTAAGCTTGCAAAACATATTTGAATAATTTATTCCACAGGGTTAGCATAAATAAAGTATCTTTCATCTGTATCACTAAAAGAATAAAAAGGATAACATGTCATGAGCACTAATTGTTCATGATCAAGGGATCTAACCCTGTCCACTTCCGCTTCGTGTCCTATATCGCTGAATACCATTTCATATTCGAAGGAACCATAAGGTAAATGGAGAATGATACGATCTCCTTTTTTAATATCACCCATTTGTTTGAATGCTGTATTGTTATGTCCAGCTAAAAAAACTTGGTTTTTTTCTTCAGGCAGCCAAGTGGTTGGTTCATGTCCCACTCCGTATTTTAATTGTTCCATACCGACTCCCTCAACGATAGGTAGATTTAAATCAATTATGGGAATCTCAATAGTAGCAAATATTTCACCAATTTTAGGTGCCATGTCAGCTTTAAATATTTCAACTTTCTCTTTTGTTATAGAACTTGAATCTCTTAACTCTTTGTATGAGTTGACGTAGTTTTCTGCTAGTATTAATTGTTTTTGACTACCCTTACTATAGTCATAGAAAGAATAGCCCGCATATAGAATAAAAAATAGACCAAAGGCTATTAAAATAATAGCTGTTTTCTTTAACATAGATAAGCCTCATTTCAATAATCCTATTTTTAAAATAGTTATTGTGTCCATTATTCAACCAATCCAATTTACATTTTTTGTCTAGAATGTCACATTAGGTTGAATGGTTTAGTTGATATATCGGACTATTTACACACCATATGAAACTAATTACACATTACTGTCTACTATGAGTTATTAGTAACAGTTGAACTTGCCTCTCATATTTTAAGGGTTTTCCTTTTTTTATTCCATTGTTCATACCATTTCTTTATATTAGGACTAAGAGTTAAGCTTAATTCTTTAATACTCTTTTTTAAAAGAATATATTGATGATTAACAAGTAATCCAAGCCCTAAATCCGCATATATTTTCATTAAAGAAAAATGAGCATTTTCATCATCGGGTCTAAGAGTGCATATTGCTTGGTACCATTTTTCAGCATTTTCCCAATCCTTCTGCTCATAGTAAAAGGTTGCTAACCGGTATGCTGTCTTTATCCATAATTGTTCTAATCGGTATCGCTCTGGTTCTACCCATAGATAATCATGTTCTTGTAAATAGGAACCAGTATATAAATTCATTGTATCTTCGTAATATGCAACTGTATTAATATCAATAGATGGGGCAGAAACTATTTTGTTTTCCCATTCTACTACATCGATAATCGTGTTCTGAACGGTTAGTATGTATCCCTCAGTAACATTCTTAATAGAAAGGTGGTCCCTGAATGGATTCAAAGTTTTACGCACATGATATATTGCTGTGTATAGCTGAGAGTATGCATTATTATCTAGTTCAGGCCAAAGTACTTCAACTAATTCAGACTTTCGTACCACTTTCTGATTATGAAGCAATAAATAAAGAAATAATTCTTTAGCTTTTGTTATTCGCCATTGCGCTACCATCATATTATCCTCAGGAAATTGAAAAGTTAATTCATTACATACATTTACTCGTAATTTGTTGTTTAATGATAGATTTGTACTTCCAACACTATCATGCTTGTTTTCTAGTTTATTCAAGGCTTTCTGCAAACGGTCCGGTTCAACTGGCTTTAAAATATAATCTAATGCATTTAGTTCAAATGCATTCACAGCATAATCTTTATAAGCTGTTACGAAAATCACTGTCAATGCAGGATTGATTTCAAGAAGTTGTTCAGCTAATTCTAGACCATTTATTTCAGGCATTTCAATATCCAGGAAGACTAGATCGCTGTCCTTTACTATATTGAGATTATTATGAATATCGAAGTAAATATATTTTCCTAAGATTGAAAGATTACTAACCTTATTGATTTGTCTCTCGAGGTAGTCCAAGGCAAGTGGTTCATCATCAATTAGAATTGCATTCATGTCTAACCAGCCTCCTATAAAAGATACATTTTTTGTTATGAAAGTACTACTTAAAAATCATTCTTTACTCATTGTATAAAAGATGTATAGGTAAAACAATTAGGATATGTATAAAGATAACATAAAGGGTGGAAAAAGTTGGATACAAATTTAGGCAATAGAACAGATTCATTAAAAAAATTAAGTGATAAACAACTACAAGAAGCCTATAACAATGCAATAGTATTAGATCTTGATGAAGATTTCATAAGAATGTTAAAGAGAGAGATGATAAGTAGGAAATTAATAGAAAGTAATACGGGAATTTATTGGGTGTAGTGACGAGAGATATACTATCAGAGGGGTTGTTGGAACTTCATCACGATATCTTTTTGAGAACATCTGTAGAGAATAGTAGTACTGCTATTCTCTTTTTTGTTCGTCTATTTTTAGGTATATACACCTCATTATATAAATTGCAACAGATGTTTATGTAATATTTAGACGGTTATTGGCTTGTAAAGAAATTGTATAGATAAGGTTTATATAATAATTAAATGATTATTTATAAAGATAGTTAAATGAGTGAGGTGGAAAATAGCCAGTAGGTCGTGTAAAACAAAATTCATCTATCATATTTAAATTCGGTTGTTACATATTAGGAGGGAGAAAGTTGAAAAGACAGAGGAATTTTTACATTTATTCGTTTATGGTAGTAATTTTATTTGCTCAATCCATGTTGTCACCATTATTTGGGATAAGTGTAACTGCAGAGAGATTAAATGACAGTGGTAACATTATCACAGATGTCTTATATCAAGATAGTAGTGGAAGTGAAATAGATCTTGCAGCGGAAAGAGATAAAGAAACAGATATTCAAGTATCTGTTATTTGGAATGTAGATAGCTCAAATACAAATGTTAAGTCAGATACTATTATTTTGCCTGAAGAGGTAGTGATTGTAGAAGATATTATGCAAACAGTTGAATCAGGTGGGGAAAAGATTGGAACTATAGCTGTTTCAACGGATGGACAACTTCAACTAGTATTAGATGAAAGTCTACCTGGGGATTTGGTTGCAGAAGGTGTAGAAGTATTTAATGCCAAAATAGAAGCTTCAGAAATAAGCAATAATGAAAGTACTGAAAATGTAGAGCAAGAAAAAATTACAGAAGAGAAAGGTAAAATTGATAGTGCAAATGAGGAAGTGAAATCTGATATAGGATCAGAAGGAATAAATTTTGATTCAAATGATAAACAAAAGAATAACATATTAGCTATAACACCGTTTGCGGATGGTAGTTTAGAACTCATTACGGAAAACATCATTGATGAAATAAGATTTACTAATGAAGATGGTTCAGAATACCAAGCGGGGGATTTTATTGAAGTAGACGATAAACTTCGGTTAGATTTGACATGGACATTGGAAAATAACCATGGGTATACCGCTGGAGATTACTTTGAATTTCAATTACCGAAGCAACTGGAAATCTATAATGAAATTAATGGAGCTCTAGGTGATTATGGAACATATAGCGTAAGTGCGGATGGAAAAGTAACGTTCACATTTAATCAAAATATCGAAGACAATTCGAATGTGCATGGTTCGTTTTGGATAGATACGGAAATATATGAAAGAGAAGTTACTACAACTGAAGAAACACTGAATTTTAAAGTGAAAGATGAAGTTGTGGAAAGTATCGAAATCAATGTGAGACCAACAAGTGGTCAATCAATTCATAAAGAAGGACAGCCGGTTGATGGAAACTTTAATGCAGAAATGATCAACTGGACTGTACTTGTAAATACGACAAGAGATAATTTAATAAATGCCGTTGTTACAGATTCTGTGCCAGCAGGGTTGAAATTAAATACAAATTCAATTGTTGTAAAAGAAGTTGAAGTGGATTTAAGCGGGAATGTAATTAAAGAGAAAACAACTACTCCAAAATATACAGATGATGACTCAACGGTTGATAGTTTAAACATTAGTTTTGGGGATACAAATAAAGCATATAAAATCACGTATACAACAACAATGAAAGAATCTGAAAAAGATAAAGAAGGCACAACTAACTATAAAAATACAGCTTTTCTAAATTCAGAGGGCCAAAATGAAAAGCAATCAAGTGCCTCTGTATCTGTTGAAAGACCAAAATCATTAGAAAAGTCATCTTCTAATTTCAACGAACAAGAACGTTCCATAGAGTGGACTGTAAAAGCAAACTTCAACGAAAAAAAACTAAATGTTGGGGATGTTATTACAGATACATTTACATTTAAATCAGGAGAAAACGAACTAAGAGATATATTTGAAGTAGTAGAAAGTGATATTTCTATTGAGCAAGTAGATAGCTTTAACAGTGATGGGACAGTGAAAGAAAAATCTGATGCTAAAAGTTTATTTGATATAAAAATTAATGGAAACACAGTAACTTACGAACTAAAACAAGAAACTAGTAAAGCCTTTATTATCAAATATAAAACGAAAGCAAAGTCAGGTGCGATTATTAACAATGATGGAGAGATTTCTAATACTGTTGAATTAAAAGGAAAGACCACTACAAGTAGTCAAGGAGTTTATCAACAAGTAGGAAAAAAATCTCATGATGCAATTAATTATCAAGATAAAACAATTGATTGGACAATTGTTGTCAATGCAGATGCACAAGAATTAAAGCATTTCGTTTTAACAGATGATTTTTCTGAATCGGGACAAGAACTTATCCCTGGTTCGGTTGTAATAAAGGACGCAGCAGGAACAGATGTAACAGAAAGTTATACTGTTGAACCTATTGCAACTAATGATGGATTTAAAATTGATTTTGGTGATATTAATCAAAAATATACCATCTCATATATAACAGAATTCACTTATGATTTTGGAAGTGAACAAACAAAGCCTAACTTTAGTAATAGTGTGTATATAACTTATGAGACTTCAGATGGAAAAAAGTATAACCTAAACTTTGGTGACCAAGTAAACCCAAACAAAGAAACAAAAAATAACGGTGTTAAAAATGGAAAAGTTAACAACGAAACAAAAGAAATCACCTGGTCAGTAGACATCAACTATAATCAACTAAACTTAATGAATGCCAAATTAGAAGATGTGATTCCAGACAATCAATCACTAATTGATGGTACGGTTAAAATTTATGAAACAACCATTGAACCGAATGGTGCCGTTCAAGTTGGTAATGATGTAACGGATGATTTCACTGTTAATTCAAATAAAAATCATGTAAATGTAAATTTCGGCGCAATAGATCAGAGTTATCGCGTTATATTTAAAACAAAAGATAAAGACGACATTTACAATGGTGATGAAGTGTATGAAAACACAGCACAGTTCACTCCGAAAACAGGGGAAACACATAATCTTTATGCTAATGTTACCTTGCCGAATCAAGGTGAATTTCTAAGTAAATCAGGTACGCATAATAAAGAGGAGTGGACTGCAGATTGGGTCATCGATGTAAATAAATCAAAATCAATCTTATCAAATGTTACGGTTACTGACGAATTAGGAGAAGGTCAGGTTCTCCTAACAGATTCATTCCAAGTAATAAAAGGATCCAATGAAGAATTGGTAAAGGGTGAAGATTATCATTTAACCATTGATGGTAATACATTTGAAATCAGTTTCCCAGATACGATTAAAGAAGCATACAAAATTAGATATTCTACCTATATCACAGTAGAAGAAACAGGCAATTTAGATAATAGCGCACAAATAAAAGCAAATGAGACAGTCACAGGAACAACTGAGAAGACAGAGGCCATTCAAGTAAAAATCAGTACTGGAGGAGGAACAGCGACAGGTACTACTGGTGGACTTAATTTAATCAAATTAGAGGAAGGAACCGATAGACCATTAAGCAATATCGCTTTCCAATTGATTAAAAAAGTTGGATCACAGGACATCATTGTTCGAGAAGGTAACACTGATGAAGATGGAGAGCTTTCCTGGACAGGGTTAACCTTTGGAGAATATACGTTAAAAGAGACAGTTCCAGATGGTTACTTAGGAGAAAGTGAACAAATAATTACATTATCTTATGAAGCAACAGATGGAATTACAACTAAGGAGATTTACAACAATCGTAAAACAGGTACAGTTAAGATCATTAAGAAAGATGAAAGAACAAGTGAAAAGCTTCCAGGTGCCGAATTTAAAATTTCAAATATAACAACTGGTCATGAGTACACACTTACTACAGGAAATAACGGTGAGATAGTACAAGATGTACCTTTTGGCGAATATACTGTAGAAGAAGTTAAAGCACCTAATGGCTATAGAGTGAAAGAAAATATTAATAATATCAATATTGAGATTGGCAAGACAACTGAAATAACATTGTATAATGAAGAGTTTGTTGATATTACTGGGGAGAAAAAGTGGATTCACGGTGAAAACATCACTACTCCAGATGAAATAACAGTACAGTTGCTGGCAAACGGTACTATCGTTCAAGAAAAAACAGTTACTGCTGCTGATGACTGGAAATATAGTTTTAAAAACTTAGATAAATACAATGGAATAGGTAATGAAATCAACTACTCTATCAAAGAACTAGCAGTAGATGGTTATAATACGCATATAGATGGCTATGACTTGGTAAACATTGAACAAATTGACATTTCCGGTTCGAAAACATGGTTAGATGATAATTCTGATGAACGTCCAGATCAAATAACTGTTATGTTGTTAGCCAATGGTGAGAAAGTTGATACTCAAAAGGTAATCGAACAAAATGATTGGAAGTATACATTTAAGGATTTAAATAAGTTTGATAAGAATGGTAAAGAAATATCATATGCAGTTGAGGAAGTAAAAGTAGAAGGTTATAAAACAAACATTAATGGATTTGATATTACAAATATTCGTACTGGAACGATAGATGTAAAAGGTGAAAAAGTTTGGAAAGACGTCAACTCAACGGATCGCCCAGAATCTATTACTGTGGAACTTACGAGAGAAGTTAAAGGAGTAGCGGATAATAACTTTTCAAAATCTGTAACAGTAAAGCCTGATAAACAGGGTAACTGGAAGTATGAATTTACAGATTTAGAGGAATTTAATGCGAACGGAGTAGCGTATACGTATAAAGTAGCAGAACAAGACGTACCAGAAAAATATGAATCGACTGTAAATGGCTACCAGATAACAAACGTACGTATAGGTAAAACAGAAGTATCTGGAACAAAACGTTGGAAAGACGATACTACCGAAGCCCGTCCAGAATCTATTACAGTAAATCTGCTTCGTAATAATGTAGTAATCGAAACAAAAGAGGTTCTAGCTGAAGACAATTGGAGATATTCATTTACTGATTTGGATAAATATGATTCGGAAGGTCAACTCTATAATTACACAGTTGCAGAACAAGATGTGCCCGGTTATGAATCCAAAGTAAATGGCTATGACATTACAAATACACGATCTGAAAAAAGAACCATTGAAGTGACAAAAGGGTGGCTAGACGATAATTCTCCAAATCGTCCAAAATCTGTTATCGTCTACTTATATCAAAATAATGAGCTTTTTAATACAGTAGAATTAAAAGCTGAAAACGATTGGAAGTACGTATTTACAGATATAGAAGCGTTTGATGAAGATGGGCAGCCGTATGAATATTCAATTAAGGAAAAACCAATGGTCGGTTATGAAACGACTATTGAAGGCTTTAATATTACTAATCTTCGCGTTGGAAAAACAGAGGTAGAAGGAAAGAAAATATGGCTAGATGATAATTCTCCAGATCGTCCAGAATCTATTACTGTAGAATTATTTGCAAATGGAACAGAAACTGGTAAAACAGTGGAAGTTAATGCAGAATCAAACTGGGAATATAAATTCACGAATCTTGAGAAGTATGATACACAAGGTAAAGAGATTAATTATACTGTAAAAGAAAAAGCAGTTGACGGTTACAAAACAACGATAGATAACTATAACATTACTAATTTACGAATTGGTAAAACGGAAGTCACTGGAGAGAAGATATGGAATGAAGTAGCTGAACAGTATCGCCCAGATTCTATTAGTGTAAACTTATTAGCAGATGGTAAAAAAGTCAACTCTACAAAAGTAAGTGCAGAAACAGGTTGGACATATGGATTCACCGGATTAGATAAGTATGATGATCAAGGTAAAGAAATTAAGTATACCGTTGAAGAATTTAATGTTCCTGTCGGATACACATCAAAAGTAGAAGGCTATGATATTATCAACACTCAAGTAACTACAGAAGTTACAGGAGAAAAGATATGGCTTGACGATGAATCTCCAGATCGTCCTGATTCCATTACCGTTGAATTACTAAAAAATGGGGAAAAGACAGGTCAAACACAAGAATTATCTGCTGATTGGGAATGGAAGTATAGGTTTACTCATCTCCCAAAATATGATAAGCAAGGTAAAGAAATAATATATTCTGTGGATGAAGTAGAAGTGCCTAAAGGCTATGAAAAGTCCATTGAAGGAAACAAAATTATTAATCTTCGAGTAGGTACAACTTCAGTAGAAGGAACTAAGACATGGAAGGATAGTAATTCTGAAAACCGCCCAGATTCTATTGTCGTTGAACTTCTTCAAAATGGTATTAAGATTCAGGAACAAGAAGTGACTGAAGCTACTGATTGGAAATATAGATTTATAGAATTACCTGCTTTCGATAAGTACGGAAAAGCTTATATATACACTGTTCAAGAACAAGAAGTTTCAGGATATACTTCAACAGTAGATGGATATGACATAACAAATACATTAATACCTGTAAGTGAAGAAAATCATGATCCCGAAGACACAACAACTGGATCTGATAACGAAGTATCAAATAAGCAAGATGCAAATGAGGGTAATAAGTTGCCGGATACTGCGACTAATATATTTAATTTAATTGCAGTTGGTTTAGGGTTGCTAGTCTTTGGATTTACTCTGTTGACTGTGGCCTATTGGAGGAATAGAAATGTAGTATAACTGCATATAATTGCGGGTTAATAGAAAAAAGAGCTTTCACATAAGATAGCATGTGAAAGCTCTTATTTTCTAAACCAATATTTCAGACTAAGTTAAATTTAAGAGGTTGTAAATACGATTCAAACCAATAAAGAGTCTCTTATTGAGTAAGAATGTAATACTGTAATTCAATAAAGAAGGTATAAAAATAGAGGGAGAATGTCAATATGGTTGTCCCACTGATATTTATACCTTTTACTAGATAAGTATAAAACCTTTTAGTATAAGACAGGAATACATTCTCCTTTAACATTGACCTTTTCTAAGGGCCTTACTCTTGTTTCTTCGGAATTCTAAATTTCACTGTTGTTCCGACGTTAGGTGTGCTAGTAATATTCAATCCTTCTCTATATTGCTTCTTTAACCTTCGATTTGTATTAGCAATTCCAATTCCAGCTTGAGAATTTGGTTGCTCACTAAGAATGTCCTGTAGTTTTTCTTTTTTCATTCCTACCCCATCATCCATTACAGCAATTTGAACGTAGGTAGCAAAGCTTGTAATTTGGATGCTGATAGTACCTCCTCTTGCTCGTTTCAATACACCATGTTTCACAGCATTTTCTACAAGTGTTTGGATAGATAAGGGGGGAATTTCCAAATGTAATTTATCGTCTATTTCCCAGTGTACTTGAAGTCTTCCTCCAAATCGTTCTCGTTCAATATATAAATAGGAACGAATTAAATCAAGTTCATCCTCTAAAGGTATCAGATTTTTTGCAGTATCAATATTAAAGCTTCTTCGTAAGTAGTTCCCGAATTCATTAAGCAATTTCTTCATTCTTACAGTGTCGATGTCACTAAGAGATGCAATTGTATTTATCGTATTATATAAGAAATGGGGCTGTATTTGTGCTTGCAACCAGGCAGCCTCCATTTGCAATTGCTCATGGATTGATTGCTTTAACTCAATTAATGCTTTGACACGAGATTTTAATTCTAATGCATCCATAGGCTTAGCCACATAGTCGTTTGCACCTGAAAGAAATCCCGTATAAATATCCTCCGGTTTATTTCGTGCAGTTAAAAGTAAAATAGGTAATTCAGATATAGTGAATTGCTTACGAATAATTTGGGTTAATTCATAACCAGACATGTTAGGCATCATCACATCTGATATGATTAAATCCCAACTCTTTTCATTAATCATATTTAATGCTTCTTGTCCACTTGTGACCGTATATACATCATATTTAACAGAAAGCATGTTATCCAGGATTTTTATATTAATAGGATCATCATCAACTACTAGTATTTTTGCTTTGTTTTCTTTCATTTTGGAAAAGTTTATATCGGAACTAATTCTTTCCTTGTCTGTCTCAATTAGTACATTATCTTTATCGATACCTGATGCAATTTCTTTCACACTTCTTGATGTATTGGTGGATGCCTCAGTTAATGGCAAAGTGAAGGAAAATACAGATCCTTCCCCAAGAGTGGATACTACAGAAATTTCTCCTCCATGCAATTCAACCAATTGTTTACATATGTTGAGACCTAACCCCACTCCATTCCCAATTGATGTTATACTAGCATCCTCTTGTTCATAGGGTTCAAAAATTCTACTTATAGTTTCCGCATTCATTCCAATACCAGTATCTTTAATATAGATAGTGGCCATTGCGTTGTCATGTTTGGCTTCTATAGTAATAAGTCCTTCATTTGTATATTTAACAGCATTATGAATTAAATTGAATAAAATTTGAATCAATCGATTTACATCTGCGTCTAGACTAGGAAAGGAAGGAGGAATATTAAGATTAAATTGTACATCCTTACCATCCGTCATAAAACGAAGCATATCTAGTACTCCTGTAGTTACGGAATAGATATTTACTTCGTCTCTATTAAGGCGTATTTGTTTCTCTTTTAGTCGTGTGAAATCCTGGAGATCATTAAGGGTAAAAGCCATTTGCCTACCAACACTGACTAATAACTCTAAATTTTCTCTGTTTTTATATGTTAATGGCTCTGTCTCGTCCTCGAGGATAGTTTGAGCTATATTGATCACACCATGAAGCGGATTACGCAATTCGTGTGAAGTGTTAGCCAAGAATTCATCCTTTTTCTTATCTTCTTGTTCCAGCTCATCGACTAAATTAACTACTAGTTTATTTTGTCTGTGAAAACGTTTGATCCAAAAAATTGCAAAACTTAGAAACGCAAATAGGTAATCGAATGGATAAAATGGTATTTCTATTCCAGAAATTGCTTTTATGAGCCCCCATAAAATACCAGAAGTAGTACCCACGACAACCACAGCAATAAAGATGGATTCATCTTTATATTGGAAATAGTCCTTAAGTGCTAATGGAACAACTGCAAGAAAGGATACAAAATAAAGAATGAAAAACATTGTATTTACTTGAATCAAATAATTTAATGGAAGAGTAACAATTAGTAGTGCACAAATTCCATACATAATCGTAAGCCTATGAAAACGTTTATAGTTATCTGAATCCCTTAATAAGTTTTTCATAATTTGAACTAGAAATAACGCGGCCCCTAGATAAACGAGTTCTTTAAACTTAGTTGACCACTCATAGTTAAAATGAAGCCATTCCATTGTGCTACTGTTATATGTAAGCATCTCATCTATAGCTGGAAACAGAAAACCAACTGCAAAGAAGAGCATGATTTTCTTTCGAGAGATAAAATAGATAAGTAAACTATAAATACTATGGAGTAAAAGGATAACAACCATGCTTATCAATAATGTATCTTCAAAGTTTTTATTTTTTGCAATTGCCTTTGATGTACCAAATTTAATGGGGCTACTTATGGCAATGCCTTCATTGGTGTCAAAATTAGAGACTTGCAAGATGATATTAATTTCGTTTTTCTCTGTTGAAAATGATACCACATAGGGATTCCCTTTTCCCTGATGGTTTTTTTTATCTGCTGCTACCTGACCGGATTGGTCTTTTAAATGACCATTCACAAATAGTGCTGAAGCCGTATTTGCTGATGGAATACTTATAGAAAATAAATGATCTAAATCTGTATTTTTATCTACTAGGACTTTTAGATAGTAGGTTCCGAATTTGTGTGATGATTTTTCATCAGTTCCACCTGTTATGTCCCTAATTTTCTGTTCTGTATTTGAGTGGAGTTGGTGGGGATCATTCACTAGTTCATCAGGTAAAAAAATCCATTCTCCATTAAGTGTAATGGTTTGACTATTTGATAAATCGTACCCTCGTAAATCTAATATCCCTTCTTTTGCTACTGGTTGATTAGAGGGAGCATGGTACAAGAACCATAATAAACGTAATCCTGTCAAAGAAATCATAATTGCTATTAATATCAAAATGCTTCTTGATTTATTATTACTTTTCATTAGCACTATTAATTTCCTTTCATCGTAATTGAAAGCCTGAATTCAAGCCTTTATTAAAATAGTGTCACTTTTTCCATTATATCAATATAGTAAATGGAATTATATACCAAGGATAAGAAATCGTATCATGGTTCAAGAAATATCCTTTTATTGAGGGGGGTTCAATTAAAAACTATTAACTGTATAGGCAGCTACAGCTCTACAAACGGTAGTGTCAAAAGTTCTATGAAAACAACCTCAAAATAAAGAACACTACATTTTTGATGGAGAAATACTACCGCCATCGCTCTTGACAAACACGACAATGGTTTACGAGTGCGGTGTCAAGGGCGAAGGGGACAAAAGAAGGTACGACAAATAAGCCCTTAACTTTTGTCATTTTAAACCATTGTCCAGTTCGGTTTGTCAAGAGTTCGCTACGCCGATGGCTAATGTTTTGAAACAGTGTGGACACTTAAAAATCGCTTCTTTTTCAAAACGATTTTGTTTACTAAACAAACACTCACACACTTTACACTGATATTGTCCTTTATCACCATTGTTGGCATAGAGATACAAAGAAGGTGCTGAACACTTTGGACACGTTAAACTCGCCGGAACTTTAACCACATTAATTTTGCGACGAGTAACTGGCTATAACTTTTCACCATGTTTGGACAGATGATTGGAAAGTAGTTCCTTATAAATTAGTTTTTCTAGGGTTTCTATAATTGGAAGATCATCTACTTCCATTTTCCGATAAAGTTTATTGACAGGCTCATCAAATTGAGCACTGGCAACAGATTTTCCAAGAGTTTAGGTAGCAATGATTTTGTTGATTTAATAGAAAAATATACTGATAGAAAAGAAATTGAATCTATTGTGGATAATACATTGAGATTGATTGAAGTACCAATTACAGTTAAGGATTACGATTTGCATATTACGGCAAGTGTAGGAATCAGCCTTTTTCCGAAAGATGGCGATAATAGACTTACCTTGTTAGAGAATGCCCATTCAGCTCTATATTATGTAAAGGAGCGAGGAGGGAATAATTATCAGTTCTATTCCAATCTAAAGGATGTATCTTTATATAAAAAATATACTCTAGAAAAAGATATCCGAAATGCGATAGTGAATGAGGAATTTGAATTGTATTATCAACCTCAAGTTGAACCGTTTAGTGGGATTATTAAGGGTGCGGAAGCGTTAATTCGTTGGAATCATCATGAGTGGGGGCTAGTCTTGCCTGGAGAGTTTATTCCCTTGGCAGAATAGAGTCATCTAATTCATCATATTAGTGATTGGGTTATTAGAAAGGTAGTTTTGCAACTTAGAGAGTAGAGAGATAAAGTGCTTACATTAAGGCCGATTTCCATCAACATCTCACCAATAAGGTTTCTTAAAAGCGGTTTGGTGGAATTGGTAGAAGAACAATTAGCATTATTTCAAATTGAAGCGAAATATTTGGAGTTTGAAATAACAGAGAGCTCTTCATTGAGTAGTGATAAACAAGTTCTTTCCACTTTAAAACAATTGGGAGAGTTAGGTATTAAGATTGTGATTGATGATTTTGGTACAGGTTATGCCTCGTTGAATTATTTACGAAGTCAGAACTAGAGAGGAAGAAAGAAATGTATAAAAATCATATATTGATGGATGGGATTAGTGATATGATTTTTGTTGTGAATGCGCAAGGTGATTCTATTTTTACCTATGAATTTCTAAACCGCGCTGCAATGGAAAAGACAGGTTTAACAGAGGATATCATTGGCAAGAAAATTGAAACCTTATAACTTCTTTTTTTAATCTTTCCGTAAACGATTGGTGATATCTAAGCAGCTATGTAATTGATTTTCCCCAAAAAGTTGTGGGTACCGCATTTATTAGTTGAATATTTCTAATCCAGTTACCCCACATTTAACCCCAATTGATAAAAAATTCTATTAAATTAGCAATTAATACTTTCAAGTTGTCACAAAATGTTCTAAAATACTAAATAAGATTTATAATATTTTATATATTGTAAAATGTAAACGTTAACAACCATAGAAGATGAGGTGACAAAGGATGGACATGCAACGCATACCGGCAAGAGAAGGGAATTATAATCTACGAAATTACGATGAGACGAGAGCAACGTTTAAGTGGGAAGATGCACATAAATACTTTTCATGGGATAAGACAGGAAAAGTAAATATTGCTTATGAAGCAATTGATCGACACGCTGAGAACCCAAGCACAAAAGATAAAGTTGCCTTATTATACTCCGCACCTGGGAGAGAAGAATCCTTAACTTTTGGTGAAATCAGTGCAGAAAGTAATAAGTTTGCTAATGTATTGAGAAAATATGGTGTACATAAAGGTGACCGAATCTTCTTGTTCATGCCAAGGAGTCCGGAATTCTATATAAGTTTATTTGGGATATTAAAAACCGGTGCAATTGCTGGGCCACTCTTTGAAGCTTTTATGGAACAAGCAGTTCGCGATCGTTTAGAAGATAGTGAAGCAAAAATGCTAATTACTACTCCTGATTTATTAGAACGTGTTCCACAAGAGGAGTTACCTACATTAGAGAAAATTATCCTTGTAGGAAATCAGGAAATAGAATCGAGTAAATATATCGATTTTTATAATGAGATGGAAGCGGCAAGTAGTTCTTTTGAAATTGAATGGATGGATTTAGAAGATGGAATGCTAATTCATTATACATCCGGATCAACTGGAAAACCTAAAGGAGTTTATCACGTGCATTATGCAATGATTCAGCATTATGTTACGGGTGAGTGGGTACTTGATTTAAAAGAAGATGATGTGTATTGGTGTACGGCAGATCCAGGTTGGGTAACAGGAACAAGTTATGGTGTATTTGCTCCATGGTTGCATGGGGTAACCAATGTCATTCGTGGTGGTCGCTTTACCCCAGAAGACTGGTACGACACGTTAGAAAAGCATAGTGTGTCTGTCTGGTATACTGCACCGACTGCATTACGAATGCTTGTAAGTGCTGGAGAAGATTTAGTAAAGACATATGACTTTTCGTCCTTAAGGCATTTATTGAGTGTTGGAGAGCCATTAAATCCAGAAGTAATAACTTGGGGATTGAAGGCATTTGACTTACGGATTCATGATACATGGTGGATGACGGAAACTGGTGCACAGCTCATTGTAAATCTCCCATCTGAAGAAGTTCGACCTGGTTCCATGGGGAAACCGATACCTGGAATTGAAGCTACAATTGTTGATAATGAAGGTAATGAAATTCCTCCTAATCAAATGGGGAACTTAGCCATTAGAGCGGGATGGCCGTCCATGATGCGTGGTGTTTGGAATAATCCTAGTAAATTTGAAAGCTATTTTATTAATGGCTGGTATGTATCTGGTGATAGTGCATATCGGGATGAGGATGGATACTTTTGGTTCCAAGGCCGGTTAGATGATGTGATTAATACATCAGGAGAGCGTGTTGGTCCATTTGAAGTAGAAAGTAAATTAATCGAGCATCCTGCTGTTGCAGAAGCGGGAGTAATAGGAAAACCAGATCCACAAAGAGGAGAAATTATTAAAGCTTTCATCACACTTAACCCAGGATTTGTAGAATCCTCTGAGTTGCTAGAAGATATTCGCCAATTTGTGAAAACAGAACTTGCTGCACATGCAGCTCCGCGTGAAATAGAAGTGAAAGATTCAATTCCTAAAACCCGAAGCGGTAAGATTATGAGACGCCTGTTGAAGTCTTGGGAATTAGGATTGCCAACAGGCGATATGTCTACTTTAGAGGTTTAAGAAGGCGCAAAATTTGGCCATATCAAAACCACTCACAAGTTAATAATGGATTTAAAGCATTCATATCTAATAGCTAAATAGAATAAGTATTAAGTATTAATAAACTATTCGTTTACCTCTATGAAAATCGTTCTTACTGATGCACGTAAAAATAAGAAGATTAAGGAGAGGATGAAAAAGTGAATAAATTAATCTTATTTACCATCATCTTAGCAATTGTTATTGTTTGTGGTGTTTTAGCTTATAAGAGTTTGGAACGAATGCATGATGAGAAAAATCCAGAGACAGATGAAGAAGCACACACATTTATCATACAAGATAGGGCATAAGTCTAAATTGATAAAAATCCTACTCTAATTTCTAGAGTAGGATTTTTTTGTACATATTAACTTTGCTGATCCTGTTTCACAATATTAAAATTATCTTGCAACAATAACCAGTTTTGCGGGAAGGAAAGCCCAAGTTTCCAGTAACTTATTCCTCGTAAACCAAGTTCCTTAATCATATCAAATTTTGCTTGTATCGATCGAGCATCTTCAAACCAAACTTCATGCTCTTTTCCTTCTTCATCCCAATAGCGGAAAAACGGTGCTTGTGCAGTCGTGTCGTACTGGATTGGAACATTATACTGTCTAGCTAATGCAATTGCTTGTTGTGGGCTTACTGCTCGTGCATACTCTCCACCTGGAACATATGGAAGTGTCCAGTCATAGCCGTATAAGTTTTGCCCAAGCAAAATCTTACTAGCAGGCATTTCTGTTAACGCATAGTTAACAACTCGCCTCACTTGATCGATAGGTGAAACTGCCATCGCAGGACCACCGCTATATCCCCACTCATACGTCATTAAAACTACAAAATCTGCTACAGCTCCATGTGCTCCGTAATCATGTGCCTCATACCATTCCCCTTCTTGTTCGGCACTAACTTTTGGTGCGAGTGCAGTAGACATTAATAGGCCTGCTTGAGATAATCGCTCTTTTGCTTTTGCTAAAAATGTGCTATACGCATCTCGATCTTCTGGTGGTAAAAATTCAAAGTCAAAATGAATATCGGTAAATCCAACTTGTTGAGCTGTGTTGACAATGTTATCGAGTAACCTGTTCTGTACCTCTTGCACAGTCACAATAATATGTCCAAGTTCTGCACTAAATGCTCCTTCTTCCAGTGTAGTAATAACCATCATTAAATTCGCATTATTGGCATCCGCTATTTCCTTAAAGTTATTTAACGGGGGTGCTTTTAACGTTCCATCTCGATTTACTTGGTAGCTAAATGGTGCTAGATATGAAAGGTATGGGGTGTTCTTCCTAGCAGCATTTTCTAATGTTTCCGATACGGTTCCACCAATCGGTTCCACATAGGCATTCGAAATAATATCACTTTTAGGTCTTTGTGGAATATATAAGCGCAGGCCAATAGGTAATGTGCCATTAATAGGAATATTATTAATCCGAGCAAGCTCTTGATAAGTCATTCCGAAACGATTGGCAATCGTATAAAGGCTATCCCCTGGTTGGACAAAATAAAATTGTCCTACAATAGGAATGACTAATGCTTGCCCGACAACTAGCTGGTTTGGGGCATCTAATTCATTCGCATCAATAATAGCTTGTGTCGTTGATCCGTATGTATTTGCAATAGAAAATACGGAATCCCCTTGATTGACAACATGAATCTGCATATTTCTCCCTCCTTAAAGTCAAATTCATCATAGAATTCACCTATATAAGACTTTATGAAAGGAGGCATGTACGTTATGTTTTAAATTGGATTAATATTTGCTTTCATTACGTTGTTCATCAAATATAAGGCATACTCATTTCCTGTTTTTTCTTCTGAAGCAATACAATTGGCAGGTACAGTTAAATCATATTGATACATGTACGCATCTTTAGCGGTAAAAAGAACGCAAATATCCCCTGCAACACCCGCAAGTAAGAGGTGTGATTTTCCTAACTCTTGTAACAGTGATTGTAACGGGGTTTGATAAAAGGCAGAATGCTGTGGTTTAATGAGAAAGTAATCATCGGGTTTTGGTTTTATTTTTTTCAGAATATGTTCATTCTTATTGTTAAGGCAATAATTCATAATTAGTTTAGGATTGGCTTGCCATAACTGATAATGGTCATTGATATATATAATTGGAAGTTGATTCTCTTCAGCGAATCGACGTAATTTTAATAGGTTCGGTAAAATTTCTTCCATATTCTTAAGAAGTTTATCACCACCACGAAAATTAAAATCATTAATTAAATCGATAAATAAGATGGCTGTTTTATGTAAATTTGTTATCAAATTAAATAAACACCTCCTAGTGCTACGAATAATTAGTATTCAATAATTCAGTAAAGTTTATTCCATTGTAAAGAGAGTTGTGATGATATTGAACGATGAGTATTATATGCAATTAGCAATTGAAGAAGCAAAAAAGGCAGAAGAAAAAAATGAAGTACCAATTGGAGCAGTACTCGTTTATAAAGATGAAGTAATAGCAACTGGCTATAATGTCCGTGAATTGACACAAAAGACTTTATCCCATGCGGAGCTCATTTGCATTCAAGAGGGGAATAAACAGATTGGTAGTTGGCGTCTAGAAGATTGTACATTATATGTAACTCTTGAACCGTGTCCAATGTGTGCCGGTGCCATTGTTCAATCACGGATTAAACGAGTTGTTTACGGTGCAACAGATCCAAAGGCAGGTTGTGCTGGAACACTAATGAATTTGTTAAATGATGATCGATTTAATCATCAAGTTGAAGTTACTGCGGGCGTGTTAGACGAAGAGTGTGGTCAACTTTTATCTAACTTTTTTAGAGCAATACGGGAAAGGAAGAAAAAGTAACTTTCCAAATAATCTCACCTACCTGTCCATTGATTTTTTTCATCAACATGTTATAATGGATATTACCGTGCTAGGTGGGGAGGTAGCGGTGCCCTGTACTCGCAATCCGCTGTAGCGAGGCTGAATTCCCATCACGAGGTGGGTGGTCGTATGGTCTGCCTCAAGGAATTGGTGTTGACGTTTAGGTCCTGCGCAACAGAGACCCACGAACCCTGTCAGGTCCGGAAGGAAGCAGCAGTAAGTGGATATCTCTGTGTGCCGCAGGGTTACCTAAACCGAGCCATGAACTTGAGTAACGCATGGGATCATTTCATCGACGGTGGGTGCACGGCATACATAGACGTGTTAAGAGGCTATTAATAGCCTCTTTTTTCGTACCTTCGTTCATACATACAACTTTTTTGTCCGCATATCCGACTTATTTTTTCATTATCATTCACATTCCATCTTAAAATCGGTATAATTAGATAGAAATCATAGAGGGGAATCAGTTATGAGCTATCAAGCATTGTATCGCGTATGGCGTCCTCGAACATTTGAAGACGTAGTAGGCCAAACACATATCACTAGAACATTGCAAAATGCAATCATACAAGAGAAATTTTCACACGCCTATTTATTTACTGGCCCAAGAGGGACCGGTAAAACTAGTGCTGCGAAAATTTTTGCGAAAACAATTAACTGTGAGCATGCTCCTGTAAAAGAGCCGTGTAATGAATGTGCTGCATGCCGTGGTATTCAAGATGGTTCAATTTCTGATGTAATAGAAATTGATGCCGCTTCTAATACAAGTGTTGATGATATAAGAGAAATACGTGACAATGTGAAGTATGCTTCTAGTGTTGTCCCGTATAAAGTCTATATTATTGACGAGGTTCATATGATATCCGTGAATGCTTTTAACGCATTGTTAAAAACATTGGAAGAACCTCCGAAACATGTTGTGTTTATACTTGCAACAACTGAACCACATAAAATCCCCTTAACGATTATCTCAAGGTGTCAACGTTTTGATTTTAAACCGATTACGAATCAATCAATTGTGGATCGGATGCAGAAGATTGTCGATGCTGAAGGGGTAGTAGTTAAAAAAGAAGCACTGGATGCAGTCGCATTAGCTGCTGAAGGTGGGATGCGCGATGCACTAAGTATTCTTGATCAAGCTATCTCCTATAGTGAGAACCATGTTGAATTAGATGACGTTCTTGCAGTCACTGGCGGAGTTTCTCAGAAAATACTTACGGACATTGTATCCGCAATGTATAAAAAAGATGTGCAATCCGCATTGAATATGTTGGATCAACTCATTCAAAATGGGAAAGACCCAGCGAGATTTGTTTATGACATTATTTACTTCTTACGTGATTTATTGCTTTATCGTAGTGCTCCGTCTTTGGAGGGAATACTAGAACGAGCAATCGTTGATGAACATTTTCAGCAGTTAGCGACCGAAGTTCCAGAAAAATGGATTCAAACTGCTATTATGGAATTAAACCAATGTCAGCAGGAAATGAAATGGTCTAATAATCCAAAAGTCTTTATTGAAATCGCGATTATTACGATTTCTAATCGTTCTGAACAATCTTCTGGAGAAACGGATTCTGCTTCATCCGAGGCTGTGATGCAATTAACACAAAAACTTGCTTATCTTGAAAAAGAAATAACTAATCTAAAGCAGTCACCTCAACAAGCAGCTGCTCCAGTACAGCCAGAGAAAAGAAGAACACAACCTGTTAAGTCTAAAAATAGTTATAAGATTCCATATGAACGGATCCGTATGGTGTTAGGTGAGGCACAGAAACCTGCTCTGAAAGAAGTTCAATCCGAATGGGCAAACTTCTTAAGTAAGTTAAAACAAACCAGTGCACCTGCCCATGCAACTATTCAAGATTCTAAACCAGCTGCCGCATCTGATTCAGCACTTGTTGTTGCATTTAAATATGAAATTCATTGTTCACTTTTCTTAGATAACCGTGAACTTGTTGAATCGGTTTTAACTAGTGTATTGAATAAGCATTTAACGATTATTCCGATTCCAAATCATGATTGGATAGAATTAAGAAATGAATATGTTAAGAACCAAGAACCAACTACCAATAAAGAAGTTAGTGAGGATCCAGTTGTAGAAGAAGCGAGAAAGCTTTTTGGGGATGACTTACTAGAAATACATGATTAATTAATTTAACTTTAAAGGAGGCGTTTTCCATGAAAGGTATGGGAAATATGGGTAATATGATGAAACAAATGCAAAAAATGCAAAAGAAAATGATGCAGGCACAGGATGAACTTCATGCAATGGAATTTGAAGCATCAGCTGGCGGTGGAATGGTTACCGTAAAGGCAAATGGTAAAAAAGAAATCATCGATGTAGAAATCAAAGAAGAAGTAGTTGATCCTGATGATATTGAAATGCTTCAAGATTTAATTATTGCTGCAACTAACGATGTATTAAATCAAATTGACGAAAAAACAAATGCAACAATGGGTCAATTTACAAAAGGGTTAAATGTTCCGGGACTTTTCTAAGAAGTCCACTTAACTAATGTTTAATGCTATCAATAGATTAGGATTAAACAACTTAAGGAGAGCGGGAAAACACCATGTATTATCCAGAACCAATTTCAAAGCTAATTGATAGCTTTACAAAATTGCCAGGTATTGGGCCAAAGACGGCGGTTCGTCTGGCTTTTTTTGTGTTAAATATGAATGATAATGATGTACTGGAATTTGCAAATTCCCTTGTTAATGCGAAACGTGAACTAACGCATTGCTCGGTCTGTGGCCATATTACAGATCAGGATCCTTGTGCAATTTGTTCTGATTCATCACGAGATAACTCGGTAATTTGTGTTGTTCAAGATCCAAAAGATGTCATTGCAATGGAAAAGATGAAAGAATTTCGTGGTAAATACCATGTATTACATGGTGCTATTTCACCGATGGATGGAATTGGTCCAGAAGACATAAATGTTCCAGATTTGTTAAATCGTTTAAAAGACGAAGAAGTGAATGAAATTATTTTAGCTACAAACCCTAATATTGAGGGAGAAGCAACAGCAATGTATATTTCACGTTTAGTAAAGCCATCTGGCATTAAAACAACAAGAATTGCCCATGGCTTACCTGTTGGGGGCGACTTGGAATATGCGGATGAGGTTACTTTGTCGAAAGCCTTAGAGGGTAGAAGAGAACTGTAAAGTTAGGTGACATAAGTGGGAAGAAAGAGAAAAAGAAAGAAGCGAGAGGTTGATGAGCTTCTACTGGATGCTATCTTCTCCATCGAACACGAGTGGAAACAAATTAAGTCTATTGTTAATCAATCAATCGAGCCAACGTTTGAGGGGAAGAGCACAGAGAAAATTGCTCAATCTAAGTATTTATTTTTACTCCGTGAAGCAAAGCACCGTAAGATTAGTGCAATACGATATAGTAAATAGGGGAAAAACACTTACTAATTTTAGTAGGTGTTTTTTCTTTGGAACAGAAGTTTATTTAATAAAATTTTCTATAATTAAGTTCTTTTTCTTTTCCGATAATCATATTTACATATTAGGGACAAGTTAAAGGAGTTGAGTCATTTGAATCCTGCTATTGTTATTTCTATTATGGTGGTCGTAATTGTTTTACTACTATTTGTTGGAACTTCATTTAAACCGATGCGCTTTCTAACAACTGGGACTGTGAAATTAGGAATTGGTATTTTGTTTTTATTCTTTTTTAATGTGATTGGTGGATCGTTTGGATTACATATTCCAATCAATATATTTACAGCGGTTATTTCGGGGTTTTTAGGTTTATTCGGTGTTGCCTCACTTGCTGCTATTCATATCATTATTCTTCCATGATATTTTCAAAGATTTATAGTATAGATTTCACCTACGTTGGACAAACTAGTTACTAGTTTAACGGAGGTGGGGAAAATGGAAGAAAGAATAGTAGAATTATCTTGTGGTATTTGTGAGGAAAAGAAAAGTCTTGGTATTCATCTATACAATATGTTTATCTGTACGGAATGCGAATATAATATGATTCATACGGAACCCCGTGAAGAAAAATACAATTATTATTTACAAAAGCTTAAAAATATTAGCCAACCTTCCCTTTTTTCATAGATTAATAAGAAAAGTGTATGTAGCTCGTAATAAAAAGCTATATTACTCAAAAGGACCACTTGCAGGAACATTTCTTGCAGTGGTCTTTTTTGATATGATAGGGATAATAGTTTTCGAAAGGAAAATGGTAATGAATCATCATGATATGCCTTTATTTAATGAGTTAGTTAAGTTTTCTAATCAAGACCCAATTTCATTTCATGTCCCTGGACATAAAAATGGAGAGATATTTATAAGGAAAGCAAAGGAATATTTTCATTCCATTTTGTCAATCGATCTAACCGAAATTAGTGGGCTAGACGATTTACATGCACCTCATGGAATAATTAAAAATGCACAAGATTTAGCTGCGGACTTTTTTGGTGCCAATCATACTTTTTATTTAGTTGGTGGTAGTACTGTTGGTAATCTAGCGATGATTTTATCTGTTTGTAACCCTGGTGAAAAAGTAATAGTACAACGGAATAGTCATAAGTCCATAATGAATGGGTTAGAATTGTGTGGTGCAAAACCAATTTTTATAAGCCCTGAATATAATAGTACTCAAAAGCGCTACACGGCTCCTAGTTACGAAACAGTCGAACAAGCTATTTTAGATCATCCAGACGCAAAGGCTCTTATACTAACTTACCCAGATTACTTTGGAAATACATATAATATAGAAAGAATGATTGGTTTAGCACATCAACATCAAATCCCTGTATTAGTAGATGAAGCACATGGTGTTCATTTTGTACTTGGTAATCCATTCCCTAAGTCTGCATTAGTACTGGGTGCAGATGTTGTTGTTCAATCCGCACATAAAATGGCTCCGGCGATGACGATGGCATCCTTTCTTCATATTAATTCGTCGTTAATTTCTAAAGAAGTTATCGGACATTATTTACAGCTATTGCAGTCAAGTAGCCCATCCTATCCATTAATGGCATCATTAGACGTTGCTCGTTCGTTTTTAGCAACAGTCACTCGAGAAGAATTGGTAAAGTTAATCGATAGTTCTAAGTATGTGAGAGAGTTATTTCAGTTAGGGAAACATTGGACTGTTTTGCCAAGTGATGATCCATTAAAAATCACGTTACTTGTACACAATGGTTTATCTGGATACGATGTCGCTAGTGCTTTTGAAGAACATTCTATCTATCCAGAACTTGCAACAGATAATCATGTATTGTTTGTACATGGTTTACATGAATTTAAAGAGGAGAAGCGGGTTGAAAAGATAATAAAAAGCCTTAACGAAGAATATAAATATCAGACAAATCATGCTACAATAGAGTCAAGCAAGTTGTTTAAAGAGCCGGTAACTGAATTAGCTGTAAATTATCATGAGATGCTTCATTTACAGCGACAGACGACCCGACTCGGTGAAGCAAATGGCATGATTGCTGCAGAAGCAGTTATTCCGTATCCACCTGGTATTCCAGTAATTTTAAAAGGGGAATACATTACAAAAGAACAAATCGAGCTTTTACAGCATTTAATACAGCATGGAGCAACAATTCAGCATCAGGATATTAATAAAGGTATCCAAGTGTTTGTCGGAACAGAAGGAGAAGAAATTACGTGACTGGTTATTTTATAACATTTGAAGGTGGAGAAGGAGCAGGCAAGACCTCTATTCTACATTCAATAGCAAGTAAACTGAAAGAAAAAGGATACGATATTGTAACGACACGAGAACCCGGTGGTATCCGTATCTCAGAACAAATTAGAAATATAATACTAAACCCATTACATACAGAAATGGATGCAAGAACAGAGGCATTATTATATGCAGCAGCAAGAAGACAACATCTTGTAGAAAAGGTTTTTCCCGCATTAGAACAGGGCAAAATTGTCTTATGTGACCGATTTATTGATAGTAGTTTAGCTTACCAAGGGTATGCAAGGGAATTAGGAATTGATGAAGTATTTACAATCAATCAATTTGCAATACAAAATTCAATGCCAGACTTAACATTATTTTTTGATATAAAACCAGAAAAAGGACTGGCACGAATTGCTGCTAACGAGGATCGGGAAAGAAACCGATTAGATCTAGAAAAATTAAATTTCCACGAAAAGGTATATGAGGCTTACCAAATTCTCGTTCAACGATTTCCAGAACGAATACAAGTTATTAATGCAGACCAAACATTAAAACAAGTAGAAGAAGACAGCCTATCATTAATAACCCAATTTCTAAATACAATAGAGTAAAGGGGGTTACGTTATGAAATTAGTAATGGCAGTTATTCAAGACAAGGATTCCAATCGGTTAACAGATGCACTTGGTAAAAGTAAATACCAATCTACCAAGCTTGCAACTACTGGCGGATTCTTAAAAGAAGGAAATACGACATTAATTATTGGATGCGAAGATGAACAAGTAAATGATGTTCTACAAATCATTAAAGAAAATTGTTCGCAACGTGAGCAAATGGTAGCACCAATTTCCCCAATGGGAGGAAACGCCGATTCCTATATTCCAAGGCCTGTAAAAGTAGAAGTAGGTGGAGCGACCGTCTTTGTATTGCCGATTGAATCTTTCTTTCAGTTTTAGTCAGAGTAGGAAGGGGGCTGAGCAATTTGAAAATTAGTCAGGAACTACTGAAACAGATTGATACATCACAAAAGAATGGGAAATCTCGGGAAACAACACAACAATCATTTCAGTCTATTGTTCAGTCCCAAAGTCAAAAAATGCAATCATCACAGCTGCAAAAGCTTATGCAAGATATAAGCCATCAAGGTGACCGATTAGCTAGGTATCGTTCATTGAAAGAGTTAGTAAGATTTAAACGATTAATTAAGAAGTTCTTGGAAGAAACAGTTTCCAATGGATTTAATGTTAAGCAATCTATAAGTTTTAATTATACGGGAAGTAGCCGAAATTTAACGGTAGTGAAACAAATTGATGAGAAGTTAATAGAATTAACCGAAGAAATTATGAATCAAGAAAAAAAGACAGTAGACTTGTTAGGACTCATTGGGGAAATAAAAGGTCTACTGGTTAATTTATATACGTAATAATCATGTATGTTAGGAGCATAGAGATAGTATGCTTTGGAATAGGAAGGGTATTCAATGAGAACATGGTCTAGCATTTCAGAAGTACAACCAATGGCAAGTAAAATTATAACAAATAGTATTAAAAAAGACCGAATCTCCCATGCCTATTTGCTTCATGGAGCGCGTGGAACGGGGAAAGAAGCAATAGCTGTTTTAATTGCTAAAGTCTTATTTTGCAACAATAAGTCTGGAGTAGAACCTTGTTTACAATGCACAGAATGTAAGCGAATTGATTCTAGGAACCATCCTGATGTACATTGGATTGAGCCAGAGGGTCAATCCATTAAAATAGACCAAATTAAAAACTTACAAAAGGAATTTACCTATTCTGGGCTAGAATCAGCACAGAAAGTTTATATAATTGTTGGAGCTGATACATTAACTGCAAATGCAGCTAATCGGATTCTTAAGTTTCTAGAAGAACCAAGTAAGAAAACAACTGCTATCATGCTAACAGAAAATAGCCATGCTATCTTGCCGACAATACGGTCAAGGTGCCAAATTATTGATTTGAAACCGTTAAACCCACTCCAGTTTCAGAAAAATTTATTAGAAGCAGGGTTAAATGAGCCAACTGCTAGATTAATGAGTGCATTAACTAATAATTTAGATGAGGCTATTGAATGGAGTCAGGATGAGTGGTTTGCCGTAGCAAGAAAATTAGTGGTACAATTAATAGAAGCATTTACAGATAATTCAAATGATGTATATTTATTTATACATAATCATTGGTTAAATCATTTTAAAGAGAAATACCAATTAGAGCAAGGAATAGATATATTACTTCTAGCTTTTAAAGATATTCTTTATTACCATCTCGGTCATATGGAATCACTCGTATTTTTCCAAGATAATGAAAGACTAGAGCGCTTAGGTATGAATTTTTCTAAAGAAAAATTAATCTCTATCTTACATGTCTTACTAGAAGCAAGACAAAAATTGAAGCAGAATGTTCATCCAACACTTGTGATGGAACAAGCTACGCTTCAAATTAAGAGGTGAAAGTAATGATTGGGGTTATAGGTGTCCGTTTTAAAAAAGCGGGTAAAATATATTACTTTGATCCTGCCGAACGCCATGTTGAAAAAGACAGTTATGTCATTGTTGAGACAGTTCGTGGGGTTGAATTTGGTAAAGTAGTTATCGCGAATAAATTAGTTGAAGAGGAAGATGTTGTCCTCCCTCTAAAGCAAGTACTTCGTGTCGCAACTGAGCAAGATAAACTAACGGTAATGGAAAATAAACAATATGCAGACAAAGCATTTACCGCATGCGACGAAAAAATTAAAGAACATGAACTAGATATGAATCTAGTAGATGTAGAATATACGTTTGACCGTAATAAAATTATTTTTTATTTTACTGCTGATGGGCGAGTCGATTTTCGTGAGCTTGTAAAAGATTTAGCAGCTATGTTTAAAACTAGAATTGAGCTTAGACAAATTGGTGTCCGTGATGAGGCCAAAATGCTTGGAGGAATAGGTCCCTGTGGAAGAATGTTATGTTGTTCTACATTTTTAGGCGATTTTGAACCTGTATCCATAAAAATGGCTAAAGATCAAAACTTATCCTTGAATCCAGCAAAAATCTCAGGTTTATGTGGAAGACTGATGTGCTGCTTAAAATATGAGAATGACGAATATGAAGAAGCAAAACGGGAACTTCCTGACTTAGGTGAACATGTAAAAACTCTACATGGAGAAGGACGTGTTGTAGGTCTAAATATTCTTGAACGTCTAATCCAAATAGAAATTCCAGAAAAAGAACGCACGATAGAATATACCTTGGATGAACTCATCGAAGAAGGAATTGTTACAGCTCAGCGCCAAGAATAATGGAGTGAGTCAAAATTGCAAAAAAGACAGATATTTGACCAAGTATCAGATATGGAAAAACAAATTGGTGAATTATATGAACGTCTCGGAGATTTAAAGGGAAAACTAAGTGATCTTCTAGAAGAAAATCACCGCTTAGAAATGGAGAACCATCATTTACGAAATCGATTGGATGTATCCGAAGCGGAGCAAGAGATCATTAGTGAAGATTTAACGAAAATGCCGAGCGAAGGCTATGATAACTTAGCAAGACTTTATGAAGAAGGCTTTCATATTTGTAATTTGGAATTTGGTAGTCCAAGAAGAAATGAAGATTGTATGTTTTGTCTAGATTTTCTTAGTAAAAAGAAATAACGTATAATAAAACTGTCTGGAATCCCAGGCAGTTTTTTCTTTATGTAACGTATTACTTTAAATATATGAGAAATACCAACTAACTGGAAAGGAAATATAACAAAATGGTTCAACTTTATGATGATGAAAGAATCGATTATTTAACCGCAGATGAGGATATGCGAATTATCCAAAGTCCAACTGCATTCTCTTTTTCTCTTGATGCCGTATTATTAGCACATTTTGCGTCTATACCAATAAAGAGAGGTTCTATACTCGATTTATGTAGTGGTAATGGAGCAATTCCACTTCTTCTATCTAGAAAAACAAATGCCTTAATAACTGGCGTAGAGATACAGGATAGAATAATTGATATGGCAAAGCGTAGTGTCGAATTAAATAATTTAACAGATAGTATACAAATGATACACGGTGATATCCGAGAACTTAAAGGAGTATTAAATCATTCTAGCTTTGACGTTGTAACTTGTAATCCACCTTATTTTAAAACACCTTCTCAAACAGAACATAACCACAATGAATATTTAACAATTGCTAGACACGAAGTTATGTGTACGTTAGATGATGTGGTAAAAGCTTGTAAATTACATGTGAAACCGGGTGGAAAAGTTGCAATGGTACACCGTCCAGGGAGGCTTGTTGATATTTTAACAACGATGCGTTCCTATAAATTAGAACCAAAGCGACTTCAACTTGTTTATCCTAAAAAGGGCAAGGAAGCAAACATGCTTTTAATTGAAGCAATTCGAGATGGGAAGGCAGATTTACATATTCTCCCCCCATTGTTTGTCTATAATGAAGATGGTACATATACTGAAGAAGCGAGTGTGATTATTTATGACTGAACAAGAACATACCGTATATATTCTAAAATGCGGAGATGGTTCACTATATACTGGTTATACAAATGATTTAGAGAATCGTTTAAAAATGCATGAGTCTGGAAAGGGAGCCAAATATACTCGTGGACGCGGCCCTTTTCAAGTTATGTTTGTAGAAAAATTTCCAACAAAGGAAACGGCGATGAAGAGAGAGTATGAGATTAAACAATTAACTCGAAAAGGGAAATTCCAATTAATACGAGATAAGTTGAAAGAGGTTATCCAATATGATCATTCAAAAAAGTTATGAGGCTAGAGACGAAGGTTCACTCTATATCGTTCCAACCCCAATAGGGAATTTAGAAGATATTACGTATCGTGCACTTTCTATACTAAAGTCAGTAACTATAATTGCTGCAGAGGATACAAGAAATACAAAAAAGCTTTTAAATCATTTTGAAATCTCTACCCCGTTAATTAGTTATCACGAACATAATAAACTAGAACGTGAAGAGCAACTTTTAGAAAAGATAAAAAGCGGAGAATCTATTGCGATTGTAAGTGATGCTGGAATGCCAGGTATATCTGATCCTGGTTATGAAATTGTTAAGGCAGTAATTGACGAGAAACTCTCTGTCATCGTTCTCCCAGGAGCAAATGCGGCATTATGTGCATTAGTTGGCTCTGGATTACCCAATAAAGAATTCTTATTCTACGGTTTTTTGCCAAGAAAGCAAAAAGAGAAAGAAGAAGAATTAGAAAGATTAGGAAGATATAAAGCAACCCTTATCTTCTATGAATCACCCTATCGTGTCAAAGAGACGTTGAAAACATTACATAAAGTATTAGGAAATCGACAAATTGCAATTGCAAGAGAGCTAACTAAACGATTTGAAGAGTATGTACGAGGCACTTTAGAAGAATTAATCGACTGGGCCAATGACAATGAGCCAAAAGGAGAATTTTGTATTGTAGTCGAAGGGCGTAAAGAGGAAGAACTAGAAGATAATGAAGATTGGTGGGTTAACCTATCATTAACGGAACATGTTGAACATTACATAAGCGAAGGTCAATCTAGTAAAGAAGCGATTAAATTCGTTGCCAAAGAAAGAAAGCTCCCTAAACGTGATGTATATCAAGCTTATCATATTGAATAGAGACAATCATAAAAAAAGAGCTATAACATTTGTTGTAGCTCTTTTCGAATATCTTAAGATTTAAAACGAGACTGAATCTCATCCACTAATAGCTTTGCTCCTTCGGGACTTAAAACAATTTTTCCATCTGCTAATGTAATATTATCATCAGATGATTCCCCAGTAATTTGACAAGCCATATTTGGTTGGTACTTTTTTAATATTACTTTGTCATTGTCTACATAAATTTCAAGCGAGTCTTTAATATTGATGTCTAAAGTTCTACGTAACTCAATAGGGATAACTACCCGACCAAGCTCATCTACTTTTCTTACAATTCCAGTAGATTTCATATTTCTCCTCCTTCAGCACCCAATTTCGGCAGTTTTCGACATAATTCTTTGCAATATTAGCAAAGTTCATTTTACTTGTCAAACAGAATGATGAAATACAATTAATAATAAGAAAATTTCATGTATTTGCATTCCTACTACACATACCCAATTTTATCCATGGGTAAACCAATTTTTACTAAAATTGTTCGAAATACTCATGAACGATACATCAATTCTGTCTAAAATAGGAAGAGAATGCTAATAATTCAATGTAAATAGTATGTTTCCAATATGAAAAATTGGAAATATAATAGGATACTCGGTTACAATAGAAGAATCAGTAAGGAAGACGAGGAGGCAATACAATGTCAGAAAAGAAAACATTTTATATAACTACTCCAATATATTATCCAAGTGGAAGATTACATATTGGACATGCTTATTCTACAGTAGCAGCAGATGCTATTTCCCGTTATAAACGAATGAAAGGTTATGACGTTATGTTCTTAACGGGAACAGATGAACATGGACAAAAAATTCAAAGAAAAGCGGAGGAAGCAGGGGTTTCCCCACAAGAATATGTGGATGAGATTGTTAGTGGAATACAAGCCCTATGGAAAAGGTTAGAAATTACAAACAATGATTTTATCCGCACAACAGAAGAACGACATAAAGAAATTGTTGCTAAAATATTTGATCAGTTAGTTAAACAAGGTGATATTTACTTAGATGAGTATGAAGGATGGTATTGTACTTCAGATGAGTCATTCTTTACCGAACGTCAATTAAACGACGGTCAATGCCCTGATTGTGGTGGTAAAGTAGAGATGGTTAAGGAAGAATCCTATTTCTTTAAAATGAGTAAATATGTCGATCGGCTCGTTCAATATTATGATGAACATCCGGAATTCATTCAACCAGAAAGTCGTAAAAATGAAATGTTAAATAATTTCATTAAGCCAGGACTAGAAGATCTTGCGGTTTCTAGAACAACATTCGACTGGGGAGTAAAAGTTCCAGGAGATCCTAAACATGTTATTTATGTTTGGATTGATGCATTAAGTAACTATATTACAGCACTAGGATATGGAACTGAAAACGACGAAAAGTATAGAAAATATTGGCCAGCTGATGTTCACTTAATGAGTAAGGAAATAGTAAGATTCCATACTATTTACTGGCCTATTATGTTAATGGCATTAGATCTACCATTACCAAAAAAGGTATTTGCACATGGATGGATTTTGATGAAAGATGGCAAAATGTCAAAATCAAAAGGGAATGTTGTCGATCCTGATAGCTTAATTGAGCGCTATGGATTAGATGCATTACGTTATTACTTGCTTCGTGAAGTACCATTTGGGTCTGATGGTGTATTTACACCAGAAGGATTTGTCGAACGGACAAACTTTGACTTAGCTAATGATTTAGGGAATTTACTAAATCGTACTGTGGCTATGATTGAAAAATATTTCAATGGAGAGTTACCGGAATATCAATTAGCAGAAACTGAAGTGGATCAGTCTCTAGAAAATATGATTACAAATACGATTAAAAATGTAGAAGATGCACTAGATGAAATGCAGTTCTCGGTTGCTCTATCTTCTATTTGGCAGTTAATTAGTAGAACAAATAAATATATTGATGAAACAGAGCCTTGGGTTCTTGCAAAAGATGAAACTAATAAGGATAGACTCGGTAATGTAATGGCCCATCTTGCAGATTCCCTACGAATAGTAGGTGTAATGCTTCAACCATTCTTAACAAAAGCACCAGTAGAGATATTTAAACAATTAGGTGTGCAGAATGAATCATTAAAAGAATGGGATAGCATATATGAATTAGGGCAAATAGAAGCAGGAACAAAAGTAGAAAAAGGTGCTCCAATCTTCCCGCGTTTAGATGTAGAGGAAGAAGTAGCAGCCATTAAAGCAAAGATGCAAGGACCAAAAGAAGTAGAAAAAGAAGAAGTGCAAGAAGATAGAAAAGCAGAGATTGTCTATGATGACTTTATGAAGCTAGATCTACGAGTGGCAGAAGTGATTAACGCGGAAAAAATGAAAAAAGCAGACAAACTTTTAAAACTTCAATTAGACTTAGGGTCGGAAAAACGTCAAGTCATCTCTGGCATTGCCCAATATTACACTCCAGAAGAATTAGTTGGTAAAAAAGTAATTTGTGTTACAAACTTAAAACCAGTTAAACTACGAGGGGAACTATCAGAAGGAATGATCCTTTCTGGTGAAGATAAAGAAGGTAACCTCTCTCTAGCAACTGTAGAACAAAGCTTACCAAACGGTTCAATTGTGAAGTGAAAATAATATTTAATAAAGGTCAGCATACTACATATTGTAGAATACTGACCTTTTCTTAATAGAAAGGAAGAACTTATATGTTATTTGACACACATGTCCATATGAATGCAAGACAATTCATGGAAGATCGAGATGAAGTTATCAAGCGAGCATTTGATACAGGTGTTAAATATATGGTCGTTGTAGGCTTTGATAGAGAAACCATTCCACCTGCAATTGAAATAGCCGAACAGTATGAAACTATTTATGCTGCTGTTGGATGGCATCCTGTTGATGCAATTGATATGACAGTTGAAGATTTAAAATGGATTGAAAGTCTATCTAGTCATCCTAAGGTTGTTGCAATCGGAGAGATGGGATTAGATTACCACTGGGATAAGTCACCACATCATATTCAGAAAGAAGTATTTCGCAAACAAATCCAATTAGCTAAAAAAGTAAATATGCCAATCATTATTCATAACCGGGATGCAACGGAAGATATCATTCAAATTTTAAAGGAAGAGAATGCAGCAGAGGTTGGCGGAATCATGCACTGTTACAATGATTCTGTGAAGTATGTTCAAGAATGCTTGGATATGAACTTCTATATATCACTCGGTGGCCCTGTTACCTTTAAGAATGCACCTCTACCGAAAGAAGTTGCACAAGAAGTACCACTAGATAGATTACTAGTGGAAACAGATGCGCCATACCTTGCTCCACATCCAAATAGAGGAAAAAGAAATGAACCAGCATATGTTAAGTTAGTAGCAGAAAAGATTGCTGAATTACGCGGTATTTCATATGACGACATATGTAAAAAAACAACAGAAAATGCATTAAGGTTATTTCAAATTTCTACATAATCGACATTTTTTGTAATAAAGTAAAAACTTAGTGTATTGAAAATTAACAGATAAATAGTAAGGGGAATAAAGTTTATATAGGACAAATTTACTAAAAAATTAACATATCGTTCATTATTTTAGGTTAAAAAGACTAGATTATTTCTAGTCTTTTTAAATTCTCTAAAACCCATTTGTATCAAGGCTTTTAACCTAATATTTCACTAATATTAGACAAGTCGAGATAAGCTTTGTAACAAAACTGTAAACTAACCGTAATCCTATAAGTATTTACATTTACATAATAGTGTCTATATAATCAATGCAAATAAGGAGGCAAGATGCATGCGAATTCTTTCAAAGCTATTGCCGGCCTCGAAACGGATGCTGGTTATTACAAGTTTTGGTATCGTGATGCTTCTTACATTTACCACTCTCATGCTATTTTATGCTACACAGAAGGAAGTAGTCATAGTCGAGAACGGTAAGGAGAGCACAGTCAATACACATGCTAATACTGTAGAAGAACTACTAGGAAAAGTAGGAATTAAAGTAGGGGTGCATGATGCACTTTCCTATGACAAAGATGCAAAAATCGTAGACGGAATGATAATAGAATATAAACAAGCAAATAAAGTTACTGTAACAATTGATGGTGAAAAGAAAAGTTACTATACAGTGGCAGATACAGTTGAAGAATTGTTAGAAGATGAGAAAATAACAGTATCTGACCATGACAAACTTTCCCATCAGTTAGAAGATGCTATTCATGATGGTTTAAATCTTTCTGTTACTCAGGCATTCCAAGTTGTTATTAACGATGGTGGTAAAGAAAAAAATGTCTGGACTACTGGCGGGTCAGTTGAAGAGTTATTAAAATCAAATAAGATAACTCTAAATGAACTTGATAAGATTAAACCAGGCCTAGATGAAACCATTACAAAGGAATCTACAATCTCTATTGTTCGAGTTGAAAAGAAGAAAGAAGAAGTATCAGATACGGTTGCTTTTAAAACGGAGAGACGAAATGATAGCTCTCTACCGAAAGGAACAGAAAAGGAAATCGCTTCAGGTGAAGATGGAATTGTTGTAAAAACTTATGAAGTGATATTTGAAAATGGTGAAGAAGTAAGTAGAGAATTAGTTGATGAAGAAGTTGAAAAAGAGAGTAAGAACCGTATTATTGCTGTTGGAACTAAGGAAGCACAGAACTTGGTCACACTATCGTCAGGTAGTGGAAAAGAGTTTGTAATGACTGCAAGTGCATTTACTGCAACTTGTAGTGGATGTTCTGGCTATACAGCTACTGGTATAAATTTAAAAGCAAATCCAGATATGAAGGTAATTGCCGTTGATCCAAATGTTATCCCACTTGGAACAAGAGTTTGGGTAGAGGGATATGGAGAAGCAATTGCAGGAGATACTGGTGGTGCAATCCAAGGTATGCGTATTGATGTACATGTACCAACTAAATCTGATGCCTATAAATGGGGCGTCCGAAAAGTAAAAGTTAAAATTTTAGATTAATGAAATCCATGCTCTTACCATGTTATATTGGTAAGAGCATATTTTATTTCGTATAAAGCGAGGAAAATACATTGAAAATAAGAGAAGTCATCGTTGTTGAAGGTAAAGATGATACAGCTAAGATTAAGTTAGCAGTTGATGCGGATACGATTGAAACAAACGGTTCAGCAATTAATAAAAATATATTACAGCAAATCAAACATGCTCAAGAAAAACGTGGTGTTATCGTATTCACTGACCCCGATTATCCTGGAGAAAGAATTAGACATATTATTAATCAACACGTCCCAGGTTGTAAACATGCATTTCTAACACGTGACAATGCTCGTGCCAAAAATCCAATTAATAAAAGCCTAGGTATTGAACATGCGTCTATTGAGGCCATTAAACAAGCATTACAAGATGTGTATGAGCTTGCAGAAATAGAGAAAACAGATATAACAAAAGAAGACTTAATGTATCATCAGTTAATTGGAGGACCAAGTTCGAGTAAAAAAAGAGAGAAACTTGGGGAGTTATTACAGATTGGGCATACTAATGGAAAACAATTATTGAAACGGTTAACTATGTTTCAAATTACTAAATCTCACTTTGAAGAGGCTATGCGCAAGGTAAATCAGGAGGAAAATAATGAATAAGAGATATATAGCTACTCCAAGTCGCACAAAAGAAATATTACAGAAGTATCGTTTTACATTTAAGAAGAGTCTTGGACAGAATTTCTTAATTGATGTAAATATCTTAAAAAATATTATTAACCATGCTGGGATTGATGAATCGTCTGGGACGATTGAAATTGGTCCTGGAATTGGTGCACTAACAGAACAATTAGCAATTCATTCAGAGAAGGTCGTTGCTTTTGAAATTGATGGAAGACTTTTGCCAATTTTACAAGACACCTTATCGGATTATGAAAATATTAGGATTATCCATGAAGATATCTTAAAAGCGGATGTCCATTCTGTAATAGATGAGAACTTTAAAGAGCGTCAATCTGTACATATAGTAGCTAATCTACCGTATTATATAACTACACCAATTCTAATGAAATTATTGCGTGAACGATTACCAGTAGATAGTATTACGGTAATGATTCAGAAAGAAGTAGCCGACCGGATGGCTGCAGAGCCAAATAGTAAGAGTTATGGATCATTAACGATCGCCATTCAATACTATACGGAAGCAAAAGTCGTAATGACTGTACCCAAAACGGTATTTATGCCACAACCTAATGTTGAATCCGGTATATTAAATCTTGTTATTAGGAAAGAACCACCCGTGCATGTTGAGGATGAGGAATACTTCTTTAATCTTGTACAAGGCTGCTTCGCCCAAAGGAGAAAGACATTACGAAATAACCTTTCTAGTTACTTTAAAGGAGTCCTAGACAAAGAAGTTATAAATGAAGTATTGGAATCGATTGAGATTGATGGAACAAGACGTGGAGAATCGTTGAATATGCAGGAATTTAGTATATTAGCTAATGCATTTTATCGTATTCAGAATAATAAAGAGAGGATGTCATAATTGATATCCTCTCTTTACTTTTTTTCTTTTTGTTAAACATATAGAGCTATATCATCCATTAAGCACGCTTAGGGCACTTTTCTCATAACCTATATAGGAAGAATAGGATCACTGCTAGTGAGGCTGTGAGGTGGATTTATGGAACGAAGAACAATAGGAGAACTTGTAACAAGAAAAAAATACAATCATGACGTACTATTCCGGATCTCGTCAATTAATCAAGAGCATGCTATTCTCCACGGCGAAGATATTCGGTTAGAAGTTGATGCACCATTAGATGATTTAACAAGAGTCGAAGAAAGAGATCTAGTGAAAAGGCGAAAAAAAGAGAAAGAGCAAGAAGAATTTTCGTACCGTTTATTTAGGCAAGATTACCAACTTATGAAGGAAAAGCGTGATTATCAATCAACAGACGGATATCAGTATGTTGATTATTTTCAATTACCAGCTAAAGTACTGCACCTAGACGGGGATCAAATGTATTTAAGAAAATGTATAGCCTTATATCAACGGTTGGGATTGCAAGTACACGGTGTCCATCTTAACGAAAAGGAAATGTCCTTTCATATTCGTTCATTAATTGAAAAAATTCAACCAAATATCATTGTTATAACAGGACATGATTCCTTCTCAAAAAGTAAAGGAGCAAAAGATGATATAAGAGCATATCGGCACTCTAAATACTTTGTAGAGACAGTAAGAGAGGCAAGAAAAATAACTTCACACTTAGATCAATTAGTTATTTTTGCAGGTGCATGTCAATCTCATTTTGAATCCCTGATTCGGGCTGGTGCGAATTTTGCCAGTTCACCAAAACGGATTAATATTCATGCGCTGGATCCAGTTTACATTGCAGCAAAGATTGCCTACACACCTTTTATGGAAAAGGTAAATGTTTGGGAAGCATTGCGTAATACAATGACTGGAGAAAAGGGGATGGGAGGAGTAGAAACAAGAGGACTTCTTCGGACAGGTCTACCTTATTTACCAAATGATGATGATGAATCGATAGAGTCCAATAGTTAAAAGAATAAAAACTCGGCAAACTTCCTTTAGTGGGTCGAGTTGTTTTTCTAATTGGGTCTAATCCTTATCACTCAAGGTAATTAAAAGTATATTTTGTTAAAAAATATACATATTCTGTTAAAAAATTGCCATAATAATAGCAATGAACATATTTTCTTGTTGACATGAAAAAACATATCTTGTTATAATATAATATTTTATTTGACTTTTATACAAGCGTATGTTATAGTTAAACTACAGTGAGGTGGAGTGTATTGGCTAAAACATTAATCGAAATTAAGCAAGGTCTTGAAGGTCAAATTGGTAAAAGATTGACTTTAAAAGCAAATGGTGGAAGAAGGAAGACAATAGAAAGAACGGGAGTATTAGCAGAAACTTATCCTTCTGTATTTATTGTTGAACTCGATCAAGACGAAAATGCTTTCGAACGTGTTTCATACAGCTATGCAGACGTACTAACAGAAACGGTTGAATTAAACTTCAATGAAGAACATCATAATACAATGATACTGGATCAGTAGCCGGAAGGTTTCTGATCCATATTTTTACTTAAAATTCCCTTCATTCCCTAAATATTACTCGATTAATATGAGGTACTTAGTACAAACTAAAAATGTCGTAACAAGTTATAACAGGAAAGGGGTTGTTCTTTCATGGGTAGACGTGGGATTATGTCTGACCAACTGAAAGAAGAAATTGCAAAAGAGTTAGGCTTTTACGACACGGTGCAAAAAGAAGGATGGGGCGGAATTAAGGCAAGGGATGCTGGGAACATGGTAAAGCGAGCAATTGAAATAGCCGAGCAGAATTTAGAAAGCAGATCATAAATTGGTCTGCTTTTCTTTTTCATTCTTTTTACTATATACAACTGTAGTAAAAGCAGTCGCGCCTCAGTTTTTTTTATGATACAATTTTCATACATGAAAAAAGTAGGTGACGGTAATGACTCACTTTGAAAAAGCACCTGCAAAAATCAACCTGTCCTTAGATGTGTTAAGTAAACGAGACGATGGATATCATAATGTAGAAATGATCATGACAACGGTTGATTTAGCAGACCGAATTGAGTTAAATACGATAGAGGAAGATCGTGTCGAAGTTTCTCTATGGAGTAGATACGTACCAAATGACGAGCGGAATTTGGCATATAAGGCTGCAATGGCCTTTAAAAAGAAATACAACATTACAAAAGGTGTTCATATTAAGATCGAAAAAGTAATACCTGTTTCTGCCGGATTAGGTGGAGGAAGTACAGATGCTGCAGCAGTGTTAAGAGGTTTAAATCAATTATGGAATATGAATATTCCGATAGAAGAACTCGCAGCCTTAGGCTCAAGCCTTGGATCAGATATTCCATTTTGCGTTTACGGTTCAACAGGAATTGCGAAAGGATTTGGCGAAGTAATTGAAAAACTACCACCTCCACCGCCATTTTGGGTTGTGTTAGCTAAACCAGATATTGGAGTATCTACAAAAACGATTTTCGGTCAAGTGAATATGGATGAAATTACTCATCCTAATACACAAGCGGTCATTGATGCTTTATTTGAACAAGACTTCTCAAAACTATGTGCTAATATTGGCAATTCCTTAGAAAGAATAACCACCTCTATACATCCTGAAGTATTACGAATTAAAGAAAAAATGAGACAGGCTGGTGCACCGGGTGTGTTAATGAGTGGAAGTGGACCAACTGTTTATGGAATCGTTGAGCAACACAGTAAAGCCAAGCGAATATACAACAGTTTGAAAGGGTTTTGTCCTGAAGTATACTTAGTTCGATTAATTGGGTAGCCTTGCAGAACACAAATATTGATGGTATGTTTATATAAAATAATTCGGTTTTGAGGTGAAATAATGAAAAGAAGCGGGCGTTTAGTCGCACTAACTAATTTTTTCTTAGAAAACCCAAGAGTGCACAGCAATTTGCCATCATTTGTAGAAATGTTTAATGCTGCTAAGGCTTCCATTAGTGAAGATTTAGATATCATTGATGAACTATTTAGGGAGAAAGGAATTGGATATTTAAAACGTACATCCGGCTCTACTGGTGGTGTTATGTTTATTCCAGAATTATCAAGAGATAGAGGTAATCAATTTATTGATCAATTATGCGACCGTTTAAAAGATCCAAATCGAATCCTTCCTGGTGGCTATTTATATATGAGTGATATATTAGGAGAGCCAAATACTGTCCGTGAAATTGGAAGAATATTCGCCTCAAAGTTCTCCAATCTAGAAATTGAATGTATTGTAACGGTAGCTACAAAAGGTATTCCACTTGCCTATGCCGTTGCTTCTTTCTTACAAGTGCCAGTTGTCATTGCGAGAAGAAATCCACAAGTCACAGAAGGTTCATCAGTTAGCATCAATTATGTTTCTGGATCGTCAAAGAAAATACAGACAATGGTCTTACCAAAGCGTAGTCTACCTGAAGGGACTAATGTTTGTATTATTGATGATTTTATGAAAGCCGGTGGAACAATAAACGGTATGGTGAGTTTGTTAAAGGAATTCAACGCGAATGTAAAAGCAATCGGTGTTCTTGCTGAGGCAGATGATGAAGAAGAGGAAAGAGTCGTTAATGATTACACTTCACTCGTGAAAATATCTAGTGTAGATATTAAAGAGAACTTTATCTCTGTTCAAAGAGGAAACTATATTTAATGTAAGAGACTGCCTAGTAGTTAGGTCAGTCTTTTTTATTTATATCAAGGTTTATTGCACTATATTTTTTCGCATAAGAAAAAACTATAAGTCTATTAAATTATTAGCAAATAGTCAAAATATACTAAAAAAAATGTAATTTTTTACTTTTTGTGTAAATTATTTAAACTTTTTTCAAATTTAAGCAGGAGTTTTCAATTATTTGTAGAATTACATTAATTAACCCAAAAGTACAAAGGTGGTGAAACAGCATGGAAGTAACTGACGTTAGATTACGCCGTGTAAACACGGAAGGTAGAATGCGTGCAATCGCATCTATTACGTTAGATCAGGAATTTGTAGTTCATGATATCCGCGTTATTGACGGAAATAATGGATTATTTGTGGCAATGCCATCAAAAAGAACTCCTGATGGTGAATTCAGAGATATCGCACATCCGATAAACTCTAATACAAGGGCTAAAATCCAAGATGCAGTATTAGAAGAATATCGCCGTGCGGGTGAAGAAGTTGAATTTGAAGAAGCTGGAGCTTCCTAAAAAATGAAACCCTTTACAACTAGAGGCCTAATCTCATACAGATTAGCCTTCTTTTTTTGTTCTTCTCTAATTACTCCAAAAATCACTCCTAATCCCTCGCTATCGGTTGAAATCAACAGTTATTTAAGATATAGTCAAAATGGATATTTATTAGTAGGCAGTATCTTATTTAACCTTTAATAATTGGAGGGAATTCCTCATGTCAAAAAGATTTGCAGTAATTTTAGCAGCAGGTCAAGGTACTAGAATGAAGTCTAAGTTATATAAAGTACTCCATCCTGTTTTAGGAAAACCAATGGTACAACATGTGCTAGAACAAGTAAAAGAAGTTGGACTAGATGAAATAGTAACTGTTGTTGGATTTGGTTCGGATAAAGTAAAAGAGCTTCTTGGTGAACAAACTAAATTTGTCATTCAAGAAGAGCAATTAGGAACGGGACACGCGGTTATCCAAGCAGAAGAATTATTAAAAGATAAAAAAGGAACAACAATTGTTGTTTGTGGTGATACACCGTTAATTACAAAAGAAACATTTAAAAATCTTTGTGAGCACCACGAAAAGGAAGGTGCAAAAGCAACTATTCTTACTGCACAAGCTCCAAATCCGTTTGGTTATGGTCGAGTTGTTCGCAATGATAACAATGAAGTTGAACGAATTGTAGAACAAAAAGATGCAAATCCTAATGAATTATTAATTAGTGAAATTAATACGGGGACGTATTGTTTTGATAATGAGGCATTATTTGCAGCTTTAAAAGAAGTTTCAAATGATAACGCTCAAGGGGAGTATTACTTACCAGATGTTATTGAGATACTAAAAAATAAATCAGAAAAAGTTACTGCCTTTTTAACAGCTAATTTTGATGAGACATTAGGAGTAAATGATCGTGTTGCCTTAGCCCAGGCTGAAAAGACAATGAAACTACGTATTAATGAACAACATATGCGTAATGGTGTAACAATTATCGACCCTGAAAATACGTATATATCACCAGAAGTGCTTATCGAGCAAGATGTAATTATTTATCCGGGCTCTATTATCTCGGGAGATTCAATTATTAAAGAAAATGCCATTATTGGACCTAACAGCGAGATAAAAAATTGCGAGGTAGGAAAAGATACCGTTATTAAACAAAGTGTAGCTACAGATAGCAAAATTGGAGAACGGGTAAATGTAGGTCCATTTGCACATATTCGTCCAGATGCATCCATTGGAGACGAAGCTAAAGTAGGTAATTTTGTTGAAATTAAAAAGGCATCTATAGGTAAAAGTAGCAAAGTTTCCCACTTAAGTTATATAGGTGACGCTGAAGTAGGAAATAATGTTAATATAGGTTGTGGTACGATAACGGTAAACTATGATGGCAAAAATAAATATTTAACTACAATTGAGGACGATTCGTTCATTGGTTGTAATTCAAATTTAATAGCACCAGTAAAAGTAGGCAAAGGCTCCTATGTTGCAGCAGGTTCTACTATAACAAAAGATGTGCCATCAGATGCATTATCAGTTGCTCGTGCTAGACAAACGAATAAAGAAGGTTACGCATCAAGATTAAAAAATAAACTTAAAGATAAAGAATAACGGAGGGCTACGTAATGTCTCAATATCAAAATTCAAATATGAAGGTGTTTTCGCTTAATTCAAATCGAAAACTTGCTGAGGAGATTGCAGACCATATTGGTATTTCTCTTGGGAAGTGTACAGTTACTACATTTAGTGATGGTGAAGTTCAAATAAATATCGAGGAAAGTGTACGTGGATCTGATGTTTATGTTGTTCAATCAACAAGTTCACCAGTAAATCAACACTTAATGGAATTATTAATTATGTTGGATGCATTGAAACGTGCATCAGCAAAAACAATTAATGTTGTTATGCCGTATTATGGATATGCTCGCCAGGATCGTAAAGCACGTTCAAGAGAGCCGATTACGGCTAAACTAGTAGCGGATTTAATTGAAACTGCAGGAGCTGACCGTGTGATTACACTTGATCTACATGCTCCGCAAATTCAAGGATTCTTTGATGGTCCAATTGATCACTTACAAGGCGTGCCGTTATTATCGGACTACTTTGAAGCAAAAAATATGGACGATATTATTATTGTTTCACCTGATCATGGCGGTGTAACAAGAGCGAGAAAGATGGCAGATCGCCTTAAGGCTCCAATTGGTATCATTGATAAAAGAAGACCACGTCCAAATGTTGCTGAGGTTATGAATATTATTGGTAATATTGAAGGGAAAACAGCAATCTTAATTGATGATATTATTGATACGGCTGGAACGATAACATTAGCTGCTAATGCACTTATTGAAAATGGTGCGAAGGAAGTGTATGCATGTTGTACGCACCCTGTTTTATCAGGCCCTGCAATTGAACGTATTGAAAACTCTAAAATTAAAGAGTTAGTAATCACAAACTCCATTCCATTACCTGAGAGTAAGATGAGTGACAAAATTACACAATTATCGGTTGCTCCACTTATTGGTGAAGCAATTATACGGGTTCATGAAGAACAATCTGTAAGTATTTTATTCGATTAATGTTTAATCTCACGGTTAACAGGGAAAATACTATTATGTGGTATACTATAAGATAGAAACTTTTTTTATTAAAAGTTGTCATAAATATTGGGTGATACGAGTTTTACTAAAATTAGGAGGATGATATTGATGTCAGTAATCTTAAGTGCAAGGAAACGAGAGGATCATGCAAGATCGGCAACAAAAGAACTACGTCAAAATGGACAAGTTCCAGCTGTAGTTTATGGTAAAGAAAAAGATTCAAAGTCTATTTCCGTAGATAGTATTGAGCTCCTTAAAACTGTAAGAGATGAAGGAAGAAATGTAATTATCTCACTTCAAATTGAAGGGGACTCACCAGTAAATGTTATGTTACATGACTATCAAACAGATGCGATAAAAGATTCTTTATTACATGCAGATTTCTATATGGTTAACATGTCTCAAGAAATGGAAACTAGCGTATCTGTTCGTTTAGTAGGAGAGCCTGAGAATGGCGTTATTCAACAACCACTCTATGAAGTAACGGTTCGAGCTACACCTGACAATATACCAAATGAAATTACTGTTGATATTTCAAATAAAAGTATTGGTGACATTGTTACAGTAGCTGAAATTGGGGAATCAAGTACATATGAAGTAGTTGAAGAACCTGAAACAGTAGTAGCAAGTGTTCTTGCACCAAATACAAATGCAGATATGGAAGGCCAAGATGAAACTGGCCAAGAACCAGGATTTACAGGTGAAGCACAATCTGAAGCTAATGCAGATTAATAACTAAAATTAATTAAGAATAAAAACTAAAACCCTCCATATAAATAATTTTATATGGAGGGATTGTTCTATTTCCAGGCTGGGATATGATAGTACTTGATAGTTAAATATTAAATAAGGGAAGAATCAAGATGAAATGTATTGTAGGATTAGGAAACCCAGGTAGAAAATATCAATCAACTCGACATAATATTGGATTTATGGTTATAGACGAGCTTTTATCACGTCATAACCTACAATTAAATAAGACCAAATTCAAAGGCAACTATGCAATGGATACCATCCAAGGAGAAAAGGTAATATTACTAGAACCCCAAACATATATGAATCTCTCCGGAGAATCTCTTAGACCGCTAATGGACTATTTTAATATAGATACAGAAGATGTTCTAGTAATCTATGATGACTTAGATCTGCCTACCGGAAAAATACGACTTAGACAAAAGGGTGGACATGGAGGACATAATGGAATCAGATCCATTATTGATCATGTTGGTACAAAAGATTTTAAACGAGTTCGAATAGGTGTAGGAAGACCGACAACTCCAATACCTGTTGTTGATTACGTCCTAGGTTCTTTTCCAAAAGAAGAGCATAATTTAGTTAATGAAAGCATCCAAAAAGCAGCCGATGCTTGTGAACGTTGGTTAGAGAAGCCATTTATTGATGTAATGAATGAATTTAATTCCTAAAGTTGATAAATTGCTACTATAAACAGTATAAATTATATCTTTTCGGATAAACCTATTAACTAGGAATTTGTTTATTCGAGGAGGTATTTCTATGTCTATTGTCTATACATGTAGACATTGTGGGCATGTAATTGGTGAAATTGCAGAAAAGAATATTGACACCAGTATACTAGGTTGGGATAAGTTAAATGAAGAGGAAAAAAGAGAAATGATTCAATATAAGGAAAATGGTGATGTTCAAATTCAAGCCATTTGTGAAAACTGTCAGGAATCGTTAGGTCATCATCCAGAATATCATGAATTAGATTATTTCATACAATAAACTAATATAATAACAAGCTTTGGTTTTATAGCCAAGGCATTTTCTGTTTTATTTTTTTATACCTATCCTATATCATGGGTTTGCCCATGTTATACAAATTTAACTTTTTAAGCAAAATTTATAGAATCAATGCAACGTGTTGGGAAAGTCATAATGGGGGTTTGAATGTGAAAGATATTAGTCATTTTCTAAAGTCTAAAGAAGATATAAGAACAATTATTGATGGTATTGGAGATGGATTAAAAGAACAATTAGTTGCAGGTCTGTCAGGGTCAGCTAGAAGTATGCTTGTAGCAGCAATTGAGGAGTCTTTAAATCGCCCAATACTTCTAATTACATATCAACTTGTTCAGGCACAACAACTATACGATGACTTAACCGTATTTTTAGACGAGGAACATGTTCATTTGTATCCAGTAAATGAACTAATTGCATCAGAAATTGCAATATCTAGTCCAGAATTACGAAGTCAGAGGATTGAAGCGTTAACTAAATGGTCAAGTCAAAAAAATGGCGTTTTGATTGCACCAGTAGCAGCATTGAAGAGAATATTACCCCCACAACATTACTGGGAAAAATATCAATTATTCTTTCAAGAAGGCACAGATATAGAAATAGATTCCTATCTGAACTCATTAATTGATATGGGATTTGAGCATGCATCGATGGTAACAGCTCCAGGAGAATTTAGTCGTCGTGGAGGAATTATCGATATTTACCCAGTTACAGAACCTCATCCGATTCGAATAGAGTTATTTGATACAGAGGTTGATTCTATAAGGTATTTCGATGCAGATACACAACGTTCTTTAGATCGTCTTCATAAAGTAAGTGTAGGCCCAGCAACAGAGTTGTTATTAACGAATGAAGATATATTAAGAGGTGCGGGAAAGTTAGAGGACGCTTTAGCAGCATCTTTAAAAAGTTCAAAATCAAAAGAATCTAAAGAAATGCTAATAGAAGCAATTGATGGTGACATTGAACGATTAAAATCATTAGAACACTATCCAGAGATGTATAAATATATCGGTTTCTTTTATGAAAATCCTGCTAGTTTATTAGATTATCTACCTTCAAATGGAATTCTTATTCTTGATGAGATGTCTAGAATTCAAGAGACAGCTACAAATCTAGACCACGAGGAAGCGGAGTGGTATTCTAGCTTACTAGAAGCGAATCGAATGGTGAAAGATAGCAGATTCTCCTTTGATTGGCATACAATTTGGGGAAATATGAATCGTACTCGAATTTATATGTCTGTATTTTTACGTCATATTCCGAATACAACACCTCAAAATATTGTGAATCTATCTTCTCGTGCGATGCAAGAATTTCATGGACAAATGCATCTTTTCAAAAATGAATTGAAGCGCTGGTCTAAGGGAGATTATTCTGTCATTATTGCGGTACCAAATAAAAACCGGGCAGAAAAGGTTCATTCCATTCTTGCAGATTATGAAATAGAATCAGTAGTTACAGATCAACTCCAACTTCCTGTAGAGCAACCAACAATTGCTGTAGCTAGTTTAAATAGCGGTATTGAACTACCGATGCATAAGCTTGCAGTTGTTACTGAAAGTGAATTATTTAAGAAACAAACAAAACGTCCACGTAAAAAACAAAATATTTCCAATGCAGAAAGAATCCAAAACTATCAAGAGTTAAAAGTGGGCGATTATGTTGTTCACACAAATCACGGTATTGGGCGTTACTTAGGAATAGAAACATTAGAAGTCAATGATAAGCATAAAGACTATATGTTAATTAAGTATTCTGGTGATGATAAGTTATTTATTCCAATTGAGCAAATAGATTTAGTGAAGAAATATGTTGGCTCTGAAGGAAAAGAACCGAAGCTCTATAAATTGGGCGGCAGTGAATGGACAAAAGTTAAGCGAAAAGTTCAAAGTTCTGTTGAAGATATTGCTGATGATTTGATTAAGCTATATGCAGAGAGACAATCACAAAAAGGGTATGCATTTTCATCTGATGGCGAATTACAACGAGAATTTGATGCATCGTTTCCGTATCAAGAAACAGAAGATCAATTACGTTGTATTGAAGAGATAAAGCGTGATATGGAAAATATAAGACCAATGGACCGATTACTATGTGGTGACGTTGGTTATGGAAAGACAGAGGTCGCTATTCGTGCAGCATTCAAAGCAGTTGCAGATGGAAAACAAGTTGCATTTCTTGTGCCAACTACTATCCTTGCGCAACAGCACTATGAAACAATTAGGGAAAGATTTCAGGATTATCCAATTAATATTGGTTTACTAAGTAGATTTAGAACTCCAAAACAGCAAAAAGAGACGATAGATGGTTTAAATCGAGGAGTAGTAGATATTGTAGTTGGAACTCATCGTCTTCTATCTAAGGATATTACGTATCATGACTTAGGGTTGCTAATTGTTGATGAGGAGCAACGATTTGGTGTTAAACATAAAGAAAAAATAAAACAGCTGAAGACGAATATTGATGTGTTAACATTAACTGCTACACCTATACCGCGTACTCTTCATATGTCAATGCTTGGTGTTCGTGATCTATCAGTTATTGAAACACCGCCAGAGAACCGTTTTCCTATTCAAACATACGTATTGGAATATAATCCTGTGTTAATCCGAGAAGCAATAGAAAGGGAAATGGCTCGTGGTGGGCAAGTATTCTTCTTGTATAATCGAGTTGAAAGTATTGATAAAATGGCTAGAGATATTGGCATGTTAGTGCCAGACGCTCGAGTAACAGTAGCGCATGGCCAGATGAATGAATCGGAATTAGAAAACGTAATGCTGAGCTTTTTAGAGGGCGAATTTGATGTTCTAGTAAGTACAACTATAATAGAGACAGGTGTCGATATACCAAACGTAAATACATTAATTGTTTATGATGCTGATCGGATGGGACTAAGCCAGCTTTATCAGTTAAGAGGGAGAGTTGGTCGCTCTAACCGAGTAGCGTATGCGTATTTTACGTATAAAAAAGATAAAGTACTTACTGAAGTTGCCGAAAAAAGGTTACAAGCTATAAAGGAATTTACGGAATTAGGATCAGGATTTAAGATTGCTATGCGTGACCTTTCCATTCGTGGAGCAGGAAATCTGTTAGGTGCACAACAGCATGGTTTCATTGACTCGGTTGGTTTTGACATGTATAACCAAATGCTAACTGAGGCGATTGAGGCTAAAAAGCAAGGAAAAGAAATTGAGGAAGTGAAACCATTTAATCCTGAGATTACTTTAACAATTGATGCATATATTCCAGACACATATATAAAAGATGAAAGACAAAAAATTGATATGTATAAACAATTTCAGACGATACGCTCCAAAGAAGATATCATTGACTTGCAAGATGAATTATTAGATCGTTTTGGAGATTTTCCTACAGAGGTAGAAAATCTGTTTATAGTTTCTGAATTAAGATGGTTAGCTAAGAAGGAACGAGTCGAATCTATTCATGAAAAGAATAATAAGATAGAATTACTTGTCTCTGAAGAAAGAAGTCAGCTAATTGATGGCTCAAAGATTTTTGAATTAGCTAATGAATACGGCAGAGAAATAATGTTAGGGACAGAACAGAATAAATTAAAAGTCATGTATCGCTATTCCAAAGAAAATAAGTTCAAACGCTATGATACAATAAAAGATTTTATTGGAAAAATGGATAAAATTAATCGATAAGTACAATAAATGGTATTTCATGTATACTTCTTCCAAGATGATTTATACTACTAAAACACAACTCGAGTTAACATATAAATAAGACTTAAGTGTAGTTGTGTATGATACTTAAGTTGGTTGTTTAAGGGACATCCAACCCGATAACTAAATCACCACTCGAGTGAAAAATAGTCTTAGCTTCTAAACATAAGCATTAAAAATCATCAAAAGAAAGCGAGGCTTCATACATGAAAGCAACAGGAATTGTACGACGGATTGATGATTTAGGTAGAGTAGTCATCCCAAAAGAAATCAGAAGGACGTTACGTATCCGTGAAGGAGACCCATTAGAAATATTCATTGATAGAGAAGGTGAAGTGATTCTAAAAAAATACTCTCCAATTAATGAATTAGGGAACTTTGCAACCGAGTATGCTCAGGCTTTATTTGATTCACTTCATCATCCGGTATTAATTTGTGATCGCGATGAATTTATCGCTGTAGCTGGCGAGTCTAAGAAGGATTACTTAAATAAAAATATTGGCTCTAAAATTGAAAAGGCAATTGAAGGTCGACTGCAAACATTAGAAACGGAATCGACTACAATAGAACTACTCGCGGGGAAAGAAGAAGAGGTAACATCTTATTGTATAAGCACCATTATAGCCAATGGTGATCCGATTGGCTGTATTGTAATGTTTTCAAAAGACCAAGAAAAACTCAGTGAAGTAGAACAGAAATCTTTGGAAACAGCTGCAAGCTTTTTAGCAAAACAAATGGAATAAAGGGTAACTTAAAGGATGAAAATTAGGTTGAAAACTAATTTTCTCCTTTTTTTATATTCAAGCATTCACTTGTAAAGATAAATAGCTTTAATAGACCGTATTAGTGGCTATCTTCAAGTTTTGGTAACTATGATATAATGAGTAGGAATTTTAAGTAGAGTACACTCTTAAAGGACGTTACATATGGAAACAAACAAGTTTGTTCAAGGTGCATTAATACTAACACTCGCAGGATTAATCAGTAAAATATTGAGTGCTGGATATCGAATACCGTTACAAAACTTAACAGGAGATATTGGCTTTTATATTTATCAACAAGTATATCCAATATTAGGAATTGCACTAGTTTTATCTATATATGGCTTTCCAACTGCCATCTCGAAGTTAGTCGCAGAAAAAGAAGAACTATCGATTAAATACTTTGTTTTTCCTATTTGGATCATTTTATTTGTTATTAGCAGCTTATCGGCAATACTTCTCTTTGTTTACGCAGAGGAAATTGCTCTTTATATTGGAGATAGTAGGTTAATATCTGCTTATCAATTGGCAAGTATCGTTTTACTGATAATTCCTTTTACTACTTTACTGAGAGGTATTTTTCAAGGTAAATCACAAATGAAGCCACTTGCGTACTCACAAATAGGGGAACAGCTAATCCGCGTTTCAATAATTATTGCTATTGCAATAGGTGTTGCAAATTATGGATTAGATGTATATTGGATTGGTACTTATGCGGGAATAGCATCAATTATTGGGGCCTTGGTGGCTTCACTCATATTAGTTATCTTTTTAAGGAAAACCAAGTATCTAAGTAATTTTAAAGAACCTATTCCTTGGAAATATTATGTAAAGACGATTGTATCCTATGGCATTATTGCCTCACTAAGTCACTTGATTCTACTAATTATCCAATTTGCAGATTCATTTACCGTAGTACCGGGACTAATAGAAAAGGGACTTTCCATTGAAGAAGCTATGGAGCAAAAAGGAGTGTTTGATCGTGGACAACCACTCATACAAATTGGGGCAGTTGTAGGTTCATCCTTTGGACTTGCTTTAATTCCTAGTTTGGCAAAAGGGAATATTCCAAAGAAATTTTCTACTTTTAACGAAGATATTGTTAGTTCTATAAAAATAAGTTTTTATCTTGCTTGGGGAGCTTCAGTTGGTTTGGTTTATTTGTTTCCCCATATTAATATATTGTTGTATCAAGATAGTCAAGGCACTCAAGCTTTAACAATTTTAATGGTTGCAGTTTTTTTAAGCGCAATTGTTATTACGGCGAGCTCTATTCTACAAGGTGTGGGACATATTAAATGGACCGCAGTTTTCATATTATTGGCTTTCGCTTTAAAGTGGCTGTTAAATCATTTGCTTGTTCCGCATTTTGGAATTATTGGAAGTTCTATTGGTACTGTAATTAGTTTATTATTTTTAGTCGCTTCTATCTTCTTAAAGTTTAAAAAGAGTTATCCTAATCAAAGAATGTTACCAATCAATTGGAGAGCTTTTATTGCTGCAAATATATGTATGGTTGCATTTTTAATTATTGCAGAGAAGATTATTTATATGGAGTCACTTTCTAGAGGCATACTCTGTATTGTTATTCTTATGATTTCTTTTGTTGGAGCAATAATCTACCTTTACGTATTAATACGACTTAAAGCATTTTCAAATAAAGAATTGTCCTTAATACCATTAGGATCAAAATTAAAAGGAATTAAATAGGAGGACCATTATTATGAAGCATCGAATTGAAGTTATAGGACTTGGTGCTGGAGATATCGAGCAACTTCCATTAGGGATTTATCGCAAATTGACAAGTATAGAGAAAATGCATTTTACCCGAACACTAGACCATCCTGTTATTACTAATTTAAAAGAAGAAGGTGTCAATTTTACTTCTTTTGATTATTTATATCAGAGAGAAAAAGGATTTGAGACGGTATATGAAGAAATAGTAAAGATATTGCTTGAACATGCACAAGAAAAGTCTATTATCTATTCTGTTCCTGGTCATCCAATGTTAGCAGAAAAAACTGTACAATTATTATTGAATCAAGAACAAGTTGAAATAGAAATAGTTGGAGGACAGAGCTATTTAGATCCACTGTTTGCTTCATTGAAAATTGATCCGATTGAAGGATTTCAGTTTATTGATGCTACAGGATTTAAAAGAAGTACGCTAAATTATGAACAGCACCTAATCTTCTGTCAGGTATATGATCGATTTATAGCATCAGAAGTTAAGTTAACCTTATTGGAAGACCTTCCAGCAGAATATCCAATCACGATCATTGATGCAGCTGGTAGTCATATGGAGAAAATCACTACTGTACCTCTTGAAGAATTGGATCATTCCATTGAAGTAAGTAATTTAACGAGTGTATATGTCCCACCAGCAAATGAGTCGTTACGAAACCATATGTTTACCCGTTTGCGAGAAGTGATAGCTACTCTAAGGGGACCTAGTGGTTGTCCTTGGGATAAAGAGCAAACCCATGAATCACTAAGAGAATATGCTATTGAAGAAGTGTATGAACTTCTTGAGGCAATTGATGAACAAGATGATGAAGCAATTGTTGAAGAGCTTGGTGATGTACTGTTACAAGTTATGTTACATAGTCAAATTGGGGAAGATGATGGTTACTTTTCAATTGATGATGTTATAAAGTCAATTACTGATAAAATGATCTATAGACATCCACATGTTTTTTCTACTGAATCCATAGATAATGTTGATGATGTAATCACGAATTGGGAAGCCTTGAAGAAAGAAGAGAAGAAAGATACTAGAAATTCACTGTTAGATGGAATTCCAAAGGGACTACCAGCATTGTTAAAAGCCTATAAATTACAAAAGAAGGCAGCTAAAGTTGGGTTTGATTGGGACAAAGTAGAAGATATTTGGAAAAAGCTTGATGAAGAAATACAGGAAGTAAGGCAAGCCATTGTTAATAAAGAACAGGTGGAAATAGAAAAAGAATTTGGCGATGTACTATTTGTATTAGCAAATTTAACACGTTACTATCAAATCAATCCCGAGAATGCACTTAGTTTAACAAACCAAAAGTTTATCGATAGATTTTCCTATATTGAAAAAGAGTTAACAAAGCAAGGCAAAGAATTAATAGATTCTAGCTTAAAAGAAATGGATAATTTATGGAATCAAGCAAAGGAAAGAGAGTGAGAACATGCGTTTAGATAAGTTTTTAAAAGTTTCACGATTGATTAAAAGAAGAACATTAGCAAAAGAAGTAGCAGATCAAGGTAGAATATCAATTAACGGAATTCAAGCAAAGGCATCAAGTACAGTTTCTGTTGGGGATACTCTTCAAATTAGATTCGGTCAAAAGCTGGTTACTGTAGAGGTTACTTCTTTGAAGGAAACAGTTAGAAAAGATGAAGCAAGTATGTTATACAAAATTATTAAAGAAGAAAAAATAGTAAGCGAATAGTTCTATACTTGTCCCTTCCTTCATAAGTTATTACTGATAAGGAGGAAGCGGATATGAACTATTATGATAAAGAGAATAGTACAAGAGTAACTGAAAAGGAACATCAACTAAAGCTTAAAAACCGTAGACTATTAGAAATTACTGGTGTCAAAGAAGTTGATAGTTTTGACAATGAAGAATTTTTATTAGAAACCGTTATGGGGTATCTAATTATTCGTGGTCAAAATCTTCAACTGAAAAATCTAGATGTCACGGAAGGTATTGTATCAATTAAAGGAAAGATATATGAAGTATCATACGTAGATGAGCATTCTCAGGAGAAAGCTAAAGGATTCTTTAGCAAGCTATTCCGATGACACTAAGTGTCCAATTCTTAACAATGGTTTCCATGATAGGTGGAGGCTTTTATCTAGGAATGGCATTAGATACCTTTCGGAGATTCCAAAGGCACTGGAAACATAATGTGTTTTTAGTGTATTTTATGGAAATTAGCTTTTGGCTCACCCAAGTTTTTATTTTATATTATATTCTGTTCCAAGTGAACTTAGGTGAACTGAGGCTGTATGTATTCGTCGCTTGTTTATTAGGGTTTGCAGCATATCAAGCACTTGCTGTAAACCTATATAAACGGCTATTAGAAAGAATGATAATTATTATTAGTCGCATCTATGAATGGATTAGTAGGTTAATGAAGGCATTGATTATTACGCCGATTAAATATATTTTTCAACTTCTTATTGCTGCAGTCATCTTCCTGTTTAATATGATTTTACACATATTAAAGTTTTTACTAAACTGTATTTATATTCCAATAAAGTGGCTATTTGTTAAGATATATACATTACTCCCGGAAAAATTCAAATTATTTTTACAGCAATTAGCAGGATTTTATAGTAAAATAAAGAATATATGTAACAAGGTATTCAAATTTCTCACTACTAAGAGGAGGTGACGCTATGCAGCAGAAAGAAACAGTCGCAAAATTAAACTCAAAATATATGGATCAATATGATACGTACATAAAAAGGCAAAAGCGTAAAAAGAAGCGACTAATTCGTCGATTAGTGCTCTTCTCTGTTATCGTTCTATTTATTACATCTGGCATGGCGATATATCACTTTCAACAAAGAGCATTACATGCAGAGAAATTAGAACAATACGAAAATCTACAAGGGGAACTAACCACCTTACAAGAAGATTCAGAGAAGTATAAAGAAGAAATTGAACTTCTTAATGATGGAGATTATATTCTAGAAATAGCTCGTACGAAATATTTTCTCTCTAAAGAGGGAGAACTTATCTTTAAAACCCCTGATGATGATACGTCATATTGACACACTTTTAACTTAATAGCTATAATATATAAGTAAAGTCTTTTAAAAATCTTAAGGAGGAGCATTTTTTTTATGTCAATTGAAGTAGGCAGCAAGCTGCAAGGGAAGGTAACCGGTATTACTAATTTTGGGGCATTTGTTGAACTTGAAAAAGGAACAACAGGTCTTGTCCATATTAGTGAGGTTGCTGACAATTATGTAAAGGACATTAATGAACATTTAACAGTGGGTGACGAAGTTGAGGTTAAAGTAATTAATGTCGAAAAGGATGGCAAAATAGGTTTATCAATTAAAAAAGCAAAAGAAAAAAAGCCAGTCCGTCAGAATCCTAGAGAACGTACAGAAACGTTTGAAGCGAAAATGAACCGTTTCTTAAAGGACTCTGAAGATCGATTAGCTTCTTTGAAAAAGCACACGGAATCAAGACGTGGAGGTCGAGGTGCTAGAAGAGGATAGTAGATGCTGTCTACCGGATAATGCTCTGGAATTATTTCATAATATAACCAGCGAACAGCTACTTATAAAGTAGCTGTTTTTGTTATGGTTTGATATTAATAAAAAAAGCTTGTTATCTTAAATTAGATAACAAGCTTTTTCAGATAGCGGCGGAGGGGATCGAACCCACGACCTCACGGGTATGAACCGTACGCTCTCGCCAGCTGAGCTACGCCGCCATATGAATTAGACTTAAGTTAAAGCCAACAAAAATCATAATACATGATTAAATAGGTTGTGTCAATATGTATTTACAAAAATAAAAAATTCTGACAAGATAAAATATAAAATGTGGTAAGGTTGGTGATAAAATGAAAAAACGCCATGAAGTATTGTTTAATCAACTAGAAACGTATCGTAAAGAAACTTTAGATCTCGTAAATGACATAACAGAGGAAGAGGCAGAAAAAATACCTGTAGGGTTTAACAACAATATTCGATGGAATTTGGGTCACATATTTCTTGATCAGTATTTATGGGTTGAAGCTTTAACAAATGAGTCCTCAAATGTAACTAGAACTTTTAATGAATGGTTTGGATTCGGGACAAGCCCTAAAAATTTCGCACCTGAAACACCAAGTTATTTTGAATTGAAAGATTTACTTCTTATTCAGCCAACACAGCTTAGAGAAAAATATGGAAGTCGATTAGAGGAAGAATTTGAACCATTAGAAATGGGAATGTACACGATCGAACAAGTTCTAGCTCGCACCATCTATCATGAAGGATTGCACGCAGCAGCGATATTGTATTTGAAACGATTTATAAGAGGTTGAGACAAAAATAAAAGTTAGACTTAAAAAACGAACAATAAGCATTATTAGCTCCGGGAATATACGTAGACTCCTTGAAAAAAGAAAACCACTTTTTTCTGCGTGCGATGTTTCGCTGTCGAAGCGTTCCTTGTCCTGCGGGATGCAAGGCAGCAATGAAGCAATCTCAAGTAGTTGCCTGGCTCACCAGCCGCCCGCGGCAAGGTAGACACTGCGACGGTCTTTCCGAGCAGATGTCGCCCATGTACTCGAAAGTGAAAGCGAAGTATATTCCCGGAGCGGGTTAGACGCAAATACTAATTTTATTGTTCGGTTTTATCATTAGTCTAAACTCTTGAGTCTCAACCTCTTCTATTGTTGGGAGTACGACGTTCTCTGACAAAAAGAATACATTTATAAAAGGATTATGTAGAAATGCCTACCAGAGCCTAGATTTCAGTCGAACGATTTATTGATTTTATCTTCTTGTTTTGACAAAAAAAAATAACTTTCTGTGGTTTACTGTTATGAAAGGATATTAGTCATCCAATTATTATATGAGTTGTAATCGACTGATAGAACAAAAGATAGATGAAATAATTTATTCCTAGGAGTGATTGAATGGAATCTGTTTCAAGAGCTAGAACAAAGGCATTTAGTATGGAGAACACATTGGTTAGTAATGTACGTATGAAACTGTATACAGCTGGAAAGGAGTTATTCATCGATCGAGGTTGGTTATTTGTTATTGTTGGTTTTTTATTAGGACGGGCTGTTATTTTATCTGTAGTTTCTCCTTTTGCAGTCGCCTTCATAGCAACATTATGGTTTATGCATAAAGAAAAAGCTGCCAAAACATTATTAGCAACTGTCTTGGGTGCATTTACAATTTCCTCTTCCCATGGAATATTTATAGGTATTTCAATGTTTTTCTTTCTACTTTTAGTATCTATATTTAAAAAGATTAAAAACCAAACTGCAATACCTATTTTCGTATTTTTAGCAACCATTGGACCTAGAATATTTTTATATTCTATTAATGGACAACTATCATCTTACGAATGGATGTTAATTTTTGTAGAAGCGATATTAGGGACAGTCCTTGTATTGATATTTATGCAAAGTGTACCACTACTTTCCCAAAACCGTTATCGCCCAACTTTAAAAAATGAAGAGATAGTTTGTATGATTATTTTAATTGCTTCTATTCTAACAGGAACAGTCGGTTGGGAATTTTATGAAGCACAGGTTGAACAAGTTTTATCTCGTTACTTTGTATTGATTTTTGCATTTGTTGGTGGTGCCGCTATTGGATCAACGGTAGGTGTTGTAGCAGGGCTGATACTCTCTCTAGCTAATGTTGCTAATTTATATCAAATGAGTTTATTAGCTTTTTCCGGTTTACTTGGTGGTTTATTGAAAGAGGGTAAAAAAATAGGTGTTGGTGCGGGACTATTAGTAGGTACATTTCTCGTCGGAATATACGGTGACTCAAGTTCTCTAATCCCGTCACTCATTGAATCAACAATAGCTATTTGCTTATTTTTATTAACTCCAGCAAGTTGGTTTAAAAAAATATCACGATATATTCCTGGAACTGAGGAACACGCAAATGAGCAACAGCAATATTTACAAAAGGTTCGCAATGTAACTGCCAAAAGAGTAGAACAGTTTTCAGAAGTATTTGAAGCACTATCGAAAAGTTTTAGTTCAGCAGAACATTATGATATGGAAGATGCTGAGTCCGACCGTGAGACAGATTATTTTCTAAGCAATGTGACAGAAAAGACTTGTCAATCATGTTTTATGAAAGAAAGATGTTGGCAGCAACAGTTTGATACGACATACTCCTTAATGGGCGAACTAAAAAAAGATATTGAGATTTCACAAGAACCTGGAAGGAAATTGATTAGAGAATTTGAAAATCATTGTATAAAATCTCGAAAAGTCATTGATGTAATGAGAGAAGAAATGTCATATTTTGAAGCAAATCGGAAATTAAGAAAGCAAGTTTATGAAAGTAAAAAGTTAGTAGCCGAACAATTACAAGGTGTGTCAGATGTAATGGATGATTTTGCAAAGGAAATTCTTAAAGAAAGAGAGCAACATGAAAAGCAGGAAATGCAAATTATGAATGCTTTAAAATCAATCGGTATTGATTTGGAAAAATTAGATATATATCGATTAGATAAGGGTAATGTTGATATTGAAATGACAGCAGCTTTTTACAATTATCATGGTGAAGGAGAAAAACTAATAGCACCCGTTCTTTCAGATATTCTTAACGAAACAATCATTGTAAAGCAAGAAGAAATTTCTCCATTTCCTAATGGGTATTCCTTTATTTCCTTTAGCTCTGCAAAAGAGTTCACAGTAAAAACTGGGGTAGCCCATGCTGCAAAAGGTGGAGGAATAGTCTCGGGAGATAGTTACACAATGATTGAACTTGGTGAAGGGAAATACGCAATGGCGATTAGTGATGGAATGGGTAATGGAGCTCGTGCAAGTGAAGAAAGCAAGGAGACGTTGCGATTATTACAACAAATTTTGCAAACTGGAATTCCTGAAAAAGTTGCTATTAAATCTATTAATTCCATTCTGGCATTGCGAACAACAGATGAAATGTTTGCAACACTCGATTTAGCAGTTATTAACTTACACAATGCATTCGTTCGATTTTTAAAAATAGGCTCTACCCCTAGTTTTGTAAAGAGGGGAGATCAATTATTAAAAATTGAAGCAAGCAACTTACCAATGGGAATTATTCAAGAGTTTGAAGTAGATATTGTTAATGAACAATTACAATCTGAAGATATTCTAATTATGATGAGTGATGGAATTTTTGACGGTCCTAAGCATGTTGAAAATACAGACGTTTGGTTAAAACGCAAAATTCGAGAAATGGAAACAGAAAACCCACAAGATATAGCAGACTTATTACTTGAAGAAGTAATTCGTACACGTAATGGAGATATTGAAGATGACATGACAGTACTTGTTGCAAAAGTGAAGAAGAATATTCCAGAGTGGGCAACCTTTCCAATCTATCAAACGAATGCATGAGAAAATACTAGTATGTTTTCACGACAATACGTATACTTTCTATATTTTTAGTCGATGCTGACTAATGAAAAATATGGAGGTGTTTGTATTGAATAAGGGGACTTTAAAACAAATTCTATTAATCACAGATGGGTGCTCCAATAAAGGAGAAGATCCAGCTGCAACGGCAGCTTTGGCTCATCAGCAAGGTATTACTGTAAATGTAATTGGTATATTAGAAGATAATACTGAAGACCCAGATGGATTACAAGAAGTAGAGGAGATAGCCTTGTCTGGTGGCGGAGTAAGTCAGCTCGTCTATAAGCAGGCTCTATCACAAACTGTCCAAATGGTTACAAAACAAGCAATGACACAAACTTTACAAGGTTTTGTTAATAAAGAATTACAACAAATACTAGGAAAAGAACATACTATGGAAGACTTGGATCCAGAAAAACGTGGCGAAATTATGGAAGTAGTAGAAGATTTAGGAGAAACAAGTGATTTAGAAGTTCTCGTTTTAATTGATACAAGTGCTAGTATGCATGATAAGTTACCTACAGTAAAAGAAGCTTTATTGGATTTATCAATAAGCTTAAACTCTAGAGTAGGAAGAAATAGATTCAGTATATATAACTTTCCAGGTAAACGAAAGGATATTGATAAAGTACTAGACTGGTCTCCAAGACTTGACTCTATTTCATCAGTCTTTCCAAAACTTACAAGTGGAGGGATTACACCAACTGGCCCAGCTATACGAGACGCAATGTATCAATTTGGTAAAAAAGGTCTGTTAAGGAGCTTGAGAAGTAAAGATGAACAAGACATCGAGCAAGCATAATCCATTTTTAAGACCTGGAATGACTTTGACTGGTAAATGGCACAAAAAACGATATGTAATTATTCGAAAGCTTGGAAATGGTGCCATTGGGTCTGTTTATCTATGTGAAGTAGGTGGAAGAAAAGCTGCATTAAAGATAAGTGATAAAGGTTCTTCTATTACTATGGAAGTTAATGTGTTGAAATCACTAGGGAAGGTCCAAGGGAAAAGACTTGGACCTTATTTGTTGGATGTAGATGATTGGGTATCACCTACAGGAGAAATCTACTCATTTTATGTGATGGAATATATCCAAGGCGAGACACTTAATGAATTTATGAAACAACATGGTAGTGAGTGGTTAGGTGTCTTTATGCTACAACTATTAACAGATTTAGAATATTTGCACCAAGCTGGCTGGGTTTTTGGAGATTTGAAAGTAGATAATTTAATTGTTACTTCCTCTCCTTCAAGAATAAGGTGGGTTGATGTTGGTGGTACAACTCAAATAGGAAGGTCTATTAAAGAATATACAGAGTTTTATGATAGAGGATATTGGGGATTGGGTACTAGAAAAGCAGACCCTAGTTATGATTTATTTGCCTTAGTAATGGTTTTTTTATCTGTCTTCTATCCTAAGCATTTTCAAAAGGGACCAAATCCTCAAGCGACTATATTTAGAAAAATTAATGATGTAAAAGCCTTACACCCTTATAGCAGTTGTTTAAAAAAAGCAATCCAGGGAAAATATTTGACAAGTAAGGAAATGAAACAAGAGATATCTAAAATAATTTATGATTTACAAAAGCAACCAAATTCTCAACAAAGGAAAAAACAAAAAAACAAACCATCTATTTTGGAATCTATTGGTTTTTTAATAATTGCTTTAGGCTATTATTTAACATCGCTACTAATTCCTTAATGGGGATACAGATAATATGGTAAAATAAAGGGACTAGATAGTTAAGAAGGTGCATTTTTATGGATGATGTTGTCACGTCCTTTATTCAAAAACATCAGTTAATAAAACCTAATTCTACCGTTTTAGTTGCTGTATCTGGTGGGCCAGATTCTATGGCATTGTTATATTACTTTAAGACTATTCGAGAAAAATGGCAGTTAAATCTTATTGCGCTCTCTGTGGATCATAAGTTACGCGGTGAGGAAAGTAAACAAGATCTTGAATTTGTAAGAGATATTTGTCATAGGTGGAATGTGGCCTTTGTAGGAACAGCGGTGGATGTGAAAAAACATAAAGAAAAACATCAAGTTGGCACACAAGTTGCTGCTCGAACGTTACGTTACCAATTCTTTGAAGAGCAAATGGAGAAATTCCAAGCAGACTACCTAGCTATTGCTCATCATGGGGATGACCAATTGGAAACCTTGGTTATGAGATTAGTACGTTCTGCAAATTCTAGTTCTCTAACTGGTATATCTGCTAAAAGACCGTTTGCTTCTGGGGCTATTATTCGGCCACTCCTTTGTGTAACTAAGCAAGAGATAGAATCTTATTGTAAGAAGAACGATATCCAGTTTAGGCTTGATCCTTCTAATGAAAGTATTGACTATACACGTAACTATTTCCGAAAGAAGATTATTCCTCATTTAAAGAGTAAAAATGAAAATATACATAAAACAATACAGTATCTTAGTGAATCTTTAGCAATGGATGAGGAATTTCTAAAGCAAGAGGCAATAAAGTTGTTTAATGAAGTAGTACAAGTGCAAGATAATCCTCGTAAAGTTATGTTCGATATTGATGTGTTTCAATCACGTGCATCTGCTTTACAAAGGCGTGCCTATCATCTAATATTAAACTATCTATATGAAGATGATTTACCAAAGGATTTATCCTATGTCCATGAAGAACAAATCCAATCATTACTAAATAAAGAAAATGGTACGATTCAAATTGATTTTCCTCGGCATTTGAGGGTAGAAAAAGCATATAATAAACTTATCTTTTATTTTCATCATCATAATAAAATTCCATCACCATTCCATGAATTTTTACCCATTCCCGGGGAAGTGGTTTTACCTAATGGAGGGAAAATATACGCTACATATATAGATGAAATCCCATGCCATGATAAATATACATATATTTGTACGAGTGAAATTACTCTTCCTTTACAAGTGAGGACCCGTCAACCGGGTGATCGGATGACTTGGAAAGGGTTAAATGGTAGTAAAAAAATAAAAGATATTTTTATCGATGAAAAAATACCATTACATGAACGGAATAGTTGGCCGATAGTAACGGATAATAAAGGGGATATTATTTGGCTAGTAGGATTAAGGAAACAAGAAATTATGCCAAATAAGGGTAAATCAATATATATAAAGTTAAATTATGAACAGGGTACTTAGTAGGAGGGTTATTTTTGCATAACGATATTAAAGAAATACTTATCACAGAAGAAGAAATACAGGCTAAATGTAAAGAACTAGGAGAGCAGCTAACGAAAGAATACGAAGGTCGTTTTCCATTAGTAATTGGTGTGTTAAAAGGTGCATTACCGTTTATGTCAGATGTGTTACGACAAGTTCACACCCATTTAGAAATGGATTTCATGGATGTTTCAAGTTATGGTGGAACAAGTACAGTATCATCAGGTGAAGTCAAAATCTTAAAAGACTTAAATACAAAAGTAGAAGGTCGTGACTTACTAATAATTGAAGATATTATTGACAGTGGAAACACATTACGTTATTTAGTTGATCTATTTAAATATCGTAAAGCTAAATCCGTGAAAATAGTTACGTTACTTGATAAACCAACTGGTCGTACTGCTGAAATCCAAGCAGATTTAGTCGGATTTGAAGTCCCAGATGCATTTGTTGTGGGGTATGGATTGGACTATGATGAAAAATACCGTAATCTCCCATACATTGGTGTATTAAAACCAGAGATTTATGGAGCAAGTGAATAAAATAGATAGCAATTATGCTGCCCTTTATTTAGGGAGTAATTAGTTGAAAAATTTAAATTTTATATGATACTATTGTTAATAGTTTTTCCCGTTTGGGAGGAGGTAGGCAATGAACCGAGTATTCCGTAGTGCGTTTTTTTACTTAATTATATTTTTGGGTATTATAGCCGTCATCAGTTTATTAAGTGGCCAGCATGAACAAGCAGAAGAGTTAGATGTACAAGAATTTATGCAGTCACTTGAATCTGGCGAAATAAAAAATATGACGATGCAGCCCGTAAATGGTATTTATCGAATTTCAGGGGATCTGACTAATGACAAAGAATTTGTAGCACAGGTACCTGATAATGAAGAAGTAATTGCTGATATTACTAGAATGGGACGAGAACAAAGTGTCCTAAAAGTTCTACCAATGGATCAGCCAAGTATTTGGGTAACACTCCTAACAACAATGATTCCTTTCTTAATCATTGGACTGTTATTCTTCTTCTTACTTAGCCAAGCTCAAGGAGGCGGCGGTGGCCGTGTGATGAACTTTGGTAAAAGTAAGGCGAAAATGTATAACGAAGAAAAGAAAAAAGTTCGTTTTACCGATGTTGCTGGTGCTGATGAAGAAAAGCAAGAGCTTGTAGAAGTGGTTGAATTCTTAAAAGATCCACGTAAATTCTCTGCGATTGGTGCAAGAATTCCTAAAGGTGTTCTTTTAGTTGGACCTCCAGGGACTGGTAAAACGTTACTAGCAAGAGCTGTTGCTGGTGAAGCAGGAGTTCCATTCTTCTCCATCAGTGGTTCCGACTTCGTAGAAATGTTTGTTGGTGTCGGTGCATCTCGTGTCCGTGATTTATTCGAAAATGCAAAGAAAAACGCACCTTGTATAATATTTATTGATGAAATTGATGCTGTTGGACGTCAACGTGGTGCTGGTCTTGGCGGCGGCCATGATGAACGTGAACAGACATTAAACCAATTACTAGTTGAGATGGATGGTTTCGGTGCTAATGAAGGAATCATTATTATTGCAGCGACAAACCGCCCTGATATCCTAGACCCAGCTTTACTGCGCCCAGGTCGTTTTGATAGACAAATTACAGTTGATCGTCCTGATGTTAAAGGTCGTCAAGAAGTATTAAAGGTTCACGCGAAAGGTAAACCATTACATGCTTCTGTTGATTTAAAAACAATTGCAATGCGTACACCAGGGTTCTCTGGTGCAGATTTAGAAAACCTTCTTAACGAAGCAGCTTTAGTTGCAGCTAGACGAGATAAGAAGGAAATTGATATGACAGATGTCGATGAGGCAATCGACCGTGTAATTGCAGGTCCAGCTAAGAAGAATAGGGTCATATCAGAGAAAGAGCGAAATATTGTTGCATACCATGAAAGTGGTCATACAATAATCGGTATGGTATTAGATGATGCTGATATAGTTCATAAAGTTACTATCGTACCTCGTGGTCAAGCGGGTGGATATGCTGTAATGCTTCCAAAAGAAGATCGTTACTTTATGACAAAACCAGAGCTTTTCGATAAAATTACAGGTCTATTAGGAGGTCGTGTAGCTGAGGAAATTATCTTCGGTGAGGTAAGTACAGGAGCCTCTAATGACTTCCAACGTGCTACTGGAATTGCACGTCGTATGATTACTGAATTTGGTATGAGTGATAAATTAGGACCATTACAATACAGTAGTGGTGGAGGAGAAGTTTTCTTAGGTAGAGATATTGGTAATGATCAAAACTACAGTGATGCAATTGCACATGATATCGATAAAGAAATGCAAAACTTTATTAACTACTGTTATGATCGTGCGAAGACAATTCTTACTGAAAATCGTGACAAACTAGAACTTATTGCTCAAACACTTCTAGAAGTAGAGACATTAGATGCAAGACAAATAAAATCTCTATTTGAAGATGGCGTACTTCCTGAACCGGAAGAGTTTGATGATGAGGAATCAGATAAGGATGTAAAAGTAAATATCAACTCCAAGAAAGACGATAACCTTGTTGATTCTTATGAGGAAGCTAAAGAAAAAGCAGAGGAAAAGCTTAAAAGGGAAAATGAAGATAACGCGGATAACAAAGAATAATATGAAAGACAGCCTAATTCAGAGGCTGTCTTTTTTTGATATTCAACTTTCTAATAATACTTCCAGTTTCACTTACCTTTTTATATTTGGTATATTATTAAAGACTCATTTATTAACTCAGATTCATTCGTAAAATATTCGTTCCAATACACAAACTATATAGGAAGGACTCACACCATGTTATTTGTATTAGATGTTGGGAATACCAATACAGTATTAGGTGTCTTTTGTGATGATGAATTAAAATACCATTGGCGAATTAAGACAGATCGCTATAAAACAGAAGATGAATTTGCAATGCTAGTAAAGTCTTTATTTGAATGTAATGGAATTCATTTTACTGATATTACCGATGTAGTTATCTCTTCTGTTGTACCACCAATCATGTCTTCTTTAGAAAGAATGTGTACATTGTACTTTAATCTTGACCCATTAGTTGTAGGTAAAGAATCAGTAAAAACAAACTTAAAAATGTGTTATCCAAATCCAAGCGAAATTGGAGCAGATCGTATCGTGAATGCCGTGGGTGCATTGAAAGAACACCAAGCACCAATAATCATAATTGATTTTGGAACGGCTACAACATACTGTTATATTAATGAAGAAGAAGAATATTGTGGAGGAGTTATTTCCCCAGGGATTAATATTTCAATGGAAGCTTTGTACCAAAGAGCATCGAAGCTCCCAAAGATTGAAATAGAAGCTCCTAAAAATGTAGTAGGAACATCGACAATTGAAGCAATGAAGTCAGGGCTATTTTACGGATATATCGGTCAAGTGGATGGAATTGTAAGCCGTATTAAGAAAAATTCCGGAAAAGAAGCACATGTAATTGCGACAGGCGGATTATCCCAGCTAATAGGGGAGTCCTCCGAAACGATTAATTCTGTTGATCCATTTTTAACACTAAAGGGATTATATGAAATATACAAAATGAACAAGTAAAGGAGTTTTTCACATGTCAGATTACTTAATTAGAGGAACTGCATTAGATGGCATGGTTCGTGCATTTGCTATAAGGTCTACTAAAATGGTAGAAGAAGCAAGAAGAAGGCAAGATACTTGGGCTACAGCATCTGCTGCAATGGGTCGTACAATGACTATTTCTGCAATGATGGCAGCTATGCTAAAAGGAGATAACTCTATTACAGTCAAAGTTGAGGGTGGTGGTCCCATCGGTGCAATAGTGGTTGATGCTAATGCTAAAGGTGAGGTTCGTGCCTATGTTACCAATCCTCATGTTGATTTTGACTTAAATGAAAAAGGTAAACTAGACGTACGTCGTGCTGTTGGTACAACCGGAAGTTTAAGTATTGTAAAAGATTTAGGATTACGTGACTTTTTCACAGGTCAGGTACCAATAGTTTCCGGGGAAATAAGTGAGGATTTTACTTATTACTTTGCTACATCTGAACAAGTTCCGTCAGCTGTTGGAGCGGGTGTACTTGTGAACCCAGATCTTACAATTTTAGCAAGCGGTGGTTTTATTGTTCAAGTGATGCCTGGAGCAGATGATACAGCAATCGGACAATTAGAGGAACGGATTCAATCATTCCCACCTATATCTTCCCTAGTACGTGAAGGCAAAACACCTGAAGAAATATTGGAGCTGTTATTTAAAGATGGTGGTTTAAAAATTCACGAGAAGATGCCGGTTCAATTTAAGTGTAAATGCTCAAAGGAAAGATTGGCGAATGCGATTATCGGTTTAGGTAAAGATGAAATAAAACAAATGATTGAAGAAGATCACGGAGCTGAAGCAAGTTGCCATTTCTGTAACGAAACATATCGCTTCTCAGAAGAAGAACTTGAATCATTAATCCAGGAATAAGTTAAGAGGAATGTACTATGTCGAAAAAATTGCTACTCAGTATTACTATACTACTCCTAATTACTAATGTAACTACAATGCTTCTTTGGAAAAATGACCAATCAGAAGGCACTTTAGTTGAGGACGAGAAAATTGATACAAAAAAACCAGTTGCAACAATAGCTGGAACAGATATAACATATGAAGAATGGATGGGATCATTACGAGTTAATCATGGTAAAAAGGAACTAAAGAACATGATTGATCGCTCTATCGTGGAGAAACTTGCAGATGAAAGTAATATAACAGTAAGCGATAAAATAATTGAGAGAGATATTGCTCTATTGACAACGATGCAAGGTGTAACTAAAAAGGAAACACTTGATGAATTAGAAAAAAAATGGCGAGACGATATAATATATCGTTATCAGCTCGAAGCACTTCTTGCACAAGATATCCAAGTTGATGAGCAAGATATTCAAGCTTATTATACAAAGTATAAGAATCAATATCAGTTTAATGAGTCATTACAGTTTTCTCATATATTAGTTTCGACAATGGATGAAGCTGAGAAAATTTATAAAGAGTTAGAAGAAGGGGCTTCTTTTCCTTTGTTAGCAAAAGAATATTCTATTGATGATGAAACGAAAGCTAATGGTGGTTATCTCGGATTTAATTCTAAAAACACTGAGTTTTTACCGGCTAATTATTTTGAGATTGCTGAGGAGCTAAGTGAGTATTCGTTCAGTAAACCTTTTGTAACAAACAACGGAGTAGCTATTCTCTATTTGCACAAATATTTACCGGAGATAAGTTACTCATATGATGAACTAAAACCATATATACGAAGTGAACTTGCATTACAGTCAACAGATCAACATTTAAACTCAGATCCATTATGGGAAAAAATAGATATAAATTGGATATATGGAGAATAATATATAATTGAATAGTGACTTTGTTACTGCAACATGCAACAGTAACCATATAGCAAAAGCATCTCCGAGTATTATTCGGAAATGCTTTTTTTCTAGTAAAATAACCCGCCTATTTATAGTTGTTTTAGTTGACAGTAAGTACTATTTAAGATTACATTATATATAAATCCTATAAGTTTAGTAGGAATTATAAGGAGGTAATTGTTAATGAGAGTAGCAGATAATATTACCGGCTTAATCGGTGAAACACCAATTGTAAAATTAAACCATTTAACGGATGAAAATAGTGCGGATGTATATGTCAAATTAGAATACTTTAATCCAGGTAGTTCCGTAAAAGATCGTATTGCACTAGCGATGATTGAGGCAGCTGAAAAAGATGGAACTCTAAAAGAAGGCGGGACAATTGTTGAGCCAACTAGTGGAAACACTGGAATTGGATTAGCTATGGTAGCGGCTGCTAAAGGATACCGTACTGTAATTGTTATGCCAGAAACAATGAGTAAAGAGCGCCGTAATATTTTACGTGCTTATGGAGCAGAATTAATTCTAACTCCAGGTCCAGATGGAATGAAAGGTGCTATTAAAAAGGCGGAAGAATTAGCTAAAGAAAAAGGCTATTTCATGCCACAACAGTTTAACAACCCTGCCAATCCAGAAGTACATGCTCGTACAACAGGCCAAGAAATTGTTAAGCAAATGAACGATGGCTTAGATGCATTTGTATCAGGTGTTGGTACTGGTGGAACGGTAACAGGTGCTGGAAAAGTAATTAAAGACCACTTTGATGGTGTTAAGGTATATGCAGTAGAACCAACAGATTCAGCGGTACTATCAGGTGGAAATCCTGGACCACATAAAATCCAAGGGCTAGGTGCCGGGTTTGTTCCCACAGTATTAAATACAGAAGTGTATGACGGGGTAATTCAAGTTTCTAACGATGAAGCATTTGAAGCATCACGAAAAGTGGCGAAAACTAATGGAATCTTAGGCGGTATTTCATCTGGTGCAGCAGTAGTGGCAGCCTTAAGAGTCGCTAAAGATTTAGGAAAAGGTAAAAAGGTGTTAGCAGTTTTACCTGATAATGGAGAAAGATATCTTTCTACTCCGCTTTATCAATTTGATGAAGAATAAATATTTAAAAGGCTAGTATCAGAAAATGATGCTAGCCTTTTTTTATTGTGATAGGATGGTACTAGAAATTGTATTAAGAAGGAGAAATCCATTTATGATCTTAAAAACAACATCAAAAACATATGATTTGTCTAAACGAACATATATTATGGGAATATTAAATGTTACACCAGATTCATTTTCGGATGGTGGTAGCTATACAACAATAGAAAAGGCAGTAGAACAAGCTGTAAAAATGGAACGTCTTGGAGCGGATATTATCGATATCGGAGGCGAATCTACTCGCCCAGATCATGCTCCTATTTCTGTAGAGGAAGAATTAGAGCGTGTCCTTCCTATCATTAAAGCAGTAAAAGATGCGATAAGTATTCCGATATCTATAGATACGTACAAAGCGGAAACAGCTAGACAAGCAATCGAGGCGGGAGCAGAAATTATTAATGATGTGTGGGGAGCAAAGAAAGAACCAGAAATAGCTAGCATTGCTGCACGTTATAATGTACCTATTATTCTTATGCATAATCGTACAAATGAAAACTATACTTCGTTACTAGATGATATGAAGTGTGACTTAGAAGAAAGTATTGAAATTGCATTACGTGCTGGAGTACCAGTGGAAAATATTATACTAGATCCAGGTATAGGATTTGCTAAAAATGCAAAAGACAATCTCGTCGTAATGAATAATCTAGATAAGCTAACAAATATGGGTTACCCCTTATTATTGGCAACTTCTAGAAAACGGTTTATAGGGGAAGTACTGAATGTCCCACCAAAAGAAAGAGACAACGGTACCGCAGCCACAACATGTTTAGGCATTTCAAAGGGAGCAAATATAGTACGAGTTCATAATGTGAAATTACATGTTGAAGTGGCAAAAATGATGGATGCTATGTTAAGGGTGGAGGAGAAATAATGGATAAAATTATCTTAACTAATATGAGATTTTATGGATTTCACGGATTGCTTCCTGAAGAGAAAAAATTAGGACAACGATTTAATGTCGATTTAGAGTTATATTTAGATACGAGTAAAGCGGGAAATAGTGATAATATGCATTACTCCATAGATTATAGTAAAGTATATCAAAAGGTAAAAGCCGTTGTGGAAGGTAAATCAAAAAATCTCATCGAAGCGGTAGCTGAATCAGTAGCTGCTAATTTGTTAGCTTCTTTTACTCTTTTAGAAGCTTGCAGGGTGAAGGTTATAAAACCAGACCCTCCTATCCCAGGACATTATGAATCAGTAGCCGTAGAAATTTTCCGGGAGAAGTCACATGAATAAAGCATATATTGCATTAGGAACTAATATAGAACCAAGAATAAAATACTTAAAAGATGCCATTAGCATACTGGAAGAAAGTCAAATGATACAAATTCAAAGTAAGTCTTCTATTTACGAAACTCCTCCAGTTGGTTATACAGATCAAGCCGACTTTTTAAATATGGTGATTGAACTGAAGACAAGCTTAACTTCCAATCAGTTATTGACTCTATGCCAACAAATAGAAGGTGAGTTAGGGAGAAAAAGGGTAATTCGGAATGGACCAAGAACGATTGACCTAGATATCCTAGTATATAACCAAGAAAGTAAAAAAACAGACGAGCTAATTTTGCCTCACCCTAGAATGCATCAGCGAGGGTTTGTATTAATCCCTTTGAATGAAATTGCACCTGATTTAGCAGTTCCAACCTTGAAAAGTTCAGTTAGCGAATTGCTTCAAGCACTTCCTGAAAAAGAGAAAAGGGACATAACACAATGGATACAGACAGACTCGGAAGAAGAATAAAAGCTTATCGTAAGTTAAAAGGGTATACACAAGTTATGTTCGCAAAAGAACTTAACATTTCCTTGAATATTTTAGGAGAGATTGAAAGAGGCACTCGAAAGATAACAGAGGAAAATATAAAAAAAATATCAGATACACTTAATATAGATAAAAATGAAATACTTGGAGTGGAGGACAAATGACATGTGGAAAATCAGAGACATTACCATTCCAAATCAAGTTACACTAGCACCAATGGCTGGAGTAAGTAATTGGGCTTTTCGGTTAACTGTAAAAGAGTTTGGTGCGGGACTCATTACTGCAGAAATGGTTAGTGATAAAGGGATACTAAATAGAAATAAAAATACGATGAAAATGTTATATATAGATGAGCAAGAAATGCCAATGAGCCTTCAAATATTTGGTGGTGATAAGGATAATCTTGTTCAAGCAGCGCAATATGTAGATCAAAATACCAATGCATCAATTATTGATATCAATATGGGGTGTCCAGCTCCAAAAATTACGAAGGTTGATGCTGGTTCACGCTGGTTACTTGATCCAGATAAAATCTACCAAATGGTTAAAGCTGTTGTAGAAAACACGGACAAACCAGTTACCGTTAAGATGAGAACCGGATGGGATGAGGATCATATTTTTGCCGTTGACAATGCAAAAGCGGTAGAAGCAGCTGGTGGAAGTGCTATTGGACTTCATGGAAGAACGAGAAAACAAATGTATGAGGGATATGCTAATTGGGATATAATAAAAGACGTTAAATCAGCAGTAAGCATTCCTATAATTGGTAATGGGGATATAGATAGCCCAGAGATTGCAAAACAACGTATAGATGAGACGGGTGTAGATGCAGTTATGATTGGTCGCGCTGCACTAGGTAACCCTTGGATAATCTATCAAATTGTTAAATATCTAGATACAGGAATATTAATAGATGCTCCTACTCCACAAGAAAAAATTGATGTTTGCATTCTTCATATGGACAGACTTATTAAACTAAAAGGCGAAAAGGTTGCTATAATGGAGATGAGAAAGCATGCGGCTTGGTACTTAAAAGGAATTGACGGAAGTGGAAAAGCAAGAAAACAAATTAATCAGGCAGAGACTCGAGACCATTTAATTAATATCTTTTTTGAATTCGTTAAAGAAGTAGAAGAAGCAATGACAGCTTCATAATAAATAGTTCTGACATAATCTGCTAGAAAAATCTAGCGGATTTTTCTTTTGGGACAATATATAGTATCATTAGTTGATATATAAGCCTTTTGAGGTGTAAAATGTAGGTTATGTTGAGATAATAACTATCTAATTATATAGTAGTTGCACTGTAATTTATTTTAATAATATAGTAATGGAGTTGGTAAAGATGTCTGAAGAATTAAATGAACATATGCGTGTTCGGAGAGAAAAATTAGATACATATCGTGAAAAAGGATTAGACCCTTTTGGTGGAAAATTTGAGCGTACTGATTTTGCAAAAGATTTACAAGAAAAGTATGAACAGTATTCAAAAGAGGAATTAGGGGAAGCAGACTACCAAGTAACTATCGCCGGAAGAGTAATGACAAAGCGAGGAAAAGGTAAGGCTGGTTTTGCCCATATACAAGATTTAAGTGGACAAATCCAATTATATGTAAGAAAAGATGCAATTGGAGAAGAAGCATATGAAATCTTTAATACAGTAGACCTTGGTGATATCGTTGGTGTCACAGGAACTATGTTTAAAACGAATGTAGGGGAACTTTCTGTAAAAGTAGATGAGTTTCACTTACTTTCAAAGTCATTACGTCCTCTTCCAGAGAAATATCATGGATTAAAAGATGTAGAACAAAGATATCGCCAACGTTATCTTGATCTAATAACTAACTTAGAGAGTAGAGAAACGTTTGTTACTCGTAGTAAAATCATTCGTGAAATGCGAAATTATCTAGATGCTCAAGGTTTCTTAGAAGTAGAAACTCCAATGATGCATAGTATCCCTGGGGGAGCAAGTGCTAGGCCATTCATTACCCATCATAATGCATTAGATATTCCACTGTATATGCGTATTGCAATTGAACTACATTTAAAGCGCCTAATCGTAGGTGGAATTGAAAAAGTATATGAAATTGGTAGAGTCTTCCGTAATGAAGGAGTCTCAACTCGACATAATCCAGAATTTACAATGATAGAACTATACGAAGCTTATGCAGATTATCACGATATTATGGAACTTACTGAAAATATGATTGCTCATATTGCGCAAAAAGTACATGGCACAACGAAAATTACGTACGGTGAACATGAAATTGATCTAGAACCAAAGTGGAAAAGAATCCATATGGTAGATGCGGTTAAGGAACATACTGGTGTTGACTTCTGGGAAAACATGAGTGATGAAAAAGCCAGAGAACTAGCTAAAGAACATGGAGTAGAAATTAAAGACAATATGGCATTTGGTCATGTTGTAAACGAGTTCTTTGAACAAAAGGTAGAAGAGAAACTTATCCAGCCAACATTTGTCTATGGTCATCCTGTGGAGATTTCACCACTTGCTAAAAAGAATAAGGAAGATGAACGTTTTACTGATCGATTTGAGTTATTTATTGTTGCGAGAGAACATGCTAATGCCTTTAGTGAGTTAAATGATCCAATAGATCAACGCGAACGTTTTGAAGCACAAGTTAAAGAAAGAGCAGAAGGAAACGATGAAGCGCACCTTATGGATGAAGATTTCATAGAAGCGCTTGAATATGGAATGCCTCCAACTGGTGGATTAGGAATTGGTATTGATCGTTTAGTTATGCTACTTACAAACGCGCCTTCAATTCGAGATGTATTATTATTCCCGCAAATGAGGAATAAATAAAAGGTAAATAGAAATGATAATATAGAAAGAAGCTGTCAGTTTAAATGCGGCTTCTTTCTTCATTAAATACTATAGAAGTACCTTAATATAATGCAGAGTTCTAGCACATTTAATTATTAACCATATATTTCCTGTAATAAATGGTTGATTTAGGGGAAAAATCATGGTAAATTAAATATCGTTGCTTTGCTAGCAACAATAATTGATTTAACAATTTAATAAATTAATTGTTGACATCAGTTAACTAGCGTGATATATTAATAAAGTCGCTAAAACAAGCGGCGCGCAAGATTGAAAAAAACTTATAAAAAAGTGTTGACATCAAATGTAATAAATGATATTATATAAGAGTTGACACAAAAACAACATCTAAGATTTTGCTCCTTGAAAACTGAACAAAACAACCAGTATGTAAGAAAAAACATACCCTGTTTTTTCTATTAAATAAATCTAAAGCTAGCGTGCTTTAGTAGCTAAGAATGTAATTGACTCGTTCA